>DASVND010000061.1:0-36380 GCA_036384035.1 Sphingobium sp. | reverse complement strand
GGGACCCATTGGCTCTCGGTCGCATGACGCCACAAACGCTTGCGCTCATGGGTCCCGGATCAAGTCCGGGACGACGGCAACAGGGGGGAGGGTTGCCCTCCCCGCCCCTACGTCCAGTCGAACGCCAGCGGCGCTTCCTTGAAAGCGAAGCGGTCGATATGCTCGGCCACCACGCCCCTCATCCGGTCCAGCACCGCCGGGTCCTCCGCCTCGATCGTGACGATCAGGTTTCCCGGCTGCGCCACCATCGTCGTCAGCGCCTGGGGCAGCGCCACGGTGCCGCGCTCGGCGTCAAATGTGACGTCGAACTTGTGCCCCCAATGCTTGCACAGTTGCTGCAGATACCGGCTGCCGCTTTGCGTCGGCACGGTCGCGGTCGTCGTCGCCATTATTTCAGCCTTTCGATCTTGGCTGCCGCCTCGTCGATCAGGGCGGCGACCTCCAGCATGGTGTCGGAATCCGCGCCTTCCTTTTCAAGGCGTCCGCGCAGGGCCATCTTCAGATTTTCCATCGCGCGGCGGATCGGCGCGCCGTCGGTGCGCTCGCTCATCTTCGCCAGCGTCTCCAGCCGGCTCATCGCCTCCAGCGCCGCATCGCGGTTTTCCAACAGATGTGCCTTGCCCGCGTCGGTGATGGCGAACAGCTTGCGGGTGCCTTCGCCCGGCTGCTCCTGCGCCAAGCCCATGTCGGCCAGCAGGGTCAGCGTGGGATAGACGACGCCCGGGCTCGGCGCATAGGTGCCGCCGCTCAGCGTCTCGATCCCGCGGATCAGGTCGTATCCGTGGCGTGGCTCATCGTCGATCAGCTTGAGCAGGACGAGCTTCAGTTCGCCGGCGTCGAACACCCGGCGACGGCCCCTGCCGCCACCAAAAGGCCCGCCTCCGCCATGGCCGTGACGCCCGCCGCCGAAGCCGCGTCCGCCAAAACCACCCCGGCCGAAGCCGTCAGGCGCGCAACCGCGCCCTCCCTCGCCGTCGCTGTACATGTGTCTGTGGCCACCCCTGTGGCCGTGCATGTGAAATCGCATGACTGTCTTTCCTCTATGTTTCATGATGCAGCTTAGATATATCTTATCTCTGAACAGTCAAGATATATCTTGAACTTTTTTACGGCCGACTTCCACACACTTCGCCACGAACATCCCGCAACGAAAAACGGCGGCGATCCATGGGACCGCCGCCGTCTTCTCGTCTCGCTATGGCCTATGCCTCAGGGCGCTTTCGCCACCCCGACCATCGCCGGCCGCAACAGCCGGTCCTTGATCATATAGCCCGCCTGCATCTCCTGGACGATCGTCCCCGGCGCCTTGTCCGACGGCATCTCCACCATCGCCTGATGCTTGTTCGGGTCCAGGATCTGGTCCAGCGCCTCGATCTTCTCGATGCCGTTCTTGCGGAACACGCTCTCCAGCTCGCGGCCGGTCGCTTCCAGTCCGACGACCAGGCTCTTCATCTTGTCGTCGGTCCGCAGCTCCGCCGGGATCGCCTGCAACGCCCGCGAAAGATTGTCCGCGATCGACAGCATGTCCCGGGCAAAGGCGGTCGCGGCATAGGCCCGCGCGTCCTGCAGCTCCTTCTCCAGCCGCCGCCGCACATTCTGCGTATCGGCATGGGCGTAGAGCACGTCCTGCTTCGCCGTCGCCAGCTCATTCTCCAGAACCGTCAGCTTGCCTTCCAGTTCGTTCAGCGCCGTATCGGTCTCGGAAGTCTCCTGCGCCGCCGCCTCTTCGATCACGGCTTCGGGCTGGTCGTTCTGGATGTCTTTATTCTCTTCGTTCATCTCATCAGTCTCGACAGGGTCTGTGCGGTGAAATCCACCATGGGTATCACGCGGGCATAGTTCAAGCGCGTGGGGCCGATCACGCCGACCACCCCCAAGACCCGGCCGTCACCCCCACGGTAAGGCGCGGCTATGACGGAGGAACCCGAAAGTGAAAAGAGCTTGTTTTCCGATCCGATGAAGATTTTGGTCGCCGTCCCCGCCAGCGCGCTTTCCAGCAGCCGGGAAATCTCCTGCTTGCCCTCCAGCTCATCGAGCAGTTGTCGGACCCGTTCCAGGTCGGCGGATGCCGTCTCGTCGATCAGGTTTGCCTGCCCGCGCACGATCAGCACCGGCCGGTTCTCGGTATCGGAGGACCAGATGGCAATCCCCCGCTCCACCAGTTCGCGCGCCGCGCCGTCGAGCGCCGCCCGGTCCGCATCCAGCTCCCGCCGGAGCCGCAACCGCGCCTCGCCCAGCGTCAGCCCCGAAAGCCGCGCCGACATATAATTGGCTGCCTCGTTGAGCGCCGAGGGCGTCACGCCATCGGGCAGTTCGACCACCCGGTTCTCGACAGACCCGTCCTCGCCGACCAGCACTGCCAGCGCCTGGCTCCGGCTGAGCGGCACGAACCCGAACTGCCGCATCACCGGCTCGCGCTTGGGCACCATCACGATCCCCGCGCAGGCCGACAGGCCCGACAGCGCCAGCGTCGCCGCCGATAGCGCTTCCTCGATCGGCCCACCATCGGGCAGGCGCGCCTCTATAACCCGCCGCTCCTCGGCCGACGGTTCCGCCGTCTGCATCATGCCGTCCACGAACAGGCGCAGACCGCTTTCCGTCGGCATCCGCCCCGCCGACGTATGCGGCGCGGCCAGCAAACCAAGTTCTTCGAGATCCTGCATCACGTTGCGAATGGAGGCTGGCGACAGGTTCAATCCCGCCAGCTTGCTGATCGTGCGCGATCCCACCGGCGCGCCCGTGCCCAGATAGCTTTCCACCACCACGCGGAAAACGTCGCGGGCGCGGCTGTTAAGTTCGGTGATCGGCGTAACGGACATCATAGCTCATGTAGGCGGCAAGCGCCCGACACTCAATCCACCCTCATCGCGCGATCCGCCGGGACAGAACCAGCAGGCCGATTCCGAACAGCGCCAGCAACCCGCCACGCAACGCCCATGGGCGGACGTCGATCATGAAGCTGCTCTGCGGCCAGTGGATAAGGCCAAGCCCCTGCCCGATCCACAGCAATCCCATCAGCAGGCACAATATCCCCAATATCCGGCACAGCCGTTTCATGATCGCCATTGCCCGTTCCTCTCGCCATCCTCTGTCATGACAGCATGATATCCGCTATTTCCCGGCTTTCAGCATCTTTTCAATGTCGAGGATCTTGGGCACGGACTGGACCGCCGCCCGCAGTTTCGCATAGCGCGGGTCGAAACAGCCGGAATAGAAATCCAGCTCAGTCTTCTCTTTACCGGCGCGGGTCCAGACAATCTCATAGCCGGGCATGTCGGTTGCCGCCCTGTCGCAATTTTCGCCTTGGGCGATTTTCTTCTCCGTGCCCGTCATCGGCCGGAACGGCGCGAACGCATCGCGCAATCGCCGGTATTGGAGGGGTGTCACCGCGAAACGCGTCTCGCCCGGAACGGCGGTGTTCTTTTGCGGAATCAGCACGCCCGATCCATTGGGATCGACTTTGACGCTGTAGACCGGGCAGACCCCAAAGCAAGGACCGGCGGAAAAGCGGATGGTATCCGCCTTCGCGACTGGCTTGTCGGCGCCTGAAGGCGTCGCGCATCCCGCCAGCATGGCTATCGCCAGACCTGCAATCCCTGTTCGTATCATCCTGCTCTCCTGCTCCGCCCGCTTTGTCCTGCGAACGCCCTGTATCAAACCTTAATCTTATCCGGTCCGAACCGGCCCGATCGCCTTTTTATCACGCTCTACTGGCAAGACGCCACCGACGGCGCTAAGCCCCCGCCAGTTTAACTGGAGTAACGACATTATGCGCCCATCCGGCCGCACCCCCGACCAAATGCGCACCATCGCCATGGAGCCCGCCTTCACCGTCCATGCCGAGGGCAGCTGCCTCGTCAGCTTCGGCCAGACCCGCGTACTCGTCACTGCGTCTGTCGAGGAGCGCGTGCCGCCCTTCATGCGCGGCAAGGGCGAAGGCTGGGTGACCGCGGAATATGGCATGCTCCCCCGCGCCACCCACACGCGCGGCCAGCGCGAGGCGGCCAAGGGCAAGCAGTCCGGCCGCACCCAGGAAATCCAGCGCCTCATCGGCCGTTCGCTCCGCTCGGTCATGGACATGAAGAAGCTGGGCGAGCGCCAGATCACGCTCGATTGCGACGTCATCCAGGCCGATGGCGGCACCCGCACCGCCTCGATCTCCGGCGCCTGGGTCGCCATGCGCATCGCCGTCGATAAGCTCATGACCGCCGGCCTGCTGACGGAAGATCCGATCCTGCAGAAGGTCGCCGCGATCAGTTGCGGCATCTACAAGGGCACGCCCGTCCTCGACCTCGATTATGACGAGGATAGCAATGCCGAGGCAGACGCGAACCTCATCCTCACCGGCGACGGCAAGTTCGCCGAAGTCCAGGCGACGGCCGAGGGCGCAACCTTTGACGAAGAGGAACTTCTGCGCCTGCTGCGGCTTGCCCGTATCGGTTGCGCGCAGATTTTCGCGGCACAGGACAAGGCCACCGGACGATGACAGACAATGCCGGCAACGAGCAGGCGATCCGCAAGCTGAAACCCGGCAAGCTGGTCATCGCCAGCCATAATGCCGGCAAGGTACGGGAGATACAGGCGCTGCTCGGTCCCTATGGGATCGAGCCCATCTCCGCCGCCGCGCTCGATCTGCCCGAACCGGAGGAAACCGGCACGACCTTTGTCGCCAATGCAGAGCTGAAGGCGATGCAGGCTGCCGATCTGTCTGGCCTGCCCGCCCTGGCCGACGACAGCGGTCTGTGTGTCGACGCGCTGCTAGGCGATCCCGGTATCTTCTCGGCCCGCTGGGCTGGCCCATCGAAAGATTTCAACCTCGCCATGCGTCTCGTCCATGACGCCGTCGAAGCGAAGGGACCGGATGTCGGCCATGACGCCCATTTCGTCTGCGCCCTCGCCCTCGCCTGGCCGGACGGTCATGTCGAGGTGTTCGAGGGCCGGGTGGACGGCACGTTGGTCTGGCCGCCGCGCGGCGGCAACGGGTTCGGCTATGACGCCATGTTTCAGCCCATTGGCCATGACATGAGTTTCGGCGAGATGGACCCGGACGCCAAGCACGCCATGAGCCACCGCGCTGACGCCTTTGCAAAACTTGTCGCCGCCGCATTCTGACAAAAACAATCACGATTGACTGTTTTATACCCTCCTCCTAGCCTACGGGCCAGGAGAGACGAGAACGATGCGGGCATGGATTACCCATGGCTATGGCGACATGCGGCTGGAAAATGTGCCGACGCCAAAGCCAAAGCCGGGGTGGGTCCGCGTAAGGATTCTGGTCGCCCAACCCAGCATCACCGAAATCCTGCTGCACCAGGGCGAAAAAACATACGGCCATGACATCATCGCCCGGCGACTGGCCGACGGTCCGGCGCAGCTATTCGGTCATGAATTTTCCGGACAAGTTGTCGAATTGGGGGATGGCGTCGCCAGCCTGACCATCGGCGATCGTGTCGCAGCGCGCGGATCGCATCCCGAAGGCATTGTGGGATTCGATTATCCGGGCGCCTTTGCCGAAGAAGGCGTTTTCCCCGAAAGCCTGCTGGCGAAACTTCCTCCCACCGTCGGCGATGAGGCCGGCGCAGCCATTCAGGCGCTAACAGATTGCGTGGCCGCCGCGCATGCCGCAGCCCCGACGCTCGATGACACCGCGGTCGTTATCGGCCTCGGCGCCATGGGGTTCGGCTGCCTTCAGGCTGTCCGGGCCGCGGGGGCTAGACGTACGATAGCCGTCGGCCGTCGGAAGGAAGCGCTCGATCTGGCGCTGCGGCTCGGGGCGGACACGGTAATCGACGCCCGTGCGGAAGACCCGGTTGCCGCCGTACTGAAACTCACCGGCGGACGCGGCGCGGACATCATATTCGAATGCGCGGGCGGGCCGGTTTCGCGCGGCCTGGCCGGCAACGCGACCTTGGTGCAGGCGGCGCAGATGGCGCGTGACGAGGCCCGGGTGATCGGCCTGGCCTTTGATGGCGACGCCGCCATATTGCCATACAGCGCGTTCCGGTTCCGCAGCATCCGCTTCTCCTTTCCCTCCGTCCTCACCCGTTCGCTGTTCGAGTCCACGGTGGCGCTGGCGGGAAACGGTCGCATACAGCTTGATCCGTTGATCGGCTGTACGCTGAACGGCCTGGACGCATTGCCAGAAGCCTTCGCCATGACCGCGGACAAGGCCCGCCACGGCCTTATCAACCCTGCCCAGATCCGCATCGCCAGACCAAAGGAATTTCATGAGCAACAAGACCCAGGCACGCCACCTTTTCCAGACCATTTACTACGGCCATGTGGATCAGGGTGACATGGACACCGCGGTCATGGCCTTTCATCCCGATGTGGAATGGAGCCACTCTCAGGTTTGGGCGCATCATGATTTCGCGCGGGGTGAGCCGACCCAGCTTCACGGTCGTGCCGCCGTCCGCGAATTACTGGCCGCCCGCGTTGCAGAATTGAAGGATGCAGGGATTACGCACCATGTGCGGGATATGATCATGGAAGGCGACAAGGGCGCCTTCATCGGCGCCGTGGAAGGCCCCGGACCAGACCGCCCCTTCATGGTATGGTTTGAAATGACCGACGGGCTTGTCAGCCGATACGTCCTCAGGCCCCTATAGTTCTCAGGCCGCTGTAATTCTAAAGCCCAATTCCCGCGCTCTGATGGCTATTTAGGCGCCACGCCCTCCGCCGTGGCGCTCTGCCCATAGACATTGCCGGGCGGCGTATAGCGGCACACCAGATAATCATCGTCATCATTGGAGGCCAGGCCGCATCCGACGGCCGTCGTCGCGCGCCATATCACCTGCGTGTAATGGCCAACGTCATGCCAGTCGCCGGTTGTGCTGATATTCGGCAGGACGGATCGCGGCCGGTAATAACGCCGCTCGTCGACCCAACTCGCGGCCATCTCTGCATAGGTAAAGCCGCCGGACGATCCCATCCAGAGATTCTCACCTTGGGGTTTTGACCGCTGCGCCTTGTCGCTGTGCCTGAATGACCGGGACCGGGCCAGCGCCCGCGCATAGGCTTCGGCCTCCGCAGCCAGCCCCGCGTTCCAGACCAGCGGAGGCACGTCCACCGCCGCTCTCGCCCGATTGTGCGCGGCCAGCATATGATATCTGAGCAGCGCGTCGCCGCGCGCCTGCGGCTTATTGGGATCGTACAATCGGTCGCGGATGTTGCGCTGCCGCTCCGTCTGCGCCGAAGCCGGAATGGCCAGGATCAGGAAGATCAGTGGCCAAGGCCGCACAATGCGCTTAAGGAACCCGCCCGTCATGGCCGAAGCCCTTACCTCTGTCCAGATTAACCCTGGCCGAACTGATGCGCCTTTAGCGCTCTATATTCATTGGCCTTTCTGCGTCTCCAAATGCCCCTATTGCGATTTCAACAGCCATGTACGCGATGGCGTGGACCAGCTTGTCTGGCGACAGGCATTGTTGAAGGACATGGCGCATGAGGCGGCGCTGACGGCCGGGCGACCCCTGTCTTCGATATTCTTCGGCGGCGGCACCCCTTCCCTGATGCCGCCTGAGACGGCCGCCGCGCTGATCGAGGCCGCCGGACGCCACTGGCGCTTCGCTGCGGATATGGAAATCACTCTGGAAGCCAATCCCAGCTCGGTTGAAGCAGCACGGTTCGCCGATCTCGCGGCCGCCGGGGTCAATCGCGTTTCGCTTGGCCTCCAGTCGCTCGATAACGCCGCGCTCCGGTTCCTGGGCCGCGCTCATGATGCCGATGAGGCACTTCGCGCGCTCGACACGGCCCAGACGAATTTTACCCGCGTCACCTTCGACCTTATCTACGCTCGCCCAGACCAGAGCGAGCACGACTGGGAAACGGAGCTCTCGCGCGCCCTGTCGTTCGGTGTCGGCCACCTTTCGCTCTATCAGCTTACCATAGAACCCGGCACCCGCTTCGAAAGCATGGTTCGCCGCCGGGAGTTCGTGCCTGCGGACCCTGATCACGCTGCGACCCTGTTTGAACTGACGCAGGCTATGACCAGCGCCGCGGGCCTTCCCGCGTACGAAATCAGCAACCATGCCCGGCCGGGGCAGGAAAGCCGCCACAACCTTACTTACTGGCGCTATGGCGACTATGCGGGCATTGGCCCCGGCGCGCATGGCCGCCGCAACGCCACCGCGACATTGCGCCATCGCAAGCCGGAAAACTGGATCGACGCCGTTGCCCGCAACGGCCACGGCCTGAAGGCGGAGGATAGGCTTTCCCCGGCCGACCGCGCGGCGGAGGCGCTGTTGATGGGCCTGCGCCTGCGCGAAGGCGTCGACCTCGACCGGATCGGTCGTATGACAGGGATCGCCAATGCCGCCCTTGTCGATACCGATGCCGTCGCTCGGCTGAGCGCGCTCGGCCTGCTGACAAACGCTGGCGCACATCTTTCGGTCACGGCGGCGGGCATGCTGCTCCTAGACGCAATCCTGCCCGAAATCGTGACCGCTACAGATGCATGAAATCGCGGCTGTAGGTTTGCATATGCGCGCCGCCGTCCACATAAACGACCTGTCCGGTCACCGCTGTCGCGCCGGCCAGATATACCACCGCCTCGGCGATCTGCTCGGCCTGGGGCAGACGGTGCAGTGGCATCGCTTCGGCCAGGTCCCGCATCTGCGCATGCGAATAGTCCGGAGTGGCGATCGTCAGTCCCGGCGCGACGGCATTGACCCGGATCTGCGGCGCCAATTCCCGCGCGGCGACCTGGGTCAAGCCGGCCAACGCCATCTTGGAGAGCGTATAGGATAGCTGGTCGCCATGCGGCTGCGCGATCCGCTGGTCCAGGATATTGATGATGCAGCGGTCGGTCGGGCCGGCGGGCACCATCGCGAACGCTTTGGTCAGCAGGGTCGGCGCCGCGCAGTTCACGGCATAGTGCTGCATAAGCGCATCCGGCGTGACGCTCTCCAGCCGATCCTGTCCGAAGATCGCGGCGCTGTTGACCAACAGGTCGGGCGGACGTCCAAAGGCGGCGGCGACGTTGGCGACCAGTTCGTCTGCGGCCTCCAGATTGGTGAAATCGGCGACGAACCCCTGCCAGGCGGTGTTGTTCTCTTCGAACATCTGCGCCATGCCGCCATCGAGCAGCGTATCGTGGCTACCGTGAATGGCCAGAGTATAGCCCGCCTTGGCCAGCGCGCCTGCAATGATCCCACCCAGCCGCCGGTGCCCGCCCGTTATCAGCGCCAGCCGCTTGCCCGACACCGGCAATCCCGCCGGCATCTCGTTCGCCAGCGGCGCGGGTGCGCGCAACGGTCTGTAGGAGCCCCCCTCCTCGCTCACACGCCCATCAGCTTGAGAACTTCCTTGCGGCTCTTCTCATCGTCCCTGAACACACCCATCATCCGACTGGTCTTCATGATGACTCCCGGGGTGCGAACACCCCGGCCCGTCATGCAGCCATGGGTCGCCTCGATCACCACGGCGACCCCTTGTGGCTTGAGATTTTCCCAGATGCAATCGGCGACCTCGGCGGTCAGCCGCTCCTGCACCTGCAACCGTTGGGCATAAGCGTGGAGCACCCGCGCCAGCTTCGATATGCCCACCACATAGTCGCCCGGAAGATAGGCGATATGCGCATGACCCGTGATCGGCGCCATATGATGCTCGCAATGCGACTGAAACGGGATGTC
The DNA here is from genome assembly GCA_036384035.1 of Sphingobium sp. Classification (GTDB taxonomy): domain Bacteria; phylum Pseudomonadota; class Alphaproteobacteria; order Sphingomonadales; family Sphingomonadaceae; genus Sphingobium. Next base: position 26,748 of record DASVND010000061.1, on the reverse strand, counting down.
CTTGAGGAGGACGATCTCGTCATAGCCGCCCACCTCATGGAAGATGCGCGACAGATGATAGGCGGGATCCTCGGCATATCCCTGGCAATATTCCTTCCAGGCCCGTGCAACGCGCTTCGGCGTGTCGACCAGCCCTTCCCGCTCGGGGTCGTCCCCGGACCAGCGGATCAACGTGCGGATCGCATCAGCGACATCGTCAGGCACTGCCATCTTTGCGGGCGCCGGATCACTCAAAACCTCGTCCTCTCGATTGCTGTATTGGCCGACCATATGGGGCGCAAAACCGCCGAAAGCGAGTCCTTCATTCAGGGCAGCTTTCCCTTCGCATCGAAGGAAAAGCTCAGGGAGACGGCCGGTGCGAGTCCACCGCTGCTATCGCCATTGCCAACGCCGAAGGCTGCACGCGCAATGGATGCCGATCCCGTCACCTTGCGCCGTAGCCCGCTTCCGCTCAGCGTGAACAGGATCGTCTGCGGTTTGGAAACGCCCTTCAATGTCAACGTCCCTTTCACACGATAGCTGTTTTCCTTCAGCTTCTCGGCGCCCTTTGCGACAAATTTCGCCCGGGGATGTGCGGCAATCCCGAAAAATTCGTCCCCGGCCAGCATCCCGTCCTGCGTGGGATCGCCAACGCTGACACTGGCCAGGTCGACATCCACCGAAATGATCGCCGTTTCGGGATGATCGGGGTCAATCACGATATCCGCCGTCCAGCGCGAAAAGCCGCCGGAGATGGTGTCGCTATAATTGGCGACCGAAAAGCCGATCTTGCCGCCGGGTTGCACCGTCCAAGCGGGCGGTGGGCCAATCGGCGCGACTTCCTTCGCTTCCGCCGCATTATCCGCCACCGCAGCCATCGCCACATTATCGGCCACGGAATCGTCCCCGGCCGCGACGGCATTGTCAGGAGCGGTCACTTCGACCGCAGGCGCGGGGGCTGGCGCTGCTGCCGCCTCGACCGGCTTGGGCAATACCGCTTTCCCCAGGAACAGCCCCGCTGGGATCGCGGCGACAAGCAGCAGCATCACGCCAAGCGATCGCACGGGCGTCATGCGATAGATCAGGCCGTCGCGCATCAGCACATGATGGCGCAGCGCCCCCGCGACATGCAGCAGGAACAGGGCGATGCCGATCCAGGCGATCAGGCCGTGGGCGTTCTCCGCCGCCTCGTGCGCCGCCAGCGGCAGGGGCAGATGCGGCAGGGGGATCGTTCCGAATATCAGCGTCGGCACCTTGACCTTCGCCGTCGACACCAACGCCCAGCCGGTAAGCGGTCCGCCGAGCATGAAAAGATAAAGACCGGCATGCACCGCTTTGGCAAGCGCGCCCGTCAGACCGCCTTCCATCGGCGCCGGGCGCGGCTTCCAGTACCGTACGATGATCCGTACCAGCGTAAGAGCCAGGATCATGATGCCAACCGACTTGTGCAGCTGGAACGCTGCAAAGCCGTGCGCACCAACGGTGTGGAGACCCCAGCCGAGCGATATCTGAAACGCCAGCAGGGCCGCGATGGTCCAGTGTAGGAAAATGGCGATCCGACTGTACCGTTGCATGCTGCTTGCCCCCATTCTTCGCTGGTCCGTTTCGCCGCGAATCTAGCTTTTGTATCTGGCACTGAACAGCCTGTGCGAAAGAAACACAGCGTTTGCGCTGTGGCGCGAAAAAAATTTCACGGGCCGCATAGTGAAGATGTCGCTACGGCAAAGCCCGTCCTCGCCCATCATGCGCTGCGGGTCCTGACGCACTGTGTTTTACTCCCTCTTGCACTTTCGTTCCGCCCGCGCACATTGACGGCAGACGCGCTGCCTTTCCCAAGGCGCGGAACTGGAGAGACCGGGCATGGAAGCCTTCATCTATGACGCCGTCCGCACCCCCCGTGGGCGTGGCAAGAAGGATGGCTCGCTGCACGACATCACCCCTATTCAGCTCGCCACGCAGATGCTGCAGGCCGTGCGCGACCGTTCGCAGATCGACACGGCCGATGTGGACGACGTAATCCTGGGCTGCGTCACGCCGGTGGGCGAACAGGGCGCGGTCATCGGCCGCGTCGCCGCCCTCAACGCCGATTATGCCGAAACCACCGCCGGCATGCAGATCAACCGCTTCTGCGCTTCGGGCCTGGAGGCGGTGAACCTCGCTGCGGCCAAGGTGATGGCGGGCGAAGCGGACTTCGCCATTGGCGGCGGCGTGGAATCTATGAGCCGCGTGCCGATGGGCTCGGACGGTGGCGCGCTCGCTATGGACCCTGCCGTCAACTGGAAGACCTATTTCGCCCCACAGGGCATCGGCGCGGACCTCATCGCCACAAAGTTCGGTTTCTCCCGTACCGACGTCGACGCCTATGCCGTCGAAAGCCAGAAGCGCGCGGCCCATGCTTGGGGTGAGGGCCGCTTCGCCCGCTCGGTCGTGCCGGTGAAGGATGTGATCGGCCTCGTCGCGCTCGACCATGACGAACATATGCGCCCGGATGCCGACATGCAGTCGCTCGGCTCCCTCAAACCGGCCTTTACGGGCATAGGCGAGGATATGCCGGGCTTCGACGCCGTTGCTCTGCTCAAATATCCGGAGATCGAGCGGATCAATCATGTGCATCACGCCGGCAACAGCTCCGGGATCGTCGATGGCGCTGCGGCGATTCTTATCGGCAACAAGGCCATGGGCGATAAATATGGCCTGAAACCCCGCGCCCGTATCAAGGCCATGGCCTCGATCGGCTCGGAACCCACGATTATGCTCACGGGTCCTGAATTCGTGGCGGGAAAGCTGCTCAAGAAATCCGGCATGGGCAAGGCCGACATTGACCTGTGGGAACTGAACGAAGCCTTCGCCGCCGTCGTCCTGCGCTACATGCAGGCGCTCGATCTCGACCATGCGGACGTCAATGTGAACGGCGGCGCGATCGCCATGGGCCATCCGCTGGGCGCAACCGGCGCGATGATCCTGGGTATCGCGCTTGAGGAACTGGAACGCAGCGGCAAGGGCACCGCGCTCGTCAACCTGTGCATCGGCGCGGGCATGGGCACCGGCGCGATCATCGAGAGGGTTTGAACCATGACCAGCATCCAGTTCGAAACCGACGCCGACGGCATCGCCACCCTCACCATCGATGTGCCCGGCCAGTCGATGAACGTCATCGGCCCGGATTTCCTCGCCGACCTGTCCGCAGCCATTGATCGGATCGCGGGCGAGGAAGCGATCAAGGGCGCCGTCATCCGCTCCGGCAAGGACAGCGGCTTCATGGGCGGCATGGATTTGAAGGCCCTCCCCGCCATGCTGGCCCCCGGGCCGGACGGCAAGGCCGACATCGGCACGATATTCGACAAGGTGTTTGTGCTCAACGCGCTGCTGCGGCGTCTCGAAACCTGCGGCAAGCCCGTCGCCTGCGCCATTGAGGGCACCTGTGTGGGCGGCGGTTTCGAACTCGCGCTCGCTTGCCATTACCGGGTCGTCGGCGACAGCACGAAGACCCAGCTCGGCCTGCCGGAAATCATGGTCGGCCTGTTCCCTGGTGGCGGCGGCAGCCAGCGTCTGCCGCGCATCACCGGGGTTCAGACCGCCCTTATCTATATGCTTCAGGGCAAGCTGTTCCGCCCGGCCGAGGCGGCGATGCTTAAGGTCGTCGATGCGGTTGTTCCTCAGGGAACCGCCACGGACGCAGCCAAGGCATGGGTGAAGGCCAATCCCGACTCCAGTATCCAGCCCTGGGACCGGAAGGATTTCAAATTCCCCTGCGGCGCGGGCGGCTTCAACCCCGCCTTTATCCAGACCTTCATGGGCGCGGTGCCGATGACCATGAAACAGACCCAGCGCACCATGAACGCGCCGATCGCCCTGCTCTCCGCCGTGTATGAAGGCGCGCTGCTCCCCTTCGACCGGGCGATCCGGATCGAGAGCAAATATTTCGCCAAGGTCGTCTCCGACCCGCAGGCGCGCAACATGATCCGCACCCTGTTCGTCAACAAGCAGGCGGCCGAACGGGGCGCCCGCCGCCCCAAGGGTGAGCCGAAAGCGCCCACGACCAAACTCGCCATGCTCGGCGCGGGCATGATGGGCGCGGGCATCGCCACTGTCTCCGCGCAGGCTGGTATCGATGTGGTCCTGCTGGACCGCGACATGGCGTCCGCCGAAAAGGGCAAGGCCCATGCCGAAAGCGTGCTGTCGAAACGCCTCGGCAAGGGCATGACGCCCGAGAAACTCGCTGCCACCCTCGCCCGTATCACGCCTACCGCCGATTTCGCGGACCTGGCCGGCGCCGACTTCGTGATCGAGGCGGTGTTCGAGGATCGCGCTATCAAGGCGGAAGCGACGCAAAAGACCGAAGCGGTGCTCGGCGCCGGCACCATCTTCGGCTCCAACACCTCCACCCTGCCGATCACCGGCCTGGCCCAGGCGTGGTCGAAGCCGGAGAATTTCATCGGCGTCCACTTCTTCTCGCCGGTCGAGAAGATGCCGCTCGTCGAGATCATCGTCGGCGAGAAGACCGGCCCGCAAGCCATTGCCAAGGCACTGGATTTTGTTGCACAGATCAAGAAGACGCCCATCGTCGTCCATGACAGCCGCGGCTTCTATACCTCGCGCTGCTTCGGCACCTATGTACAGGAGGGGGCCGAACTGCTTGCTGAAGGCGTGACCCCCGCTCTCATCGAAAATGCCGGAAAGCAGCTTGGCATGCCGGTCGGTCCGCTGGCCGTATCCGACGAGGTATCGATCGAACTGGGCTACAAGGTCATGAAGGCGGCCAAGGCCGACCTCGGCGACGCCTACACGCATCAGGCTTCCGACGATGTCATGACCAAGATGGTCGAATTGGGTCGCATGGGCCGCAAGAACGGCAAAGGCTATTACGATTATCCGGAGGACGGCAGGAAACTGCTTTGGCCCGGCCTCGCGGACCAGTTCCCGCGTGCAGACACGCAGCCATCGGTAGAAGAAGTGCGCGAGCGCCTGCTGTATCGCCAGCTGATCGAATGCGCTCGCTGCTTTGAGGAAGGCGTTCTCGCCACACCGGAGGATGGCGATGTCGGCGCCGTCTTCGGCTGGGGCTTTGCGCCGTCCACTGGCGGTCCGTTCAGCCATATGGATACGGTCGGGATCGCCCATGTCGTGAAGGTGCTCGACCGGCTTGCCAGTGCGCATGGCGATCGCTTTGCCCCGACCCGGCAGTTGCGCGACATGGCTGCGCGCGCCGTGCCATTCTATGACGAAGCGGTGCAAAAGGCTGCCTGACCCCTTTCGCTTCCTTGCCAATCCGTGCTGCGCTGCAGTATCGGAACGCTGGCAAGGAGTTGGATACGGATGGGTAACAAGCCAACAATATTGGTGACTGGCGGCGCGGGCTATATCGGCAGCCACGCTGTGCTTGCGCTGCGCGACGCCGGATGGCCGGTTGTCGTGATCGACAATCTGGTCACGGGTTTTCGCTGGGCCGTGCCCGACGATGTGCCTTTTGCGGAGGGCGATATTGCCGATCAGCCCTTGGTCGACGGCCTGCTGCGCGACCATAAAATCGGCGCGATTATGCATTTTGCCGGGTCAGTCGTGGTTCCGGAGTCCGTTTCGGACCCCCTGAAATATTATCACAACAACACCGTGCGCAGTCGCGCGTTGATTGAGAGTGCCGTTCGTTGCGGCGTTCCCCATTTCATCTTTTCCTCCACCGCCGCAACCTACGGTATTCCCGAGGAAAGCCCGGTCCGCGAAGACACGCCCAAACGCCCGATCAATCCCTATGGCATGTCGAAGCTGATGACCGAGATCATGCTGGAGGATGTGGCCCGGGCGCATCCCATCAATTATTGCGCGCTTCGCTACTTCAATGTCGCAGGCGCCGATCCCCAACGTCGATCGGGCCAATCGACGGCTGGCGCCACCCACCTTATCAAAGTCGCGGTGGAGGCCGCCCTTGGCACGCGCAGCCATGTCTCGGTCTTCGGCACCGACTACGACACACCCGACGGTACGGGCGTGCGCGACTATATCCACGTCTCGGACCTCGCAGCCGCGCACGTCCTGGCCCTCGAAGCGCTCATGGCCGATCCGGCGAAGAACCACACGCTCAACTGCGGCTACGGCAAGGGCTTCTCCGTGCTTGAAGTCCTTGACGCGGTGGACCGCGTCACCAACCTGACCATCGAGAGAAAGCTGGAGGCGCGCCGCGCCGGCGATCCCGACGCCCTCATTTCCGATAACCGCGCGATCATGGCGCGCTTCCCCTGGAAGCCGCAGCATGCCGATCTCGACACCATCGTCGCCCACGCCGTCGCCTGGGAACGCAAGCTGGGCGAGCTTCGCGGCGGATGAGCCTGGACTCCGTCCGCGCATTTCTCGCCGAAACGGCGCCCGACCTTGCCATCATCGATCAAGTCGCCAGCACCGCCACAGTCGCCGAGGCCGCTTTGGCGCTGGGTGTGGAACCTGCCCGCATCGCCAAGACATTGTCGGTGAAGGTGGGCGAGCGGGTCGTGCTGATCGTCGCGCGTGGCGATGCCCGCCTCGACAACCGCAAGACGCGCGACGCGCTTGGCGGCAAACCCCGTATGCCGGATGCCGACACGGTCATGGCGCTTACCGGCCATCCCGTCGGCGGCGTCTGCCCCTTCGGCCTCGCAACACCCCTTCCTGTCTACTGCGACATATCGCTGCGCGCCTTCGCTACCGTATTTCCGGCCGCGGGATCGCGCACTGCATCCATTGAGATCACCCCTGATCGGCTGGCCGCCATCACCGGCGCGCAATGGGTCGATGTCTGCACCGCTCCGCTGGACGCATAGCTTCCATTCAATTAGCCGGTGGAGTGAAACGCACCTGCGCCGGCCGCCGGAGGCGATCATTGTCGCCCGGCCAATAGTGCCAGGATGACCGCATATGTCATGACAACGTCGATGCGCTGCTGGATGGGACGACGACTTCGATCGCGTTGGCGGCGACCTTCACTTTCACAGGCGTCGTCGCCAGCACCTCCCCGTCGATCGAGATGCGATGATGCGGCCGTGTATCCAGCGACAACGTCTTGCCCCGAAAATCGTCCGTATGCGCATCGCGGGACCGAAGCCTGAAGAATTTGGCGTACCAATCCAGTATCAGCTTGAAAAGGCTGCGGCCGGTCACCGCCTGAATGATGATATCGCCGCTATCCACATCGGTATTCTCCGTGAGTTCGACACCGCCATGGAAACGGCCGTTCAATATCCGGACTTCGGTCGCCCACATCCGGCGCTCGCCGGTCCCGTCATCGATAATCAGGCGAAAAGGGCGAAGCGCAAAGAAACATCGCACCGCCCATGCCAGATAGCCGATCCGGCCAAGATATTTTTTCAGCTTATGCGGCACGGTTTCGCCGATCATGGGCGAAAGCCCGATGGACGCCGCGTTCACGAAATAATCCTCGTCGATCATGCCAAGGTCAATTCTGCGCAACGCCCCCGTGGCAATCACCTCGATCGCGCCGTCCAGATCGATGGGGATGTCCAGTGTCCGGGCGAAGCTGTTTGCCGTGCCCAGCGGCAGGACGGCGAACACGCAGCCACTACCCACGAATTCGTCCACGGTGCCGGACATGGACCCATCGCCCCCACCGATAATGATCATCGGCGCGCCGCCTTTGACCGCGTCGCGCACGATGCCCGCCAGCGTGTCGGGATCGCGTACTCCGTGCGCGGCGAGCAATTCGATGCCCGCGGCCTCCAGCTTGGTCTTTGCCGCCTCGAAGAGATTTTGCCCTTTGCGCGAATGCGCATTGACGATCAGCACGGCCTGGCGGGGAGCGGATTTCGTTATCATCCCGCAACAACGCGCCGGAGGAGAACTGGGTCCAACCTATGGAAACAAGATTGGCGAAGGCTCGTTCTGCATACATGGCTCGCATCGCACATCTCTCCGACGTCCATTTCGGAGCCCATGATCCAAAGGTCGTCAGTGCAACGGAGGCTTGGCTGGAAGCGCATCGGCCGGATCTTGTGATCATCAGCGGCGACTTTACGCAAAGGGCGCGGGTCGACCAGTTTCGCGAAGCCTCGGCTTATCTGAACCGTCTGCGTGCCGCGGGTTTTCATACTCTTGCCGTCCCGGGCAATCATGATGTCCCGCTCTACGATGTCACACGCCGTTTCACCGCGCCGCTTCGACGCTACAAGCACTATATCGACAATGATCTGTGCCCATGGTTTGAAAATGATGAGCTTGCGGTCTTGGGCATCAACACGGCCCGGTCGCTGACCATCAAGGATGGCCGGATCAACCGGGATCAGATGGATCTGATCCACGACCGCTTCAGGGCGGTCGCATCCCATAAGACCCGTATCCTCGTGACGCACCACCCCTTGTTCGCCATGCCGATCGGTGCGGGTGGCGAGCTCAGCGAAGCTGTCGGGCGCCACGATGACGCCATTCGGGCGGTATGCGAGGCCGGCGTTCATATCGCGCTGGCCGGGCATTTCCACCGCACCTATGCCGAAGCTGCAAGGAAGATGGTGGAAAATGCCGGATCGGCGCTGGTGATCCAGGCGGGAACGGCCACATCCACCCGATTTCGCAACAATGAATTGCAGAGTTTCAACTGGCTGCACGTGAACCGCAACACTGACCTGGAACTTCAGGTCATCGCTTGGGATGGGGAGCGCTTCAATCGCGGCAATCACATCCGCTACATGTACGAAGAAGACAGTTGGAACGCCCGGTCGCTGATGGATGTCGCCAGCGCCTGATCAACCTCCTCCGGTTCTGAACGCAGCACTGGCTATGCGGCACTACTCAGGGGCGTTGCCACATCGTCATCCGGCAAAGCGCTTTCATCCATTTGCCATATCCCTTCCCACCAGCATGGCTCTTCTCGTCCCGGCAACCGCGCGATGTCCGGGCCGAACCGGGGCTTTGCAAGCCAATGTCCCTTTTCGAAAATGAGAAGCCACAGCGGATCGCAATTTATCGGAACCTGCTCAAAGCGCGCGTGTCGACCGTCATCGCGCCACACCAGCTGACCAGGAACACTGTATCGGCTTCCGTCAGGCAAGAGAACCGTCACCGTCATGCGCCATCTCCTTACGGCGCAGTTTTCTGCCGCCTCCGCCTTAACGTTCGAAGGGCAAATCCGGTTCAATTCAAACATGATAGCGCACGCATTTTGTAAAACACCTTCGGCAAACGCCGTGCCGGTGGAGCCAAATTCGCTTTCAGGCGTCTGGCAAATGCCATCTTGTCGAAGGACCGATAATGCCGGAGCCAACCACCATCTTTTCCACTTTGGCGGCGAAGCTGAGCGATCTGGATTTAATAGAAGTTTGGCTCGTGACCGCCGATGACCAAAATCGCTCGCCATTCGAAGAAGCGGCCGCCGCTGAGCTTGACAAGCGTTACATGGCACAGGACGGGCGAGATAGAGAACTCACTCCGCACGACGAGCCTATGCCACGTCTCTATGCGGGATGGTGATTTCGTCTCTGGCGCGACATTTTACGACAATGCGCTGATTGATTTGGAAAAGCGGCTGCTTAGCCTGTCTGCCGTGTACCGCCGCGCTTGCGTCAGCGCGGCATGCCCTATCCTTGGTCATCGGCCTTGGCGGCGCGGCAGGTGACAATCGACTTGGTCATGCCGTCAAAACCGCCGTCGCGCATCAGGATGGCCGTGTCCCGGCACGTCTTGCTGCCCTCCGGATAGGCGAGCCCGGCCACAACCAGACCTTGATAGGGGCCCTCCGCCCAGTCCTGAGCCTCACCCGTTTGAAATGCCGCCTCAACGGCGCGGCGAACTGCCGGAAACTTGTCGAAGTTGCGGGTGTCAGAGATGACCGGCGCAATCATTGCCGCATCGACCGGCGCGACACGGGGCCGCCGCGCGACGACAGGACGCAAGGGCACCGAACCATCCACACTTGCGGAGGCCGGACGCTGCTGTTCAGGAACAACGACATCGATAATTGGCGTGATGAACCGTGGACGCTGGGCAGACGCCTGCGCGGCGAATCCCCAGCTAAGCCAACCGGCAAGCACAAGGGCGGCCGCTCCCCAGATCATCGCTGCACGCGCCCCGGACGGAGCGCCATTGACGGGGCCGATATAACGGACCTGCGTGGTGGCCCGTGCAATCTTGATCGGTCCCACAGCAATCGACCATTGCGTGTGACGATCACACAAGATGGCGGCGGAACGGTTGTCAGCGGCTAATGCGACAGCAGTCATGGTCAGCTCCGACGATAGGCCAGCCGCCCGAATCACGGCGGGGCGCTATAATGCCATTAACCATAAGCCGCGCCCAGCCGGCGTCGTCCGAAAACGGATGGACGCGTCTCAGTTTGCGTCGGGTCGGATGCTGTCAAGTTTGGTGCACCCAACTGGATTCGAACCAGTGGCCCCCAGATTAGGAATCTGATGCTCTATCCTGCTGAGCTATGGGTGCGCCGCAGGACGCTCTAGTGCCGCGCAGGTTTCGGGTCAATTCTGGACGTCGGGCGGGATGATCGGGAATGGCAGCGGGGTTACTTCGACGCCTTCCTCGATAAGCGCTCGCGCCTCGTCCGGCGCCACCTCGCCATGGACGCTCTTGTGCGCCTTTTCACCATAATGCATCGCCCGCGCCGTCTCGGCGAAACCGCGTCCGACCCATTCGGAATCCTTCAGGGCCTCGCTTTGGGCCTGCGCGAGCTTTTCCATCATGGCGCGCAGCTTCGCCGCTTCGGCGCCCGACACGGCCGGCACCGGCGCTGTCTGACGGTTCGATTTGGCGGGCACGGCTGGCGCCATTACCGCCTTGGCGACATCGTGCGATCCGCATACAGGGCAGCACAGCAGTCCCCGCACTTTCTGGCTCTCAAAGTCCTCGCTCGAACCGAACCAGCCTTCGAAAACATGATTGCCGGCAATGCACTTCAGGTCAAAAACGATCATGTCAGGGTGACTTCTGGGGGCAGGATGCGACGGTTGGCAATGGCGGGGACGCGCGCCCGTACCGCCTCCACGCGGGTCAGGTCAAGATCGACGAACCCGAGCCCCACCTCCTGTCCCATATCAAGCAGCACCTCCCCCCATGGGTCGATCGCCAGACTGTGGCCATAGGTGGCGCGGCCGTCATCATGAATTCCCGTCTGCGCCGGAGCAATGACGAAGGCCGCACCCTCGATCGCGCGGGCGCGCTGCATGACATGCCAATGCGCCTCTCCGGTGGGCACGGTGAAGGCTGCTGGAATGAGAAGAATGGTCGCGCCGGCATTGGTCAGCGCTCGATACAGGTCGGGGAAACGCAGATCGTAGCAAACCGTCAGCCCGATGCGCGCCCAAGGCGTATCAACCGCGACCACCTGCTCTCCGGGGCCATAAACGCTCGATTCCCGCCAGCTTTCGCCGGTCGCCAGATCCACGTCGAACAAGTGGATCTTGTCATAGCGCGCGCGAATTTCGCCTGTATCGTCGATCACCAGCGTACGGTTCGCCCAGCGCCCGTCGCTGCGCTCATCCTTCAATGGCAGCGAACCGATATGAACCCACAGCCCCGCCTTGGCCGCCGCCTCTCGCACCTGGGACAACAGCAGGCTGCCCGCCTCATCGGTCAAACGCTCCTTGGCGCGCGCACGATCCCGATCGAGATAGCCGACCATCTCCGGCGTGAAGAGCATGTCCGCGCCGTCCTGTGCAGCGCGCGCGATGGCGTCAGTGATCGTGCGGGCGTTGGCGGCCGGATCTATGCCGGTCGTCGTCTGCAAAATAGCGGCGCGCATGACCGCTATGCGTTCAACATCGGGTCGAGTTTGCCTGCCCGGTCAAGCGCGTTCAAATCGTCGCTACCGCCGACATGCGCGCCGTCGATAAAGATCTGCGGCACGGTTGATCCGCCATGCGACCGCTCCAGCATTTCGGCGCGTTTCGGGCCGCCAATGGTGATATCATATTCTTCGAAGGCGACGCCCTTGCTGCCCAGCAGGGCCTTGGCCCGGGCGCAATATCCGCAGAACGCCTTGGTATAGATTTCTACATGAGCCATGGGAATGCGACACTCCTTGTTTGTTCAGAGATTGGCGGTAGCGCGCCCATTGTCAATCGGCAGCCAATCTTCGCTCTCTTTCTTGGCCATGTCGTCGTCCTCGGGCAAAACGCGCGCCCAGCAGAGCAAGTGCACCGATGCAGCTCCGTTCCGCCGCAATATCCGGGCACACGCGTCGGTCGTCGCGCCGCTCGTATGGACGTCGTCAATCAGCAGGACGGTCCGCCCGGCCAAAACATCCTTGCGCGCGGGATCGACGGCGAAGGCTCCACGCACGGCCCGCCTGCGCTCCTTGGGACTAAGTCCGCGCAGCGGCGGCGTCCTACGGCTTCGCAAGAGGATTTCCTTCTCTACAGGGATGCCGCACAGCCTTCCAAGATGACTGGCCATCAACGCCGACTGGTTGAAACCGCGCCACCACAGGCGCCAGCGGTGCAGTGGCACCGGGATCAGCAGCATGGCGTCCCTGCCCTCCACTGGCACATGTCGCGCCATCTGCCCGGCGATGAGGCGTGCGAGGCCGATTCGGCGACCATATTTCAGGCGGAGCGCCACCGTCTTCGCGATATCGCCATAGGCTAGCACAGCGCGCGCGCGATCCACGGCAGGCGGTTCGGCGATACACTGGCCGCACAGCGCGCCTTCGCCCCGGTCATGATCGAAGGGCGTCCCGCACTGGTCGCAACAGGGGGAGCCAAGAAAGCGCATCGACGACCAGCAGCCAAGGCAGAAGCGATGGTCATCCTCTACGATCTCACCGCACCCCGGGCATCGCGGCGGCAGGGCATAGTCGATCATTGTCCGGAAAACCGGGCGAAGGATGTGTATCGGGTTCACCCGCCTCTTGTCCTTCGGCGACGGCTTCTGCACAAGGCCGCGCATGACCGAAGGCCATAGTCCGCATATTTTTGACAGCCGCCTTCGCGCGATACGCCGCGATCGCGCCGCCGCCGGGTTTGCCGGTCACGATTTCCTATATCGCCATATGCTGGACGAGCTTCTTGATCGTCTGGCTGATGTGCAACGCGACCTGCCCGATGTCCTGGTCGTGGGATGTCCAGACGGTCATGCGCGGGGCCGGCTGACCGCTATGGGCAAGCGGATCACCTGTACGGATGCCGGCTTCATCAACGCTTTGACGGCGGGCGGCGTCCAGGCTGAGGAGGATTCCTTGCCTTTCGCCGACAACAGCTTCGACCTGATCATCGCCTGCGGCACGCTCGACAGCGTCAATGACCTGCCCGGTGCGCTGATTCTCATGAACCGGATTTTACGGCCGGATGGCCTGCTGCTGGCTGCTTTCACCAGCGCCGGTTCCCTGCCCCGGCTGCGCGCCGCGCTGCTGGCCGCCGAAGGGGATAGGCCCGGACAGCATATCCATCCACAAGTGGACGTACGTGCCGCCGGCGACCTTCTCGGCCGGGCGGGATTCGCGATGCCCGTCGCCGACGGCGATACGCTGACGGTGCGCTATCGCAGCCTGTTCGGGCTTTTGGACGACCTGCGCGGCATGGCCGCCACAAATATCCTTGCCTCCCGCGCGCCCCGGCTGACCCGCGATATATTGGCTAGGGCCGTCGCGCATTTTGCCGCGGCCGCCGATCCCGACGGAAAGACATCGGAGAATTTCGCCATCACCTATCTGAGCGGCTGGAAACCCGATCCTTCCCAAGCCAAGCCCGCACGGCGGGGCAGCGCGACAGTATCGCTGGCGCAAGCGCTACGACCAAAGCCCCTGTGATCCACGCCTTATAGGAGCGCGTCGAGCAAACCAATCAAAGGTAGATCGGCGGGCGGCATATCCAGCGCGTACATCTGCGCGGGCCTTACCCATTTTAGCGCAGTCGCGTGACGTGGTTCGGCGATGCCCGTCCACTTGCGGCAGACATAGAGCAGCAGGAGCAAGTGCCTCTCCCCCAGCGTCTCGCTGGCGAAGGCGGCCGGTGCCAGGCAACTGCCATGGGTGACGATCCCCAGTTCCTCGTGCAGTTCCCGCACAAGCGCCGCTTCCGGCGTTTCCCCCGGCTCAATCTTGCCGCCGGGAAACTCCCACAGACCCGCCATCGGTTTGCCCGGTGGCCGCTGCTGCAGCAGCACACGCCCGTCCGCATCCACAAGCGCGGCAGCGACCACGTGCAGCAAGGAGGATGGGCGTAAGGACGGTGGGGGCTGGGTTGGGGCTGTCATAAGATTTTGTTAACTGCCGCCGTTTTACAGTTTGGCGGGCCCCCTGCAATAGGCGAGATTTCATGCGTTATTTCCGGAATATCCGTTCCTGGACAGGATTCGCGCGATGTGAACGCGGGGCGACGGCCGTGGAGTATGGACTCATTTTGGCATTAATCTTCCTAGCCATGACCATAGCGGTAAAGCAGGTAGCGACAAAAACCATTAATATGTGGGGCAATGTTTCAAATGCGGTAAGTAATAGTTAACCTTCAATATTTGACACAATGAACGCCGCTGTTAAATATTTATCAATAACCTCCCGCTAAATCGGTGATTGCTGACTTGGGATTTCTCAGGGGCCGGGTAGTTTTAGCGTTATACAGTTTCAAGGAGACCGAACATGAAGTCCATCCGCAAATTCATGAAGAACAACAAGGGCGCGACCGCCATTGAATATGGCCTGATCGCCGCTCTGATCGCTGTCGCCGCCATCGCCGCGATGGGCCAGCTTGGCACCAAGCTGACCAACACCTTCTCGAAGGTTGCGAACAACATGTAATCCAAACGGATTACGTAAAGAAAAAAGGGGCGGCAGGCACGATCCTGCCGCCCTTTTTCTTACCTGCTTCCGGACCGGAACTGCTTAGCCAAACATTAGGCATTTTGGTCCATTATGGTCTGGTTTCCGCTTTTCGCGCATACCAGAAGGGGTCCTGATAATGTCGTTCATCCGCAAGTTAGTCCGTAACAACAAGGCAGCGACCGCCATTGAATATGGTCTGATCGCCGCCCTGATCGCTGTTGCCGCCATCACCGCCATGGGGCAAATGGGCACCAAACTGAAAAACACCTTCAGCAAGGTCGCGAACAACATGTAATCCATGTGAAGACGGGCCAATGGCTCGCCTTCCTTCATGATCGTGTCAGCTGATAACGATCTTCACCTTCTGTCCGGGGCGCGGCGCGTCGCCGGACTGCAATCCGTTCAGCGCCATGAACCGTTCCCGCTGCAGGTCCTTATAGGCCATGCGCGCCGCCAGCGATGCGACCGTATCGCCGGCCTTCACGGTCACTACTGAAATCCGGCGCGGCTTTATCGCGGCCGCCTCTGCCGCGCTCAGTCGGTTGAGCGATCCCACCAGCGTAGAAAATGGTCCTATCCCCGAACCCGCCGGCGTGATCAGCAGGAAATGATAGGCCGTGTTCGGCCCGAACTCATAGGCGAAAACCGTGACATCCACCTGGCTCGACTGGCTCTGCGCCCGCACCGTCAGATAGCCTGCGGGCATGCCGTTGACAGTCGTTCGGCTGATTTCGCCGAACGTCCCGCCCCCGGAATCCTTCGCGATCGATCGCAGCACATTTTCCGCATAGGATTGCAGGTTTCCCGAATAGGCCGCGCCGGAAAACTGCGCCTGCCCGCCCGACCCCGTGATGCTGACGGCGTCTGCGCCATTCTGCATGCCGAACCCCGTCGGCGCCGTGAAGGCCAGACGCAGTTCGGGGTGAAGAAAACGACTACCGTCAATCACACCCTGCTTGGGATCATCGCCATAGAGCACCCCGTCGACCGCTGTCAGAAATGCGTCCCGGTTGCGGAAGCTGGACCGCGCGCCGGTCTCCCGGGCACGCTGCGAGGCTCGCGCCACGCGTGCGCCCGGATCGGGATGGGTGCTCGCCCATTCAGGAACGGAGCGCGCGTCACCGGCCGCGCTCTGGTCAAGGGCGGTTTGCGCCGCCAGCGACGCGAGCATCGTCGACATCGCCTGCGGATCATAACCGGCCTTCGCCAGGTAGCGGATACCAAGATCATCGGCCTCATATTCCTGCGTGCGGGAAAAGCGCAGGGTCAGCAACTGGCTGCCGGTGCCGATCCCCTTCTGCAGCAACCCGCCAAGCGCATTATCGCCAATGACCGCGCCCGTAAGCAATCCCAGCAAGGCCCCGCCGATCGCGTTACGCTGCGCCGCCTGTTGCCGCCGCTGGCCGTGCTGGGCGGCGACATGGCCGATCTCATGCCCCAGCACGCCCGCCATCTCCGCCTCGTCATTGGCAAGGGCCATCAACTGGCGCGTGATATAGATATAGCCTCCGGGGATCGCGAAGGCGTTGTTCACCGGCGAGTTGAGCAAGGTGACGGTAAAATCGCCCTGCGCGTTTGACAGTCCGGATTGCACGGCGATTTTGCGCGCCACGGCGGTGACATAGGCCACTTGGCTGCCACTATAGGCGCCGCCATATTCCTTGACGAGTTGGGGATGGGCCTTCGCCCCGGACGCCTTGTCCGCCGCAGAAATGGACGACACGGTCCGGATCTGTCGCTGTTGCCCGATCGCGCCGGATGCGGCTGTCAGGCCAAGCGCACATATCGCTGCGGCCGTCAGAAACCCCTGCTTCGCCATCTACGCCTCTCTCCCTCTCGATCGTCAGCAATCAATCCTCAGGGTAGCTGCGACTTTCCGGCGCGTCAGCCCCCCATCGCCAGGAACTTGTCGGCGCGCGACGAACGCAGCGACGCTGCATCCTGTCCCGCAAGCCCGTCAAGCTCCTCGCCGATTGCCTTGCCCAGCGCGGCGATCGCGTCCTGCGGCTGGCGGTGTGCGCCACCCTTGGGTTCCGGCACGATCCGGTCGATGATGCCCAGCCCCTTCAGGTCCTGCGCCGTTATCTGCATCGCCGTCGCCGCGTCGCTCGCCTTTTCCGGCGTGCGCCACAGGATCGATGCACAGCCCTCCGGCGAAATCACCGAATAGACCGCATGTTCGAACATCAGCACGCGGTTGGCGGCCGCCAGCGCGACCGCGCCGCCCGATCCACCCTCGCCGACCACAGCCGCGACAATGGGTACGCCCAGCGCGAGACATTGCTCGGTCGACCGGGCGATGGCTTCGGCCTGCCCGCGCTCTTCCGCCTGTACGCCCGGAAACGCACCAGACGTGTCCACCAAAGTCACCACTGGCAGGCTGAACCGATCGGCAAGCTGCATCAGGCGGATCGCCTTGCGATAGCCTTCCGGCTTCCCCATGCCGAAATTATGCTTCAGGCGGCTGGCGGTATCATGGCCCTTCTCATGGCCGATCACCACCACCTTGCGCCCGCCGATCGTGCCGAACCCGCCTAGGATCGCCTGATCGTCGGCAAAGGCGCGATCGCCCGCCAAGGGCACGAAATCCTGAAAGATTCCCGCGACATAATGGGTGAAGTGCGGGCGGTCTGGATGCCGCGCCACCTGCGTCTTCTGCCATGGCGTCAGCTTGGCGTAGGTATCCGTCAGCATCTTCTGCGAACGCTGTTGCAGCTTGTCGATCTCGCTGTCGATGTTGAGGTCGCCCTCATTTGCCGTCTCGCGAAGCTCCGCAATGCGGGCCTCCAGCGCGGCGATGGGCTTCTCGAAATCCAGAAAACTAACCATTCGACGCTCGTTAGGACCCGGATCGCTTCAGGTCAACGAGGGGATGGCGGCTGTTAACCAACTCGACCAGACGACGGCTGTCCACATGCGTATAAATCTGGGTCGTGCCGATGTCCGCATGGCCCAGCATCGTCTGCAGGGCGCGCAGGTCCGCGCCTCCCTCCAGCAGGTGGGTCGCAAAGGCGTGACGCAGCACATGCGGGCTTACCCGTTCCGGCGCGATCCCCGCCGCTGCCGCCAATTCCTTCACCATCTGATACAGGCGGATACGACTCAAATGGCTTTTGCCCGACGGAAACAGCCAGGGCGATTCCTTCGGCACATGTGCGCTCCACGATGCGACTGCTGCCCGCGCCCGGTCGGAAATCGGCACCAGACGTTCGCGCCCACCCTTGCCGCGCAGGATCAGAAAAGGCCGGTCGGCGGCCAGCGCCCGGTGCGGCAGGGACACAAGCTCGGTCGCCCGCAGGCCCGATCCGTAAAGAAGTTCGATCAGGGCCGACAAGCGCACATCGAGAAAGGAGGGATGCTCCACCGCCAGCCGCTCCTCGATCACCGTGAAGAACCGATCGACCTCTGCCGTCGTTAGTATCTTCGGCAAGGGCCGGCGCAATGTCGGCTTCGGCAGGGCTGAGGAAGGGTTACCGTCCCGCAACCCCTCTTCCTCCAGAAATGCGTAGAACCCCCGAAGCGCCGACACCTTGCGCGCCACGGTTGACGCCGCCAGTTCCGCCCATTGCCCCGTCAACCTTTGGAGCGTCGCAGTATCGGCCTTCTCCAGCCCCCCGGACATAGCGGATGCGGCCAGCAGATCGGTACGATAGGCGTTGAGCGTATTGCGCGCAGCACCGCGCTCCGCCGCCATCATCTCCAGGAAACGGTCGATCAGGATCAGGTCGTCGGACATCGGCATCCGCTCCCGGGCATCCGATCCCTGGGCATCAGATCCCTGCCGCTCAACTCCGCGCGATCGCCTCTGCGGCGATCATCCGCGCTTCCGGGTCAAGCCCAACGCGATGCAGCGCCGCCACGATGTGGAACAGATGCTCGGGCGGAACCTTGCTCCAGTCTGCGACCTGCAGGCCGACGCCCGCCAGAATCGCGACCGTACCCTTTTCACCACGCTGCGCCGCCGCACCGATCGCCCGCGCCCAGCGGCTATTCGCCGCCAGCGATACGCCGGCCGCCTGCGCCTGCTGCCCCGCATCGGCCGCGCTCAGGCGATTGAGCGCAGCAAGTCCCGCCACCAGCAACCGCCCCTTGCGCGGCCCCGCCGCCTGCACATAGGCGGACACGCGATCGGCGGACAGGGTCACGGCATTGGACGGCGCGCCGAGCGCCAGCAGCGCCCAGGCGTCCTGCGCCCCGGAATCATTGTTCACCGCATTGCCCCAGCGCGCCGCGCTGCGATCATATCCGGCCGTCAGCATCGCCGCGATCAGGTGCGCCATGTCTTCGGCAGACGCCTGCATCACCGGCAAGGCCGCCGCTGCACGGGCAACCGCGATCAGGCCGACATAATCCGGCCCGGTCTGGCCATCGGCGGTCCAGATAGACCGCATGGCGTCCAGCCGGTCCGACGGATTCGCGCCGGAATAGGCGGTGCGCAGCGCATCCGCCCGGTCCTGAAAATCGGCGGGCACGGCTGGGTCGCCGGCCAGCTCGGCATAATAATCGACCAGCGACGCGCTGGAAAACACGCCCAGCCGCGCCGCCGTCTCCACGCCCACGCGGCGGCGCGGCACCGGCAGCACCGAAGCGCGCGCTTCCCACGCCCGCACATGCGGACCGACCGTGGCGTACAGCGTGTCGGGAATCTCGACATTGGTCGCCGTGGCAAGGCCGAAGCGCCAGGCGGTCAGAGTATCGACCCCGTCCCATTCGACCTTCACCGACCGGCGGGCATTGTTGCCTGCGCCCACGACCTTCTCGGCCAGGCGATAGTCGATGCCGCGCGCGACCTTGTCCCGCTGCGCCTGATTGAGCGCCCCGCTCGCCGACCCCTGATCACCCGCGAAGGATGCGCAGAAGGCGCGCGACATCACCCAACCGGGTTCCTGGCTGGTGCGCAGCGCACCATCCGACAGCGGACAAAGCCCCGCCGGGTCCGCCGTGGCCAGATAGGTCTGCATCGCGATCGCATAGAGGCGCGGCGTATATTTGTCGGCGTCCACGCTCTGGATCATCATCCGCGCCGCATCCGCTTCGCCCATGCGCAGCAGCAGCCAGGCGCGCTCGGCCACCCAGTCCGCGCCCTCGACATCGCCGGGCGTATCCATGCCGGACAGCAGCGCGCGCCGGATCAGGATCGACGCCCAGCGGGACGCGAACGGCGCGCGGCTTTCCTTCATCAGTGCGACAAGGAATTTGCCCTGCGTGTTGCCAAAGGCATCGGCCGCAAACCCGCCACTCTCCGGCGTCAGCGGCCCGACGCGAGTCAACAGGCGCTTGGCGCTGTCGGGAAAGTCATATTTCGCGCGTTCGGCGGCCAGTTCCTCGTCGCTCATGGCCTCGGCGGCGTTATTGCCTCCGCTGTCCGCGGGCGCAGCGAGATCAAGCGACGGAATATTCTGCACCAGCGAGGGCGACTGTTGTCCGGACGGACCCTGCTGCGCAGGCGGCGGCGTGTCGGTCACCGGATCGCCGAAGCCTGGCGGCAACAGCGATTCGGGCGCCTGCGCGATCACCGGGATCGCGAGGGCGAGCGCGACTGCGCCGCCCAATATCTTCCATCGCCGCGCGCGCACGCCTCTTGCGCCTACTTGCCGAGCTTTTCGGCGGGGATCGCCTTTTCGACGCGCTGCTGCGGCTGCTCGCCGCCACGCGACCAGATCAGCCACAGGAAGCCGATGACCAGAACCGCAATCACGATCGGAATCAGCGGCGCCAGCGATATCCGGCTGCGACGCCGGCTGGTATTTTCGAAGCTGCCGTAGTTGCGATTGCTCTTCATATGTCTTTCTTTGGGCCTTCTTGGCTCTGTCTCGCCATAGAAATGGCGTTGGAGCGGGGGACGGCTGGCTGTATAGCCCCGCTCGCCATGCAGCGAAACACCAAATCCGCGTCTATCCTTCCCGGACGCCCGCCCATGCGGTCGATCGTCCTCGTCGGCATGATGGGCGTCGGGAAATCCACCGTCGGCCGCCGGCTCGCCACGCGTCTGGGCCTGGGCTTCGTCGACGCCGATGAGGAGATTGAGAAGGCCGCCGGCATGACCATCACCGAAATGTTCGAACGCTATGGCGAAGCGCATTTCCGCGACGGGGAGCGCCGCGTGATCGCCCGTTTGATCGACGGCTCGCCTAAAGTGATTGCGACCGGCGGCGGTGCGTTCATGCAGCAGGACACGCGCGCGCTCATTCTGTCTGAGGCGCTGGCGATTTGGCTTGATGCCGACATCGACATCCTCATCGACCGCGTATCGCGGCGGGAGGGTCGTCCGCTGCTCAAGGGCAAGGACCCGCGGACCGTGCTCACCAATCTGGCGGCGGTCCGCAATCCGGTCTATGCGCTGGCCCCCATCCATATCCGCAGCGTCGCCGCCCCACATGAGGCAGCCGTGGAAAAGATCATGAAGGCCCTGGACAATTGGCAGTAATCCCATGGCGATAGTACCCGTCGCGCTTGGCTCCCGCAGCTATGACATCCTGATCGAGGAAGGCGCGCTTGACCGCGCCGCCGATCATCTCGCCCGCTACGCCCGGGGCGGACGGCTGGTGGTCGTGACCGACGAGAATGTCGCCACCGCACAGCTTACCCGGCTGGAGGCGGCGCTCGCGTCGGGCGGCATCGCCGTCGAACCAATTGTCCTGCCGGCGGGGGAAAGCACCAAGAGCTGGCGCTTCCTCGAAACGCTGCTCGACCGCCTGCTCGCGCTGGAGATCGAGCGCGGCGACCATATCATTGCGCTTGGCGGCGGCGTCATCGGCGATCTCGTGGGCTTTGCCGCCGCGATCCTGAAGCGCGGCTGTGGCTTCGTGCAGGTGCCGACCACTTTGCTGTCGCAGGTCGACAGTTCCGTGGGCGGCAAGACGGCGATCAATGCCAAGGCCGGCAAGAATCTGATCGGCGCTTTCTATCAGCCCGCCTTCGTCCTCATCGACCCCTCGACCCTCGACACCCTGCCCGTACGCGAAGTCAGCGCCGGTTATGCCGAGGTCGTGAAATATGGGCTGATCGACGATCCCGATTTCTTCGCCTGGTGCGAAAGCCACGGGACTGCGCTGCTCTCCGGCGATCCGGGCGCGCGTCTCTACGCAATCGAACGGAGCGTCAGCGCAAAGGCAGCGATCGTCGCCGACGACGAGCGCGAAACCAGCGGCCGCCGCGCGCTGCTCAACCTGGGTCACACGTTCGGACATGCGCTGGAGGCGGAAACCGGCTTCTCCGACACGCTGCTCCACGGCGAGGGCGTCGCCGCCGGCATGGCCCTCGCCTTCCGCTTCTCCGCCCGTCAGGGCCTGTGCAGCGATGCCGAAGCAGCCCGCGTCACCGACCATTTACGCGATGCCGGCCTGCCCTACGACCTAGCCAGCGCCCATGTCGCAGCGCGCGGCAAGACGCTGGTCGGCCACATGCTCCACGACAAGAAGATGGCGGGCGGCAAGCTCCCTTTCCTGCTGGCACGCGGCATCGGCCAGACTTTCCTCGACAAGAATGTCGACCTCAAGGACGTGGAAGCGTTTCTGGATGAGGAAGCGGGCTGAGGGCTCTTTAAGAACCGTTCGTGTCGAGCGAAGTCGAGACACGCTGGCACCGCGCTTGGTCCCTCGACTTCGCTCGGGACGAACGGGCGTTGGGGAGAAAAGCCCTTATCCCCGCCAGTAAATCCAGGCGGCCCAAATCCATCCGGCAATCAACAGCATCCCGCCGATCGGCGTGACAGCGCCCAGCCAGCGCGGCCCGCCGATCGCCATCGCGTACAGGGTAAAGGCAAAGATCGCCCCGCCGCCCAGGAACAGCGCCGCCGGCCCCCGCGCCACGCCCATCACGACCAGCGCCGCAACCGCGTGGACGAGCTGATACATGCCCCCGGTCTTCAGCCATTCGGCCGCCTGCGGGCTGGCCGCGCCATGCGCTCCGAACGCGCCGGCGGCAACCGCGATCGCCGCGGACAGGGCCGCCAAAAATCCCAGCATCAACCGCCCTCTTCCAATGGATTGGCATCGAACAAATTCATCGCCCGGCCAGGCCGGTACATCAGGTCCTTGGCCGCCAGCAGCGTCCCCTGTTCGCTCTGCAGCGCCAGCCGCTGGCCGTCATTGGCGCGATACTGCCGCTCGACCTCAACGATCTCACGGTCAGGCACGCCCAGCGCCTGCATCGCCTGAATGCCCATGCACACCGCCGATTCATAGACCTCTCGCACGATCCCCGCGACGTCCAGATCCTTCAGGCGCAGCAACTGCCGCCGGTCATAAGCGCGCACCACGATCGCCGCATGGGGGAACGCCTCCATGATCGGCTCCAGTTGCTTGCTGTCAAAATCCGGGTCATCCATGCAGAAGGCAATCAGCCGCGCCTCTTCCGCTCCCGCGCGCCGGAGCAGATCTATCCGCGTGCCGTCGCCATAATAGACCTTGATGTCGAACAGTCCGCTCTGCTCGATCTGCGCTGGTTTCTTGTCGACCATCGTCAGCGCGAAGCCATGCCCCATCAGCATCTGCGCCACGGTCTGGCCGAACCGGCCATAGCCGATGATGATAGCGCTGCCCTGCGGCGCGCCTTCCGGGCTTTCCTGTTCCTCATCCTTGGGCCGTGAGAATTCCAGCCGCCGGGCGAACAGCATCAGGAACGGCGTCGTCGCCATGGAGAAGGTGACGATGGCCGAAAACAGGCTGGCTGCCTGTGGCGCGATCAGGAAAGCGCTCTGCGCCTGCGCGAACAGCACGAAACCGAATTCGCCACCCTGGCTCAGCAGCAGGCCAAGACCAATCGCCTGCTTGCCCTCCATGCCGAACAGCCGGGCAAGCCCCATGATCAGGCCCGCCTTGGTCACCACCAGCGCCGCCGCCATGCTCAGCACGAACAGCGGATTGGCCATGACCGCGCGCAGGTCCAGCACCATGCCCACCGCCAGGAAGAACAGGCCGAGCAGGATTGAGCGGAACGGCTCCACATCCGCCTCAATCTCATGCCGATAGGGCGAATCCGCCAGCATCACGCCCGCCACGAACGCGCCGAGCGCCGTCGACAGATGCAGGCTGTGCATCAGCGCCGCGCTGGCGAGGACCGTGAACAGGCCCACGGTCACGAACAGTTCGCGCTCGCCCAGCCGTCCCACCAGCCCCAATAGCGGCCGCAGGATGAAGCGCCCCGCCAGCACCAGCCCGACGATCGCGCCGACCGTCTCCGCCGCCAGCAGCCATCCCGGCGGCCCGCCCGCATCGGCGGGATTGCGGGACAGCGCAGCGATGATCGTGATCAGCGGTACGATCGACAGGTCCTGGAACAGCAGGATCGAGAACGCCTTCTCGCCGAAGGGCGAGTTGATGCGGCCGCTGCTCTTGAGGCCCGGCAACACCTGCGCCGTCGATGACAAGCCGAGCGGCAGCCCAAGCGCGATCGCCGCGCCCCAGGAAAAGCCGGTGAAGAAGAATATGATGACGGATAGCGCCACGCCGCACAGCACCACCTGCGCCAGGCCAAGCCCGAATATGTCGCGCTTCAGCCGCCACAGCCGCGCCGGATTGAGTTCCAGGCCGACAAGGAACAGCAGCAGGACAATGCCGATCTCGGCGATCTGCAGCTTCGATTCCGCGCCGCCGACAAGACCGAACCCCTGCGGCCCGACCAGCGCGCCCGCGACGAGATAGCCCAGCACCGCGCCCAGCCCGAAACGGCGGAACAGCATGACGAACAGCACCGCCGCACCAAGCAGGATGACGCCTTCGGACAGCAATATGTCCGTGGCGCTGATGGGCGATGCATGCGCTTCCATCAGCGCGCCGCCTTTTCGGCGGCTTCGGCCACGGTCTCGAACGGCAGGGTGATCGACGCATGCCGCGCCGGATAGGCTTGTGCAGGCGACAGCACGCTGAGGCCCGGCCAGAATTCCAGATCGCCTTCGCCGCTAGACAGATAGGCGATCAGCCGGTCTCGCGCCGCAATGAGGTCATCGACCGGCTTGCCCAGCGCATGCGCCGCCAGCAGCGACGCGGACGCCTGCCCCAGCGCACAGGCGCGCACCTCCAGCCCGAGCGCCGCCAGCCGCCCTTCGCCATCGACCTTCACGTCGGCAATGACCCGGCTGCCGCACACGGCCGTGCGCCGTTCCGCGCTGGCATGGGGATCGGCCAGCCGCTGATGGTGCGGAATGCTCGCCGCCAGGCGGAGAATGTCGGTATTGTAGAGGGATGCGCTCATGCCTTGCCCATGTAGGGCATGGATGCCGGAAAAACCAACCTCCTAAAGGTCCATGCGCACAAACATCCTCATCCGCTATGCTCTTGCGCATGTCCGGCGTCGCGCCGCTCGTCGACGAAGGCGCTGATCGCTGACCCGCTGGCGCTGAGCAGCGGATAGCTGCGCGACTCCGCCAGCCAACCCGGCCGCCGCGCGTCCCCACCATAGACGGTGTCGTAGACAAGGCTGAACGCCAGGAAGATCAGCGTCACGCCGATCAGCCCCTTGACCGCGCCGAAACCGCCGCCGAGCACCCGGTCCACGGGCCCCAGGATCGACGTGCGCGTCCGCGCGCCCAGCGACCGGGCAAGGAATTTGCCGCCGAAGAATGTCACGCCGAACACCAGCACGAACGCCAGCACCGCCGCGCCGCTTTCCGTCCCCAGCATCGGCGTCAGCAGTCCTGCAACCGGCTCCTGGAACAGGCGGACGGCAAAGATGCCCAGCACCCAGGCGATCATCGACAGCGCCTCGCACACGAACCCGCGCAGCAGTCCAAACAGCGCGCCGCCGCCTATGGCCAGAAGAACGATGATGTCGAGCGCCGTCATGAGCGAACCGCTATCCGCGCCCCAACATATGGTCAACAAATTGCGCGAGGGTGCGGTATCCGCTGACCGAAATACCCTTCACGCCATCCGCCACGGCCGAGGGCAGCAGCGCCCGGTTGAACCCCAGCTTCGCCGCCTCCCGCAAGCGCAGCGGCGTATGCGACACCGGCCGGATCTCGCCGGACAGCGCCACCTCACCGAACAGCACGGCATCCGTCGCCACCGGCCGCTCGGCCAGCGCGGAGATCAGCGCGCCCGCCACCGCCAGATCGGCGGCAGGGTCCGAAATCCGGTATCCGCCCGCTATGTTCAGATAAACCTCACAGGTGGAAAAGCTGAGGCCGCACCGCGCCTCCAGCACCGCCAGGATCATCGCCAGCCGCCCGCTGTCCCATCCGACCACCGCCCGACGCGGCGTCGCGCCGCTGGCCAGCCGCACCGTCAGCGCCTGAATCTCGACCAGCACCGGCCGCGTCCCCTCCAATGCCGGGAACACCGTAGCCCCCGTCACCGTCTCGTCGCGATTGGTCAGGAACAGGGCAGAGGGATTGGCGACCTCCTCCAGCCCTTCCTCGGCCATGGAGAAGACGCCGATCTCGTCCGTGCCGCCAAAGCGGTTCTTGATCGCGCGCAGGATGCGATACTGGTGGCTGCGTTCGCCCTCGAAGCTCAGCACGGTATCGACCATATGTTCCAGCACGCGCGGCCCGGCGATGCTGCCGTCCTTGGTCACATGCCCGACAAGCACTACCGCCGTGCCCCGCTCCTTGGCGAAGCGGATCAGTTCCTGTGCCGACGCGCGCACCTGGCTCACGGTGCCGGGTGCACCCTCGATCAGGTCGCTATGCATTGTCTGGATCGAATCGATCACCACCAAGGCTGGTGGCGGTCCGCTCGCCAGTGTCGTCAATATGTCCCGCACCGACGTCGCGCTCGCCAGTTGCACCGGCGCATTGCCCAGCCCCAGCCGCCGCGCGCGCAGCCGCACCTGATCGGCCGCCTCCTCGCCGCTGATATAGGCGACGGAAAGCCCGCGCATCGCCATCCGCGCCGACGCCTGCAGCAGCAATGTCGACTTGCCGATGCCCGGATCGCCGCCGATCAGCGTTGCCGACCCCGACACCAGTCCGCCGCCCAGCGCCCGGTCGAACTCGGCGATGCCGGTCCCCTCGCGCGGCGGCAGGGCCACGTCACTGTTCAGGCCGATGAGGGAAATCGCCCGCCCGCCGCCATGCAGGTCAT
>DASVND010000060.1:0-1983 GCA_036384035.1 Sphingobium sp. | reverse complement strand
GGGGCCAAGATCGCAGCCGATCACATTGGCGTAGATCATCGCTTCCTTCACCGCCCCGGTGGCGTGCGTGGCGTCGATCGACAGCGCGCCCACCAGTACCGTCGGCATGTTGTTCATGACGGATGACAGGACGGCAGCGATCACGCCGGTCCCGAGCGCGGCACCCCATACCCCGCCTTGCGCGGTGCGATCGAGCAGCGCGGCGAGGTGGTCGGTCAGTCCTGCATTTCGCAGACCATAGACCACGAGATACATGCCAAGCGAGAAGATGACGACCTGCCACGGCGCGCCGCGCAGCACCTTGCGGGTTTCGATCACATGCCCCCTCGCCGCGATTGCAAGCAGTAGGATTGCGCCGGCAGCGGCAACCGCGCTGACCGGCACGCCCAGCGGATCGAGCAAGAAGAAGCCGACGAGAAGAAGCAGGAGGACGACCCAACCTGCGCGGAACGTCGCGGCGTCCCGGATCGCCGCGCGCGGCGCACGCAGCGCGGCGACATCATAGTTTGCCGGTATGTCGCGACGGAAGAACAGCATCAGCGCGCCGAGCGTGGCGGCGATTGCTGCCAGATTCACCGGCACCATGACGCTCGCATATTCGCCGAAGCCGAGCTTGAAGAAGTCGGCCGACACGATGTTGACGAGGTTCGAGACGACAAGCGGCAGGCTGGCGGTGTCTGCGATGAAGCCCGCCGCCATCACGAATGCCAGCGTCGCCTTGTCGCCATAACCCAGCGCGCGCAGCATCGCGATAACGATAGGGGTCAGGATCAAGGCCGCGCCATCATTGGCGAACAGGGACGATACCGCCGCGCCGAGCAGCACGACCAGGGCGAACAGGACGCGGCCATTGCCCTTGCCCCATCTCGCGACATGGAGCGCCGCCCATTCGAAGAACCCGGCTTCGTCCAGCAGCAGGCTGATGACGATGATCGCGACGAAAGCGCCCGTCGCGTTCCAGACAATGCCCCAGACCACGGGCACGTCGGAGAGCGATACAACGCCCGCGAGCAGCGCGACGACCGCCCCGACCATGGCGCTCCACCCAATGCCAAGGCCCTTGGGTTGCCAGATGACGAGCGCGATCGTCGCGATGAAGATCAGAATTGCTGGCAGCATCAGGCGATACGCAGGCCCGAGGCGTCCACGACCTGTTCGCCATCTTCTTTCGCGAATGCGCCGAGCTGGCCTGTCGGCAGCAGATCAAGCACCGCTTCGGAAGGACGGCAGAGTTTTACACCGAGCGGTGACACAACGAGGGGGCGGTTGATGAGGATCGGATGCGCCATCATCGCGTCCACCAGCGCGTCGTCCGACAGCGACGTTTCGTTCAGGCCCAGCTCTGCATAGGGGGTGCCCTTCTCGCGCAAGAGATCGCGCGGGGCGATGCCGGCGCGGTCGATCAGTTCGACCAGCAAGGCGCGTGTGGGTGGCGTCTTGAGATATTCGATCACATGCGGTTCGGTGCCCGCGTTGCGGATCATGGCGAGCGCGTTGCGCGACGTGCCGCATTCGGGATTGTGATAGATGATGATGTCGGTGGTCACTTGACGGCTCCCGCTTTGGCGCTGGCCCCTTCGGCCTGCCCAATTTCCTTGAGTTTGCTGCGCATCGCCATTTCGTCGAGACTGGCGATCGGCAGGGCGAGAAACAGCGAAATCCGGTTCTGAAGGAAGCGCAGCGCCTGTAGGAATGCCTCGCGCTGGCCTTCGCCCTCTACGGCTGCCGGGTCTTCGATGCCCCAATGCGCCGTGAGCGGATGCCCTATCCAGACCGGGCAAGTTTCGCCGGCGGCGTTGTCGCATACGGTAAAGATGAAATCGAATTTCGGCGCGCCCGGCGCGGAAAATTCGTCCCAACTCTTCGACCGCATCCCCGCAGTGTCAAAGCCGAGGCCGGTCAGCACGGACAGTGCCATGGGATGCACATCGCCCTTGGGCTGGCTCCCGGCGCTGTAGGCCCGGAAACGCCCCTCGCCGAGCT
>DASVND010000059.1:0-73592 GCA_036384035.1 Sphingobium sp. | reverse complement strand
ACAGCTTGGGCCATGTTCTCGACAAGCTCGAACCGAACGGGGGTGGGATAAATGCAAAAAGGGGCGGTCCTTAGGGAAACACCGCCCCCTCCGTCACCCCATGAATGGTCGTGCGATCATATTCCGCGTCCTGCTCGCCGATCCGGACGACGATGGCTTTCGCCGCGCCATCGGCCAGGTCGCAGCGACTCGCCCGGATCGCCTCGACCACCTCGCCCGTCCGATCGAGCGCATGGCGGACATGGTTCGCCTCATGCTGGCGCAGCGCCTTGATATAGGCGTCCCATTTCGCGCGGTCATAGGAGGGGAGGTGGCTGGCATCCGTCAGCCGGGGCAGGATGATGGCCGCGCGGAAGCCGACCGTCACATTGGCGGGCCTGCACGCATCGCCCTCGCCGCCCTTGTCCCACCGCCAGTCCATCCACCAGTTCGCCTTGGCGTCCACCGGCTTGCCGTCCCGCGCGTCGGTCAGGCCCTGCAGGCGGATGGCGCGCCCGATGCCTTCGACCGTGCGGCCCGAGACATCATAATAGGAAAGGGTCAGGTTCGGAATGCCGGCAAAGGGCTCTTCCTGCGCATGGGCCGGACCGGCCATCCACAGGGCAAGGGCGGGGAAGGATGCGGCGCGGATGGTCATGCTCAGTTGCGTCACAGGCTTAACCACGTCTGCCCGCCGCTGCCAATCCGGCATTTTTGCCGCACATGGGTTGAAATTGCGCGACTCTGCTGGTAGTGGGCCTGCCACACGACGCGGGCTTTGCCTGCGGCGACCCCGTTTTATTGCATTTCGGTGGGCTCGTCAGGCAGGGGAATGTCCTGGCGAAGCACCGTTTTTCGATTGGAGACTGAAGGCGTTATGCAAATCATCGTTCGCGATAACAATGTCGACCAGGCGCTGCGCGCTCTCAAGAAGAAGCTGCAGCGCGAGGGCGTGTATCGCGAGATGAAGCTGCGTCGTCACTACGAGAAGCCGTCTGAGAAGCGCGCGCGTGAGAAGGCCGCCGCTGTGCGCCGCGCCCGTAAGCTGGAGCGCAAGCGCGCCGAGCGCGACGGTGTCCGGTAAGACCCGGTAAGACCGCATATCGGGGATGGCGGTGCCGTCCCCGCTCTACCTGATCTATCCCTCGACATAGCAAGGCGCCCGCCATGTCTTCCATTACGGCTGTTCCGCTTCTCCCGATCGCCAAGGGGTCGCTGACCCGGTTGTGGATCGGCGTTGCGCTGCTCCTGCTGGCCGGCGCCGCGCTGGCCTGGGCGGGCACGGTGGCGCTGCAGCCGCTGGGCTTCGAGGTGCTGGAGGAAGGTTCGGGGCCGAGCCCGACGCTCGATGACGTCGTGCTGGTCTCCTATGTCGGCAAGCTGACCGACGGCAAGGTCTTCGACCAGAGCGAGCAGCAGGCATTCCCCGTCGGCGAGGTCGTCCCCGGCTTCAGCCAGGCTCTGCAGAAGATGAAGAAGGGTGGCCATTACAAGGTCACCATCCCGTCGCGCCTGGGCTATGGCGCAAAGGCGACGGGCCCGATCCCGGCCAACTCCACCCTGATCTTCGACGTCCATCTGCGCGACTTCAAGTCGAAGGCGGAAATCATGCAGATGCAGCAGCAAATGCAGATGCAGCAGCAGATGATGCAGGGCGGCGGCGCTGCGCCTGGCGGCGCACCCATGCCGGGCGCTCCCGCCCCGCATTGATGCCAAGGGTCGGTAAGGCCCTTTTCACAAAAGCCTCCGAAACGGTTGCTTGCCTGCGCCGCTGATTGTCAGCGGACGCGCAACGGGATAGGCTGCAGGCCATTCTGTCCCTGTTTGCGCAAGTTTTCCTATGGGTATTGAGCGTTTTCGTGGCCTGATCACGATCCAGCATGCGATTGGCGAGGCGCGCGGCGACCTCAAGACGGTGATGCAGGCGATCGTTCAGGAACGGTCGGTGATGCCGCAATCCAACGGCATCGTCGTGGAACTGCGCGACGGCGACCAGCTCTATTATGCGGCGGCGAGCGGCACGTCGGCGGGCTTGATTGGCCTTCGCCTGCCGTTGAACGCCAGCCTTTCGGGACTCTGTATCCTCTCGGGCGAGCCGCTCTATTGCGAGGATTCCCACACTGATCCCCGGGTCAACCGCGCGGCATGCGACCGGGTCGGGTTGCGATCCATGATCGTCGTTCCCATCCCGCATCACGGCCAGACCGTCGGGGTGCTGAAATATCATGCCGACAGGGTGGATGCGTTCGATGAGACGGACTTCCTGATCGCGCATCTGCTGGTCGGGCCGATCGCCGTGGGGTTCAGCAGCGTGGCGGAGGCCGACGCGATCCGTGCGAAGGTTGACCTGCAAACCATCGTGAAGCTGAAGGAACAACTTGTTTCGACGGTCAGCCATGAATTGCGCACGCCTGTCACCTCGATTGCGGGTTCGCTCGCCCTGCTCAGCAACATGGCGGAAACCGACCTGTCGGATCGCAGCGCTTCACTGGTCGAGATCGCGTCCCGCAACGCCATTCGCCTCAAAAGGCTGGTCAACGACCTGCTGGACATGGACCGGATCGAATCCGGGGTCATGTCCTTTTCGTTTATCGATGTGGACCTGCGCACCATATTGCGGGCGGTCGTCGAGGAAAATGGGCCGTTCGCCAACGAGGCAAACGTGACACTGGAACTCCATGAGCCAAAAGGGCCGATCGCCGCGTCCACGGACAGGGACCGGCTGTTCCAAGCGGTCACTAACCTCGTGTCCAACGCAGCGAAATTCTCCGGTTCCGGATCGGTCGTCCGGATCACGCTGGAGCAGTCCGACGGCAAGGCCAGCATCCGCGTCAGCGATGAGGGGCCGGGCGTGCCGGAAGAATTTCGCTCCCGCCTGTTCGACCGCTTTTCGCAGTCGGACACCGTGCGCGATTCCACCAATCTACCCGGCACGGGCCTTGGTCTGGCGATTGCCAAGGGGATTGTGGAGCAACTGGGCGGAACGATCTGGCTGGATGAGTCGGTTGAAAAGGGCGCGACCTTCGAAATCATGTTGCCGCTGCCTACGACGTCCATCGCGGCGGCGGCGCAATAGCGTCGTCAGCCTTTCCGGGGCGCTTTCCCGGCTGCCATCGCCTTCGACCGCTCCTCCAGATACACCTTGATCATCGCGACGATCGGGTCGGCGAGGAACAGGCCCATGATGCCGAACAGCGCGCCGAACAGGATCTGCGCGCCCAGCACCAGCGCCGGGGCTAGGTCCGTCGCCCGCTTGGCGACCATCGGCACGATTAGATAGCCGTCGACCATCTGCACCACCAGATAGACGCCCAGCGCATACAGCCCGGTGTGCGATCCCGCCGAGAAGCCGACCAGGATGATCAGCACCCCCGATATGATCGACCCGATATTGGGCAGGAAGGCGAACAGGCCGGTCAGCACGCCCAGCAGGCCCGCCATCGGCACGCTGCCCAGCATCAGGAAGAACCAGACGCCCACGCCCTCGACCGCCATGCCGACCAGCCGCCCGGCCATCAGCCTGCGCAGCGTCCAGCCCATCTTGTCGGCGATGGTGTAGAAATTCGCCCGCTTCTCCATCGGCAGCATCCACGCGACGCCGCGCTCGTACAGCTTGGGCTCGATCGCGATGAAGATCGCCAGCACCAGCATCATGACCATGCTGGTGACCACGCCCACGGCGGTGCCCACCGCCTGCGTAACCCGGCCCAGGGAACTCAACGCCTGGTTGCCCAGGGTCTTGAGATCCTCTGGCGTCGTGGTGATGCCCAATTGCTGCGCCCATCCGCTGATGCGGTTCACCTGCAGCTCGACGATATGGCGCATCGCCTGCGCTTGCGCGGCAAGGCTCGACCCGGTCAGATACATCGTCCAGACCATGAAGAGCACGACCGCGATCAGCACGATCGCCAGCCGCCATCCCCGCCCGATCGGCAGGATGCGTTTCAGCAGGCGCGCGCCGCCGTCCATCATCGTCGTCAGTACCAGCGCACCCAGGATCAGCAGGATCGGTTGGGCCAGCAGCACGATCAGGGCAATGCCAATGCCCAGGCCAAACCACACGCCGGCGCGCTTCAACTCCTCCCGCACCAGCGGGCTGCGCATCTCGGACGGGCCGGGGGCCTCTACATGCTGCTCGGCCTCGCTCACCGCTGTGTTGTCGCGGTCGTTGCCGGGTGCAGGCTGTTGCCGGCGCGGCCGCTGCGCAGCGACCTGATCCAGCTCAGCGGGTTCAGCGTGGCGTCGCCGTCCAGCGAGAAGGTGATGAATTCCGCCCGGCCGCCGATCGCCTCATAGGGCACCGCGCCGCCCAGGCCGTTCTCGGCCAGCGTCGCCCGGCTGTCCGCGCTGTTGTCGCGATTATCGCCCATCAGGAAGACATGATTGGGCGCAACCCGCACCGGGCCATACCAGTCAAGCTCGCTCGGCCCCACATCGATGATCGTATAGGTCTTGCCATTGGGCAGGGTCTCGCGCTTCACCGGCAGTTCGCAATATTTCCTGCCGTCGCGGTCCTCCACCAGCGCGCCGGGGAACTGGCTGGGCGGGCAGGGGGCGTTGGCGTCGACCGGAATGCGCAGCGGCGGCAATGCCTGCTGCGGCACCGGCACGCCGTTCAGGATCACCTGACCGCCGCGCACTTCCAATATGTCGCCGGGCAGGCCGATCACGCGCTTGATATAATCCTCCCGCTTGTTCTGCGGGGAGGCGATGACGATGTCGCCCCGCTGCGGCAGGCTGCCGAAAATCCGCCCTTTCAGGAAGGGCAGCGGGTGGAAGCTGGGCGAGACATAGGACCAGCCATAGGGATATTTGCTGACCACCAGCCGATCACCCTTCAGCAGCACCGGCATCATCGATTCGGACGGAATATAGAAAGGCTTGGCAACGAAGCTGTGAAAGGCGAGCACCGCCAGGATCAGCAGCGATATGCTCTTTATCTCCCCCCACCAGTCGACCGGCGGTTTTTCCTGCACGGCTGTTTCCGGAGCGGCTGCCGGCTGGTCGTCTGTCTGCATCTCGGCTGCCGTTGTCATCGGGGAAGTCACCATGTGTGTCGTGCGCCTTATTGGGGCAAGGCTTCGATAATTACAAATGCCTGCGCCCATGGATGATCGTCCGTGAGCGTCAGGTGAATGACCGGGCGATGCCCGGCCGGGATCATGGCCTCCAGCCGCGCAAGCGCGCCGCCCGTCAGGGTGAGGGTAGGGGCGCCGCTGCGCGCGTTGACGACGCCGATGTCCTTCATGAACACCCCGGCCTTGAACCCCGTTCCCACCGCCTTGGAAAACGCCTCCTTGGCGGCGAAGCGCTTGGCCAGCGTGCCCGCCTTGGTGAAGGGGCGGCGATTGGCCTTGGCCTGCTCGACCTCGGTAAACACCCGCCGCTCGAACCGCTCGCCGAAGCGGTCCAGGGAATGCTGGATCCGCTCGATATTGCAGAGGTCCGAGCCAAGGCCGATGATCACAAAGAAAGACCCTCACCCTTCAAAGCAGTCACGTGCCTGCTTTGAACTCTCCCGCGAAAGCGGGAGAGGGCTATTATTCCCTTCTCCCGCCTTCGCGGGAGAAGGAGGGGCCCGCCGCAAAGCGGTGGGAGGATGAGGGTCTTTCTAGTCACCGCACCAAATCCATCTGCCGCCGCATTTCGCGGATGCTGTCCTCCAGCCCGCCAAAGATCGCCTCGCCGATCAGGAAGTGGCCGATATTGAGTTCCGCCAGTTGCGGGATCGCGGCGATCGGCCCGACATTGTCGAAGGTCAGGCCATGGCCGGCATGCGGCTCGATCCCGTTCTTCGCCGCCAGCGCCGTACCGTCGACGATCCGGCGCAATTCTTCCGATCGCTCAGCCCCGGTGACATGGGCATAGCGGCCGGTATGGAATTCCACGACCGGCGCCTTCAGCCGTATCGCAGCATCGATCTGCTTCGGATCGGCCTCGATAAACAGGCTGACGCGGATGCCCGCATCCAGCAGCTTGCCGATGATCGGTTCGAGCGCCGCAAACTGTCCCGCCGCATCCAGCCCGCCCTCGGTCGTGCGCTCCTCGCGCTTTTCGGGCACGATGCAGGCGGCATGCGGCCGATGGCGCAGCGCGATCTCCAGCATCTCGTCCGTCGCCGCCATCTCAAGATTGAGCGGCACGGTCAGCGCCGCCATCAGGGCGGAGATATCCTCGTCGCGGATATGCCGCCGGTCCTCGCGCAGATGGGCGGTGATGCCGTCCGCCCCGGCCTTGACCGCGATCAGCGCCGCCTTGACCGGATCGGGATGCTCACCGCCGCGCGCATTCCGGATGGTCGCGACATGGTCGATATTGACGCCTAGGCGCAGGGGGCCGGGCATCATGGCTCAGGCTTTCCGGCTGCCGGGCTTGACCGCCGGGATCGCCGCCAGCTCGGGTGGCAGGTCCTCGGGGTCATAGACCGGGAAGTTGATCCGCACGAGCGGATAGAAGGGGACGCCAAGGTCCGCGTCGCCCGCCGAACGGTCGACCAGCGCGACCTCGGCCAGGATTTTCGCGCCTTCCGCACGGGCCGCGTCCATCGCCTGCCGCGACGACAGGCCGGTGGTGACGACATCCTCGACCATCAGCACCTTGGCGCCCTTGCGCAGGGAAAAGCCGCGGCGCAGCTCGAATATGCCCTCGGGCCGTTCCAGGAACATGGCGTCGACGCCCAGGGCCCGGCCCATTTCATGGCCGATAATGATGCCGCCCATTGCCGGCGAAATCACCGCCTCTATCTCGTTGCGCAATTCCCGGGGCAGCTTCTGCACTAGGCCGCGGGCGAGGGAGGCGGCGCGCTCCGGATTCATCAATACGCGCGCACATTGCAGGTAGTTGGCGCTGCGCTTGCCCGACGACAGGATGAAATGGCCTTCCAGAAGCGCGCCCGCAGCCCTGAATTCGGCCAGTGCCTCGTCTTCTGTCATGCCTTTGATACCCCTTGTTGTGCGGCAAGGCAGATAAGCGGGGGCAGGCCACGTTGCAACAGCGAAGAAAATAGGCTTTTAGACGCTTGAGGCATGGGATAAGCATGCCTATAAGCCGCCGCAGTCCAAGGATTAATAGCTCCACAAACGGGGGCGCGACTGGACCGCGTGGACGAAAAAGGGGCTAGGGGTACATAACGCTTATGAAAATGGTGAAATCGCTTGTTCTCGCAGGATTGCTGGTCTTTTCGCCAGCCCTGGGAACGATGCAGACTGCCTCCGCGCAGGAAAATGCCACCCCGGCTGCTGCAGAATCCGCCCCGGCTGCTGAAGCACCCGCCCCCGGCGCAGCGGCGCCCGCCGAATCGGCTGCGGCGCCTGCCGCTGCCGCTGCCGCGCCCGCTGAAAAGGTTGCCGCCCCGCCGCGCATGAAGCCGACCGAAGGCATCGGCATGCCGATGCCGGGCGAATGGACGATCCAGAAGCAGTTCACCGACACGGGCCGTCAGGCGCTGTGGATGCACAACTATCTGCTGATGCCGATCATCACTTTCACCTCCATATTCGTGCTGATCCTGTTGGCCTGGACGATGTATCGTTATCGCCGCGCCAAAAATCCGGTGCCGTCCAAAACGGCGCACAACACCCTGATCGAGGTCATCTGGACGGTTCTGCCGGTCCTGATCCTGCTGGTGATCGCGGTGCCGTCGATCGGCCTGCTGGCCGACCAGTATAAGCCCGCGCCCAAGGATGCGCTGACCGTCAAGGTCACCGGCTACCAGTGGTACTGGGGTTATGAATATCCCGACCAGGGTATTCCCGAATTCGTGTCGAACCTGCAGACGCCCGAAAAGGCCGCGGAAAATGGCGAACCCTATCTGCTCTCGCCGGATAATCGTCTCGTCCTGCCTGCCGGCAAGCCGATCAAGCTGATCATCACCGGCGCCGACGTGATCCATTCCTTTGCCGTGCCTTCGCTCTGGGTGAAGATGGACGCCGTTCCGGGCCGCCTGAACGAGAAGAGCTTCACCATCGACAAGCCTGGCGTCTATTATGGTCAGTGCTCGGAGCTTTGCGGTGCGCGCCACGGCTTCATGCCGATCGCGATCGAGGCGCTGCCGCCTGCGCAGTTCGAACAGTGGGTGTTGTCGCAGGGCGGCAACCCGAAGGGCAAGGCGGCGACGCCGGCCACGACCGCAGCCGCTGCGCCCGCCGCCGCGCCCGCCAAGATTTGATGTAAGGGCCCCACACCCATGAGCACCACCACAGCCAATCCCGACGATTTCCACGGGTCCCACGCCCATGACGATCATGGCGAGCACAAGCCGGCTTTCTTCGCCCGCTGGTTCATGTCCACGAACCACAAGGACATCGGCACGCTCTACCTGATCTTCGCGATCATCGCGGGTATCATCGGCGGCAGCATTTCCGGCTTGATGCGCGCGGAACTCGCGCATCCCGGCATCCAGTATCTGCACACCTGGGCGATGTGGATGGATGGTCCCGATGCGTCGATGGATCAGGCGTATCACCTCTGGAACGTGCTGATTACCGCCCACGGCCTGATCATGGTGTTCTTCATGGTGATGCCGGCAATGATCGGCGGCTTCGGCAACTGGTTCGTGCCCATCATGATCGGCGCGCCGGACATGGCGTTCCCGCGCATGAACAACATCTCCTTCTGGCTGTTGATTCCCGCTTTCGTGCTCCTGCTCGGGTCGACCTTCGTTCCCGGCGGCACCGGCAACGGCGCTGGCACGGGCTGGACGGTCTATGCGCCGCTCTCGACCAGCGGCTCCGCGGGCCCGGCCGTCGACATGGCGATCCTGTCGCTCCATATCGCGGGCGCCAGCTCGATCCTGGGCGCGATCAACTTCATCACCACCATCTTCAACATGCGCGCGCCGGGCATGACCCTGCACAAGATGCCGCTGTTCGTGTGGTCGGTGCTGGTCACCGCCTTCCTGCTGCTGCTCGCGCTGCCGGTTCTTGCCGCCGCGATCACCATGCTGCTGACGGACCGCAATTTCGGCACGACCTTCTACGACGCGGCCGGTGGCGGCGATCC
Source organism: Sphingobium sp. (assembly GCA_036384035.1). Taxonomy (GTDB): domain Bacteria; phylum Pseudomonadota; class Alphaproteobacteria; order Sphingomonadales; family Sphingomonadaceae; genus Sphingobium. The sequence goes on along the minus strand of DASVND010000059.1, from coordinate 64,613 downwards.
GGAACTGTACCAGCATCTCTTCTGGTTCTTCGGCCATCCTGAAGTGTACATCATGATCCTGCCGGGCTTCGGCATCGTCAGCCAGATCGTGTCGACCTTCAGCCGCAAGCCTGTCTTCGGTTATCTCGGCATGGCCTATGCCATGGTCGCGATCGGCGTCGTCGGCTTCGTCGTGTGGGCGCACCACATGTTCACGACCGGCATGTCCGTGAACGTGAAGATGTATTTCACCGCCGCCACGATGGTCATCGCGGTGCCGACCGGCATCAAGATCTTCTCGTGGATCGCCACGATGTGGGGTGGCTCGATGAGCTTCAAGACGCCGATGATGTGGGCGATCGGCTTCATCTTCATGTTCACCGTGGGCGGCGTCACCGGCGTCGTGCTGGCCAATGGCGGCGTCGACGACGTGATGCACGACACCTATTATGTCGTCGCGCACTTCCACTATGTGCTGTCGCTGGGCGCGGTCTTCGGCCTCTTCGCCGGGTTCTACTACTGGTTCCCGAAGATGAGCGGCAAGATGTACAACGAGTTCCTTGGTCAGCTGCACTTCTGGGTGTTCTTCATCGGCGTGAACGTGCTGTTCTTCCCGATGCACTTCCTGGGCCTGTCGGGCATGCCGCGTCGCTATCCGGACTATCCGGCGGCGTTCGAGAAGTGGAACACGCTTGCCAGCCATGGCTATGAAATCATGGCCGTCGGCATGATCATCTTCTTCGTCAACCTGATCTGGTCGCTCGCGGCCGGCAAGAAGGCTGCGGATAACCCCTGGGGTGAAGGCGCGACGACGCTGGAGTGGACGCTGAGCAGCCCGCCGCCGTTCCACCAGTTCGAGACGCTGCCGATCATCGACGACGCTGGTCATCACTAAGGACCGGCAGAATGAAATCCGGGTCGGGGCGGGCTTCACAAGGGCCTGCCCCTGATCCGTTCGCTCCCGATCCATTCGCCCTTCATGCCCGAAGGGCAGGAACGCATATGACGACCGTGACGATCGATACACGCACCTTGCCCGCCCACTGGCGCGATTTCCTGGCGCTGACCAAGCCCCGGGTGATGACGCTTGTCGTGTTTACGGGCCTGTGCGGGCTGCTGGCCGCGCCCGGCGGCATCCATCCGATCCTCGGCTTCACCGCTATCCTCTGCATCGCCCTGGGCGCGGGCGCCGCCGGCGCGCTCAACCAGTGGTATGAGGCGGAGATCGATGCGCAGATGAAGCGCACCGCCGGTCGCCCGCTGCCCGCCGGCCGCATGGACCGCCAGTCGGCCCTGCATTTCGGCGTCGGCCTGTCCTTCTTCTCGGTGATCCTGCTCGGCCTGGCGACCAACTGGCTGGCGGCGGCGATCCTTGCGGTCTCGATCCTCTTCTATGTGATCGTCTACACCATGTGGCTGAAACCCCGCACGGCGCAGAACATCGTCATCGGCGGCGCGGCCGGGGCTTTCCCGCCTGTCATCGGCTGGGCGGCGGTCACCGGCGACGTCAGCGCTTTGCCGGTCGCGCTTTTCGCCCTCATCTTCTTCTGGACGCCGCCGCATTTCTGGGCGCTCGCCCTGTTCGTGAAGACCGACTATGCCAAGGCGGGCATCCCCATGCTCCCCGTCGTCGCGGGGGAGGTCGCCACCCGCCGCCAGATCTGGCTCTACACCGCCATCATGGCCGCCGCCGCCATGGCCCCGGTCCTGCTGCGCCTGACCGGCCCGATCTACGGCACCACGGCCTTCCTGGGCACCGCCCTGTTCGCCGTCTTCGCCTTCCAGGTCTCGGTCCACCGCGAGAGCGATCCGGAGCGGATGAAGCCGGAACGGCGTCTGTTCAAATATTCGATCCTCTATCTCTTCCTCCTGTTCGGCGCGGTCGTCGTCGATCGCTGGGTGTTCGCATGACGCCCGAGGAACAGAAGGAAGTGCGCGCGCGGCAGAGGTCGCGCTCGATCGTCGTAGGGTTGCTCCTCGGCGCGCTCGTCATCCTGTTCTACGGGATTTCGATCGCCAAGATCGCGGGCCACTGATGGCGACTGCCCCTCAGAACCTGGCCGATCGGAACCGCCGGACGCTCATGATGGGCGCGGTCGTCGCGATCGTCTCGCTGGCCATGGGGTTCGCTTCCGTGCCGCTCTATCGCATCTTCTGCGAAAAGACCGGCTATGGCGGCACGCCCCAGCGCGCGGACAGCGTCGCGGGGATCAAGATCGCCACCGGCCATACCCTCTCGATCCGCTTCGATTCGAACGTCACGCCCGGCATGCCGTGGAAATTCTATCCGGAGCATCCCACCGACACCATCACCATCGGGTCGCGCGACATGGCGATCTTCGTGGCGAAGAACATGTCGGACAAGCCCGTGACCGGCACCGCCGCCTTCAATGTCTCGCCGTCGCAGGCGGGGGCCTATTTCACGAAGATCCAGTGCTTCTGCTTCACGCAGCAGACGCTCAAGCCTGGCGAGGAGGTCCGCATGCCGGTGATCTACTTCGTGGACCCCAAGATCCTCGACGATCCGGACAATAAGGACACGCAGGAAATTACCTTGAGCTACACCTTCTACCCGGTTGAGAACGGAAAGAAGCCAAGCTAAGGCATTAGCAGATAACGAACAGGGAAGATGAGACGATGGCAGGCGCCAAGAACCACGATTACCATATTCTCCCGCCCAGCATCTGGCCGCTCTTCGGCTCGATGTCGGCTCTGGTCATGGCTTTCGGCGCCATCATGTGGATGCATCCCGATGCGCTCCCTGCGCATGGCGGCTGGGTCTTCTTCGCCGGTGTCGCGGGCGTGCTGTTCACCATGTACAGCTGGTGGGCCAAGGTGATCGGCGAGGCGCATGCCGGCGATCATACCCCGGTGGTTCAGCTTCACCTGCGCTACGGCATGATCCTGTTCATCGCGTCGGAGGTCATGTTCTTCGTCGGCTGGTTCTGGGCCTTCTTCGACTTCTCGCTCTTCCCCTCGGAACTCGCGCCCATCAACGGCCTGTTCCCGTCAAAGGGCATCGAGGTCCTCAATGCCTTCGAACTGCCGCTGCTCAACACGCTGATCCTGCTCTGCTCGGGCACCACCGTGACCTGGGCGCACCATGCGCTGATCCATGGCGACCGCGACGGCCTGAAGAAGGGCCTGTGGTGCACGATCGTCCTGGGCCTGCTCTTCTCCAGCATCCAGGCTTATGAATATGCCCACGCGCCCTTCGCCTTCGGCGGCAGCCCCTATACGTCGGGCTTCTACATGGCGACCGGCTTCCACGGCTTCCACGTCATCATCGGCACGATCTTCCTGATCGTGAACTTGGTGCGCGCGTATAAGGGCGACTTCACCCCGCGCCAGCATTTCGGTTTTGAGGCGGCGGCTTGGTACTGGCACTTCGTCGACGTCGTGTGGCTGTTCCTCTTCTGCGCCATCTATGTCTGGGGTGGCTGGGGCGCGCCCGTCCACGCCGGCTAAAACCTTGGCGGAGGCGCTGCGATGACCGGGCAGGATTACCATCTCGCTCAGGTAAACATCGGGCGCCTCATCGCTCCGAAGGGCGATCCGCGCGTTCAGCCCTTCTTCGACGCGCTGGACCGCATCAATGCCCTGGCGGAATCGTCGCCGGGCTTTGTCTGGCGATTGAAGGATGAGGGCGGCAACGCCACCGACATCCTATGTTCGCCCGACCCGCTGCTGATCCCCAACATGTCGGTGTGGACAGACGCGCAATCCCTGTTCGATTTCGTCTATCGCAGCGCCCACACGCCGGAAATGGCCCGCCGCCGCGAATATTTCGAACGGTTCCAGGGCGCCTATCAGGCCCTCTGGTGGATCCCCGCCGGAACCGTGCCGACCGTCAACGACGCCCTCTCGCGCCTCTGGCTGCTCGATCGCTTCGGCCCCAGCGCCGACGCCTTCACCTTCAAGTCCCGCTTTCCCGAGCCCGGCCTCGCCGGCCCGCCGCAGGATTTGCGGCCCGATCCCTGGTGCATGGGGCGTGCCTGACGGCCAGCCATCGGCGGGAGCACCGGCCAATCCGCCTCTGCTGGTCGCATCGGCGCGGGGCCTGTGCCCGCAATGCAATCAGCCCACTTTGTTCGCCACGACCGTCCGCTTCTCGGGCGCTTGCCGCGCCTGCGGCCTGTCCTTCGCGCAATTCAACGTGGGCGATGGCCCCGCCGCCTTCCTCATCCTGATCGTCGGCGCCATCGTCACGGCTATGGCCGTGGTGATGGAGGTGAAGCTGCATCCGCCCTTCTGGGTACATATGCTCTTGTGGATTCCGCTGACGATCGTTGCGGTGATCGGGTCGCTACGGGTCGCGAAGGCCGCGTTGCTGATCCTGGAATATCGCAACAAGGCGCGGGAGGGCACGCTCGCCCGCCCGGGAGTGACATCATGATCCGCCGCTTGCCCATCCTGTCCACGCTGATCGTCGCGCTGGCCGTCGCCGTCATGATCGGCCTAGGCGTCTGGCAATTGCAGCGCAGCGGGGAAAAGGAGGCAATGCTCGCCATCCTGCGCGCCAATCCGGCAAAGCCCTCCACCCGCTTTCCGGACATCGGCCCGGTGCCGCCGGACCTGCTGTTCCGCCAATCCTCCGCCCATTGCCTGCGCGTCGTCGGCTGGCGGGACGAGGCGGGCAGGGCGGCGGACGGGGCCATGGGCTTCCGCTACATCGCCGAGTGCGCAACCGGCGCGGAGGGGCCTGGCGTTCTGGTCAATCTCGGCGTCAGCACAAAGCCCGCGCTGAAACCCGCATGGACCGGCGGACAGGTCGAAGGCTGGATCGCGGAGGAGCCCGATCACCGCTCGCTGCTCTCGCGCCTGGTCGAAAAATCCATGCCGCTCCGCCCCATGCTCATCGCCCGAACCCCCGCCGCCGGGTTAAAAGCCGCCGCGCCGCCGAAGGTCGACGATGTGCCCAACAACCATCTCGCCTATGCCGTGCAATGGTTCCTCTTCGCCGGGATCGCGGCGGTTATCTACGGGCTGGCCGTGCGCAAGCGGTTGGCTGGCCCGGCGGAGTCGTAGGCTTCCCCAAACCCTTCTCCCGCAGGCGGGAGAAGGATACGCAGCCTTATGAGCGCAGCGAATTAGGCGCAGTTGGATGAGGGAAGCGAGCCATAGGCTCGCGCCTCTTCTGACAATTAGGCAGGGTCCTCACCCTCCCATCCGTTTCCCAAGAATGATTGAAATATAACGCAAAGTGTTATATAAAGGCGGAGGAGTAGGAGAATTGCCGCTATCCGCATTTTCAAGAACGGCTGGTTCGATCGCTTCGTACGGAAGGAACGGATAAGCGACTCTGCGCTTCGGGAGGCGGTGCAGCGCGCCGAAGCGGGATTGATCGATGCTGACCTCGGTGGCGGGGTTATCAAGCAGCGTGTGGCGCGTCCCGGTCAGGGCAAATCGGGAGGCTATCGCACTCTCATCTTGTTTCGCCGGGGCGATCGCGCAATTTTTGCATTCGGTTTTGCTAAGAGCGGGCAGGCGAATATTGCGAAGACAGACCTTGCACTACTGAAAAAGGCGGCAGCTGAGGCATTTGGTTGGAGTGAAGAGGAATTGGACCAGTTGGTGGCAACCGGAGCGCTGATGGAGATTGACGATGGGCAAGATGTCGAAGGATAAGGGGTATCGCAGCGAAATCGCCGGTGCGATCCATGAGATGATAAGTGATGCCCATGACGCCGGTGTCGTGACGCAGGCAACGCTTCGCACCTTTGATGACGCGTGCCTTATCCCGGCGCCCGCGCTTGCGGGCGACGAAATCCGCGCCATCCGTGAACGTGAAAATGTGTCGCAGCCGGTGTTCGCCGCATATCTCAACGTGTCGCGTAACCTGGTTTCGGATTGGGAACGCAATGTGAAGCGCCCCGGGGGACCCGCACTGCGCCTCCTCTCCATCATCCAGCGCAAAGGATTGCAGGCCGTCGCCTGACGACCATTTGCGGACGTTTTAAGAAACCTTCTCCCTTGAGGGAGAAGGATATGAAGCCTTATGAGCGCAGCGAATTAGGCGGAGTTGGATGAGGGTGATCGGGCTTATGGTCCGCGCGATCCAAAGGTCGCACCCCCTCACCCAGCTACGACTAGGCAGCAAGCTGCCAAGTCTGCGCAACCCTCTCCCTCAAGGGAGAGGGAAAAGCCAACTGTCCGCTAACCACCCATTCCAGCCATAAACTCCCCTCCCTTTGAGGGAGGGGGCAGGGGCGGGTCGCGAGCAAAGCGAGCGCCTGCGCTACCCCGACACGCCGCTGCCAACACCGCCACCCACCACACCCATCCCCAACAACACGCCGCCCCCACGAAAACACCCCTAAACCCTTGCCCCCCGGGCCACACAACGCTACCGCGCCAGCCACGATGAAATATATCAGCACCAGGGGGAGCGCGCCCGCGCTCGGGTTTGAGGATGTGACGCTTGCCGGCCTCGCGTCCGACGGCGGACTCTATCTGCCGGAGGCATGGCCGTCCTTCACCGCGGATCAGATCGCCGCGATGGCGGGCCTCTCCTATGTCGAAACCGCCGTGCGCGTCATGGCTCCCTTCGTCGCCGGATCGCTGAGCGAAGAGGAATTGCGCGACCTCTGCACCCAGGCTTATGGCCGGTTCAGCGTAGAGGCGGTGACGCCGCTGGTTCAGCTCGATCATCAGCATTGGCTGCTGGAACTGTTCCACGGCCCGACGCTCGCCTTCAAGGATGTTGCGCTCCAGCTTCTCGGCCTGCTGTTCGAGAAATTCCTGTCCCGGCGCGAGGACCATCTGACCATCGTCGGCGCGACGTCCGGCGACACCGGCTCGGCCGCCATCGACGCCGTTGCGGGTCGTGAGAAGATCGACATCTTCATGCTGCATCCCGATGGCCGCGTGTCTGACGTTCAGCGTCGCCAGATGACGACGGTGCGCGCGCCCAACGTCCACAATATCGCCATCGACGGCAGCTTCGACGATGCGCAGGCGCTGGTGAAGCGCATGTTCAACGATCCCGGCTTCTCGGGCCGCTTCCGCCTCTCCGCCGTGAACAGCATCAACTGGGCGCGGCTGATGGCGCAGGTCGTCTATTATTTCTACGCCGCCGTGCGCCTGGGCGCGCCGGGGCGGGAAATCGCCTTCGCCGTGCCGACCGGAAATTTTGGCGACGTGTTCGCGGGCTATGTCGCCGCGCGCATGGGCCTGCCGATCCGCCAGCTCATCGTCGCGACCAACGTCAATGACATCCTGCACCGGGCGCTGAGCGATGGCGACTACAGCCAGGGCAAGGTCGTCGCCACCGCCACCCCCAGCATGGACATCCAGGTCAGTTCCAATTTTGAGCGGCTGCTGTTCGATGCAGGCGGCCGGGACGGCATCGCGCTTGCGGAGCAGATGCGCGGGTTCGAGGCGACAAGGGCGATGCGCCTCACCAATGCGCAGCGCGAAGGCGCGGCTGGCCTCTTCTCCTCCACGCGCGTGGATGCGGACGGCATGACGCTCGCCATGCGCTGGGCTTATGAAGGCGGCGGCCAGATCATCGATCCGCACACCGCCGTCGGCCTGTGCGCCGCGAAGGGCGCGGATATCGATCCAACGATCCCCATCGTCACGCTGGCGACCGCGCATCCGGCCAAGTTCCGCGACGCCGTGGAGCGCGCGACCGGCACTCGCCCGTCGCTCCCCGCCCGCATCGGCAGCCTGTTCGATCGCGAGGAAGCCTACACCAAACTGCCCGCGACGTTCGAGGCGATCACCGGCTTCGTCGCGGAGCATGCGACGGCGAAGGCGTGAAGCCTTTCTCCCCACATCCGTTCGTCCCGAGCCCTTCGACTGCCTGCCAAGGCAGGCGCTCAGGACAGGCCAAGGTCGAGGGACCTCGCGCGGCGTATGCGTGTCTCGACTTCGCTCGACACGAACGGGTGTAGGGTGATGGACCTCCAAACCCTCATCGGCGAACCCTGGCCAGACTACGGCCTGATCGATTCCGGCAACGGCCGGAAGCTCGAACGCTACGGCGCCTACCGCTTCATCCGCCCCGAACCGCAGGCCATGTGGGCGCCCGCCACCGCTGACTGGACCTCCGACGGCGAATTCATCCCGGGATCGGATGATGAAGGGGGCGGCCGCTGGTATTATGACAGGCCCGTGCCGAAGGACGGCTGGCCGCTGGCATGGAACGAGGTGACCTTTCAGGCCAGCTGCACGCCGTTCCGCCATCTCGGCTTCTTCCCGGACATGGCGCCGGTCTGGGACTGGATGCGCGTGCAGGTGGCGGACAAGCCGGAGCCGCAGGTGATGAACCTGTTCGGCTATACCGGCGTCGGCACGCTCGCCATGGCCGCCGGCGGCGCGCAGATGGTGCATGTCGACGCCTCGAAGAAATCCGTGTCCGCCGGTCGCGCCAATGCCGATCTTTCCGGCATGGGGGACAGGCCGATCCGCTGGATCGTCGATGACGCCGCCAAATTCGCCGCGCGGGAGGTGCGCCGGAGCCGCCGCTATGACGGCATCCTGCTCGATCCGCCCAAATATGGCCGCGGACCCGATGGCGAAGTGTGGCGGCTGGAGGAGGATCTGCCCGGTCTCATTGCCAACTGCCGCGCGCTGCTGGATGCCGACAGCCGTTTCCTGTTCCTGACCGTCTACGCGGTTCGCATGTCGGCGCTCGCGATCGGGGAACTGCTGTCGCAGGCGTTCGCCGGTCTGCCCGGAAAGGTGGAGGCGGGGGAACTCGCCGTGCGGGAGGAAGCGCGCGGTCTGCTGCTCCCCACCGCCATCTGGGCGCGCTGGTCACGCTGACCGGATTTGGCCCTGTTGGAAATGGGTAGGAAAGTTGGAAATGGGTAGGAAAATCCTCCGACCCCCGACTTGCACAACTTTCGCCAAGAACTTCAGATCGAGAAACTGGACCCGCACCCGCATCCGGCGGTCGCATTGGGATTGGTGACCTTAAACGCCGACCCGCCCATATCCTCGACAAAGTCCACCGCCGATCCGCGCACCAGGTCCAGGCTCATGGCGTCCACCACCAGCGTCACGCCATCCCGCTCCACGGCCAAGTCGTCCGCCTCGACACCCTCGCTCAGCCCGAAGCGGTACTGAAATCCGGAGCAGCCGCCACCCTCCACCGCCAGGCGTAGAATGGCCGGCTTCCCGGTCTTCGTGGCAATGACAGACACGCGCGCGGCGGCCGAAGGGGTCAGGTCGATATCGCTCATGCGCCATAGATAGGGATCAGCAAAAGGCCCGGCAAGCGGTTACGCTCCCGGGCCTTTTGCTGATGCCGGTCAGGCGACCGGCGAATTGGTGGGATCAGTCCGCGTCATGTTCTTGTTTCGGCGTCGGACCACCCATTGCGACCGGGGGCTTGGTGTTCATGGCGATGAGATATTCGGAGCCTGCGATGAACGGCACAGGGTTGATGGCGGTGCCGTCGACGCGAACCTCATAGTGGAGGTGGCTGCCGGTGGAGCGGCCGGTCGAGCCCATCAGGCCGATGATCTGGCCACGACGGACGCGGGTGTTCGGTTCGACGATCAGCTTCGACATATGGCCGTAGCGGGTCTGCATGCCGTTGCCGTGCGAGATCTCGACGAGGTTGCCATAGCCGCTGGCCCAGCCGGCGCGGCTGACGATACCGTCGGCAGTCGCGTAGATCGGCGTGCCGATCGCGCCGGGAATGTCGATGCCCTTATGCATGCGGGCATGGCCGTTGAAGGGATCGGAACGGACGCCGAAGCTGCTGGTCAGGCCGATCATCTTGTCGACCGGGCGGCCGGACGGAATATACACGGCCGTCTGCATGCCGCCGTCCATGCTCTTCAGGCTGGAAAAAATGGATTGAAAGCCTGCATCGCCCTTGCCCAGGGCGTTGGCGTCAGCTTCGCTGATGTCGGCATACGGGCCATCTTCTTCATCAGCGGCGGCACGGGCAGGAGCGGCGGCGCACAGCATGCCGAAGACGGCGACGGCGAGAAAAGTTTTGGCGGACTGGAACAAATGATTGCGACTATTGTTCTTTTTATGGCTTTGCGACATGCGAACCCCAACTCTTACCCCGATGGCGAACCCAGCCAACGTGGCATATGACCCTATTTATAAGCAGCTTGAGCTGCCCCCGTGGGTCATAGAGTGCAAATTAACCGTGATGACGCAAGCGCAGCATAGTATTCGCGCGTTAAACCGGCTTGGCTACGCGCTGAGTCGTTGAACGGAGGTTTCAGGCTGCCGCGAAAATGGCGTTTTACAAGGATTTGGTACGATTCATACGGATCGAATCCCGCTCGGCTCGCCGCTGAGACGAACCATTTGGTCCCTGCGGATACGTGCCGAATTTCATCTTGCATGATCCGACCCAGCATACGCGCGGAAATTAAGTCGCCCGCCGTAGAAAATCGATCGATTGTAGCGGGAGTGATATCCAGCGCGCGCGCTTCCAGCACCATTGGGACGATGGCGAGGCGCGCCATGACGTCATGCGCTGTCTCCTCCGCCGCTTCCCACAGGCCATCATGGGCAGGAAGTACGCCATAGGACGAGCCCAGCGATTGCAGCCGGCGGGAAAGGAGGGCGAAATGCATCGCCTCCTCGGCACCCACGCGCATCCAGTCGTCGGCGAAAGCGGGATCGAAGCCGCCGCCGAATCGGCCCGCGCAATCGAAGGCAAGGTCGATTGCGACAAATTCGATATGCGCCAGCGCATGGAGCATGGCGATTCGGGAACGTTCCGATCCGGCCTTGCCTCGCCGAGGCATACGGTGGGGGTGCAGTAATTCAGGCAAAGCCGGTCGTGCGGGACGGTCCGGCATTGGCACATCGAAGCCGTGCGCCAACCGGCCCAGCCGCCAGTCCCGCGCGGTGGCGCGCGCAGCCATGACCTTCGCGTGGGGATCAGGGGTAAGCAGGACTTCCCGGCAAGCGAGGGCAAGCGTTTTCATAAGCGGCTTCGGGATGCTCTAGAGAGCCTGAACCGCCGCCAGAACATCCTCCGCATGACCTTTGACCTTCACCTTCGGCCAGACTTTCAGCACCCTGCCATCCGCGCTGATCAGGAAGGTCGAGCGTTCGATGCCCAGATAGCTGCGACCATACATGCTTTTTTCGACCCAGGTGCCGAACGCTTCGCAAAAGCCGCCTTTCTCATCGGATGCCAGCAAGACGTCGAGGCCATATTTGTCGCTGAATTTCTTCAGCTTGGCTGGCTTGTCCTTTGATACCCCGATCACAGGGACGCCAAGTTTCGCGAATGCGGGGGCATGCGCCGTGAAAGCCTGCGCCTCGCTGGTGCATCCGGGCGTGTCGGCCTTCGGATAGAAATAGACCACCAGCGGCTTGCCGCGATATTTTTTCAAAGTGAAAGGCGCGCCATCCATGTCTTCCAGCGAGGCATCCGGCGCCTTGTCTCCCTCATTGATCATGCCTGTTCTCCATGGGTTGCGACGATCTCACCCCATCGCGTAGAGATGCTTTGCCGCGCGGCGTCATAGCTTGCAAGCAGCGCGTCCCAGCCCTCAGCTCCACAAGCCCGTGAGACCAGCGCCTTTGACGCCTCCGGCGGCTCGGTCGACTTGGGGGAAACCAGCCGCGACACGATGAGGAAGCGGGTGATGAGGTCATGCGCGGGAAGCAGATCGGCCGGCAGATGGCCTGCGTCGACCAAAAGGCGAAGCGCCGTCCCGAGTTGCGGCACAAATCCCATGCCATGACGGAATTGCGTGACGTGGATCAGGAACTCCAGATCGACCAGGCCACCCTCCACCAGTTTGGCGTCGAGCGGCCCCGCTGGCGGCTTGTGCTTCGCGATTTCGGCACGCATTTTAACCGCTTCTTCGGTCAGTTGATCGATATCGCGAGGCATATGGAGGACTTCGGATACGATTTTCGATAGGCCTTCGCGCGCTATTGGTGGCCCGAAAATTGGGCGGGCACGGGTAAGCGCGAGATGCTCCCAGGCCCACGCCTCTTCCTTCTGGTAGCGAGCGAAGCTGTCGAAACTGACGGCAAGCAGGCCCTGCGCGCCGGATGGGCGCAGGCGGGTGTCTACCTCATAGAGGGGGCCTGACGCGGTGGGCACCGACAACGCATTTCCGATCCGCTGTGACAGCCGATTAAAATATTGGGTCGCGCCAAGCGCCTTGGGACCATCCGATTCCGCCGCAAAATCGCCGGTGAAGAGATAGATGAGGTCGAGGTCTGATGCGTGGGTGAGCGCTCCACCACCCAGACGGCCGAGGGCGAGGATCGCAAGTTCTCCACCCGGAACCTTACCATGGGCCTCCTCGAACTGAGCGATTGTCGCTTGGGCGAGCGCTTCGATCGCTGCTTCGGCAACACGGGAGTAACCCGCTGCCACGTCCAGCGGATCGGCCGCGCCCCGTACGATCTGTGCGCCAAGAGCGAACCGTTTGTCGCCGACACGCTGGCGAACGCGATCGAGCAGCACCTGATAATCCTCGCCGGTGTCGAGAGCTGCGAACTGGTGAGCGAGAAGCTCCACGGACGGCACAGGGTCGAAGGCCGAGGCGTCAATCAGTCCGTCGAGCAATTCGGCCCGGCGACCGAGCGCATCGGCGAGGGCGGGCGCGTGGCTCAATATCTCGGCCATGGTCTGGGTCAATGCAGGGCGGGCGGCGAGCAGCTTGAAGAAATTGATTGCGCTGGGCAGGCGACCGATAAGGTCGTCAAGGCGGTTGAGCGCTGTCTGGCCATCCGGTGCCCGTGCAAGCGCCGTCATCAGGCTGGGGAGAACCTCCTCAAGGGCCTCCCGGGCTGGCGCGCTGCGCAGGGCGCGCACCGATCCGTCGCGCCAGCGCGCGATGCGGGCGGCGGGCGTTTCGGCGTCGGCGAAACCCATCTCGGCCAGCGCGGCTTTCAGTGTGGCGCCGTCATGGGGCAGGCGGTCCTGATCCTCCTCACGGGTCAGCCGGTCATAATTTGCGCCAACCCATTGGACATGAGGGTGGAGCAGGCCGAGCAGCGCATCTCCATGCTCAAGGCCGTGGAGGCGCGCGACATGATCCATGCTGTCGGTCCGGGTGGGCAACTGATGCGTTTGGCGATCATCAACCATCTGCAATCGGTGCTCGATGGTGCGCAGCACCACATAGGCGTCGTCCAAATGCCTCGCCACATCGGGTTCGATGATGCCGGCGCTCCCTAGCGCAGCGACCGCCTTTCGCGTTGCGCCCGCACGCAGGTTCGGATTGCGGCCACCATGGATCAACTGGTGAACCTGCGCGAAGAATTCCACCTCGCGGATACCGCCGCGGCCACGCTTCAGGTCGTATCCCGGTCCGAATGCCTGGCCTTGCGCATAGTGGTCGCGAATGCGGCGAGAAATATCGAGAATAGCATCGATCGCCCCGAAATCGAGCGAACGGCGCCAGAGAAACGGGCGGATTTGCTGCAGGAAATAATCGCCCAGCGCCTCGTCGCCCGCCGCGGTGCGCGCACGGATGAAGGCCGCCTGTTCCCAGCCAAGCGCCATGGATTCATAGTAGCTGATCGCAGCCTCCACCGGGAGGGCGATCGGGGTGACCTCCGGCGAGGGGCGCAGCCGAAGATCGACACGAAACACATAGCCGTCACCGTCCGGAGTAGAGAGCAGTTCCGTCATGCGGCGAGCAAGGCGTACGGCCGCTTCTGCCGGCTCCTCACGTTCCCGCCGGGGGAGGACGCGGGGGTCATAGATCAGGATCGGATCGATATCCGAGCTGTAATTGAGCTCCTGGCTGCCGTGCTTGCCGAGTGCAACGACAGCAAAGCCCCGCGGCTCCTCACCCGGATACCGCTCGGCGAAAGCAGCATTCAGGGCCGTATCTAGGGCAATATCGGCAAAATCGGACAGGTTGCGGGTGACGCGATCCATGTCCCATGCCCCCGCCAGATCGGCAATGGCGGTGACCAGCGCGACCGCACCACGCCGCCAACGCAGATTTTGCGCCACGGTAGCCGCGCCTTCGCCCGCCATATGGGCAAGAGCCCAGGCCCCCTCATCGTCACCGGAATCCAGTGCTTTGGTGATAGGCTCATGCCGGATCATCAACCGGGCAAGGAAATGCGAATATCTTTCCGCCCTTTGCAATGCGCCCTGCCAATTGCTGGACATCAACGCTCCTCTCAGCCGTCTGTGGCGCTTTGGCTGCATTTGTTGCCGAAAAGCCAGAAACTTTTGCCGCACCACTTCGTTCACTAGCCATGGCTGATCGCGTTCAAACAATGCAAACACAGGAAATGGACATGAAACCGGCCAGTTTCTTCTCCGTGCAACCGCCCCAGGCCCATGAGGGTGTGGGACGCGCGTTACGTTCAGCCTATATCGATAAGGGCAACGATCTGCCCGAAGATATGGCGCGATTGCTGGAGCAGTTAGACCGCCTTTAGGGGCGAAAGCCGGGGATTATTTTCCCCTGCTAAGTCTATCCACATCGTCCATGATTTCGTTGAGAGCGCCCGTCTCCGAGGTTTTCTGCAGGCGACGGGACGGTAAGTCGCCGCCGTCCAATATCTGTTCGAGCGCGGCACGCCCGCGCGCAACGCGGCTCTTGATCGTACCTACTGCCACCCCACAAATTTCGGCGGCTTCCTCATAGGCAAACCCGCCCGCGCCCACCAGAATCAGGGCCTCTCGCTGAGGTTGCGGCAACTCTAGCAGAGCACGTTGCATATCGCTGAGTTCGATATGCTTGTCTTGTCCCGCAGGCGCAGCAAGCAGGCGATCGGCGGTAAGATCGTCCCATTCACCACGAAAACGCGAACGCCGCATTTGCGAAAGATAGTGGTTGCGCAGAATGATGAACGTCCATGCACGCATATTTGTGCCCGCCTGGAACCGTTGCCGCGCGGCCCATGCCTTCAGCAATGTTTCCTGGACGAGATCGTCGGCAAGATCCCGGTTGCCCGACAACGAACGACCAAATGCGCGCAGATGCGGAATGACGGCTGCCAGTTCCCGCTTGAAATCGGCATCAGACAGCGCTTCGCGCGGCTGTTCCACGATGGCGGTTTCCTCGGTCATTCGTGCGATCCGTGCGCTGTCAGGCACCGGCGACAGTATAAAATGACTTCCCGGCAGGGTGGCGCTGTATCTGGCATAAGAGAAAGAATATGCTCCGGTGTTTTCGGCGGTTGTCCAACTGTGTCAGACCGCGAGGACGAAAGCCATCGCTACAACCGCCAGAACTAGGGATATGACCAGCACATAGCGCACTATGTGCGGCGTACTGCCGGCGCGGGCAGCTTCGGCGTCGATATGCTGTTCCTGTTCGGGCAACGGTCGTCTCCCTATTCGTTACGCATTGTTAACGCAGAGAGCTTGGCGTTGTTCCCGCACTTCATCCGCCAGTCATGCGGGCGCGGTCGCTTCATCGAAGAACAGCGCTTGTGAAATGGCGGCCTTGACGGTGGAGCGCTGGAAAGGCTTGGTGATCAAGAACGTAGGTTCAGGCCTCTCGCCCGTCAGTAGGCGTTCGGGGAAGGCGGTGATGAAAATCACCGGCACGGAGAATTCCGAGAGGATGTCCTTCACCGCGTCGATGCCGCTGGAATCGTCCGCCAACTGGATGTCGGCCAGCACGAGGCCGGGGCGCTGCGCCTTCGCCTCTCGCACGGCTTCATCGCGGGTCACCGCGATCGCGGTGACTTCATGACCCAGGTCACGCACGATGGTTTCAATATCCATGGCGATGATCGGTTCATCCTCGATAATGAGGACTTTGGCGCGGGTCTGCTCCTCGATAGCTTTCAACGCTTCCTCGACAAGCGATTCGATGTCGGACGCGGCAACGTCTACCAAATAGGCAGCGTCCTCATCGCTGAAACCCTCCATCGCAGTAAGCAAAAGAGCTTGACGCGACAGCGGCGTAATACGCGAAAGTCGCGCATTGGCGATGGCCTCTCGCTCTCCCGTAGCGGCGGAGCCGGGTGAATCCTCCAGATGAGATGATGACCAGATTGCATGGAAGGTCCGATAGAGACCCAGGCGCGCATCCACATCGCGCGGGAATTCGTCCGGCGCAGCGACGATCGCCTCTAATGTTGCGCGCACGTAGGAATCGCCATGGGCCTGGCTGCCTGTCAACGCACGGGCATAGCGGCGGAGGAAGGGGAGGTGCGGATGCAATTGCTGACCGAGCGACATAAAGCTGTACTTCTCCCTAACCCACGATCGGGTCGATAATGATGCCGGCCAGCATGACTTTGCCACCGGGTCTATGGTCTGGAAGCAAGATGAAGCGCCAATGCCCTATTTGGCAAGCCCCTCCTTTACCCCGACATTCGATGACACCCTGCGCCATATTTCAGGCAAGGAAAAATCGAACCAGCATGGAACTAACGACCGGAAGAATTGTTTCACAGTCGTTCGGTTTTTTTGCCGGATGCGAAATGAAGTACTGGTCTACGGATTGACGTCGCAACATGTTACGGCGATTAGACGGTGGGTACGAATTTGGCGGGACGACGAAGGGGCAGGTTTTGGTTTCTGATATGCGGCCGGGCAACATCGTTCAGGATGGGAGTGCCGGTGATCGGGACGAGCATGGCGGCGCTGTTGACGCACCGGGCAAATCGTCGCGCCGCAAATCCGGTAAATCCCCCGTTTCACAGACCCATAATTCGGAAAATTCCGCCGTCGGTACTGTGCTGAAATCCGTCTATCAAAAGGCTGTGGACGAAGCGATCCCGGCCGAGATGCTTGATCTTCTAAGCAAGCTCGACTGACGTTTGGAGCATTGGCGCAATGCCTGAGGTGCACGCGGGCAGAACGGGTTCCGGGCTCGACATCTTCCGGTCCACCGGCGTCAAGATGTTCGGCCTCCTTACCCTGGCGCTGTTTCCTCTGGGTATCGTGGCACTCGTCGCCTCCCTCCAGGCCATCCGCACCGCGGACATAGAGAAGGGCGCCCTGTTGCGCATCGCGGCGACGCAGAGTGCGCGCAAGCTGGGTGCAGAACTGATGGCGGACCAGACGGCTCTCAAACTTACCATCAATACCTTTGCGGCGGGCAAGGCGGATGGCGACATGTGCCATAGGGCGGACGCCTTCTTGCGTTCCCGCGCGTCGTCGGACACCCGCTTCAGCATATATGCGCGGAACGGGGATCGGATTTGCGGATCCTTTGACGGGTGGCGCGATGGTATCGCAGCCGAGCATCATTTCGATACGGCGGTTGCCGAACTGATTCCGCATCGCGGCTTGCTGATGATGCGCACGATTAGCGATGACCGGCGGCTCGTCGCGCTCACATTCTATGATCGCGCCTATCTCGACCAGGTTACCGATCCTGCCTCGTCACTGCAGAACAGGCACACCATCCTGCAGCAGGGCAGTGTGAGGATGGATATAGGCGGGATGCTTGCGCGGACTGGGAAGTCGGTGGACAGTGTTTCGGCTCCCTTGCCGCCGACGGACATCATCGTGACCATGATGGTGCGTGATCCGCCGGTGACACTGGCGCGCGCGCTTTCTCTCTTCTTGCCGTTGGTGATGTGGTTTGCGGCGGCGGTGATCGGCTGGATCGTGGTGAACCGCCTGCTGATCCGTCCGCTGGTGATCTTGCGGCGGGCTGTCGCGGCTTACCGGCCGGGCGAAGTCATGGAACCGTTAAGGCGCATGCGCACGCCCGCGCGGGAAATTGCTGCCTTGGGCGACACGTTCCGCGAAATCAGTGAAGACGTTGCGACACATGAGGCGGAAATGGCCGATAGTCTGGAACGTCAGCGGCGGTTGACGCGCGAGGTCCATCATCGGGTCAAGAACAATCTGCAGATCATCGCCAGTCTGATCAACTTGCATTCCCGCTCTGCCGAGGCGCCCGAGGCAGCGGACGCCTATGCGTCCATCCAGCGCAGGGTTGACGCGCTGTCCGTGGTGCACCGCAACCACTATGCGGAGCTGGAGGAAAATCGCGGGGTCGGTGTCCGCGCTCTTGTCAGCGAACTATGTGCTAGCTTGCGCGCTACAGCGCCGGCGGGCGCTGGAAATGCTTCGCTCCTGGTTGTCAGTGATCAGCTCTACGTCAGCCAGGATGTCGCTGTGCCTGTCGCCTTCCTGATCACTGAACTGGTGGAACTGGCCATGCTCACGGATCCAGGGTCAACGATCCGTATCTCGGTTCATGCCACCCAAGAGGATGGGCGAGCGACGCTTACCTTATCCTCCAACGCCTATAAGCCGTCGACAAAAATGCTGGCCTATCTGGAATCCCGGTTCGGCCGCATCCTGACGGGATTGTCGCGGCAGCTTCGTGCTCCACTGCATCATGATGAAGATGAGGGCAGCTATGCGATCGACATTTCTATCAATCCCTGACTATCGGGAGCCTGCCGCTTTCGGTTTGAGATAGCGGGCGCGAAATTGATCGGCGAAGGCGGACAGGGCACTCCTGCCGATCGCGTCGCGCAGCCCCTGCATCAATTCCTGATAGAAATAGATGTTATGCTCCGTCATGAGCATCGCGCCCAATATTTCCCCAGCTTTGACAAGGTGGTGTAGATAGGCGCGGCTCCAGGTCGCACAGGCGGGGCATCCGCAGGTCGGATCGATCGGCCCTGGATCCTCGGCGAATTTCGCATTGCGAATATTGAGCGGACCATTCCAGGTAAATGCCTGTCCGTTTCGGCCCGACCGGGTCGGCAGCACGCAATCGAACATGTCGATGCCGCGTTCGACAGCGCCGACAATATCGTCGGGCTTGCCCACGCCCATCAGGTATCGCGGCTTGTCCGCCGGAAGCTGCCCCGGTGCGAAGTCAAGGGTTGCAAACATCGCCTCCTGCCCCTCGCCGACCGCAAGCCCGCCGACAGCATAGCCATCAAAGCCGATGTCGATCAGCTGTTCCGCCGATTGCCGACGGAGCGATTCGTCCAGTGATCCTTGCTGAATGCCGAACAGAGCTGACCGGCTGGCGTGATCATGGCCTGCGTCGAACCCCTCGCGTGATCGCTTCGCCCAGCGCATCGAGCGTTCCATGGACATCGCCGCCTCGTCGCGTGTGCACCCGTTCTTCGTGCATTCATCGAAGGCCATGACGATGTCGGAGCCGAGCAGGCGCTGGATTTCCATTGATCGCTCGGGCGTCAGCATGTGGCGGGACCCGTCGATATGGCTGGCGAATGCGACGCCTTCCTCGCTCATCTTGGTGAGCGCCGACAGGCTCATAACCTGATATCCGCCGCTGTCGGTCAGGATCGGCCGATCCCAGCCCATAAAGTGGTGCAGCCCGCCCAGCCGGTCAATCCGCTCCGCGCCAGGGCGCAGCATGAGATGATAGGTGTTGCCAAGGATGATGTCCGCGCCGGCCGCACGCACTTCGGCTGGCCGCATCGCTTTTACAGTCGCGGCTGTGCCCACCGGCATGAAGGCAGGTGTTCGGATGTCGCCGCGCTTCATGGCGATCGCGCCGGCGCGTGCCTTGCCATCGTTGGCGGTAATGGTGAACGAAAAACGGGGCCGATCAATCATGGCGCGCGCCTTAAAGGCTTTCGCCGTCCATGCCTAGGCCAACTCAGTTCGGCGGCGGCGGGCCGCCGCCATGCGCCGGTCTTCCGCCCGAGACCTGGCCGGGCCGTCCGCCGCCCTGATCCCGGGCCGCGCCGATGCTGATGAGTTCGGACCGATCGAGCACGCCGTCATTGTTCGCATCGAACCCTGCAAAGATCATCGCGAAGCGCGCGGCGAATTCAGACCAGCTGATCCGGTCGTTTCCATCGGTGTCAAAATCCAGCAGACCTGGCAATGCGCCACTGCTGCCGAGCCATCGCGCCGCCCAGTGGTCGAGATCAATGGGTGATATTTCGGTCTTTCCGCCCGCGACATCCTCGAAGGACCGTTTTACGCCTGCATCGAATTCCCCCCGGGTGACGCGCAGGTCGCCGTTGCTGTCGAGCGCGGCAACCATCAACGCGACGGGTGAAGTGGTGATGGTTGGACGCGTGGGTGGGGGAGGCGGGGCCGGTTTCGCCACACCGGCCGTCGCCGTAGTCAACATCAGCAGCAGGGCAATCGTACGACGCATGTCTCGCCACTTTCCGGAACGCGGTATCGACCGTCATCGCCATAATAAGATTGCAGCGAGATGTCCGGAAAATTACGATATCCGTTATGCGCGGCGGCGGCGTACTGCGGGAGGTGGCGCGGCAAGTTCGCTCGGCATACCTTTCCCGGCGGCAAGAACTTCGGCCATCCGCTCGCGCGGTTGCGGCGGACAAAGCAGGAAGCCCTGGCCGCTGTTGAAGCCGGCTTCGCGCGCGTGACGGAGCTGGTCCTCTGTCTCGATCCCTTCAGCCACCGTTTCCATCTCCAGCGTGCTGGCGATCTGCCCCACGGCCTGGATGATCGCTTGATCCTCCCGGCTGTTGCCGATGGCGGCCATGAAACTCTGGTCCACTTTGATGGTGTCGAAGCTGTAGGATCGCAGGTAGCTGAGCGAGGAATAGCCGGTGCCGAAGTCGTCTAGCACGAGTTTCAAGCCTATGATCTGTAACTCCCGGAGGATCTGGCTTGTGTGCCGGTTGTTCTCCAGGAAGAGCGATTCCGTGACTTCCAGCTCCAGGCGACGGGCGGGCAGGCCGGTTTCCAGCAATGTCGCAATGACGGTGCGGGGCAGTTCGCCGGATGTAAGAGATGCAGGCGAGATATTGACCGCGACCCTGATATCGGCCGGCCATGACGCGGCGGCGGCGCAGGCTTCGCGCAGCGCCCAAGTACTTATGGGCTCTATCATGCCGATACGTTCGGCCGCCGGGATAAATTCGGAAGGTGGAACGCGGCCCAGCCTGGGATGCTCCCAGCGCATAAGTGCTTCACATGTGACGATGTTGCCGGTCGCGAGGTCGAAGATCGGTTGGTAATGGAGTGCGAGTTCACCTTTCTCGATGGCCTGGCGTAAGCCGGTCTCCACATCATGGATACGGTTGAAGACCTCCTTCATCGCCCAGGTGAAGCTGACCGCGCGATTCCGGCCATCCCGCTTCGCTTCGTACAGGGCGACGTCGGCATGCTTCATCAGCTCGTCCATATCCCGTCCGTCCTGCGGGCCGATGGCGATGCCGATGGAAGCGGTGATGGTCAGATTATGTCCCGACACCTCGAAGCTGTGCTGAAAATGCTCCATAACGTCGGCGGCGATGGCGCGCGCGGCTTCCCGGTTGACATCGGGGCAGATCAGGACGAACTCGTCACCGCCAAATCGGGCGACATGGCCCCGTCCGTCCAGCGCCTCGGCCAGCTTTTCCGAGACGGCGCACAGCAGATGATCGCCGACCATATGACCCAGCGTGTCATTGATCTCCTTGAACCTGTCGAGATCCATCCAGAGAATGGCGACGGCGTCCTGGGGCTTGCGATTGCCTTCGAAGATATCGCGCAGCCGCATCTGCATCGCCATGCGGTTTTCAACGCCTGTCAGGCTGTCATACCGCGCGAGCCTTTCATATTTCACTGCGAGTTGCGCTTTATCCCGCTGCCCGCGCAACGCCTCGATAATCAGGCGCTGCGTGGTGGCGCTGATTTCCGCGACGCCGAATATCATCATTGCAAAGATGCAGGCGAGCAGCCGGTAGCCGGGCTGGCCGGTCAGCCAAAGCCCAATGGATGTGGGCCCGAGCACGAGCATGGATTGGCCGATCGTCGTCGATACGCGGCCGGCATTCCGCCCCGAAATGCCGCCGGCATAGCTGGCCGCAACAACGAGGGAGAGCGCGTGTAGGATCGGGTCCGAAGAGCGCAGCAGGGTCGCGCAGGCGAGCGCGCCCGCGATGCCAGCGCAGGACCAGGATCCCGCTTCATGCATGCGTTCCCATCTGGCTGAGGCAAGGCCCTCATTCTGACCGAGGCGCTTATGGAAGATGGCTGCAGCGATCAATCGGGCGCAGCTGACAAGAGCCGTGAGCGAAGCGAGAGTGGCAATAAGTCCGTCGTTCGCAAGGAGGGCAATGCCGATGCACAGCGCCGCAGCGGCGAGCGTGCTGGCGGACATGAACAGGACGGATGGCCGGAACGCGTCGACAGGATTCCAGCGGGCGCCGGACACCGGCTGTCCCCGTCCCGGCAATCGCCGCCATACGTCTTTCACAAAGTCCCGCAACCGGGCCGCCTCCACCGTTTGATCGGTTATGCCCCGGCGCGCCTTGTCATTTGGTTAATTATCATCGCCTGGAGACGATTCACGGGCTCAATTCCACCCAATTTGGCTGCAATGTCAAAAGACGCCCCAACAGCCGATCTCTCCAGGCAAATTTTGGCAGTTTATAAAGGCATTTCCCAGGTTTCGCCTTGGATCGGTTCCCCGAAATGGTTGTGAAATTCCACACTGGTAATCGTGAAGCCCGCACGTTCGTATATGCGCCGGGCGCCTTCCAGGACGGTGTGCGTCCATAGCCGCATATGGGCATAACCGGCATCGCGCGCAAAAGCGATGCACTGGTCGACCAGGGCGCCGCCGATTCCCATACCGCGGGCATCGGGTTCAACATGAAGAAGCCGCAGTTGCGCGACACCGCCGCCGGCATCGACGACCATGACCGCCCCGAGCATCCGCTCATGGCGGCGCGCGACCCAACATTGCTCCCGCCCCGGCTTGAAATCCCGCAGGAAAGCAGTCGTCACCTCGCTTTCCAGAATTTCCATCCCGCGCCCCCAGCCATAATCCCGGTTGTAGAGAATGGTCTGCCGGGACGCGATGAGGGCAAGGTCTCCCGCCTGCGCGATGCGGATGTCCCAAGGGTCGTCCACCTTGTCGCCAAGCAACTGGCGTATCGTGGCGAGCGCGTCCGAGAGCCTCTCCCGTGCGAGGTCATCCAGCCCGGCGATTCTGGCTTCCGTATCCGCCCTCGTCCGCCTGTCCAAAGCGTCAAAAGCGCTAAGTCCTTCGTCGGTCAGCCTGATCGGACGGCGACGGGCGTCAGTTCCGCGGCCGCGTATGATCCATCCCTGCTTTTCGAACCCTCGCAGGATACGGCTGGCATACCCTGAATCGATATCCAGCCGGTCCTGCAGCTCCATGGCCAGAATGCCGCCATCGTCAGTCGACCCGCCCTGCGCGATCTCATAAAGTGTGCGCGCGGCGGTCAACCCCATGCCGCTTTCCATGTAGCTTGGTTGAAGCGCTCCTGAAAACCGGGTGTGGAAGCGGTTGAAGGCGCGCAGGTCGGCTACGGTGTCTGTCATGACGCCGGAGTAGATTTAAATAGTTGACCTTGTCAACTATATGCGATCAGGTTCCCGTTGCATTGGAGGCGGCGGCTGGCTCGGCGGCAGCGGGTGCGCCAAAAATGCGCAGGCTGTCGAGCGCCTTCTGGCCAATCGCCAGATATTGTTCGCTGAGCATTTCCGGAAAGACGAAAGTCGCCGTGATCAGCGAACCATCAGGTTTGCGGATCAGGCGGACAGCGACGCTGTTGCCTTCGCCGTCATTGGCGGTGCCGCGATATTCATCGTTACCGACGAAATCGCCGTCGACCGCTTCCGATCCCTCGGTCATGCCCTCGACGATCTGCTGGAGGTCCTTGTCGCCATCATTTTTCGACCAGAAGACCCGGATGTCGGCACCCGCCCCGGCATCCTCCGACACTATGCCATCGCCGTTGCTGGCCGAGGCGTCGCGCACCCAGCCTTCCGGCAACGTAATGGAGAAGCCGCGGGCCGTATTGACATAATTGCGGTTCTCCTCCGCCGCCGTTTCGTCCCGGGTAACATTCTCCAGCGCCTCGGCCGCAGCAGCATTGGCCGCATTGGAGAGTTCTTCCGAGGACGGCAGGTCGCTGACCGGCTCCTGACGGCCGCATGCAACAAGCGACAGGGACAGGGCAAGCGGGATCAAAAGGGGGGACCGGATCATGCTTTATGCAAAGCATAGGCTGCCCGCGATTTCAACTGCGCCTGACTTCAATTCCTGTCTGGCCCAATAGCAGCTTGGTTGCCCCGGCGGCCATGCTATGGCCGCGGCGGCATCAGCCGAATCATCTCTTCCGCCGCTTCGAAAGGACAGCGATTTGACCCGCACACTGATTTCATCCGGTTCCCCGTTCGAGGCGCAGGTCGGCTATTCCCGTGCGGTCGTCCAGGGCGATTGGTGCTTTGTCGCGGGCACGACGGGCTATGATCCGGAAACGAAGGCCATGCCCGAAAGTGTCGCCGACCAGGCCGCCAATGCGCTGAACGTCATCGGCGCGGCGCTCGATCAGGCCGGCTTTTCCTTCGCGGATGTGGTGCGCGCGACCTACTATATCACCGATGCGCGGTACTGGGACGAGATCGGGCCAGTGCTGGGCGGCACGTTCGGCGACATCCGCCCGGCTGCGACCTGCCTTGTAAGTGGTCTGATCAAGCCCGAGATGAAGATCGAGATTGAAGTGACCGCGCTACGGAAGGATTGACCATGCCTATCACGATGTACGGCATCAAAAACTGCGACACGATCAAGAAGGCGCGGACATGGCTGGAGACGCATGGCGTCGACTATGCCTTTCACGATTACAAGGCGGCGGGCGCGGATGAGGGCAAGCTGCGCGCTTGGGTGTCCGAACATGGTTGGGAGACGATCCTGAACCGCGCGGGGACGACGTTCCGCGCGCTGCCCGAGGCGGACAAGCAGGGGATCGACGCTGACAAGGCGGTGGCGCTGATGCTGGCAAACCCCTCCATGATCAAGCGGCCGGTGCTGGATCTGGGCGAGAAGACGATCGTCGGGTTCAAGCCGGATATCTATATCGAGACCTTCGCCAAGCAGTAACGATACCGTCACGCGGCGCGCCTAGCGCCCCGGGGCAGGAGGACCGATGTTCAAAGCCCTGATTGCCGCTGCTATCCTTACCCTGTCCGGAACCGCCATGGCCGATCCGCTCATCATTGCCCATCGCGGCGACAGCGGCGAACGGCCCGAGCATACGCTGGCGGGCTATGAGCGTGCGATCGATCAGGGCGCGGACTTTATCGAGCCCGACCTGGTGCTGACCAAGGACGGCGTGCTGGTGGTGCGGCACGAAAATGAGATATCCGGCACGACCGACGTGGCCGAGCATCCCGAGTTCGCCGACCGCAAGGCGACGAAGAAGATCGACGGGACGGAGATCACCGGCTGGTTCACCGAGGATTTCACGCTGGCGGAACTGCGCACCCTGCGCGCGCGGGAACGACTGGCGCAGGTGCGGACGGCGAACAGGCGCTTCGACGGGCTGTATCAGATCCCGACCTTTGAGGAGGTCATCAAGCTGGCGCAGGCGAAGGAAGCCGAGACCGGGCGGCGGATCGGCCTGTATCCCGAAACCAAGCATCCGACCTATTTCGCGTCCATCGGCCTGCCGCATGAAGCGGCGTTGCTCGCGATGCTGGAGAAATATGGCTACACCACCGCCGATGATCCGGTGTTCATCCAGTCTTTCGAGGTAGGCAACCTGAAGCTGCTGCGCGGGAAGACGCGGTTGCGGCTGATCCAGCTCGTGGCGTCGGAAGGTGGCCCACCTGATATGCCGGGAATCACCTATGCCGACATGATGACGCCTGAGGGCCTGAAGGCGGTTGCAGGTTATGCCGACGGCATCGGGCCGAGCTTCGACATGGTCATCCATCCGGACGGGGCGGACAGCGGGTTGGTGGCGTCGGCGCATGCGGCGGGGCTGCAGGTGCATCCCTGGACGTTGCGGGCGGAA
Source organism: Sphingobium sp. (assembly GCA_036384035.1). GTDB lineage: Bacteria > Pseudomonadota > Alphaproteobacteria > Sphingomonadales > Sphingomonadaceae > Sphingobium. Next base: position 39,014 of record DASVND010000059.1, on the reverse strand, counting down.
AACATGTTCCTGCCCAAGCCGTTCCAGACCGGCGACGACCCGGCGGCGCACGGCAATTTTGCAGGGGCCGTGAAGGCCGTGGCGGCGACCGGCGTGGACGCGATGTTCAGCGATTTCCCGGGACTGGCGAGGGCGGCGCTCGCGCCGTGAGATTTCCAAACCGCAGCGCTTGAAATTCCGCGCGGTTGCGCCGAATGTGCGGTGATGTTGTCTCAGAAGACCCGTTACGCCATCCGTGCCCTCCAGCATCTGGCCGACCATTATGCGCAGGGGCCGGTGCCGCTGACCGAGATCGCCGAGAAGCAGAATATCCCGTCGAAATTTCTGACGGTCATTCTGTCCGAGCTGTCGCGCGAGGGGCTGGTGGCGACGCAGCGGGGGCGGGACGGGGGATATTGGCTGGCCCTGTCGCCGATCGACATCAGCTATGGCGACATCGTGCGGCTGACGCGGGGGTCGCTGGCGCTGGTCCCATGCGCAAGCCGGTTCGCGCATGAGCAGTGCAAGAATTGCGTGCCGGAAGAGGAGTGCCGCCTGCACCGGGTGATGCTGCGCGTCAGGGACGAGATGGCCGGCGTGCTGGACAGCATCAGCCTGGCGGAGCAGTTCACGCTGTAATAATGTTTGCGGCGAAGTGGGCGCAAGGGTGGGGGTGCCGAAGAAAAATCGCGGGAATCCGGGGGCCAAAATCGGCGATTTCCGGTTGCCCAAATTTCGCCACATTTCATCGCTGCGCTATTGTCTACTCAAATTATAGAAATTATATCCCAGGCTCGCGATAGACTCGAGGAGCAGGCCATGGATCGATTCGGACATGCCAGTGACGCACGCCAGCCGGTGGTGTTGACCATCCCCGGCCTCAACAATAGCGGCAACGGCCATTGGCAGACGATCTGGGAACAGAAGCGCGGCGATTGCGAGCGGGTGGACCTGGGAAGCTGGGCCAGCCCCAACCGCAATGTGTGGGTGAACCGACTCGATTCCGCGATCCGCGCGGTCAACGGCCCGATCGTGCTGGCGGCACATAGCCTGGGCTGCCTTGCCGTCGCCTGGTGGGGGGCGTTGCAGAGCCAAGCCTATGGCTGGCCCGTCGTCGGCGCGCTGCTGGTCGCGCCGCCCGATTGTGACCGCATGGAGACGCCGGAAACCATCGGCGGCTTCGGCCCCGTGCCGAAAGCCACGCTGCCCTTCCCGTCGATCATGGTCGCAAGCCGCAACGACCCGTATATTTTCTACGAGCGCGCCCACAGCATCGGCAAATATTGGGGTAGCCAGATCGTCGACGCGGGCCATAGCGGCCACATCAACGCGGAATCGGGCCTTGGCGAATGGCGCTTCGGCCAGTCGCTGCTCGACACGCTGATCGGCGTGGCGGCCGACCAGACGGCGCTGGCGCGCCAGTTGCGCCCGGCGGCGATGATGAACGGCGAACGTCAGACGCCCCTGATCGGTCGCGCCTGATCGCTCAGGCCGGGGCGCCCCACATAAATCTACTGCACGAATAGAGAAACTATCAGCGGGGAGAGGATTGCTTTTTTGTCTATTAGAAAAGTTGAGATATGGAAGCGTCACGAGGTAAGAGAATGAGCAATGACGAAGCTGAGCGATGGGTGGCACCGGAACGTCAGGACATATCGACCAGCATCGCCGCCGTGCGCTCCGCGCTGGAGGCGCTGCGCTTCGGATCGATCACACTGACGGTGCATGACGCCAGGGTCGTTCAGCTCGACATTACGGAAAAGCGCCGGTTCAACGGCGTCAACGGCAAGGATTGACTTACATTTCCTAACCTCTCCCGTCGGAGAGGGGGCTAAACAGGCCGCTACCGGATCCCTGGAGCGGTCACGACGGAAACAGAAAACCGGACATCCGGAAGGGGAAAAGACTATGATCGCGCGTTACCTGTTGCTTGCCAGTGCGGCGAGCGCATCCATCCTTGCGCCTGCCGCCTTTGCGCAGGATGCGTCGACGGCGCCAGCCGAGGCAGCCGATCAGCCAGAGCAGGCCCGTGGTGACGTGATCATCGTCACCGCCCGCCGTCGCCAGGAAGCCGCGCAGGACGTGCCGCTGGCCATTTCTGTCATCAAGGGCGACAGCATCGAAGCCACGGGTAACTTCAACATCGTCAAGCTGCAGCAGCTTGCGCCGACCTTGCAGGTCTACACGACCAACCCGCGCAATACCTCGGTCAATATCCGTGGTCTGGGCGTGCCGTTCGGCCTGACCAGCGATGGTTTCGAGCAGGGCGTCGGCATTTATGTCGACGACGTCTATAACTCGCGCGTCGCCGCAGCGACCTTCGACTTCCTTGACGTCAGCCAGGTCGAAGTGCTGCGCGGGCCGCAAGGCACGCTGTACGGCAAGAACACGACGGCAGGCGCGATCAACATCACGACCAACCAGCCGACCTTCGAATTCGAGGGACGCGCTGAGCTGACTGCCGGTAACCTGAACTACAAACAGGCGAAGGCCGCGATTTCCGGCCCGTTGACCGACAAGATCGCCGCCCGCCTGGCCGTCGCCACGACGAGCCGCCGCGGCACGCTCTACAACACGACCACCGATCGCTGGATCAACGAGCAGGACAATCTGGGCCTGCGCGGCCAGATCCTGTTCCAGCCGAACGAGGATTTGGCGATCACGCTGTCGGGCGACTACAGCAGGCAGGATCCGGAATGCTGCGGCACCGTGTTCGTGCGTGTCGGCCGGACACAGCGCGCACTCAATCGCCAGTATGACGCGCTGGTCGCGGCGATCAACGCCGCCAATCCGGGGCGCAACTATGCCGCCAACCGCAATCCCTACGATCGCGTGACCGACCTCGATTCCGAACTGAACGCGGGCAACAAGATCGGTGGCGCGTCGGCCAAGGTGAAGTGGGACCTGGGGTCCGGCACCCTGACCTCCGTCACCGCCTGGCGCTTCTGGGACTGGAAGCCGAAGAACGACCGTGACTTCACCGGCCTGTCGATCGTCTCGCTGTCGCAGAACCCGTCGCAGCAGGACCAATATAGCCAGGAGTTCCGCTACAGCTATACAAGCGACCGGATCGACTTCGTCCTGGGCGCATTCGGCTTCAAGCAGCGCATCGACACGCAGGGCACCGAGCAGCAGGGCGCGGACGCGACCAAGTGGAGCCTCGCGCCATCGACTGTGCCGACCAATGTCTACAATCTTAACGTTCTGAACGGTCTCACCGCAACCAACACACAGTATCTCAAGAGCACCAGCGCTGCGCTGTTTGGTCAGGTGAGCTGGAAGGTGACCGACGCCCTGACCATTCAGCCGGGCGCGCGCATCAATTACGACAAGAAGTCGGGCTTCTATCAACGCGTCGTGACCACCGGCTCCGGCCAGGTGATCGCCAGTTGCACGCCGCCGGCCGGCGGCGCGCTGTCCGCCACGCTGGCCGCGCAGTGCGGCGTGTATCAGCCCCAGATCAGCGCCCCGTCCGACAGCGCCTGGAACTTCACCTATGATTTCAACGTGAACTATAAGTTCGCCCGCGATGTCCTGGCCTATGCGACCTACGCCAAGAGCTTCAAGACGCTGGGCATCAACCAGAATGGCCTGCCGCTCAACGCCGACAATACGGTCAATCTGGATGCCGGCACGGTGAAGCCGGAATCGGTGAACCATTTTGAAGTCGGCCTGAAGACCCAGTTCCTGGATCGCCGGGCAACCTTCAACCTCACCGCCTTCCGCACCGACATCAAGAATTTCCAGGCGACGGTGAATGGCGGCCAGTTCGGCACGGTGCGCGGCTATCTCGCCAATGCGGGCAAGGTGCGGTCGCAGGGCGTGGAAGCCGATTTCAAGATCACGCCGAACGAACGGTTCAGCGCCTATGCCAACGGCGCCTATACCGATGCGAAGTACAAGAAGTTTGTCGACGCGCCATGCCCGCCGGAACTGTCGGGCGGCACCTTCGTGGCCGCTAACGGCAGCCAGACCCCGAGCGCGCCGGGTGTCCCCGGCCTTAGCCCGCGGCAGTGCGATATCTCCGGCCAGGTTCTGCCCGGCGTGTCCAAATGGGCCTTCTCCTATGGCGCGGAAGTCAATGCTCCCGTCACGCTGCTGGCGAAGGAAGGGCAGGCGTATCTGGGCGTTGACGGCAATTATCGCTCCGAGTGGAATTCCAACGCGTCGCCCTCAATCTACACCGAGGTCAAGGGCTATGCGCTGACCAACTTCCGCGCCGGTTTCCGGGGCGATGGCTTCGATGTCTTCGGCTGGGTCCGCAACGCCTTCGACGTCAACTATATGGACAATCTGCAAGTGGCGCCCGGCAATGTCGGCCTGATCGCGGGCATGCCCGGTGACCCGCGCACCTGGGGCATGACGATCAAGGGCAGCTTCTGATCCGGAATTCTGATCGGCAATTTGGGCGATCAGTAAAAGGCAGGGACGGCGGTGCCCCTCAGCGCCGTCCCTGTTTTTGTTTTAGATAAGAAGGCTCTTTCTTAGCCCTCTCCCATCTTCATGGGAGAGGGTTGGGTGAGGGTCTTTCTTTTTGTATATCGGGATTATGTATCCGGTCCGCCGCCAGATCAGTCCTCACGCCGCGCGGCTAAGGCGCGAAGCAACGGATGTTGAGAAGAAAATCTGGGCGGCCTTGCGGAACAGGCAACTGCTTGGCTGGAAATTCAGACGGCAGGTTACAGTCGGGCCGTTCGTTGTGGATTTTCTCTGTGTTGAGGCGGCGCTTGTCGTTGAGCTGGATGGCGGGCAGCATAGTGAAACCCGAGATGCTGGCCGGACTACTTATCTCGAAAGTAAAGGTCTGCGCGTCATCCGGTTCTGGAACCATGAAGTGGTCGAGAATTTCGAAGGCGTCATTGAAGCGATAGGGCTGGCTTTGGAAGAAAGTAAGAAGAAGACCCTCACCCTTCAAAGCAGTCACGTGCCTGCTTTGAACTCTCCCGTGAAGACGGGAGAGGGCTAAGAAGAAACGGGAGAGGGCTGAGAAGGATTGGGAGAGGGCTAAGAAAAGGCGGACTCGCGCTTCCCGATTATCCGGGGTAAAGCGCCGCAATGTCCACGACCTTCACCCTCGACACCTCCACCAGCCGCGCCAATCCGACACCTGCGCCGATGAAGCGGCTGACCGTGCCGGCGATCCGCGGGCGCAAGGTGGATGGCGTCACCGCCGACCCGATCGTGATGCTGACCGCCTATACGGCGCGCACGGCGCAACTGCTCGATCCGCATTGCGACGTGCTGCTGGTCGGGGATTCGCTGGGGCAGGTGATCTACGGCCTTCCCTCCACCGTGCCGGTCAGCCTGGACATGATGTGCGCGCATGGCGCGGCGGTCGTGCGGGGCAGCTATCATAGCGTCGTCATCATCGACATGCCGTTCGGCAGCTATGAGGCGTCGCCGCAACAGGCGTTCGAGAGCGCGGCGCGCATCCTGAAGGAAACCGGCGCGGCGGGCGTGAAGCTGGAGGGCGGGGTGGCGATGGCCGAGACCATTGCTTTCCTGTCCGCCCGGGGCATTCCGGTCTGCGCGCATGTCGGCCTGACGCCGCAGGCGGTCAATGCGCTGGGCGGTTATGCGGCGCGCGGGCGCAGCGAGGCGGAAGCGGCCAAGATAGTGGGCGATGCGAAGGCTGTAGCGGAAGCGGGCGCGTTCCTGATGGTCATTGAGGGCGTGATGGAGGAGGTGGCCGACGCGATCACCGCCGCCGTACCCTGCCCGACGATCGGCATCGGCGCATCGGCGCGCTGCGACGGACAGGTGCTGGTGACCGAGGACATGCTCGGCATGTTCGAGCGCACCGCCAAGTTCGTGAAGAAATATGAGGATATGGCGAGCGTCATTTCCGGCGCGGCGGAGCGTTATGCCAGCGATGTCCGCGCGCGGACTTTTCCCACCGACGAGCAGGTGTATCGCCCGAAAAAGTGATTTGCTCTTGCGCGCCGCGCCGCTAAGGTCCGGCGCCTCCATATTTGCCCTTTTTCTGACGTTTTCCGGAGAGTGATCTTGGCACTGACGCCGCAATCCAACGAAGCCTTCCTGCGCGAAGTCGATGACGCCGTGCGGCAGGACCAGCTCGTCGGTTTCTGGAAGACCTATGGGCGCTGGGTCGCCGGGCTCGTGGTGCTCGGCCTCGCGCTGTTCGCGGGCTGGCTCTACTGGAATCACCACAGTGCCGCGAAGTCCGGCGAAGTGGCCGAAGAGATGCAAAGCGTGCTGCAGAGCGTGGCGGGCGGCGGGAACCCGGACGCCAAAAAGCTGGAGGCGCTGACGCAGGCCAGCCAGCCGGGCTATCGCGCGAGCGCGCTGATGGCCAAGGCGGCGCTGGCGATCCGGAACAAGGATGTGAAGGGCGCGACCGCGATCTTCAAGGGCATGGCCGCCGACGACAGCCTGGCCAAGCCCTATCGCGACCTGGGCCTGATCCGGCAGACGGCCCTGGAATATGACAGCCTGAAGCCCGAAGAGATCGTTGCGCGCATGAAGCCCTTTGCGGCGGCGGGCGACCCGTGGTTCGGCAGCGCCGGCGAAATGACGGCCATTGCCTATATGAAGATGCGCAAGCCCGACCTTGCCGGGCCGCTGTTCGCGGCGCTGGCGAAGGATGCGCAGGTGCCGGAGACCGTGCGTTCACGTGCGCGACAGATGGCGGGGCTATTGGGGGTCGATGCGATAGACGCAACGGTGGGGATTGGCGAGAATGGCGGTACGGATGCTTCGGGTGGGTAAGAAACGGATGATGCGGTTTGGCGCGGTCCTGGGCTGCGTCGCGATGCTTTCCGGGTGCGCCGTGTTCGGCGGCAAGGGCGGCAGCAGCAAGAAGACGCCCGTCGTCGGCAAGCGCACGTCGATCCTGACGACCGAGCAGGGCGTCGAGGTCGAGCCGACGATCGCCGATGTCACAGTGGCGCTGCCCGATCCGATCGTGAACGACCAATGGTCGCAGCCGGGCGGCAACCAGTCCAAGACGATGGGCCATCTGGCGCTGGGCGCTTCGCCGCGTCAGGCGTGGAATGTGTCGATCGAGGGCAGCACGCCGCAGGCGCGGCTCGCCTCTTCGCCGGTGGTGGCCGGCGGCAAGCTGTATGTCATCGATGCGTCGGCGAAGGTCATCGCGATGAACGCGGCGACGGGATCGAAGCTGTGGCAGACGGCGCTGCCGTCCGAGGGCAATGGCCGGTCGCTGTTCGGCGGCGGCGTGAGCGTGCTCGACGATCGCCTCTATGCCAGCACGGGCGTTGGCGATGTGGTGGCGCTGAATGCGTCCGACGGCAAGATCGTGTGGAAGAAGCGCCCGGGCGGCCCGCTGCGCGGTGCGCCGACGGTCGCCAACGGCTCGGTCTATGTGATGAGCCAGGACAACCAGATTTTCGCGCTGAACCAGCAGGACGGCGCGACCCAGTGGACCGACAGCGGCACGATGGAAGCGACCGGCGTGTTCGGCGTGGCCGCGCCTGCGGCTGGTCAGGGGACGGTGATCGCGGGCTACAGCTCGGGCGAGCTGTCGGCCTATCGCTATGAGAATGGCCGTTCGCTGTGGGGCGACGCGCTCTCGCGCACCAGCATCTCGACCTCGGTCGCTTCGCTCGCCGACATCGACGCCGATCCGGTGATCGACCGCGGCCGGGTGTTCGCCATCGGCCAGGGCGGCCGCATGGCGTCCTACGAACTGGTGAGCGGGCAGCGTCTGTGGGAAATCAACGTCGCCGGCATCTCCACCCCCTGGGTCGTAGGCGAGTGGGTGTTCGCGGTGACCGACGACGCAAAGCTGCTCTGCGTGGCGCGGGCGACCGGCAAGATCCGTTGGATCAGCCAGCTCCAGCGCTTCAAGAAGATGAAGAAGAAGACCGGCGCGGTGCGCTGGACCGGGCCGGTGCTGGCGGGCAACAAGCTGTATCTGGTATCGACGCTGGGCGATATGGTCGCCGTCGATCCGCAGACCGGCAAGGCCGACGAGTCGATTGACATGCATCACCCGATGTCGCTGTCGCCGGTAGTGGCGAACAACATACTGTATATCCTTGCCGATGACGGCAAGCTGACGGCCCTGAAATAGGGCTGCTGAACCAAGAAGGAAGCAAGGCGCGCATATGCTGCCCGTAGTAGCCATTGTCGGGCGGCCCAATGTGGGCAAGTCCACGCTGTTCAACCGCCTGATGGGCAAGAAGCTGGCGCTGGTCGACGACCAGCCCGGCGTCACCCGCGACCGGCGGGAGGGCGACGTGTCGCTGCTCGGCCTCGATTTCCGGCTGGTGGACACCGCCGGATATGAGGATGAGGACGAGAACACCTTGCCCGGCCGGATGCGGATGCAGACGCAGGCGGCGGTGGACGGCGCGGACGTCGCGCTGTTCATGATCGACGCGCGGGCCGGCGTGACCCCGCTGGACGAGGAAATCGCCCGCTGGCTACGCGGCAACGACGTGCCCGTCGTGGTGATGGCCAACAAGGCGGAAGGCAAGGCGGCCGACAGCGGCGTCATGGAGGCGTTTTCGCTGGGCCTGGGCGAGCCCATCCCCTTTTCCGCCGAGCACGGCCAGGGGCTGTCCGACCTGTTCCAGACGCTGCTGCCGCTTTTGGAGCGGGAGGAAGAGGACGCGCCGGAGGAGGACTTCGCCGAGGATGACGACAGCGCGCCGCTGAAGCTGGCGATCGTCGGGCGGCCGAATGCGGGCAAGTCGACGCTCATCAACCGCTATCTGGGCGAGAACCGCCTGCTGACGGGACCCGAAGCGGGCATCACCCGCGACAGCATCGCCGTCGACTGGGTTTGGACCGACATCGACCAGCGCGACCGGCATGTCCGGCTGATCGACACGGCGGGTATGCGCAAACGCGCCAAGGTACAGGACAAGCTGGAGAAGCTGGCGGTCTCCGATGGCCTCAACGCGGTGAATTTCGCCGAAGTCGTCGTGCTGCTGCTCGACGCCACGCGCGGGCTGGAGGCGCAGGACCTGCGCATCGCCGACAAGGTGATCGAGGAAGGCCGCGCCCTCATCATCGCGCTTAACAAATGGGATACGGTGGAGCATGGCTCCGGGCTCTATCAGGGCATCAAGAAGGCGCTGGAGGATGGGCTGGCGCAGGTGAAGGGCCTGCCGATCCTGACCGTGTCCGGCGCGACCGGCAAGGGGCTGGACGAATTGCTGCGCGTCGCGTTCGAGAGCCGGGCGACCTGGTCGCAGCGCGTGTCGACCGGACAGCTCAACCGCTGGTTCGAGGGCGCGCTGGAGGCGAACCCGCCGCCCGCGCCCGGCGGCAAGCGGATCAAGCTGCGCTACATCACCCAGATCAAGACGCGTCCGCCATCCTTCGTGTTGTTCGGCACACGGCTGGATGCGCTGCCCGAAAGCTATCGCCGCTATCTGGTAAACGGCATCCGGCGCGAGCTGGGATTCGGGGCGGTGCCGGTGCGACTCACCCTGCGCAGCACAAAGAACCCCTTTGACAATTGATCCGGTCCGGATCGATGCACGGGGGATGCGGTGCCCCTGGCCGGCGCTGCGGGCAGCAAAGGCAATGCGGGAGGCGGATCGTGTGATCATCCGGGCGGACGATCCCAATGCCGCGCGGGAACTGGCTGCGTTGGCGTCGGGCGGATGGCGGTTGACCGATATTGCCGATCCACAGGGTCCCTGTTTCCTCCTGGAACGCAAAAATATAGTCAAAACGGTGCTTTAACCGGCCGTTTACTGCGCTTGCCTTACAAGTGCGAAAGTAGGGACGTGGAATTGCCGCAGGGAGCACCTCGTGGGACATATGGACGCAAAGCTGATCGATCCGGCCGGGTTCGCGCAGGCGCGGACTGAACTGGGCGCGGGTTTCGTCCGCATCCTGGGATATTTCCGGGAAGACGGCACCAAATCCGTGCTGGCGATCGAGGAAGCGATGCGTAACCGCAACGCAACCGCACTGGTCCTGCCCGCGCATACGCTGAAGGGCGAATCCCGCCAGTTCGGAGCCGAGCGCCTGGGTGATATGGCCGAGGAAATCGAGACCGTCGCCCGCCGCTGTGTCGAATATCATGAGAGCCCGGAAGAACTGATCGAGATCGTGGTCGAGATCCGCAACTGCTTCAACGAGACGCTGGTCGAGCTGGAGCGTGCCAGCAGCCCGCTGGTGGCGCGCAAGCCCGCCGTATTCGGGCGTCGTCCGGAGGGTGTGACGCCGAGTTTCGGGCGGATGTGATTTTGGCTGGCGCTGCCCTGAGAGGGCGGCGCGGGGTTTTGGTCGGATGGGACATGAGGGTGGGTCGCTGTGAAGGCGGGCCGCCCTTTTTCGTGGGGTGGCGGGATGGGGGATTGCTGGATCGAGTGGGTCGTAGCTCTTCCACGATCTGTCATTCCCGCGAAAGCGGGAACCCATCTCTCCTCCTAAGCCTTGCATGCCCAAGGCGCGTTGGGTCCCCGCCTTCGCGGGGATGACGAAAAGGGGTGGATGGTGGACATTCCTCGCTGCAACAAACTGCCGTCATCCCGGACTTGATCCGGGATCCATGAGCCTCAATCGTTGCATGTATTCTCTAAACTCGAGCCAATGGATGCCGGGTCAAGCCCGGCATGACGGCAAGAGAGGAAAGTTCGCATTGGGTGGACGACGGACTGTCGGCCTTTACATCCATTTTCGACCTGAATTCCTGCCCTGTCCTAATGCTTTTCTAAGCATCCCCGATCTACCGGACAGCGCTGCCCGACATCGTGCGCGGGCGCATGGGCGGGCAAGACATTCGATATGATAGAAAGAGCCATTCTCTGTTGTGTCGCAGCTTCGCTGTGCAGTTGCGGCGCGCCTGCGGATACGGCCCCGGCCGTGGTTCCGTGCATGAACAGGGGGGAGTTCGGGACGGTCACGTCCGTGCAGTCCATTCCACACAGATTTCATGTCCCCGGCGATACTCATGGCGATATCCATGTGGTTGTGCGGACCTATGTCAATTTTCGGATGGCGAACGGCGCGAGCCGGGTGTGCGAATCTTCCGAAGGCGCAATGGCGCTGTCCAATGGCGACAGGATGTCCGCCACTGCGATGGTGCTGACCAACCTTGGCGTTGTGGAAAGCGAACCGACCGTCGAGTAGGCGGGCCAGATATTCACGCAGGAGAGGCATGGGAGACTCTAACGTTGTCACCCCGGGCTTGACCCGGGGTCCCGCTGCCTTTGGCCTTATACAGTTATGAGGAAAAGCGGGACCCCGGCTCAAGGCCGGGGTGACGGGAAGTTGAGGGCCGATTAGTTCTCAGCCTCAGAAACGCCTTGCTGTCCCCGCACGCCACCGTCACCCGATGGCATCAATCCAGCCGGGCAACTCAGCCAGCCCGCCGAGCTGGCGGAAGCGAGGGTGGTGCGAGGGTGGTTCGGCGCTTTCGTGCGCCCAGGCGCCCGGTTGCGGGATGAAGGCGGCCCAGGCGCCCGCCTCTAGCGCGGGCAGGACGTCCGATCGCATCGAATCCCCAGCCATGATCGCGCGGTCCGGCGCGACGGCGTGGCGGGCGAAGATGCGGGCGAAGGTCTCCGGCTTCTTGTCGCTGACGATCTCGACGCCGTGGAAGCGGTCGCCAAGCCCTGATGCGGCCAGTTTGGCCTCCTGATGGAGCAGGTCGCCCTTGGTCACGAGGACGAGGTTGCCGCGACGGGCCAGCGCCTCCAGCGTGTCGGCGATGCCGTCGAACAGCTGGACGGGATGGGCGAGAAGGGTGCGCCCGGCGTCGAGAATATCCGACACCATCGTCCCCGGCAGCGGCTCCCCGCACAATTCCGTCGCGGTCTCGATCATCGACAGGGTGAAGCCCTTCGCGCCATAGCCGTAGAGGCCGAGGTTGCGGGTTTCGCACGCCTCCAGCTTCTCGCGCACGATATGGGCATCGGCGAAGGGGCGGAGCATGGCGGCGAGCGCCTCCTCCGTCGCGTCGAAGTGCCGCATATTGTGCCAGAGCGTGTCGTCGGCATCCAGGCAGATGAGGTCGATAGGCATGGTGCGGGGATAGCAAGGAGGCGTGGGGGAGGGCAATGGATGGCGTGGGCTTTGCAGTCGCTTCGTGGGCTTTGCCGCCGCTTCAAGTAGCTATGAATTCGTCATTCCCACGCAGACGGGACCTAGGACGGGATGACTTTACATTGACCCGGTTCGTCCCGAGCGAAGTCGAGGGACCTTGCGCGGCGCTTGCGTGTCTCGACTTCGCTCGACACGAACGGATGTTGGGTTAGCCTGATGTCATTCCGCCCCAGGTTCCCGCCTGCGCGGAAATGACGGAGGGGGAGCGGCGCAACGCGCAACTCCCCCTTCCCAAATTCACGACGCATTGAAAGACGCGCGCTATCAGTCCTCGGCGGCTTCCGACTGGAGCTGGATATAGTTCTGGATGCCCATGCGCTCGATCATCTCGAACTGGGTTTCCAGTGTGTCGACATGCTCTTCCTCGCTGTCGAGGATCTTCTGGAACAGGTCGCGGCTGACATAGTCGCGCACGCTTTCGCAATGGGCGATCGCGTCGCGCAGCGGCGGCAGGGCCTCATATTCCAGCTCGAGGTCCGCTTTCAGGATTTCCTCCACCGTCTCGCCGATCTTCAGGCGACCGAGCAGCTGGAAGTTGGGCAGGCCGTCAAGGAACAGGATGCGCTCCGCCAGCTTGTCGGCGTGCTTCATCTCGTCGATCGATTCTTCATATTCGAACTTGGCGAGCTTGGTGACGCCCCAGTGATTGAGCATGCGGTAATGCAGGAAATACTGGTTGATCGCGGTCAGCTCATTCTTGAGCGCCTCGTTCAGAAATTCGATGACCTTGAGGTCGCCCTTCATGGGATAGGCTCCGGAGCTGTTGGTGTCGGAGCGGGGTATAGACCCGAAAGCCTAATTTGTTAAGGTTGAAAATGGCGGATTTCCGCCGTTTTTTGGCGTGCAACTGCTAGGCAGTCGCACGCTCCGCGGCGATAATGGTTCGCGCAAAAGATACGCACTGGCCGCATTTGGGACGGCGGCCGAACTTCGCATAGGCGCTGCAGGGCGTGTCTGCACCATCGCGAGCGGCCTCCCGAAGGTCCTTTTCCCGTATGGCATTACAGACGCAAACGACCATGCACGCTCTCCTGTCCCCATGAGATAGCGATAGTGATAATAGGTCGCAATAGTAAAAATTGGATAATGTGGCGAAATGCGTCAGGCTGAGACGCTTTTGCGCATCTTTTGCAGCTTTCCGCGCGCCAGACTGCGCCAGAGCCATTCGAGCGGTCCGTACGCGAATCGGTCGAGCCAGAGCTTTGACCAGAGAAGCATCAAAACCCAGCCGAACAAAACAAAAATATAGAGCGGCGCGCGGTCGACCTTGCCGAACAGGCCGAGGCCCCAGCCGTAGAAGATGGCGCACATGACGAGGCTGGTGCCCAGATAGTTGGTGAAGGCGGCGCGGCCGGCGGCGGCGATCCGGGCGATGAGCCAGTGGTTCTGCATGCGGCCGATGATCCAAAGGAACAGCGCGGCGTAGCCGACCGTCAGCGGGATGCGGAAGGGGAAGGACCAGGCGATGAATGCGCCGAAGGTGGTGAGCGTGTCGAAGCCCGAAGCGATCACCCAGACCGCCAGCGCGATCATGGGCGGCAGGGCGATGAGGAAGCAATGGCGGGCGGTGCGGCGATACTGTTCCATGTCCCAGCCGCCGGTGAGGAAGCCGCCCTTCAGCATCGCCATGCCGAGCAGCATGAAGCCGAGCGTATCCAGGCTGAGATAGAGGAACATGGCGGTGAAGGTCTCGCCGAAGGTCGCCAGCTGATGCGCGGCGATGGTGGAGAAGCCGGAGCGGTAGGTCGCGACCTGGTCGACGATCGCCTGCGTGCCTGGCTTGCCGAGCGCGGTGACCATGGCGGCAAATCCGCTGAGCGTCCCGTCGGACGCGCCAGGTTGCGACGCGGCGTGTTGATAGGCGTAGATCGGCCCCATCAGCGCCGCGACGATCAGGAAGTGCAGGGCGAAGGCCGCAAACGCCCATTTGACGAGCGCGATCGGTTCCTTGCCCACGAACAGCAGCGCAACCAGGCTGACCAGCGCATAGAGCATCAATATGTCGCCCCACCACAGCAGCAGGAAATGCGCGGCGCCGAAGCAGAACAGCCAGAGCGCGCGCAGCAGGTGTGTGCGGCGGCCATTGCCCCCGGCCATTTCCGCCCGGTCGATCACCAGCAGCATCGATGCGCCGAAGAGCAGCGAGAAGAGCCCGCGCATCTTGCCGTCGAACAGCACCCAGCCGATTGCCCAGGCGATGATGTCGGCAATGCCCTGTCCGCCCCAGGCGGCGGGGTTGATATAGGCTTGCTCCGGCATGGCGAAGCTGACGATGTTCATCAGGAGAATGCCCATGACGGCAAAGCCGCGCAGGGCGTCCAGGGCGAAGATACGGTCGGTGGCGTGCATCGGGCGGGGCTAAAGCGCTTTGATGCGGGCCGCAAGGCGGCGGGCACTGGAAATCGGGCGCGGCTTCTGTCAGGCGGGGGGCATGAGTCCGACGCGCAAAGACAGGATCGGCGCCGCCTTCGGCGCGGCGACGGCCGGCTATGACGACCATGCCGGGGTGCAGAAGGTCGTGGCGAAGACGGTTGCCGATCTGGCGGGGCTGTTGAAGGTGCCCGACGGCGCGCGGATATTGGAGATCGGCTGCGGCACGGGATTGCTGACGCGCGAGATCGGTTTGCGCTGGCCGGGCGCGGAGCTGGTGGCGACGGACCTGTCGGCGGAGATGGTGGGGCAGGCAGCGAAGGGGGCGATGATCGCCGGCACCTTCCTGCCGATGGACGGCGAGCATCCCTGGTTCGATGGGCCGCATTTCGACCTGATCCTCTCCAGCCTGGCGTTCCAGTGGTTCGACGACCTGCCCGGCGCGGTAACGCGGCTGGCGCGGTTGCTGCGGCCGGGGGGGAGCCTGATCTTCTCGACAATGGCGGAGCGGAGCTTTGCCGCATGGCGGGCGGCCCATGGCGCGTGCGGGGTCGTGGCGGGGGTGCCGGATTATCCTTCGCTGGGCGATGTGCAGGCGATGCTGGGGGGGGAGCCGGACGCCTTCGCCTTCGACGAGGATTATGTACTGGAATGCGGGAGTGCGAAGGGACTGATCGCGCATCTCAAGGGTATCGGCGCGGTGGTGCCCGTGGAGGGGCGGACGCCGCTATCGCCGGGCGACTTGCGGCGCGTGATGGCGGCGTTCGATGCTGGCGGGGCGCGGGACGGATATCATGTGGTTTTTGCGCGAGTGACGCGGGTTTCGTAAGTCCTCCCTGAAGGGGAGGGGGACCGCGCGAAGCGTGGTGGAGGGGTTTTAGCGCAACGCAGGAGGCGGGATGCTGGGCGGACCGGAAAGCACCAAGGCCAATGCGCGCAGGTTGCGCAAAGAGATGAGCCTGCCGGAAGTGCTTCTTTGGCAGGCGCTGCGGAAGCGGCCCGACGGCGCGAAGTTTCGCCGCCAGCATCCAGCGGGCGTCTATGTGCTGGATTTCTATTGCGACGAGGTGCGACTGGCCATCGAGGTGGATGGCGAGGCGCATGGCCGGGGTGCCCGGCCAGCGCGCGATGATGTACGGGATGTCTGGCTGGCAACACAGGGCGTGACGGTGATGCGCGTGCCTGCGGCGGAGGTGTTGCGCGATCTGGATACGGTTGTTGGTGGGATTGTCGCACGGGTTCGGGCGTTGCGCTGAACCCCTCCACCACCGCTACGCGGCGGTCCCCCTCCCCTTCAGGGAGGATTTATCCGTCCATCAATGCAGGGAAGAAGCCTTCATGCGCGGTGCGGAGGTCTGTGAGAGAGACTTCACCAAAAGTTTTGCCACCTCCACAATCGCCAATGCAGATAGTCTTGCCCCCCGTGCGCGCAAAAGCATGAACTGGAATTCCCGCTGCTTTTGCTCTTTCCGCCAAACGATAATCTTCAGGATCAGTTACCGAAACGAGATAGCGTCCCTGATTCTCTCCGAACATCTGGGGAGCGATCGCCAATCGCCAATCCAGATCAACGTCTGCGCCAATATTGCTAGCCAGCGCCATTTCGGCGAGCGCCACCAATGGCCCGCCGTCAGCGACATCGTGCACCGCAGTTACGAGGCCATCAGCAATCGCGCCACGGATAAGGTCGCCAATTTTGCGTTCGATGATCAGATCAACCGAAGGTGATGCACCGTCCTCGCGGCCATGAATTTCGCGCAGCCAGATGGACTGGCCGAGATGCGTGCCTTCGCCGCCGATCAACCAGACTTGCTCCCCCTCCGCCTTAAACGCCACGGTCGCCATCTTGTCGACATCCGCCAGCAACCCGATCCCGCCGATCGCCGGGGTCGGCAGGATTGCGCTGCCGCCGCCCGTCGCCTTGCTCTCATTGTAGAGTGACACGTTGCCGCTGACGATCGGGAAGTCCAGCG
Source organism: Sphingobium sp. (assembly GCA_036384035.1). Lineage (GTDB taxonomy): Bacteria > Pseudomonadota > Alphaproteobacteria > Sphingomonadales > Sphingomonadaceae > Sphingobium. Next base: position 22,641 of record DASVND010000059.1, on the reverse strand, counting down.
CGCGGCAGGCGTCGCCCATGCCGTCGAGGCAGCCGGTGAGCTGCGCCATGATTTCCGGGCGCTGCGGGTTGGCGAAGTTGAGGCAGTTGGTCACGGCAAGCGGCGTTGCGCCGACCGCGGACAGGTTGCGGTAGCATTCGGCGATCGCCTGCTTGCCGCCCTCATAGGGGTCGGCATAGCAATAGCGCGGCGTGCAGTCGGTGCTGATCGCGATGCCCTTGTTCGAGCCATGGACGCGCACGACGGCCGCGTCGCCACCGGGACGCTGGACGGTGTCGGCGCCGACCATGTGATCATATTGCTCCCAGATCCAGCGGCGGCTGGCGATGTCCGGCGAGGCCATGAGCTTCAAGAGGTCAGCGGCGATGTCCGTGCTTTCGGGGATGTCGCCGAGCGGCTTGACGCCCGCCCATGCCTTATACTCTTCCTTGCTGGCGGCGGGGCGATCGTAGAGTGGGGCGTCGTCGGCCAGCGGAGCGAGCGGGATGTCGCAGACCGTCTCGCCATGATGGACCAGGACCATACGGCCGGTGTCGGTCACTTCGCCGATGATTGCGAAGTCCAGTTCCCATTTGTGGAAGATCGCCTCGGCGAAAGCCTCGCGGCCGGGCTTGAGCACCATCAGCATGCGCTCCTGCGATTCGGAGAGCATCATCTCATAAGCGGTCATGCCGGTTTCGCGCTGCGGAACGGCGTCCATGTTGAGCAGCAGGCCGACGCCGCCCTTGCTGGCCATTTCGACACTGGAGGAGGTGAGGCCCGCCGCGCCCATGTCCTGAATGGCGACGATCGCGTCGGACGCCATCAGTTCCAGGCACGCTTCGATCAGCAGCTTCTCCGTGAAGGGATCGCCGACCTGCACCGTTGGGCGCTTGGCGTCCGAATCCTCGCCGAAGTCGGCGCTCGCCATGGTTGCGCCATGGATGCCGTCGCGGCCCGTCTTGGACCCCACATAGACGATCGGATTGCCGACGCCGCTCGCGGCCGAATAGAAGATCTTGTCCGTGTCGGCGATGCCGACGGTCATGGCGTTGACCAGGATATTGCCGTCATAGGCGGGGTGGAAATTCACCTCTCCGCCGACGGTCGGCACGCCCACGCAATTGCCGTAGCCGCCAATGCCGCGCACCACGCCGCTGATCAGGTGGCGCATTTTCGGATGATCCGGGCGGCCAAAGCGCAGGGCGTTCATGTTGGCGATGGGCCGCGCGCCCATGGTGAACACGTCGCGCAGGATGCCGCCGACGCCGGTCGCCGCGCCCTGATAGGGCTCGATATAGCTGGGGTGGTTGTGGCTCTCCATCTTGAAGATGGCTGCCTGGCCGTCGCCGATATCGACGACGCCGGCATTCTCGCCGGGGCCGCAGATGACCTGAGGCCCCTCGGTCGGCAGTTTCTTGAGGTGGATGCGGCTCGACTTGTAGCTGCAATGCTCCGACCACATGACCGAGAAGATGCCGAGTTCGGTGAGGTTCGGTTCGCGCCCCAGCGCGTTCAGGACGCGGGCATATTCCTCCTCGTTGAGGCCATGCTCGGCGACGATTTCCGGGGTGATCTGGGTGGCGGTGCTGGACATGTGCGCGCGTTTAGCGGGGCGGGCGGATTAGGGCAACCGGGCGTGGGGATTTCCGGATATGAGTTGGGTCAGCGCAAGGGCACATCGCTCGTCATCCTGACGAAAGTCAGGATCCATTCTGCACTACAATCGAGAGAGAGCTCTGAATGGATGCTGATTTTCATCAGCATGACGTGCCTTTAGAATAAGGATGCCCTCCGCAAAAGCTGAATACTGATACGCTCAGTTGCGCATGACTGCACGTACGCTTGCGCTCATGGATCCCGGATCTAGTCCGGGATGACAGTGGAATAGACGATTGGACCCGCAAAGAAAAAGGGCCGGTCGCTTGATGCGTCCGGCCCGGAATAGCGTGGAAGATCAGGCCCGCTGGCGCGGACCCGGTCGGGTGATCAAGCCTTGCAGCTCTGGGCGCTCTTGCCCGGCACGGTTGCGTTGATCGTCGTGCCGTTGCCGTCGACCTCAAAGCCGCCCGCCGCGACATAGGACTTCCCTGCCTCCGCCGCGACCAGCTTGGTCGGCGCGCCGGTCTTTTCCAGCCGCAGGTTCGCCGTCGTATCGTCCGACAGGAAGTCGACGAACAGAAGGCTGTTGTCCTTGCAGCGATAGGTGCGGCTGTTCTTGACGGACGGCGGCAGCTTCACCGGCGCAGCCTTTGCGAGCTGATCCTTCATCGGATCGGCAGGGCCGCCGACGACTTCGGGTTCGGACTGGCCACAGGCGGAAAGCAACATCAGCGAAGTGGCGGCGAGCAGGGGGATATAAAGTTTCATAGCATTATCCGTATGTGCAATTGCAGCATGGACCGTCAATGGAAAACTACGCCTTAACCATCCTTTTGCCACCTGCAATTTTGCAGAGCAGCATGGCAGATTCATGACGGCCCTGTGATGAACACCGGCTGAAGCAGGAAAGCGGGCGCGCCAAGGCTTGACCCCGCCGCTGCCGGGCGTCAATGCAGGCACATGGTCGATAACGGCGAATTTACCGGACAGCATGCGCCGGACGAGACGGGCGGGGAGTCGGACGCGGAATTTTCCGCGCTGACGTTCGAGGCGGCGCTGCGTGAGCTTGAGGGCATCGTGCGCAAGCTGGAGAGCGGGGACGTGCCGCTGGACGATTCCATCGCGCTCTATGCGCGGGGTGAGGCGCTGCGCAAGCAGTGCGCCCGGCGGCTGGAGGACGCGGAGGCCAAGATCCGCAAGCTGACGGTCGACGCCAATGGTTCGGTCACGGGTGCGCAGCCCTTCGGCACTGACTGAAGGACGGCACGTTGGCACCGGGGGGCACAAGCACAGACGTACCGGGCGCGGCATTGCTTGGCCAGGCGGCGCGCGAAACGGCGCGCGCCATCGATGCGATGTTCGACGTGGTGCTGGAAGTCCCCGACGATCCGCGACATAGGCTGTATGAAGCGATGCGACACGCGGCGATCGGCGGCGGCAAGCGATTGCGGCCGCTGCTGGTGCGGGCCACGGGATCGCTGTTCAACCTGCCCGAGGAATCACTGGTGCGCGTCGGCTGCGCGGTCGAATGCATCCATGTCTATTCGTTGATCCATGACGACCTGCCGGCAATGGACGATGACGCGCTGCGCCGGGGCAAGGCAACCGTGCATATCGCCTTTGACGAGGCGACGGCGATCCTGGCGGGCGACTGCCTGCACGATATCGCCTTCGAGATATTGAGCGACGAGCGGACGCACAGCGACCCGTTCGTGCGCGTCGAGCTGATCCGTGCGCTGGCGCTGTCCAGCGGTCCGGCCGGGATGGCGGGCGGCCAGATGATGGACCTGGAGGCGGAGAAGGCGAGTTTCGACCTGCCCACCGTCACCCGGCTGCAGCAGCTCAAGACCGGGGCGCTCATCGGCTATTGCATCGAGGCCGCGGCCATCATGGCGCGCGTGCCGCCCGAAGCGCGGACGGGGCTGCACGGCTATGCCCGCGACCTGGGCCTGGCATTCCAGATCGCCGATGACCTGATGGACGTCGAAGGGGACGAGGCCGTGGCCGGCAAGGCGCTGGGCAAGGATGCGGCGGCGGGCAAGGAGACCTTCCTGTCCCTGCTGGGTGTGGAGCGCGCGCGCGAACAGGCGCAGATGCTGGTCGATCAGGCGAAGGCACATCTGCGCGGCTTTGGCGCGGAAGCCGACCTGCTGCGCGCGATAGCGGATTATGTGATCGAGAGGGACAGATAGGCATGTCTATTCGTATCGGCGTGTATCCGGGGACGTTCGACCCCATTACCCTTGGCCATATGGACATCATCCGGCGCGGCGCGAAGCTGGTCGACCGGCTGGTGATCGGCGTCACCACCAATATCAGCAAGTCGCCTATGTTCACGGACGAGGAACGGCTGGATATGGTGCGGCGGGAATGCGCGGATGTGGATGCCGATGTCGTTGTGACGGGCTTCAATTCGCTGCTGATGGACTTTGCCGATCAACAGGGCGCCAGCGTGATCGTACGCGGGATCCGGGGCGTCACCGACTTCGAATATGAGTATCAGCTGACCGGCATGAACCGCCAGCTCAACGACCGGGTCGATACGGTTTTCCTGATGGCGGACGTCTCTTTGCAGCCGATCGCATCGCGGCTGGTCAAGGAAATCGCCCTCTATGGCGGGCCTATCCACAAATTCGTCAGCCCCAAGGTTTGCGAGGAAGTGACGGAGCGGGTAGAGCGCATCGGGAAAAAGGGAGATTGAGTTCGCTCAGCCCCCGTTCATTGAGATTTTTTTAGGCGCGCTGATCGGCGCGGGAGAGTTCAGGCACATGGCGTTTACCTCTGGGTTCGGATCACTGGGCAGGGCCTTCGCCCTTGCCTGCGCGGCTCTGGTCATGACGGCCAGCGTCCCTGCCTATGCGCAGGGCGGCAAGCCGGACGAGAACAAGGAAGCGGAATCGGCGGCCAAGGCGGAAGCGAACGTCAAGGCGCTGAAGGCCGAGGGCGCGCCCAAGATCCCGCCCGCCAGCCTGCCGATCAGTCCCGACGATGTGTGGGACCTGGACCTGTCCACCGGCGGCCGGGTGCGCATCCAGCTGCGCCCCGATGTCGCGCCGAACCATGTGGCGCGGATCAAGGAGCTGACGCGCCAGGGCCTGTATAATGGCCTGAAATTCCACCGCGGGATTGCCGGCTTCATGGCGCAGGGCGGCGATCCCAAGGGTGACGGCACCGGCGGTTCGACGCTCCCCGACCTGAAGCAGGAGTTCAACATGCTGCCGCATCTGCGCGGCACCGTGTCGATGGCGCGCGCGCAGGGCGAGGACAGCGCCAACAGCCAGTTCTTCATTCTGTTCCTGCCGCGTATGCAGCTCGACAAGAAATACACCGTTTTCGGCCGGGTGATCGAGGGCATGCAATATGTCGACGCGATTCCCCTGGGTGAGCCGCCGGCCAATCCGGCGATCATCGTGCAGGCGTCGATCGAGAGCGACGGCAAGCCGATCCCGACAAATCTGAGCGCGCCGCGCGGGCCGCCCCCGAGCGTCGCCGACCTCAACGCACCGCTGGGCGGCAAGCCTGCCCCGGCGAAGAAGAAGCCGGCGCCCAAGAAGAAATAGGTCCCAAACCCTGGCGGATATGCGCTGAGGGCCGGGCACAGCCATGCGCGTTGACCTGTTCGATTTCGACCTGCCGCCCGAGCGGATCGCGCTGCGCCCCGCCGCGCCGCGCGATGCCGCGCGGATGCTGGTGCTGCGTGGAGCAGAGGGGCTGGAGGATCGCGGCGTCGCTGACCTGCCGGACATGCTGCGCGCGGGCGACTGCCTAGTCTTCAACGATACGCGCGTGATCCCGGCCCAGTTGGAGGGCATGCGGGGCGAGGCGCGGATCGGCGCGACGCTGCACAAGCGGATGGGGCTGCGGCAATGGCAGGCGTTCCTGCGCAACGCCAAGCGGGTGCGGGACGGCGACCGTATCGACTTCGGCGCGGGCGTCACCGCCATCGCCGGGCCGCGCGACGAGGATGGCGGGGTCAGCCTCTCCTTCGAAGGGGAGGAGCCGGTCGAGGTGCTGCTGGAGCGGGCGGGGCGGATGCCGCTGCCGCCCTATATCGCCAGCAAGCGCCCGACCGACGAGCGCGACCGGGAGGATTATCAGACCCTGTTCGCGCGGGAGGATGGCGCAGTGGCGGCGCCCACGGCGGCATTGCACTTCACGCCCGGCCTGATGGAAAGGCTGGCGGCGGCGGGGATAGTGACCGAGACGCTGACCCTGCATGTCGGCGCAGGCACCTTCCTGCCCGTGAAGGCCGACGATACCGACGAGCACCGGATGCATGCCGAATGGGGGCGGATCGACGCCGAGACGGCGGAGCGGCTGAACGCCGTGCGGGCGCGGGGCGGGCGGCTGATCTCCGTGGGCACGACCAGCCTGCGCTTGCTGGAAAGCGCGACGGGCGAGGACGGGGTGATCGCGCCGTTCGCGGGCGAGACGCGGATATTCATCACGCCGGGATACCGCTTCCGCGCGATCGACGGGCTGATGACCAACTTCCATCTGCCCAAATCCACGCTGTTCATGCTGGTCAGCGCCCTGATGGGGCGGGAGCGGATGAGAGCGGCTTACAGCCATGCCATCGAAAATGGCTACCGTTTTTATTCTTACGGGGATGCGTCGCTGCTGCTTCCGTAGCACAGCTTCGGTACGCCGGGGTGGGTGGAGCGTGGGAAAGCTGTTTGGCTAGGAAGCCGTGCCCGACTCAAGCGAGATGACCTTTGGCAGGCAGCTTCAACTTGGCCACTTCTGGGCTGGTCGAAAGCCTCTGCCCTTACCGCCCGTGACGTGAGCGGAATCTACAAAGCCCTTCCGCCACATTCTACGAGAGTATAAGTCAGGCTGTATGTCACAAACCGAGAGCGATGAAATCAAGGGTGATCTTCTTCGTGTAACCCACATCGATGAAGATTCCGGAACAGTTTTCGTCAGGTATGCCGATGGCAGAACGGGTCGGCTGTCGAATGTTGAAATGAATAATTTGGAGAAAAATGACGTCATCCTGTCCCATAGCGGTGGTTGGACAGCCGTCCCGGAAGATGTGTGGCCTCGATCTTTTCTAACTTCGGTTGTCAGAACGATTTTGGAAGACGGAACAATACTCGGAGAATCGGGAAACGCCCTTCTTGTGTTAGGTAACCCTAACAACTTGGAAGTGAGCGCGGACTTTACCGTCGAGATTGATAATTTGACGTCAGCAATCAACCGCGTGGTGGCAAGGGAGCCAATTCGCGTTCGTCAACATCCCGCAGACGAACAGATTTCTCCGGCTTCGTTTTTAGTTAAGCCTCAAAGCGAAGGTTTGACGTTCGATGATTTTGGTGGGTACCGAGATGTGGTCCTTCGTGCAAAAGAGCTGATTGAGACCCAGCTTGAACGGCGTGTAGAACTCGATGCAATTGGAGCACGCCCCGTCAAAGGCATACTTTTCACTGGTCCACCGGGAACTGGGAAAACACATTTAGCTCGGATTATCGCGAGCCAAGCTGGTGCGAATTTCTATGATATAAGCGGCCCATCGATCGTCAGCAAATGGGTCGGTGACACGGAAGATTTGCTCCGCAAAATTTTCGACCACGCTGAGAGCTCGGAATCGGGTAAGTCTATTATCTTCTTTGATGAGATAGACAGTATAGCAGAAAGTAGATCGGGAGATTCCCACGAGGCATCTCGTAGGCTGGTGGCGCAGTTTCTGACACTCATGGATGGCTTCGACTCCAGGAAAAGCGCGACGGTCGTCATAGCTGCCACGAACAGAGCCGATGCTCTCGATCCCGCCCTAACGCGACCTGGCCGCTTCGACTGGGAGATAGAGTTTGGGCTTCCCACCCTTCTAGATCGCCTCGCAATTCTCGAGATCGGCCCCCGCAGAATTCAATGCTCGGCAGACCTTCCCCTTCTAGATATCGCCATAAGATCGCATGATTGGTCCGCTGCACGCCTTACGTCAATCTGGACGGAGGCCGCCATGATAGCCGCATCAGATAGGCGCAAGCAGATAGCTGGCGAGGATATGGCGCAGGCCTACGAACGAGTGGCTCGCCGACCTGATCGTAAAATGGAAGGCCGGTCGTAGATGATTAGATTTAAGCGTCAGTTTCCATGGATTGGACGCAGAAAAGTCAAAACTGGGCTCGGTCCTGAAGAGGGTCCGGAGCCTTTGAGGGAGTTTGTTTACCTAGACGAAGTCAGTCTCGGCAGCCTGTTAGCCTCGCAAAAGGGAGAAATCACGGAGAATATCACATCGCAGATGGGGAACGAGCAAATCGCTGAAATTGGTGGGAAGATATCAGCGAACAGCCCCATGCTGCCTTCTGCGGAGATCAACTCCAGATTTCAGACAACCAATAGTAACGCCCTACAAACTCTGCGGAAGGCTACTGCTCAGTCTCTCTTCCGCGAGCTGCACAAGCTGCCCAACCTCCGTAAAATACAGCCAATACGAATCGTTGAAGAAGCACAGTCATTCGAGGAGCTACTTTCGGATGGTTTTGCAAAGGCAGTTCACAAGGCCGAATGCTTGATCAGAGGAGATCTGGTGGAGTTTAAGGTGAAGCTATCTGCGTCATGGATATTTCAAATTAGCTCTATGGTGGCTGAGTTTTCAGAAATGTTCGATGAAAGTCCGATACTTTTTATAGAAAATGTTAATTTTAGTGATTTGTATCAAGCTAAGAATGCAAACAAAGTAATTACCAAATTATTAGCAGGATTGATACCTGTCGATGGGATAGTCTCGGACTACGTCGTCACGCAACACGGCGTCGATAAGTTTATCGTGCATAAGGACGCTATCAAAGGACTTGGCGTAGATTATTTACCCTTGAGGATCGTGGGCGTTACCGAGCACTTAGCTTACTGGAAGGACATTCGTAGAATTCTTTTTGCTGAGAATGAATTCACTATGCTGTGTAGGTTGTCGAAAGATGGTATTCAACATGATTGGAACCCTATCAAGGTCGCCGACATCTTCAAAGAGTTTGCTCCAGACCTCGCCAAGCAGATTGAGGTGTCTAGCCGTAACGCGATGTTGCAATCGACCAATGGCCAAAGTGACGAAAATTCAGAACCCGCAACTCCTAGGCTGCATTTGGCCTTGGTGAGGTATCAGGACAAGTTGCTTGAGAGAATTGATCACTGCCTCACGGTCGATGAAGTGTCTGACCTGGATCGTGAGATTGCTGGCCTCCATGTTGAGGACGCCACTGCTGAGGGGCAGAGGTCTGCGTTCGCAGTCGTCAAAGCGATGATCGAAAACCGCACGGGCCTTTCAATCGATTCGGCCGCAGACTTGGAACTGCGCGAAAGCATTCGAAGAAGCTTGGAGATTCCGCTGTTCCCGCCCCCTTCGCAAAAGAGGCAGATTGCGGCACACGGGGGAGATACGGAAACCCAATTTGAGAAAGCAAATCTTCTCGATGTCGAAGTGGTCGCGATCTACTGGTAAATTAGCTTAGCTGGCACAGCGTCAAGGCATGTACTCGTTTCGAATACGAAATAAACGTTACCTTATCTGAAGGTGGGCTTCGGTTCGCTTACCGCAAACGCATATTGCGATTGCTGCACAGTCTGACCATGATCGTTCCGCCTTTAGTGAAAGCCGGAAGGTGGGACGTGGAAAACCAGCCACTAGAACTCGGTCGCCAGATTTGGAGGCCGGGTCTTTAGACATAGCGCAGCGTCAAATCTCGTGAACTCCGGACAATCCCTTTTGTCGTCGCAAAGATTTTGGGGCATGCGCAGGTTCGGACCAGCGAATGCTATGCTCACCTGTCCACCGCCACCTTGCACCATGCGGTAAACGCCGCATCGCAGGTGACGGGAGCGACATGGGCTGAAGCGATGCCAGAGCCGAAAACGCCTGTGCTGCCTGTGATGTAGGCGGGCTGTAGGTCAGTTGAGCAATTCCCATCCTACCGAAATGCCTTTGATAAGAATGGGTGCATTTCCGGCATCCAGCTAAAAATTGGAAGTAGGTGGGAGACATTGCAAAGTGCCTCTCAACTGAATCCTATCGCGCTAAAAATAACAGGAAAATCGGCTCTCATCAGAATCTGTTCATGCTGGTTTCAGCGCTGATGGGGCGGGAGCGGATGCAGGCGGCGTACGCCCATGCGATTGCGGCGGATTATCGCTTTTATAGCTATGGGGACGCAAGCCTGTTGCTGCCCGCCTAGCTCGCTTGCCTCTCCTTCGCGTGGATTTCCGCCCGAGAGAGCAGCAGGTCTAGATCCTCGCGGCTGATGTCGAAGGTGTCGGGCAGGTCCGCCAGTGCGCGGTCTATATCCTCCATATGGAATCCCGCCGCCTCGCGTACGACCGTCCGCTCCGCTGGCGGCAAGGCGGGCTCGTGCGGATAGGAATGGCCAGACATCCGGTGGAAGAACATGGCCAGCGACAGGAGAGCGATGGAGTTCAGGCCGACGGGCGCGAAGGCGAAGGCATAGCCGGCTGCGTGAATGGTCGGGCTGCCGATGACGGCGGTCAGCGCCGCCGCGCCGCCGGGCGGGTGGAGGCAGCGCAGCAGCGACATGGCGAGGATCGCGCCGCCCACTGCAACGCCCGCCGCCACCGCTGTGTCTGGAATGGCGCGGGCGGCGGCTATGCCGATGAGCGTTGAGATGATGTTGCCGCCGAGCACCGGCCAGGGCTGGGCGAGGGGACTGGCGGGAACGGCAAAGACGAGAACCGCCGAGGCGCCGATGGGCGCGACAATGATCGGCAGGTCGGCGGTGCTCATCGGGAATTGCGCGCAGACCACAATCGTCAGGGCGATGCCGATCGCTGCGCCTGCGCAGGCGAGCAGGCGGCCGGAAAGAGTGGCCCCGGCAAGAAGGGGTTTGAACAGCCGCCAGGGATTGCGTGTTTCGTCCGTCATCGTCGCTCCTGTCTTGCGGCACGCTCTCGCCCGGCGGCCGGGGAAGAACCAGCCAGCTTTTCACCCGGGCCATAAACCCAAGCTATCTTGCCGCGCGTCTTGCCCGGACGCCCGGCTTTCTCCAAAGAGTGCTCGTGCTCCCGCAGGTCTGCGGGCATACGGCAAACAGGGATAGCCAGGTCATGCGTATCGCCACCTTCAACATCAACGGCATCAAGGCACGGTTGCCTCGGCTTGTGGAGTGGCTGCAGGAGACGCAGCCCGATGTTGCCTGCCTGCAGGAGATCAAGACATCCGACGAGACCTTTCCGGTGAAGGACATCGAGGACGCGGGTTACGGCGCGATCTGGCACGGGCAGAAGGGGTTTAACGGCGTCGCCATCCTGGCGCGAGGGCAGGTGCCGGTGGAGGTCGCGCGCGGGCTGGCGGGCGAGGCGGAGGACGAGCATAGCCGCTATCTGGAGGCCGAAGTCGATGGAGTGCGGATCGCCAGCATCTACCTGCCCAACGGTAATCCGCAGCCGGGGCCGAAGTTCGACTACAAGCTGCGCTGGATGAAGCGGCTGCGGGCGCGGGCGGCGGAGATTTGGGCGGAGGAAGTCCCGGCGGTGCTGGCGGGTGACTATAATGTCATCCCGCGCGACAAGGACACGTATTCGGTCAAGGCCATGGCCGACGATGCGCTGATGCAGCCCGAGAGCCGGGCGGCCTATCGCGCGATGCTGGGCGACGGATGGACGGATGCGTTACTCTCCCGCCATCCGGCGGGCGGCGTGTGGACCTATTGGGATTATCAGATGAACGCCTGGCCGCGCGATGCAGGGTTCCGCATCGACCATCTGCTGCTCAGCCCGCCGGCCGCCGACCGATTGATCGACGCGCAGGTGGACAAGGCGTTTCGTGGGCGGGAGAAGGCCAGCGACCATGCGCCGGTCTGGATCGAGTTGCGATAGGATCATGGCAAAGGCCGATCGCCTCGAACGGATGGACATTCGCAGGGCGGAGCTGGAGTCCGATTATGAAGAAGCTCTGGTCGCCGCATTGCAGGTGACGGCCGCCGGGTCATGGGGATTGTTCGATCATCAGAAGGACAAGGCGGCGCGCGCAAAGGCGAGGCCGGTCGTCGACAATCTGTGTGACCTGGCGGAGGCCATCAACGCCATCCGCGAGCAACTGGGCATGGAAGCCTTCGCCTTGCACAGGGAGTTTCTGGATTCGCGCGGTCCGGTGGCTTCCAGTGCGGCAGGCGAGCCGAAGCAGGCACGGGCCTGGCTGGAGAGGCTGGGCATTCCCCTGTGACGAAAGGCGACGGCTGAACGCCGAGAAATGTCCATAATTTTACCCGGGTAATATTGACTCAATAAAATCCGGGTAATAATGGCGCGTCAGGGAGACTTGGCATGACGCGGACGTTGACGGCCTTTGCGGGCGACTATTGGATCGGGACGGGCGGGGAGGATGAGGTGCGCGCCGCCATCCACGCGATGGATGGAGACGCGCCTGCGATCCTGATCTTCGACGACGCCACGGGGCGGCAGGTGGATATCGACATGCGCGGCCCACAGCCGGAAGCAGCGAGAGGGCGCGGGCGGCCGAAGCTGGGCGTGCAGCCGCGCGAGGTGACGTTGCTTCCGCGCCACTGGGAATGGCTGGGCACACAACCGGGTGGCGCGTCGGTCACGCTGCGCAAACTGGTTGAGGCGGCGCGCAAGGAGGGCATGGCCAAGCCTTCGCCGCGCGCCGCGATGGATGCGGCCTATCATTTCCTGACGGCGATGGCGGGCGACCGGCCCGGATATGAAGCGGCGATCCGCGCGCTCTATGCGAAGGACAAGGCCAGTTTCATGGCAGCTTCGGACGGGTGGCCATCTGCGGTACGGGGTCATGGCGCGGCTTTGGCGCAACCGGCGTTCGATTAGGGATGCGCGCCTGGCGCCGCCTCTGACATCCGCCAGTTCCCGATCGGCGATCGCGGTCTAGAAACGGCGGAGAGAGGAAATTGCGCATGGATATGATGGAACAGCTTTTCGCCGTCGAGGCGATCAAGCAGCTTAAGGCCCGCTATTTCCGCCTGATGGACACCAAGGATTGGGCCGGTCTGCGCAGCGTCTTTTGCGATGATGCCGTCTTCGACGCGCGCGCATCCCTGAGCATTGACGGCCAGGCGGAGGAGGGTCCGGCCGCCGAGAGCAATGGCTGGGTCTATGAAGGCGGCGACACGATCATCGATTTCATCAGGAGCGCAATCGGCGTCAACACCACCGTCCATCATGGCCATTGCCATGAAATCAGCGTCGAAAGCGATACGCTGGCCAGTGGCGTCATCGCCATGGAAGACCAGATATGGGAGCCGGACGGCAAGACGGTCCTGCACGGCACCGGCCACTATCACGAGACCTATCATTGCGTAGACGGGCAATGGCGGATTCACAGGTCGCGGATCACGCGGCTTTCAATACGACTGGGTGACGCGTAGGGGTAGCGTCGCCGCTAGAGCCCATCCTGTTTAGATGGACACGTGCTCCTGCGAAAGCAGGAGTCCAGGGTGGCTTGGCGCTTAATGCCCTGGGCTCCTGCGTTCGCACGAGCACGCGGTGCATAGGAACCGGGGAAAGCACCCCACACTCTACAGCGTCTTTTCGTAGACCTGATAGATTTTGTTGACGTCGCTCTCGATCGCCTCGGCGATGGCGTTCATGCCCTGATTGTCGTCCAGCACCCAGCCGATTTCGCCACGGGTCGCGCCATAGTCCGTAATGGCGGCGCGGCGGATATATTCGATCATCATGAAAGCGAGCTGGCTCGCCATGCGGGAGGATTGCAGTTTCTGGAGCACGCCCATCAGCGGGACGCGCATCGTGCGCACCTTGGGCTTGCGCAGCCACAGCAGCAGTTTCGCCCAGCCGAAGGGGAGGAGCGAGCCGTTGAGCGGCTTGATCGCCTCGTTCAAATCGGGAAGCGTCATCATGAAGGCGACGGGCTCTCCGTCCAGCTCCGCGATCATGATCAGGTCCTCGAACACGATGGGCTTCAGCTTCTTGCCGGTAAAGGCGACCTCGCTGTCGGTGATCGGCACGAAGCCCCAGTTGCGGCCCCAGGCGTCGTTGAGGATGCCCAGGATGACCGCAGCTTCCTTGTCGAATTTCGACTTGTCGACCTTGCGGATGGTGATCCGGGGATTTTTTTCGCCCGACTGGACGATGCGCTGGATCAGCGGCGGGAAGTCCTTGGTTATGTCGAGGTCGTAGGTCTTGAGCTGTTTGACCGGGGCATAGCCGGCCCCCTCTATCCATGGCTGATAGGCGGCGCTGTTATGTCCCATCATCACCGTAGGGGGATGGTCGTGCCCCTTAATGAGCAGGCCGGGCTCTTCCCAGATCGACAGTGACAGCGGGCCCAGCACGCGCGTCATGCCCTTGGCGCGGAGCCAGTCTTCGGCAGCGGCGATCAGGGCGGCGGCGGTCTCGGCATCCTTTGCCTCGAACAGGCCGAAATTGCCGGTGCCCGGACCCATGCCCTGTTCCGGCGTGATCGTCAGCGCCAGCCTGTCGATATGGGCGGAGACGCGGCCAGTGACCTCAGCGCCGCGCCGGGCCAGGAAATATTGCGCCTCGGCATGTTCGAAGAAGGGGTTCTTGCCCGGCGTGATGAGGCCATAGACCTCGCTCTTCAATGGCGCGACCCAGCTCGGATCATCGGCGTAGATGGTCCAGGGCAGGTCGACAAAGGCTTTCAGGTCGGCCTTTCCGGATACGGGGGTGACGGTAACGGACATGAAGCCTCCCGGTTCGCGCTGGAACAGTGAACGGGCTCTAGAATCTTTCCGGAGAAAAGAAAGGGGCTTCCGTCCGTCCCGTCATTCCTCCGTGCGAATCAGGACCGTTTCGCCCACCAGCAGGAACAGCAGGAACGGCGCCCACGCAGCCATGAAGGGCGGGTAAGCGCCAAGATTGCCCATGGCCAGGGCGAAATTGTCCGCCACGAAATAGGTAAAACCAAGCGCCATGCCGATGACCGCGCGGATGAACAGCTTGCCCGATCGCGCCAGGCCGAAGGCGGCGACCGAACCCAGCAGCGGCATCAGCACCGCCGACAGCGGACCGGAGAGCTTATGCCACAGGCTGCCTTCCAGGGGCGCGGTGGGACGTCCGGCGTCCTTCAGGTCCGATATCGCCATGGCCAGCTCGCCAGTGGTCAGCCCGTCGGCGTCGACCTTGGCCAGGGTGAACTGGTCGGGCCGGATTTCCGGGCCGAAACGGATGGTGCCGATGGGTTTTCCGGTGCCGCGCGTCACATCGAACTGTTGCGCATTCTCGATCACCCAGCCCCGGCCGGCCTGCGCATCAAAATGCGCGCGCGGGGCCTGAATGATGCTGATCAGCGTATTGTCGACGCGGTTGAAAATGGTGATGTTGCGCAACTGCGTGGCCGTGCCGCGCCCGGCGATGATCCCGGCGTTGATCAGGTTGTTGCCGTCCCTGACCCAGGCGTTCGTCTTTACGCCGCTGTCGGTCGGGACGGGGCCATAATCGACATTGGACCAGGCATCGAGCGCCGCCGTCGACGGCGACACGATCCGGTCGTTGAACACGAAGCTGATGCCCGCGATGCCGATGGCGACGACGATCAGCGGCGCGAGGATCTGATGCGCGGACAGGCCCGCGGCCTTCATGGCGATGACCTCGCTGTTCTGGTTAAGCGTCGCCAGGGTGATCAGCGTGCCCAGAAGCACCGCGAAGGGCAGGAAACGCGCGATGATCTGGGGCAGGCGCAGGATGACATAGTGCCACAATTGCGCGTCGCCATTGCCCTTATACGCCAGCACATTGCCCGATTCGCCGAGCAGGTCGAGCGTCTGGAGGACAATGACCAGCAGCGCCAGCACCGCAAAGCTGCGGGTCAGGAACAGTCTGCCCATATAGAGGGCGACGGTGCGGGACGGGAAAAATTGAAGCTGCATGGTGAAGCCCGCTCCTAGGCCGTTTGCGCCGGCCGTCGGCCGAAGCGGAAGAATTTGACGACGCGCCCGCCAATCTTGGCGAAGGCATATTCCAACGCGCCGATCGGCTGGCCGCCCGGCCGGTGCGCCACGACATGATACATCCACAGGATCAGCACGGCGACCAGGCAGAAGGGCACCCAGAGGGCCAGGATCGGGTTGATCTTGCCAAGCGCGCCCACCGCTTCGCCATATTCGTTGATCTTGTGGTAAGTCACGATGAAGACGATCGAGAGGAAGACGCCCAGCGCGGATGTCGACCGCTTGGGCGGGATGGCGAAGGCAAGCGCGGCGAGCGGAAGCAGCAGCATCATCGCCACCTCCACCAACCGGAAATGGAAGTTGGAGCGAACCTCCGCCTTGAGCGCGGGACTCGATTTCGGCTCCTTGCCCACGCGCACCAGTTCGGGGATCGTCAGTTCGCGGTCGGCGTCGCCACGGCCGCGGAAATTCTCGATCTGCGGCAGGTCGATGGGCAGATCGTGACTGGAAAAGCTCAATATCCGGGGTGTTTTATATTTGGGCGCATTGTGGACAAGCACGCCATTGTGCAGGCGGAAGATGATCGTATCGGGATCGTCGGTCGCCAGGAAGGCGCCCTGCGCCGCGGTGACGGCCAGGGTCTGCCCATCCTTGCCGTTCGCGCGCACGAATATGCCCTGCAGGTTGCGGCCATTGTCCCTGCTCTGTTCGATCCGCATCGTCATCTTCTTGCCCAGCGTGGTAAACTCGCCGACCTTGATCGACGCGCCAAGCGCGCCGGAGCGCAGCTCGAATCGCAGACCTTCATAGGCGTAGCGCGAATAGGGCTGGACGAACCCGACGATCGCAAGGTTCACCAGCGCAAGGCCGATGGCGTAAAGATAGGGCACGCGCAGCAGCCGGCCGTAGGACAGCCCCACGGCACGAAACACGTCCAGTTCCGAAGACAGCGCCAGCTTACGGAAAGCGAGCAGGATGCCCAGCATCAGGCCGATCGGAATGCCGAGCGAAAGATATTCGGGCAGCATATTGGCGAGCATCCGCCACACGACGCTGACCGGGCCACCCTCCGCCGCGACGAAGTCGAACAGGCGCAGCATCTTGTCCAGCACCAGCAGCATGGCGGAAATAACCAGCGTACCGATGAGGGGAACGGCGATCAGCCGGGCGATGTAGCGGTCAGTGGCGGTCAGGAAATTCAATATGTGGTCGTCCCATCACCATGTTTTGGCCGCAAACCCCGCCCATATCAACAGTACGGGGCGAACAGGGGCTCGTCTGTACCGGATTGGGAAACGCCATACCGGGCGGGCTATAGCTTCCAGGAGAGTGTTGGTCATGTCGAATTTTTCAGATCTGCCAAAAGTGGCGGCGCTCGCAGCGCTTGCAATGGCAGGTTCACCGGCCGTTGCCGGTGCCGCGGCCATTGGTCCGCAGGCTGGCGTGTGTGAGAGCAACGGCTCTGCTGTGCTGGTGCAGGTGGAGGGATTCAAGACGCGCTCCGGCATGCTGCGTGTTCAGCTATACGAAGCCAACCCCAAGACGTTCCTGGAAAAGAAGCAGTATCTGGAGCGAATCGAGCTGCCGGTGACGAAGGCGGGCGCGATGAACGTGTGCGTTTCCGTGCCCAAGCCGGGCAATTACGCGCTGTATGTGCGCCATTATGTCGAAGGCAAGGGCGAGGGCAGCAGCAAAAGCGATGGCGGCGGCTTTTCCGGAAACCCCTCCGTCAGCCTGATGGATCTGGCGTTCAAGCGGAAGCCGGACCTCAACAAGACCAAGTTCACGGTCGGCGGGTCGACGGCGGAGATCCGGGTCGTGCTCAATTATGTGCAGGGCCTCAGCTTCAAGCCCATCGGCGCCTGACGGGAGGATTACGGCAAAAATATGGTCTGCGTGGCGCTCCTATCCAATCCCAAGTCGACGGGCAACCGGCAGTCGCTGCCGCGCGTCCGCACCTTTTGCGCCAACAATCCCGATATCTTCCATTACGAGGTGGAGCATGTGGATCAGATCGGCCGGGCGCTGCAGACCATAGCCCGCGTCCAGCCCGCCGTTATCGTCATCAATGGCGGCGACGGCACGGTGCAGGCGGCGCTGACCGAACTGTATCAGGGCGAGCATTTCACCGACAAGGTTCCGCCGATCGCCGTCCTGCCCAATGGCAAGACGAACCTGATCGCCCTGGACCTTGGCATCCATGGCGACCCGATCAAGGCACTGGAGCGGATCGTGGAGATCGCCAAGACCGGGGTCGACAATCATGTGGTGGCGCGCGAGCTGATCGCGCTGACCGACGGGCAGGCGGGGAGCCGGCCGGTGCTGGGCATGTTCCTGGGCGGGGCGGGCCTGGCCGACTATATCCTGTATTGCCGCAACAAAATCTATCCGCTGGGCCTGTCCAACACGTTGAGCCACATCCTGACGGCGATTGCCGTCGTGCTCTCGCTGCTGTTCGGCATCCGGGGCAAATATATGCCGCCCGCGACCCGCCCCGTTTCCATCTCGCTGATCCGTGAGGGTCAGCTTGCCGGACGGTTTACGGTGCTGATCGTCACGACGCTCGAACGGCTGCTGCTTGGCGCGCGGACGACGGAAGAGGCGCGGGGCAGCATGAAGCTGATGGCTGTCGACCAGAATGGCCCGGCGCTGTTCCGGGCTGTCTTCGCCATCCTGTCCGGCCGGTTCGGCACGCGGCGCATGCAGGGCATCCATCTGGAACAGGGCGACACGATCCGCATCGAGGGCGACCGCAGCAGCGTGATCCTGGATGGCGAACTGTTCGAGGCGAGCGAGGGCTATCCCATCGTCCTGCGATCGACGACGCCGGTGCCGTTTTTGCGATTGGCTGCTTAAGACACTCTCTCCGTTCGGGCTGAGCTTGTCGAAGCCCTGCACTTCCTTTCAAGAACAGGACAGCCCTTCGACAGGCTCAGGGCGAACGGTAGAAGGGCAATGGCAGTTTCAATCCAAACCCTCGTCGCCGCGGAACTCGCCGAGCCCGCTGATCCGCGTGCTGTCGCGATGGCGGCGGCGCTGGCGGCGCGGTATCCCGGCGCGGCGCGGGCGGTGCTGTTCTATGGCTCCTGCCTGCGGGAGAAGAATCTCGACGGGCTGATGCTCGATTTCTACCTGATCGTGTCGGACTATCGCGCGGCCTATGGGAAGCGCTGGCTGGCGAGCGCCAACCGGCTGATCCCGCCCAACGTCTTTCCGTTCGAGCATGAGGGGCTGATCTCCAAATATGCCGTGCTGAGCGAAGCGGACTTCGCGCGGCTGTGTGGCCCCAGCGCGCCCGATCCGTCAGTCTGGGCGCGCTTCGCTCAACCATCCCGGCTGATATGGGCGGCCGACGAACAGGCGCGGAGTGACGCTTGTGCCAGCGTCGCGCGCGCCGCGCCGACATTGGTTGCCTTGACGGAGCCGACGATGGAGCCAGACGAGGCGGAGGCCGATCCACTGGCGGTCTGGCGCGCCGGCTTCGCCCTGACCTATGGCGCCGAACTGCGCGCTGAACGCGCTGCGAGACCCGGATCGATCGTCGATGCCGATCCTGAGCGGTATCGCCGGTTCAGCGGCGCCGTCAGAGAGGTCGTGGGTCAGTCCCCCAGCGCAGCCTCAACCGAAGCGCGTGAGGGCGCGCGCGCCGGATGGCGGAAGATGCAGCGGCGCGGGAAGCGAACGGTGGTCCTGCGCCTCATCAAGGCCAGCTTCACCTTTGCCGGCGGCATCGATTATCTGGCGTGGAAGATCAACCGGCACGCGGGAACGAAGATCTCGATAAAGCCCTGGCAGCGGCGCTGGCCGCTTGCCGGGGCGATCACTCTGCTGCCGCGGCTGTTTCGGAGCGGTGCGATCCGGTGATCGCCTGACTGATGGCGGCGGACAGGCCGCCCAGCGTGAAGGGTTTGCGCAGGACCGGATGGCCCCGGAACATGGCGCTGTCCTCGACATCGCCAGCATAGCCAGTGACGAACAGCACCGGGAGATGCTGGAATTCCTCGGCCCACTGACGCACCATTTCCGGCCCGGTCATTTCCGGCATCAGCACGTCAGTGATGACAAGGCCGATGTCACGATGCTTGGCCAGCATGTCGGTGGCGCGGGCGGGGTGGTCGCAGCCGATGGGCAGATGTCCAAGCTCCGCCAGCGCGTCGATGGTCTGGGCCAGAACGCGGGGATCATCCTCGACGACGAGGATGCGGGTGGGCGGCTGGTCCGTGCTTTCCGCTTCGGCGGGCGAAAGGGTAACGGGTGCGCTGCCCTCACCCTCCACGACGCGACGTGGCAGGAACAGCTGGACCTGCGTCCCCTGGCCGGGTTGAGACAGGATGCGGATCTCGCCGTTGCACTGGCGCACGAAACCGAAAATCTGGCTGAGGCCAAGGCCGGTGCCCTTGCCGATCGGCTTGGTGGTGAAGAAGGGTTCGAAGACGCGGGCCAGCACCTCGGGCGTCATGCCGCAGCCGGAATCGCCGACCGACAGCATGACATAGTCGCCTTCGGGACATTCGCCGATCTCGCCTTCCTCCAGCGTGGCGCGGCTGGTCGCGATGGTCAGGACGCCGCGCCCCTCCATCGCGTCGCGGGCGTTGACGCACAGGTTGAGGATGGCGTTTTCCATCTGATGCCGGTCGACGAAGATCGCCCAGCCGCCGGCATCCTTGTGCAGTTCGACACGAATCTGGTCGCCGATCGTGCGGTCGACCAGATCGACCATGCCGGTGATCAGCTTGTCCGCGCTGACGGCCGAAGGCAGCAGCGGTTCGGAACGGGCGAAGGCCAGCAGGCGACGGGTGAGGGCGGAGGCGCGGTTCGCGCCTTCCATGGCGTTGTCGATATGCCGTTCCGCATCCGCCGGTTCCTCACGCAGCTTGCGCCGCGCCAGCTCCAACCCACCGACAACAACGGCAAGCATATTGTTGAAATCATGCGCGATGCCGCCGGTCAGCTGGCCAACTGCCTCCATCTTCTGCATTTGCCGCAGGCTTTCCTCGGCAGCGGCGCGATCCAGCGCCTCCTGATACAACATGCGGTTGGCGTCCTGAAGCTCTGCCGTGCGGGTGGCGACGGCGGCCTCCAGGCCCCATGCGCGTTGCGCCTCCGAGTCGGCAAGACGGCGGGCAAAACGCCGGTCGTTGAGCGCGGCATTGGCGGCCCATGCCGCGAACAGGCCGCCAACCACCAGCACCAGCCCGACCAGCTTATAGGTATAGGCCAGATTTTCGTTGCGGTTGTTCGACTGGCTGACGGCGGCGCTCCGTTCACGCAGGCGGTCATTCTCCGTATTTATCACATCGCGCAGCAGGCCATTGATGCGCTGGAGATTCTCCGCCTTGCCGGCGTCATGGAATTGCGCGAGCGCGCCCATCCGCTGGTCATATGTGGTGCGCAGACCGATCTCGTTGAGCGTCTTGCCCCGATCCATATAGGCATCGCGTAAATGCTCCACGAGCATCCGCTGACGCTTGTCGTCCCGGGTGGAGAAGGCAAGCGCGTCAAGTTCTGCGCCCGCGCCGCGCCATTGCGACTGGAACAGGCGGCCGGTATCGGGATCGAGGCTGATCACATAGCGAGCCAGGCTGCTCTCTGCCTTGGCCATCGATCCGTCCAGGCGGCGGGCAAGGGTTATCACCTCATAGCTGTGCTGCTGACGCGCCAAAGCCTGGTCGCGTTCCCCTGACGCCGTGCTTGCAATGTAGAGCAATCCGCCGAGCGCAAGGATGAGCGGGATGCCGAGCAGGAAGGGCAGGGCGCGCTGGAGGCTTTCCAGCCACGCCGGAATCTCCTCATCTCCGAAGATCGAAATCCTGTCCATCTGCTTGCAATCTAATCCAGAATGCCGCGCGGGGAAAGAAGGGCCTTCGGTCCGTCCTTGATGAGAGTCAATTCGACGCTAACGAAACGATCACGCGATGGCGCCCGTCGCCTTGCCTGCAGCCTCAAACATGCCGATGATCTGGGTCACTTGCTCGTCCGAATGTTCCGCACAAAGCGAGCAGCGCAGCAGGAATGTGCCGGCCGGGGTCGCGGGCGGGCGGGCCATGTTCACATAGAGCCCAAGTTCCAGCAGCGCCTGCCAGATGGCGACGGCCTGCGCCTGGTCCGTCAGGATCACGGCGATAATCGCGGACTGCGGCGTCTTGGTGCCGAGCGTGAAGCCAAGGTCCGTCAGCCCCTTGTGCAGACGCTGGCTGTTCTTCCACAGATGGGCGCGCTTCTCGCCCGCATGCATCAGCTTGCGGATGGAGGTGGCGGCGGTCGCTACGACGCTGGGCGGCAGCGAGGCGGTGAAGACATAGGGGCGGCAGACGAGGCGCATCACTTCGAACTTCGGATGGTTCGACACGCAGAAGCCGCCGACGGTGCCGACCGACTTGGAGAAGGTGCCGACGATGAAATCGACGTCCTTCTCTACGCCCTGCTCTTCATAGACACCGCGTCCATTGGCGCCGAAGAAGCCCATGCCATGCGCTTCGTCGACCAGGATCATGCAGTTGGCGTGCTTGCGGACTGCGGCGACCATGTCAGGCAGCGGCGCGACATCGCCGAGCATCGAGTAGACGCCCTCCAGCACGACCAGCTTCAGGGCGTCGGCAGGCAGACGGCCGAGACGCTTGTCCAGATCCTCGACACTGTTGTGGCGGAAGCGGACGATCTCCGCATCGCCCAAGAAGCAGCCGTCATAGATGGAGGCGTGGCTGTCGGCATCCAGAATGACATAGTCGCCCCGGCCCGCCAGCGTGGAGATCATGCCCAGATTGGCCTGATAGCCGGTCGAGAACACCATGGCGGATGACGTGCCGTAGAAGTCCTTGAGCGCGTCCTCGACTTCCTTGTGCCCCTGATAGGTGCCGTTCAGCACGCGACTGCCGGTGGTGCCGGCACCGAATTCGTCCAGCGCCTTCTTGCCCGCGGCGACAACGTCTGGGTCGAAGGTCATGCCCATATAATTATAGGTGCCGAGCAGGATCGTCTCCTGGCCCTTGATGACGGCCAGGGTCGGCGACTTCACCTCGTCCATGACGATGGCGAAGGGATCGCGCACGCCGGTCGCGAGCAGCGCTTCGCGCTCTGCGATCAGCGGGTCGAACTTGGAGAAAAGGTCGCGCGCGTTCGGCACTTCGGCGGGGGTGCGGGCGTCATGGGCGGTGGCTGTGGCTTCGGTCATAATGTCATCCATTGGCTCAAACTTCCGTTCGGTGCG
>DASVND010000058.1:0-23236 GCA_036384035.1 Sphingobium sp. | reverse complement strand
ATACTCGATCGCCTTTTGTGCCACATATTCGATGGACTGCTGGGTGTGTGCGATTTCGTCGAGCACGCGTCCACGCGCGCGCTCGATCAAGCCGATGCGATGATCGAGCTCCTCAATTTCATGTTTGCGACGCTCTGCGATTGCAGTGCGCTCCCGCGCACGCTCATGCTCGTCGGCAATATCCAGCTTGATCTGTTCAGCCGTAGCGGCATTCACGGCCGCCTTCTTATCGGCCCAGGCCGACAGAATCGTTCGAAGCGCACTGGTCAATGTCTTCCCGCCGTCCTCGGCGACATTCGCGAGGGCGCCTTCGAGCTTGGCTCCTGGTATCGGTAGTTCGGTTGTCACGCGACCTCCCCTTACACGCTTTCGATCATAGCCATCGCCCGACTCGCTCGCAGGCATCCGTTGCACAAGATCGCGATTTCACAAATGCAGTTCAAAGCGAATCGAAGCCAGCGGCTGAACCTCCGAGAGATCATTCGTCACATCCGCTTCTGGCAACGCCGGTTATTTGATATCGGCGGCACAAGCGGCAAGAAAGTCCAAAACCGGCGCGTGCACGATGATGCGCGAAAATCGGATGAATTGCGCCGTGGCAGCGTCCTCAATGTAGTCCTGTTGTCGGAAATGATTGCAATCCCGCCATGCCGTCGGTTTGCCTGCCTAGGCCAAGTACAGCCGTTATGCTTTTAATTAATGACGTGTGTGCATCCGCGCCTGCAAGTCAGTTTTTCTCTATGACAAAATAGGCATCGAGCGCTTTTTTGGCCCGAAGCGTCAGCTCAACGAAATGACGGCGACCATCATTGAGATCGCTGACCTTTACCAGAAGCCTTGCATCGCAAAGCTTATTGAAGATACGAAGTGCCGTACTGGGCGTGGCGGTGGATGAGCGGCATAATGTATTTACCGCGATCTTTACACCTTCGCCTTCCTGAATGAAAACCTCGACCAACATCTCCCAGGCCGGCTCACCGAACAGTTCCGGGGACCCGATCAACGCACGCCGGAAGCTGCGGCGCGCGCGGACGGCTCTTGCGTTCTCAAGGGCTGCAGTACCTCGATCATAGGGCGAGCCGGCTTTTGGTCCCAGGCTGTCCTTGAGGATATGCGAACTTGCAGTAGGTTGATGGGGCTGGAACGTGGTGAGGGATGATACCCGCATCGCCCGGCTCGCGGTAACCACGATATGATCGACGATATCAATGTCCAGAGAACGACCGATTTCCGACAAGGTCCGTGTGACGATAATGTCGCTTTCGCTGGGATTCGGATTTCCGCTTGGATGATTGTGGACAAGGAGCAATCCCGCAGCCTCGAGTTCCATAGCGCGGCGAAAGATAGTGCGAGGATAAAGTGCCAATTGCCTGAAGGAGCCCAGCTGCAGCTGTTCATCCGCTATCAGATGTCCCGCGCTGTCAATAAATATGACTCGTAAGACCTCGTCGGGCAGAGCCCCCATGGAAGCCATCAGATATTGAAGCAATTTGGGGCAGTCTGCACTGATCGGCTGACCCGCAAAATCCTCCCGCATTCCTTCGAGGAACACCCGGCGGGCACCCAACAATATCTTGGCGACGGTTTCATGTCCGCCAAGCACACGCTCCAGCGATTGGGGCGTTTGGGCGAAGATGCGCCCGATGCTGCGGAATTCGTCGAAGAGGGCGTTTGCTAGCTGAGTTCCATCGACCGGCTCGATGGCTTCAATGAAGTCTGCCAGGATGGATCGCTGCCGTTGCGTCGCAGGCGCAGTCGATGTCGCCAGGTTCCGAGGGCCAGAAGCGGCGGGAGAAGCCAGGAGGAGGCAACCTGCATCGTCAAATACGCGATTGGATGCATGCCCAGATCCAGCGCACGGCTGAAATGCGCGAGAAGTGGAAGTATCTGAAGGACGGCAGCCACCATCGGCCAGAATCTGTGCGCCACGATGGCCAGCGAGATCGTCGATGCCGCCGCAAAGAGATCGATCGCAAGATGACCGGTATCGACCGTCGCAAAGTGGGCTGGTATGAACAGGTGGAGAGCCTGATCCATCAAGACCATGGCTATCAGGATAGCGGCCATGGCCCGTTCCGGCATTCCTCCTTTCCAGATGGCGTATCCGATCGCCATCGACAGGAATATCAGAAACAGGGCAATGCGTAACATTCTGTTTCCAAATCATGTCGATGGCTCCTGGTCAACCGACTTTAGGCGACGGCGGCGAGGTGAGGGGGCGCTACGGCCATCGAAGGACATTCGTGGAGATCGAGACCTGCGGTCTCCTTGCCGATATCGGCAAGTTCGCCATGGGCCCGCAGAACGTCGTTGCTGATATCGATCAGCGACATCTGCGCCTTTGCGAGACGTATGATGGTCGCCTGCCCCGTTTTCGCGGCAACGCCGATCTCACGCCGGGCGGTCACGACGCTGGTCATGAGCGTGGAAAGCGCGATGATTGCGTCGTCGATCCGGGCTTCGGCACCAGGCACATCGCGTTGCAGACGAGCTACCGCGAGCGATTCGGAATTGGACATAGTTTCTCCTTCGCCGGAAGCGCGAAGCGCTTCCGGGCAATGTTGGGCCAGATTGTCAGGATCAGTTGGAAACGAGGCGTGTAAGCGTCTCGGCAATGCCGAGGCCCAGAAACACGACGATGACCAGGGCGGTGAGCATAGCCACCATGATCATTATGCGCGCCGGGATGCCGTAATCGTGTCTCCACCCTTCCTGGAACGGCGCCAGAAAATCCTTCCCTATGTCCCCGGTCCTGATGCTGGGCGCGATACTATCGCTCAGCAAAAGAACCGATGACGGGTCGCCGTCCGAAAAGTTGGATGGCACCAGGACGGGCAGCGGGGGAAGCTGCACTGGATCATATGTGACGCGATCATATACACTCTTCAACCTGGCGTAGATGACTGCCGCCTGATCGCGGTCGGCTGCACCGAGAATTTTTCGGGCGGCGGTGATGCGCTGATCGACCGTGGGCTTGGAAATCTGAAGAACCCGTGCGATTTCCTTCGAACTCTTGCGTTCAACCACAAGGTCGAGGCAGGCGCGATGCTTGTCGGTAAGGCGTGACCAGCGGGAGAGGTCGTCCGATTCTTCCACTGATGCCTTCCTCCTGCCCAACCACTCGATATGGCAATGCGCAATCTCCACACGCGATCAAGGCGAATCGCCGCAGAGAAGCATATCTATACTCCTCGCGCGAAACACCCCGAGGTCGGTAACAGCCGGAATCTGTTCCTATAATCCTTCGGTTATGGAATTTGGAATCGCCGCAACTTGCGCCACGGAAGCGGATTCGGTACCATGACAGCGCTTCATGACATCTGCGAAGGTCTCCGGACAAGGAGACCCTTCGCTTGCCCAAGCTCAATTTCCGTCTTGATGAGTCGCTGCATGCTGCCTTGATGCGCCGTGCTCGCGGCACGAACCTGTCTTTGTCGGGCTTCATACGGCAGCTGCTTGAGCAGGCGGTCGATGAACGCAAGCGCTACGTCTTCTCCTCCCAGGATGAGATCCTCGCCACTTCGATCCAGATCCTGTCGATCGTCGCAACGTCCGTCGGTGAGCAATCCCCCAGAGCGCTCGAGCAGGGGATGGCGCAGGCCCGCGCTATTCTCGCCGAACGCGGTCTGCTCGGCGGGGAGGATGCCCTATGAGCATCTTCCGCAACGATATGCTGGGTTCCTGGACGCGTGGCGGGCAGGCGATCGTCCACAACGTCCGCATGACCACACAGGTCTTTTACCAGACGATATTGGCCGGCTTCATCATCTGGATCATCGGCATGCTCTGGTATGCGTTCGAGAAATCGACCGAATATGAGCGTTTCGTTCTGCTCAAGCTGGTCGAGGCGACGATCAAGGTCGATGCGGCTGGCGGGACCAATGACCCGGTACAGTTTCGCACGCCGGAAGGCCTGGATTACTGGACTTCGGCGGACTGGCTGGTCGCCTCGGCGCTCGCGACGAAGACCTTGCGGTCTTTCGAGGGCTATCTGCTGCACGGGGCGCTAATTTCGGGGCTGTTCGCGTTTGTCATGCTCGCCTGGGCGTGGTTCTATTTCACGCGGACGGGCAGGGGGCTCGGCTCCAACGAATATTTGCGCGGCGCGCGCTTCGGCACCATCCGCCAGGTCCGACGCGCGCTGTGGGGCCAGAAAAAAGGGCCGCTCGTCATCGGCGCCGTTCCAGTTCCCGAAGCCTTCGAGCCCGAGCATATCCTGCTATGCGGCGCGCCGGGCACCGGCAAGACCAACCTCATCGTCGGCATGCTCGAGGGTGTCCGCAAATCGGGCCGCCGCGCGATCGTCTATGACACCGCCGGCACTTTCGTCGAAAAATTCTATCGGCAGGGCACCGACATGCTGCTCAACCCACTCGATCAGCGCACGGCGCAATGGTCGCCCTGGGTCGATGTGCCACGCGACTATCATTATGATCAAATCGCCGAGTCGACCATTCCGGACAAGCATGGCGATCCCTTCTGGGCCAAGGCGGCGCGGGGCACGCTGGTCGCGGTCATGCGCAAGCTCGCGCGTCAGAAACACACCTATGTCTCGGTCCTGCTTGATCGGCTCTTGCGTTCGAAGCTCAAGGATCTGGCCGCCTTCGTGACCGGCACTGACGCCGCCGCCTTCATCAGCACCGAAGGCGAACGGACATCTGCTGGCATCCAGGCCGAACTGGCATCGGTTATGCGCAGCTTCAGCTATCTCGATGATACCGAGGACGGCTTCTCGATCCGCGACTGGGTGGAGAAAGGCGCGGAGGGAAGCTGGCTCTTCATCACCGTGAAGGCCGATCAGCTTCCCTCGCTGCGCCCGCTGATCACCGTGTGGCTCGACATCGCGATCAGTGCGATCATGAGCCTGGCGCCGGATCGCGACCGGCGGCTCTATTGCGTGATCGACGAACTGCCGACGCTGCATAAGTTGCCGTCGCTTTCGGACTTTCTTGCGCGGGCCCGTAAATATGGCGGATGCGGCATTTTGGGCTTCCAGTCCTATCCCCAGCTCAAGGCGACCTACGGCAAGGAAGATGCCGCAGCAATAACCGGCTATTGTTCGACCTGGGTGGCGCTGCGAGCGAATGACACGGATACCGCCGACCATGTCTCTATCAACCTAGGCCAGGTCGAACAGGTCGAGGCCAATGAGGGCATGTCCTATGGCGTCAACGACATGCGCGACGGCGTCAACCTGTCGCGCATGCAGGTGACACGGCCGCTGGTCATGCCGACCGAGGTCACCAACTTGCCCAATCTGATGGGCTTCCTGCGCTTCGGGCGCAACCTGCCCGTGGTCCGGTTCGATAGCCGGTTCAACGACATTCCGTCGCTGGGAGAGGCCTTCTCCGAGCGTATGGACCCGCCTGTCCAGATCGACAAGGCGCAAACACTCGTTCGCATTGCCCATGCGGAATCGCGGGTCCGCGAAGCCATAGAGCGCGAGGCTGCGCAGACACCGCCAGCTCCCAACGCCGTGGACAAGCCGCCGAAGAAGCCCCTGACATCCCGGGAGACGCCAACGCCGCCGTCACCACAGCCGGATTTGTTCAGCCCTCCAGCGCCCGATATCGATCCGCAGCGGGTCGAGGACATACTGCTGAATGAAGAGCATGCCGAGCTCCCGGCTCCCGCGCGATCCCTTTGGACAATCCTTGCCGGCAAGCAGGGAGAAATCCGCTCCGAACTTGTCCAGCATGGCCGTGAAGATGGGCCGCGCGAGCAGGCGAGGCCGGCGTGATCCAGCCCCAGCGCCTCCATGGCAAGCCAGCCAATATCGCCCGCTATTACACGGTCGGCGACTATTACACCAAGGGCGGAAACGAGCCCTCGGAATGGGCCGGCAAGCTTGCGGCTGATCTTGGACTGTCAGGCGCGGTCGATCCGAAGCTGTTTCGTGAACTCCTGGCCGGCAAGGTCGGCGACCAACAACTGGGACGCCATCGCGCCGATGGGCAGATCCAGCATCATCCCGGCTGGGACTTCGCGGTCAACGCGCCCAAGTCCGTGTCGATCATGGCGCTGGTGACCGGGGACGAACGCGCACTTGCCGCCCATGAAGGAGCGGTGACCGCCGCTATCGCCTATTTGGAGGAACAGTCGCAGTTGCGCCGCCGGAACGATGGCAAGATCGTTCCCGAAACCACCGGTCGCATCCTCGTCGCACGCTTTACCGAACATGGCAGTCGCGAACTTGATCCCCATCTCCACACCCATCTGGTCGTCCTCAACATGACCAACCGCGAAGCCGGCGATCCCATGGCCAGCTTGGAAAGCAGGATCATGTATGGCGAACAGCGCGTAGCGGGTCAGATCTATCGCAATGCTCTGGCCTTCGGTTTGCGGCAGGCGGGCTACGAGATCGATACGGATCCGCGGTCGGGGCTGTTTGAAATACGTGGCGTGTCCCGCGATCTCATGGAGCAATTCTCGCAGCGCGCTGAGGCGATCGAGGAACATGCCCGCGAACACGGGCTGGTCGGGCAGAAGGCCCAGCGCGCCTCATTCTACGCCACGCGCAAGGCCAAGGTGAAGATCGGCAAGGCAGACCTTGTCGCGCGGTGGCACCAGCGGACCGGGCTACGGCTCGACGCGCTTCGGTCGATCACCGACGAAACGCATGAGCGAGAAGGCAGGCACCTGCCACCCATCGAACGGGAGGCGTCGCGTGCCGCGCTGTTCGGCTTGCGGCAGTTGGAGACGGCCGAAGCGGTCAACAATCTAGGGGATATCCTGCGCACCGGTCTTGCCGCCCATGTCGGCGAAGTCCGGCTCGACGACATCCGTCCCCGGATTGAAAACCACGAACTGGTACGCAAGCTGCTGCCGACCCATGAGCAGACAGGCGACAAGATACTGACGCGCGGGAGAACCAGTCGCAAATCCTGGCGGCTGGAATTGGCGCTCACCCAGCATATCGCGCTCGGCCTGAATGATGCTCGCCCGATTGCCTCAAGTGATCGATTGCTCGCCGTGCTGGAGGGGACCAGCCTCAACAAGCAGCAGCAGAAGGCACTTGTCGAGACGGCGCTGACACGCGATCGCATCACCGCCATCCACGGTGTCGCGGGATCCGGCAAATCGACGCTGGTCAGAGTGTTGGGAGAGGCGGCTGAGCCCGGCACGACCTTGATCGCCCTGGCGCCCACATCTTCAGCGGCCGCCGAACTGAGCAAGAAGGCAGATATCGCCTCCTATACCGTGGCCGGCTTCGTCGCGCGAAGCGGGCAGGGGATTACCGGTCGCCATGTGCTGGTGCTCGACGAGGCGGGGCAACTGGGTAACCGTCAGGCCCAGCGACTGCTTGAGATCAGCAGGATGACGGGCGCGCGATTGCTGCTGCTGGGCGACGAGAAACAGACTGGCGCCATCGAGCTGGGCAAGCCGTTCTGGCTGATGCGCAAGCTGGGCCTGCCGACGGTAGAACTTACCGAGGCCG
The DNA here is from genome assembly GCA_036384035.1 of Sphingobium sp. Classification (GTDB taxonomy): domain Bacteria; phylum Pseudomonadota; class Alphaproteobacteria; order Sphingomonadales; family Sphingomonadaceae; genus Sphingobium. The sequence goes on along the minus strand of DASVND010000058.1, from coordinate 15,798 downwards.
TGCGTCAGGAAACCAAATCGATCAAGGCGGCCGTCACTGCCGCACGCTCGGGCAACTTCGCCGAGGCATTGAAAAAGCTCGATAGCGTCAGCACCGTCACCGACAATGAGAGGATGGCCGAACAGGTCGTGCATGCCTGGATACGGCTCAAGCCGGACTCGCGGGCAGGCACCAATATTCTCGTCCTCGACAATGCGACCCGCCTCATCGTCAACAGCAAGATTCGCGATGCGCTGAAAGACGAGAATGGTCTCGCCGCCCAGGACACCCGACTGTCCATCCTCGCGCCCGCCGGCCTGACCGACATTGAAAAGCATATGGCGCGTTTTTACGGCACTAGTCAGATTGTGCGCTTCGACCGTGATATCGTCGGTTTCGGTGTCGCCCGCAATACCGACTATCGCGTCATAGGACTGGGGCGTGAACCCAATGGCCGACAGGTCGTGCGCCTCGTCGATGAGCAAGGCCGCACGATTCGATGGGATCCGCAGACGACCAGGGCTCGGCATATCAACATATTTAATCCGGAGCATCGCGATCTTGCCGAAGGAGACCGTATCCAGTGGCGTCTCGTCAACCGTGAACTGGATCTGCGCAACGCCGAGCGCGGGACGGTGGAGAAGCTGGAAGGGGCGGTGGCAACGATCCGCTGGGACCGCGACGAACGTGTGCAACAGGTTGATCTTTCCGAGCACAGGACCTGGGATCATGGCTATGCCGAGACCGTCTATTCCGCTCAGTCCAAGACCTATCCGCGGGTCTTCGTGCTTGCCCCGGTCGAATCGCCGCTCGTCAACGCCCAGAATTTCTACACGGCCATCACCCGCGCGGCCTTCGGCGCAAGGCTTTGGACCAACGACGTCAAGGCGTTGATCGCCAAGCTCGAGCGGCAGTCGGGCGAGAAAACATCATCGTCGGAAGGGTTGGGGCGGCTGAAGGCAGACCGTGTCGATTCACTCTCGAACCGCCATGGACAGCATCTGGCCAATCTCAAGGCTGACCAGGAGCGAATGCGCGCGGAGCGGCGCGATCGCATACTCGAACGGCATCTCGATCGCCGGGAGCGTCCGCCGCGCGGTACCGCCGAACATCTCGCCGAGCGCGCGCGCAGCGTTGCACAGGTCCTGGACCGCTTTCTCGAGGGCATTCTCGACCGCGCCCGCACCGATCGCGGCGCACCAGACAATCAGCCGGTGCGGCCAGCGCCATCGCCTGTCCATCACCCCGAGCCGTCTTACGGCCCCGAGCGATAAGGTCCTCTTTCATGCTCTTTGCCCTGTCCGCGTGCATGCTCATCACCCTTGCCGTCGTCTTCCATCAATTTCAGATGCCGGTGAAGCATCGCTGGCGAAGGCAGCAGGCCAGGGCCATGGCGGCTCAACTTCGTGGGCGTGACCGGGCGCAGCCGCCGCAGCTTCTCTATGCCCGCTTGCGCGCCATGGACCCGCTCGCTTTCGAGGAACTTCTGCTCGAGAGTTTTGAGCGCCGTGGTCACAAGGTCATTCGTAACCGCCGTTACACCGGTGATGGCGGGATCGATGGACAGGTCGTGATCGATGGCGCTGTCTGGCTGATCCAGGCCAAACGCTATGCTGATACGATCCGGCCGGAGGATGTCGCGGCATTTGAGGCGCTTTGTCGCACGAAAGGGCGACGCGGTCTCTTCATCCTTACGGGGCGGACCGGGCCGCAAAGCCGGGCGGCCGCGGCTCATGGCAGCACTGTCGAAATCATTTCCGGCCGCGCGTTTCTGGCTTTGTTGACAGATGGGTCGTTTCCAGACTTCGCTGGCCAGATGCGGCATGATCGAACGGCGTCAAAATCGATGAGGGCTGTATGATGCGTTTCGCACCCTATCTCATCGGTGCATTGCTGTGCGCAGTGATGGCCTCGTCGTCCCCGGCGCAGGCCAGGACGCGCAATCCGGATGATGAACGTCTCATCGGTGCGTGCATCCGTCGGGCCTCGCTTGGCAGGCCCTGGCTCGAGAAGACACTCTTGGGTCTGCGCGACCAGGAGGCCGGCTGGATCGGTGCGGAGGTTGCCAACACCAACGGCACCCATGACCTGGGGCCCTTGCAGATCAACAGTTGGTGGGTCGGGCGCATCGCCGCGCATATTGGTCGGCCGAAAGCCCACGTGCGCCATTGGCTTCGTTTTGATCCCTGTTTCAACGCGGAGGCCGCACGGTGGGTGTTTCTGTCCGCCTTGCGGACGACGGGAGACTATTGGAAGGCAGTCGGCATCTACCACAGCCCGACAGCGTGGCGTCAGCGAAACTATATCAGCTCTGTGGCCATGCACCTGATTGGACGGTTCGGGAGCGACGTGTTTATGCGCTGAACCTTAGTCCGGTACCGCAGAATTGAGATGGGAAACCGATAAAGGCCGGCCTTTAAGTTACTCCAGACTATGATATTATCTGCTTTGCTTCATGACATCGCGCGGGTGCTCCTTTGAGGAGCGCACAATGCGTCTTTCCATCTTCCAGACTTTGGGGTCGGCTTTTGCCCCCGTGGGCGTTGCAACCACCATCAGTCGCTGTTGGGACGGGGAGGTCCATGCATCACCAGCGGCGCCCGCCGGGACGCAGCGCTCTCCAGCGCTGCCAGGTGTAACCTCATATCTCTCCAACCGACTCGCCAAGGAAGGGAGGGGGGAGTGCGGCGGGCAGGGGACCACGAGTTGGGTTCACGCCCTACGGCCTCGCTGTGGCCGGACAGCGTAAATCCTCGCCACGACGCCCCAGTCTTGCCCAGGCCATCCGTATGGCCCGCGAGGGCGGACTGACGATCGTGCGTACCGAGATCCACCCGGATGGGCGGATCATCCTCGTGCATCTGGAAACGGAACCATCCGCGGTTTCGTCGACCCCGTTCGACGAATGGAAGGCGCGGCGCGATGCGCGTCAATCTTAAAGGTGTCCACAGGGTACGCAAGAAATTGGCGAGCGGCCTATACGCAACCTACTATTATGCCTGGCGCGGCGGGCCCCGCATCGAGGCCAAATTCGGTACGCCGGAATTCCACCAGGCTTATGTTACAGCGCACGATGAGCGAAAAAACAGGCCCAAAGCAAGCGACACGCTCAACGGCGTGTTTCGGGCTTTCGAGCAATCCGCCGATTACACCCGTCTCGCGCCCCGCACCCGCAAGGACTATGGGAAGCATCTGAGATTCATCGAAACGGAGTTTGGAGATTTTCCGACAGGCGCGCTCGGTGACCCGCGCACGCGCGGCGAGTTTCTGGCCTGGCGCGATCGAATTGCCGGCACATCGGAACGCACGGCAGACTATCGCTTCGCCGTTTTGGCGCGAATCCTCGCATGGGCGCTTGATCGCGGACTGGTCATCGCCAACCCCTGCAAACGGCCCGGGCGTCTGTATCAATCCGGTCGCGTCGATTCCGTCTGGAAAGAGGGTGACGAGGAAGCCTTCTACAAGCACGCGCCACCCCACCTGCACCTGGCCATGACGCTCGCCTTGTGGACAGGGCAGCGTCAGGGCGATCTCATCAACCTGCCCTGGACGGCGTATGACGGCGCGGAAATCCGTCTTACGCAGGGCAAGACAAAGAGCAAGGTGAAGAACCGCAAGCCCAAGCGGGTGATCGTTCCTGTGGGAGCACCGCTCAAGGTCGCGCTGGATGCGTTGAAGGCCAGCTACGAGGTCGAGGGGAAGTCATTGCCGCCGACCATCCTGCTCACCGAACGCGGGCAATCCTGGACAAGCGACGGATTCAGGACATCGTGGCGCAAGGCCTGTGTGAAAGCCGGTATCGCTGGTCTCACTTTCCACGATCTGCGGGGCACTGTCGTGACCCGTTTGGCGATCGCCGGCGCGAGTGTTCCGCAGATCGCGACGATCACCGGGCATAGCCTCAAGGACGTCGAGACGATCCTTGATACGCACTATCTCAAGCGGGATTCCGAGATGGCGGAAACGGCCATTTCGAAGCTCGAAAACAGGAGGAAATTGTAAACCAAGCTGTAAACTGGAGGGGATGGGTCCAGCTTGGACCCTCAAACTGCCCTCTAAGTCTTTGAAAGGAATGGTGGACGCACTTGGGCTCGAACCAAGGACCCGCTGATTAAGAGTCAGCTGCTCTACCAACTGAGCTATGCGTCCGTCGTGGCTTCTGGGCCGCGCGCCGGGGCTGGTTTCCCCGGTGAGGCGCGGCGGTTAGCATGATCCTCCGCCTTTGCAAACATGAAATACCAGGGTGAGGCGATTTTTCGTCGCCTTCTGCATCACGTCCAGCTGCTCGGGCTCTTCTGTCCCCGGTCTATCGCCATGATGATGCCGATGCACAACATGACGGTCAGCATCGACGACCCGCCGTAGGACATGAAGGGGAGGGGGATGCCCACCACCGGCGCAAGCCCCATGACCATCAGGGTATTGATCGCGACGTAGAAGAAGATGGTGGTCGTGAGACCGGCGGCAACCAGGCGCGAGAATTTGTCGTTCGTCCTGAGCGCGACCCTGATGCCCCAACGAAAGAGCAGCCCGAACGCCAGGATGAGCGCCATGCCGCCCATCAGGCCCCATTCCTCGGCCATGGTCGCAAAGACGAAATCGGTGTGGCCTTCCGGCAGATAGTCCAGATGGCTCTGCGTGCCGTTCAGGAAACCCTTGCCGAAGACGCCGCCTGAACCGATGGCAATCTTCGATTGGCTGATATGGTATCCCGCGCCGAGCGGATCGCTTTCCGGATCGAGGAAAATCAGCACGCGTTTCTGCTGATAGTCATGCAGGAAACTGAACACCACCGGCACCGCCGCTGCGCCTGCCAGGCCGGAGCCTATAAAGAGGCGCAGGGGAAGTCCCGCAAGGAACATGATGGTCACGCCGCCTGCGGTGATCATGATCGAGGTGCCCAGGTCCGGCTGGATCATCACAAGCGCCGCGGGCAGTCCGATCAGGACAAGCGCCGGCCATATCGCCGCCCAGCGCCGAAGCTCCCCGACCGGCAACCGCGCATAGAATTGCGACACGGCCAGCACGATCATGGGCTTCATGAATTCCGATGGCTGCAGCTGCATGAAACCCAGATTGATCCAGCGCTGACTGCCGCCCGCGACGCCGCCGATCAGCTCGACCAGCACGAGGGCGCCGAGAATGGCGGCATAGCCGGGCAGAGCGATTTTCGAGAATAGGGAGGTCGGCAAGCGGGATATGCCAAGCGCCATGGCGAGAAAAATGCAGAAGCGGGCCGACTGATTGAGCGCCCAGGGCGTAAAGCTGCCCCCTGCGGCGCTGTACAAAACCACCGTGCCGAAACCGGCGATGCAGGTCAGCAGGATCAGCAGGCGCCATGGCAGGCTCGCTATGGGCGCCGGGATCAGACTGCCGCTCATTCCGGCACCTCTCCATCATGCCCGGCGCTGGCGTTGGCGGGGACGTCTGCAGGGGCCTGGTCTGCTTCGTTGGACATATTGGCGTCATCGGCGGGCGCGGCATTCCCGGGCAGGGGCTGCAGCCCCTTTACCCGCCGATATTCCGCCATCTGCGCCACCGCCCGTTCGGCCGGCGGCCCACCCCAATCCTTTTCATATTTCTCCAGCCGTTCCATGGCCTTGGCCGGGTCGAAGAGATAGCTCATGACATCGGCGGAAATCATGGGCGAGTCCTGGATGCGACTCACATGGCCGCCATGTTCAAGGATGGTGCCGATGGCGTAGCGGGGATTGTCATAGGGCGCGAAGCCCTGAAAGAGAGCATGATCGCGCAGCTTGAAGGGGAGCGAGGCATTGCCCCGAACGCCGCCGGCGCGTTCCGCCATGGTGATGCGCCTGACCTGCGCGGTTCCCGTCTTGCCGGCCATCAATATATCGGGAACGGGCAATCGCGCCGCGCCGCCGGTGCCCCCGCCATTCACCACCGCGCTCATGGCGTTATGGATGATGTCGAGATGGTCCTGTGACACGCCGAGCGGGCTTGGTGCGGCGCGATCCTTTTGGAACAGCAACTGCGGCATCAGCTGCTTGCCGGATGCGAGACGGGAAGCCATCACGGCCAGCTGGGTCGGATTGATGAGCATATAGCCCTGGCCGATCGTCGCGTTCACTGTGTCGTAGATCTGCCAGTCCTGCTTGTATTTCTTCAGCTTCCATGCCGGGTCAGGCACGGTTCCGTAGCTCTGGCTGGGGTAGGGCAGAGGAAATTTCTGGCCCATGCCCAGCCGCCGCGCCATGTCGGCAATCACTTGCATGCCCATGCGCTGTGCCATCACATAGAAATAGATGTCGCAGCTTTGGGCGATGCCCCGGTGCATGTTGACGGCGCCATGCCCGCGCCTGCTCCAGCAATGGAAAAGCGCATTGCCGACCCGGATCGCCCCGGAGCAGTTCACGGTCTCCTCCGGACCCAGGCCGGCCTCCAGGAAGGAAAGCGCCGCCATCGGTTTCACCGTAGATCCCGGCGGATAAAGGCCCTTCAGCGTCTTGTTGCGCAGGGGGATATGGTCGTCCTGCGACAGCATGTCCCATTCGGCATGGCTGATACCGTCGGAGAAACTGTTGGGATCGTAACTGGGCATGGACGCCATGGCGAGCAGGTCGCCGCTGTGACAGTCGATCACCACGACCGAACCGGACTGCGTGCCCAGCCGTCGGCCGGCATATTCCTGCAACCCCGCATCGATGGTCATGCGCATGGTCTTGCCCGGGGTGTCGGGGCGTGTGGTAAGCTCCCGCACGACCTTTCCGCGTGCCGTCACCTCGACTCGCTTGGCGCCGGGCTTGCCGGTCAGTTCCAGATCGAAGGTGCGCTCCAGCCCGTCCTTGCCCAGCTTGAAACCCGGCGTGATCAGCAAGGGGTCCTTGCGCGCCTCATAGTCCTTGGCGGAGGCCGTGCCGACATAGCCGATGAGATGGCCCACGGTCGCGCCGCCGGGATAATGCCGGGAAAACCCCTGCGCCGGCGCGACCCCGGGCAGGTCGGGAAGGCGGACGCTGACGGCGGCATATTGTTCATAGTCGAGGTCGGCGGCGACCTCGACCGGCTGAAATCCGGCAGCTTTGTCCAGATCCTCATGGATCCGTTCCACCTCGTCGGGCGGGATCGACAATATGGTGGCCAGCGCGGCCACCGTGGCGTCCTTGTCCCGTAGCCGGTCCGGGATGATGTCGACGCGAAAGTCGGTGCGGTTGTTCGCCAGCGGCCTGCCATTGCGATCGACGATCCAGCCGCGCCGGGGGGGAACCAGGGTCAGGTTGACCCGGTTGCTTTCCGACATGAGCTGATATTTCTCATTTTCCGCGACGCTGATCCACGCCATGCGTCCCGCGAGCAAAAGGCCGACCCCGCCCTGGATGCCACCCAATACCATGGCCCGGCGGGTAAAGGAAAAGGTCTGGCTTGCCTGGGTAACGATCTTGGCGCTGGACTTGCCGAATTTCATGCCATGATGCGCCAGCGATCAAGCCACGCGCACTGACGCGCGACGAATGGATAGAATAATATGGACCACAAGATCTGCGGCGCAATCAGCATCATCGTTCCCCCACCGCCGGTAAGGCGCGCGAACAAGAGGCCCCCTGAAAGGCAGAAGATAATGGCGGCGGCGGCGATAAGCCAGTCCTGCCAGTAATCCCGCCAATAGAGTTGCCGCTCCGTGGAATCGACGCCGATCAATGTGATCGTCCAGAGGAACATGGCGCTGCCCAACGGCTGTCCGCTCATGATGTCATCGAACAGGCCCAAGGGCACGGCGATCCACGCCTGCCAAAGTTCCGGCCGCAGCAAGCGCCAGGAGAGCAGCAGGAGGAGGCCGAAAGGCGGCATGACCGGGGAAGAGACGACCACCGGCAATGCCGTCACCATCGACCCGAACATGACGGTGATGACCGGCGTGCCTTCAAGCCGGAACCGCGTGGGGTGATTGCCCAGTTTCGGACCCTGAGGAATCATCGCGCTATGCTCGCGGCATTGTCGGTGGGATCGGACGCAGGGGGAGCGGCGTCGATCGCGGCGGGCGCGGGGGCCGATGTGGCGACGGGCGCTGGACGTGGGGGCGTTCCGGGCGTGGCCGTTCCCGCGGGTCGGGAGAGGCTGGCTTCGAAGGGGCGCTGCACCATCACCATTTCCACACGGGCCGGGCTGGCGAGCGGGACGGCGATGGCGTCGTCGCCCGCGATCCGGACGACGATGGCGACGGGGATGTTCGGCTGATAAATGCCGCCGGTTCCCGATGTGACGAGGATGTCGCCCGGTTTGAAGGGATTGCGCCCCGCAGTAAGCGATTTGACGGTCAGCGATCCGTCATCGCTTCCGGTCGAAATTCCCGCGATATTGTCGGTCGAGCGCCGGACCGGAACCACATTGCTGCTGTCCGTCAGCAACAGCACGTCGGACGTGTGGAGTCCGGCGGTGTATATGCGGCCTATCAGCCCCTCCGGCGCGCGGACCGGCATCCCGGGATAGGCGCCCTGCGCGCGTCCGGCGTTGAGACGCGCCAGCCTTCGCGTGCTGGAAGAGGACGAACTGATCAGGCGCGCGGCGACGACCTCGTCCTTTTCCTCATCCACCAGTTTCAACAGCTTCTTGAGCCGGACATTCTCCTGCTCGATAGCCGCCGCCTCAATCAGGCGGGTGCGGTTGACGTCCACCTGTCGGCGAAGCGACACATTTTGCGACCCCGCCTTGTAAAAGGCGGCGATCCGTTCGTCCACGGTGCCGATGCCGCTGACCAGTTCCTTGAGCCCGGACGACACCGGCCGTGTGACCTCCGCCCCGGCGGAGCGGATGACTGCGAAGCCCGTCGGATCGAACATGGCTATGATGATCAGCAGCAGGCCGGCCAGCGCTCCGGTGACGGCAACGACATAGCTTGCAAAGAGGCTATATTGCGCCTTCCGGTTCTGGCCGGGGCGCCGGCTGGGCGGCCGCGCCATCTTTCGTCCCCTTTACGCCTATGCCGTCTGCAACACGCCCCGGAACATCGGATCTTCCATCGCCCGGCCAGTGCCGATGGCGACACATGTCAGCGGATCTTCAGCAACGGTGACGGGCAGGCCGGTTTCATCCCGAAGTTCGTCGTCCAGGCCCTTAAGAAGCGCGCCGCCGCCGGTAAGGACAATGCCCTGGTCGACAATGTCCGCCGCCAGTTCCGGCGCAGTGTTCTCCAGCGCGATGCGCACGCCCTCGACAATGGTGCTGATCGGCTCCGCCAGCGCATCGGCGATCTGGCCCTGGTTGATCGAGATTTCCTTGGGCACGCCGTTCACCAGGTCGCGTCCCTTGATGTGGATCGTCTCGCCCACGCCGTCTGCGGGGGCCTGCGCCACGCCATATTGCTTCTTGATCCGCTCTGCCGTCGCTTCGCCGATCAGCAGGTTGTGATGACGGCGGACGTAGGAAACAATGGCCTCGTCCATCTTATCGCCGCCGACGCGCACGGAGGTTGTGTAGGCCAGGCCGCGCAGCGAGAGCACGGCAACCTCTGTCGTGCCGCCGCCGATATCGACGACCATGGAGCCGATCGGCTCGGTAACGGGCATGTCGGCGCCGATCGCGGCGGCCATCGGCTCCTCGATCAGGAACACCTGGCTCGCGCCGGCATTGCTGGCGGCGTCGCGAATGGCGCGGCGCTCGACCGAGGTGGAGCCGGAGGGGACGCAGATCACGATTTCCGGGAAGCGCCAGGGGCGGGCCTTGCCGCCATGCACCTTGGTGATGAAATGCTTGATCATCTGCTCGGCGACGTCGATGTCGGCGATGACGCCGTCGCGCAGCGGCCGGATGGCCTCGATCGAATCGGGGGTCTTGCCCATCATCAGCTTGGCGTCGTCGCCGACCGCCTTCACCCGCTTGATGCCGTTCAGCGTCTCCACAGCCACCACGGACGGCTCATTCAGCACGATGCCGCGTCCGCGCACGTAAACCACCGTATTGGCGGTTCCCAGATCGATGGCCATATCCTGAGAAGAGAATTTGAAGAAACGCGTAAGGATCGACATGCTGTTTCCTGTCCCGTGCGACGGCCCCGGAGCGCTCGGGACACAGCGCAATATTCATCTGCTTTCCGCATGCGCACGGCCTGCAACGGCGAAATATTTGTCGGTCGGCGGGTCGCGGAAAGCGTTCGCTTGGGCTAGTCCCTGACATATGTCAATACGCCGCCTGCCCGAGCATCTGGTCAATCGCATCGCCGCGGGCGAAGTGGTGGAGCGACCGGCCAGCGCGCTGAAGGAGGTCGTTGAAAACGCCGTCGATGCGGGCGCGCGCAGAATCGCCATCCGCCTGTCCAACGGGGGCCTGGATGGCATAGAGGTGAGCGACGATGGCTGCGGCATGAACCGCGCCGACATGGCGCTCGCGCTGGAGCGGCACGCGACGTCCAAACTGCCCGACGACGCCATCGACTTGGTTTCCACCCTGGGTTTTCGCGGTGAAGCGCTCCCCTCCATCGCCAGTGTGGCGCGCCTGTCCATCGAAAGCCGCCCGGCGGGCGATGACGGCTGGCAGCGAGTCGTGGACAATGGCGCGGTGGTTTCCGAGGGGCCGGCCGCCATTCCCAAAGGCACGCGCATCCGCATCGAGCAGCTATTCGCCCGCGTCCCCGCCCGGCGGAAGTTCCTGCGGTCGGCGCGGTCGGAATATGCCGCCTGCCTGGATGTCGTGCGCCGGCTGGCGATGTCGCGGCCCGATATCGCCTTCAGCCTGGAGCATGACGGCCGCCGGTCGCTGGGCGTGCAGGCGGACGAGGGGCGGGAGGACCGAGTCGCGGCGCTGACCGACCGGGCGCTCGCCGACAATCATGTGATCATCGACCTGTTGCGGGAGGGCGTCGCTCTTACCGGCGTGGCAGGCTTGCCCACCTATCATCGCGGCGTTGCGGATCATCAGTTCCTGTTCGTGAACGGGCGACCTGTGCGCGATCGGCTGCTGGTGGGCGCGGTGCGGGCTGCCTATGCGGACATGCTGGCAAAGGACCGGCATCCCGTGGTCGCCCTGTTCCTGGACATGCCGCCGGGGGAGGTCGATGTGAACGTCCATCCGGCCAAGACGGAGGTGCGCTTCCGTGAACCGGCGCTTGTGCGTGGCATGATCGTCAGCGGCATTCGCCGGGCGCTCGACGAGGCGGGTTTCCGCTCCGTCCAGCGCGCCGATCCTTCCGCGCTGGGGGCATGGCGGAGCGAACCCGTATCGCCCACGCCCATCGGCGCAATGCCGATCTTCGACGCGGTCGGCGAGGCAGAGGCGCATGTCGATCATGCAGGGCAGGGCGGCTATTATCCGTCCCTTGCCGATCGGCGCCCCACCTTCCTCACCCCGCCGCCCATGGCGCGGGCAGAACCGGCGACGCAGGTTGCGCCGGAGGTCCACAGCTTTCCGCTCGGCGTGGCGCGCGGGCAGGTGGCCAAGACCTATATCGTCGCGGAGGCGCAGGACGGACTGGTGATCGTCGATCAGCATGCCGCGCACGAGCGGCTGGTGCTGGAGCGTATGCGCCGGGCGATGGAGGGGACGGGCGTCCAACGGCAGGCGCTGCTGCTGCCTGAGGTTGTGGAGCTGGACGAGCCCGCCTGCGACCGGCTGGAGGCGCGCATAGCCGAGCTGGCCGAGTTCGGGCTGGAGCTTGAGCGCTTCGGGCCGTCGGCCATGCTGGTGAGAGCAACGCCGGCAATGCTGGGCGCGGGTGACGTGCAGGGACTGGTCACGGACCTTGCCGACGACCTTGCCGCTTACGACACGGCGCTGTCGCTGAAAGAGCGGCTGGACCATGTCGCCGCGACCATGGCCTGCCACGGCTCGGTGCGCGCCGGGCGCGTGCTGTCGGTTACGGAGATGAACGCCCTGCTGCGCGAGATGGAGGTCACGCCCCGCAGCGGCCAGTGCAACCATGGCCGCCCCACATGGGTGAAGCTGGGCCATGGAGATATCGAAAAGCTGTTCGGCCGGAAGTAACGCTTTTCGCAGGATTTTGCGCCCGATTTTCCAACGAAGTTGCGGAAGTTGCGGGTTGCCATTGCATCCTTTCGGGTCCGCGCGACCGGCGCTTTCGCACTGATCGCAAAAGCCACGTCAGCACCACAGTCGATCGCTACCTGTGCCCGCATTTTCCGTGCCCCTTTCAACGCGATTATGTTGAGGGATGCTAAGCAAGGGGGAGGGAGTAGGACAGGGGATTTCGCTCAGAATGAGCTGCGGCTATCCCTTATGCAGGGTCGGCCGGCCGCGTGCGGATCATCAGGATCGCGATCATGGACATGACCGGATTGTCGTCCTGATTGAACACCAGCGTGCGCGTCCGGACAATGCCCCGGTCCGGCTTGCTGCGTGAGGGAGTCTTTTCCAGCACCTCGGTTTCGCAGCGCAGGACGTCACCCGGATACACCGGCCGCAGCCAGCGCAGCTCGTCCATGCCCATTCCGCCAAAACTCGCTTCCTGAACGCCCGGCTGTTTCTGCATATGGGCGACGGTCATCGCCATCATCATGGAGCAGGTGTGCCATCCGCTGGCCGCAAGCCGTCCGAAATGGGTCTGGGCGGCGGCTTCGTCCGACAGATGGAAGGGCTGAGCGTCATATTTGGAGGCGAAGTCGATGACCTCGTCCCGGTTCACTTCATAGCGGCCGAAGCTGTCCTTCTCGCCGACCTCGATATCTTCGAACCATCCTGCCATGCCTACCGCCTATGGCGCAGAGACCAGGCCGTCAAGCGTCGTCGGGTTACCGTCTCCCGGCAGCGGCGCAACGCCGATCAGCCGGGCGAGAAGGGGATAGACATCCACATTGTCGAAGTCGGCCGGAGGGCGCGCCGCCTTGCGGATCGCAGGTCCATTGACAATGAAAAGGGCGGCCATGTCCGGCGCGGCATTGTCATAGCCATGCGTGCCGCCGGTCGACGCTTCTTTCGGCGCTGTCTTTTCGACCAGCCAGCCGGTTTCCGCGAGGCAGAAATAGGGGGGGACGCGCGGGTTGGCGCCATAATGGAAGCGCGAAGGAATCTGCGCCTTGCGCCAGCATTCGAGATGCGCGCGGGGCTTGAACAACGCTGCTTCCAGCTTCGCTTCATGACCAGGCACAGGATAGATGCTGGCGAACGGACCCGTTTCAAGGACTCGGTAGTCGGCCGGGTCGGCCATGGTGTCGAGCGCGATCCAGCGTTCGCTGGATGTCGCCGCCATGCCATGATCCGATACGATGACAAGATTGGCCGGCTGACCGAGGGCGGCAAGCTGTTGGACGAGCCTGCCGATGCTCCTGTCGACCTGGGCAATGGCATCGCGCGTCTGGGGGGCGTCCGGGCCGAACTGATGCCCGGCGGTGTCGACCGTGTCGAAATAGAGGGTCAGGAAGGCGGGCCGGGTTTCGGCAGGACGGCGTAGCCAGTCGATCACGGCGTCGACGCGCTGGTCCCCGCCGACCGCCTGATTGAACTGCATCCAGCTGGACGGGCGCGTGCCGCCGGATATGGGGTTTGGCCATTTCGGATCGCGTGTGCCGCCCCAGGCTACGTTCGATCCCGGCCAGAACATCGTCGCCGTCCGCACCCCCGCCTTTTCGGCGGTGACCCAGACGGGTTCGGCCTCGTTCCACCAGAAGGGATCGTCGTTCGCCATGGTAAAGGTTTCGCCGGGGCGGCGCGTATCCTCCATGCTGTTGGCGACGATGCCATTATGGTCTGGCCGCTTGCCGGTGACGATCGACCAGTGGTTGGGGAAGGTCTTTGAGGGGAAGGAGGGGCGCATCGACGCCGTGACGCCGTCCGCCGCCAGCTTCGACAGGTTGGGCGTGACGCCGCGCTGCAGATAGTCGGGGCGGAACCCGTCGATCGAGACGAGGATGGTGACGGGCGACCGCGCCTCCTGCGCCGTCGTTATGGCGGGCCGCTCCTGCACCGGGGCGCAGGACGCGACGATCATGAGAAGGGAGAGAAAGGCGGCGCGGAGGCGAAAGGTCATTGGCGAGTCCCGATATTTTTCCTCCCCCTAACAGAGGCCCGGTGACGGAACCATGACGCCGCCGGGCCTTCCGTCGCTTCAGTCGCCCAGCGAGAGCTTGGCGAAGGCCGTCCATCCGAACGGACTTTTGCCATAGGCCGCGTCCAGTGCGCGGGGTTTGTCATAGAGTGCGCCCGAGCCGCCCAGTGCCAGCCCGAACAGCTTGCCCAGCGGAATGCGGTAGGCATAGCCCGCCTGCATCTTCGTCACGCGGAACGCCTGCCCGTGCAGCGGTTCGCCTTCCGGAAACAGCTCGTCATTCTCGACATTCTCAACCCGGCCGAACAGGTTGTGGCCGCCTGCCGGGTTCCAGTTCGCCTCCAGCAGCCAGGCGGTCAGTACCGGGCCGGGCAGACGGTTCTTGGCGGAAAAAGCCCCGGTGACGGACAGACGGTCGTCGCCATAGCCGATGCTGGCGGTCAGCCTTCCTTCGTCCTCATCGTCATGCAGCGCCTCCGGGCTTTTGATCCGGCCGTAGCTGACCTGTGCCGCCCAGTTGGGGCTGGGGGTCCATGTGCCGCGCACCGACCAGCTGTCGAGCTTGGGCGTTTCGATACCCCACCGTTCCTCGTCCGGTTCACGGCCGCGGAAGGCCGATGCCTCGATCTGGAACCGGCTGGCCGACACGCCCGCCGTCACCACGCCATAGGTGATGTGCGTGCTGTCGAACCAGTGGTGGGTGATCGGCGCTTCGGCATTGTAGCGGGATGAGCGGCGCATCATGAAGGCGCTTGGCCCAAGCGCCGGTTCGCCGACTGGCCCGCCATAAAGGAAGGCGGTCGCGCCGGGGGCGATATCGACATCGATCCGCGCCGCCAGCTCCATGAACAGGTCATGGGGATGCTGCCGGTCGATCAGGCCGATGCCGTTCGCCGTCTCTCCGGTGGCGAACAGGTTGGGATAGCCGCGCGCCGACATCAGCGGCTCCAGGCTGAACATGGATTTCAGCGTCAGCCGCGCGCCGTCGCCCAGCGGGCGCTCCGCCGTCGCCATCAGCATCGACTGGACATAGGCTTTGTCATCGCCGCGCGCGCCGCCCTGATCGGTATAGACGCCCCAGGCATAGCCATGCGCCATCAGCATCCAGTCGCCGGACATGATGTGGAGGCCGTGCATGCTGCCCTCTGCACCCGGCACGCGGGCGGTGCCGGAGCCGGTGGACCAGTTCGGCCGACGCATGTCGGCGATCATGATTTCCGTGTCCTTCGGTGCCTCTGCCGGATCATGGCTCATCTGGCCATGATCCATAGACATCCCGTCCATCTGGCCGTGATCCATGCTGCTATGATCCATGTCCTGCGCCATTGCGGGCATGGAGATCGTCGCCGCGGCAACAGCCGCGACGCGCCAATATCGTCTGTTCATCGTGAATATCCTGTCTGAAACGCAATCGGGAAGGCGCGGGCCTCCATCGGTTCAGGCAAGGGTCTTGGGCGGGGGCGTTTCCGGCTGAGGGGCGGCAGCGGTCACGAGCGAAGACGTCGTGCGGTCATGGCGCAGCTCGAGGACGTGCCGATAGGGCGCGGCAAAGCGTGCGAGGGTGAAGGATGGCGGGATGCAGCCGATGCAGCCATGCGCCGAGGCTGACTTGGCCGGCATGGGTGTGGCTGGCATTGGATCATGGCCCCTATGCGCATGGTCCATCGCCATGGCGTCATGCGCGGGCATTGGCGCGGATACCGGCTCCGCGCAGTGCGGCGTGGCGAGCGCGGGGATCGCCAGGCAAGCGATCAGCAGGGCGAGGAGGAAGCGCATCTTCTTCCCACCTACAGATTTGTATGAAGTCTGGCCATCCCCACCTCCGTTCGCTTCGAGCGTAGTCGAGAAGCCTGCACACCCACTTCTCG
>DASVND010000057.1:0-1870 GCA_036384035.1 Sphingobium sp. | reverse complement strand
GACAACAGGCTCGGGCGCAGGCGCGGGCAATGTCTCGACCCCGCCTTCACCGGGCTTGCCGAGGACGCGGCGCCGCTTCACCTCCACCACGACCGTATTCTTGCGGCCATGGCTGAAGCTCTGCTGCACCTGGCCGGATTCCACGGTCCGCTTGATGCCCAACGGCTTGCGGCCAAGAACCGGCTTGTCTTCCTTGCTGTCACTCATCGACTAAACTGAACCCTTCACTTCACATATGCAGGCGCGCGGCGCTCAAAGGCCACGGCCGATAGTTTCAAACCTGATCGGCTGCCACGCCCCCGCCGGCATCGACTCCGCCTTCTTCAGGCGGGATCGCGCGCGAAGGCGCCCCATTAGCGCATCCGAGATAGCTTTGCCAGCGGCCAAGGGCCGTTCCCAGCCGGTCGGCTGCTCTTTGATCGGTCACCGCGACATGGACGACATTCTCGCGGCCCATCGCCATAGATAGGGCGTCGCGATCCAGAGGCAAGATGAGGCCGGCAAGATCGGTGCCCTCAGCCTCCTGCCCCACGCGCAACGCCTGGTCGAGTTTCCGGCTGCCGTCCGGCCGTGCGTCGGCCGCATGGAGCAGCATGACGACCTGTCCCCGGCGCGCGGCGACATCGATCTTCTCCGACCCGATGATCAGCATGGAGGACCGCGCCTCCAGCCCCAGCCGGTCGAGCAGCGCCTGTTTCAACGCCATATCGATCCGCTCGGGCAAATCCGCTTCCAGGGTGAAGTCGACGGTCTTGAAGGCGCGGGCCAGCCCACCCTTCAGCTTGCCGTTGGCTAGCGCCTTTTCCAGCTCCGCACGGGGCACGCCGATCCACGCGCCGCGCCCGGGGGCCTTGGCGCGAACGTCGGGCGCGACCTGTCCGTCGGGGCCAAGCGCAAGACGCACCAGCCCTTCGGGATCGGCACGATCACCGGAAAGTATGCAACGGCGCTCAGTCACAGGCCCCTCCCATAATCCGGGAGGGGTGTGATCGCGCTCTGGCCTTCGCTAGATCCTAGCGTGTCATTGGGGAGTTTCCGCAACAGCGTCCTCCCCGACTTCCGCTTCCTCGTCCGCGAACCAGTGCGCGCGGGCGGCCATGATGATCTCGTTACCCTGCTCTTCGGAGAGGCCATATTCGGCGAGCACCCCGCCCTTGTCCTCCTGCGCGTCACGGCGGCGGCGCTGGTCCACCCGCTTCTTCTGCACGAGTTCGTCGGTGGCGAGATCGGCCAGGTCATCCAGCGTCTTGATGCCCGCCTTGCCCAACGTGACCAGCATCGCCTCGGTCAGGTGCGGCATGTCGGCCAGCGCGTCCTCGACGCCCAAGCTGCGACGTTCCTCACGGGCAGCGGCTTCACGGCGCTCAAGCGCTTCCTGCGCGCGGCTTTGCAGCTCCTGGGCCAGTTCATCGTCGAAGCCCTCGATAGAGGCCAATTCGTCGATGCCGACATAGGCGACTTCCTCCAGCTCGCCGAAGCCCTCGGCCACCAGCAGCTGCGACAGTGTCTCGTCGACGTCCAGTTCGTTCTGGAACAGTTCGGACCGCTGCACGAATTCGCGCTGGCGCTTCTCGCTGGCGTCGGCCTCGGTCATGATGTCGATCGCCGAACCCGTGAGCTGGCTGGCGAGACGGACATTCTGGCCACGGCGGCCGATGGCGAGCGAGAGCTGATCGTCGGGAACGACAACCTCGATCCGGCTCTCATCCTCGTCGATGACGACGCGGCTGACGGTCGCGGGCTGGAGGGCGTTGACGACGAAGGTCGCCGTGTCTTCCGACCAGGGGATGATGTCGATCTTCTCGCCCTGCATCTCCTGCACGACGGCCTGCACGCGGCTGCCCTTCATGCCGACGCAGGCGCCGACCGG
>DASVND010000056.1:0-54585 GCA_036384035.1 Sphingobium sp. | reverse complement strand
CCAGCTGGTCACCGGCGTGAAGCGTTGGAAGTCGTACGGCGCGCAGTGGGCGATGATTCTCAGCGGCGCGCAGTCGGTTCTCGCGGGCGTGTTCATGCTGAAGCAGGCATCCGGTCCACAGCTGGTCGGCATCACCGACATCGCGCCTTATGCCGCATTCGGCGCCTTCTATTTCCTCGTCTCTGCCGTCTCACTGACCGTCAGCGACGCCCGCCGTCGCTCGAACGCCGCCCTGGCCTGAGTGCGGCCGATCAATCGACACTAAAACCACTATACCAGTGAATGGAATGACCATGTCTCTCGACGTCAAATACCGCACTTCCGCCACCGCGAACGGAGGCCGTGACGGTCGCGCCCGCACCAAGGACGGCAACATCGACCTATGGCTCTCCACGCCCCGGGAACTCGGCGGCGCCCCCACAACCTGATTAGTAAACCGTTCGCTCCTGGGAACGGAAAAATGCTTTCTGAACGACCATAGTGGGTCGGCGAAGAGGTAGAAGAACCGATGGTCTTCCCGGCTCAGTGGTCTACGATCACAAGGTTGGATCAGTTGGCGGGTCCTTGGAAAGCGGCAGTCTCGGGCTCTTCTGGTTCACGGCTTTGTGTCCGCGTCGTGGCGCTATGGCGGCAGGAACAACTCTCGCTCCGGTTTCTGCGTCTGGTATCGAAGTCGCGACGTTGGCTGCCGCCGTAGTGGTCGCGGCGGGCTGGGAATTTAGAGGCCACTTACGTTCGCGGCCTAGATCGAGAGCCTCCCGCAAATTCGGCAGCGGCGCGGTCGCTAGACTGTTGTCCAAGGGATTGCGCGTCCAATAATGGGTGTGCGCCAGCCAGCCAGCCCAAGTACTTGTCTCGACGGGGACGTCGCGCACACCTGCCCAGAACAACGGCGCAACGGGCCCACCGATAAAATCGCCGCGCAGGACAGCGAAGCTTGGATAGAACAGGTTCGTCCAAGCCGTCGCCGCGAACACAGCGGCACTGTTGAGGACAACCGCCTTCTGCACCCGCCCCTGATTGTCGACGCCCTTGTGTTCGAACGAGAAGCGTCGCGTCAACTCGCGCGCCGGCGGGCAATGGGGGAGCTCCCGTTCGCCGGTGCGGCGTCCGAAATCGGCGTCGTCACGTGCGAGCAGAAAGTTCGCGTAGGTCAGAGGACTTCCCAGCGTCACAAAATCGGAGATGGGCCAGGGATCGCCATTCGACGCCTGTTCCTCGGCAACCTCCCAGGTGGCACGACGCCATTTGCCGGCGAGTTCTTCGCGCTCGGCTTCGTTCGGATCGTCGATATCGCGAATGGTCTTCGCTAGACCTTCGGCATTGCGAATAGCGACGCTGGCAATCTTCGGCAGTTCGCCGCGCTGCCAAGCGGCCGTCAGACGCGCACGCACATCGTCGAACCGCTTTTGCCAAGCGAGGCTCAATATATCGTAACCGATGATACTGCCGAGACTGTGGCCTACGACGATGACGCGGTCGTAGCGGCCGGAGGCGATCACCTTGTCGAGAAGGTTGAGGCCCGCAGCCCTGATCTTTTGGCGGGCCTCGATATTGGCCGGTGTCGGGCTCAGATAAACGGCTGCATCGCCGATGAAGCTGCGCACTGTTGCGGATAGAATGCCGATGACGAGCAGAAGGAACCACGGCGCCTTGTCGAGCGCGCCCGGCGCGACCGGATAGCCGAGTAGAAAATGGGTGCTCGAATAGACGCCCAGTGCCACGACGCCGATCAGCACGAGCCAGCTGAGCAGCCAGATTGGTTTGATGCGGCCGGGCACATCGCGAAAGCGGCGGTACATCAGAACCCAATACCAACCAGCGAGCCGATCCCAAGCTGCGGTGGGCATCAGGTGGGCCCAGTAGAACTCGTAGAAATCGGTGCGGTCACCATGACCACCAGCGCTCACCAGCCGACGAAGCTCATAATTGTCTGACAGAAAGTCTGGCTTGCTATAATATTTGGCATCGACGAGCCTGTTGGTCTGTTGTTGGTCGAGCACCGCGTCGACGAAGCCGCGTAAGGTGTCCATCGGTCGCTGCTCGCCGATGCCATGGATCAGGATCAACGCTTGGCGGGGATCACTCATCGAGAATTGCCGTAAACGAAGAATCCATCATGGCCCCCCTTGCACCCTGCGTTTGTTCAGCCATTCCGCCAGCTCGGCCGCGAACTCGTCGACATAGGCCTGCGCCATCGCCGAATAGGGTTTATCTGCGTTGGTGAAACTTCGCATCATCTGTGCGCCGAGAAGCGCCGCTCCGACTGCGGCAGGACTGGAATCGCTCTCCAGGCGCTCGAAAATCAGATTGCGCATCAGACGCAGCTGATTGAGCAGCTTGGTGCGGGCTTTAACAAGCTTCGACCGATTGAGTGCACAGACGTTGATGGTAGCAGCGCCATACGGGTTTTCCACTGCGCCGTTCAGCGCCGGCAACACGATGCTGTATGTCGAAGACGTCGACCATTTGAGCAAGTCTTTCGGATCGCGTTCCGTAGGATCGATGAGGTGAGGATCTTCCCGCGACAGATCGCATGTCGGGGTCGATGCTCGGGTGCCGCCTATAGGAAATTGCTGATGCTTACCGACCTTTGCGCGGGGCGCGGCCGCAATGAGCGCCAAGTAGTTCTCTTCTTTCATGTCCGCCGTGATGAGGTGCTGCTTGCGCCCTTGATTGCAGCCCGTGCAGCTGAGTAGCAAGTTCGACCATTGCGAAGCGAGCCACCAGTAGCCGTCGTGGTCGTCATCGTCAGCAATGCCGCCTTTCGGACGATAGTGCTCTATCTCTTCGTCGTTAGGCGCACCGACCTCCGACTCGCAGTAAGCGCATTTGCCCGAGAAGAGCTGGGTCAGCGCCAATCCGACATCGTAGTTCGTCTTGTACTGTTTGAAGGTAAAGGACGGCTTCACATGGCCCGGCGCGTAGTATGTGGCCGCGTCCGTTCGCTCGGTTGCCACGGGCCCGCTCGGTTTCGTCAGCGAGTACGGCGGGGGGTGACTGCTGCGATCGACGAACCGCACGGCGCCGTTACCCAGCCTTGGGCGCCGTGAGCGCCTGCAAGACCGCCTCCACGGCTTCGGCGCGAACGTCCGTGCGCAAGCTTCCCCTCTCGAACTCCCGTGCAGAGAGATATTTCTGAAGCGCCTGCTGGACCACAGCCTCGCTCTGGCTGTCGCCGAGCGTTAACGTCTGAACTAGCTGCTCTGTAGTTTGCGACAGCTCGACCCGCGGCGCGCCGGCGGCATCGGTGGAGACGACGTCGGCGGTGATCCGAGCGAGCGCGAGATCGACCTTCGCATCGGTGGTGCTCGCCAGACCAAAATAATCAGAGGTCAACAGCTCCTCGGCACTCATCCCTTTGATGTTCGGCAGGTCAAGCAACCGCCGGATCTTGTTGCCTTCGGTCCTCTGTAGGACGACCACTTCGTCGTCGTCCATGCCGCGTAAGCACAAGGGATCGTGTGTCGTGACGATGAACTGCACTCGCGGAAGCGCCCGGCGGAGCGAGGTCATGATCTGCATTTTCCAACGCGGATGCAGGTGTGTCTCGATCTCATCGATGAGAACGATCCCCTGCGCCTCTTCGATGCGCGGATAATGATCGAGCATCTCGCGGAGAATATCGACGATCATAGCGAAGACCGAGCGGTATCCCTCGCTCAGCCACTCGGTTGGTGTGCGCCTGCCATTCGCGATAACACACATTCCGTCCTCAGGGTCGCTGACCAGCTGATCTTCGTCGTTCAGCGCGAGTACGATCCGCAAGGTAGCTGCGACCGTGTCGAAGCGATCACCAGTCAAACTGGCCAACCAATCGTTGGGATAGGGAATGATCGAAACGGGGTCGAATAGGCTTTTTACCCGCTGATGCGCACCGCGTGCTCTATGGCGATAGCGGGGCGACGAGAAGCGTCTTGGGCCATATCCCAACACGACTGTAAGCGGCGCCTGGTGACCATCGATCCCGCTGGTTTCGGGATCCAACACGAACGAAGCGCTGAGCTTGGACGCGTGGAATTCCACCGCGACTTCCGCTGGCGCGGCATCGAGCTGATCAGACCGGTCGGGTCCTTCGCTTGCGAGCAGGCGCGACGCGCCGAGTCTGAGCCGTCGCACTTGGCGTACTCCGATGAGCGCGAGTGCTATGGCCGACAACAGCGTCGACTTGCCCGTGGAATTCTCCCCGAGAATGATCAGGCATGGTACTCCCGCAGAACGCGATCTTCCCGACGGCAATTGGAGCTCGAGGATGTCGATCGCCTTCAAATTGCGGATTGTGATCTTGCTGATCTCTCGGTCATAAGCCGGGGGGCGAGGAAGCAGCTCCTCGGCGTGCGGGGTTAGTTCTTCCGGCACCACGGCGTGCGCCGTAGCTTCACGCAACTCCGGGCCGCGGCTGATGTCATTGGCTAAGAGATCATGTGCGGCCCGGGCTAGGCTCGCCCGCTGTTCGCTGGTCGCTGAGGCGATTTCACGCTCGGCATTGCGCAGAAACGCTACGCGCTCGGCTACGTCGCGTGTTGGTGCTGCACCGCGCCAAGCGACGAGAAGGCGCCTGAGCACATCGAGTGAGGCCGCGACATGCGGTGTGTTGAGAGCGAACACGTCAGCAAGGCCGTTGAAATTGGGCAGTACGTTCTCCGAGTTGAAATACTGCAGCCAGTTTTGAATGACCGCCGCTCGGCCGGCAATCAGTTGTTCGCGGTTCAGATCGAGAGCGGCAATGGTAGCGGCACCGCGCTCGGTTTTATGGATGCACGAACCGTCGGCGAGAAATTGGAGATGGCTCCTTGGATTGTCGAAACTGGGGTCCAGAAGGACAGCATATTCCTGCTCACGCACGTCATCGAGCCTGGCCAAATAGTTGGACCTGGCACCCCAGACTGGAAAATAGTTCTCCTTGGCCTTTTCGCAGTAATCACAAACGACAAGCAGGTTGTGCCACTCGTATGCCAGCCAGGTGTAGGTATCGTCGCCGTTCGCGATCGGGCCCGGGCGGACGAAGCGCAGCGGCCGGAAATGACGAGCGCCGAAATGGGAGATCGGTGTCTCGCAATATGCGCACTTGTGGGCGAAGATTTCACCGAGTGTTTCCGTCAGCCGAGGATCGTAGAAAATATCCTCGTTGAGCGGCGCGCGGCGCTGGGCGCGCTCGCCGGTAGGACGGCGAAGATACTCGAGCAGCTGCGCGCGCGCGACGCGAACGGTTTCCGACTGAAGGAAGGCAGGAGCATGATCGGGTCTACGGATGCGACGCATGGAAGGGATCATATCCAATATTGCGCGGCGTCGCCAGAGCTACCACTCCATAGCACCAAAGTGGAGTTGATAAATCCAGCAATAGTACGGCAAGTGTCATTCAACTGTTCGAGATCTATGATATATAGGTTTCAAACCCGGCGGGGGGCGAAGATGGCAGTCAAAATTAACGTTTCGGTCTATGTGAACTCGGACGATGCTTTCGTGGCGTGGGCGCCGAGCGATTTCATTCCGAATTGCTGGGGTTTTCAGCTGGAACGGAAGCGCAGGGTCGGAAACGCGACGCCGATCGACATCGTCGAGAACAGGGTCGGCTTCGAAAAGGACACCCCCAAGTCGGGCGACCACAGACCTTCGAATGTTTGGCCTTTTCAGCGTTTCAACTGGACCGACCACGCTGTCGATGTCGGCAGCAGGCTGCAATATCGCGTGACGGCGATGATCGCCGATACCAACGGAAATTTGAGCACTGGGCCAGCCAGCGGTTGGACTGACTGGGTCACATTGACGCCCGACGCCGGCCAGGGCTTCTCTTGCTATTTCAACCGCGGCCTCGTGTTATCGCAATTCTTCGCGCGTTACATGCGCGACACCCATTTGTCGGCGACCGCAATCAAAGCCAAGATCCGGAAGAAAGGCGGCGCGGACGCCTTCCGCAAATTTCTCCAGGGCGATCTTGGCGCTGAAATTCTTGGGCTTCTCGATGAGACCCGGAGCTCGGGTGACGAACTATTCGGCGCGCTCTACGAGCTCAATGACGAACTCCTCGAAGATGGCATCATCGCGCTGGCTAGTCGGATGAATCTGGTTCTCGCCAACGGTTCCGAGGCGCCCGATGGCAACAAGAAAGCGCGCGACAATCTCAACACGCATGGTGTCCCGACGATCGACCGGCTCCTCGGCAACAAAGGTCTGGGCCACAACAAGTTTCTCATTCGCGCCGACGCGACCGGCCCCCAAGCGGTGTGGACGGGCAGCACCAACTGGTCGACGACCGGTCTCTGTACCCAGATCAACAACGGCTTGCTCGTGGCCGATGCGGGGCTTGCGACGATCTATAAAGAGCAGTGGGATCTGCTGGCCAAAGCGTCACCGCCGACCATGACGCCGGCTGCATTCTCCACTGAGCTCAAGGCGTCCAACGACGAGCCGAAAACGCTCAAGGTTCAGGGGATCGATGTCGCAGTTCGCTTCACGCCCACGACCGACCGCAGCGACATGAGAGATCTCGCAGATCTGATAAACGGCGCGAAGTCATCAATTCATTTCCTGATGTTTACACCGGGCAACGACGGACTGCAGGATCTCTGTGCGGCCCGCGCTAATGAAAAGGACATGTATGTAAAGGGGGTCGTCAGCACTCTGCCCAACGCCGAGAATCTCAGAAACGACAGCGTCCTGACCGTCGATCTCGTTTCAAGCGATCATAGTTTCAAGCCGGACCACTATTCGGTAGTGCAGCCGCAAGGTGCGGAAGGGCTTGGACCATGGATCGCCGAGGTCACGCGTAGCACGTTTCTCGCTACGGTCGGTCACGCCATCGTTCACGCCAAGGTGTTGCTGATCGATGGGCTCAGCGCAAATCCGATCTTGGTGACCGGGTCACACAACTTCTCCGGCAATGCCAGCAAACAGAACGACGAGAACTATGTGATCATTCGTGGTCACAAGCCACTCGCGCGGGCTTATGCCACCTTCATTATGTCTGTGTATCAACACTTTCGCTACCGATCCTACCTGCGTGAGATGAAGGCTCAGGACAAGAATCCATGGAGCTATCTCGACGAGGACGACCAGTGGCTCAAGGTCGAGCTCAAATCGAAGGCGGCCGAGATCGCATTCTGGACGGCGCAGGTTTATTGAGGGGCATGCTCCAGAATTCGCTGCTGCGCGATGACGTTTCAATGTCCGATAAATCGAACGCATCTCTTTCTCACTTGATCGCTGAGACGACCGCGCGTGGCGAACACGTTCGCTCGGTAGGCTAAGAAGGCGAAGACATATTGGCGCTCGAGGGCAACCAGATTGCTCGATCTGCTTCGGAATACCGCCGCCTATGGCTTTATCCGCCATTGGGCCAGCTCAGCTGGGTGACCGGATGTGATCGATTACCGCCGGAAACCGGACGGTCAGCAGTCGAGAACAAAAGATTCCCATGCAAATGGCCTATAAGGGTCGAAACATTCTGACGGTGTTCGTTCGTGGTCAGCGCATCATAACCAAAATGGACGCAAATTATTTCTTGATTCTAATCTGCCCTTAACCCTGCTTTCCCCAGTTGGCGGCCAACTTTATGCAAGGATAGACACACAGAACGGTCTTAAAATGCGCCTGCAGAGGAGCTATGACATCGCTCAACCTGGCTGCGCCGGTTATATCTAATGGAAATAGCATTAGATCCACATCGGAGTGTGGTTCAAATCTGGACATCGGCGATCCGGAGACGTTTAAAGTACGTCTTGCAGTTCTTCGATGCCTGATTATTCAACAATTTCGATTTATTATAGGGGGGAATTGAATGCGTTACATGATCTTGGCTACCACTCTGCTGGCGACTGCCTTGCCATACCAGTCGCTGTTCGCCCAAGGTTTGACAATGGTTCCGATTGGTGGTGGTGTGACCTCCCCGATTCCGCAAAATCCTGTGGCCGATGCGAAGGACAGCCCGGAGGAAATTGCACGGGATGCCGCGCGAGATCTCAACGGCAGCCGTTTCTACAACAAGCCGGGCGCGACCCGCGCTGAGTATGATGCGGCATGGCAGGACTGCCGCCTGATCGCCCGGGGATCACGGACGCCATCCGGCATGGTCCCTTATTATTATAACCCAGCAGTCGTGTCGCCGCTTGCGGCCGGCATCGGGGCCGGGCTCGGCGGTCTGCTGGCGGGTGCCATCATTGAAGGCGAACAGCGCCGCGCCAATCGCCGCAATTGCCTGCTGATCCGCGGGTGGCGTCAGGTCGAATTGCCGGCGCAGGAAACTACCCGTGTCACCGCGCTCAGCGAAGCCGACCGCAATGCATACTTCAACGACATTGTCGGCGCAGCCCAAGTGCAGGGCAAGCTGACAAGCCGTACCACCTTTACTCCGCCTAGCGATTCCTCCTTCCAGCTCGACAGACCGCTTGTCGGGTCCGCAACCCTATTTCTGGGCAAGAAGATTAATCCCGCCGTACCGGTCGTGCTTGCCCCAGGCGAGGGCTTGGTCGTTATCGCGTTTCGTCGCACAGGCAAGCCATTCAGCGGACACGGTATCGTGCAGTTCGCCCGCTATGACCCTGCAGGGCAGGACTTGGTCTATCAACCGAAAGACTCGAAAAAGAAGGGGGACAAGACCACCTACCTGCTCAATGCGAGTAGTGGCGATGGCAAGGCGGCTTATGAAGTCCAGGTCGTGCATCTGACGGCAGGCGACTATGTTATTTCCACAACGGGACTGGGCCGGATTCCGCTGGGCGCGTCGAATTGTTTCGGCGCCCCTACCTTTCATGTCGGTGACGGGGAGGTGACCTATATCGGTGATTTCATCCCGGTGGCCGGCGCCAAAACGATTGATGGACAAAAATTTTTCGGAATTAGTTACGCCTCGCATATCGAAGATAGCCGTCAGGCATTGGCCGCTGAGCAGCCGGAGCTCGCAAAAGCATTGAAACCTGCAGCGATCCGGAATGCGGCAACCTATGCCTGTGCCGGAACGATCATGGATCGTTGGGACGTGCCGGGCATGGATATCATTAATGACGTCGCAGCGACGTCGGTCACTTCTGGTGCTGATTCACCGGTTGCTCCAAAGTCCTGAATCACAGTGTACCGAGGTACCAGGAGCTACGACTTTTGGGTGGTAGATCCTGGTGCAGCATCCTATTTATGATCCGCCTTGCATCGGCAAATCGGCGGCCATTCGGTTCTGCAAGGATATGTAAGCGAACGATCGGGCTTTTTCAGCGTCTATCGCCCGAATTCACATGTAGAGGCCATGCAAATCCGCACAGTTGAACTGATTTCCAACATGCTCTGTGTAGCTTTCCCACATGTTACTCCTCGGCTCAGTTTGCCGAATTTCTCTTCTTCGGAAATTGGCCGTCAATCACCTTCGCACCACCGCGTAGAAAGTCGAGGTGATCAGACCAATGCTGCATCATGCGCACGCGCTCATCCCAATATTCACCGCGAGTATATGCGCGGCGGACAGCGTTGTTATCGGCATGGGCAAGCTGTCGCTCAATGGCATCGGCATGCCACATTCCCATTTCGTTCAATAAAGTGGCGGCCATCGCTCGAAAGCCGTGGCCAGTCATCTCATCTTGCGCATATCCAAGTCGGCGCAGAGCAGCGTTGATGGTGTTTTCCGACATTGGCCGGTCGACCGAACGCAATGATGGGAACAGGTACCGACTATAGTCGGCATCATGTTCGATCGAGGCGATGATCGCGAGCGCCTGAGAGGAGAGGGGGATGACATGCGCCCGCCGCATCTTGGTCTTGTGCGGCGGAATGGTCCACAGCGCCTTGTCGATATTGAAGTCTGCCCATTCAGCAAAGCGCAGCTCGCCAGGGCGGACGAAGACATGCGGTAGAAGGCGTAATGCAGCTCGCGTGTTGGGTAAGCCTTCGAATGTCTCCAGCGCGCGGAGGAGAGCGCCTGCCTCATGCGGCGTAGTGATTGCCGCGCGATGGACAGCCTTGGGCGCGATTAAGGCGCCGCGAAGGTCTGCTGCGACATCCCGCTCAGCCCGCGCCGTGGCAATTGCATAGCGGAAAATCTGGCTGCAGGTGCTGCGCAACCGCTTAGCGGTTTCGTAGCGTCCCTTACCCTCCATCTTTCGGAGCATTAGCAATATCTCTTGCGCAGAGATCGATGCGATCGGCCGCTTGCCAATGGCGCCATTGATGAATGCAAGCAACCACCGCAGCTTCTTCATTGTGACGGCTGAACGGCCTTCCTTCTCCATCTTAACCAGCCATTCGCCACTCACGGCCTCAAAGCTGTTTGAAGCGGCTACTGTGGCGGCAATCCGATGGAGCTTTATCTGCTCGGCCGGATCATTGCCTCGTGCCAAGACCTTACGCGCCGCATCGCGCTGTTCGCGCGCTTCGGCCAATCCCGTGTCCGGCCAGACGCCGAATGCCAGAGTTTTCTGCTTGCCCAGATATCGATAGTTCATCCGCCAGTAGCGCGCGCCGCCTGGCTTCACCAACAGGTATAGGCCATCACTGTCTGCAAGCTTATAGGCCTTGTCGCGGCCCTTGGCCGCTTTGATGGCAACAACGGAAAGTCCCATGATGGTATCTCCAATCAGCTGACCGGAGGCATGCCATCAGAAGTACCATCGTCTTGCTGGTATGTGATGACATCGGCCCAGTCTCGATGAGACAATCATAGCACAGAAAATGGCAGAAAACAGCCATTTTCGGGACATTTTGGGACTGTCTGAGAAGCGAAGATGGTGACCCCAACGGGAATCGAACCCGTGTTTCAGCCGTGAAAGGGCCGCGTCCTAACCGCTAGACGATGGGGCCACGGGAACGGCTTGGCCGCTATGCCGGGGCGAGGGCGGCATTAGGGGCTTGGCCCCGGGTGGTCAAGCCCCGGCCGCTCAGGAAATGACGCCTGCCGGCCGGTTCGCCGCCACAGCCCATTCAGTTGGCCCAGGCGGCGTCTTCCAGATGCAGTTCGGCGGCCGGGCGCGAGCCCCAGTCGTCGATCTTCGCACGGCCCGCCACCCACAGGCGCCGGTCCGGTCCCGCGCCCAGCAAGGCCAGCCCCAGCGGCGTTTCGGATTGACGAAAGGCAATGGCCTTGATCGACCGGCCGTCATCGCCCGACAGGATGGCGCGCACATGGCCGTTGCCGACGATGTCGGCCTTGATGATTCGCATCGGGCCCGCGGCGATGCGGGGCGCCGGCCAGCCCGTGCCATAGGGGCCGCCTTCGTCGATCGCGTTCACGAAATCCGGATTGATGCCGCCCGGGTTGAGCACCGCGTCAATCAGCAACGCCCGGCTCTCCGCCGCGCGCGCGACGTCGGTCGCCAGCCGTTCGTCGAGGAAATCGGCAAGCGCATCCACCTTGTCCGCCATCACGGTCAGCCCGGCCGCCATGGCATGGCCGCCGCCCGCCACCAGCAGGCCGCTGTCCTTGGCCGCCAGCACCGCCGCGCCCAGGTCGACGCCCGTGATCGACCGGCCGGATCCCTTGCCGATGCCGTCCGTGTCGACGGCGATGACGATGGCGGGGCGGCCCAGTTTCTCCTTCAGCCGCCCCGCAACGATGCCGATGACGCCGGGATGCCAGCCATGCCCCGCGATCACGGCGACGGCGCGGTTATGCTGCGCAGCCGAGAGCGCCTCCGCTTCAGCCTGCACCTGTGTTTCAATGGCGCGCCTTTCCTCGTTCAGCCGGTCGAGTTCCTGGGCGATCTCGCGCGCTTCCTGCGCGTCCTCCGTCGTCAGCAGGCGGACGCCGAGGTCCGATTTCCCCACGCGCCCCCCGGCATTGATCCGCGGCCCGAGCGCAAAGCCCAGGTCATGGCACAGCGGCGCCCTGCTCAACCGGCTCGCCTCTATAAGCGCGCACAGGCCGATGTTGCGCCGCTGCGCCATCACTTTCAGCCCCTGCGCGACGAAGGCGCGGTTGAGGCCGCGCAACTGCGCCACATCCGCCACGGTGCCCAGCGCGACAAGATCGAGCAGATCGATCAGTCGCGGTTCGAGCCGGCTGGCGAACCATTCGCGCTGCCGCAACGTCCGGATCAGCGCCGCGCCCAGCAGGAAGGCGACACCGACAGCCGCGAGATGGCCATGCATTGCGCCGTCGCGGCTTTCGTCCAGCCGGTTGGGATTGACCAGCGCATAGGCGGGGGGGAGGGTGACCGCGCATTTATGGTGATCGACGACCACGACGTCCACGCCGGCCGTCCTGGCCATCTCCAGCGCCTCGAACGCCTGCGCGCCGCAATCCACGGTGACGATCAGGGACGATCCTTCCGCGCCGAGCCGCACGAGCGCTTCCCCCGAAGGGCCATAGCCTTCCATCAGCCGGTCGGGGATGTAGCTGCGGGCGGAAAGGCCCAGGGTGCGGAGCAGGCGGATGAGCAGCGCGGCACTGGTCGCCCCATCCACGTCATAGTCGCCGAATATGGTAACGGTCTCGCCCGTCTGCACGGCGTCGGCGATTCGCTCGGCCGCGCGCTCCATATCCTGGAATATGGCCGGGTCGGGCATGAAGGCGCGGATCGTCGGCGTGCGATACTGGTCCAGCCCCTCGCGCGGGCAACCTCGTGCAAGCAGCAATTGGGTGATCAGGTCGTCGGGCTGGAATCCCGGATCCCGCCCGTCCGCGCCTGCCCCGCGCCATTGCCACGGCTGGCCGAGAATGGATTGCGTGACATTGAGGATGCTGGTCATGTCCCGCTGTTAGCCTGTTTCTCCGGCGCGGGGAATCTCCGGCTCGTCCATCGCGGGGAGTAACCGGGAATTTACTCGGTCTGTGCGATATGCGCCTGGCCAGAGAATATGACCGAGATGATGTTTCGAGAGATGATGCCGCCTGCTTCCCCACTCAAACGCCGTACGGGAACCAAGAAACGCGCGCTTAAGGGCCACGTCACCGGGGAAGCCGGCGCGATGGCGGCGTTGCTGGGGGCGGGCCGCGGCAGGATGGCGGATCCTGTGGTGCGCCGCCTGGCCGAGGCCGCGCTGCTGGCGAAGGAAGAGGCGCGGATTGCGCGGCAGGCGCTGGTGCAGGCGCAACGCCGTTTCGACGTGACCTTTTCCCGCGCTCCGGTCGGCATAGCCCATGTGTCGCCCGCTGGCGGCTTCCTGATGGTGAATGAGCAATTCGCGCGCATAACCGGCTACAGCCGGGAGATGTTGATGCAGGACGGCTTTCAGAAGATCACCCACCCGGATGATCTGGATGCCGATCTGATTCATTTCCGCCGCCTGCTTCAGGGGGACATTGACCGCTACGTGATGGAGAAGCGCTATGTGCGCCCCGACGGCAGCATCGTATGGGTGAACCTGACGGTGTCGCTCGTGCGCGACCTGCGGGGCGCGCCGGACTTTTGCGTTTCCGTGATCGAGGACCTGTCGGAAATCCGCAAGGCGCATGCGGACGCCATGCGGGACCCGCTGACGGGCCTCCTCAACCGTCGCGGTTTCGTGGAGCGCGTGGGCCGGGAAATCGGCCGTGCGGCCAAATCGGGCAGGGCGCTCGGCACCGCCTATCTGGATCTCGACGGCTTCAAGCGAATCAACGATGTTCAGGGGCATCCGATCGGGGACGCCTGCCTTGTTGAGGTGGCGCGGCTGCTTGACGCGACGATCCGGCCCGGGGACGTGGTTGCGCGCCTTGGCGGAGATGAATTCGCCATCCTGATGCCGGGCTTGACCCCGGATCATGCGCGCGCGGCGGTTGAACGCGTTCGGCTCGCACTGGCGACCATGGGGGAGAGCAAAGGCTGGCCGGTCACGGGCAGCTTCGGCGTCCTGACGCTGATGGCGGGCGGGGATACGACACCGGATCAACTGATCGCGGGCGCAGACGCTGCCATGTTCCGGGCGAAGCGCGCAGGCAGGAATTGCGTCAGGATGACGGCGGCCTGAATAGCGCGCCCTGTTGCAATGCAGCGTTCCAACCCTACCTTGGCGCGACAGTGACAGGGGGTACGCCGCGTGGCATCCATCATAAAGATTTCGGGTCTGACGAAAAGCTATGCGTCCGGGCATGTCGCCCTCAAACAGGTTGATCTTGATATAGAGGAGGGCGAGATTTTTGCCCTGCTGGGCCCGAATGGTGCCGGCAAGACGACGATGATTTCCATCATCTGCGGCAATGTGAATCCGACGGCCGGTACTGTCACGGTCGCGGGACATGACATTGTGCGCGATTATCGCGGATCCCGCGCGGCGATCGGCCTTGTGCCGCAGGAACTGTTCACCGACGCGTTTGAACGGGTGATCGACACCGTCAGCTTCAGCCGGGGCCTGTTCGGCAAGCCGCGCAACCCCGCCTTTATAGAAAAGGTGCTGCGCGACCTGTCGCTGTGGGACAAGCGCCATTCCAAGATCCTGGAACTGTCGGGCGGCATGAAGCGCCGGGTAATGATCGCCAAGGCCCTGTCGCACGAACCGCGCGTCCTGTTCCTTGATGAGCCGACGGCCGGCGTGGACGTGGAGTTGCGCCGCGACATGTGGCTGCTTGTGCGGCAACTGCGCGAGATGGGCGTCACCATCATCCTCACTACACATTATATCGAGGAAGCGGAGGAGATGGCGGACCGCGTGGGCGTCATCAACAAGGGCGAACTAATCCTGGTCGAGGAGAAAGCCGCGCTCATGAAGAAGCTCGGCAAGAAGACGCTGACCGTGGTCCTCGCCGAACCGCTCGCCGCCGTTCCGCCGGAGCTGGCCGATTGGGAGGTGACGCTGAAGAATGAGGGGCAGGAGATCGAATATATCTTCAACACCCAGGCGGAGCGCACGGGCGTGTCCTCGCTGCTGCGCACGCTCGGCGAACTCGGCATCGCCTACAAGGACCTCAACACTGAACAGAGCAGCCTGGAGGATATTTTCGTGAGCCTCGTCCATCAGGAGAAGGCGGCATGAGCGGCCTCAACCTCCATGCGATCCGGTCGATCTATTTCTTCGAACTGAACCGCTTCCGCCGCACGCTGCTAACCGGCCTCATGGTGCCGGTCATCACCACCTCGCTCTATTTCGTGGTGTTCGGCGGGGCGATCGGTTCCCGCATGACGCAGATCGACGGCATTCCCTATGCCGCCTTCATCGTTCCCGGCCTCATCATGCTGTCGATGTTCACGGAGAGCATCTTCAACGCCAGCTTCGGCATCTACATGCCCAAATTCACGGGCACGATCTACGAACTGCTCTCCGCCCCGGTTTCAGCGGTGGAGACGATCATCGCCTATGTCGGCGCGGCGGCGACCAAGTCGCTGACCGTCGGCCTCATCATCTTCGCGACGGCCCATCTTTTCGTGGACATCCATGTGGCGAACCCGTTCGCCATGATCGCCTTCATGGTGCTGATCGCGATCAGCTTCTGTCTCTTCGGCTTCATCCTGGGCATCTGGGCGCAGAGCTTCGAACAGCTTCAGGTGATCCCGCTCTTGGTGATCATGCCCATGACCTTTCTGGGCGGGGCCTTCTACTCGATCCATATGCTGGCCGAACCCTGGCGGACGATCACCCTGTTCAATCCGATCGTCTATCTGATCAGCGGCTTCCGCTGGACCTTCTTCGGTCGGGGTGATGTCGGGATCGAATTCAGCCTCATGTTCATCGCCGGCATGCTGCTGGTATGCCTCGGCATCATCGGCTGGATGTTCAGGACGGGCTATCGCCTGAAGAAGTAGGCGGATCGCGATATCCGGCGGTCGGCTGTCCTACACACTGACCCCACGATAAAAGGGGGAAGGCTCCTTCCCATCGTCCGGCCGGAGCGTTACGTGCTTTGCGATAAGATTATGCCGGCAAAATAAAATGTCGAGTTTCGCGGGAAAAGCGGGAAGCAAAAGCGGTCGCTTTGCCTTTCCCCGGCGCCAGGGCAGGCATTGCGGCTTGAGTCACACCGCCGTCTTATGCTCACCCTTGACCCAGCGGACGGTGCCGGTGCTGGCGCGCATCACGACGCTCTCGGTCGTCAGCTTGCCGCCGGGCAGGCGCTTGACCCCATCCAGCAACGACCCGTCGGTCACGCCGGTCGCGGCGAAGATGCAATCGCCGATCGCCAGTTCCTTCAGATCATAGATCTTGTCGAGGTCCGTGATGCCCCATTTGAATGCGCGCTGCTTCTCGTCCTCATTGCGGAATAGCAGGCGCCCCTTGAACTGTCCGCCGACGCAGCGCAGCGCAGCACAGGCCAGCACGCCCTCAGGCGCGCCGCCGGAACCCATATACATGTCGATCGTCGTTTCCGGATCGGTCGTCGCGATCACGCCGGCCACGTCGCCGTCGGGGATCAGCATGATGCCGCAGCCAATGGCGCGCAGCTCGGCGATCAGCTTCTCGTGGCGTGGACGGTCAAGGACGCATACGATGATGTCGCTTGGCGCAACGCCTTTATGGGCGGCCACGGCCTCGACATTGTCCTTTACCGATTTTTTGAGATCAATGATGCCTTCCGGATATCCCGGCCCCACGGCCAGCTTCTCCATATAGACGTCGGGCGCGTTGAGCAGGCCGCCTTCCTCGGAGATCGCCAGCACCGCAAGCGCATTCGGGCCCGCCTTCGCGGTGATGGTGGTGCCCTCCAGTGGATCGAGGGCGATGTCGATGCGCGGGCCCGTGCCAATGGCGTTGCCGACCTTTTCGCCGATGTAGAGCATGGGCGCTTCGTCTCGCTCGCCCTCTCCAATGACGACCGTGCCGTCCATATAGAGGTCGTTGAAGGCAATCCGCATGGCTTCGACGGCGGCGGCGTCGGCGGCCTTCTCGTCCCCGCGGCCGATCAGCCTGGAGGCGGCAATGGCGGCAGCTTCGGTGACTCGCACCATTTCCAGGACCAGAACGCGATCGAGCGCCGAACTTGCCTGCACCATGTAGAGAATCCCCTCATGCTCGTTTCCGCCGTTCGGATAGGCCGTGGGGAAAGCCTTGTCGAGCATGGGTGCGCCTTCCCCTGTTTCGTTCTGGCGCGCGCGAGGAAACAGTTTCGCGAGAAAGGCGTTGGCGTGGGGAGGAAGGGTCCGATGATCGCACTGATGCTCGCCGTCGCTGCCACAGTCTCCGCCAGCGCTGGCGGGCATGGGCGGCATGTGAAGACCTTACGCCCCTGCGCCCTCAGCCGGACATGCCTGGATGTGCGTAGCGGGGAGGAGGGGCTCCGCCTGTCTCAGTCCACGGGATCGTCGGAAGATCGCAAGATGGAGGCTTATCGGATATCCGGCCGCCCCTGTGGTCTTATCGGCGGCTTCAAATGTCCCGGCAGAGGACGTCAGATTTGGCGTCTGGGCGAACCCGTCCGCCAGACGATCGCTCGCAGCTTCGGCCTTGATTGACGGGCGCCGCCCTTAATCCAGCCAGCCTTAGTCCAGAATGTGCATCACCATCGGCGTGTCCAGCAGGCTGTCTGATCCCGCCAGCCGCGCCAGCGTCTCCGCGATCCAGTGCTCCTCGCCCTCATGGGTGACGATCGCCACCAGGACGCCGTCGGTCTGGCTCGCTCCGCGCTGGATCATGCTTTCGATGGAAACCCCGGCATCGCGGGTGGCGGCGGCGATCTCTGCGAGCACGCCGGGGCGGTCTTTCACCTTGAAACGCAGATAGGCCCGGCCGATTCGCTTGCCGGCGTCCGCCTTGTGCTGGGCCAGCAACGATGCGACCGGCATGGCGAAGGGGTCGCCATATTCATCGCGCGCAACGTCGATCAGGTCGGCGACGACGGCCGATGCCGTCGGTCCGTCGCCTGCACCGCGCCCTTGGAAGAACAGCCGTCCGACGAAATTGCCGTCCGCCACCACGGCGTTGAGCGATCCGTCCACATGGGCAAGGGGGTGATCGACAGGCACCAGCATCGGATGCACCCGCTGGAACAGGCCCGCCGCGCTGTTCTCCGCCATGCCGACCAGCCGGATGCGGAAGCCCAGCGCAGCCGCTTCGGCAATGTCCGCCGCAATGACATGCCGGATGCCCGTGATCGTCACGCCTGCAAAGTCCAGCTCCGTGCCGAACGCCAGGCTGGCCAGAATCGACAGCTTGTGCGCCGCGTCCACCCCGTCGATGTCGAAACTTGGGTCGGCCTCGGCATAACCCAGCTCCTGCGCTTCCTTCAGCACCTCGTCGAATCCGCGGCCTTCCTTCTCCATGGTGGTCAGGATGTAGTTGCAGGTGCCGTTGAGGATGCCATAGACCCGGCTTATCTCATTGGCCGCTGCACCTTCCCGAAGGCCCTTGATGACCGGAATGCCTCCGGCCACCGCCGCCTCATATTTCAGGGCGACGCCGGCCTTCTCCGCAATCGTGGCGAGCGACAGGCCATGATGGGCGATCATCGCCTTGTTGGCGGTGACGAACGGCTTGCCTGCCGCCAGGCATTGCCGGGCGAGAGTAAGGGCAGGGCCATCCGATCCGCCGATCAACTCGATGACGACATCAATGTCCTCGCGTCCGGCAAGGCTCGTCATATCATCGACCCATTCATAGGCGGACAGATCGACGCCCCGGTCCTTGGTGCGGTCGCGGGCGGATATGGCGGCAACCTCGATGGGCCGCCCGGCGCGGCGGGCAATCAGGGCGCGGTTGGTCTCCAGCAGGCGGATGACGCCGCCTCCGACCGTGCCCAATCCCACTATGGCCAAGCGTAGCGGCCGCTGATCTGTCATGCGCCTTGTCCGATCCTTTGACACGCTCGCGAGTAAAACCTCGGCGGGCGAGGTGGCGGCTGATAGACGGATGGTCGGCCCTTTCCAAGGGCCGTCATGCCGAAGCCTGTTGCTGATCGTTCGCTTGGCCGGCCTATGCCGGCTTGCGGGTCCGGCCGCATTGCCCCAGTCCGGCCAGGACGACGGCATAGTCCCGTCTGGCGGCTTCCGCGTCGATCGCGCCCAGCGTACGGGTGGAGGCCGCCGGCAATTCGGCCGGTAGGTCGCATGCCAGGCGATACCACAGCAATGTCCCGCGGCGCGGGGCCGCCGCGGCCTCGTCCACGACCTCGCCCAGGGCCACGGCCCATTGTGGTTGCTGGCCAGGCCGGCTGATGATCGACAGGGAAACGGGCTGCCCGTCTTGCGTCTTCAGGAAAATCTGCGTCTCACCCTCGCCGGCGATCGTGCCCGCAACATGAAATGCATCGCCGACGCCGACGATGTGCGGCGGCACATTTTGGCCCAGCAGCTCTGACACCACGGATTTCACCGACGAATCGGCCGTCGGCGTCCAATCGATCTGTGCGTCGCGCGCGACCAGTTGCAATTGGCCTGTCTTGGCCCCGGGACGGGTGAATATCAGAACCTGTCGCTTCTTGAGCTTGGGCGCCTTGCCCTTCCGGTCGAGCGGCGCATCGTAAAGATAGGAGATGGTTGGGGATATGCCGTTGTCGCCGCGAATCAGTCCGATCACCTTCGCCTCGACATAAAATCGCTTGAAGCCGGCGGGCACGCCTGTCGCTTGCCGCGAACCCAATGCCGTCGCCTGAGTGATTTGTGCTTTTGCTACCACGGGGGCGGCGACCGCCAGGTCGGCATAATCGGCATAGGAAAATATTGGAGCGGACGTCGTTGCCGCGGCTGATTGGGCGGAAGCGGACTGAATTCCGTGGTTTGAGGCTAAAATGAGGCACCCGGCTATCATAATCCGCAGGGTGGGTATGGTGGATATTTGCATAAGGTTCGTCCTGCTCTCTGGGCGTGGCGGCAATGCCACAGGCAAGTGTTTTCCTAGTCGTATAGTAAACGAGGTGATCAAAATCGATAAAGCGTTTGCGTCATACGATTGCCCGCGATAGGAGTTGAGCAGATAGCAAACAAGCGGACGAGGGCCAAAAGATGAACGGGGAAGCCCGCTCACCTGTTGGCCTTTTATGGCCGATGGTCGCCAATTTATTGAGAAGCCGAGTTAAGGAGTGTCGTTGCTGAATGGCTTACGCTGATCACTCACAATCTTCGAGTCGTACGGTCTCGATCGTTATCGTTGCCATTATCCATGCGGTATTGGGCTACGCTTTCGTGACGGGCCTCGGCATGAAATATGTCAAAAAGGCGGCAGAACAACTGAACGTCATCGACGTGAAGGAAGAACCGCCGCCCCCCGACGAGGAGCCGCCGCCCCCGCCGCCCGAAAAGCAGGTTGAGCCACCCCCCGTGGTTGCTCCTCCGCCCATCGTGCAGACGCCGGTCATGGCACCTCCGATTCAGACGGTGCGTACGCCCCCGCCGGTGTTCAACCCTGTTCCGGTCGCGGCTCCGCCGCCGCCGCCACCCGCGATCAGCAAGGCTGCGGGTCCAAAGGGCGACGCCTCACGCTGGTTCTCGTCTGACGATTATCCTGCTTCGGCTCTCCGCGCAGAGGCGCAGGGAACGACAGGTATGGCGTTTGAGATCGACACGACGGGCAAGGTTTCCAATTGTCGCATCACACAGTCGAGCGGCAATGGGGATCTTGATGAGACGGCTTGCCGGCTCATGGTTCGCCGTGGCCGATTCTCTCCGGCCTTGGACCAGAATGGCTCGCCTATCGCTTCTTCGGGAAGCCGTCGCGTGACCTGGCGTCTGCCGGAATAAGCCAACCCATCCTGGACGGTCCGGCCCCAAGCGGCCGGCCGTTTCAGGAGCAGTTTTATTATCTTTGAGAGGGAAGTGTTGAACATGTTGATCGCAATTGCAGCAGCTGCCGCCCCTAAGGCGGCAAATCCTTACGGCCTTATGGAGGCCCTTGAGCAGGGCGGTCTGATCGCCTGGTCGGTTTTCATCATCCTGGTCGGTATGTCGATCGGCACCTTCTACATTCTGTTCACCAAGCTGATCGAACAGCAGAAGGTCATCAATCAGAGCAAGAAGGTTCGTGCGACTTTCTGGCGTGCGGCTACCCTCAAGGAGGGTTCGGCCAAGCTGGAGAAGAACAGTGCCTACAAGCAGATCGTCGACGACGGCATCGCCGCTCAGGAACAGCACAGCAAGCTGACCGATCCGGTCGAGGCGCATGACTGGCTGCACGGCTCGCTGGCGCGTTCGGAGGCCGCAATCAACTCGAAGCTGGGCGGCGGTCTCGCCTTCCTCGCGACCGTTGGTTCGACTTCGCCGTTCATCGGTCTGTTCGGTACGGTTATCGGTATCTACCGCGCGCTCATCAAGATCGGCGCTGCCGGTCAGGCTTCGATCGACGCCGTCGCCGGCCCGGTCGGTGAAGCTCTGATCATGACCGCTCTGGGTCTGGTCGTCGCCGTTCCCGCCGTTCTGGCCTACAACTTCCTGCAGCGCCGCAACAAGTCGATCGCCGAGGGCCTGTCGGCTTTCTCGACCGACCTGCTCGGCTACCTGGTATCCGGCGGCGCCGTGAAGCCCGTCGGATCGGTTTCGGCAGCTCCGGCTGCTAAGCCCGCGACCGCCGCGCCGACCAAGGCCTGACCTGCTCTGTATCCTGGACGGCGCTCCCGCGCTGTCCAGGCTGCCGGGGGCGCTGATCGGTCCGCCAATCTCCGCCCGGGTCACCATAAGATTGATATGTTAGGATACTGATCAATGGCAATGAGCGTTGGATCCTCCGGCGGTGATGAGAAGCCGATGTCCGACATCAACACGACGCCTCTCGTGGACGTCATGCTGGTGTTGCTCATTATCTTCCTTATCGCGGTTCCGGTCGTGGTGCAGACGATCGACCTTAAACTTCCCAAGGTCGCTTTCGAGCCGACGACGACCAAGCCGGAAAACGTCTCTCTTTCCGTAACCTCTGCTCCTGATGGCAGCTGTGCGGTCTACTGGAACATGACGAAGGTCAATGCCGAGGACCTGCTCAACAGGGCGGTCGCGAAGCTGGAAGCCGACGTCAAGAAGGCTGGCGGCGTGGAAAATCTGACGCCTGAGGATCTGCCTGAGGTGCACATCCGCGGCGACATCAATGTGCCTTATCGGTGCATTGGCGGCACGATCTACACCATGCAGCGCGCCGGCTTCCCGAAGGTTGGCTTCATTTCCGAGCCAGAGCCTGGCCAGAATGTCCAGCGTCTCTGATCGGTTACAAGCGAGAGGATTTTAGCCTATGGCTATGAGTGCCGGCCAGGAAGATGGCGAGCCGATGATGGAGATGAACACGACGCCGTTGATCGACGTCATGCTTGTTCTGCTCATCATGTTCATCATCACCATCCCGATCCAGACCCATGCGGTGAAGATCGATTTGCCGCAAAGTTCGCCTCCCACTGACACGCCGATCGATCCGGTGAAGAACAAGGTGTCGATCGACCCGGCGGGCACGATCGCCTGGAACGGTTCGCCGATCGACCTGCTGACGCTGCGTCAGTATCTCAACGAGTCGCTGAAGCTGCCCGTTGAGCCTGAGCTGCAGTTCCAGCCTGATGCGCAGACCCGCTATGTGGTCGTCGATCAGGTGCTGGCGGAGATCAAGCGGGCGGGCGTCACCAAGATGGGCTTCGTCGG
Organism: Sphingobium sp.; assembly: GCA_036384035.1. Lineage (GTDB taxonomy): Bacteria > Pseudomonadota > Alphaproteobacteria > Sphingomonadales > Sphingomonadaceae > Sphingobium. The sequence goes on along the minus strand of DASVND010000056.1, from coordinate 32,212 downwards.
CAACGAGCAGTACGGCAACTTCTGATCGCCCTCGGTCGCAATAGAAAAGACTAGGAGTTTGTCACAATGGCAATGAGTGCTGGCCAGGAAGATGGCGAGCCGATGATGGAAATGAACACGACGCCGTTGATCGACGTCATGCTCGTTCTGCTCATCATGTTCATCATCACCATCCCGATCCAGACCCATGCGGTGAAGATCGACCTGCCGCAAAGTTCGCCGCCGACCAATGACATCATTGATCCGGTGAAGAACAAGGTATCGATCGACCCGGCGGGCACGATCGCCTGGAACGGTTCGCCGATCGACCTGCTGACGCTGCGTCAGTATCTCAACGAGTCGCTGAAGCTGCCCGTTGAGCCTGAACTGCAGTTCCAGCCTGATGCGCAGACCCGCTATGTGGTCGTCGATCAGGTGCTGGCGGAGATCAAGCGGGCGGGTGTCACCAAGATGGGCTTCGTTGGCAACGAGCAATATGGCGCTTTCTGATTAGGAGCGTTTGATTGCCATGAAGCAAAAGGGGTCGCTTATGCGGCCCCTTTTTTAATGTAGATCAGGGCGATTCCCTGGCGCATGGCGGAGCGGTTAACCCGTTTGTTACATATGTCTTTTATCAGCATATGTGAACGGAAAGGTCGGGAAGACCACGGGTAGCGCGCAGTGTCATACAAAGTCTCCGAAGGACGATCCACGGATCGGCACAATGTCCTGATAGGGGTCCGGCTTCGCCGGCCTGGCGAGACGTGGTTTACAAGCCGCATCGCAGATCTCTCCGTGGGCGGCTTCCGGCTTCAGAGTTTCATCAAGCTCGTTCCCGGTATGGAGCTGTGGATCATGTTGCCCGGCTTTGAAGGCCGCAAAGCCAATGTGACTTGGGCAAAGGGCCATGAGGCCGGATGCGCCTTTGAAGCGCCGCTTCACCCGGCGATCCTGGACCATATCCTCAAGGTTGGCGGTTCTCCGGGCAAGGTGGCCGTTCGCTGAGGCATATTCATCGCCTGTTTCAGGCGGCGGGCGCGTCCTGAAACTGCAACTTGGCCAGCCGCGCATATAGCCCGCCCTGCGCATAGAGTGCGGCATGCGTGCCCTGCTCCACGATCCGTCCACCATCCATGACGATAATCCGGTCCGCAGCCCTTACCGTCGCCAAACGATGGGCGATGACGATCGTCGTGCGTCCCTGCATCAGAACCTCCAGCGCGTCCTGAACCAGACGTTCGGATTCCGCGTCCAGGGCGGACGTCGCCTCGTCGAGCAATAATATTGGCGCGTCACGCAAAAGCGCGCGGGCGATTGCCACCCGCTGCTTTTGCCCGCCAGACAGCCGCGTGCCGGCTTCGCCCATATAACTGTCCAGCCCCTGGGGCAGGGCGCGCAGGAACGTCTCGGCATTGGCGGCGCGCGCGGCGGCCCATATCTGTTCGTCGGTGGCCGTCCAATTGCCATAGCGCAGATTGTCGCGCGCGGACGCGGCAAAGATGACGCTCTCTTGTGGCACCATGGCCATCGTCGCCCGAACTTCGGCCGGATCGGCATCCTTAAGCGAAACGCCGTTGAGGCGCACGGCACCAGCATCGGGATCGTAGAAGCGTTGCGCCAGTTGTATCAACGTCGATTTGCCCGCGCCGGAAGGCCCCACGACGGCGACGGTCTCGCCCGGCTCTATGGTCAGATTGAAATGCTCCAGCGCGGCCGTTTCCGGCCGCGTCGGATACCGGAAAGTGACGTCATCGAAGCCAATCCTGGCGCCCGTGCCGGACGGTATGGCGATCGGCGCGTCGGGAGGCGCCAGCTCTGGCGTGGCGATCATCAGCTCGTTCAATCGGCCTGCTGCGCCCGCACCGCGAAGCAGGTCGCCCCATGTCTCGGTGAGCGCCCCGAAGGATCCCGCCACCAGCCCTCCGGTCAACACAAAGGCCGCGATACTGCCGCCTGACAGACGTCCTGCGGCAACGTCGAGCGCGCCTTGCCACATCACCAGCACGATCGAACCGAACACCAGGCAAATCACCACGCCGGTCATGCAAGCGCGCAGCGTAATGCGCCGCCTTGCGGTCGCGAAGCCATGCTCCACGGCGGTTGCGAAACGCTGCTCCTCCCGGCCCTCCTGCCCGAATGCCTGAACGATCTTCATTGCGCCCAAAACCTCGGCCGTGATGCTGCCGATATCGGCCAGCCGATCCTGGCTGGAACGCGACAGCCCCCGGACCCGCCTGCCGATGATGACCAGAGGCAGCAGGATCACTGGTAGTCCAAGCAACAGCATGCCGGTCAGCTTGGGCGCGATGGTGAAAAGATAGATGATGCCGCCAAAGCCCATCACGGTATTGCGCAGCGCCACGGAAACGGTCGACCCGACCACCTGTTCGATAATGGCGGTGTCGGCGGTCATGCGAGATGCGATTTCCGATGGACGGTTTTCTTCAAAATAGCGCGGTGCCTGCCGTAGGAGATTGCGCTGCACGGCATTGCGGATGTCGGCCACGACGCGTTCGCCGAGCCAGGACACGAAATAATATCGTGAGGCGGTGGCGACGCCCATGATGGCCACGATCATCAGCAGATATTCGAACCAGCGGCTGATATCCTCCGGCTTGCCGCCGATGAACCCCCTGTCGATGACGAGCCGGAACCCGCTTGGAATGGCCAAGGTGGCTGCTGCGGCGACCAGCAGGGCAATGGCCGCGGCCACGATCCTCCAGGGATAGCGCTTCGCCGTCACCCAGATCATCTGGAGACTGCCGAGGCGGCGATCGCTCTTGGCACTGTGCGCTGCCTGCGCCGTTTGGGTATCTGTCATGTCTGGCCGCTTAGCAGGCACGCTCTGTCGTCTCAATCAGGTACAAAGGAACAAGGTGCAGGGCGTAGGAATTTTTGCGTTGCGGTATATATTGGATTAAGGCTTCGCACCGCCCGCCTCCGGACGGTGCAATATTGACGGGATACGCAATGCTATACAGTGCATATGAGGTACAGCGCAGCCTGCTCGCAGGTGCAAGCGCCCTTGCGAATGCGGGTGTGGAGTTGCTCAACAATCCCGCCAATCCGTTGGCTTATTTTGGCGGCGGCCCGGTGCTGGCGTCGGCGCTTAACGTGTTCGCGCATGCGGCCGCGCCACGCGGCAAGCCTGAATTCGCCCTGGACCACACGATCATCGACGGCAAGACGGTGGATGTTTCCGAACGGATCGAGGCGCGTAAGCCTTTCGGCCAACTCAAGCATTTCGTACGCGAGGGCGTACCCGCCGGCGCGCCGAAACTGTTGATCACGGCGCCCATGTCTGGCCATTTCGCGACGTTGCTCCGGGGGACTGTCGAGCGGATGCTCCCCGGCCATGACGTGTGGATCACGGATTGGCGGGACGCCCGCAACGTGCCGCTGTCCGAAGGCACGTTCGATTTGGACGACTATATCGACTATCTGAAGGACTGGCTGATCCATATAGGCGAGGGCACGCACATGCTGGCCGTGTGCCAGCCATCGGTGCCCTCCTATGCTGTGGCCGCCCTGATGGGCGCGGAAAAGCATCCCTGCCGCCCGCGCACCCTGACGATGATGGGTGGCCCCATCGACACGCGGGAAGCGCCGACCGTGGTCAACACTTTGGCGACCGAGCGGCCGCTGAGCTGGTTTGAGCAGAATGTGGTTGCGACGGTGCCGTTCCAATACCCGGCCAACGGCCGCCGCGTCTATCCGGGCTTCATGCAGCTTGCCGGTTTCATGACCATGAACCTGGGCAATCACATGATGAGCCATTGGGAGATGTTCAAGCATCTGGTGGAAGGGGACGATGAGAGCGCTGACGCGACCAAGGAGTTTTATGACGAGTATCGCTCCGTTTGCGACATGACGGCGGAATTCTACCTGCAGACGGTCAGCGAGGTGTTCCAGAAGCATAGTCTGCCCAAGGGCGAACTGATGCACCGCGACATTCCCGTCGATCCGTCGGCCATCACCGATATCGGCCTATTGGCGATCGAGGGGGAACGTGACGATATTTCCGGCCTTGGCCAGACCAAGGCAGCGCTGACAATCTCCACCAATCTGCCGGCGAAGCTCAAGAAATATCACATGGCCCCGGGCGTTGGCCATTACGGCATCTTCAACGGCAGCAAATGGCGCACGAAGATCGCCCCGATCGTCGAGGATTGGATCAAGGCGCACGATAAGTAAGCCAGTCTGCCGGGATATCTCTCTGCGTTTTTAACTCGCCAGGTCCGTCGCCAATTGTAGCGCTCGGGCGGGCGGGACGGCGCCGGTAACGGCGAAGGCCAACTCTCCGACTTCCCAATACGCGATGCTCTCACCCGACCGGGTGGCGATCAGCGGCTTGGCTTCCGCCGGCGTCTCTGCCCTGTCGGCGAAGAGGGAGATGGGATCGCCCTGCGAGGTCAACAGAGAGACGGCCACCGCCGGGCCATCTTGGGTGGGATAAAGCTGAACATCGCGCACCTGCCAACCTGAGGGCAGCTTCGGCAGCGTGATCCCGGTCGATCTGGCTATTTCTCCGCTGTCCAGCTTCGGGCTTTCGATCTGCGATCGCATTGCTTGCCGGAGCAGGCCGTTGCGATGCGATGCCGCCGCCTCGTCAACGAAACTGCTGGCTTGCGCGGCTTCCGGAAACTCGCCCAATTGCCCGCGCGCGATCCAGCCGGATGCGATCAGCGCAGCGATCCCGGCGGCGCGCGCCAGATGCCGCAGCGTGCGGCCATTGTCATTCGCGGCGTCCGGCAAGACGCCATGCGCCCGCCTGATGCCGACCAGCGTGCCCTTTGTGCCGTCCGACGCCAGCCGGAAATCAATGTCCGGCCAATGTTTGCGCCACCGCCGCGCGACCAGCCGCTCGCCGGGGCGTGCCGCGTCGTCCAGCAGGATCACGCCGCCCGGCGCAAGCCGCGAGAACAGGCAGTCCGCCGCGCCACGCACCAGCGGATGCACGGACCAGGGCGGGCCGTCGATGATGATCATGTCGATCCGGTCCGGCAGGTTGTCGATGTCATACCAGCGACCAGGCCACCCTTCTATTCTGGCTTCCAGCGGGGCATGGCGGATGTCCACGGACAGGGCGCTATCGGCCAGCCAATGCCGGGTGGCGTCCACAAACCCCTTATGCTGGTCAAAACTGATCAGCCGGCCGCCTCCGTTCATGGAGAGCGCCTTTGCGGTGACCAGCGTCGACGCGCCCGCGCCCAGCTCCACGACCACGCCGGGCCGCAGCCGCTCCACCTGTGTAACGATATGCCGGAGGAAGCCGGTATCCGCCTTCCAGCTGCCCAGATGGGGCAGGGCGTCATGGGCCAATTCCAGCCTGTCCATCAACGCCCGCTTGTCCGCCTTCCGCCCGCCCCACAGGCTGCGCAGCAGCCATGGCCAGCCGATTGCGCCGAACGCCATGCGCCAGGCGAAATCACTGATCTGCTCGCCAAGCGGCCGGTCGGGCCTGCGTTCGTCGAGGGATAACAACCCGGTAAGTTCGCGCGATGTCACATGAGATTCCTTGGCCTTGGGGGAGGGTGATCTTTATCTAGCCCGGCGACCGGACCTGGGGAAGGCCATCGGCTATTTGCCAAACCATCCGCACGCTTTAATGACATGTCGTGGTCAAACTGCTCTCCGCAACCGTCGAACGCTGGCCCGTGGCCGGGTCCTTCAATATCAGCCGTGGCGCCAAGACGCATGTGGATGTCGTCCTGTGCGAAGTCGGCGAAGGCCCCCATGTCGGTCGGGGTGAAGCGACCGCCATCTATTATGAGGGGGAGACGGCGGAGGACTGCGCCCGCACGATCCACGATTATGATGGGCCGCTCGACCGGATCGCCCTGCTGGGCAGGATGGGGCGGGGCGCGGCGCGCAACGCGCTGGACTGCGCACTGTGGGACCTGGAGGCAAAGCTGGCGCAACAGCCGGTCTGGAAACTGGCGGGTCTCGACCGACCAACGTCCTTGCCCACGGCCTTCACGATCAGCCTCAACGACCCCGCCCGGATGGAGGCGGATGCGCGCGCCGCCACAGCGCGGGGTTTTGGCCTCCTCAAATGCAAGCTGACCGGGGAGGGGGACCGCGACCGCATCGCCGCCGTCCGCGCCGGGGCGCCTGCCGTCAGACTGATCGTCGATGCCAATGAAAGCTGGGTCGACCTTGATATCGGCGCGGAGGCCGATGCGCTGGGCCGGCTTGGCGTGGAACTTGTCGAACAGCCGATACCGCATGGCCGGGAGGATATGCTGGCAGGGGTGCGGTCTTCGGTGCCGTTCTGCGCCGACGAAAGCTGCCACACCAGCGAAGATCTGGACCGGCTGGGCGGGTTTTCCGCCGTCAATATCAAGCTCGACAAGGCGGGCGGCCTGACCGAAGCGCTGCGGCTGCGCGATGCGGCGCGGGCGCGGGGCATGAAGGTCATGGTTGGCTGCATGCTCGGCACCTCGCTGGGGATCGCGCCCGCCTTCCTCGCCGCGCAGGGGGCGGACTGGATCGATCTGGATGGCGCGTTGCTGCTGGCGAAGGATCGGGATGGCGCGTTGGCGATGCATGATGGCCTGCTTCTGCCGGGAAGTCTGTGGGGAGAGGTTGACGGCGTTGATTCGGCGTAACAAAAGGGCGTCGCTACTAAGGATGTCGGGGCGGCGGGGCGTCAGCCAATCGGGGGGTGCGATCCTCCGCCTGCGTAACCAACGGGTTAGCCCGGAATGGAGCCGCATATGGCTGAACAAGAACTGATCGCCGGCGCGCTTGCAGGCTGGCAGCGGACGATGACCAACTATGGCTGCGTTCTCACCTTTCAGGTCGGTGAGAGCGAGGAGCAGTTCGAAACCCACGAATATCAGCGCGTCCTCGTGGCGTTGAACGACCGCCAGCTTCGCTCGCTCGCCCGCGACCTGCAGCGCGCCGCCGAAACGCGGGGCATCCAGCTGTGGGGCAAGCCCGGCTTCTTCGCGCGCCTGTTTCGCCGGAAAAAGCTGCCCGAAGTGCAGGTGCATCCGTTGATCGAGGCGTCGTAGGCGCCGATCGGCGGTCAGGGCTGGCCACAAATAACCTGCCGTCATCCCGGGCTTGACCCGGGATCCCGCTTCTTCATTTTTCCTTTAATTGCCTGAGACGGGTAGAAAAGCGGGACCCCGGATCAAGTCCGGGGTGACGAAGAATAAGGCACAGGCCCTCTTAAGCCTCGCCGCGCTTCGCCTCAGCCTCCCGCTCTGGATACGGCATGATCGCCCGTCCGTCCGGCGCAGCCGTGAAGCTCATCTGCGTAGGATAGGCGAATTCGATCTTTTCCTCATTAAATCGCTTCAAAACGGCAAGACCGACCTTGTGCCGGGTCATGAAGAAGTCGTTCTTGTCCGGGTCCGGCACGTCGAAGTCCATTTCATAGTCCAGCGAGCTTGCACCAAACGTGACGAGGCCCGCCTGCACGAAGATCATGCCGTTCGCCTCGACCACCTCCTTCAATATGGCGGGAATGGCCTCGGCGGTTTCCTGCGGCGTCTGGTAGATCACGCCCAGCATGAATTTCACCCGCCGGCGCGACAGCGACTGCAGGCTGGTGATCTCCTTCTGCAGCAGGTTGGCGTTGGACATCACCTTCTTCTCGCCGGTCATCGCGCGCAGCCGCGTGCTCTTCAGGCCAATGCGCTCCACGCGCGCCGTGGTGGTGTCGTAGGTGATGATCTCGCCCTGCCGGAACGGCTTGTCGAAGATGATCGAGAGCGCGGCGAACAGGTCGGAGAAGATGCCCTGCGCCGCCAGACCGATGGCGATGCCGCCGATGCCGAGGCCAGCGACCAGACCCGAGACGTTGACGCCCAGATTATCCAGCACCACCACGGTCGCGATGGCGAACAGGGCGACGCTGACGAGGATGCGGATGATCCCCATGGCGTTGGCCAGCGTTTCGCTATGGCCGTCATCGCCGGTGCGCCGTTCGATGAAGCCGATGATGATCTCGCGCGCCCAGATTGCGGCCTGAAACACAGCTGCCACGGTGAACAGGAATTTGACCGTCGTCAGCACGGTTTCGGGCGGGTTGGCATAGCCTGCGACCAGCCGGGCGGAGACCATCACCATGAAGAAATGCGTCGTCTTGGCTATGGCGCGGCCCGCCAGCACGCCGAAGCTCATATGATCGGACTTGCGGACCAGCCGCTTGCCGAATTCCCGGAAGGCGGCAATCGCCAGATAGATGAGGACGCCGGCGCCCACCGCGATCAGGATCTGCACGGAATGGACGGAAATCCAGGCGACGGTGGAGTTCCACAGGTCCGTCAGGCTGATCGGCTTGATCGTTATCGCGTTGACGGCAGCGTCTTTCTTGGCGCTCATGCGTGTCCTTTTGTGCTCATGCGGCGAGCTTCACCGGCGCGGCCTCATGTTCGAGATCCTCCAGCAAGGCGATCAGGCCGCGTTCGTGGCGGGAGAGATAGCGCGTCTTGCGCGGCAGGCGAAGCCCCTCGCGCCATGACATGTGCCCGCTCTTCGCCAGATCGAGCAGGGCGGGGTGGATATAGCTTTTCCGGCTGATCGCTGGGGTGTTGCCCAGCGCCTCGGCGACGGGCGCGATCATCTCCTTAAGGGACGACGCGCCGTCGCTTAACGCCTCGAACGCCAGCACGGATGCGCCCCAAGTGCGGAAATGCTTGGCGGTAAAGGGCTCCCCCATCGCTTCGGAGATATAGGCGTTGACGTCCGACGAGGTCACCGGGTGCGCCTGCCCATCCTCATCCAGATATTGGAACAAATGCTGCCCCGGCAGGTCCTGCACTGCCCGCACGAAGCGCAATAATGCGGCGTCGGTGATGGCCACCGTCCGCGCCTTGCCGGACTTTGCGCGGTAGGCGAGGCGCAGGGTGCGCCCCTTCACGTCCGCATGGCGGCGGCGCAGGGTGGTCGCACCATAGCTTTTGTTCTCGCGCGCATATTGCTCGTTGCCGACGCGCACCTTGCCCAAGTCGAGCAAACGCACCACGGCGGCGAGCGTGCGGTCCTTGCCCAGCGTGCGGGTGGCGAGGTCGCTCTCGATCCGCGCGCGCAGCAGCGGCAACGCGCGGCCGAAACAGGCGCAGGCGTCATATTTGGCGGCGTCGCGCGCGGCACGGAATTCGGCATGATAACGATATTGCTTGCGGCCCCGGTCGTCATAGCCGGTCGCCTGGATATGGCCATAGTGGGAGGGGCAGAACCAGCAGTCGCCGTAGGCGGGCGGCATGCCGATGCCGTTCAGCCGGTCGATCTCCTCCCGGTCCGTGATCCGGCCGCCGTCCGCGTCATAATAGCCCCAGCCGAGCTTCATCTTCCTGCGGGAAATGCCGGGCAGGCTGTCGTCGACATAGACAAGTCCTGACTTCGGCATCGCGCGGGCTCCTTTCCAGCATGTCTGGATCAACCCGTCGTCCGTCGCTTCGTTCCGCTGTTCGGCGATCAGCGCTGCCGTTGCAGAGGCCGCGCCGGTGCCCGCAGCCTGAATGCGCTGAGCCATCGCCGTCCGGGCCGCTCGACCAGATGGTAGAGCAGGACCGAGACGGCGAAGGTGAGGGCCAGGAAAGCCAGCATAGTTGCGGGCGGGATCGCGCGGGCGTCGGTGACGAACGCGATTTTGAACCAGATGAACAGCATGAAGTGCGCCATATAGGTCGCGTAGCTGATCTCGCCCAGATAGTGCAGCGGCCGCCAATGGAGCGGATTGCGGCGCAGGGTGGAGGCGTGGGCGAGCGCGAGGATCAGACAGGCGGCGCCCGCCGGGAAGGCCCATGTCTCGCTGCCCAGGCCCAGCAGCCACTGGCCCCAGAACATCGCCGCGCCGGCGAAGGCGATGGCCATCGCGCGCCCGTCCCGGTCCGGCCCGCGCAGCCAGAAGGCGCAGAGGAGCGCGCCGCAACTGAACTCGATCAGACAGCGGAGCAGGCCGAAGCGCGGGATATTGCCGCCCAGCGTCTGTTCACCGAAAGCGTTGAGCGCGAGATGCAGGGCGGCGAGCAGCGCGATCATCGCCGCCAGCAGATTGGGCCGGCGTACGCGCGTGATTGGCGTGCACAGCACCAGCAGTGGGAAGAGGAGATAGGCGGCGAACTCGGCGCTGATCGACCAGGCGGGATGGTTCCAGCTCAAGGCGGGCGTGAAGCCCCAATTCTGCATCATTACGATATGGAGCGGCAGTTCCGCCCAGGGATAGTTGCCGTCCTCACGCCCCGTCGCCCGCAGCAGCAGGGCGAATGCAACGGTCAGGCCGAGCATCACGCCATAGAGCGGGTAGATGCGCGCGAACCGCCGGGCGAGGAACGCGGGCACGGCGCCAGCGCCGCCCGACAGCATCGCCTTGTGCGCCGACAGATAGATGACGAAGCCCGACAGCAGGAAGAAGAAATCGACCGCCAGATATCCCTTGTGCGCGATCTCCATCAGCCAGACCGGCGCCCAGTGTGCGCCGCTGCGGATATGGTAGATGACGACCAGCCAGGCGGCGATGCCCCGGGCGGAGGTGAGGCTGCGCAGTTCGCCCGTCACGCGGCCGCCTCTGCATTCTGCGCCTGCGCGAAGATCGGCGCATCACCCTCCGACCGGCGCAGACGGGTAAGATAGGTGTCGAGCCCGATCTGCAGCGCGAGCAGCATGAAAACGAACGGCTGGTAGGCAATGCCGATAAACAGCGCCCCCAGGAGATAGACGATGTGCCCCTGCTGCAGGGCAAGCGCCAGCGGCGGCACCCACGCCGTCTTGGCCTCATCGCGCTTCAGGTAAAAGCGCCGCAGCCATTCGGTGCGGGCCAGCGATATGCCGTGGATCATCGCCCAGATCAGGAATCCGACATAGCCCTGCTCGCCCAGCATCTCGAAATAGGCGCTGTGATAAGCGCGGCCCTTGTCGACGATGATCTGCCGCTCGGCCGTCAGCATATTGCCCTTGCCGGTGACCTTGGTCGATTCGTAGCGGAAGCTGTTGCCGCGATAGGCATCGAACCCGCCGCCCGTCGGATGATCTTTCGCATAGGCCCACGTCCATTGCCACACGGCGAGGCGCGTGGATGCGCTCTCGTCGCTCTGATAGGTTTCGATCGTGTTCATGCGGCTGGTGAAGCTGGCGGGCAGGAAGGGTACGGATATGACCGCCACCAGCACCAGCAGGCTGCCATAGAGGAACCGCCGCTGCATATGCATCAGCATCAGCCCGCCGAGCAGGATGATGCAGAGCAGGCCGGTCCGCGTCTCCGTGCCGATCGGGATCAGCAGGCAGGCGAAACACAGGGCATAGGCGAAGCCGCGCACCCGCCAGTCGGAGGGGAAGATTGTCCCATATTTCGCGAGGTAGAGAATCAGCGGAATGATCGCGATCGCCACGGTGGAGATAGTGCTGCCTTCGTAGAGGCCACTATTGTCGTCCACCATCAGGTTGAGAACGCCATAGCCGCCGCCCGACAGCACTGTCTTGATGCCGCCGGTGATGATGATCGAGCTGGCGCACAGGCACATGACCAGCGCCAGCGCCTCGATCCGCAGCCGAGTGCGCAGCGTCAGCGGCAGGAAGATGGCGAAGACCAGCGCCTTCCATACCCAGTTCCATTTCGTCGCGGCGTCGATGGGGAAGTCGGCGTGGGATGTCGTCCAGGCGCACCAGCCGAGCAGGGCAAGCATCAGCATTTGCCGCCCGGAAAAGCGGCTGTCGGCCTTCTTGTCCGCCAGCAGCCAAGCGCCTGCCGCCAGGGCAAAGGCGATCAGCGAGATCGGCACGCTGTTCAGCAGATAATAGGACAGCCGCTGCGGCGAGACGATGTCGATATAAGCGTACACCAGCACCAGCAGGAAAGGCCGCCGCAGGGCGAGACCGAACGCCGCCGCCAGGAACGCCAGGAAGAAGAGATCACGCATCGGGCGTACGGTCCACGCTGCGCCGCCGCCGTTCGCTGTCCAGGTCCGGCCGCGACAGCAGCCGCCAGAAGGCAAGGAGGATCAGGCCATGGCTTGCAACCAGGGAGAACATGTCGATCATCGATGTGTCCTTCCCATGCCTTACCCTTAAAATCCCGCCCCCTTGGCGCTTGCCATGGCCTTAACCGTTCGGGGTTGACGCGACGTTAATCCTTTTAGGTCATTTGCTTGGGTCTATGACGCGCATCCTCCACGTCCTCGACCACAGCCTGCCGCTGCACAGCGGCTACACCTTCCGCACCCGTGCCATCCTGCGTGCGCAGATGGCGCAGGGGTGGGATGTGCGCAGCATCACCGGCCGTCGCCACGGCGCGGATGCAGGCGCGGTTACGGAGCCGGATGTCGAGACGATCGATGGCCTGATCTTCCACCGCACGCCGGGCGAGGTCGCTTCGGGCAATGCCCTGGTGCGCGAATGGCGGGACATCAGCGCGCTGGCCGAATCGATGGAAGGGCTGGTGCGCCGCTGGAAGCCGCACCTCATTCATGTGCACTCGCCCGTGTTGAACGCGCTTGCCGCGCAGCGGGTCGCACGCCGTCACAATATCCCGCTGGTCTACGAGATCCGCGCCTTCTGGGAGGATGCCGCTGTCGGCAACGGCACGGGGACGGAGGGCAGCCCGCGTTACTGGCTGACCCGGCAGCTGGAGACCCATGCCGTGCGGTCGGCGGACGCCGTCGCCGTGATTTGCGAGGGGCTGAAGGGCGATCTCGTCGCCCGGGGCATCCCGGCGGACAAGATCATCGTATCGCCCAATGGCGTCGACATGGAGATGTTCGGGACGCCGGTAGACCCCGATCCTGCTCTCCGCACGCGCCTCGGCCTCGACGGGGCGGAGGTCGTTGGCTTCATCGGCAGCTTCTATGATTATGAGGGGCTGGACGACCTGATCGCCGCCATGCCCGCGCTCGCCACGGCGCGCCCCCGCGCCAAGCTGCTGCTGGTTGGCGGCGGCCCGCGTGAGCAGGCGCTGCGCGATCAGGTGGCCTATTCGCCCGTCGCCGACCGCATCGTGTTTGCCGGGCGCGTCGCGCACGGGCAGGTCGAGAATTATTACAGTCTGATCGACATCCTCGCCTATCCGCGCAAGTCGATGCGCCTCACCGACCTGGTGACGCCCCTCAAGCCGCTGGAAGCCATGGCGCAGGGCAAGCTGGTCGCTGCGTCCAGCGTCGGTGGCCATTGCGAACTGATCGAGGACGGCGTGACGGGCACGCTCTTCGCGCCGGACAATCCTGCCGCCATCGCCAGCGCACTGGCCAAATTGTTCGAGGCGCGCCCGACATGGGACGCGCGCCGCGCCGTCGCGCGCCGCTTCGTCGAGGCGGAGCGTAACTGGTCGTCAAATATTTTGCGTTACGAGCCGGTTTACCGACGGCTCCTGAACGGCGCCCGGCGGGTCCGGGCGGCCTGACGGGGCAGGGAAGGGGCCGATGATCGGCAGGCTTGCGGCCTCGCGACGGACCGCCCTCTGGGCGGCATCCGGCGCGGCGTTTGCGGTCCTGACGGTTCCGGCGGGACTGATCGAGATGGCGACCACGGCGTCGGGCGTCTCGGAGGTGTTGCCGGGCGCCGCGCCGCCGCTGGGCCTGTTCGCCCGGCTGCTGCTGGCGGGATTTGCGGGGGTAATGGCGGCGGGCGCCACGCTGGCGTTTCGCCGGCAAGGCATGCCCGCCAAGGGAGAAGAGAAGATGGCTTTTGCACTTTCACGCCTGACTGGCCTGGCCAAGCGCCGTGCCGGCAAGCCAGAGCCGCTGGCGAGCGACATGCCGGTCCTGCGCCGTGCGGACGCCCATCCCGACGCCCCGGCGCGCCGCCCGATCTTCGCCAACAGCGACTTTGGCGGCACCGGAATGTTCGCCGAAATGCCGGCCACATCGGAGGCCATCGCGTCCGACGTCGACGCGGCTTTCGTGGAAGCCAGCGAACAGGCGCCAGAGGCCATCGTGGAAGCCGATGAGCAGCTTCCTCTGAGCGACTCCTTTGCTGTGGACGCGCCGGTCGATCCTACCCCGCATCTTCCGCTCGACAGCGTCGCGCATGACGACAGCCCTTCGGGCTTCGCGCCGCTCGCCGCGCCCGTTCCGCCTCCGGGGATCGATGCGCAGCCAGCCGCATTGCCGCGCGAACCGCGTCCGCCGCTCGACGGTCTGACCATAGCGCAGCTTGCCGAGCGTTTCGAACACGGGCTCTCCCGCCGCGCCGCCGCAGCGCCCGCGCGGGCGTTCGAAGCGCCGCCGGTCCAGATCATTCCGGTGTCCGAGACGGCCGCTGCGCCACGGGTCATCGCAGATATTCCGCCCGTGCCGTCGGTATCGGTCAAGCCTGATGTCGATACCGACGTCGACGAGGCGCTCCGCGTGGCGCTGGGTACGCTTCAGCGGATGAGTGCGCGCTGATTTGCATTCCCACCCCCGTTCGTTTCGAGCGTAGTCGAGAAACCAGCGCGAGGCTTCTCGACTACGCTCGAAGCGAACGGAGGTAGGGAAGCTCAGGCCAACTGGGAAATGGCTTCACCAATCCTCGATAACCAACGCCGATAGCGTAGCCGTCACACGGGTCTGCCCGGTCTGCGGGTCGAAACACATATGCCGTTCGTCGATCGCCAGGTCGGCGACAATATGTCCCGCGATGGCGAATTCGGCGTCGCATATCTGGTCGAAGAAGGCGCTGGCATCGTCGCGCGCCTTTTCTCCCGCAAATGCCATCCGGATGTCATGGCGCGATCCCTGGAAGGTCGCGCTCGCCCATGGGACGGCGGACGCCTGCTCGATCTTGGCGGCAGGCCCTGCAAAGCCGAGCAATGCCCGCAACAGTCGCTCCTGCGGATCGCTTTTTTTTGCCGCTCGCGGATGATCCTGTGGCGCTATTCGGCTCATCGCGCGCTGCCTTCTTGATAAATGTTCATGAAATGTTCTACACGCCTCTTCATGCGTTCGCCCGGTTCGCGACCGTTGCGCATGTCGAGCACCAGGCGGGGGTCCCGCACCGCGTCCCGGCCGAATCGCGTGGGGGGCATGCCCGTTTCTTTCAGAAAGCGTTCAATGGTTCGCAATAGCTGCATATCCGTCTCTCCTCTCAAGCTATCGGCGCGACTCGCCGGCAATAGGGAAATTCTTATCTCATAGGAAATTTCCTACTTGTCTATAGGATTAATCCTACTATATGAAACCGGAATGGATGATCTTCTTGCCCGGCAGGCGCTCGACCGCCTCATCGCGGAACGGCGGGACAATTATGGCGCGCTGTCGCGCCTGCTCGGGCGCAACTCCGCCTATATCCAGCAATATATCAAGCGCGGCACGCCCCGGAAGCTGGACGAGGCGGACAGGCGCACGCTCGCCCGTTATTTCGGCGTGGAGGAATCGCTGCTGGGCGGACCGGAAATCGTGCCTGCGCGCGCATCGCGGGGAGCGATGCTTTCCGTCCCGCGGCTGGCGCTTGGCGCGTCGGCGGGGGCGGGATCGCTGGACGATGACGAGCGGGCCGAGGGGGCAGTGGGTTTTGATCGGGGCTGGCTCCGCATGCTCGGCGTAAAGCCGGATATGCTGTCCATCATCCGCGTCGATGGCGAATCGATGGCGCCGACGCTGGGCCATGGCGACGACATCATGGTCGATCGCGACGACGGCGCGGCGCGCCTGCGCGACGGCATCTATGTCCTGCGCCTGGACGGCACGCTGATGGTCAAGCGGATCGCCATGGGGCCGAGAAGCGGACGCTTTTCGATCCTGAGCGATAATGCGCTCTACCCCGGCTGGCCGGATATCGATCCGGCGCTGGTGGAGATTGTCGGCCGCGTGGTCTGGACGGGGCGCCGCCTGGGATAAAATGCCGGGGCTTGCGCTTGTCCGCCGCCTTCGCCACATCCGGGCGCATGACCGTCCCACCCCTCAAAGCCGTCATCGTTCCGGTGACGCCCCTCCAGCAGAACTGCACCCTCTTCTGGTGCACGCAAACCAACAAGGCGGCGTTCGTTGATCCCGGCGGGGACCTCGACCGGCTGAAGGCGGCGGCGCAGCAGCAGGGGGTGGAGATCGAAAAGATCCTCGTCACCCATGGCCATATCGATCATTGCGGGCAGGCGGGCATCCTCGCCAAGGAGTTGGGTATCCAGATCGAGGGGCCGCACGAGGCCGACCGCTACTGGATCGCCAAGCTGGGCGAGGACGGCAAAAAATATGGCATAGACGGCCAGATATTCGAGCCTGACCGTTGGCTGGTCGACGGCGACACGGTGACCGTGGGCAACCTGACCCTGGACGTCATCCACTGCCCCGGACACACGCCGGGCCATGTCGTTTTCCATCACGGGCCGTCAAAGCTGGCGATCGTCGGCGACGTGCTGTTTCAGGGATCGATCGGCCGGACCGACTTTCCGCTCGGCAATCATCAGGATCTGATCGACGCGATCACCGGCAAGCTGTGGCCGCTGGGCGGCGATACCGCGTTCGTGCCTGGGCATGGCGCGATGAGCAGTTTCGCGCATGAGCGCCGGTTCAACCCGTTTGTCGCGGACCGGGTGACGGGACTGGGTTGAGACATCTGTCATAGCGTGATGACATGGGACGGAATCCCAGCCGCCGTTCGTGTCGAGCGTAGTCGAGACACGTTGCGCAGCGTCCTTCGACCTTGGCCTGTCCTGAGCGCTTGCCTTGGCAGGCAGTCGAAGGGCTCGGGACGAAAGGATCAAGGTAATCCCTCTCTAGACGTGCGCCGCCAGCGCCGGCGGGACCTCGATCTCGCGCATCGACCCGTAGGCGGCATAGAGCGCGGCGACGGACAGGATGATCATGGTCAGGTAGGTGAAGGCGATGCCGGCCATCCGCAGCTTGCTGGGGATGGAGGCGTCCATGCCGAAGGCATGCGTGATCCGCGCCAGGATATAGATGAGAGCCAGCACCCACAGCCATGCCTGCGGCCCGATCGCCAGTTCGACCAGCGCGAACAGGATCAGGACAAAGGGCGTATATTCGACGAAATTGGCGTGGGCGCGCATGCGCCTGACCAGTGGCTCGCATCCGCCGTCGCCGTGCAACACCTTGTTGGATATCCGCACGCGGCTTACCCGGATGCCCAGCCAGATGTTCAGCAGCGTTGCCGCCGCGGCGAGCGTCAATGTAATGGGCAGCAGCATGGCGGAATGTCCTCTCCCTGTGGTGGCGGGACATTGCCGCTCCCCGCATGCAAGGGCAAGGAATGACTTGCGCATCACGCAATAATGGCTATAGGCGCATGGCTTCGCGATTGTCCGGGCCGCATGGGTCTGCGGCCTCTTGGTCCGTCAGCTCATGTTTCGGCACTGACACTATCGCACTGAACTTTGATATACGGAAACAGGTGCCGACATGGCTGTCCCCAAGAGGAAAACTTCTCCTTCCAAGCGCGGCATGCGCCGGAGCCACGATTCGCTTCGCGTCGAGGCATTCCAGGAGTGCTCGAACTGCGGCGAACTCAAGCGCCCGCACAATCTTTGCCCCTCCTGCGGGCATTATAACGGCCGCGAAATCGTCGCCGTCGGAGCGTAACAGTCAAGCGTTTCTCCTAAAAAGGGGGATGAAGTGAGCCAGCAGCCGCGGATCGCAATCGACGCGATGGGCGGCGATGAGGGCGTGCGCGTGATGATAGCGGGCGTTGCGCTCGCCCGTCGCCGCCATGAAGGGCTGCGCTTCACGCTTTTCGGTGATGAGGCGCGGATCAAGGTCGCGCTTGAGAACCACCCCAATCTGCGGGCCGCTTCGGAAGTCGTCCATACCGATCAGGTGGTCGAGGCGACCGACAAGCCCAGCGCTGCGCTGCGCAAATCCAAGAACAGCTCCATGGGCCTGGCCATCCAGGCGGTGAAGTCGGGACAGGCGGGCGCTGCCGTGTCCGCGGGCAATACCGGCGCGCTGATGTCGATGGCGAAGGTCGCCCTGCGCACCATGCCCGGGATTGATCGTCCGGCGCTTGCCGCCCTTTTGCCAACGCTCGGCGACAATGACGTGGTGGTGCTCGATCTGGGCGCGAACACTGAATGCGACGCGCGCAATCTGGTGCAGTTCGCGGTCATGGGCGGGGCCTATGCCCGCACCGTGCTGGATCTTGCCCGGCCGCGCGTCCGCCTGCTCAACATCGGCACCGAGGATCTGAAGGGCACGGACGAAATCCGCGACGCCGCCGCTACCCTGCGCGCTGCGACCGCGCTGCCGATGGCCTTCGAAGGATTCATCGAGGGGGACAAGCTGGCGTCGGGCGACGCCGACGTGATCGTCTGCGACGGTTTCGCCGGCAATGTCGCGCTCAAGACGGCCGAAGGCACGGCGCGTTTCGTCACGGACCTGCTGCGGCGCGCCTTCACCAGTTCCGTGCGCTCGAAGATCGGCTTCCTGATCTCGAAGCCGGCGATGCATCTGCTCAAGCATCACCTTGACCCCAACAATCATAATGGCGCGGTCTTCCTGGGCCTTAACGGCGTCGTGGTGAAGAGCCATGGCGGAGCGGATGAGAAGGGCGTGGCCAATGCGGTCCATGTCGCCGCCCGGCTGCTCGAAGAAGACATCACGCGCCGGATCGCCGACGATCTGGCCAATATCGGCGCGCTTTCGCCCGTGGAGATGCCCGCAAAATGATTCGTCGCGCCGTTCTGCTCGGCACGGGCTCCGCCCTGCCGCCGCGAGTCGTCAGTAACAGCGAACTGGCGAAAACGGTCGACACCAGCGACGAGTGGATCGCCGAGCGCACCGGCATCCGCCAGCGGCATATCGCCGCCGATGGCGAAACGACGGCAACGCTGGCGACGGAGGCCGCCCGTAAGGCGATGGCCGCCGCCGGTGTCGCGCCCGAAGACATCGGCCTCATCATTCTGGCGACCGCGACGCCGGACCAGACCTTTCCCGCCAGCGCGACGCTGGTGCAGGCGGCGCTGGGCATCGACGACTGCATCGCCTTCGACGTCGCAGCCGTGTGCTCGGGCTTCCTCTACGCCCTGTCAGTCGCGGACAACATGATTCGGGGCGGGGCTGCGGACAAGGCGATCGTCATAGGCTCCGAAACCTTCAGTCGCATTCTGGACTGGGAGGACCGGGGCACCTGCGTTCTGTTCGGCGACGGGGCAGGCGCGATCATATTGGGCGCGGAAGAAAGCCTGGAGGGCAAGCGGGGCATTCTGGCCAGCAAGCTCCATGCTGACGGTCGCCATAATCAGCTTCTCTATGTTGATGGCGGGCCGTCGACGACCGGCACCGTGGGCAAGCTGCGCATGAAGGGGCAGGAGGTTTTCCGCCATGCCGTCGTCAACCTGGCGTCGGTAATGCGCGAGGCGTTGGACGCTGCCGGCCTTTCCATTGAGGATGTCGACTGGGTCGTGCCGCACCAGGCCAACGCCCGGATTTTGGACGCGACGGCGCGCAAGCTGCGGCTTGCGCCGGAAAAGGTGATCATCACTGTTGATCGGCACGCCAATACGTCTGCGGCGTCGGTTCCCCTCGCCCTGGACGTCGCGGTCGGCGACGGCCGTATTCGCGCGGGCGATCTTGTCGTCCTTGAGGCGATGGGCGGCGGCTTCACCTGGGGCGCGAGCGTCTTACGCGTTTGAAACTGCCCCATTATCCCCGGCTTGCGAATCGGGACGAAATGCATCACAGCTAAGGTCAGCCGTTCGCACCTGACGGCTGCTGGGGGAGTAGGTGCATCAATGTGTGGGGACACATGGCAGGTAATGGAACGCTTACGCGTGCGGATTTGGCGGATTCACTCAATCGCCAGATAGGGCTGTCGCGTGCCGAATCGGCATCGATGGTGGAAAGCATTCTCGACATGATGAGTGTCGCGCTCGAAAAGGGCGAGAATGTGAAGATTTCCAGTTTCGGCACCTTTGTCCTGCGGGACAAGACCGAGCGGGTGGGGCGCAATCCGAAGACCGGCATAGAGGTGCCGATCGCGCCGCGCAGGGTGCTCACTTTCCGCGCCAGCCAGTCCATGCGGGATCGCATCGCGCGCAGCTGACGATTCTGTAGCAAAGCGCTTTCTGACAGTTGACCGGGGCGGCGGCGAAGGCGCACGATAGCAGATATGGAAAAGGCTGAAGGCGCATTTCTGACGATCGGGGAACTCGCGGCGGAGCTTGGCTTGCCGCAGCATATCCTGCGATATTGGGAAAGCCGCTTTCCGCAGCTCCGTCCGCTCCAGCGATCGGGCAACCGCCGTTATTACCGGCCTGCCGACGTTGCGCTGGCGCGCCGCATCAACCGGCTGCTGAACGTCGAGGGCTTCACCGTGCGGGGTGCGCAAAAGGCGCTTGCTGACGGCTGGACCGAGGATGCGCCCGTGCAGCGGGAGCCGGCGCCGTCTTCCCCCGGCCCGACACTGGTCGCCCGGCTGGAGGCGATCCGTCGGGACTTGGCCGCCGCGCTTGAGTTATAGGGCTAAAGCCGGTCACATCCGGCGGGCGTAGACCAGATCTTCGAACGGTGTGTCGCCAACCATGAAGGTTGTCCGCCCTATCTGCGAAAATCCCTGCCGCGCGTAGAATCGCTGCGCATGCTCATTCTTCTCATACACGGCAAGCAACAGGCGCGTCGCCCGGCGTTCTCGCGCGACGGCATAGATCTCGTCCATCAGGGTGCTGCCATGTCCCCCGCTTTGCCAAGGCGCCAGCAGGTAGATGCGCTTGATCTCAAGATCGCCGGGCTCGGGCGCCACCGGCAGATCGGCAGGTGTCAGCAGCGTATAGCCGACCGGGGCGCCAAGGGCGGTCTCGCCGATGATGACGATCTGTTCCGGGTCCGCCAGCGCATCCTGATAATAAGGCAAGCTGTGCGCCTTGGCGATATGCGCCAGAAGTGCCTGGCCCGGGTGGTCGTGCGCGAAGCTGGTGAGGAACGTCGCCCCGCCCAGCGCGGAAAGCGCGGCGGCGTCCGCCGGCGTTGCCCTACGCCATAAGACGGGGGTCACTATGCCTCGGGCCCCAGTGCGGGGTCCAGATCGCGGGGGCGCGTGAAGGCCGTGAGCGCCGCGCCGTCCTTCTCCACATCCGCCCAGCGATCGACGGCAAGGTCCAGGACCGCCAGGCTCGCGGTCGGGAACTTGATCTCCACATCATCACGCAGCGGGCTTTTGCCATTGTCCGCGACGAGATCGAGGATCAGGTCTTCCAGCCCCGGATTGTGGCCGGCAAGCAGCGCGCTTTCCGCGCTGTCGGGGATGTCGCGAATGACATCGATCAGCGTGACCGAGGAGGCCAGGTAAATTCTGCGATCCCATTGCGGTTCGATCCGCTGGCCATAGCCTTCGAAAAACATATCCAATGTCTCGACGACGCGCACGGCGGGCGAGGCGACGAGATGATCGAATTCCATGCCCTTCGACTTCGCGAACTGGCCGATCAGGGCCGCTGCGCGCTCGCCACGGCCATTGAGCGGCCGATCGAAATCGCGCTTTACGGGATCGTCCCAATCCGACTTGGCATGGCGTAACAGGGTCAGCCGCTTCATTCTCGTCCTGCTGCCTCTCCATGGGTGGCGACGGGAGGGTCATGCACGAAAGCATCGCCCGAGCCAAGCCGCTCGCTGACGCAAACTATGGCTTCGTCCAGCGTGACGCGCCGGATCGGGACACCATCGGGGAAAGCGGAGAGCAGCCGGCTGGGCATGGCGGCGGACAGGATGACGAAGGTCCCCCGGTCGTCGGCCCGCCGAATCAGGCGGCCGAACGCCTGCGCCAGCCGGGCGCGGACGATGCGGTCATCATAGGCGCTGCCGCCGCCCGCCAGCCTGCGCGCGGCGTGCAGCACCGACGGCTTGGGCCAGGGCACGCCCTCCATCGCCACCAGCCTTAGCGAATGCCCCGGCACGTCCACCCCGTCGCGCAGAGCATCGGTGCCGAGCAGCGAGGCGCGCGGATCGTCGCGGAAAATGTCGACCAGCGTGCCGGTGTCCATCGGATCTACATGCTGCGCGAACAGCGGCAGGCCCGCCCGCGCCAGCCGGTCGGCGATCCGCGCATGCACTGCGCGCAACCGGCGGATCGCGGTGAACAGCCCCAGCGTGCCACCCTGCGCCGCCTCGATCAGCCGGGCATAGGCGCCCGCCATCGCCGGAATGTCGCCGCGCTTGATGTCGGTGACGATCAGCACCTCCGCCTGCGCCGGATAATCGAACGGGCTCTGCGCCTCGAACCGGGCGGCTGGGCGTTCCATGTGCAGCGATCCGCTGCGCGCCTCCGCACTGCTCCAGTCGCCGCCGCCCTTCAGGGTCGCCGAGGTGACGATGACGCCATGGGCCGGTTTCAGCACCGCTTCGGCCAGGGGCCGGGTGGGGTCCAGCCAGTGGCGGTGGATGCCGATGTCGAACTCGCGCCCCTCGAATCGATCGACCGCCAGCCAGTCGACGAAATCGGGATCGGCCGGGCCGCCGATGCGGGAGAGGATGGAGAGCCAGGCCGTGACCAGGTCACACCGCCAGGCGAGCGAGCTGATCGCCCCCTCGATCCGCGCCCGCGCCGCACCGTCCAGCCAGTCCGGCGCATCCTCGACAACCGCCTCCAAACGCTTGCCGAGCCGGGTGAGGGGGCGCAGCAGCGCGTCCAGCGCCTCCGCCGCCGTCTGGGCCGCATCGACCAACGCGCCGTCCGGCTCGGCCAATTCCGTCTCCAGCCCATAGCCTGCGTCTGCGTCCATACCCTCGGCCCGCGCATAGACGGTGCCGCGCACGGCGGCGAGCAGGGCCTCCACTGGCCCATAGGGTTCGCCCGCATTCACGCGCTTCAGCCATTCGTCGGACGGCAGCACCTGCGCCTGTTTGCGCGCCGCCTCGATCACCTCGCCGCCCTCCGCGTCATAACTGGCAAGATCGGACAGGCGCGCCGACAGCCCGCGCCGCCGCCCGCGCGACGTGCCCTCCGGCCCGATCACCCAGCGGCGCAGCTCGATCGCCTCCTGTCCCGTCAGCGCGGCGGAGAAGGTCGAATCGGCGGCGTCGAACAGATGATGCCCCTCGTCGAACACCATGCGCGTCGGGCGCGTTGCGCTTTCCCGCCCGCGCGCGGCGTTGACCATCACCAGCGCATGGTTGGCAATCACGATGTCTGCGTCAGCCGAGGCGCGCGACGCCCGCTCGATGAAGCATTTGCGGAAATGCGGGCAGCCGGCATAGATGCACTCGCCCCGCCGGTCGGTCAGCGCCGTCGTGCCGTTGCGCCGGAACAGGATCGGCAGCCAGCCGGGCAGGTCGCCGCCGATCATGTCGCCGTCTTTGGTGTATGCCGCCCAGCGCGCTACCAGATGCGCCAGGATCGCCGCGCGCCCGGCAAAGCCGCCCTGCAGCGCATCCTCCAGATTGAGCAGGCAGAGATAATTTTCCCGCCCCTTGCGCACGACCACGCGCCGCTTGCGCACGGATGCGTCGGGGAACAGCCTTTCGCTCTCCCGGTCCAACTGTCGCTGCAGCGCCTTGGTGTAGGTCGAAATCCACACCGGCCCGCCCGCCTCCGCCGCCCAGAGCGAAGCAGGAGCCAGATAGCCGAGCGTCTTGCCGATCCCGGTCCCGGCTTCGGCCAGCAGCATATTGGGCTGGTTGCGCAGTGCCCGGGGGGCGAAGCTCGCGGCGGCGGCTTCGGCATAGGCGCGTTGCCCGGGGCGCGCCTCCGCGCCATGGCCGGTCAGCGCGTCCAGCCGCTCCAGCACTGCGTCGCCGTTCAGCGTCACGGTGCGCGGTGCGGGGCGGGCGGCGGCCTCCTCCCATTCGGGCAGGCGGGAGAACAGCCAGCGCTCGGCCTCCTTGGGCGTCGGCAGATGCGGCGTCACCAGTTGCGCCCATGGCCAGCGCAGCCGGTGCAGCGATTGCGCCGCCGTCCACGCCCCCTCGCGTTCCGCCCATGCCGGGTCGGCCAGCGTCGCGATCAGCGCCTGCGCGGCCGCATGATAGAGCGCGGGAATATCGCCCTCCCGCTTCGGCGCCTCCAGCCCCAGCGCATCGGCCAAACCCTTGGGCGTCGGCACCAGAAAACGGGCCGGGTGAACGAACGCCCACAGCTCTAGCAGGTCGAGGCCATTGAGTTCGGGATAGCCCAGCCGCTGGCCGGTCAGCGGCGCGTTGAGCAGGATGACCGGCGTTTCCGCCGCGATGGATATGGCCCGCCCCTTGGAAGCCTCGCGCGTCTCGCCGCCCTCGCGCATCCAGATGCCGCCATGGCTCGCATGGAGCGCTGGGAAGGAAAGGGGAGAGGGGGACGCCATGCGCCGTCCCTCTTAGGGAAAGCAGAACAAAGGGGAAACCTGCTTTTTATCCTCTCCCGTTTACGGGAGAGGGAGGGGCCCGCTCGGCGGAGCCGAGTGGGAGGGTGAGGGTCTGCGATCCTTTGGATCGCGCGGGCCGCAGGCCCGCACACCCTCATCCAACTGCGCCTAGTTCGCTTCGCTCTCAAGGCTTCGTATCCTTCTCCCGCTTGCGGGAGAAGGTTTGTATAGCCCTCATAAACTACCGTCATCCCGCACTTGATGCGGGATCCATGAGCCTCAATCCTCGTGTAAATTCTCTACAATGGAGCCAATGGATGCCGGGTCGAGCCCGGCATGACGGCGAAAATGGAAAGACCGCTTTTGCTCTTTACCGCGTAACCCGCCGCCCAAAGCCCCGTGCTACCGCCGCCTGCCTTTGCAAAGGCGGCATACTCTGCGCCGCCCGCGCCATTTCCAGCGCTTCGTGCAATGGCCCTTCGCTTAAGGGAAAGGGAAAGCGGACGCCCATGCGGTCGACTTCGGCCCACATAACGCGGCCGAACACGCTGTAACCCTCGATATCGATGACGATCTGCGTGCCCGCCGCCATGCTCGCGCCGGCGATCAGCGCGCCATTCTCGGTCAGGTCCATGACCGTACCGGGCTGGGAATCAAGGACGGTCGTTACCGTCACGGCGATCTCTACCGCTATCCGTTCGCGTCCGCGTGCCTGCATCGACCTGTCCTTTCGCGGATATCGTTACGCCCCCATGGTTAATTTTCTGGAAACCGTAAAATGGCTTGTCCCCCGCTACAGTTCCCACCCCCGTTCGCTTCGAGCGTAGTCGAGAAGCCGCGCGCTGTGTTTCTCGACTTCGCTCGAAACGAACGGGGGTGGTGGCATTCCGAGGAAGGTTAGCCCTGCCGCGCCGATCAGCCCTGTTGCGCGATGATCATCCTGTGCAGCTTCTCCGCATCGGGAATGGCGGCGGCTACGAAGCGGTCGGTCACCCGGTCGCCCTCACTGTCGACATGGCTGCCGGTCTGGATGCTGATCGTGCCCCAGCCGTCGCGCGAAAGGCTCAGATCCATCGGTCCCATCTGCGCGATCCGTACGGATTCGACCTTGCGCTGCCGCCCGGTGGTGACGCGGATCAGGCGACGGTCCGTCAGGCCGTAGATCGTCCGCCGCGCAGCCGCGCGGGCCGCGAAGGGCTGGTTCAGCATCCACACGCCGACCAGGATGAACGGGAAGCCGAACAGGGGGAAGGCGATGCCGAAGCCCCACTCCATCTCCGTGCGCGGCATCCGCACTAGCCAGCTGCTCGCGGCAAGGCCGGTCCACACGCAGGAAAAGACCGTCCAGGGGATCGCGAAAAGCCAGATGCCGAACGCCGCCTTCATCCGCCGGGCGTCCGGCATGCCGCTCCACAGGGCGCGCTCGCCGGGCGCCATTTCGGCCTGCAATGCCGCGCGCATTGTCCTCTCATGGGCTTGGGCATGAAGGGCGGGGTCGTTACGCATGCGTCGGCAATAACGACCAACACTGAAAAAGACTTAAAGAGCGGCGCAACAGCCGCAGGGCGGGTGCCCGCCCTGTTTTTTCTGTTTTCGCGATTTTCGAATCGCCAGATGATTTCATCTGGCTTGAAATCGCTCTAAGGCCAGCGCCATGACCGATATCACCGCCCTGCGCGACGCCGCGCTCGCATCGAAGGCTTGGCCCTATGAGGAGGCGCGCAAGCTGCTCAAGCGCTATCCCCCTAATGGAGCAAATGGCGGCGCGCCGGATAAAGGGCATATACTGTTCGAAACCGGCTATGGCCCTTCGGGCCTGCCGCATATCGGCACCTTCAACGAAGTGCTGCGCACGACGATGGTGCGACAGGCGTTCCATGCCCTGTCAGACACCCCCACGCGCCTGATCGCGTTCAGCGACGACATGGACGGCCTGCGCAAGGTGCCGGACAATGTGCCGAACAGGGATATGCTGGCCGAGCATCTGGGCAAGCCGCTGACGGAAATCCCTGATCCCTTCGGTAAGTTTGAGAGCTTCGCGCATCACAACAACGCGATGCTGCGGGATTTCCTCGATCGCTTCGGCTTCGATTATGAATTCATGTCGTCCACCGTTCAGTATCGCTCGGGCGCGTTCGACGAGGCGCTAAAGGGCGTGCTGCGCCACTATCAGGCGATCATGGACATCATGCTGCCGACGCTGCGCAAGGAACGGCAGGCCACCTATTCCCCGGTGCTGCCGATCAGCCACAAGAGCGGCATCGTGCTGCAGGTGCCGGTGGAAGTCATCGACGTGGACGCGGGGCTTGTCCGCTTCGTCGATGAGGGCGAGACGGTCGAGCAGTCGATCCTGTCCGGCGGCGCAAAGCTGCAATGGAAGGTCGACTGGGCGATGCGCTGGGTCGCGCTCGGCGTGGATTATGAGATGGCGGGTAAGGACCTGATCGACTCGGTCACGCAAAGCTCCAAGATTTGCCGCGCGCTCGGCGCCCGCCCACCCGAGGGCTTCAACTATGAGATGTTCCTCGACGAGAAGGGGGAGAAGATCTCCAAGTCGAAGGGCAATGGCCTCAGCCTCGAACAATGGCTGACCTATGGCCCGCAGGAGAGCCTGGCCTTCTACGCCTATCGCGAGCCGAAGAAGGCCAAGCAATTGCACATGGGCGTCATCCCGCGCGCGGTGGACGAATATTGGCAGTTCCGCGGCAATTACCCGAACCAGCCGATCGAACAGAAGCTCGGCAATCCCGTCCATCACATCCATGACGGAAAGCTGCCCGAGGGGAGCCTGCCAGTGACCTTCGGCCTGCTGCTCAATCTGGTCGGCGTGATGGGCGACGCCAGCCGTGATCAGGTGTGGAGCTATCTCGGCAATTATGTCGCGGACGCTACCCCGGAAACCTATCCCGATCTCGACCGCCTCATCGGCCACGCGCTGGCCTATCACCGCGACTTCGTCGCCCCGACGCTCAAGCGCCGCGCGCCCGAAGCGAACGAGGCCGCGGCGCTGCGCCAGCTTGACGCGCACCTCGCCGCGCTTCCGGTCGATGCCTCTGCCGAGGATATCCAGAATATCGTCTACGCGATCGGCAAGGATGAAGCGTTCGGCTTCGCCGAACTGCGCGACTGGTTCAAGGCGCTGTACCAGACCCTGCTCGGCGCCGATCAGGGGCCCCGCATGGGCAGCTTCATCGCCCTCTACGGCATCGAAAACAGCCGAAAATTGATTGCCGAGGCGCTGAACGCCGGATGAACGGAACTCTTTGAAGTCTGCAGTGTTGCAGGCTTTGGTCCATCCCCTTTCGGACTGATGCCGCCAGAAGCGGTGTCGGCCGCGTCTGCAGGCTCCATGCCAGCGGCGCGGCCACCGCTGGGGATAGATGAGTCTCCACATTATCCCAGAACGAAAGCGGCCCCGGACGATCCGTCGTCCGGGGCCGCCGACCGGCAAGGCTGCTATGGGAGGGGCCTTACCAGAAGAAGCCGCGATGCACCTGCACCACTGCGCCTGAGCGAACATTCACCAGCAATACGTCATTATAGTGACGCACCCAGCGCATGTCGCCGCGCGCAGCGGGCAGCCTGTAGCGATATGGATCGCTAATATAGTAGCGTGAGCTGTAATAAGCAGGCTTCAGGCGCTGTCCGGTGTTCCAGGCATTGTAACGGAACGGGGCGCGCCAGTTACCGCCGCGATACACGTCGCGATGGGCGCGGCGATAGTCCTGCCAGTCCTCGCGGCGCTCCTGTCGCGCATCGCGCAGGTCCTCGCGGGCGTTACGAACGTCGCGGTGGTCGCCATGGCGCTGCGCCTGGCGCAGGTCGCGGCGCTCCTCGCGCACATCGCGATTGTCGCGGCGGATTTCGCCCGCCGACTGGGCCATCGCCACGCTGGGTGCGGCGGTCGCAGCCAGCAGCGCTATCATGATCAACTTACGCATATGTCTTCTCCAGTACCTTTTGGGGTCTGATCTCGTGTCGACGCGAGACCCTCCCGCGCTGACAACGCCTATGTGGCGGATTCGTTCTGAACCCATTGGGAACATGTCTGTCAGGAAGCGGAAAGCGTTGTCGCAAAGTGTAACGAGCGGCCCTTGGCGCGACG
This sequence comes from Sphingobium sp., assembly GCA_036384035.1. Lineage (GTDB taxonomy): Bacteria > Pseudomonadota > Alphaproteobacteria > Sphingomonadales > Sphingomonadaceae > Sphingobium. Next base: position 3,980 of record DASVND010000056.1, on the reverse strand, counting down.
GCCCGGGGACACCATCTTGGCGCTCAAGCCAAGGAGACCATCCATGCCCGGCACCCCCGACCATCCCATCACGATCACGCCCCACGACGGCGAAGTGCGTATCCTGCGCGAGGGGCGGGAGATCGTCCGCACCAGCGGCGCGCTTTCGCTGAAGGAGGCCAGCTATCCGGCTGTGCTGTACGTGCCCCGCGCGGATGCAGACATGACCGCCTTCACGCCCAATCCGAAAAGCACCCATTGCCCCTATAAGGGCGACGCCAGCTATTTCGATCTGCCCGGCGCACAGGGCGCGGTGTGGAGCTATGAGTCGCCATTGGCCGATGTCGCCGAGATTGCGGGCTATCTCGCCTTCTATCCCGATAAGGTGACTGTCGAGGCTTGATCAGGCCAGCGCCGGTTCCCAGGCCCGCTCGCGAAACCATTTGGTGACGACATATTTTGCGCCCGCCTCGACCGGCCTTGCCGCATGCAGGCTGAAGCGGTTGGGGGCGCCGGCCTCGTCCAGATTGTTCCACATCAGGATCATGCCCTGCTTGGGCGGGACCATGAAGCCGCATTGGGGGAAATGCGTCTCGCCGCCGCCCTCGACCTCCGACAGATAGATCATCGCCGTCCAGCAGCGCTGCCCGCCCGACCGCAGCATGGCGGGCCAGTAGGAGGCATTGACGGGGAAATAGTCGCAATGGACCTTATATTCCTGGCCAGTCGCATAGCGCTGTCCTTGCAGCGTCTCTCCATTTTGGGGGTCGAGGCCCATCAGGCCGGTGATCCGGGCCGTGATCGTCTCAACCAGCGGGTCCCAGGGGCTGAGGTTGCAGCTATGGCTGGTGCGATATTCGGCGTTGGCCGATCCGGAAAAGAGGCTGGACGGCTTGGCATCCTTGTCGATCAGGGCGCGCATGTCGGCGCATTCCTGCGCGCTCAGGAAGCCGTGGCGGCCATAGATTTCCAGATGCGGCGATTCGATGCGGCTGACCATCGGGTTGCGCTTCAGCTTCGCGCGGACCGCCGCGCCGATCGCGGCCCGGTGCGTCGAGGCGACACCGCCATCGTCGATCGTCTGTTCTTCCATACTCATGATTTTGCCAAGCCAGCCGCGCCGCCGCAAGTAAAAGAACCCGGAGCATTGCTGCTCCGGGTCCAGGGGTTCCTGAAGGCCAGTCCAGGAAGCTCTTAAAAGAAGAACCCGCGGATCACGTCGACGACATAGCCGTCGCGCATGTCGACCAGCAGCGCATCGTCATAATAGCGGATCCAGCGCATCGATCCGTAGGCCGGCGGAAGGCGATATTCGTACGGGTCGTCCAGCCAGTAATTGTTCGAATAGAACATGCTGTCGATGAAGATGCCCGACGAGAAAGGCCGATAGCCATAGCTCCACCCGCGCGGCGCATAATAACGGCCCGGACTGTAGATGGCCCGATAATTGTTCCGGTACGAACGCCAGTCATAGCGCCTGTCGTTGCGCCATCCATTGTCCCACCGGCGCTGGTCCTGCCAGCGCTGGCGATCATTCAGGCGGCCTCCGGTATAGGCCCAGTTGTTGTTGTTGCCGTAACGCCGGCCGTCATTGTTCCAGTTGCCGTCGCGGCGGCCCCCATCCCGCAGATTATCATCCCGCCGGTCATTGTCGCGCCAGCCGATATTGCGGCCGTCGTTGGGATTGCGCACAGCATCGTTGCGGTCGCGGTCGCGGCGATCCTCGCCCGTCCGATTGCGCCAGCCTTCGGTGCTGCCGGGGATGGTGCGCCCGTCCGTCCGCGCATTCCGGCGATCATCGCGCCAGGCGCGGCTGTCCCGGCCAAGCGTCGAGGAGGATTCCACGCGCTGCTGCGTCTGGCGCGCCTGCTGGGCGGCTTGCGCGGCCTGGGCCTGCTGCCATTGATTGTTCCGGTTGTTCTGGCGCCACTGCCCCCCACGATTGTCGCTGTCGCCGCTGGGCCGCTGCTCCATATAGCGGCGGCGCTCCTGCATCTGCGGTTGCGCCTGCGCCTGAGGGGCGGGTTGCGGGGCGGCCTGCTGTTGAACCTGCTGCTGGCGTCCCTGCCACTGGCCGCCATTCTGGCCCGGATTCTGCCCCGGATTCTGGCCACGATCGCCGCGCGGACCGCGATCGCCGCGCGTTTCCTGGGCGTTGTTGCGTGTCCCGCCCCACTCGCGACGGCCGCCATCCTGCGCCATCGCCGGTGTTGCCGACAATATCGTCGCCGTCATCAGCCCGGCCAGCATCGTCTTCCTAAACATGGCTTTGCGCCTTCCTCACGCAGGGACCCTTGATCCCCAAGGACCCATTCGACCCTTGTGAACCTTATCTAGGATGCGCGCCATGAGTGGATGCTGAATTGGCCTGAAAGCATCCAGAAAGGAATCGCCTGTCCCGTTTTAGAGCGCTCCCGTTTCAGAGCGTTCCCATTTCAGAGCGTTCCCGTTTCAGGGCGTTCGGAGCGAGGGAACCACCCGTGCCGCGTCGGCGGGCGCAATGCCTGGAGCGGGCGCGCCGGGCACCTGCTCTTCGCCGCGCATGATCCGTCCCGCACGTTTCACCGCGTCGCGGATGCGCGGATAGGTGCCGCAACGACAGATATTGGTGATCGCCGCATTGATCTCCGTATCCGAAGGATTGCTGGTTCGGCGCAGCAATATGGCCGCCGCCATGATCATCCCCGGCTGGCAATAGCCGCATTGGGGCAGGTTCTCGGCAATCCACGCCTGCTGCACCGGATTGCTCCGGTCGGGGGACAGCGCCTCGATCGTGGTCACGAAACGGCCCTCGGCCTCGGCAATGCTGATCTGGCAGGACCGGATCGCCTCGCCATCCACTTCCACGGTACAGGCCCCGCAATCGCCGGTGCCACAGCCATATTTCGTGCCCGTCAGGTTGGACGCGTCGCGCAACGCCCAGAGCAGGGGCGTTTGCGGGTCCATGCGATATTGGATCGGGCGGTCGTTGACGGTGAATTTGGTCATCGCCCCTGTGTCTAACGAAGACAACGGCTTGCCGAAACCCTGTGTTTCGCGCGCTGCGATTGCACGGGCATGGGGCAGGGGCGATCTACCGGCCATGAAACAACCCAGCATATTCCTGCCGCATGGCGGCGGCCCCTGCTTCTTCATGAACCCCGGCGGCCCGTCCGATCCGATGTGGCAGCCGATGGAGGCGTATCTCGGCGGTCTGATCGCATCGCTCCCGGAACGGCCAAAGGCGATCCTGCTCGTGTCGGGCCATTGGGAGGAAGCGCGCTTCACCGTCCATACCGGCGCGCATCCCTCGCTCTTCTATGACTATTACGGCTTCCCGCCGCATACCTATCAGCTCCGCTGGGATGCGCCGGGCTCGCCGGAACTGGCCGGGCGGGTCGCCGGGCTGCTTGAGGGCGCTGGCTTTCCCACTGCGCGGGATGACGAGCGCGGATGGGACCATGGCGTCTTCATTCCCATGAAGGTCGCCGTGCCCGACGCGGACATTCCCCTGGTCCAGCTATCGCTGCGCGCCGATCTCGATCCGGCCGATCATATCCGCGTCGGCCGGGCGCTCGAACCGCTGCGGGACGAAGGCGTGCTGATCGTCGGCTCCGGCATGAGTTTCCACAATATGCGCGCACGCGGCGCTCAGGTGACGCCGCCCGCCGATATATGGGACGATGCGCTCAGCGACGCCGTGACCGACCCTGATCCGCAAAACCGCGCCAACCGCCTGGCGCATTGGGACCAACTCGCCAACGCCCGCTTCGCGCATCCGCGTGAGGAGCATCTGCTGCCGCTGATGGTGGCGCTCGGCGCGGGCGGGGATGACATGGCGGTGCAGGACCATCGCAGCCATGTGCTGGGATGGACGGTGTCGGGGTATCGGTTCGGTTAGCGATCTTCCGCCCCACGACACCCCCTCCGTTCGTCCCGAGCGAAGTCGAGGGACCAAGCGCAGCGCCAGCGGTAAGCGATACAATGCGACTACCTCTCCCCGTTCGGTTCGAGCTTGTCGA
>DASVND010000055.1:0-1733 GCA_036384035.1 Sphingobium sp. | reverse complement strand
GCGCGCGCCGGGGCCTCCCTAGTCGCGCCGCCCGCACCACTCCCATCGATTTTGCTCCCCCCTCCCCATCCCGCGCTTCGCCAGCGGGTCAGAGCCGCAGGCCGCAGGCAGCGGCTTCGCCTAAAGGAGTGAGGAAAATGGAAGCGACAACTGACCAGATCGCCACCGTTGCGGCGCTGAACGACATTGCGCGGCGAACGATGGGCGTGACTTGTCGCACCGTGATTACGCAAGGCATCGCGGCGCTGGACGAGAATACGCAGTCCGACATTCTCAAGATGATCGAGGGCTTTGAGGATTTCACACCCGACAACGATCCTCACGGCGAGCATGACGCCGGTTTCCTTTATCGCGATGTGATCGGCCAATGGCATACCCGCTGGACTGACGACAGCACGCGCCCAGCCCTCTCGGTCATGTGGAAGTTCGACTATTACGACCGCGATCTTGAATTTGGCAGCGCCGAACCATGGAATCCCGATGCCACAACCCGCGTGCTCACCATTCTCCTAACCAGCGAATATTGAGGGAGGCCACCATGACCAAATCGCCCCCCGTGATCGAGCTTAGCTGGCGTGATGAGAATTACGGTTCCGTCTGCGCTGTCGCCGCCTTCCGCAACTATGCGGGCACACTGGATTGGAGCGACCGCACCCACCAGCGGTTTCGCGGATGCCTGAAACGCGCAGGCTTCGCCTTCCACGATGGCCGGTGCAGCTACATCGCCACCAGCGGCACCCGCGAGGATCGGCAGCGCGCCCTTTGTGACGAGCTGGCCCGCGCAGGCTTCCAGATCGACAGCGGCGACGTGAGGGCAGAGGCATGAACCGCGAACGCCGCAAGCAGATCGCCGCCGCCCGCGTGCTGATCGACAAGGGCAAGGCCCTGTTGGACGAGGCGCGCGACATGCTCGAAACCATCAAGGATGACGAGCAGGCCGCCCGCGAAAATCTGCCACCCAGTCTTGAGGACAGCGAACGCGCGCAGGCGATGGACGCCGCAGTTTCCGAACTGGAAAGCGCGATTTCAGCCCTTGAAGACTTCGACGCCGACGAGATCGGCACGCAACTCGACACCGCCAGCGAATAGGAAGGATTGACCATGCAACCCATGCGCCACCTAGATCGAGACACGCGCCGCGCCCGCCTTCTGGCGGCGCGCACGCGCCCCGTCGGCGGCATCAACCGGCGCGGCATCTTCACCGGCCATTGGGACGGTGGCGATGTTGTGCGCCAGTTTCGCGGCGATAACGGATCGTGGATCGGCCTTGCCGCCTACAAGGCGAAGGAAGAGCCGGAGCCGCAGCCATGAAAATCAGCAACACGGCGAGCGCCGTTCGCGTCACCCTCTCCCCCACCGAGATCAGCGATTTGCAATTTGTGATCGAGGCGGCCGAGCGCGCGGGGCATTATATGCCCGCGCGCGTCCTCAACATCATGGCGGCGCTGACGCGCAGCGCCGACGATGTTCGGATGAAACAGGCCATGAAGCGGGCGGAAAAAGATCGCGTGACGCGGATCGAGCAGGACCGACGCGCGCGCGAACGCCAATTCATGCTAGGCGACCGATACAGCGTCATGGCGAGCCGCGCCGACTACGCCGATGCGTCTTCTGATCCGGACGCGCGCCAATGGGTTGACCTGGTGTTTCATGAAATCATGCAGAGGCCGCTTCCCGATCAATACGAACTCCGGCGCGACGTGTGGCGTGTCCACGTTGTCCAACTGGACGGC
>DASVND010000054.1:0-29236 GCA_036384035.1 Sphingobium sp. | reverse complement strand
AAAAAAGGCGGCCCGATCAGGCCGCCTTTTTTATCTATCCAGCCAGGCGCGGGAGGTTCGGGCCAGTTCGGCCGCTCGGGCCTTGAGATCGGGAAACCCCTCTCGCAAGCGCAGGGAGCGTTCCTCGACCGCGACGGGAATCCCCGTCGGCATCCGCATCATGATCCCGTCCAGATCCAGCCCGCCCTCGCCCATCGGCACGCGGCCGTCGATCGCCTCGACCAGGATCGCATCGGGATCAGCCGGATCGGCGCCGATCGCCGGCGCATCGCATAGCTGCACATAGCTCAGCCATTCGCGCGGCACGGCGGCGATCTGTTCCAGCGTGCCGCCCTGGCGGGTCCAGTGGAGGGCATCGATCAGCAGGCCCGCAGAGGGCGAATTAATCTCTTCCAGCATCCGGCAGGCTTCTACGATCGTCCTGATCTCGCTGAACAGGCCGAATTCCAGATTGACGCGGATGCCGCCCGCAGCGCCCCGCTCCATGAGCAAGGCGAGCTTGTCGCGCGTCGCGCCCCAGTCCGGATCGCTGCTGACGCACAGCACATTTTGCGCGCCAAGCTCGATGCCGATGTCGACGAGCCGCAGGTGATCGGGATTGGGCGGGCCGGGCTGTATCCAGACAACCTCTATATCCAGCAGAGGCACGCCGGTGGCGGCGATGGCAGCCTTCACCTCCCGCGTGGTGGCGTCGGTCCACTGGTCGGGCTCGAACCACATGCCGCTATAATCGAAACCACCATGGGCGGCGGATTCGACCAGCTGGACCGGGGTCGCCTCCGGCATGATCCCCGCGCACATCGACAGCGGGTTGCTATAGGCCATGTCAGGCGGCCACCATGGCGGCGACCACGGATGCCTCGATATCGGCCTTTGACGGGTTGGCGCGCAGGGTGAGCCCGCCATTCACCTGAAGATTCTGGCCGGTCATGAAGCATTCGTCGCTTGCCAGCCAGACGCAGCCGGCGGCGATATCCTCCGACGTGCCGTAGCGGCCGAGCGGATAGCCCTTCACGAAGGCGTCCATGACGCCCGGCACCGCCGCCGCGTCCGCCGTCATCGGCGTTTCCGTAACGCCGGGCGAGATGCTGTTGACGCGGATGCCCTTGTCGCCGAACTGGTTGGCGACGCTGCGCACCAGATGGTCCGTGCCGGCCTTGGTCGCCATATAGGCGTCATGGTCGTGGAACAGGATCGTCGCGGTGGCCGAACTGATCTGGATGATCGATCCGCCCTTCTCCTCCATTGCCGGGATCAGCGCCTGCAGGAACTGGAACGGTCCGCGCAGCTGGAGCGCGTAGATCTTATCGATCTCCTCCTGCGTCGTTTCAAGGAAGGGCTTGAGCAGGCCCCAGCCGGTCGCGTTGACGGCGATGTCGAGGCCGCCGAGCGAAGTCTTGGCCGCGTCCACCATTGCGAAGATGCTGGCCCGCTCCGAGAAGTCGCATTCGACCGCCACGCCGCCAATCTCGCCAGCGATCGCGTCCAGCGCGGCGCGGTTGCGGCCGGCGACGGCCACCTTCGCGCCCTCCGCGGCGAAGCGGCGGGCAATGACCTGCCCCATATTGTCCGCGCCCGCAGCGCCGACGACGAGCGCCTTGCGCCCCTCCAGCCGGCCCGCCATCAGGCGAACTCGTCCGCGCGCGGCGTGCGGCGCAGCGCCTGGCCCGCCGTCACGTCGATCCGCTGTCCGGTGACGAAGGCCTCGTCGCTCGCCAGCCAGAGCGCGCAATGGGCGATATCCTCCACCGTGGGGAAACGGCCGAGCGGCATTTCCTTGAGGAAGGCGCGAGTCACCGGCTCCATCGCGAAATAGGCGTCGGTCATGGCGCTCTTGGTGAAGCCCGGCGCGAGGATGTTCACGCGGATACCCCGCTCGCCCAGCTCATTGGCAGCGACCCTGACCAGCACGTCAGCGCCGCCCTTCGACCCCGCATAGGCGCCTTGCCCCGGCGCTTGCACCAATACGGTGAGCGAGGAGGCGGTGATGATCGATCCGCCGTCCTTCATGGCCAGCGCCATCTGCTTGATGAAAAGGCCGGTGCCGACGAAATGGACGTCCGCCTGCTGGCGGAGCATCTCGGCGGTCGTCTCGATGACGGGCGCGCCGCCTTCGATGCCCGCATAGTTGATGGCGATGTCCAGCTTGCCATAGGTGTCCACGGCCGCCTTCGCGAGGGCGATCAGGTCATCCTCATTGGTGATGTCGCAGGCGACGGCGGTCGCGCCCAAGGGACCGGCGACGTCCGCCACGGCGTCCTTGCGCCGCGCCGCCAGGACCAGCTTTGCGCCTTCCGCCGCGAAGCGCCTTGCCGTTGCCGCACCCATGCTCCGGGGATCGGACGCGCCCAATATGATCGCGACCTTGCCGTCCAGTCGTGCCATCTTCTTCTCCTGACTGTTTTAATATTCTTCGCTGTGAAGGACGGAAAAGCGGCGGTAGGCAAAGCCCCACACCCCGTCCCGCTTGCGATATCGATCCTCGTAACAGCCATAGACGCGCATATTCTTGCCGTCCGCCGTGCGGGCGACCTCGCTGCTGTAGGAACGGCCCGACGCGGTGTCGCCGTCGATCGCGACCGCGCCCTGCGAGACATACATCACGACAAAGGGAAAACCGGCCATGGCCTTGTTCCAGGCCGTGACTATGGCATCGCGGCCGACGATCGCATCAGGGCCGAAGAGGAACCATTCGCCCTCCGCGTCCCATGTTGCCCCCCAGGTCGCAGCATCACGCTGGTTGACGGCGTCGGCATAGCGCGCGAGCACATCGTTGATCGCGACGCGATCCTCAAAAATGCTCATCAATCAGAGCCTGCCGGCAAGTCTCCGTGAATGCCGCACGCGTCGTTCAGCAGTTCGTGGAACCGCTGGATGCGCTTCTCCTGGCCCGAAATGATGCCGCCCTTATAGCCCATGGAATGCAAGCCCTGCTGCTGGCCGACCGCGACCGACATGTCCTGATCGGCCACATAGCCCAGCGTCGCCTCACCATAGATCACGACTTCGCGATCGGCATGCTCGAACGGAACGACACCGACGGGGGTCACGACTTCGTTGCGGCCGTCGACCGGCGGCATCAGATACCAGTGATCGAAGATGCAGCGTTCCGGGTCGGTCGGATGCGGTTCCGATCGCAGGATCTGGAAGCCGTCGGGGCTCATGGTGATCGTCGTGTTCGGCCAGAGCGTATAGTGATAATAGTCGGTAAGCTGGCTGTCCGTCATCGTTTCGAAAGCGCGGAAGCCCCGCTCCGGCCCCAGCTTGCGCTTGGCCTGCTGGATCGCACGGCGCGCCTCGGTCGCCTTGTCGACGAAATCGGCGGGATCGAGACCCCATTCGCGCAGATTATCCTCGATCAGCGGCTGCATCGCATCGGGATAGTCGAGCCGCTTGGAGGGATGGCAGCCCTTCTGCACCATGCGGTTGTGGCCGCTGGGGTACATTTCGAAGCTGGTGTCGGTATATTCGTCGTCGATGAAGCTCGCCAGCTCCGGATGGAGCGTGGGCAGGTGATAACTTTCGTTGAAATTGTCCCGGATGATCTTCCAGTTGCAGGGAATTTCGCAGCGCACGTCCAGCACGCGCGTCATCGTCTCCATCTGATAGCCGGCAAGCTGCTCGGTCAGCGGCGCGAGCCATTCGTGGAGCGGGGTCGCATCCTTGTCCATGTTGAACCAGACGAACGGCCCCCATGTGCCGACGGAAATCTCCGTCAGATGCGCCTTGCCGCAGGGATTGCCGTTGGGGAAATCCTCCGCGTCCTGCGCGAACAGCAGCGTACCGTCCTTGCCGAACTGCCAGCCATGATAGGAGCAGGTGATCCGCTCATTGCTGCCCATGTCCGACCAGAGCAGGCGGTTGCCGCGATGGATGCACGCGTTGAAGAACGCCTTGATCGAGCCATCCTCCTGCCGAATCATCATCACGCTATCGCGCATCAGGTTATGCGTAACCCAGTCGCCGGGCTCTTCGAGGTCGGCAAGCATGCCGCCGATATGCCAGACCTTGGCAAAGACGTTGCGCCATTCCGCGCGCGCCCAGCTCTTCGAATAATAGCGTTCGCCGGTGATCGCATCGCCGCGCACGGGCGGATCGAATGCTTCAAGCGTCCGGCCGAGAAAATGCTCTTTCGTCATAGTCCATCCTCGCTTGTTGCGTCAGGCACCGGCTTTCGCCGGGCGCGCTCCTTGCCGACTGTATGGTCCCGCAGCGCAAGGCCATACTCGGCTTTCTGCTAGGGTCGGTTCATTGACCTGATCGAAGTGCTAGTCGGGATCGGCAGCGTCATGCTCTAGCGTTTTCTTCAATCAGTATAGTCGTTTGGAGAGCATGACACCATGGGCAGAGTTGCGGGCAAGGTAGCCCTGATCACGGGCGGCGCCTCCGGCCTTGGCGCAGCGGACGCGCGCCTCCTTGCCGCAGAGGGCGCCAGCATCGTCATCACCGATGTCCAGGACGCGCTGGGCCAGGAAACCGCGGCCTCCATTCCCGGCGCGCTGTTCCTCAAGCATGATGTGCGCGACGAGGCGCAATGGCAGGATGTGGTCGCCAAGACGATCGCGCATTTCGGCAAGCTGGACGTGCTGGTGAACAATGCCGGACTGGTCCGCTTCGGCACGGTCGAGGATGCCACGCTCGCCGATTTCAAGCTGCAGATGGACGTCATGGTCGACGGCTGCTTCCTCGGCTGCAAATCCGCCATCCCGTTCATGACCAAGGGCGGCGGCGGATCGATCATCAATGTCGCGTCCGTCGCAGCACTGAAAGGTTTGAGCAGCATTCCGGCCTATTCCGCGGCAAAGGCCGGCATCATCGCCATGTCGCGCAGCATCGCGGTGCATTGCCAGGAGCAGGGCTACCGGATCAGGGTGAACGCCATCGCACCGGGCGCGCACGACACGCCGATGACCCAGCAGGCGATGGCCCAGCTTCCCGCGGACACGGCCGGCCTCGATCAGGCCAACGCCCATGGCCAGGGCCAGCCGGAGGATGTCGCCAACCTCGTTCTCTTCCTGGCGTCCGAGGAATCGCGCCAGATTACCGGCACGCACATCGTCATCGACAATGGAGAGACGATGGCATGAGCAAGGCGTCCACGAACGAGACCGGGATCGATATCGTCCTGTCGCGACAGAAGATCGTCGACCTGACGCTGGCCTATTGCCGCGGCGTAGACCGTGCGGACGAAGCCCTGCTCAAGAGCATCTTCCACGATGACAGCACCATCGTCAGCGGCGCCTTCGACGGCAGCGGACCGCAATTTGCGTCCGAGATTTGCCGGATCGTCAAAGCCGTATTCAACCAGACATTCCATTCGATCGCGAACCAGTGGATCGAAGTGACCGGCGACACCGCCGTCGGCGAGACCTATGTCATTGCCGTATCGACCATGACCAATGAGGATGGCAGCCAATCGGAAATGCTGACCGGCGGGCGTTACCTCGACAAGTTCGAGCGCCGGGCGGGCATATGGAAGATCGCCGATCGCAAATTCGTATGCGACTGGAATCGAATCGACGCGACCACGCACAATATGGAAGGCAGCGCCGCCCCCACGGACCTGTCCGGGCGGCAGGGACCTGACGATCCTGTCTATGCGCTGTGGAACTAAATGATCGGGATGCGGGAATTCCGAATGGCGATGCGTTCTTCTGCGCAGTCATCCTGACGAAAGTCAGGATCCATTCGGCGCTACGGTGAAGAGGAAGCTCTGAATGGATGCTGATTTTCATCAGCATGACGCTCTTTTTGGGATGCACCCTACAAAGGTGAATGGCGATACAGCCTAGAATGATCGGGACGACAGACATCATGAATATCAACCGCCGTTTCCTCCTCTCCGCCCGGCCTGACGGTACGCCGCAGGCCAGCGACTTTTCGCTGGTGGACGAGCCTGTCCCCGCCATTGGCGCGGACGAGATACTGATCCGCAACCATTATGCTTCGCTGGACCCGGCCATTCGCGGCTGGCTGGACGACGTGCCGAGCTACCTCCCCCCGGTTGACTTGGGCGACGCCGTCCGCGCGACGACGGTGGGCGTAGTGGAGGCCAGCAATGCCGAGGGGTTTGCGCCGGGCGACTGGGTGATGGGCCTTAACAAGATCGAACATTATTCGGTGGCGAAGCTGGGCGGTTTCACCAGCCGCATCGACGCCGATATCGTGCCCTCCGTCACCAACTATCTGTCGGTCATGGGCGCGGTCGGCCTGACGGCATGGTTCGGCGTGACCGAGATACTGAAACCCAAGGCGGGCGAGACCTTCCTGATCAGCGGCGCGGCGGGCGCAGTCGGGTCAATGGCGGGACAGCTTGGCAAGCTGGCGGGCGCGCGGGTCGTTGGCATTGCCGGGGGGCCGGCCAAGTGCAAGCGGCTGATCGACGATTATGGTTTCGACGCGGCGATCGACTATCGCGGCAAGGATGTCGAGGCCCTGATCCAGGCGATCGGCGAGGCGTGCCCCAAGGGCATCGACCTGGTGTTCGAGAATGTCGGCGGCATCGGCCTGGACGCCACGCTGACGCACATCAACCCCTATGCGCGGATCGGCCTGTGCGGGCTGATCTCCGAATATAATGGCGATGCCTATGGCACTCGCAACCTGTGGCAGTTGATCGCGCGCATGGCGACGATCCGGGGCTTCCTGATCAGCGAATTCCTCGACCGTTTTGCAGAAGGCGGCATGGCGATGGCGAAGCTGGTTTCCGATGGCAAGCTGCGCTTCGACGAGCATATCGATGAGGGTATCGACAATGCCTATCCGGCATTCCTGCGCCTGTTCGAGGGCAGCAATCAGGGGAAGATGATCCTGAAGCTGGCCTAATAGGGCTAGCGTCCCTCCCCGTTCGCTTCGAGCCTAACGACTAGCTCACTTGGCCAAACTCCGTTCGCCCTGAGCGAAGTCGAAGGGCTCTGCTGAGCCGCAGGCGAAGCCACTTCGCCTGCGGCTCAGTGAAGGGCTTCGACTTCGCTCAGCCTGAACGGATGTGTTTAGCGCGCGATATTCTAAAGCCGAAGCACCTGCTTCCCCCTGTTCGATCCGTCGAAAAGGCGGGAGAGGCCGGAGGCGGCGTTTTCCAGCCCCTCCAATATGTCGGCCTGCCATTTGAGCGTGCCGGCCAGCACCAGACCGGCCAGCCGCTCGCGGATGGCGGGCCATTCGCTCTCATGGTCCAGCACGATGAAGCCCTCCATATGGGCGCGGCGCAGAATCAGATTGAAATAATTGGCGGGTCCGGCGATCTTTCCGCCCTGCTCATAGCGGCTGATGCCACCGCACAGGACGACGCGCGCGCCGATGGCGATGCGGGCCAGCATCGCGTCCAATATATCGCCGCCAACATTATCATAGATGACGTCGATGCCCTTTGGCGCCAGCGCCTTGAGCTGCTTGGATACGTCGCCCGCCTTATAGTCGACGGCGGCGTCGAAACCCGCTTCGTCGATGAGCCAGCGGCACTTCTCAGGGCCGCCGGCGATACCGATTACCCGCGCGCCAGCGATCTTCGCCAATTGCCCGGCAACCGACCCTGTTGCGCCCGCCGCGCCGGACACGACTACCGTGTCGCCGGCGACAGGCTTGCCGATCTTGTGCATGCCAACCCAGGCGGTAAGGCCCGGAATGCCGAGCACGCCCAGCATCGCCTCTGCGGGCAAGTCGGGATGGCACGCCTCAAACCCGGCGCCGTCGCTCACAAGGCTTTCCGTCCAGCCGGTCATGCCCGTGACCATCGTGCCCACGGGCCATGTGCCGTCGCGGCTCTCGACAACCTCCGCGACGCCCATGCCGCGCATGACGTCGCCAATCTCCATCGGCGCGACATAGCCGCCGAAATTTTCCATCCACCCCTTCTGCGCCGGTTCAAAACCGAGCCAGCGCACGGCCAGCAGCATCTCGCCGGGGCCAACCTGCGGCGCGGGAACCTCGACCATGGCGAAGTCGCTCGAAGCGACGGACCGTCCGACGGGACGATCCGCCAATGTCATCTGACGCATGATCAGGCTTCGAGATATTTCATCAGGGTGTTCTGGAACTGGCGGATCTGGATTTCCTGATAGTTGGCCAGCTGCACCTCGCCATTGGCGGAGCTTTTGAGACCCTGCTGCACGAAGGGCAGATTCTCCATGTCCTGCTCGAACACGTCGCCAAGGATGCCGATCTCGGTCGCCTCGGTCCATTTTTCGTCATCGGTCAGGAAATGCATGGCGGGCGCCTTGGGCGCTTCCTGCCCCGGCGGCACGCGGGTGAGGATGCGGACCTCCATCAGGCAATGGTCGACATCGTGCCAAGGCCGCCAGCGATAGACGATATTGGGCTGGAACCCGGCCCAGGGGCTCCAGTTGGGGAAGGCGTTGTAGAGCAGCGCATCCATCATCTCGCTGTCGGACGCGAAGCTGACGTCATGGCCGAACATCTTGGTCGTGGTGGCGCGCAGGCTTTCGCCGAGCGCGGCGCGGGCTGTCATGCCTTCCCCAACCTTGACGGCGAACCCGCCGGCGGCGGCTTCCTTGTCCTCGTAATTGTCGGAAGAGCGGCCGTTATATTTGACGAACTCGTCGACGATCCACTGCTGCTCCTTGCCCTCCGGATCGATATGCGGGGACATGGTGCCGAACGGCGTGACCGTCAGGTTCACATGGTCGCCGTAGATATTGTACATCGAATTGGCGTCGCCGGTGAACGGCAGAAGCTGGGGATGGGTGACAACGGTGTGCCAGCTTTCCATGAAAGCCTCCATCACCACCTTCCAGTTGGCCGGGATCACCTTGCCGACCCACAGCGCGGTCGCGCATTCCTCATGCTTCCAGCGCTTGAAATGCTCCGGCATGGGGGCGAGGAACTCCTCGATCGTCGGCCCCTCCTTCGCCTCGCGGATGAAGATGTAGCCGGCCCAGCGGCCGACCGATACTTCGGGAAGCTGCATCTTCTCGTCCGACAGGTGCGAGAAGTCCCAGCGACAGGGGATATTCTTGAGCGACCCGTCATTGTTCCAGGTGAAGCCATGGAACGGGCATTGCAGCTCCGCCGTCCAGCCGTCGTCCAGCTTCAGCTTGCGGCCGCGATGCAGGCAGACATTGTAGAACGCCTTGATGGAGCCGTCCTCCTGACGCATCAGGATGAAGGATTTGCCGACATTCTCGTAGACCATATAGTCGCCGGGCTCCGGCAACTCTTCCTCGCGTGCGGCGAACTGCCACACGTTCGGCCACATCTTCTCCTTCTCCAGCTCAAAGAAGGCGGGATCGGTGTAGCGCGACGCGGGAATGGGGTCTGACCCCAGATTCTCGTAGACGTCCTGATAGAGGAACTCGGGCACCTCATGGGTGTCGGCGAGCGCCAGATCGCGATAGGACGTGCCGGGGCAACGCGGCAGGGGTTCGCCCGTGATCTGCGGTGGCGCTTTGATCTTGGGGTCGCTCTCGGCCATTACTCGAATCTCCTATGCCTTTTCGCTATCCTAGCGGAAAGATGATGCCCCTATGACCTATGGATTGCGTCAGGCATTCCAATGGCCTGCGACCCTCACCTAGCGGTAATGACAGGGAGGCATGGCAGGGACGGCCCTTATCATTCGCAGCGACCGGGCAGCCTTTGCGCCGCCCCCATAATATCGGGAGCATCATGGAGAGCGTCAACCGCAGGATCACATTGGCAAGACGGCCGTCGGGACTGCCCGTGGACGCCGATTTCGCGCAGGATGAAACGGCCATGCCCGTGGTGGCCGACGGCGCGATGCTGGTGCGCAATCGCGTTTTCGCCATCGATGCCGCGATCCGGGGCTTTCTGGACGACCGGCCAAGCTATCTGCCGCCGGTGGCCATCGGCGAGGTCGTGCGCGGCATGGCGCTCGGCGAGGTCGTGGAAAGCCGCCTCGACGGCTTCGCGCCGGGCGACATCGTGCGCGCGCTGGCCGGATGGGAAGAGCATAGCCTGCTGAGCGGGGATGCGCTGGGCCTGGAGAAGTGCGATATCGCCGATCGGTCGCAGCTTTCCCTGCACATGGGAACGTTGGGCCCGTCGGGATTGACCGCCT
This sequence comes from Sphingobium sp., assembly GCA_036384035.1. GTDB lineage: Bacteria > Pseudomonadota > Alphaproteobacteria > Sphingomonadales > Sphingomonadaceae > Sphingobium. The sequence goes on along the minus strand of DASVND010000054.1, from coordinate 19,200 downwards.
ATGTCGGGCTGTTCGCGATCGGCGCCATCAAGCCGGGCGAGACCGTCGCGATCAGCGCGGCGGCCGGCGCGGTGGGCAATGTCGCAGGGCAGATCGCCAGGCTGACGGGATGCCGCACCATCGCCATCACCGGATCACCGGACAAGGCGGCGCTGTGCAGCGACCTGGGATTCGATGCCGTCATCGACTATACCGCCCCCGGCAGCCTGGACGAAAAGCTGGCGGCGGCCGCCCCGGAGGGCATCAATGTCTATTTCGACAATGTCGGCGGCGAGATACTCGATACGATATTGCCGCACCTGGCCCAGCACGGCCGGGTCGTGGTGTGCGGCATGATCGCGAACTACAACAATGCGGACGAACAATATCCCATCCGCAACCTGTGGCAGCTTCTGGTCAAGCGCGCGACGATGCGCGGTTTCCTGACCTATGACCATCCGGAGTTTCTGGGCGAGGCGCAGGCGCGTATCAGTGCATGGGTGGCGGCGGGAGAATTGCGCCCGCTGGAAAATATCAGCCAGGGTCTGCACTCCGCGCCGGACGCGCTGATCAGGCTGATGAGCGGCAAGACGACAGGCAAGACAGTAGTCTGCCTTTAAAAGAGAGCGAGCAAGACATGGGCTATCACGACACGATCGGCGATGAAGCGGCCAAGATGCTGGACTTCGTAGAGAACGGCACGACCGATTGCGCCGAAGGCACGATGGATGTGCCGGCCAGCGCCTACACCGACACCGCCTATTTCGCGCGGGAGATGTCGGAGATATTCCTCAAGCTCCCCCTGCTCGCCGCCCTGACCGCCGAGATGCCTAACCCGGGCGACTACAAGGCGATGGACCTGATGGGCAAGCCCATCCTGATCACGCGCAAGACCGACGGCAGCGTCACGGCGATGTACAATGTCTGCACCCATCGCGGCATGATCCTGAAGCCCGAGGGTCATGGCAACGCCAAGCGGTTCTCCTGCCCCTATCACGCGTGGACCTTCGCCAATGACGGCAAGCTGATCGGCGTGGCGGAACCCCGCAAGTTCGGCGAGATCTGCAAGGAAAACTATAATCTTACGTCCCTGCCCTGCGTCGAGGCCGGCGGGATCATCTGGGTGAGCCTGGACCCTGACGCCGACATGGACATCGGCAAGCATCTGGGGGGCATGCTCGACGATCTGGAAGCCTATGAGCTGGACAAATGGCATTATTGCGGGTCGCGGCGGATTTACGGCGCGAACTGGAAGATCGCCTATGACGGCTATCTGGAGGGCTATCATTTCGCCGCTGCGCATCCCGAGACGATCCATCCCCGCACGTTCAGCAACATCATGAGCTTCACCGCTTACGGCCCGCATCTGCGCGTCGGCTACCCACAGGTGCGGATCAAGGAAGCGCTTGGCGCCCTTCCCCGCGAAACCTGGGGCGAGCATGAGAATGAGGGTTATGATTTCGTCCGCACGATCTTTCCGAACGTCAGTGTCTTCTTTGCCCCGGAGATCACCCAGGTCGCCCAGCTGATTCCCGGCCCGACCCCGGACAAGAACATGACCAACCTGATCTTCATCCGCCGCCACGGCCCCAAGGACGCCGAGGACGCGCAGGCGATCGAGGGCATGATGGACTGGCTGCGCGATGTCGTCGACGTCGAGGATTATGGCGTCGGCCTGCAGGTTCAGAAGGGCATGGAGTCGGGCGCACGCGCGTCCGTGACATTCGGCAAGAATGAGCGCGGCAACCAGTATTTCCACCGTTATGTGGACTATCTCGTTTCCGAGGACCCGGCGAAGCAGCTGCCGAAGCTGTAATCCCGTCGTCGGCCTTTTATGAACGGAAAATGGCGGCGCGGGTCACTCCGCGCCGTTTCCGTGTCACCTGTCGCACGTCGCATTCGGCATATCGCATATTAACCATCTTTCTCGACAAGGCCCATTGTCTATTCTCAAACTAGACATACACTTGCATCTCCATCTTACGAAGAAGGAGTGCCGCCATGACGATACACCGTTCCGACACCCGACCTTCCAGCCCCACAATCCTGACTCTGGCCGACGCCGACCATGGCACGCCGGGCGACTGGCTCACACGCTGGAGCATTGAGCGCGACGATTGCGTGCCGGTGCACCTCGGCCGCACCGACCCCCCGAACCGCAATGCCTGGGTCACGACGCTGGGCGCGGCCATCCGCCAGGCGGACAAGCCAGTCATCCTGGTCGCGCGGGGCCTGTCCTGTCTGGCCGTCGCCTGGTGGGCGGCGATGGAGCGTCCGCTCTATGGCGATCCCGTGGCTGGCGCACTGCTCGTGGCGCCTCCCAGCGTGGACACGGCGAACGCCGACCTGCGCATGGTCGGCTTCGCCCCGGCGCCCAAGCTGCTGCTGCCCTTCCCCTCGGTGGTCGTGGCCAGCCGCAACAACCCGCTGACCGACTATGCCGGCGCGAAGATGCTCGCCAGTTTCTGGGGCAGCAACTGCATTGATGGCGGCGAGATCGGCTCTGCGAGCGCCGAGGACGATCTGGGCGCCTGGGATCATGGCCAGCATGCGCTCAACTGGCTGCTCAGCACCGCCGACGATCTCAGCCGGCCGACCAGCCTCTTTGCGGCGGACGACAATGTGGTGCCGCATCCCGCCCAATCCCCCCGGGGATACGACCTTTCGCTCTGACCCCTCCGGAGCGAACGAGAAGGGCGCCGGAAACAGCTCCCGGCGCCCTTTTTCGTGTTCAAGCCTCTGAAGAGGCGGAAACTTAGTCTTCGCTGCGGTTGTCGCGGCGCTCGGCGATGCGAGCGCGCTTGCCGGTACGGCCACGCAGATAATAGAGCTTCGCGCGACGCACCACGCCCTTGCGGACGACGGTGATCGAATCGATGTTCGGCGAATAGAGGGGGAACACGCGCTCCACGCCCTCGCCGAAGCTGATCTTGCGCACGGTGAAGTTGCTACCCATGCCCTTGTTCGAGCGCGCGATGCACACGCCCTCATAGTTCTGGACGCGGCTGCGCTCGCCTTCGACAACCTTCACGCCGACGCGCAGGGTGTCACCGGGGCGGAACTCCGGGATGGTCTTGCCAAGGGCCGCGATGTTCTCGGCCTCGATCTGCTGGATGAGGTTCATTCCCTCTCTTCCTTCTTCTGTCGTTGCGCACCAGAGGGCGATCGTCCCCGAGCGTCCCTGTGACGCTCCCAAAGGTCCGGCCGCCTTAGCCGAGTATCGTCTTCCGCCTGACGTTGCCGCCAGGCCGCGATCTTCGCATGATCCCCCGATCGCAACACTTCAGGGATCGTGCGCCCTTCCCAAATATTGGGCCGGGTGTAGTGCGGATATTCCAGAAGGCCGCTTTCGAAGCTCTCCACATCCCCACTCGAAGGCGCGCCCATTACACCGGGAAGCAGCCTTATGCAAGCGTCCAGCAGGACGATCGCCGCCGTCTCTCCACCGGACAGGACATAGTCGCCGATCGACAGGGGGACGATAGGCCGCGCATCGAACAGACGCTCGTCCATTCCCTCAAACCGGCCGCACAGGATCGTCACGCCCGGCCCGGCGACGATGTCGCGCACCAGCGCCTGGGTCAGCGGTTGCCCCCTTGGCGTCATGGCGAAGATGGGCGCATCGGGCTGGGCCGCGATCGCGCTGTCCACGGCGGCGGCCAGGATGTCCGCCCGCATGACCATGCCGGCGCCGCCCCCGGCCGGCGTATCATCGACGGACTTATGCTTGTCCGTGGCGAAATCGCGGATCTGAATGGGGTTGCAGGACCATTTCCCCTCCGCCATGGCGCGACCGGCGAGCGACACGCCCAGAGGGCCGGGAAACATCTCGGGATAGAGCGTCAGGATTTGCGCGACGAAGGTCATCGTGCGCGCGGACGAGCCCGAAGATAGGCGCCGAGCATGCCGCCCAGCAAACAGAAAGTTCCCATGAGCCACATGGCGATTCCGATCCAGAAAGCCAGGTCGGTCATTCCCCCACCATGTCGCAATGCAGGCAAAATGAACAGAAGTGGGGGCGCGGTTATCATCGCCGCGCCAGAAGCCGCCTTGAGCCACCAATCCCAGCGAATGCCATAGAGCCGCCAGCCTATGACCACGAAGGCCGCCATGTAGAGATAGGGGAAAATTTTGCCAAAAAGGATCATCGAGTCCAATTTTCTATCTTGAGGCCGGGAACGTCAGCGAAATCGGCCTCATTATTGGTGACCAGAATGAAGCCCAGCGCAAGCGCGTGCGCAGCAATCAGACGATCCATGCGCGAACGCCGGAAAGGGAGCGTGCCAAAAATCCGCGCAGCCTTATCATCAAAATCCTGGACCGGAATCGCAGCAAGCATGGCGTTTAAATTTGGCGCGTCAAAAACGCTTTCGCCATATCCGACCGCGATTTCGGCCAAGGTTATCGATGAAATAAACAGGGAATCTACAGGCTGATCCGCCACGCGACCTGTCAGCGTCGGAGACGTATCGCCCAGCAAATAAATGCAGATATTGCTGTCGAGCAGATATTGGCTATCAGCCATCGCGTTTCAGCAATTTGCCTTCCCAGTCCAGTTCGCGTTCTTCGAATTCCCGGTCTTCGCGCGTCAATGGCTTGAGCCATGGCGCCTTGCCTGCGAATTTGCTGACGTCGATCTTGCGCTTTGGGGCATCGACCGGCTCGAAGATATATTTACCCTGATCCTCGCGCACCATCATCTCGGTTCCTTCGTTCAGACCGAGCGCCTTGGGCAAGCGCAGCGCCAGGCTGTTGCCCGACTTGAAGATCTTGGCTTTATATTCCTCGCTCATAGCCGTCTCCGTATATACGCTATGTATATACTAAACGATGAACAGGGAGTCAATAATGGCCTGAGCCTCGTCAAGCGTGACGGCCTTTATGGGGACCATGAACCGCTTCTTGTCGGGCCGTTCGATCTCGATGATGTCGCCCGCGCCGAAATTCTCGACCGCCACGATCGATCCGAGCGGTTCGCCTTCACTGGAGGCGCACGGCAGGCCGATCAGATCGACATGATAATATTCACCCTCGGCAAGGGGCGGCAGCGCGCTGCGGGGAACCGTCAGCGCCGTGCCGCGTAGCCCCTCCGCCGCCGTGCGATCCTTGATCTCCGCAAAGCGGGCAACTGCGCCGTTCGGCCCGGGCCGGATCGACTTGAGTGTCAGCGTGCCGCCCGGAATGTCGAAACTCTTGTAGAGTTTCAGACCTTCCGGGCCATCGCCGAACAGTTTGAGCCGGACATCCCCCGCCACGCCATGTGCGCCGACGATAGCGGCAAGCGTGACAGGGGCATCCTGCAAGGCTTAGCCCTCTGCCTTTTCTTCGGCAGCGGCTTCCGCGGGAGCCTCAGCTTCGGGAGCGGCGGCTTCCTCGGCGGCGGGAGCAGCCTCTTCGACAGCTTCCGGCTCAGGCTCAGGCGCAGGAGCGGCCGCAGCAGCCTTCTCGGCCTCGGCGGCGGCCTTCGCGGCCTCTTCGGCCTCGGCGATCTTGGTCGCGCGATCTTCAGCGCGATCCTTGGCCTTCTGGCCCGGCTCCGCCTTATTCGGGTTGTTGCGCGCTGCGCGCTCCTGCACGCCGGCGGCGTCCAGGAAGCGGGCGACGCGGTCGGTCGGCTGCGCGCCGACGGAAATCCAGTGCTTCGCGCGCTCGACGTCGATAATGATGCGCTTCTCGTCACCCTTGGCGAGCAGCGGGTTGTAGCTGCCGATACGCTCGATGAACTTGCCATCGCGGGGCGAGCGGCTGTCGGTCACGACGATCTTGTAATAAGGGCGCTTCTTGGAGCCGCCGCGCGACAGACGAATGGAAGTTGCCATATAACCTAACCTTACCTTTCTTAAACCAATACAATATGTTGAAATCTATTTCTTCATGAATTTCTCAAAGCCGGGAGGCAGATTGGGCATGCCGCCGCCGCTGGGTAGACCCGGCAGGCCGCCACCCATGCCGCCCCCGATGCCGCCAGCGCCCATATCGGCGCCTCCACCCATCAAGCCGCCCATGCCGCCGCCGCCGAACAGCTTGCCCAACCCCTTCAATCCGCCCATCTTGCGGATCTTCTTCATCGCCGTTTCCATTTCCTGGTGCATCTTGAGGAGGCGGTTGACCTCCTGCACCGTGGTGCCGGATCCCTTGGCAATGCGGATCTTGCGCTTGGCGTTGATGAGTGCAGGGCGTTCCCGCTCCTTGGGCGTCATCGATCCGATCATCGCGTCGAGATGGATCAAGGTCTTGTCGTTCGCACCGCTCGAGGCCATCGCCGCCTGCGCCTTCTTGAGGCCCGGGATCATGCCCGCCAGCGCGCCAAGGCCGCCCATGCGACGCATCTGGTTGAGCTGAGAGCGCAGATCGTTCATGTCGAACTGACCCTTGGCCATCTTCTTGGCGAGCTTGTCGGCTTCCTCGGCATCGATGCTTTCCGCCGCCTTCTCGACCAGGCTGACGACGTCGCCCATGCCCAGGATACGATTGGCAACGCGGCCCGGATGGAAGGGCTCGATCGCGTCCAGCTTTTCGCCGACGCCCGCAAATTTGATCGGCTGGCCAGTGACGGCGCGCATCGACAGCGCCGCGCCGCCACGCGCATCACCGTCCATGCGGGTCAGCACCACGCCGGTCAGCGGCACCTGGCTCGTAAAGCTCTGGGCGACATTGACGGCGTCCTGGCCGGTCAGGGAGTCGACGACGAGCAGGATTTCATGCGGATTGGCGATCTCCGCCACCGCCTTCATCTCGTCCATCAGCGCCTGATCGACATGCAGGCGGCCTGCAGTGTCGAGCATGACGACGTCGAAGCCCTGCAGCTTTGCGGACTGGAGCGCACGACGGGCGATGTCGACCGGCTGCTGACCCGGCACGATCGGCAGGGTCGCGACATCGGTCTGCGTGCCAAGGACGGCCAACTGCTCCTGCGCGGCCGGGCGCTGGACGTCGAGCGACGCCATCAGAACCTTCTTGCGGCTCTTTTCCTTCAGGCGCTTGGCGATCTTTGCCGTGCTGGTGGTCTTGCCCGACCCCTGCAGGCCGACCATCATGATGACGGCGGGCGGCGTGACGTCGATCAGCAGTTCGGACGTTTCCGAACCCAGCACCTCGGTCAGTGCGTCGCTGACGATCTTGACGACCTGCTGGCCAGGCGTGATCGACCGCAATACGTCGTGACCGACGGCCTGCTCGGTCGCCTTGTCAACGAACTCGCGAACGACCGGCAGGGCGACGTCCGCCTCCAGCAGGGCGATCCGCACCTCGCGCATGGCGGCGCGGACATCCGCCTCCGTCAGCGCGCCGCGCCCACGGAGCTTGTCGAATACGCCGCCCAGACGATCGCTGAGAGAGTCGAACATCACCACCTCAAAACGCCGGATGACCGGCCGAAATTCACGACTTCGCCCCAAACGACAAACACGCCGGTGGGCGAAACCTCGCCAACCAGCGCCTATCCATGGACAGCAGAAAGCCCAAAGGATGTGTCAGGACATCGGAAGCCAAGGGCCACCGATTGCGGGGCGCACATAAAGCACTCACCGCGCGGGCGCAAGCCCTGGCGGTCAGGCCGCTTCCAAAACGCAGTTTACCGCTTTTCAACCCTTCTGCGCCCATAAGGCCCTTCGACAGGGCAGCAAAGAAAGACCGCGCCGAGAAAATGGCTGAAATGCGCTCCCAATCTTCTGCGCAGAGCGATTTGCTGACCGGCGGCATCGTGCTTGCCGCAACGATCCTGTTCGTCTCCACCGGCGGCGCCACCGTGTCCAGCGCGATCAAGGCGCTCGTCGGCCTTGGCGCGGGCGTGGAGCAGGTGATGACCACGGCCCTGCTGCTGAACGTCGCGCTCATTCTCTTCGGCTATCGCCGCTATCGCGACCTGAAGGTGGAGGTGAGACATCGCACCGCCGCCGAGGAGAAAGCGCGCGAACTCGCCGGCACGGACTCGCTGACCGGATTTTATAATCGCCGCAAGTTCGAGGAAGAGGGCGCGGCGCTGATCGCGCGCATGCAGATCAAGGGCAAGGCGGTCGCGCTGATGATGCTCGACCTCGACCATTTCAAGACCGTCAACGACATCCATGGCCATGCCGCGGGCGATGCGATGCTCAAGGCCGTCGCCGAACGCATTACCGCGAACGTGCCGCCGGAAACCATCTCCGCACGGCTGGGCGGCGACGAGTTCGCCTGCGCCTGCGCCTTCGAAAGCGGCGAGCCTGACGAAATGGAACGGGTCGCCGACGCGCTGGTCAATGCGATCATCGAGCCGGTCACGCACCAAAATGGCGAGTTGAGCGTCTCCACGTCGCTGGGCGTCGCGCGGTCGGACCGCGACGGCGACACGATGGACATGCTGCTGCGCCGCGCGGACATCGCCATGTATGCGGCCAAGAATGCGGGCCGGAACCAGCATTTCTGGTTCTCCGGGCCGATGGAGGACGAGCTGTTCCGCCGCAATGCGGTCGAATCCGGCATGCGCCAGGGCATCGCCGCGGGCGAGTTCATCCCCTATTATGAGCAGCAGGTGGACCTCAACACCGGCAAGCTGCTGGGCTTCGAGATGCTCGCGCGCTGGGAAAGCCCGGTGCTCGGACTGGTGGCGCCGGACGATTTCATTCCGATCGCCGAAGAGACCGGCATGATCGGCGCGCTGTCCTTTGCCGTGATGCGTCGCGCCTTTACGGACGCGCGCGATTGGGACCCGTCGCTTACGCTGTCGGTGAATATCTCGCCATCGCAACTGCGCGACCCCTGGCTCAGCCAGAAGCTGCTGAAGCTCTTGACCGAAACCGGCTTCCCGCCGAACAGGCTTGAGATAGAGATCACCGAGACCTCGCTCTACGACAATCTGGGGCTTGCCCAGACGATTATCGCCAGCCTGAAAAATCAGGGCATTCGCGTGGCGCTCGACGATTTCGGCACGGGATATAGCTCGCTGGCGCATCTGCGCGCCCTGCCCTTCGACCGGATCAAGATCGACCGCAGCTTCGTCACGTCCATGATGGGCAACGCCGAAAGCGCCGCCATCGTGCAGGCGATCACGCGGCTGGGCGACAGCCTCGGCCTGCCGGTCACTGCCGAGGGCATAGAGAGCAAGGATATCGAACAGCGGCTGGTCTCGCTGGGCCTCGCCAAGGGACAGGGCTGGCATTTCGGCAAGCCGATGACCGTCGAGGCGGCGCGGGAATTGCTGGCGGCGCACAAGATGCTGGTCGCGGAGGAAGAAGCCGTTCCGCTGACCGATGCGCCCAATGTCGCGAAATCGGCGGCGCCTGGCCGCTGAAAACAGCCGCTGAGCTGTGGACAGTATAGCGGTGGATCACTACATCGCGCGGCATGAACGGCCGCTTTTCCAAGATGCATGGGCTAGGCAACGACTTCGTCGTCATTGACGCGCGCGGTGCGCCTCTCCCCATGTCCGCCGGACGGGCGCAAGCGATTGCGGATCGGCATGCCGGCATCGGTTGCGATCAGTTGATCCTGATCGAGCCGTCCGACGCCGCAGACGTGCTGATGCGGATATTCAATGCCGACGGCAGCGAAGTGGAGGCGTGCGGGAACGCCACCCGCTGTATCCCGCTGTTCCTGGGGCGGGATGTGCTGATCGAGACGAAAGCCGGTCTGCTCGACGCACGGCTGGCCGAAGGCGGGGCGGTCGTCGATATGGGCAAACCCCGTTTCGACTGGGACAAGATACCGCTGGCCTATGCGATGGATACACTGACCATGCCGGTTGGGTGGGAGCATCTGGATGCGCCATCGGCCGTCAATATCGGCAATCCGCATGTCATATTCTTCGGCGATGCGCTTTCGCAGGATGAGGCCGCAAGGCTGGGCGCGATGATCGAAGTCGATCCGCTGTTCCCGGAGCGGGTGAACGTCAATTTCGCGGAAATCCTGTCGCCCTCGCATATCCGGCTGGTTGTATGGGAGCGTGGCGCGGGGTTGACGCGCGCCTGCGGGACAGGCGCATGCGCCACGGCGGTGGCGGCGATCCGCCGGGGATTGGCGACAGGCCCGGTGACGGTTTCTCTGCCCGGCGGCGACCTGATCATCGACTGGTCGCAGGGCGGGTCGATCCTGATGACCGGCCCCGCAACCCATGTGTTTGATGGCGAGGCAGACTGGGAGCGATTCTAGGCGTGGGCGGGCCGGAACTCATCACGCTGGGCTGCCGCCTCAACATCGCCGAGAGCGAGGCGATGCGCGAACTGGCGAAGGATGAGGACGATCTGGTCATCATCAATAGCTGTGCCGTGACGGCAGAGGCAGTACGGCGGACGCGGCAGGCGATCCGGCGGACCCACAGGGCAAGGCCGGACGCGCGGATCGTGGTGACGGGATGCGCGGCGCAGACGGACCCGGCGATGTTCGCCGCCATGCCGGAGGTCAGCAAGGTGCTGGGCAACCGGGAGAAGATGGAGGCGGCGTCCTATATCTTCCCGTTCGGTTCGAGCGCAGTCGAGAACGGCGTCCGAGCGCAGTCGAGGACCGGCAAGGCGGATGATCTCGGCTTCGCTCGATCGGACTTCTCGACTGCGCTCGAAGCGAACGGATTTCTTTCGGACAGCCCTAAAGTCCAAGTCTCCGACATCATGGCCGTGCGCGAAACCGCGCCGCAACTGGCCAGCGCCTTTGCCGAACATGCGCGGGCATTTGTGGAGGTGCAGAACGGGTGCGACCATCGCTGTACCTTCTGCATCATCCCTTTCGGCCGGGGGAACAGCCGGTCGGTGCCCGCTGGCGCGGTGATGTTGGCGGCGAAGTCGATGGTAGAACGGGGGTATCGCGAAATCGTGCTGACCGGCGTGGATGTCACGTCGTACGGCCCAGATTTACCTGGAAATCAGACACTTGGTAGCCTTATCCGGCGCATTTTCCAACAGGTGCCCGACCTTCCCCGGCTGCGCCTGTCGTCCATCGACAGCGTCGAGATCGACGACACGTTGTTCGACCTCATCTGCAACGAGCCGCGCCTGATGCCGCACCTGCACCTGTCGCTGCAGTCGGGCGACGACATGATCCTGAAGCGGATGAAGCGCCGCCACAGCCGCGCCGACGCCATCCGCATCGTCCGGAAAATCAAGGAAAAGCGCCCAGACGTGACAATCGGCGCGGACATCATCGCCGGCTTCCCGACGGAGACGGAGGCGATGTTCGAGAACAGCCTGAAGCTGGTCGAGGAATGCGACATCGTCCATGGCCATATCTTCCCCTATTCGGCGCGCGAGGGCACGCCCGCCGCGCGCATGCCGCAAATTGCGCACGCCACGATCAAGGATCGCGCCAAAAAGCTGCGCATATCGTGCGAAAAGCGCCGCGAAACATGGTTGAAGAGCCTGATCGGATCGACCCAGTATGTGCTGGTCGAACGGGACGGCCTGACCGGCCATGCCGAGAATTTCGCGCCGGTGCGCTTCCGATCCCCCCTGCCCCCGGCCGAAATCCATAGCGCGGCCATCGTGGCGCTTGAGAATGGCGTGCTGATCGCGCAAGAGGCGGCATGAGTTCCACACCATCCTGGCGCGACCGCCTGTTCGGCGGCCTGAAGCGCACGTCGGACCGGCTTGGCGACAATCTGACCGGCCTCTTCACCAAGGCGGCGCTCGACGAGCAGACCCTGGACGAGATCGAGGAAGCGCTGATCATGAGCGACCTTGGGCCCGCCATGGCCGTGCGCATCCGCGATCGGCTGGCCGAGGGCAAGTTCAACAAGGAACTGACCGAGGACTATCTGCGCGAGATCATCGCGGAGGAGATCGAGAAGGTGCTGGCCCCGGTGGCGCGGCCGCTGGAGATCGAAGCGTTTCCGCGCCCGCAGGTCATATTGGTGATCGGCGTCAACGGATCGGGCAAGACCACCACCATCGCCAAGCTGGCCAATAATTTCCTGGAGCAGGATTATGGCGTGATGCTGGCGGCGGGCGACACGTTCCGCGCGGCGGCCATCGGCCAGTTGAAGGTATGGGCCGAGCGGCTGGGCGTGCCGATCGTGTCCGGCAAGGAAGGCGGCGACGCGGCGGGCGTGGTGTTCGAGGCCGTCAAGCAAGCGACCGAGACCGGCATCGACGTGCTGATCGTCGACACCGCCGGCCGGCTGCAGAACAAGCGCGAGCTGATGGACGAGCTGGACAAGATCCGGCGCGTGCTGGGCCGGCTGAATCCGGCGTCCCCGCATGATGTGGTGCTGGTGCTGGACGCCACCACCGGCCAGAATGCGCTGAGCCAGATCGAGGTGTTCCAGGATGTGGCGAAGGTCACCGGCCTGGTTATGACCAAGCTGGACGGTACGGCGCGCGGCGGCATCCTTGTCGCGGCGGCGGAGAAATACCGCCTGCCCATTCACGCCATCGGGGTCGGCGAGAAGATCGAGGATCTGCGGCCCTTCGATCCCGGTGACATGGCCAAGGCGATTGCGGGGACGGCCTATGCGCGGTGAGGGATTTCCCGCTCGTGGAGAGAGACTCCTCCTTCCGTTCGGGCTGAGCTTGTCGAAGCCTTCTCCTGAGCGCAGCGAAGGCTTCGACAAGCTCAGCCAAGCCCCCTTCGACTGCCCGCCTGCGGCAGGCGCTCAGGACGGGCTTCGACTTCGCTCAGGGCGAACGGATTATCCTATATGACCAATACCACCCCTTCCCCCAAACCCGCCCATAACGGCACCCTCAGCCTTGCGCTCGATTTCGGGCCGTTGCTGGTGTTCTTCCTCGCCTACAAGATGCTGGGCGTCATCATGGGAACGGCGGCGTTCATGGCGGCCATTGCGCTCGCCGTGATCGTGTCGATCTGGAAGCTGGGCAAGGTGTCGCCGATGCTGTGGCTGTCCGCCGTGCTGGTCCTGTTCTTCGGGTCGCTGACCATCTATTTCCACGATGAGCGGTTCATTCAGATCAAGCCGACGATCATCTATACCTTCTTCGCATTGATGCTTTTCGCCGGGCTGCTGCGCGGCAAGCCGCTGCTCAAATATCTGCTGCAGGCGGCCTATGACGGCCTGTCCGAAGAGGGATGGAAGAAGCTGTCGCGCAACTGGGCATTCTTCTTCGTCTTCATGGCGGTGCTGAACGAGGCGATGCGGGCGACGCTGAGTTTCGACACCTGGCTGTCGCTGAAAGTATGGGGCGTGACGGCGATATCCTTCCTGTTCGCGGCGTCCAACATCCCGATGCTGATGCGGCATGGCATGAACATCGGCGAGACTGTGGACGCCGACGAGGTGGGAGAGACGACGCCCCCACAGGGGTGACGTGCGCCAGTCCCGGATGGACGATAATTCCCAATCCATATCAACAATCTATCGATTTTCTGGCGGAGCGGCCCCGAAAAAGCGGGAACTTTTCGCTTTCACAACGATTAAAATGCCCAGGTCGTGTGGAGTTCCTCCTTCGGGAGGATGGATGTGGCGCGGATGATTTCCGGGCAGTTAAGCATCCTTCCTCCATCCGTCTTACCGCCGCCACGGCTGGGCAAAATTGGATTGTTACGGTCGCGTTGCTGGGATTGAGAGTGCCCCGTCATACAAAAAAGGAGAGTTCAATGATCCTATCGCTGAAAAAAATCGCCCCTGTCGCCGTGATCCTTATCGGGTCGGTGGGACTGAGCGGCTGCGCCACCAAGGGATATGTGAACGAGCAGATCGCCACGGTTAACCAGCGTATCGACGGGCTTGACAGCAAGCTGCAGGCAACGGACGGCACCGCCAAGCAGGCGCTGGCCGAAGCGCAGGCCGCATCCGGTCAGGCGCAGCAGAATGCGTCTCGCCTGGACCAGCTGAATTCCCGCGTGGACGGCATCGACCAGCAGCTTCAGCAGAGGCGGAAGCCGCGCAATTAATGCCGCCAGTCAGCATTATTATTCGCATCAACAGTCCTTTCCACCGGCCAGGGGATCATTCGGACTCGTGACTCGATGATCTCTGCCCGGTGGGCGCTTTTCGGACTTATGGTACTCACGCCTGCGACCGTGCAGGCGACGAATCCCGTACGCCCGCCTGCCGCCGCCAAGGCGCAGGCGGGCGCGAAAAAGCCGCCCGCGAAGAGTGCGGCCGCGCCGGCAGCGCACGCCCAAAACCCTGGGCCCCAAAACCCCGGGGCCCAAAAGTCTGCGGTCAAGAAACCGGCGGCCAAAAAGCCCGCGCCGAAAAAGAAGGCGGCCGCAAAGGCGGCGCCCGTCAAGGCAGAGCCCTTCCAACCCGATGTCGAGCCGTCGGACGCCGTATTGCGCGTGACCGACTGGGTCACCCAGTCGAACGACAACGGCACCCTGCCCTACGCCATCATCGACAAAAATGCCGCCCGGCTCTACCTGTTCAACGCGAAGGGTGAGATGCGCGGCGACGCCGCCATATTGCTGGGGATCGCCGTCGGCGACGACGCCTCGCCCGGCGTGGGCGGAAAGACGCTCGCGGCGCTGGGTCCGGCAGAAAAAACGACGCCCGCAGGCCGGTTCATCGCGCGATATGGCGTGGCGGCCGGGGGCGTGAAAGTACTCTGGGTCGACTACAGCACATCCGTCGCCATCCATCCTGTGGTCAAGGGCACCAAGGAGGAACGGCGGGCCGAGCGGCTCTTCTCCCCCACGCCGGACGACAACCGCATATCCTTCGGCTGCATCAACGTGCCGATCCCCTTCTATACCCTGAAGGTCCGGCCGATGTTCAGGAAGAAGGGCGGGGTCGTCTATATCCTGCCGGACACGAAGCCGATCGAGGAAGTGTTTCCCCGGCTGCATGTCTATCCGTTCGCCGGTCGCACGCCTGCGCCGTTGCTGACAGTGGTTCCCGAAGAGCCAGCCCCCGGGGTTCTGCCTTAGCGGTAGGTCAACCTTTCGGCGTATAGCCGAACGCGTCCTTCGCCAGCTTCACGACCTCCGGATCAGCGTCCGGCATATCCATGGGCACCAGCGTTTCCAGCGTTTCCGCGATATATGTCAGCGCCTCTATGCGGGCGGCCTTGCGATGGTTGCCGTCGATCACCTTCCAAGGCGCCCAGCGGGTGTCGGTATGTTTGAACATGGATTTGAGCGCATCGAGATAGTCGTCCCGGCGCGACCGATTGCGATAATCGTCCTTGCCGGTTTTCCAGCGCTTCCATGGCGTGTCGAGACGCTCGGCAAGCTGCTTGTCCTGCACCTCCTGCGTCACATGGATGAACAGCTTGACGAGGTTTGTCCCCGCGTCGATCTGCTGCGCCTCGAACGCGTTGATCTCGTCATAGGCGCGCTTCCATTCCTTCTCGGACGCATAGCCCTCGACCCGCTCGACCAGGACGCGGCCGTACCAGCTGCGGTCGAACACGGCGATGTCCTGTCCGGCGGGCAGCTTGGTCCAGAAGCGCCAGAGGAAATGATGGTCCAGTTCCTCCTGCGTCGGCGCGAAGATCGGCCAGACCTCATAATAGCGCGGGTCCCATTCGGCGGTCATCCGCTTGATGATGCCGCCCTTGCCCGCCGCGTCCCAGCCCTCAAACAGGATGACGCTGCGCTTGTTATGCACGATGTGCGCCACCTGCACCTTGGCCAGGCGTTCCTGAAGCGCGGCAAGATCGGCGTCGTAATCGCCGGAGTACTTCTTGCCATGTTCATAGTCTTCGAGCTTGATGGTCATCGAGTTCTTGTTCCCGTTCGGGCTGAGCCTGTCGAAGCCCTGCCCTTTTTAAAGAGAAGTGCAAGGCTTCGACAAGCTCAGCCTGAACGGTGGAGGTGCGTTAACCCTTGCTCGGCTCCACGACCCGCATGTGCAGTTCGCGCAGTTGCTTGTGCTCGGCCGGAGACGGCGCGCCCATCAGCAAGTCCTCGGCGCGCTGGTTCATCGGGAACAGCGTCACCTCACGCAGGTTCTGCGCGCCGCAGAGCAGCATGACGATACGGTCGACGCCCGCCGCCATGCCGCCATGCGGCGGCGCGCCATATTGGAACGCACGATAGAGGCCGCCGAAGCGCTCCTCGACGTCCGCTTTGCTCAGGCCCACCAGTTCGAACGCCTTCACCATGAGGTCGGGCGACTGGTTGCGGATGGAGCCCGAGGCGATCTCAAAGCCGTTGCAGACCATGTCGTACTGATATGCCTTGATCGACACCGGGTCAGCGCCATTCAGCGCCTCCATGCCCCCCTGCGGCATCGAGAAGGGGTTATGGGCGAAGTCGATCTTCTTCTCATCCTCGTCATATTCGTAGAAGGGGAAGTCGACGATCCAGCAGAGGTCAAACCGATCCTTGTCGATCAGGTCCAGCGTCTCGCCGACGCGGATGCGGGCGAGACCGGCGAGCTTGGCGGCCTGGCTCTCCTTGCCGGCGGCGAAGAAGACGCCGTCATTGGGGCCGAGGCCGAGATGGCCAATAAGATTAGCAGTCCGGTCTTCCCCATGATTTTTGGCAATTGGACCACCTGGAACACCATCCTTGATGTTGATGTATCCTAAGCCCGAATAGCCCTCGCTTCGTGCCCAGTTATTCATGTCATCAAAAAACTTCCGGCTGCCAGCTCCCGCTCCGGGCGCCGGAATAGCGCGGATCACGCTGCCACTCTCTACAAGGGAGGCAAAGATTCCAAATCCACTGCCTTCGAAGAAACTCGTGACGTCGACGATCTCGATCGGATTGCGCAGGTCGGGCTTGTCACTGCCATATTTCAGCAGCGCCTCGGCATGGGGGATGCGCGGGAAGCTGCCCGCCGGCGTCACCGGCTTGCCGTCGGCGAACTGTTCGAACACCTGGGCGATCACCGGCTCCATCGTGTTCCACACATCTTCCTGGGTGACGAAGCTCATCTCCAGGTCGAGCTGGTAGAATTCGCCCGGCAGGCGGTCGGCGCGCGGGTCCTCGTCGCGGAAGCAGGGGGCGATCTGGAAATAGCGGTCGAAGCCCGCGACCATCAGCAACTGCTTATATTGCTGGGGCGCCTGCGGCAGGGCATAGAATTTGCCCGGATGGATGCGGCTGGGCACCAGGAAGTCGCGTGCGCCCTCCGGCGAGGAGGCGGTGAGGATCGGCGTCGAATATTCGGTGAAGCCCTGCCCCTCCATGCGCCGGCGCATGTCAGAGATGATCTGCGTGCGCTTGACGATGTTGGCGTGCAGCGTTTCCCGGCGGAGGTCGAGGAAGCGATAGCGCAGGCGGATATCCTCGGGATACTCCTGTTCGCCCGCGACCGGCAGGGGCAGGTCGGCGGCGGCGGAGAGCAGCACGGCCTCGTCAGCGCGAATCTCGATCTCGCCGGTGGGGAGGTTGGGGTTCACCGCCTCCTTCGCGCGGGCGACGACGCGGCCGGTGATGGTCACGACGCTCTCTGCGCGCAGGGACTCGATGACCTCGAAGACGGGGCCATCAACCTCCGTCACGATCTGCACCATGCCATAATGGTCGCGCAGGTCGATGAACACCAGGTCGCCATGATCGCGCTTGCGATGCACCCAGCCGGAGACGCGGACGGTCCCGCCCACATCGGCGGTCCGCAGTTCAGCGCATTTATGGGTGCGATAGGCGTGCATGGCGTTCTGTTCTTCCAACTTGCATTTTACGGATAGGACATTCCCCGTTGCCGGGTTATGGGCATTAAGGTCTGAAACGACCAGTCCGCCGGGGAGCGGGCCAGCCCATAATAAGATCGAAGTCCATATGCAAATTCATCCGCTGATTACCGACAGCAAGACACTCGCCGAATTCTGCGCCCGCATCGCGAAAAGCCCCTACATCGCCGTCGATACGGAGTTCATGCGGGAAAACAGTTACTGGCCCGAACTCTGCCTGGTGCAGGTCGCCGACTCCAACGAGGCCGCCGCGATCGACCCGAAGGCGCCGGGGCTGGACATGACCCCCCTGCTCGACCTGATGGTCGACAATGAGGATGTGCTGAAGGTCTTCCATGCCGGCGGGCAGGATATCGAGATCGTCCACAACCTGACCGGCAAGACGCCGCATCCCATGTTCGACACGCAAATCGCGGCGATGGCGCTGGGCCTCGGCGAGCAGATCGGCTACGGCAATCTGGTCGAGGCATGGCTGGGCATCACGCTGGACAAGGGCGCGCGCTTCACCGACTGGGCGCGGCGGCCGCTGGACAAAAGGCAGATCGACTATGCGATCGGCGACGTCACCTATCTGATCCAGATGTTCCCGGTCATGCTGGAGAAACTGCGCAGCACGGGGCGCGGCGACTGGCTGGACCAGGAGATGGAGCGGATCAGCGATCCGGAAAATTACATCAACCGGCCCGAGGACGCGTGGAAGCGCGTGCGCATCTCCAGCCGCAAGCCCGACGTGCTGGGCCGCCTCAAGGCGCTGGCCGCATGGCGCGAGCAAGAGGCGCAGGACAAGAACCTGCCGCGCGGGCGCATCGTCAAGGATGAGACGCTGGCCGACATCGCCTCCCACCCGCCGCGCAGCCAGGACGATCTGGGCAAGGTCCGGGGGCTGTCGGCGGCGTGGAAGGGCAATGACATCGGCGCACGGATGATGGCGGCGCTGGCGAGCCAGGGTCCGCTGTCGAAGGACGAGATGCCCGAGCGCGACCCCAAGAAGCCCGCACTGGGCAAGGACGGGGCGTTGGTGGCGGATTTGCTCAAGCTGCTGCTCAAGATCCGCTCGCGGGACATCAATGTCGCGGCGCGGCTGCTGGCGCGGTCGGACGATCTGGATGCGCTGGCGGCGGGGGTGCGGGACAATCTCCCCATCCTGGAAGGCTGGCGCTACGAACAGTTCGGGCGCGACGCCGTCGATCTGGTGGAGGGGCGCATGGCCTTTGCGGTGCGCAACGGGCGGCTGCGGATGACCCGGACGGCAATGGATGGCACGGAGGCGCAGGCATGAAAGCGATTGCGATGATCGGTCTGGCGATGGCGGCGCTGCCGCTCGGCGCTTGCGCGACCACGGGCGAGAGCGGTCCGGCCGCGCCGCCTGCGGCCAGCGGCGAATGCAAGAATGACGGCCTCGACGCGTTCGTGGGCAAGATAGCCACGGCGGACCTGGGCGCGGAGATGCTGAAGATTTCCGGCGCGACGACGCTGCGCTGGGGCGCGCCGGGGACGGCGATGACCATGGACTTCCGGCAGGACAGGCTGACCGTGAGCTATGACGAGAAGATGGTGGTGACGTCCGTGCGCTGCGGGTGAGGTTACAGGATCGGGCTATGTGCCGCATCTGCAAAGAGCTGGCAGTCGCTATTGCAACGCGTCCCTGACCCGTCATTCCCGCGAAAGTCGACGAGAGGCACGTGACTCTCTTCGACTTTCGCGGGAATGACGG
>DASVND010000053.1:0-2348 GCA_036384035.1 Sphingobium sp. | reverse complement strand
AAGCTGCGCGTCCTTGCGTTTCTCAGCCCCTTCGACCTCGTTCCACAGTGTCGTGCGATCGTTTAAACGCTCCGGCACACCTTCGGGCAGCATGATTTCCGAATGGACGACGCCGGCCTTGTTCGAGAAATCATGGTCGCGCCCAAGCCGGTCATCGTGCAGCCGTTCGGCTGCACGATAGGCCGCGCTCGCAACGGCGCTCGATCCGTTCGCACGGCTGATGACCTTGGCTGAGAAATGATAGATCGCCATCGCGTTGCTCATTCTGCCTTCTTAAGCGCACGTCGGCAACGACGTATAAGCGCGCACTCACACTCTCTGCCGTTCGCATGATTGACTTCGCCGCATTTCTGGGTCGGAACAGTTCCTCACGCGCGCGAACATGCTACGCTGCTGGCTCTGGGCATAAGGAAAAGGATATGGTGCGGACACCGGACTATCCATCGGCGGATGCGGAGAAGTGGCAGGCGGTCGATAGCTATTTCGCCGATCTGCTTGCCCCGCATGACGCGGCGCTGGACGATGTGCTGACCGCAAACGGTAAGGCCGGCCTTCCGGGGCATGACGTTTCGCCAGCCCAAGGCAAGATGCTCGCGCTGTTCGTCGCCATGACCGGGGCGCGACGTGTTCTCGAAATCGGCACGCTGGGCGGCTATAGCACGATCTGGTTCGCGCGTGCCCTGCCCGCCTCGGGTTCTGTCGTGACGATCGAGGCGAGCGCCGTCCATGCCGATGTAGCCCGCGCCAATCTCGATCGTGCCGGCGCCGCTGATCGCGTCGAATTGCGCGTCGGCAAGGCGCTCGATGTGCTGCCCCTGTTGGAGGCGGAAACCGCTGGCCCCTTTGACCTGATTTTCATCGACGCGGATAAGCCGAACAACCCCGCCTATCTCAATTGGGCGCTCCGTCTTTCCCGCCCCGGCACCGTCATCATCGGTGACAATGTGGTGCGCGGCGGCGCGGTCGTTGATCCCGATTCCGACGATCCCAATGTGCGCGGCGTGCGCGAGTTTCTCGACATGATCGCTGCCGATCCCCGGCTCGATGCGACCGCCATTCAGACCGTGGGCGAAAAGGGCTGGGACGGCTTCGCGCTAGCGGTCGTGCGCGACATCACCGAAGGGGAGAAGGGATGAAAGTGCGGGATTATGATGCGGAGTTGAAGGCGTTAGGCGACAAGGCCAGGACGCTCAAGGCCAAGAAGGTCCAGCAGCTCGGCGAACTGGTGACAGCGACGGGGGCGGACGCGCTCGATCTCGATACGCTTGCCGGCGCGCTGATCGCCGCCGTGGAATCGTCCAGTGCGGAAGAAAGGGAGGCATGGCGCGCGAAAGGCTCCGCTTTCTTTCAGCGGCGCGGGAAGAAGACTCGCGGCTGATGTGGCCGCGACCGGCAAAGCGATGGTGCGAACCCATCACGCCATTCGCCGCGTCGAGGCAAGGCAACGCCGCACCGATACGAGGGAATGGGTCGTGGAACGTCGGACACGCACCCGCCATCTGATCGAGCTGGGTGGCCTCGTCCAGAAGGCCGGCCTGGTCGAACTCGCCGACGACGATCGCGCCACCCTCTACGGCGCGATGCTCGAACTGGCGGCGAAGGCGCGGGAGGGAAATGTTGGCGACGTGCTGGCGCTCTGGAAGCGGCGTGGGCGTCGGGCGTTCGAGGCTGAGGCCCAAAATAGGGAAGAACTATCGGACAATGGCTGATCGTCCCGATTTCCATATCATCACCGGCGGTCCCGGATCGGGCAAAACCACCTTGATCAACGCACTGGCGGCGCAGGGCTTTCACCACATGTCCGAAGCCGGTCGCGCGATCATCCGTGATCAGGTTGCGATCGGCGGCACCGCCCTGCCTTGGGCCGATCGTGTCGCCTATGCCGAACTGATGCTGAGCTGGGAATTACGATCCTGGCATGAAGCCAGCGATCTCACTGGCCCGGTGATCTTCGATCGCGGCATTCCCGATGTGTCGGGCTATCTCAACCTGTGCGGCTTATCCGTTTCTCCCCATGTCGAACGCGCGGCGGACTTGTTCCGCTACCAGCGTCGGGTGTTCATCGCCCGGCCCTGGCGCGAGATTTTCGGGCAGGATGCGGAGAGGAAGCAGGACTTCGCAGAAGCTCAGGCGACCTATGAGGCAATGGTCACGGTCTATGCCGATCTTGGCTATGAGCTTGTCTCCCTGCCTCTCGCTCCGGTTGCTGAAAGAGTGCGCTTCGTGCGCGCACGGATGTGGAGGGTAGATGACTGACCGCGTTCCCCGCTCATGGCAGCTCCTGATGGTCGGGTCAGGCGTGCATCGGATCTCGCCCGATCTTTGCGACCGGCTTGTGCGCCTGCTCG
>DASVND010000052.1:0-4055 GCA_036384035.1 Sphingobium sp. | reverse complement strand
AGGCTCGACGAGTTCCAGCGGCGGCTGCGCGAGGTCGGCGGCTGCTCGGTCCTGATTTACGAACAGACCTGCGCAGCCGAAAAACGCCGCCGCCGCAAGACCGGCGCTTTCCCCAATCCGCCCAAGCGGCTGTTCATAGCGCAATCGGTCTGCGAGGGATGCGGGGACTGTTCTGTCCAGTCGACCTGCGTAAGTCTGGTCCCGGTCGAAACTGAATTCGGGCGCAAGCGCGCTATCGACCAGTCGAGCTGCAACAAGGACTATAGCTGCCTCGGCGGCTTCTGCCCGTCGTTCGTGACGGTCTACGACGCCGAGCCGCGCAAGCCCAAGGCCCTGGCGATCGACGAGGCACTGTTCGCCGACCTTCCACCAGCACCGCGCGCCATGATCGGTGATGCTGGTTACAATGTGATGATCACTGGTATTGGCGGCACCGGCGTCGTCACTGTGGGCGCGTTGCTTGGCATGGCCGCCCATCTCGAAGGCCAGTCGATGTCGCTGTTCGATATGACGGGTCTCAGTCAAAAGAACGGTGCAGTTTACAGCCATGTGCGGATCGCGGCGAACCAGGGCGCAGTCCATGCGCAACGCCTCGGGCGGGGCGAGGCCGACCTGCTGCTGGCGTTCGATCTAGTCGCCGCGCTCGGTGCGGAATCGGCGACGGCGCTCAGCCCTACGCGTACCCGCGCCGTCGTCAACGGCGACGTCTCGCCAACGCTGGCGTTCCAGTTCGATCGTGATTTCGACCCCGATACGAAGCTGCTGACCGCGCAATTGAGCCGGGCCGTGGACAAGGACAGCTTCACCAGCGCGAACGCCTCCGCGATCGCGCTGGCCATCATGGGCGACACGATCGGGGCCAATCTCTTCTTGCTGGGTGTAGCGGCGCAGCGCGGCGGCCTACCGGTCGGTATCCAGGCGATCGAGCAAGCGGTGGCTCTGAACGGCGTCGCGGTGCCGTTCAACATCCGCGCACTCCGGCTGGGCCGGCTCTATGCTGCCAACCCGCAGACGGTGTTGGACATGGCGCGGGGGGTAACGCCATGCCAGAGGCCGCGAGCGGAAACCGTCGATGAGATCATCGACCATCGCGCGGCGCATTTGACCGTCTATCAGAATGCGGCGCTGGCTCAGCGCTATCGCGACATGATGGCCAAAGTGCGCGCGCAGGAAGCGGACGTGGCGCCCGGTCGCAACGAATTGTCACGAACCGTCGCTCGAGCCTATGCCAAATTGCTCGCCTATAAGGACGAATATGAGGTCGCGCGAATGCTGACCGACGAACGCCTCCGGGCGGACATTGCTTCGGCGTTCGATGACACGGCACGCATCACCTTTAACCTGGCGCCCCCGATCCTGGCCGGCCGCAAGGTGAACGGCCGCCCGCGCAAGCGTGAGTTCGGATCTTGGATCCTCGTCCCGCTCGGACTGCTCGCTCGGTTGCGCGGCCTGCGCGGCACCGCGTTCGATCCCTTCGGCTACACTGCCGAACGCCGGATGGAGCGCGGGTTGGTCAAGGATTATGTGCAGTTGCTGTGGTCCACGCTCGCTGACATCACCCCGGCCAATTACGATCGGGCGGTCGCGCTGCTAGCCGCGGCGGATGAGATACGCGGCTATGGTCCGGTCAAGGAACACTCGGTCGAGGCCTATCGCGCCAAAGTGGCCGAACTCGACGCCGCCTTTCGAAAAACCCCGATCGCCAGCGATACGCCGCGACCGCTGGCGAGGGCCAAGTGACAACGCGATGTCTGCAGAATGAATCATGAAAGGACTTACCAATGACCAAGGCTGACTACGGATTGTCGGGCAAGAAGATCGTTTTCGTCGGCGCAAGCAGCGGGATCGGACTAGCCGTCGCGACAGAATTTGCGCGGCAGGGCGTGGAGCTGACGATTACCTCGCATCTCGACGACGTCTTCGAGGCGCGGGACAGGATCCAGCAGGAGACCGGCGCGAAGGTCACCGCCCTGAAATTCGATATCTCCCGCCGGGAGGAGGTAATCGCCGCCTTTACGGACATCGGTGATATCGATGTCCTGGTGAACAACGCCGGCATCGGCATCCCGACGCCTCCGGGCGATCGCAGCGACAAGAACGCCGAGAATTTCGTCCGTCATTTCGAAGTGAACGTGTTCGGCCTCTATTGGTGTGCGCAAGAAGCCATCGCCCGCATGAAACCCGGCGGAAAGATCATCTTCACCGCATCCATCTGGGCACGACTGGCGATGAAGGGCAATTTCCTGGCCTATATCTCGTCCAAGCACGCCGTACTGGGCATGGTACGCTCGCTGGCATGCGATCTTGGCGAGAAGGGCATTACCGTCAACGCCGTGTGTCCGGGTTCGATGGCGACCGAAATGAACATGAACGGACTGACCGCGGACGACCAGGCTGCGCTCATGGCACAGATGGTGATCCGCCCGGGCCTGATCGATCCCAAGCATCTTGCCGGGGCCTATATGTTCCTGGCGTCGGATGGGGCGTCAGAGATCACGGGCCAAGAGATCAGCGTCGATCGCGGACAATCCATCGGCGGAAACCAAGGATAGCATCGAAATCTTGGGGGAGAAGCCCTTTGTGCAAGCACCATAGCCAGGAACGTGCCGGCCCGCAGCCGGCGCCTGCGCCCGCCGGCCAATATCATCTTGGGCACAAGGCTGGCGGCGGCCCGCCTATTCTGGACAATGCCCTGCGGTCAACACCATCAGAGATGCCAAGCGCGTCCGGCGAGGACGGCCGGCGGATTCTGATCCGTGGCGGCAGCGTCCTGTCGATGGATCCACACGTCGGCGATTTCGCCTGCGCCGACGTCCTCGTGTCCGGCCGGCGCATCGAGGCCGTCGCTCCGTATATCGACGCGGGGGATGCCGCGGTCCTCGATGCGCGGGGTATGATCGTGATGCCGGGCTTCGTCGATACCCATCACCACCTATTTGAGACAGCGCTGCGCGGCTTCCTGGCCGACGGTATATTGGTCAACGACGGGCTTCCGCACAGCGCGATCAACTATCATGAGGACATCCTGCAGAAGTTCTCGATGGTTTATCGTCCGCAGGACGTTTACATCAGCGAGCTTTTCGGTTCGCTCTCGCAGATAGACGCCGGGGTGACGACCGTCATGGACGTCTCTCAAATCCATCATTCTCCTGAACACTCGGACGCCGCGGTACAGGCACTGCGTGACGCCGGGCGTCGTGCGGTTTTCGGTTATTTCGAGGGTTGGGGCGACCGCGCGCAATATCCGCTTGATGCGCGGCGACTGAAATCAGAACATTTCTCGTCCGGCGATCAGCTCCTGACCATGGCTATGGGCGGGGAGATTTATATGCCCGGTCATGCGGAAGCTTGGAAGATCGGTCGGGAACTGGCCATTCCGGTCGCGCTGCACGTAGTTGGCACCTTCGGCGTGCAAGCCGTCTTCGATGACCTCGCCCGTTCCGGCCAGTTCGGCGCGGACAATATCTTCATCCATATGACGGGCATGTCCGATCTCGCCTGGAAGGCTGCGGCTGATGCGGGCGCCCACATCTCGCTGTCGGTGCCGATCGAGATGACGATGCGGCACGGCATGCCGCCGATCCAGAAGGCGCTCGATTTGGGCATGCAGCCGTCGCTCTCGAGCGATGTCGAATGCACGATGACGGCGGACCCGTTCACACAGATGCGCAGTGCGATGACGCTGCAGCGCGCCTTCATCAACGAGCGGGCGCTCAGGGGCGACAGCGAGGTGCCGGATATGGTGACCTCGCGCGACGCGATTCGCTTCGCGACGATCGAGGGCGCGAAAGGCCTGAAACTAGATCGCAAGATCGGCAGCCTGACGCCAGGTAAGGACGCCGACATCCTGTTGCTCGACGCATCGGCGATTAACGTCGCCCCGCTCAACCATGTGACGGGGGCTATCGTCACGCTGATGGAACGCTCCAACGTCGACACCGTGATGGTCGCCGGTGCGATCCGCAAATGGCGGGGGGAAGTCGTCGGCGTCGATGTTGCTAAACTCAGGAGCGAACTGGAAGCCAGCCGCGATTATCTGTTCGAGGCGTCCGGCA
>DASVND010000051.1:0-103953 GCA_036384035.1 Sphingobium sp. | reverse complement strand
AGGAGTGGACCGCAAGGCGCACCGAGGAAGGGGGGCTGCATTCTGCCAAGAACCGCAACGCCAAGAGAAGGACCCGGCTTGTCCGGGTTGCAGCGCCCCGCGGTGGGCCTATCGGGTAACGACGCCCACACCCCGCCACCCTAAGCGGTCCGACCCCAACACGCCGCGCACCAGCGCGACCGCCTCAGGCCCCAAGGCCGTCCCCCGTCAGGCGATCGTCACGGGCACCGACGAGACGCGCGGCACGCGTGGCTCGGCCGACCAACGGGAGGTAGAGCGCGGCCGACCCAAACGGGCGGGACGGCGAAAAACTATGGGTCGCGAATCGGAACTTCGATGGCGCCAGCAGCGAGAAACCGGGCCAAAACAGGTGAAACAGAAATAGAGACCGTAAGGCCCGCAAAAGAATCAGGTTCAAAATGACATGCACTTACGAACCCTTCGGGACCTTTGCGGACCATTGGAGACCCTTCGAGACCTTTGAAGCCCTTTGCGGACAGTTCCGGCCATTTTGGCGCGATTGAGAGCGTCTCGCCCACTTGTATAAAAGATCAGACTTATCCCACCTTCCAAGCCGGGGCCGCTTCAACCCTTAGCTTATGGAAAATGGAGAATGTATAAGAGGCACAGTTTAGGGCACATCAGGAGCGTGTCGGGAGGCATCCCGCCATTACGCCAGGTCCAGATTGCACGGGCTCACAGCGTCGATACCGACGGCCACGACGCACCGTCACTGCAGCTACTCCCGTCATCAGGGTTCGCATCGCCAGACAGAACCGCAGCATCAGGAACTACCGCCGCACAGCACGGGGCTATTTGCGCCGACCATGCTGACGCGCTGCGCGAAAAGCGCAGGACAGATCTGGTTTTTTTCACCGAACCACGCGCGAGCAGTTGTGCTGGGCAGCGAACGATCCGGCGCAAAGCGCCTGCCCCTTTCTCACCCCGAAATGGCTGACAAGCCGACCACGAAAGGTCATCCCATGACACAGGATCATATTTTCACCATGCCGACACCCGATCGCTTTTTACGTATCGATACGGTTCTTCATCGCACGGGCCTCAGCCGAGCAACGCTCTACAGGAAGGTCCAGCAAGGAACCTTCCCGAGACAGATCAAACTGGCCGAGCGCTGCGTCGGCTGGCGCGAATCCGCCATTGCCGATTGGCAGCGCAATCCCTTCTTCTACACGGTCGAGCCGGAATGAGCCGCCGGCCAGGCGGTACAGTCCCGAAGAGATACCGCACCCCGCCAAAGGCGGAGTGCGGAAGTGTCGTTACCGGGACCAGATGAGCGCATAGCCCTGCCCATCCTGCGCCGTGACAAGGCTGGCATAAAGGGGAGCAGGAAGGCTCAGATCATCGATCTTGCAGGAAAGATAATCCCGGTCGGCGGCGGAGACCTTCTGCCAGGCAGCGCCGATCTCCAGCGTGCCCGCAAAAATGCGGAAGTCGGGTGCCTTGTCATGCTCCCTGTCGGCAGGAACGATGCTGACCTTGCTGTTGAGCGTGAGCGTCTTGATCGTGCCCGAGAAACTGTCCGAGGTTCGGGTGAAGGTGCCGATGATAGCCATGTCTGATACTCCTGTGTGTGAGCCCGCGCCCTTCGCGGCCTCATGGCGGGGAGAGGGGCGATATGGACGGCGCGGCACCGCGACAGCGGCCGAAGCGATCAGCGTAGGACAGGCAGGCACGGGAAATGTGCTTCGCGCTGCAAAGCCGGCCAAGCTGGCGGCGGACATTTCTTGTGACATGCCGGTTGCGGCCCAGCCGGACGAGGCTTCAGCCGCTATCGCCCACACCGCCAACGAGAGAGGCAGTAGGGGCAGTAGCCAGACAGGATTCTAGGTTTGGTATTTTAGAACCTATCCGGTTTATCAGGATTGCAATTTAGTCGTTGACCGATCCTGCTCGATATCGAGTCGCGGAGGCTCGCGCTTTCCTGGGAAAGATAAAGTCACCTGAAACGGCAGGTGGTATGCGTCGGCGCGAGTCCGGCATGAGGTTTTGCGCTGGCCGCTCGACCAGCACGACCGGGTCGGGCAGCCCTTCGCTCAACATATCCGCCCAGACCTGCGCCAGTTCACGACGGCGTGGCATATAGGCAGCACGATTATAGGCGCCTTCGATCTTGTTCTTGGGCACATGCGCCAACATCAGATCGATAATGCTGCGATCAAGATCTTTACCCTCACGCTCAGCCCATTCGTTCATGATCGTCGAAAAGGCAGCGCGGAACCCATGTGGTACATGATGGCCATGATAGCCTGCGCGGTTAAGGAGGTAGCCAATCGCATTCTCGCTCATGGGCCGAGTCGGATGACGGGCGCTTGGGAAGACAAGGTCACCTTCGCCCGTCAGCGGCCAGATGGCGCGCAAGACAGCCACAGCCTGCGGCGTGAGTGGAACGAGATGATCACCATGCAGCTCGTCCTTGCGATCCAGATCGCCTTTCATACGTGCTGCTGGAATGCGCCAGAGAGGCGCTTTACCGTCCAGACCCTCGAATTCGGCCCAATGCGCGCCGCGCAGTTCGCTGGGCCGAACGGCTGTCAGAGCAATGAGCCTCAGCGCCAGCCGCGTGATCGGCTTGGCATAATCTTCTTCAGCGTCGTTGATCATCTTGCGCAACAGGGCAAGATCCGTGATCGCTGGCTGGCGTCCCTTTCGTAAAGGCTTCAGGACAGCACCCAGTTTTTCGGCCGGGTCATGCTCCGCAATCCCTTGAGCAATTGCATAGATGAAGACCGCCGATATCCGCTGGCGGATGCGCTTGGCAGTCTCGATTGCGCCCCGCACCTCGATTTCCCGCAGAACGCCCAGGATGAATGGCGCGGTAAGCTGGGAGATCGGCAGCGCCCCAATGGTCGGAAACACGTCCCGCTCAAGACTGCGTATGATATCGTCTGCGTGTACGCGGGCCCAACGCGACTTGGCATTGGCGAACCATTCTCGCGCGACTCGCTCAAACGTCTGCCGGCCAGCCTCGATATTCGCCTCGATCCTGAGCTTTTTGGCTACCGAGGGGTCACGCCCTTCACACAGTAAAGTGTAGGCTTCGTCGCGCTTCGCCCGCGCATCAGCGAGGGTTATCGCCGGCCATGCGCCAAAGGCCAATGTCTTCTGCTTTCCATCATAGGCATAGTTCCACCGCCACAGCTTGCCGCCGCCCGGCGTCACGAGCAGGAAGAGTCGGTTTGAGTCGGTTAGTTTATAGGCAGCCGGCCTAGGCCTGGCCGTCCGGATCTTGGTGTCGCTCAGCACGCGTTTTTCCTGTCAAAAAAGTACCACGTTTTTCGACCGCCCGTACCACGTTTCAGTACCTTCGATTCGTGAGACGTCACGAAACGCGGTAAAACGGCCTTGGCCGAACCGATCAGCTAAGCATCAGTTTTCAGACAGAAAAAGTCGATATGGCGAGACGTCTTTGGACGTCCTTAACCTATTTGGTGGCGGAGACGCCGGGATTCGAACCCGGGGTGCCCCATTCAGGGCACGACGGTTTAGCAAACCGCTGGTTTCAGCCACTCACCCACGTCTCCACATGGCGCTTCGACCCGCTTACACGCGAGCAGAGGCTGCTGAGCGACGGGCTATAGCGGCGCGGTTCGCGCAAGGCAACGGCACTTTGCACATCGCGCGCACATCTATTTTAACGGCATCGGGGGCGGGTTGTGCCGGACGTTGCCTGACCCGATGGAAAATCGATTCGGACTGGCGCAGAATCGACTCGGGTCGCCGTTCGTTCATTGCCGTTTCATGTGCGAAGTCGATAGTCGGCACCCTCGAATTGCGAGCGGGTTATTATCGGGGAGAGCCGGGCGATGCGCCGGAACACAACCATACATGCCGTGCGCTGGGCGCGCGCGGCTTCACTTGTCATCGCCATGTCCGGGCTGGTCCTGGGGCCCATGGCCGCCCCCGCCATTGCACAGGTCAGGACAGTTGACCCCAATACGTCGATCGATGCCGACCTTACCCCCCCGCCCAACAATCAGACTCCGCCAGCGGATACGGCCCCGCCTGCCGCGGACCCCAATGTCTATGACAGTGGCGCAAGCGAACCGCCGCAGACCGCTTCGGGCCAGACCGTCACCCCCGCAACCGCGCCGGCTGCCCCCAATTCCAGCACATCCTATCAGAAGGATGACCTGATAGGCGCTGCGGAGGGCGTGTTCGGCAAGGGCGCGCAGGGTCTGGCCGGGATTATCGAGAAGATCCTGAAGGAACAGGGCGAGCCCAACGCCTATATCGCCGGTCGCGAAGCATCGGGTGCGCTGGTCGTCGGGCTACGTTATGGCTCCGGCACGCTTAGCCACAAGATAGAGGGCAAACGGGACATCTACTGGACCGGCCCGTCCGTCGGCTTCGACGCGGGCGGCAATGCCGGCAACACCTTCGTGCTCGTCTACAATCTCTATGACACGCAGGACATCTATCGCCGCTTTCCCGCTGGCGAGGGCGCGGCCTATTTCGTCGGTGGCTTCAACGCCAGCTATCTGCGCCGCGGCGACATAGTCCTTATCCCGATCCGCCTTGGCGTCGGCTATCGGCTGGGCGTGAATGCGGGCTATATGAAGTTCACCGAGAAGCGGAACTGGGTGCCGTTCTGATGATGGCCTAGATCGCGAGCGCCAATTGCCCGGCGCCCGCGTCCGCCTCCGGGCCTTCCAGATTGTGCACGCCAAGGCCGAGCAGCCGGGCGCCCATGCGCAGGGGCAATTGCGCCATCAGCAACGCCCTTCCCGTTTCCGCGATCGTCGCGGCGTCGCGAACGGGCAGCGTGAAAGAGCGCGAGCGGGAGATGATCGCAAAGTCGGCAAACTTGATCTTCAGTGTCACGGTCCGCCCATAGGCCTGCGCCTTGGTGATCCTCTCCCACAGCCGCTCCGAAATCCGGTCCAGTTCCTGGATCAGCTCCTCCCGCGTCACCAGATCGGTGAAGAAGGTGTCCTCCACGCTGACCGACTTGCGGGCCTCGCGGTCATGGACCGGGCGATCATCCCGGCCGCGCACCGCCCGATAATAATAGAGCGCCGACTTGCCGAAATGCCGCTCCAGAAACGGCAGGTCGCGGTCACGCAGGTCAGCGCCGGTCTCTATACCCAGCGCCTGCATCCGCTGCGCCGTCACCGGACCCACGCCATGGATGCGCCGCACGGGCATGCGGGCGACGAAGGCCGCGCCCTCCGCCGGGCGCACGACGCACAGCCCGTCCGGCTTGTTCTCGTCGGACGCGAGCTTGGCGATCAGCTTGTTGTAGGACACGCCCGCCGATGCGGTCAGGCCCGTCTCCTCCCGGATCATCTGCCGGATCTGTTCGGCAATCTGTGTGGCGGACGTCAGGCCCGGCTTGTTTTCCGTGACGTCCAGATAGGCCTCGTCCAGCGACAGGGGTTGAATGACGTCGGTGAACCGCTCGAAGATTGCGCGCACCTGGCCCGAAACCTGCCGGTACACATCGAAACGGGGCGGCGTGAAGATCAGGGTCGGGCACAGCCGCCGCGCGCGGGCGCCGGGCATGGCGGAACGGACGCCAAAGGCGCGCGCCTCATAACTTGCCGCAGCCACCACCCCGCGCGGACCGCCACCGCCGACGGCAACGGGCTGTCCGCGCAAGTCCGGATTGTCGCGCTGCTCGACCGACGCATAGAAGGCGTCCATGTCGATATGGATGATCTTCCTCAAGGGAGGGGCGTCGTCGTCCATAGCGCTTTCCCTAACAGAAAGCGCCTTCGGAACAAAGGCGGAACCTGCCGCCTATTTCTTCTTAGTCGCCATCGCCAGCAGCGCCGCAAAGGGGCTGGCCTGCTCTTCGCTCAGGACGCCCACATCCTTCAGAAAGGCGTCGGCATTGGGCGAACGGGGATAAGGTTCAAGCGCAAGGGCCAGGGTCTCGGCAATTGCCTCTCCCACATTGATGCTCTCCCCGGTGTAGATGACCGTGTCATAGTCCTCGCCATCGACCTCGATCTCATCGCTGGCAGGCTCCGCGCTTTCCGGGATGAAGCGGATGGCAAAGGGCGTATCGATCGTCTCCGGGACGGGCTCCCCCGTGGCGACGCAGGGCTGCGACAGGGCGGCGCGCAACCGCCCCCGCGCCATCAACGCGCCGTCTTCCTCGGTCAGCGCATAATCGGCCTCCATCCGGTCGAGCGTGAGCAGACCAAAACGGCGAGCAAGAGCGGCGCGCTCGGCGTCTGTTGGAGAAACCGCCTGCGTAGCGCCCGCCTTGCCAAGTTGATCGAGCTTTACGATGCGCGAAAATTCAGGGCGCGAAAATTCAGGCGCGGGTGCGGCCGTCACAGCGGAATACTCCCCTCCAGGATTGCATTGACCGGCATGGCGTCTAGCCCCGCCCTGAATCCGCGCAGGCTTTCCTCGACATAGGCGAGCGCCTGATCGCCCGGCGTTTCACCGCGATACAGGTTGCGTTCCAGTGCAGAGCGCAGGTCGCCCGCCGGCTCCATGGCCGGGCGATAGGCGGACAAGCGTCCGCCGAGCGCACTCATCATCTTACCGATATGCTTGCCGACGATCATGTCGCCAATGCCGATCTGGCGGAGCTGGCCGTCCATATCCTCGACGAATATCTCGGTAAGCCAGACACTTTCCTGCTTGCGATCGACTTCTCCCTCCAGCCGCAACAGCACCATCACTAGGATGGCGGCGATCATATCGAACCGGCCATCCAGCGTATCGGGCACTTTGCCATCCACATACCAGTGCGGGCGACGGCCCTGCGCGACTATCGCATTGTACAGCGGCATCATCACATCGCGCGGATCGCTGCGCTGAAAGAGTCGGGACAGGAAAGACATGGCGGTTTTCCGGCCCGAACTGGCCGGGACGTTCGAGTTGTGGGATCGGACGAGGCGCCCGGCGGCGCGGCACTTGTCTGCCTCGGCGCATTTCCATATTGATTGGCATGCCCGTCAATGCAATGGCCTTGAACGGAATTGTGATCCAAGCAGCCCGAGCGGCCTCCAGGAGACTATCATGCGCCAATCCTCCCACCGTTTCCGGGGCGGACGTCTCATTCTAGCCACGGCGGTTCTGGCCGCGGCGGTCATGACGTCTGGCTGCACGCGCATCCGCACGCATCAGGGCTATCAGGTGGATAAGTTGCTGGTGGATTCGATCAAGCCGGGCATCGACAATCGGGAGTCCGTCGAATTGACTTTGGGTCATCCGACTTTCTCCGAACAGTTCGGCCAGGGTGACTGGTACTATCTGTCGCGCGACATGCGTCAGCTCGCCTTCTCGAGCCCCAAGCCGGTCAGCCAGACGGTATTGCGTGTCAGCTTCGATGCGGCAGGCAATGTCGCCAATGTGTCGCGCACGGGCCTGGAGACAGTCCAGAGGATCTCTCCCAGCGGCGACAAGACTCCGACGCTTGGCCGCCATCGCAGCCTGTTCCAGGAAATCTTCGGCAATATCGGCGCAGTGGGTGCTGGCGGCGCCACCGGCGGCAACGGTCCCACCGGCCCTGGCCCGAACGGCAGCTAACGGCATTTTCTCTGCGGGCGGGAACCTTTGCCGCCTCTCCAAGCCTATGCTTGTATGCGGCCGCATGGCCGCATAGGAGAGAATGATGGCCGATGTTCAATCCACCGCCGCGGCGCAGCCGCCTGTCGTCATACGCCGGTCGGACTATCGCACGCCGGATTGGCTGGTTCCGGATATCGCGCTGGACTTTACGCTCGATGCGCAGCGTACGCAGGTCCGCGCCCGGCTTTCGGTTGTCCGCAACGGATCACATGACCGTCCGCTGCGTCTGGATGGCGACGGGCTGGTGCCACGGGAAGTGCTTGTCGACGGCCGGCTGCTGACAGCAGCAGAATGGACCGTGAACGATGGCGCCTTGGTGGTGCCGCTCTCTGGCGAAATCCATAACGTTGAAACGATGGTCGAGATTTCGCCGGTCGCCAACACGCAGCTTATGGGACTATACGCCTCTGGCGGTCTGCTGTGCACGCAGTGCGAGGCGGAAGGCTTCAGGCGGATCACTTTCTTCCCGGACAGACCGGACGTTCTGAGCCGCTATCATGTGCGTATGGAGGCCGATCAAACCCTCTATCCCGTACTCCTGGCTAACGGTGATCCTGTCGGCGCGGGCGATCTGGATGACGGACGGCATTGGGTGGAATGGAACGACCCCTTCCCAAAGCCCTGCTATCTCTTCGCATTGGTGGCGGGCGATCTCGCCTGCAACACGGACAGCTTTACCACCATGTCGGGCCGCGAAGTGAAGCTGGGCATATGGGTGAAGGAAAGCGACCTTCCACGCACCGGCCATGCCATGACGGCGCTCAAACATTCCATGGCCTGGGATGAGAGGGTCTATGGCCGCGAATATGACCTGGATGTGTTCAATATCGTCGCCGTCGCCGATTTCAATTTCGGCGCGATGGAGAACAAGGGCCTCAACATCTTCAATTCCCGCTACATACTGGCCGATCCGGATACGGCAACGGACATGGACTTTGATGCGGTCGAAGGCGTCGTGGCTCATGAATATTTCCACAACTGGTCGGGCAACCGCGTCACCTGCCGCGATTGGTTTCAGCTATCGCTGAAGGAAGGCTTCACCGTCTTTCGCGACCAGAGCTTTT
The DNA here is from genome assembly GCA_036384035.1 of Sphingobium sp. Classification (GTDB taxonomy): domain Bacteria; phylum Pseudomonadota; class Alphaproteobacteria; order Sphingomonadales; family Sphingomonadaceae; genus Sphingobium. The sequence goes on along the minus strand of DASVND010000051.1, from coordinate 95,338 downwards.
CCGCCGACATGGGTTCCCCGCCGGTCAAGCGGATCGAGGATGTCCGCGCGTTGCGCGCCGCGCAATTCCAGGAGGATGCGGGGCCGCTCGCCCATCCCGTCCGGCCCGAATCCTATATGGAGATCGGCAACTTCTACACGGCGACCATATATAACAAGGGCGCTGAACTGATCCGCATGATGGCGCTGATGCTGGGCGAGGAGCGCTTCCGGCAAGGGACCGATCTCTATTTCGACCGGCATGACGGCGAGGCTGCCACCTGCGAAGATTTCGTCCGCGCGATGGAGGACGGCGGCAGGATTGATCTGCGCCAGTTCCGATTGTGGTACGAGCAGGCGGGCACGCCCAGGGTGAAGGCACTGATGGCGCACAATGCCGCCAGCGGCGAAGCGCGCTTGATCCTGCGGCAGGCCATTCCCGCTACGCCGGGCCAGCAGGTCAAGCTGCCGATGGCCATCCCCGTCCGCATCGCCCTTTTCGATCGTAAGACGGGCAAGCATGGCGGCGACACGCTGCTGATGCTGACGCAGGCCGAACAGGAATTCGCCTTCACCGGCTTTGCAACGCCGCCGATTCTCTCGATCAATCGCGGCTTTTCTGCGCCGATCATCGTAGAGACGGAACGGAGCCAAGACGAATTGGCCTTCCTGTCGGCGCATGACGACGATCCCTTCGCCCGTTATGAAGCGATGCAGCAGCTCATGGTTAATACGCTCGTCGGTGACGTCTCCGGACAGCTGCTTGACGATGCGCCGGTCATCGCGGCCATCCGGGACACGGCGACCGATCCCACACTCGATGCGGCCTTTATCGCCGAGGCGATAAGATTGCCCAGCGAGTCCTATCTTGGCGATCAGATGGCGATCGTCGATCCCGATGCGATTCATGCGGCGCGTGATCGCCTGCAGGCGAAGATCGGCAAGGCGCTGGAACCGCTGTGGCGAGATATCCACGCCCGCACGGAAGCCAATGGCTTTTCATTGTCGGCGCAGGCGCGGGGCGCGCGTAAACTGCGCAATACCGCCCTGGCCTATATCGCGGGATCCGGTGCGCCCGACGCGGACGACCTTGCATTTGGACAATTCGATCGCGCTGACAATATGACCGAGCGCCAGGCGGCGCTTGCCGTGCTGAGCAACAGCAATGGCGACAAGCGCGAGATCGCGCTGGACGTGTTCTACAACCGCTATGCGGGCGATGCGCTCGTACTCGACAAATGGTTCCAGACACAGGCGCTGTCCTTCCACGCCGACATCGTTGCGCATGTTAAGGAGCTTGCCGAACACAAGTCCTTCACCCTGACAAACCCCAACCGGGTCCGGTCCCTCTATGGCGCATTCGCCGCCAATCAATGGGCTTTCAACCATAAGTCAGGCGAAGGCTATCGCATGGTCGCCGATCTTATCCTCGCACTCGACCCGATCAATCCGCAAACGGCGGCGCGGCTGGTGCCGCCGCTCGGCCGCTGGCGGCGGTTCGACGTGGAACGCGGGGAGATGATGCAGAACGAGCTGAAGCGTATCCTTGCTCAGCCCGGATTATCGAAGGACGTTACCGAACAGGTGAGCAAGAGCCTCGCCTGATCGGACGCCGGATCAGCCGGTTGTCACCCAGGCGGCGACCTCTGCAGCCACCTTGTTCGCTGCCTCGTTAAGCGGCGCGCCGACGGATGCGCCGTCGATCTGGGACACCGGCACGCTCGCCGAGAAGCGCTTTTTGCTGATCGAGCTGCCGTCTGGAGCCGCCAGCGTCGCGTCATAGGTCACCGTCGCCATGCGTGCCTGGGCATTCACACCGAAATCGACCAGTTCGCCAAGCAGGCGTCTTCCCGGATCGGCGGAATATTGTCCAGGGTCCAGAACAAGCGTGGTCCCGGTTGCGCTGATCGTTTCGGACAGCAGGTTGCGGAACAGGTGCCTGGGCGTGTCCACCCACTGGACCTTCTGGATATAGGCGACTGAGGTCGGACTGACCTGCACCGGGACGCGGACGGTATCCAGCGCCTTGGGCGCTTCGGGTTCCACCACGGTGATGCTGACGCCGGAACCGCCGGTGCGGACGGCGCCCGGCGCGACCTTCTGCGTGGCGTTGAGGGAAAGCAGCATTGCCGGCGCCTTGCCGCCGAACGACACGCAGCCGGGCAGTGCCAGGGCGGCGGCCGGAAGGAGGGTCGCGGCCAGCAGGCGGGCAGAAATCTTCGCGGCGAAGTGTGTCATAGTCGGGCCTCTTCTGCTTATGGCTTATAGTCGGGCAGCTTGGGCGCGCCGATGATGGAGCCCGCGCCCTGCTGATCCAACTTTTCGGAAATGGCGCGGAAGGCCCGCGACATTTCGCGCAGATCGCGAATCAGCAATCCCACTTCCGGCATGGTCTGCTTGGAGAAGACCTGAACACCCGGCCTTGCCTCGGCAATCACGCCGTTCAAGGTCTGGATACTCTGATCCGCCGACTGGATGGATTTGCGCAGGTCAGCCATCAGCGGCCTGCCCTCCTGATCCAACAGGGCGTTGGTGGTTGCCGACAGCTTGCCGATCTCCTCGGCGGCGACACCGGCCTTCTGCACGGCCAGACGGGTTTCGGCGAGAGTCTTCTCAATTTCCGGGCTTTGGTTCGCCAATGCGCCCGAAACGGTGTCCAAATGCGCCAATATTCCCGAAATATGCGCCTGATTCTTGTCGCTAAGCAGCTCCGTCAGCCTTTCCGTGAGCGTAGACAGGCGCTCCAGAAGCTGCGGCGCATTGTTCAGAAGCTCGCCGAGCGCACCCGGCTTGGTCGGGATGACCGGCACGCCGTCCGGGCATGCGCTGGTGATATTTTCCGCCGGGCACAGGATAGGCGGCGCGCCCTTGACCGCGCCGTCCAGGACAATTTCCGAAACGCCGGTGAAGCCGACCCCGGCGATGGTCGCAGTCGTCCCCTGAAGGATCGGCGTCCCTTCCTTCACGGCGATGCGGACCTTCACGAAGCTGGGATCGCGCTTCCACAGCTCGATATCCTTCACCTGGCCCGAGGGCACGCCCGAATAGTTGACGCTCGATCCCTTCGCGAGGCCGTTCACGGACTGCTTGAAATAAATGTCGTACAGCGCGTCCTCACCACCCGCGATACGAGAGAACCAGAAGGCCGCGACCATGACCGCCGCGAGCAGCACCAGCACGACGCTGCCCACCAGGATGTTGTTGGACCGAGTTTCCATGCTTCCCTACTGCCTTCCCGGCGCGTCGCCGTCCAGTTTGCGCTTGCCCGACACCGTCGCTTTCGTCGCGTTCTTTGCGCGCTGCTGCGCGTCGGTCGCCGCCCGGCCGCGCGGGCCGTTGAAATATTCCTGTATCCACGGGTGATCGAGAGCGAGCAGCTCCTCGATCGTGCCGACGGCGATCACCTGCTTGTCGGCCAGCACCGCAACCCGGTCGCAAATGGAATAGAGCGTATCGAGATCATGCGTGATCAAGAATACGGTGAGACCCAGAACTTGCTGCAAATCGCGCGTTTGCTGGTCGAAAGCCGCCGCGCCGATCGGGTCGAGGCCCGCCGTTGGCTCGTCCAGGAACAGGAGATCGGGGTCGATCGCCAATGCCCGCGCGAGGCCGGCGCGCTTGCGCATGCCGCCCGAAAGTTCGGACGGATATTTGGGCCCGGCCTCCGCCGGAAGGCCGGTCATATGGATCTTGTACGCGGCGATCTCATCGCGGAGTTGCGCGCCGATATTGGGATAATATTCGCGCAGCGGCACCTCGACATTTTCCGCCACAGTCAGGGTGGAGAAGAGCGCCCCGCCCTGAAACAGCACGCCCCAGCGTTTGCGGATAGCCACCGCTTCGTCCTCGGTCCGATCGACCATGGATTCGCCGAACACCTCGACCGTCCCCGCATCAGGAACCTGAAGGCCGATAATGGAGCGCATGAGCACCGACTTGCCTGTGCCAGACCCGCCGACCACACCAAGAATTTCGCCCTTGCGGACATCCAGGTCCAGATTTTCATGCACGACCTGGTTGCCGAAACTGTTCTTCAGCCCGCGCACGCGAATGGCGTATTTCGCCTTCTCGACGGCCTGGTCGACGCGCGCCTGCTCGGCGGCCTGGGCCTCCTCTTCCGCGGTCAATTCCAGCCCACCCAGGTGAAGAAGACAGCGAAGAAGGCATCGATCACGATGACCAGGAAGATCGCCTGGACGACGGCCGACGTGGTGCGCAGGCCGACCTCTTCGGCATTCGCCTTCACCTGCAACCCCTGAAAGCAGCCGGATATGGCAATGATGAGGCCGAAGACCGGCGCCTTGATAAGGCCGACATACAGGTCAGTGATGGGCACCACTTCCCGCAGTCGTTGAATGAAAGTGATCGGCGGAATGTCGAGCGACACCGCGCAGAGGAAGCCGCCGCCGATGATCGCGACGATGGAGGAATAGAAGCCGAGCAGCGGCATCATGACGACCGCAGCGGTCACGCGCGGCATCACCAGCGCCTCCATGGGCGACACGCCGATGGTCCGCATCGCGTCGATTTCCTCGGTCAGCTTCATCGTGCCGAGCTGCGCGGCGAAGGCCGATCCCGAACGCCCGGCGACCATGATGGCCGTCATCAGCACGCCGAGTTCACGGAAGGTCAGGCGACCCACAAGGTTGATCGTCAGCACTTCCATGCCGAACTGGCGGAGCTGGACCGACCCCTGCTGCGCGATCACGATGCCGATCAGGAAGCTCATCAGGCCGATGATCGCCAGCGCCGACACGCCAACCACTTCGAACCGCTGCACAACGGCATTGACCCGGATGCGGCGGGGATGGCGAAGCAGCGTCCATGCTGTCACCAGCGTGGCGCCGAAGAAACCCAGCAAGCCGAGCAAGGTCTGCCCCGCCGTGATCGTGGCCGCGCCGATTTCGCCCAGCACGCGCTGGAATGGCGGTGTGCTGTCCGGCCGGATGGCGACAGGCTCGTCAATCTTGTTGACCGCCTCCATCAGGCGTTGGGCGTCGCCGCTTGCGCCCTGAAGTTTTGCGTCCATGCGCGACACAAACCGATGGACCGTCCATGCGCCGATCGTGTCGATATGGTCAACGTCCGACATGTCGACCGCGCGGACCGGCCCTTCTATCGCATCAAGGCGGTTTGGCAGGTCCCCGAGGCAGCTGACCGACAGGTTGCCGGAAAGGCGGAGCACGGCGCCATCGTCGCCCGTCTCCTCGTTAAGATCTGCCTGCCGGTTCATGTGGGGGATTTACTGATCCATTATCGGTTGCGCGGCAAGCCGAAACGGCCCAACCACCAGACAGAACGATAGACGGCAATAAAGGTTTCGGAAACGGCATGACGGAAAAGCTCGCGCTCTACGACATGGATCGCACCGTGACGTTCGTGGGAACCTATACCGGGTTCCTGGTCCATATCGCGCTGGCGCTTTCGCCCTGGCGGCTGGTGATGGTGGTGTTCGTGCCGTTTGTCATGCTCGCCTATATCCTGAAGCTGATCGACCGGGTGCAACTCAAGGAGATCAACCAGCGACTGATGATCGGCTCCCGGGTCGACCGGGCGAAGCTCGCGCCGTGCCTGGAAAGCTATGCCGAGAAGGTCATGCAGGGGAATATCCGCGCCGGGGCGACGGCGCAGATCGCCGCGGACAAGGCGGATGGCTATACGCTGGTGCTCGCGACCGCATCCTTCCGGCTGTATGTCGAGCCGATCGCCCGGCGACTGGGCTTCGATGCGGTCATCGCGACCAATCATCTGGTTCAGGACCTGCCCTATCTGCGCGCGAAGATTTCCGGCGAGAATTGCTATGACACCGGCAAGCTGCGGATGATCCAGGCGTGGATGGCGGAGAAGGCCATGAATCGGGAAACCACGCATATCCGCGCCTATTCCGACCATGTGTCCGACGCGCCGATGCTGGAATATGCCGACGAGGCGTTTGCCGCGAACCCGCACAAGGCGCTGGCGAAGCTGGCGCTGGCGCGGGGGTGGCGGAGGGTGGATTGGGATTGAGGGTATTGTGATAAAAGCCAACACCCGTTCGGGCTGAGCGAAGTCGAAGCCTTCCACTGAACGCAGTGAAGTGGCTTCGCCTGCGGCTCAGCCGAGCCCTTCGACTTCGCTCAGGGCGAACGGGTGTAAGGCGTTTTGATCCTCACCCAATCGCCGCCAGTGCCTGTTCAAAATCGGCGATCAGATCGTCCGCATCCTCGCAGCCGATGGAGATGCGGACCATATTGTCGCCGATCGCCAGCGCCTTCTTCCGCTCCGCCGGGACCGACAGGTGCGTCATCGCCGCCGGATGGCTGGCGAGCGTTTCCGTGCCGCCGAGGCTGACCGCGAGCTTGGCGATCTTCAACGCGTCGAGGAAGGCGAAGCTCTCCGGCTCTCCGCCCTTCAGATAGAGCGAGAAGGTCGATCCGGCGCCGGTGCAATGCCGGTCGTAAATATCCTGCTGTCGCGGCGTTTCCGGGAAGCCGAGATAGACGACCTTCTCCACCTGCGGCTGATCGCGCAGCCAGGCGCAGACCTTCGCCGCATTTTCCCCCGCGCGGGTCATGCGCAGCTCCAGCGTCTCCAGGCTGCGCAGCAACATCCAGGCGCTGTGCGGATCGAGGATCGTGCCGATGGTGTTGCGCATCGCCCGGATGCGGTCGACCAGCGCCTTTGCCCCCAGCACGCCGCCCGCCACCAGATCGCTGTGGCCGCCGGCATATTTGGTGAGGCTGTAGATGACGAGGTCAGCGCCATGCGCCAGCGGCTTATGCCAGAGCGGGCCGAGAAAGGTGTTGTCGATCAGCACCGGCGGGCGATCCGCCCCCTCCCCGAACAGGGCGTTGCGGCGGGCGACGACGGCCTCCACATCGACAAGGACGTTGGTGGGGTTGGCCGGGCTTTCCAGATAGATCATCGCGACGCGGCCGATGCCCTTTGCCTTTTCGATCACCGCGCCGATCTCCTCCTCCGTCGCGCCGGCCGGGAAATCCAGCCAGGAGACGCCGAACTTGCCCAATATCTTGCCGATCAGCCCCTCCGTCGCGGCATAGAGCGGCGCGGAATGGACGATCACGTCGCCCGGCTGGACCAGGGTGATGAGCGCCGTGGCGATGGCCGACATGCCGCTGGAGAATAGCAGGGCGTCCTCCGCATCCTCCCACACGGCGAGGCGGTCCTCGGCGATTTCCTGATTGGGGCCGTTGAAGCGGGAATAGACCAGCCCCTCCGACCCGCCGGGGCGGATGCCGGTCACGCCCTCAAAATGCCGCTTGCCCGCCGCCGCGCTTTCGAAGGCGAAGGTGGAGGTGAGGAAGATGGGCGGCTTGAGCGCCCCTTCCGACAAGGCCGGGTCGTAGCCATGGCCCATCATCAGCGTGGCGGGCTTCAGCCTGCGCCCGCCGATTTCCATGATGTCGGGCTTCGGGCGGCGGCGCGGGGTCGTGCCGGTCAGGTCGGCTTCGGTCTTGTCGGTCATGGGTGTCCTCTCTTCGCGCCGCAGAAAGGCGCGTCTCATGAGGACAAGCTAGGAGCGATGCCCTAGCCGGACAAGCCGATCAGCGAGATCTGGCGTCCATAGCCCTCTTCCCCCCGCAAACAGGCGCGGCGGTAGCTGAAGAAACGGTCGGGCTGGCTGCAGGTATCCTCGCCCAGCGCCTCGACACGCTGGACGCCGGCGGCGGCAAGGCGGTGCGCGACATAAGCCTCTATGTCGAACATGCGGTGACCCGCGCGCCCGGCGAGGAAGAAGCGTTCATTGTCCGGATCGGCATCCTCGAAGCGCAGGGCGAAATCCTCCCCCACTTCATAGGAGGCGCGGCTGATGCAGGGGCCGATGGCGCAGGCGATGTTCGCGCGGGTTGCGCCGAGCGCCTCCATGGCGTCGAGCGTGCGGTCGGTGACGCCGGTGAGCGCGCCCTTCCACCCGGCATGGGCCGCGCCGACGACGCCTGCGGACGCGTCCGCGAACAGCACCGGCACGCAATCGGCGGTCAATATGCCGAGCAGCAGGCCAGGGCGGTCCGTGACCAGCGCATCGGCGGCGGGGCGCTCATCCTCCGGCACGGGCGCGGTGACGGTGACGACATCCGGGGAATGCACCTGCCGGACGGTGACGAGGCTGCCGCCCGGCAGCACGGCGTCGCGGGCGATATCCCGGTTGCGCAGGATGGCGTCGCGATCATCCTCCGAGCCGAGGCCGACATTCAGCCCGGCATAAAGGCCCGTCGATACGCCGCCGGCGCGGCCGAGAAAGCCATGGGACAGGCCGGACAGGGCATGGGCCTTCAACATATCAACCAAAACCGCCTCCTGCCTTCACCCCGTGCGCTTCATCTTCACCAGTACCTCATCCAGCGCCGACAGGAAGCGGGAACGGTCGGTTTTCGAGAAAGGCGGCGGGCCGCCGATCGCGGTGCCGTCCGCGCGCAGATCCGCCATGATCGCGCGCGTGGCGATGGCTGCGCCGATCGAACTGGTGGTGAAGGGCTTGCCGTTGGAGCCGAGCACTTTGGCCCCCGCCTTCAGGCAGCGGTCGGCCAGCAGGATATCGGCGGTGATCACCACGGCATCGGCCGCCGCCTGCTCCGCGATCCAGTCGTCCGCCGCGTCGAAGCTGTCGCTGACCACGATGCGCCCGATCAGCGGATGCTGCGGCACGCGGATCGGGCTGTTGCTGACGATGGTGACCGGGACTTCGTGGCGGAAGGCGACCTTGTAGATCTCCTCCTTCACGGGGCAGGCATCGGCGTCGACGAGAATGCGGGGCATCGAAGATCAGGCGCGCGCGTTAGCCGGGGCGGTTGTTCCGCGGCTTGCCCGCAAACGGCTTGCCGCCGCCGGGTTTGCCCTTGAACGGACGCCCGCCGCCAGGCTTGCCCCCATTGCCCGGATGCCCGCCCGGACCGCCGAAGGGCTTGGCGCCCAGCGTCTTGCGACCGGCCGGCTTTGCGTCATAGCGCTTGGGCGGCGGGCCGTCGTTGGCGCGGCGGCCATCCTGGCGATTATGCTTGGCTTCGTCGCGGGGCGTGCCCTGCACCTGCTCGATCGCGATCAGCCCCTCGCCATCCGGATCGTCGGCGACGGTGCGCTTGACGGCGTCCATGAAGCGCGCGGCGACCTGCCGCGGCACCTCGAACAGGGTTTCCGCCTGCGCCAGCCGGATCGCGCCGATCTCGCTGCGCGTGATGTGACCGCGGCGGCACAGCAGCGGCAAGATCCAGCGCGGATCGGCATTGTCCTTCCGCCCGATATTCATGCGGAACCAGACGGTATCCTCAAACCCGGGGCGCGGGCCTTCCTTGCGCGGGGCGGCGCCGGCGTCCAGCATATCCTCCGGCGCTGGCATCTGCGCGCGGTGGGCGCGGACGAGGGCGGCGGCGATCTCCTCCGGGCTGCGCTCGGCCAGCAGGCGCTCGGCCAGCGCCCGATCCTCGTCATCCACTTCTACCGGCTCCAGCAGCGCCGTCATCAGGCGCTCGCGGTCGTTGCGGCGGATGTCCTCCGCCGTCGGCGGCTGGATCCATTCCGCGTTGATCTTCGCGCCGCGCAGCATGGATTCAACGCGCTTGCGACGGGGATAGGGAACCAGCAGCACGGCCGTCCCCTTCTTGCCCGCGCGGCCGGTACGGCCGGAACGATGCTGAAGCGTTTCGGCGTCGCGCGGCAGTTCGACATGCACGACAAGGCTGAGCGTCGGCAGATCGATGCCGCGCGCGGCGACATCCGTGGCGACGCAGACGCGGGCGCGGCGGTCGCGCAGCGCCTGAAGCGCCGCGTTGCGCTCATTCTGGCTATGCTCGCCGGACAGGGCGACGGCCTGAAACCCGCGTTCGGTAAGGCCCGCGTGCAGATGGCGGACATTGTCGCGCGTGGCGCAGAACAGCATCGCCGTCTCCGCCTCATGGAAGCGCAGCAGGTTGACGACGGCATTTTCGATATCGGCAGGCGCTACGGTCACCGCCTGATAGCTGATGTCGCCATGGCCGCGATCCTCACCGACCGTGGAGATGCGCAGCGCGTCCCGCTGATAGCGCTTGGCAAGCGCCACGATCGGCTTGGGCATGGTCGCGGAGAAGAGCAGCGTGCGCCGCCCCTCAGGCGTGGCGTCCAGAATTTCCTCAAGATCCTCGCGGAAGCCCATGTCGAGCATCTCGTCCGCCTCATCGAGCACGGCGGCGCGCAGTTCCGACAGGTCGAGCGCGCCGCGCTCCAGATGGTCGCGCAAGCGGCCGGGCGTGCCGACGACGATCTGCGCGCCCTGGGCCAGGTTGCGACGTTCCTTGGAGGCGTCCATACCGCCGACGCAGGTGGCGATCCGCGCGCCGGTGGGGCCATAGAGCCAGATCAGTTCACGGCTGACCTGCAGCGCCAGTTCGCGAGTCGGCGCGATGATGATCGCCAGCGGGAGCCGCGTGGGCATCGCAAACCCCTCCGCGTTCAGCAGTTCTCCGGCCATGGCGAGGCCGAAGGCGACGGTCTTGCCGGAGCCCGTCTGAGCGGAAACGATAAGGTCGCGGCCAGCGGCCTCAGGCTCCAGCACGGCGGCCTGAACGGGCGTGGGCGCGGCATAACCACGGGCGGAAAGCGCTTCGGACAGAAGCGTGGGAAGAGATGTGAAGGGCATGAACTCTCGATGGTCTGGAGCGCTGAAGCAGCGCAGGCGGACCCCATGGTCCACGCGATTGGTGGCCCTTAGACTATTTCTGCGCAAAACCCTAACGATATGAATGGAAGCGGGAATCAATCGGGAGCGGCTCTGGCCGCGATTAGTCGATCGATCGCTCCGCCTTACTTGCCCTCTTTCGCAACGCAGGCGTCATCATCGGCGGCCCAGTCGATATTGTCGCCAAACGGCAGCGCCTCGTCCGCCGTAGACACGTCCCGTGATGTTTTGGCCGCGGCCTCATATACGCTGGACATGTTGTTGTTGAAGCCGGGGATTGCGTCCGTCTGCGCGCGGGCCTGTTCTGAGGAAATTTCTCGCATGGTGACGCTGCGACTCATCACGGTGCGCATGACCCCGCCCTGCAGCCCCGCCTTTCGCCAATAAGTGACCCCGCCTATCTGCCGATTCATTGCGTCGGCATAATAATCCCATTTCAACTTCGGTCCCGCCGCAGGCAGGCGGATAGTGGCGGCCCAGCATTTGAATCTAGGGAAATCCGTGGTCCACGGCGCGCTGGCATCCTGCTCCTTGGGCCGGCGCAGCGTATCCGGCGGATTGAACCCGGCCCCCCAAATGGTGAGATCATGGCCATCCTTGTCGTCGCCGTCCCATTTGGGCTTGGCCGTTCCGACCAGGCTCAAAGTCATGGTTTTGTGCCTCTCATCATATTTCCAATCGGCGCTGTCGGCGTCGACCCAGCCCTCCAGTTGACGCCAATAGGCGCGCAAACCGCGATCGGCATCTTCGGAAGAGAGTGAACTGAGGCTGCTGCGGATCCCGTAGGCTTCATCTCCCCTGATCACATATTTCAGAGATATTTTTGCTGGTTGATCAAAACCTTTCCGGGCATCCATCTCCATCACGCCGATGAACTGCGGACGCCCGAAAGGCGCGATTGTTACAGGCTCCAGTTTGGCGCCTGTCTGTCGAACGGGAAGGCCCCAACTGAAGGCCGGCTGAGGGAGCATATCCAGATAGCGGTCGCCCAAACGGGTTCCGTCCAGCCAATAGTGGTGACCAGCTATCGTCGCGCGCACCAGGACGTGATTGAATACGCTGGCATTCGGCAAGCGCCCATCCAAACCGTCGTCACCACCGACATTCACGAGCACCGCTTCCGCCTCGATGCCCAGTTCACGTAGAATAGCCAGAAGAAGCGCCGTCTTGGCCTTGCAATCGCCAAAACGGCGGTCCCAGGTTATATCGGCCGAGGCCGGTCGATAGTTGCCGCCGTCAAGACCCACATAAACATAGCGAACCTCATCCTGCACCAGTTGCAAGGCAGCTTCGGCGCGTGTCGCGGGATCACTGCTGGCGGCTTTTATGCGTGCAATTTGCGCCCGCAATGGCGCATTTGCAGACAGCTTGGCTGCATCCGTGAACAACGGCCAGAACCGGCTGGATACATCGGCCCAATCACTAAAGTCGGAATATTCGATAAGGCGTCGCACATTGAACCGTGCGGGCGCGGCATCATTCAGGATCGCGCCACGCGGATCGCGCAATTCATAGCTGATCGTCCGCTCTTTTCCGTCATGCGCCGGCACTGCCACCGCCAGATCGCGCGAGCTTTTAAACGAGAGCTTGTCTGCGTCCGGCCAACTCAGCCTGTATCGAAACGCGCCCGGCAACCCTTGCGGAGGGAACTGAAACAAACCGAATCGATGATCGCCCAATGTCGGGTCGCGACCATTTACCGTCGTGGCAACTTCAAGTTCATCCCCGACCTGGAGTCCGGGAACCTGGAGCATGGCGGTGAGGTCACCGTTGAGAATGGATTGTTCCAGCCCCCCTTCCCGCTGAATCACCTGGAACCGCGTAGTTCTCAGGACATCAATGACCTGCCCTCCACGGATCAGGCGTACATAATGCACGGTGGCGTCGCCGCTATTCGGGTTCCAGACAATCCCGACATTGCCCATCTGCAACGCTTCCGGCTTCAGGATGCGCGCGCGGTAGGCGCTGTAGGTTTCGACGCCCAACGGACCGATATGAACCTGCGTATCGGAATATATGAAGCGCAACGGGGCGTCGGCAGGTGTGGCGGCATCTGTTGGCGGCGGTGGCGGCTGAACCCAGTCCGCAGGAGCGCGATACCGGATTTCGGATTTCTGTCCGGCGGTATGACCCGCTGAAGGAGCCAGAAACAGGGCGATCATGCCCAGATATGGTACCGATCGAATTTTCGGCTGCATGCCAGATCCCCCTTTTTGTCGCGCTGGCTTGCGGTCATTGGGCAATGTTGAATTTCCTAGTGCCGCCGGCGCGAGCAATAGCGGCCTGAACGTCGGGACGAGCCTTAAGCAAAGCCAATCCGCGTTCGCTGGGGTAGGCCGGATAAGTCGGCGGCGGCGATAAATAATCGCTGAGGTCCATCAGCGCTTCGATACGCTGGTCCGGCGTATCGAGTCGCTTAACAAGCGACGCTGCCGCATCGTCGATCTTGCCCATGCAGAGTAACAGAGACGTGAACGCCGCCGGCGCATCAGCGACATGATCGCGGAGATAATTCAAATCTTCCGCTGCATCATTCACTTTGCCTATCTGAAAATTGGCACAGCCATGATTGCTGTGGAATTGCATAAGACCGAAGGGGCTACCCGATATTTTGCCGGCGACGATTGGCTCCAACGTCTTCAAGGCATCGGCGGGACGACCAAAACGTAATTGGAGTTCGGAGAGGTTAATGGTCTGGCTGATGTTAGGTTGGCTGAATTCTTCATGCTTCTGGCCCTGCATGTATGCATCAACGGCCGCATCATATCGCCCAAGCAAAGCCAAAGCACGCGCACGACTGTCCCACCACCAATTGAGTTGCTCCTTGCTGTCATCGAAGTTTTCCAGACTGGCGTGGCGTGGATCAATGGCATCCAACGTGGCCAATGCCTCATTCACTTTATAAAGCATCAGAAGGTCATTCGCGACGTCCAACTGAGGCGATATGGCTCCGGCATGCGCTGCGGCGACTTCGCGAATTCGTGCCATGTGTCGCTCAACCGCATCACCCATATTGAAGTCTTTCGGGAGCAACTCACGCAGACGAGGATCAAGGGTGATCAACTTGAGCAGCCACGGATCGTCTATCTGCGCTATATCGGAGGCAGCTCCAGCCTTATCACCGCCTTCTGCCAACAAAATAGCATATGCATAGTGAAAAGAGGCAGTCGAAGCGCCCGGTTCCTTTGGCATGTAACGGGGGCTTGTCAAAACCTTCAGCAAACGGCGACGCAAATCGGTATTGTCTTTCAATAGACGATAAGCTGGACCCCACGTTTTAAATGCGATTGCATTTAAAATATCTGGTTTGTCTCGCGACAACCCCTCCACCGCCACAACGGTTTCTTCCGCCTTGCCGGTTAGCGACAACAGCTGTAATTGGACCTCCCACCATTCCGAATCTGCACTAGGAAGCCGCGTCGCCGCCTCGGAATAGCGCAGAGCCGAGGCCCATTGCTTCGCTCGCCAAGCGCATACCATACCAAGCCAGTAAATGTGCGACTTCGTGCTTTCAGTGCTATCAGCAAATTGACGGCTCGCTATCTGCCCATCAATTATCTTTAGCGCAGCCTGACAATCGCCATTGTCGGAAGCCTTTTCCGCTAACTGTACAGCAGCCTGCATATCCTGTTTTTTGGAGGCGGCGGTCAATGCCGTCGAGCAAGACAGCATAAGAGCTGACAACAAGCACTGAGATAGAAAATTGCGCAAAATGATCCCCCGGCCCTGCGCGATTCAGAAAGTGCTGAACCTTCATCGCAGGACTAGCCGAAACCTTGCTGACTTCAATCCAGCTGGACCGTTACTCGCGTCATTCCCGCAATGTAAATGTTCCAAAACCGATCAATTGAGCGAGCCCGCCAGCGCGAGGATCACGTCCGCCGCGCCGGAGGGCAGATAACAGGCGGCAAGGCTGTGTAGCGCGAATAGAGGATTTGATCATTCCACATCCACCCGGAATCACACCCCTTCGAGCAGCTTTTCCTTCTTGATCTTCTCCCGCCAGACCAGCGGCGCGAGGTGGTGGACGCTCTCGCCCGCGCTGTCGACGGCGACGGTCACGGGCATGTCCTGCACCTCGAACTCGTAGATCGCCTCCATGCCCAGGTCGTGGAAGCCGACGACCTTGCTGCCCTTGATCGCCTTCGCGACCAGATAGGCCGCGCCGCCGACCGCCATCAGATAGGCGGACTTATGGTCGCGGATCGCCTCGATCGCCATGGGGCCGCGCTCGGCCTTGCCGACCATCGCCAGCAGATTCTGCTCCAGCATCATGCGGGTGAACTTGTCCATGCGGGTCGCCGTGGTGGGGCCGGCGGGGCCGACCACTTCCTCTCCCACCGGATCGACCGGACCGACATAATAAATGACGCGGCCGGCGAATTCGACCGGCAGCGGCTCGCCCGCGTCCAGCATGTCCTTGATCCGCTTGTGCGCGGCATCGCGGCCCGTGAGCATCTTGCCGTTGAGCAGCAGGCGGTCGCCATGCTTCCAGCTCTGCACGACTTCCGGGGTCAGCGTGTCGAGATCGACGCGGATCGCCGCCTTGTCCGGCGTCCAGTTGACGTCCGGCCATTCGCTGAGCTTGGGCGCCTCCAGATAGGCGGGGCCGGAGCCGTCGAGCGTGAAATGGGCGTGGCGGGTGGCGGCGCAGTTGGGGATCATTGCGACCGGCTTGCCCGCCGCGTGGCAGGGCGCGTCCATGATCTTGACGTCGAGGATGGTGGACAGGCCGCCCAGCCCCTGCGCGCCGATGCCGAGCGCATTCACCTTGTCGAAAATCTCGATGCGCAGCGCTTCGATATCGTTCTGCGGCCCGCGCTTCTTGAGCTGGCCCATGTTGATCGGCTCCATCAGCGCCTTCTTGGCGAGGTGGACGCAATGTTCGGCGGTGCCGCCGATGCCGATGCCCAGCATGCCGGGCGGGCACCAGCCGGCGCCCATTTGCGGGATCATCTCCAGCACCCAATCGACGATCGAATCGCTGGGGTTCATCATCTTGAACTTGGACTTGTTCTCCGACCCGCCGCCCTTGGCCGCAACATCGACCGTCACCTTGGAACCCGGCACCATCTCGACGTGGAGGACGGACGGCGTGTTGTCCTTCGTATTGCGGCGGGTGAAGGCGGGATCGGCCAGGACCGAGGCGCGCAGCTTATTCTCGGGATGAAGATAGGCGCGGCGTACGCCCTCATCGACGATCTCTTGCAGCGACTTGGACGTTACGTCCATGCGGCAGTCCATGCCCCACTTCACGAAGACGTTGACGATGCCGGTGTCCTGACAGATCGGGCGATGCCCCTCCGCGCACATGCGGCTGTTGGTCAGGATCTGCGCGATCGCGTCCTTGGCGGCGGGCGACTGTTCCGCCTCATAAGCCTCACCCAGCGCCCGGATATAGTCCATCGGGTGATAGTAGGAGATGAACTGAAGCGCGTCGGCGACGCTTTCGATCAGATCGGCTTCCTTGATGACGGTCATAAGGCCGGAATCCCTCGCTCTGCTGCATGTGCGTTGGGCGGGGCTATACGCCTTTGGACCCGGCTGTCCAGATGGCGAGAAGCCACAGGGCCAGCGCAAGAAGGCGCGCGTAGCGGAATGGGACGCGCGCGGCGCGGCTATTGCATGGCGGCCCTGTGGATCGACTGCACCAGCATCGCCCTATCGTCCATGATGTTTGATTTTTCCATGCATGCGACCGCGCCCATGCTGAGCGCTTCGGCATGCTGACAGCTGTTTCCCGAAATGATGACGATGCCGCGCACGCTGGGCTTCAGACGCGCGATCAGGGACAGGCCGGACTGGCCAGGCATATTGAGATCGAGCGTGATGACATCGATGGGCCGCCTGATGAGTATGGCGCATGCCTCTTCCAATGATGCGGCCTCGGCTATGACCTCGACATCCCGTTGATCGTTCAGAAGCAATTTGACCACGTGCCGCGCCACCGCGCAGTCGTCCACTGTCATGACCCTAATCGGCCGCATCAATCCCCCTCCACGCAGCAAAGCGTTAACCAAGACTCATTGCTGCGTTGCAACAAATGTCTCAATTAGACATTCGTCGTAAGCGCGGCCCGGCTGGATTTGTCCGCGGGGGCCGTTATGCTGAACCCATGCGCAGTGGTTTGCATTCATGGCTTTATTTAAGCTCGAGCAAAATTGATGTCGGCGAGGAGCCCATTGTCATAAGGCAGATTGTCGACATCTCGCGCGCGCGTAATCCGCAACTGGACGTTACGGGAGCGCTCCTCTTTTCGGGCACCCGGTTCGTACAGTTCCTTGAAGGGCCCCTGGAAAGCATCTCCGCCCTGCAGGCCAGCATCAAGCGTGATTCGCGCCATCAGGATATCGTCACGCTGAGCGTTCGGGTGCTGGGCTCGCGCATATTCGGCGGGTGGGCCCTGGCCTATCAGGGCGAATCGGCCTTTGTGGAAAAGGTACTGGACAAGGCGATGGCGCATCACGACCGGGGATCGCGAGAAGGCGTGGACAGCCTCGTCACCTTGCTGAAGCGATTTTCACCTGCAATCTGACCACATGTCAGCGCAGCTGGTCCCCACCCTTCATCACATGATCGATATGCTCAAGCGCGCTGACATCCG
This sequence comes from Sphingobium sp., assembly GCA_036384035.1. GTDB lineage: Bacteria > Pseudomonadota > Alphaproteobacteria > Sphingomonadales > Sphingomonadaceae > Sphingobium. The sequence goes on along the minus strand of DASVND010000051.1, from coordinate 78,105 downwards.
CCAGCGGGTCCGCCGCGACCGCCACCATGTCCGCATAACGGCCTGGCGCAATCGCACCGACATCGGCCGACCAGCCCAATAGTTCGGCGGACACCACGGTCGCCGCCTGGATCGCCTGCATCGGCGTCATGCCGTAACGCACCATATATTTGAACTGCCGGGCATTGTTGCCGTGCGGATAGACGCCGGCGTCGGTGCCGAACGTCAGCTTGACCCCCGCCTTTACCGCCTTGCGGAACCCTTCCCGCTGAGCGTCCGTCGTTTCCCGGTTCTTGCGGAGATAGCCTTCCGGCCAGCCGTCCTTCGTGCCGATCTCATTGATATAGTCGCCATTATAGACGTCCATGTCGAGGAAGACGCCCTTCGCCTTCGCCAGCGCGATACCTTCATCATCGATCAGCGATGCATGTTCGATGGAACGGACGCCGGCGCGTATCGCGGCCTTGATCCCCTCTGCGCCATGGGCATGGGCGGTGGCCCAGCCGCCGTTCGCCCTGGCGGCTTCGATGGCCGCCCCCATCTCATCATCGGTCAGTTCCTGAACGCCCGGCTCCGTGCCTTCGGCGAGGACGGCGCCGGTGGCGATCAGCTTGATCGAATTCACGCCATGACGGAACAGATAGTTCACCTTCAGGCGCGTGTCGTTGGCGTCGGTCACCACGCCCACGCGCATATCGTCCGGAATCTTCACGTCGGGCGCAAATCCGGTCACTTCGCCGCCGCCGCCCGGGACGGTAATATAGGCGCCCACCACATTCATGCGCGGACCGATGATGTCGCCCCTGTTGATCGCATTGCGCAATTCGACGTCGCTGAAGGCGCGAAAGCAGCCGACGTCATGCACGGTGGTGAAACCCGCCAACACGGTCGCGCGCGCATTGCGGAGGCCGACATAGGCGATCTCCTGCTGGCTGTGCAGCAAGGGTTCGGCGATATTGTTCGTTTGCCCCCAGTCGGCAAGATGCGTGTGCATGTCGATCAGGCCCGGCAGCACCGTATAGCCGGACCAGTCCACAACCTTGGCCCCTTCGGGCGGGGTCGCATAGGGGGTGACCGATACAATCCGGTCGCCGTCGATCCGGATCAGCCGATCGGTCAGGACGACGCCTTTTTCCGTGTCGACCATTTTTCCGGCGCGGACATAGCGGGTTTCGGCGGAGGCAGGCGTGAAGGCGACAAGGACCGCGGCGGCAGTGGCCAACGTGCTGAATCTCGATAGTTTCATGGCGATGATCCCCACGGCATTGTCTGGCTCCGGCCTCACAATAAGGATCAAGCCGGTGTTCAAATCCTTCGATCGACAGTCGGTCGATCCATTATCCGGGCCTTGCCATGGGCGGGTCACACAGGACGATACCCGTCTTTACCGGCGCAACGCGTGACCCCTCTATGGCAGTGCTAGCATCGCGCGGGGGAAACGACAATCGATGCAGCCGTTTCGCGGGTAGACCATCGTCTCATTGCATTCGGTGCGCCGACGTGGTTGTTGGCACGACATTAGGACTTGCAGATGACAGGCCACGAACGCGCGCGTTGCTATCATTCCTGCCAGTGCCTGCCGCTGCGGATTTCATCCTATGACTGAAACCATGAGCCCACTCCAACCGATAGAAAGCGTCAAGCAGGTTGAAGATATCGCCCGGCGTGCAGAAGCGCTCACCCTCATGCTGGACGCGCTGGCAATGCTCGACAGCATGGGCGAACATCTGGCGGCGTCGCATCTGAGCCTGGCGATCATCGGCCTGGGCGGCGAGCCGCCCTTCCCGGACTAGCCACCGCCCCGCAGGCGGGAAATCTGGATCAAATAGGCCGCCATGTCGGCGAAGGCCCTCGGCTCGATCCGCACGAAACTGCGCCTGCGATCCTCCTGATCCGCGCTGCGCCCCACCAGCCCTTCATCGGCCAGATGCTTTATCCAGCGCAATGCGGTGCTGGACGGCACGCGAGCGGCTACGCACAGGCTGCTGACGGAGACATCCTTTTTTTCGACCGCGGCAATGAACAGGTCGAGCAGGATATGCCATGCCGGATCCGAAAAGGGCGTCTGGCGGAAATAGCTTCCCCGAAGATCGCTTTCCTTCAACAGCAGACGGGCCACCGCGGCGAGGCCATCGGCCTGGCCGCTGGTCGACTCGCTCCAGATGCTTTCATGCATCACGTCCGCGACGTCCGGCTCTGCACGATCAATATCCGCAAGCAACTGGCGCAATCTGGTTTTGGCCGCCGCGACCTGCGCGGGATTACCCATGTCCAAAATCATTCCTTCGTGGTTTCGGGCGGCGTCCCGCCATCCTCATGTGTTGACTGGAATTTACGATCCATCCGGGTTCCGATGACCATCGCTGCCAGCATCGGCACGCCCCAGACCGTGATCATGGCATAATAAGCCTGCAGCAGTACGGCCGGGGACAGAAGAATGGCCAGATGTGCAGCGACCGTGTTCAATTGAAAGGCCGCGACCCAGATCGGCCAGCGCCGCGTGCTGGCCAGCGCGATCGTCACCAATCCGATCAGAATGATCAGGTCGACAAAAAAGAGGTCGGGCAATCCCCGTCCATATGCGTGGTTCAGCGGCGCAACCGCCCAGGAAATCGGCCAGGTCGCCAGCAGTATCGCCCCGCCCCATCGGCCCGTGCGCCCGCCAAAAAGCATGACATAGGCGCAGGAAGCGATGACGGCGATGCTGAAAGCAATGGGAACGATCACGGCTTGACCAGCCCATCGGGGCATAGCAGGCCAAGCCGGATCACGATCAGGCTACGGTGCGCAGGCGCGGTTCGGTGGCTTCCTTCGGCAGGCAACCCCAGTCCGTTTCCGCCTGGTTGGTCTGCATCCGAATGCCTGTTGCCGTGCGATGCGCGGAGACAAATTCGTCGCGGCTCTCCAGCATCGTTGCCGCGCATTTGCTGAGGCCGTGGAACAGCTTCTGCCCCTTTTCCGGCGCCAGGCCGATTTCCCGGGCCGTCTCGATCATATTGGCGTTGAGCCGCAAGGTTTCGACGACCGCCGCATCAAGATTTGCATACACATCCTGGATCTGGTCGGTCAGCGCCTGTCCGCGCCTGTATTCCAGGCGAAGTGCGCTCTGCGCCGCACGAACGGCGCGCTGAGTTTGAGGCATGCAGTTTCTCCCTCGCGCCGGAAGGCCGGCGCGTTTAGCTGATGTGAACAAGACAGAACGGCAGCGCGGGCATCAAAGGAAAAACTGGTTCATCCAATAGCCGGCGGCAACCAGAGCGCCAATGCCGCCCGCGGAAATCACGGCGACGCGCAAGATCGCAAATATAGTCTGGCTGATAGTCAGGTCATGGCGCGTTCCCCCTAGCGGGGGGAAAAGACGGGAGGGCGTCAGCCCTTTTTTCTGCCTTTCCCCCAATGTGGCGATTGGGTCCACATTGGGGGAAATGGAGGTGGTGGCAATGGGGAGCGCTTGGCTACCCGAAGTCTGGGGATGCCCGCCTTCATGGGCTGCGAGCATTCTCGCGGCCTCCCCCCGCGAGGAAACCCGCAACGTCCTGATCGCCGACTTGATGTGCTGGTCGACAGTGAGAGGAGATATGCCGAGCAGGCGGGCAATGCCCTTGGAATTATGTCCGGACAGAACGAGCCGCAGGCAATCCCGCTGCCGCTCGGTAAGTTGCTCTATGTCGTCCACCTCCAAGGTCGTAACAAATCCGGCCGTCGAAATCGATCCACACAATGAACCATTCCAGATGGCAATTTGGAATGGAAGGGCTGGCGGACCGCGCCTGGCGCCCGGCAACCCCAGTCCAGAACGCCTTGGCCGGGCGCGGACCAGGCCCGTATTCATGCGGCCATTGGGGCGATTTTCCGCGCAGTGGAACGAAGGAGCAGACGGGTGGAGGCGCGCGAGGCCCTCCACCCGTCGACGCATTATCCCACCCGATTGGCGACCAGATCCTCGACGACGGCCGGATCAGCGAGGGTTGAGGTATCGCCGAGCGCCTGTGGCGATGTTTCGCCTTCGGCGATCTTGCGCAGGATGCGGCGCATGATCTTGCCCGAGCGGGTCTTGGGGAGGCCCGGGGCAAACTGGATGACGTCGGGGGTGGCGATGGGGCCGATCTCCGTGCGGACCCATTGGGTCAGCGTCTTGCGCAGTTGCTCGCTCGGCTCCTCATTGGCGTTGAGGGTGACATAGGCATAGATGCCCTGGCCCTTGATGTCGTGCGGCATGCCAACAACCGCAGCCTCCGCGACGCTCTCGTGAAGGACCAGCGCGCTCTCCACTTCGGCCGTGCCCATGCGATGGCCCGAGACGTTGATGACGTCGTCCACCCGGCCCGTGATCCAGTAATAGCCGTCCGCGTCGCGCCGCGCGCCGTCGCCGGTCGTGTACTTGCCCGGGAAGGTCGAGAAGTATGTCTGGAAGAAGCGGTCATGGTCGCCATAGACGGTGCGCATCTGGCCGGGCCAGGAGCGGGCGATGACCAGATTGCCCTCGCACGCGCCTTCGAGCACCTTGCCCTCGCCATCGACGATCTGCGGCTCGACGCCCGGCATCGGCAGCGTCGCGCTGCCGGGCTTCAGGTCCGTCGCGCCGGGCATCGGCGCGATCATCGCCCCGCCCGTCTCGGTCTGCCACCAGGTGTCGATGATCGGGCAGCGCCCCTCGCCCACCACGCTATGATACCAGCGCCATGCCTCCGGGTTGATCGGTTCGCCCACCGTACCCAGCAGACGGATGGAGGAGCGGTCGACGGAGGTGACATAATCGTCCCCCTCCTTCATCAGCGCGCGCAGCACCGTGGGCGCGGTGAAGACGGTGCGGGCCTTGTGGCGCTCGGCCACTTGCCAGATGCGGCTGGGCGTCGGCCAGTTGGGCAGGCCCTCATACATCAGCGTGGTCGCGCCGTTGGCGAGCGGACCATAGACGATATAGCTGTGGCCCGTGACCCAACCAATGTCGGCCGCGCACCAGTAGACGTCGCCAGGCGTGTAGTCGAAGCACAGCTCGTGCGTCAGGCCCGCCCAGAGCAGATAACCGCCGCTGGTGTGCAGCACGCCCTTGGGCTTGCCGGTCGAGCCGGAGGTATAGAGCAGGAACAGCGGGTCTTCCGCGTTCATCGGTTCGGCCGGGCAATCGGCGGCGACCGTGGCGGCTTCCTCGTGCAGCCAGACGTCCCGGCCCGGTTCCATGGCGACCGCGCCGCCGGTCGCCTTGACGACGATGACCTTCTTCACCGAGGTGCAATGCTTGAGCGCTGCGTCGACATTGGCCTTGAGCGCCACGGTCCTGCCGCCGCGCCGGCCCTCGTCGGCGGTGATGACGATATTGGAATCGCAATCGGTGATCCGCCCGGCCAGCGCCTCGGGCGAGAAGCCACCGAACACCACCGAGTGCACCGCGCCGATGCGCGCGCACGCCAAGAGCGCAAAGGCGGCCTCCGGGATCATCGGCATATAGACGGTGATCCGGTCGCCCTTCTTTGCCCCAGCGGCCTTGAGCACATTGGCGAAGCGGCAGACCTCTTCATGCAGCTGGCGATAGGTGAAGCTGCGCGGCGTCGCGGCGGGATCGTCCGGCTCCCAGATGATCGCGGTCGCCTCTGCACGCTCGGCCAGATGCCGGTCGATGCAGTTGACCGACACGTTGAGCACGCCGTCAGCGAACCACTTCACCCCGAAGTCGCCCTCATCGAAGCTGCTCTCGCTCGCCCTGGTCGGCGGCGTGATCCAGTCGAGACGCTGCGCCTGCTCCAGCCAGTAGCTCTCGCTATCGGCCAGCGAGCGGGCATGATCGGCCGCGCGGCGGTCCTTCGTCATCACGGTGGCGCTGGCCCAGTCGGCCGGCACGGGGAAAAGGTCTTCGGACATGGTCTCTCCCTTCAATTGGCGAAGCGCACGCCGATCCACAGCGTCCGGGGCGTACCCAGATCCATGGACCCTGCGGCGTTGCGGGTCACAACGGTCTCGTCGAACAGATTCTCGCCGCGCGCGACGAGGGTTACGCCATGCCCTAGCGGCAGGCTGGCGATCGCGTCCACAGTCAGCGCGTCTGGCAGGACATCCGTCTGCAGGTCGTCCTCATATTGCTTCGCGACATAATGCAGAGTCGTCGAGAGCAAGGGTCCACCCTGCGGCTGCCAGGCCAGCGTCGCGCTGGCGGCATGGCGGGGCGTCTGCGAAGGCATCAGACCATCGAAAGCCTGCCCCGGCGCATCGACCCGGCTGTGGCTGTAGGCATAGGAGGCGGAAAGCGAAAAGGCGGCGGGCAGCTTCGCACTGGCCGTCAGTTCGACGCCCTTGGCGACGATGGCGTTAACATTCTGCCGGATGCGTGTGATGGCGTCGAGCGTCCGGTTGGCGATCGCATCGTCGAGCCGGTTGTAGAAAGCGGTGACGCCCAGGCTGATCCCCTCCGCCGGCGTCAGGTCGAACCCTGCCTCCACACCCTTCAGCTTCTCGGGCTTCAGCGCGGCATTGGCGCGGGTCGTGATCGGGAACACAACGAACGGGCGATACAATTCGTTGAGGGTCGGCAGGCGGAAGCCGGTATAGCCTGCGGCCCGCAGCGCGATCAGGTCGTTGACGTGCAGCAGCGCGCCCGCCCGTCCGGAAAATTGCCAATCGCTGCGGTCAGCATAATGGATGTCGCCGGTGACGACGCCGGCCGGGTTGCGCGTCTCGAAGAAGCCGTCGGTGATCGTCCAGCGGTCGGCGCGGCCCCCGCCGGTCAGGATCAGCGATCCCAGCGTCCAGTCATCCTCCACGAAGAGGCCGGTCGTGCTCTGATTGCCGCCGGCGTGGCGGCGGGCGGTCACCGGGTTCGTCGCCAGACCGGCATTATAGGCGACCTCATACATGTCGCCGCTCGACAGGCGCGTGTCGACGCCGACGCGCAGCACATGGTCCGCGCCGACCGGCGGGCGCAGTTCGATCTTGCCGCCGATCCCGGTGGATGGCGTGTTGCGCTGGTCGAGCGATTTCCTGAAGGGCGCGTTGGAGGAAATGACGATGTTGGAGAAGTTGCGCGCCTGCACATAGGCCAGCGCATCCACCTGCCAGGGTCCGCGCGCCACGAAGCGGATGCTCGCATCCTGCCCCTGGCTCATGCTGTCCGCCCCGGCAAAGCGCAGCGTGCGATCGTCGTGGAAGAGCAGGCCACGGAACTGCACCTCCATATCCGGCGCGATCGGTGCGACCGCGCGCAGGCCCACCGACCATCCGTCATAGGCGGCAGGCACGGTTGCCGATACGCGCTGATCCCTCGGCGTGGTCTGGAATCCGTCGCCCCGGTCCCAGCGGCCCGAGAGCGACACGAAGCCGTTGCCGATGTCGGGCGACAGGCTCGCGGTCAGTTCGCTTGCGTCCTTCGACCCGTAAAAGGCGCTGCCCGAAACGGTCGGCAAGTCCGCGCGCGCGGCGCTGGCCATCTCGATCGTGCCCGCCACGGCCCCGGCGCCGAACGCGCCCACGCCGCCGCCCCGCGTCACCCGCACCATCGACAGGCGATCGGGCACCAGCGCGCTGAAAGGGATATAACCGAAGAAGGGATCGGCCATCGGCACGCCATCGAGAATCATCAACGTCCGGCTCGACGCATTGCCCCCCAATGCGCGCAAGGTCGCTCCCTGCGCCGACGGATTCGCCGACCGGCTGTCGGACCGCCGAAACTGCTGGAAACCCGCGACATCCGACAATACGCTTTCGATCCGGCCCGATGCGCTGTTCACCAGCCGGTCGCGATCGATCGTCACCGTCCCATAGGCCGGCGTCCCGGGCGGCAACGGCAAGCCCGCGCCCAATACGATGATGTCCTGACTGGTATCGACGGGTTCGTCCGCCAGAGCGTTACCTGAGAGAAGAGAGGCCAGACATGCGCCAAGGAGTGCAGCCACGCTATACGTTGATGTCATCACTATCCTAACCATCCCCCAACCCGCCCTCCTTACGGACGAAGCGGGCGGCCGTCGATAGCACTTTGGCAGGGGGATAGCGGCTATGCCGAACCACGACACAGGACACGGGCGGAGGCTGCCGGATGGCCACGTACCGCCCCGCCCTCGTCCACTATCCAAGCACGCTGCGCGATCAGCCGCTATCGCTCGCAATAGTCCCGAACGGTCCGGGCAAGGCTCATGGGATCGAACGGCTTGCTGATGACGCCGATCGCGCCCGCGCCGATATAGCGGTTCATATCGTCCTGTCGCGCACTCGCGGTCACGAAGACGACCGGGACCTCCGCAGCATCGTCCCGCCGCCGCATCGCCTCCAGAACCTCCAGCCCGGACATGCCCGGCATCATCATGTCGACCAGCGCAAGGTCCGGTATCCAGCCCTCCGCACCCAGAATATCAAGCGCCTGCGGCCCCGATTCCGCAAGCCTGACATCCATCGCATGATCAAGGCCAAGCGCCATTTCCACGATGGTCCTGATGTCCGGCTCATCATCGACATAGAGGATTTTCAGCATCTCGCTCACAGGCGCTCCCCCCTTTTCTGGCGTTCGACGATTGTCAGCACCGTTTCGACCAAATTCGGCAACGATCGCCGGGATTTTGTCAGCACGGCCTCCACATCGCGGGCAAGACCCAGCCCGCCGTCCTGCGCCGAATATATGATGACCGGCGTCGCCGGCCCTTGACGCGCATTCAGGTCGGCAAGGATGTCATGCCCGGAGCCGTCCGGCAGCGCGAGATCGATGATCGCGATATCCACCCGATGCTCCGCAAGGAAGGCGCGGGCAGAGGCCACATCGGTCGCCTGCGCGATGCGGGCCAGGCCGCTCAGCGCCTTGGCGGTGATCTCCAGCAGATCGCTGTCGTCGTCGACATGCAGCACCAAGGGCATCTCGCCCGCGGTGCGTTCCATTGCCGCCTCGATGGCGTCCTCCAGTCGCGCCGACATGATCGGCCTTGTGATCCAGTCGACGATGTCCAGCGATGCGGTCTGTGCGGCCCCCAAGGGCGGGTCCTCGCCGGAAATCCCGATAACCGGCAGGTTGCGCGCGTCCGGACTGGCCCGGATGGCCTGGATCAACGGCAAGGCATGCGCGCCTGCGAACTGAAAATCCAGGATCATCGCCGTGTAGCGGCGGGCATGCACGGCATCCAGAGCATCGGCGGGCGACGCCACGGCGTCGGCACGGATCGCCCGTTCCATGAACCCGGCGCTGATCGCCTGAGCACCGGCCGTATCGGCATAGATCAACAGGCGCGGCCCGGCGTGGCTATCCTCCTGCCCGGTCAGAATATTCCAGAGAGGAACATTAAAGGCAAAGACACTTCCCGATCCGGTGCCTTCCTCCAGCCAGATGTCGCCGCCGTGATTGCGGACTATTTCCCGCGAGATGGTCAGTCCAAGCCCGGTTCCGGGCGTGCTGGACGCAGCACCCGTCCCCTGGGCAAAACGGGTGAACAACCTGTCCCGCAACTCCGCGTCGATGCCCGGCCCCTGATCGGCGACCCTGACCTGCGCCACGCCGCCCCGCATCTCGGAGCTTATCGTGACTATGGAGTTTTCCGGTGAGAATTTAATGGCATTTGAAACCAGATTGGTAATAACCTGAATGAGTCTTTCGCTGTCCCCCCGCACCATGAGCGGCTGGGCATGTTCCTGTGCTGCAATGGTGATATGGCGTGTGGCCGAGAGCCCGCGCATGGCGTCGGCCGCCTTCTGGATCACCGAGCGCAAGTCGAGCGGCTGAAAGTCGAAGGTCATCTCGCCCGATTGCAGTTTCTCGACATCGAGCAGGTCGTTGACGATCCGGATCAGCCTGTTTGCGTTGCTTTCCGCGATCACCACCAGGCGTTGCGCGCCCGGCGCGAGCTCCTCCGCCACGCCGCCGCGCAAAAGCCCGAGCGATCCCACGATCGATGTGAGCGGCGTGCGCAATTCGTGGCTGACGGTCGAAAGGAACTGGTCCTTCATCCGCTCGACCTTCTCGCGCTCGGAGATATCGCTGAAGGACGCGACGATATGCATCCCGTCTTCCAGCGGCATCGCGCCCAAGGTGATGTCCACGGGCACCATGCTCCCGTCGCTGCGGCGCGCCGTCATATTGGGGCGGGACGGCTCCGTGATATGCCCGTCCGCAAAGCCGAGGCGATCCAGGAATGCGCCATCCCCGGGCGCGATATTGGCGATGATTGAAATATCCCGCCGCAAAATGTCGACGGAAGGATAGCCGAACAGCCGTTCGGCCGCCGGGTTCAGAATCTCCATGCTGCCGCTGGGATTGATGAGGATTACCGGACTGGGCGTATTTTCGAAAATCGCCGTTTGCCGCGTGAGATAGTCCATCGCCCGTCGCTCAGCGACATAATTGTCGCGACGGCTGACCCAGAGCCAATAGGCGATGATGAACGCGGCAAGCGACGCAAGTCCCACCGCCCCCCAGATGATATGCCGCGTATATAGTGTGCGATTGCTCTCCGCCGCCAGATTGGCTTCCAGCGCGGTATTCCTGTCCGCGATCATCCGCGCGACCTGGACGCGGATGCCGTCCATCAGATTTTTGCCGCGGCGCTCCAAAACGACCCGGGCGCTGGCCTCAAGCCCGTCGCGATTGCGAATGTCGATAACGCGCTGCATCTCCACGAACTTCTTGTCGATAAGGGCGCGCAATGTGGCCAGGTCCCTTGCCGCACCCGCCTCATTGCTCAGCGACTGGCGCAGGCCGGCAAACGTGCCGTCCATCTCCCTTACGGCCTTGTTGTACGGCGCCAGGAAATCGGGATCGCCCGTGATGACATAGCCTCTCTGGCCCGTTTCCCCATCTTTCATGTCCGAAAATACGGCCTCGAGCGCCAATCTCTGGCGAAACGAGAGGTTTACCGCATTGGTTGTATCGGCGGTCCTGCGATATTCGCTGCCGAACAGGAGCGCGATGGATATGAGCACCAGGGATATGATGGTCGCCACCAGCATGCCGCGCCACAATTGGGGCTCCCCGTTGCCGGCTGTCACGCGCCCTTGTCCTCCGGATTGAAGAACGCGCGAACAGCGAGCATCGCCTGCAAGCGATTGGTCACATCGAGTTTCCGGAATATTGCCGTCAAATGTGCCTTTATGGTTGCCTCCGACAAATCCAGGTCGCCCGCGATCTGTTTGTTCAGATGCCCCCTGGCCAGGGCCGACAGCACGCGCATCTGCGCAGTGGTCAGGCTTTCGATACGTTCCTTCAGCTTTGTGAGATCACCCGACGTTCCCAGATTGCCGGGAAAGACCACCTTTCCGGACAGCAACGTATCAATCGACCGCGCGAGTTCATCAAGCGGCTGGGTTTTCGAAAGGAAACCCGCAGCGCCGATGGCGCGCGCGGCAGTGACTATCGCCTCTTCATCATGCGCAGAAATGATGGCGATCGGCGTCGTGCCCAGCGCATGCTGCATCCGGAAAAAGCCTGAAAAGCCGTCACTGTCCGGAAGCCGGTAATCCAGCAGCATCAGCCGGTAATTTTTGTGGGCGCGCACGGCATTTTCCGCCGCCTCTATGCTGTCCACAGCATCCACGATCACGCCCTGAATACGGGCGCGGATCGCCATCTGCAGCCCCTCGCGGACCAGAGGATGATCGTCCGCCAACAATATTCGCCCCTCACGCACCATAAACTCATCCTGCATGGAGTGCTTCTTTTTCAAAAGCATGCTCTCTTGACGAACGCCTGTCGAGAGACAATCAATCAGATCGAACCAGAATGGCGATGACTGCGATGGAGTTCTTGGACAATGGACGATCGAAGCACGCTGTCCATCCTGACCCGCGACGTGTTTCTGGTTGAGCAGGTCGCGGGCTGGCTTACCCCGCATGGCTGGTTCTGCCAGGCCAGTCACGATGAGGAACAGGCCGTCGCCCACATCCATGACGGAGCGGCCATTATCCTGCTCGATGGCGCCATGGGTGTTGAGATTATCGCCTCAACCATCGGCAGGATAAGGGAATTGCACGGGTTTGTCGCGGGTACGCCCACCCTGCTCTATGCCGAGGCCGATTTTGAGCCGGTGGCCGGTGTCAGCAACCGGATCGACCCTCCCCTCAGCGAGGTCGGGCTTGTCGCCGGAATTGAGGACTGGGTCGGGCGAGTAGGCGACCACGGGTTTCGGCACGCCGACAATCCCCCCTACCGGATGATGCGATTGGCGGGGCGTGAGCGCGCATCGGCCTTGTTCGTCGGCTTCGCCCGGTCCCTGTCGGAGGCTCTGGACGCCTTGAACGAAGGACAGAATATAACACGCATCGCGCACAATATTGCCGGCATGGCCGGCACCATGGGTTTTGCGGCGCTGAGCAAGCAATGGTCCGCCGTCGACCATGGCGATATGAGCGCCCTGCCGCAGGCGCGCGACATGGCGCAGCACGTGTTGCACACCCTTAACGGGTAAAGCCGACGCCGCCCGAAACGACCCCGCGAGCTAGACGTTAGTCGCATTGTTCACTTTTTGTTTCACCCTTCCATAATTTTGTTAACCCCAAGGGCCGCTGATCATCCCGACGTTAGAGCGGGAAAGCCGGATGAAGGCGGTTGCAGCAGGGAATGGGGGAAGCATCGCGCGCGCTTTGGCGCTTGGCGCGGCTGTCGCTCTGTGCGCTTCCGCCGCCCCCGCACTGGCTCTTGGTTCCGCGGGCGCGCAGATCAACAATGTCGCGTCGCTTCAATTCGCCGTGGACGGTCGCAACGCCACCATCTCATCCAACCTGGTCACGACGCACATAGGCGAAATCCTCGACGTCACCCTGCATGCCCTTGGGACCAGCACGGTCGAAGTTTCGACGGGAGAAGCCGATCGCGGCGTACCTTTCCTGCTCACCAACAGCGGTAACGGCAACGAAGCCTTCGCCCTGAACGCGACGGTCGGCGGCGCTGCACTCCCGGCCGGGGCGCTGTTCATCGACACCGACCGCAACGGCGTTTTCGATCCTGCGATCGACACGCCGGTTGGCGCCGACGACGTTACGACCGCCCTAGCGCCCGGTGCCTCGCTGCAGCTTCTGCTTATCATTCCGGCCGACACGCAGGCAGGATCCGGCGTCCTGTCCCTCCGGGCCCGATCAATCACTGGAACCGGCGCGCCCGGAACGACCCTTGCCGGCCGGGGCGATAATGGTGCGGATGCCGTCGTGGGCGCCACCGGCGCAGCGGCCACCGCCGAAACCCCTTTCACCGCGACCGAAGCCGACGCAAGCGTCGTCAAGTCGCAGCAGGTCGTCGCGCCCGATGGAACCTCCTCCCCCGTGTCGGGCGCGACGATCACCTATCGGCTGGAAGTCGTCACGCGCTCCCATGCGCGGCTGACGGCGGCGCAACTGGCCGACACCATTCCCGCCGGTACGACCTATCTGCCCGGCACGCTCCAGATCGACGGCGTTGCGCTGAGCGACGCCAATGACGCCGACAATGGCCGCTTCGACGGTTCCTCCATCCTTGTCGCGCTTGGCGACATTGATCAGCCCACGACCCGCGTCGTGACATTTCAGGTGAAAATCCAATGAGCAGGACACACATCATGCGCTTTCCAATTGGCCTGTGCACGGCCGCCGCCGCACTGACGGTCGCCGCGCCGGCCTTTGGCGCCGGGCTGACCGTCACCAACACCGTCTTCGCCCAGCAGCGCTCGACCGCCGCCGACGGCACGACGAAGATCGCCCTGACGCCGGCCACGCGCATCACGCCGGGCGACCGGGTCGTCTATCAGCTCGCCTATCGCAACGGCGGCGCGCAGCCGATCGAGGGGCTGACCCTCAACAATCCCCTGCCGCAGGAACTGGCCTATCGCGGCCCGGCACAGGGGTCACCCGCGCCCGAAGTGTCGGTCGATGGACAGAATTATGGCCCACTCGCCACGCTTAAGGTGCGCGGCGGCGATGGCGGCTGGCGCGCCGCGCGGCCCGAGGACGTCACCCATGTCCGCTGGCGCATCGCCAACGCCCTGCCCGCCGGCGCTGCCGGAAAGGTCGCGTTCGAGGCGGTCCTGAAATGATCGATCGGGGGCTCCTCACTATCCGCCCACGGGGCGGCGCATCGATTTTCAAACAGGAGGTTTCAGTGTTCAAGGTAGCGACGAGGATTGCTTTGCTGACCGGAGCGGCAGCGCTTTCCGCATGGAGCGGCGCGGCGCAGGCGGCCGGCACCACCGCTGGCACCAGCATCGCGAATACCGCGAGCGTCACCTACACCGTCGGCGGATCGACCCAGACGGCGCAATCGAACACCGCAACGTTCCTGGTCGACCGCAAGGTCAACCTGACCGTCACGGAAGTCGGCGGCGCGGCGACGTCAACGGCGATCGGCGCGGCGGATCAGGTCACGACGTTCCAGGTGACCAACCTGACCAACGCCGCGCAGGATTTCCTCCTGACGGCGGATCAGACAGGCGTCATCATCCCCTTGCTCGGCGGCGATAATTTCGACGTTACCAATGTGCGCGTGTTCGTCGATTCGAATGGCAACGGCACATATGACGCAGGCGTCGATACGGCGACCTTCATCGATGAACTCGCCCCCGACACATCGGTGACGGTGTTCATCGTCGCGAACATCCCCAACACCGCGGGCGCGGATGTGGCGATCGTGTCGCTGGTGGCTCAGGCGGCGGCGGGCGGTCAGGCCGGCACGCAGGGCGCGGCGCTGGTTGCAACGTCCCTGCTGACTGCGGACTCCCCGACCACCGTCGACATCGTCTTCGCCGATGCGGCCGGCGCACTGAACGATCCGGCGCGCGACGGCAAGGGCCGCGCCTATGACAGCTACAAGATCGCGACCGCCGCCATTTCGATGACGAAGACGGCCACGGTCATCAGCGATCCGCTCAATCTGGGCATCAACCCCAAGGCGATCCCCGGCGCGGTGATCGAATATTGCCTTACCGTCACAAATGCCGGGCCAGGCACCGGCACCGGCGTGACCCTGGCCGACGCCGTGCCGGCAGGCACGACCTATATCTCCAACTCGCTGAATGTCGGACTGCCCGGCATCGCAGGCGCCTGCACATTATTGGGAAGCACGGAGGATGACGACGCGACCGGCGCGGACGAAAGCGATCCTTATGGCGGTTCGTTCGACGGAACCACGGTAAAGGCCAATATTCCGACGCTGAATGTGAACGTCCCGCTCGCGGCGGCTTTCCGCGTTACCGTCAACTGACGATCCGTTAGGCGGGCTTCCCGTGTCCGGCGCATCTCCCGATGGGCCGGACACGGGACGGACAATGCGCAACTTCCGGCATCTTCTCCGCGTCGTCGCTGCCCTGATGGGCCTGGCCGCGCTCCTCGTCATGGGGAGCGCGGTTGCGCAATCGCGCATAGAGAATGTCGCCTCGCTCAGCTTTGGCGCGGCGACCGGCCAAAAGACCGTACAATCCAACCGTACCAGCCTGGACGTCATCCATGCGAAATATATAACCAAAATCAGCTTTCGCCGCCTGCCGCCGGGTTACCAGATCGATTACCCGTCCCTCAAATGCGAGACGGCGCCGCTCCGCTTCGCGCCCAACAGCGTGGACGCCGCCCAGCTTGCTTCCGCGTCGCCACTCAAATCGCTCGATATCGACAACCCCCTGGTCATTGTCCTCGACAATCAGGGCGGCAATCACGACCCCGCCGTTCGGGAAACCTCGACGATCGTCGGCGACTCCGGTGTGCGCCAGACCCAGATAGCCCTCATGGAAACGGGGCCCAACACCGGCGTTTTTGCCGGGGCCATGCCGCCCAGCAGCCGCAACGAAAATGTGCCCGACAGCGAATGCGACATCACGCGTGACAATAAGGGCATGATCAGCCTGTATTTTCAGGGTGATGCGTTCAGCCAGGCATCGTCGACCTCGCTGTTGATCGATCCCGAAGGGCATGTCTTTGATTCGCGGACCGCCGCCCTCATCGACGGAGCGATCGTAACCCTGATCGACGACGCCACCGGCCTGCCCGCCGCCAAGGTGTTCGGCGATGACGGCGTCAGCGCCTATCCCAATACGGTCGTGACCGGATCACGAGCCACGGACTCGGGCGGATGGAACTATTTTTTCGAAAAAGGCACATTCCGCTTCCCCCTCGCCCCGCCCGGGCATTATCGGTTAAAAATCATACCTCCCGCTGGTTATAACGCGCCATCCATAGTCAAGCCGGCGGACATTGCGTCTCTGCAGGGTCCCGAAGGGGCCTTTGTCATTATGGACGCCTCCTATGGCGGCTCCTTCGAGTTGAAGGATCCCGATCCGGTCAGGATCGACATTCCGGTCGATCGAGACACTGGATCGCAGATAACGCTGGAAAAAACCGCATCGGTTCGCCAGGCATCGCCGGGCGATTTTGTGCAATATCGGCTGCGGATGACGAACCGCAGCTCTGCCGATCGGGCCTATGCGCCCGTCATCGACGATATCCTGCCCAGCGGCCTGCGGTACAAGCGCGGCTCCACCCGCGGCACGGCGGAGCCCGATGTGTCGAGCGATGGCCGCACGCTGCATTTTACCGGGAGCGACCTTTCGGGCGGCGAGACGCGCGACATCAGCTATGTGGTTGAAATTGCGCCCGGAGCGCCCGTAGGCGAAGCCCTTAACCGCGCGACCGCCACCAGCAACGGCACGCCAAGCAATGAAGCCAGCGCGACCGTGCGCATCAAGTCGCTGCTGTTTACCGACGCGCTGACGATCATCGGGCGCGTCACGGAGGGCGACTGCGGCGATCCCCTGCAGAGGCGCAAGGGCGTGCCCGGCGTTCGGCTGATCACGGAAGACGGCACGTTCGTCATCACTGATCGCGATGGCCTGTACCATATCGAGGGCGTCAAGCCCGGCACCCATGTGGTCCAGATCGACCAACGCAGCATTCCGGCCACCCACGAAGCCGTCGCCTGCGACCGCGACACGCGCCAGGCCGGCAGCGCCATCTCCCGCTTTGTCGACGCGGGCGGCGGCAGCCTCAATCGGGTGGACTTCCAGTTGCGCAGGACCGGCAAGGCAGCAGACCCGAAACTGAGCGCCCTGCCAATAGATGCGCTTGCGGATGCCGATGCGGCCGGAAACAAACCGGATTGGCTCGCTGGCCAGACGCCGGGCATCGATTGGCTGTTTCCGCTGGCCGATCACAACCCGCGCGCGCCAGCGCTGCGCGTCGTTATCAAGCATCTGCCCGGCCAGCGCGTCGCGCTGCGCCTGAATGGCGCGACGGTCGATCCGCTGACCTTCGACGGCACGGACACGAACGACAGCGCGGGCGTGTCCGTATCCGTCTGGACCGGCCTGCCGCTCGGCGACCGCGACAATGTCCTCGACGCCACGGTGCTCGATGCGTCCGGCGCCGTCGTGCAGACGCTGCACCGGGTGGTTCATTACGCCAATCAGGCGGTCCACGCGACATTCGTGCCGGAAAAGTCGCGCCTCGTCGCCGATGGTCTCACCCGCCCGCTGATCGCCGTGCGCCTGACGGACCGGGACGGAAAGCCCGTCCGCGCGGGCACTATGACGTCCTTCTCCGTCGACCAGCCCTACGCCGCCGCACAGGACGCGGAGCTGCAGCAGGGCCGCCAGCTTGCCGGGCGCGAGAAGACCAGCGCCACCGCCCGCGTGGTCGGCGACGAAGGCATCGCCTTCATCGCGCTGGAACCCACCACACAGGCCGGCGCTGCGCATGTCACCGTCACGCTGCAGGATCAGGGCCTATCGCAGGTCAGCGAATTCCGCCCCTGGCTCGCCGCCGCGATGCAGGATTGGGTCGTCGTCGGCTTCGGCAAGGGCACGGTCGGCTACGACATGCTCAAGTCCCGCTCCAGCGCCCTGCCGAAGGGCGAGCGCAATCAGGTCGTCACGGACGGCCAGCTGTCCTTCTACGCCAAGGGTCAGGTCAAGGGATCATGGCTGCTGACCATCGCCTATGACAGCGACAAGACATATGATCCCGACCGCGGCCTGCTCGGTACGATCGATCCGGACCGCTATTACACCGTCTATGGCGACGGCAGCCGGCAAATGTATGACGCGGCCACCCGCCGCAAGCTGTACCTGCGCCTGGAGCGCCGCGAATTCTACGCCCTGTTCGGCGATTTCGAGACCGGCCTGGTCGACACGAAGCTCACCCGCTACAGCCGCACGCTGAACGGCGTGAAGGCGGAATATCAGGGCAAGCGCGTCACCTTCAACGGCTTCGCCGCGAACAGCGACCAGCTATACGGGCGTGACGAAATCCAGGGCAATGGCCTGTCCGGCCCCTATCGCATTTCCGGCCGCAACATCGTGCCGAACACCGACAAGATCCGCATCGAAGTGCGCGACCGCTTCCGGTCGGAGCGCATCATCGACAGCAAGCAGCTGACCCGCCACATCGATTACGACATCGATGCAGATGCCGGCACGCTCCGCTTCCGCGAACCGATCCTGAGCCGCGACCAGAACCTCAATCCCATCTTCATCGTCGTCGATTATGAAACCTATGGCGGCCGATCGCGCAAATTCGCTGCCGGTGGCCGCGTCGCCACACGGTTCGCGCAGGGCAAGGTGGAGGTCGGCGCAAGCCTGATCCGCGACGAGACGATCGGCAGCGCCACGGTCGGCGGCGTCGATATCAAGGCGCGCATCGCCGCCAATACCGAAATCCGGGCGGAGGCGGCTTCGGGTGGCGGTGGCGGCATCAAGGAAGGCCGTGCCTGGCTGGCAGAGGTCGAGCATCACGGCCATGGCATCGACGGCACCGCCTATGTCCGCCAGCAGGACGAAACCTTTGGCGTGGGCCAACAGAATGGCGGCGAGACCGGCACCCGCAAATTCGGCTTCGACGGCCGTATCCGCGTGACCGACCGCATCAGCATCACCGGCTCCGCCTGGCATCAGGACAATCTGGAGGACCCCGGCAGCCGCGCCGCGGGCGACATTCGCGCCGAATATCGCCGCGACCGGGGCCTGCTCTATGCCGGCGCGCAATTCGCGTCCGACATGACCTCCTCCGGCGAGAAGCGCGACTCCAAACTGTTGTTGCTGGGCGCCAGCCAGCGCTTCTTCGGCCAGAAGCTGGAGATTAAAGGCGAGACCCAGTTCGCCCTTGGCGGCGCGGATGCCAGCGTCGATTTCCCCGTCCGCCACACGGTCGGCGCGGCCTATGAGATCAAGAGCGGTATTCGCATCCTGGCCGAGCATGAGATTGCCGAGGGCGACAAGTTCAAGGCGCACACCACCCGCGTCGGCTTCGACGTCGCGCCCTGGACCGGCGCGAAGCTGCTCAGCACCCTCAATCAGGAAGCGGTCGGCGAGAATGGCCCGCGCACCTATGCGCAATATGGCCTCAACCAGTCGCTGCCGATCGGCAAGCACTGGACCATCGACGCCACGCTGGACGCCAGCAAGACCGTGAAGGGCCGTATCCCCACCGGCGACATCATCAATCCCTTCCATCCCGTCGCATCGGGCGGATCGATCGGGCGGGAACAGATCAACGGCGATTATCAGGCGGCGACGATCGGCGGCACATATCGCGCCGATCGCTGGTCCTGGAACGGTCGCCTTGAATATCGCACGGGCAGCGAGTCCGATCGCTGGGGCGTCACCACCAATATCCTGCGCACGCTGGGCGAGGGCAAGACGATCGCCGCCAGCCTGAACATGTACCAGGTGAAGGACAAGGATGGCGCGGTCGCCTCCTTCGCTTCGGCGGACATCGCCGTCGCCTATCGCCCGCTCGACAGCCGCTGGTCGCTGCTTGAGCGGTTCGAACTGCGCCATGACCGCGCCGACGCCGGGATCGCCGATGGCAATGTGCTCGGCGTGCCCGCCTTTGCCGACGGCGACCAGACGACGTCGCGCGTCATCAACAATCTTGCGGTGAACTATCGCTCCGGCGACGAAGGCGCGGGCCATGGGCTGGAAGTCAGCGTCTATTATGGCGCGAAATATGTCCGGGGCCGCTATGCCGACGATGTCTATGACGGCTTTATCGACGTGATCGGCACGGAAATCCGCAAGGATATCGGCGCGCATGTCGATGTCGGCTTCGCGGGTAGCATGCAGCATGCGTGGAAGGACGGCGCGAAATCGTTCAGCTTCGGCCCGTCGGTCGGCGTGTCCCCGGCGCAGAATATGTGGGTCACCGCAGGCTATAATGTCAGCGGCTATCGCGACCGCGATTTTGAGGACGACCGCTACACGCGCCAGGGCCCCTATGTGACCATGCGCATGAAGTTCGACCAGCTTTCGCTCGGCAACGCCGCGAAGGCGATTACCGGCCGGGGTCGGTAATGCCGGTCTGAAGGACGGGACGGGCGCTGACCTGACTTGGCTTGCGGTGACTGAAGACCGCTGAGGGTTTGCGCGCGATCCACTGCCACTGGTGACATTTGCTCTTCCGCAAGAGAGCAGATGCGACGCCCCATCGACCTCCATAGGCCAGACGCTGCAGCTACACGCTGGCATCACCCCATGTCGTCATCCCGGCGCAGGCCGGGACCCACCTATCGTCCGGGCGCTTGCCGTGCCCAAGGCGAGATGGATCCCGGCCTGCGCCGGGATGACGAAGTAATTGCGCTTCCGCCTCAACACAGCCGAACCAATCAGCTAACCAAAATGGACAACCGCATTTTTAACCCGTTTCCGGTTCGCCAAAACCAACCTACAGCGAAAATCACCAAAACGGTCAACAGTACAATCGCAAATATGGTTATAGAAAATCCCGAACTTTATCCAAATCAGCCCCCATACCAGCAGGCGGGTAAAACCACCTCCGGCAGGTGCGGCTCCGTCGTGGCGTCGAGCGGATGGGGATAGGGACCCCTGGATGGCGAAACGCTACCCCGGTCCTTCCGCAGGAAGGTGAATTCCATCACCGGCGGAATGGCGATGCCGCCCCGGCTCACCGCCGTCAGCGAATTGTTCGGATGGATGTGCACGATATGATGCGTCCGCAACAGCCGATCGAACACTCCGCCAATCTCCGACAGGCCGAATGGCGTGTGCATGTTCCCCAGATGATGGAATTCGATCATCATGATCCGGAAGCGCGACAGCAGGCCGTCCGACATCGCGCTCAGCACGCGATATTCCGCGCCCTCGATATCCATATCGAGCAGAAGGTCCTCGCCCGGCCGGATATCCCGGCAGAAATCATCCATCGTGATGCGATCGCCGCCTGTATAGGTATCGACCGATTTCTTCGTGAAGGTGAAGCGATCATGCCGGGTCGGCGGGCCGTCCGCCACGGCGTCGGCAATGAACACGTCGAGGCCGAGGTCAGCAACCGCCTCATCAAAGGCGCATTCGATCCACACGCCCGGAGAAACGCATGCCGTGATCCCGCCCAGATCGTCGGGGATCAGATAACCGCCGCCATTGGCCGCGCCCAACCGCTGCAGGGGGATGGACGACTGCATTGGCCGCATCCGCCTGACCAGCGACGCCACATCGGCCAGTTCAGCGGTGCGTTCGGACCAGAAGCCCTTTTCCAGCATGAGATTGCGGGCATGACGCAGCATCGGGCGGGACTTTCCGTGAAACAAATGGGAAATGACTCGTTGCTCATGCGCAATATGACAGCTGAGGGAAAGCATTTTGGCGCGCGGGAAACGCCCTCAACTGTATCAACTTAGGGCACGCCTAGCATAGTAACACTTATCCAAAGTTTTTCTTGGTAGCTGCGGGCTGACCCAAGCTGATAGTTGCGGCCGATAGTTTCCGAAAGTTATCCGTCATGAATTCCGTTTCCGCCGCCCTCGCCCGCCCCTCCCTGACGCATCTCCAGCGTCTGGAGTCCGAGGCGATCCATATCATGCGCGAGGTGGTCGCGGAGGCGGAGCGGCCCGTCATGCTGTATAGCGTGGGCAAGGACAGCGCCGTGATGCTGCATCTGGCGAAGAAGGCTTTCTATCCTTCGCCACCGCCCTTTCCCCTGCTCCATGTCGATACGACATGGAAATTCCGGGATATGTACGCGCTGCGCGACAAGGCCGCCGCAGCCGCCGGCATGGAGATTCTGGTCTATCAGAACCCGGAAGCCAAGGAGAAGGGCATCAACCCCTTCGACCATGGCCCGCTGCATACCGACATGTGGAAGACCGAGGGGCTGAAGCAGGCGCTCGACACATACGGCTTCGACGCGGCATTCGGCGGCGCGCGGCGCGACGAGGAGAAGAGCCGGGCCAAGGAGCGCATCTTCTCGTTCCGCACGGCCTCCCACCGCTGGGACCCCAAGGCGCAGCGGCCCGAACTGTGGCACCTGTATAATGCGCGCAAGGCCAAGGGGGAGAGCATGCGCGTCTTCCCCATCTCCAACTGGACCGAGCTGGACATCTGGCAGTATCTGCATCTGGAGAATATCGACATCGTGCCGCTCTATTTCTCGGCGCCGCGACCGACCTTCGTGATGGACGGACAATTGTTCATGGCCGACGATCTGGAGCGGCTGGAAAAGATTGTGGGCAAAGACCGCATGCCGGAGATCAAGGAGCGGTCGGTCCGCTTCCGCACGCTGGGCTGCTGGCCGCTGACCGGGGCCGTGGAGAGCGAAGCGGCCACCCTGACCGAAGTGATCCAGGAAATGCTGCTGACCACCACCAGCGAGCGCCAGGGCCGCGTGATCGACAAGGACGGCGGTGACGCATCCATGGAGAAAAAGAAGCAGGAGGGGTATTTTTGACGCGCCACGGAATGCATCGCATTCCGAAGCGTCAACCCTCGCGCAGGCGAGGGCCTCAGGCCGCCTGATACGACCAAGATCAACGAGATCCCAGCGAACGCCGGGATGACGGGACAGACAGAATGACCGACACGCTCGCCGACCCCATCTACCAGACCGATGCGCTGATCGCGGCGGACATCGACGCCTATCTGGACGTGCATCAGCACAAGACGATGCTGCGCTTCATCACCTGCGGGTCGGTGGATGACGGCAAGTCGACGCTGATCGGCCGCCTGCTCTACGACAGCAAGATGATCTTCGAGGATCAGCTTGCCGCTCTGGAGGCGGACAGCAAGCGCGTCGGCACGCAAGGCGGCGAGATCGACTTCGCTCTGCTGGTCGATGGCCTCGCCGCCGAGCGTGAGCAGGGCATCACCATCGACGTCGCCTATCGCTTCTTCGCGACCGAAAAGCGCAAATTCATCGTCGCCGACACGCCGGGGCATGAACAATATACCCGCAACATGGTGACCGGCGCATCGACCGCCGATCTGGCCGTCATCCTGATCGACGCGCGCAAGGGCGTGCTGACCCAGACACGGCGGCACAGCTTCCTGGCGCATCAGATCGGCATCCGGAACATCGTCCTTGCGGTGAACAAGATGGACCTGGTCGAATATGATCAGGCGGTCTTTGACGGCATCGTGAAGGACTATACCGAATTTGCCCGGTCCATCGGCATCGCCGGCTTCGTCGCCATGCCGATCTCCGGCTTCAAGGGCGACAATATCACCGGCCACAGCGAGAATACGCCCTGGTATCGTGGCCCGTCGCTGATGCAGCATCTGGAAACGGTGGAGGTCGACGCTACCGTTGACGCCCAAAAGCCGTTCCGCATGGCCGTGCAATGGGTCAATCGGCCCAATCTGGATTTCCGCGGCTTTTCCGGCCTCATCGCCAGCGGCTCCATCCGCCCCGGCGACGCGATCCGCGTGCTGCCCTCGGGCAAGACCAGCACGGTCAAGCGCATCGTGACGCTCGGCGCCGATCTCGATCAGGCCATTGCCGGACAATCGGTGACGCTGACGCTGGCGGACGAGGTCGACTGCTCGCGCGGAGACGTGATCGCGGCGGCGGACAGTCCGCCGCAGGTCGCCGACCAGTTCGAGGCGACGATCGTGTGGATGGACGAGGCGGAAATGCTGCCCGGCCGCCCCTATTGGATGAAGATCGGCGCGCAGACCGTGACGGCGACGGTCCAACAGCCCAAATATCAGGTCAACGTCAACACGATGGAGCAGCTGGCGGCCAAAACGCTGGATCTCAACGCCATCGGCGTCGCCAACCTGTCGACCGACCGGCCCCTGCCGTTCGAACCCTATGCCGACAATCGCGATTTGGGCGGGTTCATCCTGATCGACAAGATGACCAACGCCACCGTGGCGGCGGGCATGATCCACTTCTCCCTGCGCCGCGCCGACAATATTCATTGGCAGGCCGTGGACATCAGCCGCGAAGCCCACGCCGCGCAGAAGGGCCAGTCCCCCAAGCTGCTGTGGTTCACCGGCCTCTCCGGCTCGGGCAAGTCGACTATCGCGAACATCGTCGAAAAGAAACTGCACGCGCTTGGCCGCCACACCTTCCTGCTCGACGGCGACAATGTCCGGCATGGCCTCAACAAGGATCTCGGCTTCACCGATGCTGATCGCGTGGAGAATATCCGCCGGGTGGGCGAGGTCGCCAAACTGATGACCGATGCGGGCCTGATCGTCATCACCGCCTTCATCTCCCCCTTCCGGTCGGAGCGCGAGATGGTGCGGCAGATGCTGCCCGCCGGGGAATTTATCGAGGTGCATATCGACACCAGCCTGGCCGAGGCGGAAAAGCGCGACGTGAAGGGCCTCTATGCCAAGGCCCGCGCTGGGCAGTTGAAAAACTTTACCGGCATCGACAGCCCCTATGAGGAGCCAGAACATCCCGAGGTGCGGATCGACACCAGCCGGATGGACGCTGAGGCAGCAGCCGATATGATCGTCGAGCGCGTTATCGGCATATGGAGCCCCGACCTGTGAGCATGAACGACGCCGAACTGGCTGCGCATCTGGCGGAAACGGCGGGCCGTATCCTGCTGGAGGTGCGGGCGTCCGGCGTCTTCAGCCCCAAGGCGCTGGGCAAGGCGGGCGACCAGACCGCAAACCAGTTCCTAGTCGCCGCCATCCGGGAGGCGCGGCCGGAGGACGGCTTGCTGTCCGAGGAAAGCAAGTGCGACGGGACGCGTCTGGACAAATCGCGCGTATGGATCATCGATCCCGTCGATGGCACCCGCGAATATGGCGAGGCGCGGTCCGACTGGGCGGTGCATGTCGCTTTGGCGATCGACGGCAAGCCGGCCATCGGCGCGGTTGCCCTGCCCGGCCTCGATGGCGGCGTTATATTGCGATCCGATCAGCCCGTCCCCCTTGCGGCAGGCGCATCGCCACCGCGCATGGTCGTCAGCCGCACCCGCCCGGCAGCAGAGGCATTAGCGGTTGCGGAGGCGCTCGGCGCAGAGTTGATACCCATGGGGTCGGCAGGCGCAAAAGCCATGGCCGTCGCGCGCGGGGAGGCGGACATCTACCTGCACACCGGCGGACAATATGAATGGGACAGCTGCGCGCCTGCCGCGGTGGCGGCCGCCTATGGCCTGCACATATCGCGCGTCGACGGTTCACCGCTGATCTACAATCAGAAGGACGTCTATATGCCGGACCTGCTGATCTGCAGGCCGGAGTGGACCGCACGGATATTGGACCTGCTCAGCGCCAGGGCCGCCTGATCGACGGCCCTGGTCACCGTTTTATCAGACCTTTTCGATCACCATGGCGATGCCCTGACCGCCACCGATGCACATCGTGATCAGGCCGTAGCGGCCGCCGGTGCGCGCCAGTTCGTAGATCGTCTTTACAGCCAGAATCGCGCCCGTGGCGCCGACCGGATGACCCAGCGAGATGCCCGATCCGTTCGGGTTCACCTTGGCGGGGTCGAAGCCCAGCGTATTGGAAACGGCGCATGCCTGGGCCGCGAAGGCTTCGTTCGATTCGATCACATCAATGTCGTCGAGCGACAGACCGGCGCGCTCCAGCGCGATCGGCACCGCCTTGATCGGGCCGATACCCATGACCTTCGGATCGACGCCGGCATGGCCCCAGCTGATGATGCGGGCCAGCGGCTTGAGACCGTGATCCTTGACGCCCTTTTCGGAGGCCAGCACGACAGCGGCGGCGCCGTCGTTGATCCCGCTGGCGTTGCCCGCGGTGACCGACCCGTCCTTCTTGAAGGCGGGGCGGAGGCCGGCCAGGCTTTCCGGCGTCGTTTCGGCGCGGACATGCTCGTCGGCGTCGAACAGGCGGACGCCCTTGCGCTCCTTGACCTCGATCGGCAGGATCTGGTCGGCGAAGCGGCCCTCGGCCTGGGCGCGGGCGGCGCGGGCATGGCTCTCTGCAGCGGCGGCGTCCTGCGCCTCGCGGCTGATGTCATATTCGGCGGCGACGTTTTCCGCCGTGATTCCCATATGGAACCCTTCAAACGGGTCGCTGAGCGTCGCGATCATCGCGTCGACCATCTCGATCCCGCCCATCTTCTGGCCGAAGCGGGCTGCCGAAACATAATGCGGCGAACGGCTCATGACCTCTGCGCCGCCAGCGACGGCGACATCGGCCTCACCCAGCGTCAGCATCTGCGCGGCGGAAATGATCGCCTGCACACCAGACCCGCAAAGGCGGTTGAGCGTAAGCGCAGGCGCCTCGACGGGCACGCCCGCCTTGATCGCGGCAACGCGCGAGAGATAGGCGTCCTGCGGGACGGTGGGGATCACCTGACCCATCACGACATGCTGGACATCCGCAGGCTCCAGCCCGGCGCGGCTGATCGCTTCGGCAATCACCTTCGCGCCCAGATCGGCAGGAGCAAAATCTTTCAGACTGCCGCCGAAATCGCCGATCGCGGTACGCACGCCCGAAACTATGTATACTGGTTCCATTTCTGTATTCCTTCAGCGATTTCAGCGGTTCGTAGGCACCCGGCCCGGACGAACGTCTTGCCAGGCGCTTCGCACATCTGTGGCGCCCGGCACACTGGATATATGGACAGGTTTCGCGTGGCGCCAACGCGCCGGCGGGCAGACGACAAGCAATGGACGGAACGCCGCATCCGGCGTCCCGTCCCGCAGGTTCCGACGAAACCGGCTCATGCTGCCCGCATAAGCCGGTTTCGTTGAGCGATTAGAAAATCCGTTCGCCGATACGGACCGTGTCGCCCGGGAAAATGGGCGTGGCAGCGGTCACCGAGATCTCGATCTCGGTCGCCGTGCCCGCGCGGCGGACGAAAATCTTGCGCTGATTGGCGCGATAGGTAAGCCCCCCCGCCGTGGCGATGGCGCTTACGGCCGTTAGGCCAGCCTGATACGGATAAGCGCCCGGCTTCTGGACTTCGCCCAGAATGTAGAACGGCCGGTACTCGATCACTTCGGCGCTTACGTTAGGATTGACGACATAGCCGCCACTCTTCAGCTGACCGGCCAAATTCTGCTGGAACTGATCAAGGGTCAGCCCGGCCGCCTTCACCTGTCCGACCAGCGGGAACGCAATGACGCCGCTATCAGAAACCAAGAACTCCGCGCTGAGGTCTTCATGGCCGAACGTGATGACGCGCAGCTTGTCGCCGGCCCCCAGCTTATACTGCTGCATCGATCCCGCCGAAACGTCCGTTGCCGAAGACGGCGGCAGAGTACCCGAAACACATGCAGAACAAATTGCAGCCAACAAGGCAACAGTTCCTGCTTTCCAGTAAAAACCCCTCGCCTGATCCGATTTCGCTTTAAGCATTTGATTTACCCATTCCCGATATTTGCTACAGCAGCTTCTTATTGCACCGCGTTATCATGCGGTGCAATAGATTGCGGCTGCACGTACTAGGTAAGAGGGACATGTGTCATTCCTGAACATGGCGCTCGATCTGGCGCGTTCGCCTATACACTCGCGTTGTGTTCAGGCATGAGGCGGCTATTGCATGATCAAGGCCAAATGTGCAGTGCACAAATATGGCTGGGCTGCTATAAGGTAATAGCGCCATAAAATTGGGGGGCCAAATGGCAACTATGAAGTTTTCGAAGAAAGTCAGCTACCTGGCGATCGCCGGCGCGGCGGTTGTGCCGACGCAGGCATGGGCGCAAGTCCTGACGAATCCCATTCCGGTTCTGCCGAGCGACTATCTAAGTGAGCGGGTCAGCGTTTCCGAGCGGTATCGTCCCGAATTCCAGGCCAGCGGCATTCCGCTCGGCAGCCTCACCGTCCTTCCGCAGTTGGGCGTCGGCGGCAACTACACCAGCAACGTCTTCGGCACCGCCAAGCTGGCCCAGGTCCGCAGCAGCGTGCGGTATTTTGCGAATCGTCATTTCGAGATCAACGCCGAAGCGGCCTACACCAAAAGGACGCCGAACGGCGCGGCCTTTGGTTCGGAATATAACCGTTTCGAATTCGGCGTGAATCTGGTCGGACGGCTCTAAAGGGATAGAGGGTCGCAAAGACGGCCCCGTCCCTTCGGAGTAAGGAATTGATAAGCGGTCGCGCGCGAAAAAAAATGGCCTTTCGTTTAGGAATTGTCAGTCGATGGCTGCGACGAGTGTGAAGACCAGGAAAATGGTGGACGGCCACAGACTCTGTGAGGCGTTTCCGCGGCGGCGCGATCCGGGTGCCCGTCACGCGCGGATTCGAAAGCGCTTGCCCTGTGTCGCCGGATATGCCGGCCTCGCCGCAGTCGGCGGCCCGTTAGGTTTCGAACGCTGGATAGTAAAAGGCCCGTATCACTCATGAGCTGGTTCTCCGACCTCTTCAGCCGCAAGAAATCTTCCCGCGTCGAGGAAGAGGAGTCCATCGCCGAGAGTCCGGCGGAGGACCAAGGCGCGCCGGCGAGCGATAGTCCACCGGCGTTCCCGGAATTCAAGCTCGGCGCCAAGGTTACGGAGTTTCCAGCTCCGTTCGTGCCTGAGCCGACCGAGATTACGCGCACCAGCCCACTCGAATCCGCGCGTAAGCGGCAGCGCGTGTCGCTGGCCTTCGACGTGTCGCAGCCGGTCAGTTCGCGCGATGCGCTGCGCGGCCGCGATTCGAAGCTGACGGCACTGCTGAGCGGTACGCTCTACGGCGGCAACCATGCCTTCATCTATGGCCCTCGCGGCTCGGGCAAAACCTCGCTCGCGCGCGTGTTCGGCGATTATGCGGACGAGGAAGGTGCTGTCGTCCTCTACATGGCCAGCATCGGTAGCATCACTTTCCCGGAGCTGATGCTTCCTTATGTGGAGCAAATTCCCAAGACCTGTTTCGATCCGCGCGACCAGCAGCTGCTGGAGGATGCGATCGAGCAGGCGCGCAGCAATTGCAGCGCCCGTAACCTCGTCAACTATCTGGCCGAAATCAAATATTCGCGCGTGATCTTCATCCTCGACGAATTCGACCGGATCGAGAATATGGAGACCCGGTCGGAGGTGGCCTCGCTCCTGAAGCTGAGTTCCGACGCCCGGTTGCCTGTGTCGTTCCTGCTCGTCGGCATTGCGTCCGACGTTCCTGCGCTGATCGACGCTCACCCTTCGCTCCGTCGCCACGTCACGCCTGTGTCCATCGAACCGCTGACCGATGATGAGGTCTGCACGATCCTGGACATTTGCGCGAACATCAGCGGCCTTGTGTTCACGACCGACGCCAAGAAGAAAATCGCCGAATTGGCCTGCGGATCGCCCTATCATGCGCGATTGTTCGGCATGCATGCGGCATGCGTGGCCCTGGACGACAATGTCGCCACGGTGACGGTCAGCGCCGTGCTGGGCGGGATCGAGGCGGCCTTTGCCGAATGGAACGAGTTCAACACCGACGACGCCGACCTGTTCAAGCAACTGGCCCAGGCGGAAGCGAAGCATCCCGAGAGCCTGGCGGATTTCGCGCGCAAGGCCGCGCATCGTCGCGGCCTGGATGTCAGCGACATCAAGGAACTGGTCATGTCGGAGGCGGCATCCGGATCGGTCCGCGATCTGTCCACCGCCGCGGCGCGCCTGAGTTCCGCCATAACGAGCGAGGGCGACCTCGTGGTATTCAAAGACAGCCTGGCGCCGCAGTTCCTGCTGGTCGCTCTTGAGTTGACCCAGACGCCGGACGCCGTGCCGACCTATGCGAGAGAACAAGCATGAGAAGCCTGACCGATTGGTTTGAAGTCGTATGGTTCCGGCGGAAGGTCGTCGCGATCATCACCGCCGTGATCGTCGCCCTGATGGCGGTCTATCTCGTGTTCGCGCCGCGCACCTATCAGGCGTCGGCCAGCCTGTATTTCGACAAGTCGGCGCCCGACCCGCTGAAGAGCGACAATAATGGCCAGCAGCAGGACAATCGCCTCACGACGGAAGCGGAGGTTATTCGCAGTTCCAAGGTCGTCCAGCGCGTGGTGCAGGCAATCCCCGCGGCCGAGCGTAAGGCTTATGAGGCCAAATGGGGCAGCCAGAGCAAGAGCGGCCAGCCGTTTGAGGATTGGCTGCGCACGAAGCTGTTGTCCGCCATCACCGTGACGACCCAGGCCGACACCAAGGTCCTGGCCATCAACGCCGTGGCTTCGGAGCCCGCGAAAGCCGCCGAACTCGCCAATCGCTTTGCCACGGGCTATGTCGAGGCGCAGCGTGATCTGAGCACTGGTCCCGCCCAAGCCTATGCCAAGTTCCTGTCCGGCAACATGGCCGCCGCCCGGAAAGAAGTTGAGAAGGCGGAAGGCGCGCTCAGCAGCTTTGTAAAGGCGACGGGCATTTCCGGAGACACGCAGGCCAGCGCCGGGGCACTTGCCGCCACCGTGTCCCAGCTCGCCGGATCGCAGGCGGCTGCAGCGGGCGCGGCCAATATGGGTGGCGCGGACGCACAGGGTATTGCCGACGCGCAGAATACCGAGACGGTCCAGCGCCTGAGCACCGAATATGCGACAAAGGCAGCACAGGTCAGCCAGCTTGAGGCGACGCTTGGTCCCAACCATCCGACCCTGCAGGCGGCGGAAGCAGAGCTTGGGACCATCAAGGCGCGCCTCAATGCCGAGCGGTCCAGCGCCCAGGCAGCCTTCACCCGTTCGCGCCAGGCCGCGCTGGCCGCGGAAAGTGCCGCAGCCGCTGCACGCGCCGGACAGTTGCAGAGCGCAGCAAATTCGCAACGGTCGCAACTGGTGGAAATGTCGAGCAACCTCGGCAAGTTCGCGACCCTGCAGCAGGACCTTGCCACCGCCCAGCAGCGCTATAACGACCTGAGCGGCCGCGCTTCCCAGATGCAGCTGCGCGGCGCATTGCCGCTGGCCAATGTCTCGCAACTGGATAGCGCCAAGGCGCCGGATCGCCCCACCAGCCCGAAGATCGGCCTGCTCAGCATGCTCGCCGTGATGATGGGTCTGGCGATCGGCGCCGGTGTCGCCATCCTGCTCGAATATCTCAATCCGAGGGTCCGGACGCTCGCGAATGTGGAGAAGCTGATCGGCGTGCCGGTTGTGGCCCGCCTCTCCCTCCCCCGCGAGACTCCCCGTATGCTCACCGATGCGAGTGCCAACTGATGCGTCTGCGTTCTTCCGCCAGTAACAACCTGCCGAACAATCTTGAGGTCGGTCGCCAGTCCCGCAAGGATTGGCGCCGCCTTGGCGAGGTTCTCGTCGGTCTGGGCGCCCTGCGCGACGATCAGGTCGAATCGATCCTCGACCATCAGTCGAACACCGGCAAGTTGTTCGGCGAAGCATCGGTCGAGATGGGCCTCGTCACCCCGGCGATGCTCCGCATCGCCCAGGAGCGCCAGCATGGCGTAAAGGTGCTTTCGCCGGAGGACGAATCGGTCGATCACCGCGTCATCGCCGCATTCGACCCGCATCACGAATTTGTTGAGCGCATCAAGGTCATGCTGCTCAACCTGGGCATCATGCTGAGCACGCAGGGCGCGGCGAAGATCGTGCTTGTGTCCGGCGTCGAAGCCGCGCGGGAATCCGCGCTGGTCGCCGCCAACCTGGCCGTCGTCTGTGCGCAGGGTGGCACCCGCACCTTGTTGGTCGACGCCAATCTCGACCAGCCCGTCCACAACCATCTGTTCCGCATCAACAATCGCAGCGGCGTCAGCACGCTGCTGGCGTCCACCGACGCCCCTCTCCGCCTCGCCATGCAGACCGCGATCGACAATCTGTGGGTCATTCCCGCAGGCCCCTCGCGCCCGGACGCATCCGCCCTGCTGGAGCGGGAACAGCTCGTTCATCGCCTGCTGCCCGCGATGGAGGATTTCGACGCCGTTATCATCGAATGTGGCTCGCTGCTCGCCCCGCTGGTCGCCCGCGCCGCGATCGGCGTGCATGGCGCAATGCTGGCCGTGCGCGAGCATGAGTCGTCGATGAACGATCTGCGCGCGCTGGTCGACATGATCACCCTGAAGGGCGTTCCCCAGACGTCCGTGGTGATGATGTCCTGATCGGTCGACGTGGGGAGGCAATGAGATCATGCGGCGCTCCACTCAACCGCCGATAATCCGCTTTTCCGAACAGCCGGCGTCCGCGTCCGCCGTGGCGGCCTCTGCCGCGCGTGACACGAGATATCAGTTCATCCTGGGCGGATTGGCCGTGCTGGCGGTTTGCTACAACGGATTGCTTGCCATGGCGGGCGCGTTCGGTCTGCCGATCAGCGCGACCTCCGTGCTCGTTATAGAACCGTTGATCCTGGTATCCGCCCTGCTGGCCATCCTGCGCATCAGCTTCACCAGAGACGATCTGCCCAGCCTGTTACTGGCATTCGCATTCCTGGCGATCACCATCTATCTGTCCGCGATCAACGAGGTGTTCTTTCCGGACACCATGCGCAACATGGCCATCATTGCCCTCTTCACGATGCTTGGTCTGCGGGCGAAACTCAGCACGGTGAACATGGCCGTGCTGGTGACCACGCTGTTGACGGCTATCGTCCTGGTCATCGAGGTAGCTGACACCCCGCTCTATGTGCAGCTATTCCAGCCGGCCCAGTATTTCTTCAAAACGCGCGGGCTGGAAATTCCCGATTGGGACAAGAGCGGCCTGTTCGGCAACGCGCTCGGCTTCAAGGAGCGGTTCAGCTTCGGCCTGACTGCGCATCGTACATCCTCGATCTTCCTTGAGCAGGTGTCGATGGCCAACTTTGCGGCGTTCCTGACCGTATATCTGATGAGCCTGTGGCCCAAGCTGGCCACATGGCGGCGGATTTTCTTCATTGTTGTGATCGTGGCGGTCCTGGTGACGAACAATACGCGCACGTCGCTGATCCTCGCGGTGATCGCACCGGCCGGATATTTCCTCTACCCTCGCATGCCGCGCTACCTGAATGTTGCGATCGCCCCGTTGCTGATCTTCGTGGCATGGTTCATCGAAGATCCGAACCGACCCTATGCTGACGATTTCGCCGGCCGCTTGTCCCTGACCATCCGCACGCTGATGAAGCTCGATCTGGAAGGCGCGCTTGGCCAGAAGATCATGGATTCCTATGCCTTCGTGGACAGCGGCTATCCCTATTTCATCTATGCCGCGACGTTGCCCGGCCTCATCCTGCTGTGGATGTTCATCTCTTTCTACCTGCCGCAACGCACGGCGGCCCAGAAGCGCTTCGCCTATGCATCTGGCCTGTTCATCGCCTGCTCGCTCGTCGTGGCCGGAACATCGATCTTCACCATCAAGGTGGCGAGCATGCTCTGGTTCCTCGCGGGCTTCATGCGCACGCAGCGGGATGAACGCGACGAAAAAGATGGCGCTGAGCCTGTCGAGGCGGAGCCCATCCAGACAGCCAGCCCCCGCCCCTTCACCCCCAGACGTCCGGCGATCGCCGGTATGCTGCGATAGGGCAGACGCCCCGCGTTCAGCGCTGCATGTGGCGCTGAAGGACTTCCATTTGCGGCTTCTGCCGCCCGTCATCGCCCGGCTGGATGCTCATGGGATATCCGCCCCACCAGGCGCCTGCGGCCCAATAAGTCCATCCCGCCCACACGTCCGTATTGGCGTCGAGATAGGCCATCATATTTTCCAGCGCTTTCAGGCAGACTGGGCTGGACGTCCCGCCAAACTCACCTAGCAACCCCCGCGCCTTATGCGCGCGCAGCCACTGCGTCGCATCTTCCAGCCGGCGGCTCCCGGCCTCGGCATCCAGGCATTTGTCCTGCGTGCCCGAACTGTCGGGATCGAGATACTGGTGAAATTCAAACATGAAATTGTTGCCGGGATCCTTGAAGTCAGCAAACGCCGCAGCATTGGAGCCGTCGCCCCCCTCCATCCAGCTATGCGCGCCCGTCCAGCGCGTGCCGGGGATCAGCAGCAGATTCGTCGCGCCCGTCTTGCGGATCGCGGCCACGCTCTGGTCGGCCAGCTTGCGCCAGGCACGCGCATCGATGTCGAATGGCTCGTTCATGACGCCGAACGCGATTTTGGGAGACGC
This sequence comes from Sphingobium sp., assembly GCA_036384035.1. Taxonomy (GTDB): domain Bacteria; phylum Pseudomonadota; class Alphaproteobacteria; order Sphingomonadales; family Sphingomonadaceae; genus Sphingobium. The sequence continues at coordinate 44,081 of DASVND010000051.1, read as the reverse complement.
CTTGTAGTGCTCGGCCAGCCGGGTCCACAGGTCGGCAAGCATCGCGCCGCCGTCAGCGGTCTGGTCCAGCCGCTTGCCACGATAGCGCGCATAGTTATGGACATCGACCAGGATGGTCTTGAATCCGTCCAGATCCTTGATGCTGGCGTCGACCCAGGCCATCTCCTGCTTCGACAGCGGCTTGAAGGGTTCAGGCTGGATACGCTCCCACAGGATCGGCAGGCGCACGGTGTCGAAACCCTGCGTCACGAACAGATCGGCAATCGCCTTGTCCGGGTAGATATAATCCGTTCCCACTTTCCCGGGCAGCTTCTCAGGCGCGAACGCGGCTCCGGCGAGGTTGACGCCGTAGAGTGGCTTCTTGGCCGGGCCTGCGGGAGCCGTGGCTCCCGGCGTCGTCGCTACGGTGCTGGCCGCGAGCAGGCAAGAGGTCAGCAGGGCGAGGCCAAGGCCGGCCACACGATGCCGCGCTTCCGGATTCTTGCGCAGCCGGTCCGCTGCGGGCAGCTTCACCTTTTTCACGGCGATCTCCTGTGTTTTCCGCATGTTCGGGAGGGCTTTATTGTGGCTGTGGGCGTGATTAAGCGCAACCCGTCAATCGGGGCGGGGCCATGTCCGAATTCAGGACACGGCTCGTCCGATTTCATCCTCTTAATCCCGTTGACCGGGTTCCAGCGAACATTTAGCATTTGCAGCATTCGATCGCCTGGCGGTCCTTGATGGTAATTTTTGAATTCTTCACGATTTTTCGGCCGGGGGGCGATTTTGTGAAGCTGGTTTTTGGGCACCGAGGTCGCCACCGGCCCTATCCCCCGGCTTGAACTTCCTGGCTGACGCCGGGGCGAAACATCTGGCGCGTAGCGCCTGACAATCGAGGTATCCGGCGGAGGGCCGGCGGCCTGAAGGGACGGTGTGGTGACTGTACGATCTGTATTGCTGTCGTCCAATTACAACACCTGGCCGGAGGTGTTCAACGGCCAGTGCTATGCGTTCCTCAATGTGGTCGCGGGCGTGGAGAATGCCGAGGTGCTGGCGCCGCCGGCCGCGAAATATACCGCCGGCCGCGCCGTCCGCCCCAGCTTCGGTTATCTTTTCGGCGAACTCTTCTATAGGTCGCAGTCCCAGCTTTTGCGCAAGCTGGGCAAGCCCGGCCAATCCAACATGCAGCCGGTCAAGGTCGACCGAGACTATGACATGTTCATGTTCATGTGCCAGTTTCCGGTGGAGCTGACGGCGCTTGGCCGGATCGAGGATTGGCGCAAGCGGTGCGGCACGGCGGTGGCGTTCATCCTGGAGACTTGGTCGCACGTCCATGAGTCGACGAAGACGGAACTCGCGCTGCTCAACCAGTTCGACCATGTGTTCGTGCTGAACCGGGAATGCATCCCGAACCTGCGCAAATATGTGACGGTGCCGATCACCTTCCTGTCGACCGCGACCGATAGCCTGCTGTCGACGCCCTTTCCGGAGAATCCGGAGCGTTTTGTCGACGTGTTCAGCATGGGCCGCCGCTCCGTGCCGATCCACGAGAAGCTGGTGGCGCTGGCCGGGGCCGACAACCGCTTCATGTATTCCCACGACACCAGCAAGCAGGGTTCGATCACCAACTGGCACGAACATCGGCTGATGACCGCCAATACGATCAAGCGCAGCAAATATTTCATCGCCTACAACCACAGCGTCGTGGACCCGAGCAGCGAGAGCAAAGCCTTTGCCGAGCAGGCGCTGTCGACCCGCTATTTCGAGGGCGCGGCAGGGGGATCGGTTGTCCTGGGGTCAGCGCCGGGATGCCAGGAGTTTGACGAATATTTCGACTGGGACGACGCCGTGATCGACCTGCCGGAGGATGTCGCCGACCTGCGCGGCTTCCTCAATGACCTTAATGCGCAGACTGAGCGGATGGAGCGCGCGCGCGTCAACAATGCCGCCCAATGCCTGAAGCGGCACGACTGGGCGCATCGTTGGGCGCAGATACTCGATACGCTGGGGCTGGAACGCACCGCGCAGCTTGAGAGCCGGCTCGACCGGATGGCGTCGATCGCCGAGGCGGCCGAGCGGTCGATCGGCGGAGGCGCCGGTCGACGCAACCAGATGGCGATCGGGTAGGATGCGCATGCATCACGCGACGCGGCTATCGCAAAAAATAAACCTCTTCGGGGTATCGCACTGGGGCACACAGCGATTCGGAACGGCGCAAAGCCGACCGGGACGCGCCCCGAAACATTTGGATCACGGGTGAACAGCCCGGCCTGAATAGAGTCGGTTCAAAATTGAGGAACGTGTAGTGAAAGCAGTCATTTTTGCCGGTGGCCTGGGCACCCGGATTTCAGAGGAAACGTCCGTCCGTCCCAAGCCGATGGTGGAAGTCGCCGGTCGGCCGATCCTCTGGCACATCCTGAAAATCTATTCCCATTACGGGATCAACGATTTCGTGATCTGCCTTGGCTACAAGGGCGAGGTGATCAAGGATTTCTTCGTAAACTATCACACGATGCTGTCCGACATCACCGTCGACATGAGCACCAACACCACGACGCTGCACAGCAACCGCGCGGAACCGTGGAAGGTCACCCTGGTCGACACCGGGGCGAACACCATGACCGGCGGCCGCCTGAAGCGCGTCCTGCCCTATGTGAAGGATGAGGAAGCCTTCTGCCTGACCTATGGCGACGGCGTCGCAGACATCGACATTCCGGCCTTGCTTGAGCTTCACAAGAAGGAAGGCCGCCTGGCGACCGTGACGGCCGTTCAGCCGCCGGGCCGCTTCGGCAACCTGCATATCGAAGAGAATCAGGTTACCGGCTTCCGCGAGAAGGCCAAGGGCGGCGATGGCCTCATCAATGGCGGCTTCTTCGTCTGCAGCCCGAAGGTCATCGAGACGATCACTGACGACACGACCGTGTGGGAAGAAGGTCCGCTGGAGACCCTGGTCGAGCGCGGCGAGATGAGCGTGTATCAACATGACGGCTTCTGGCAGCCGATGGATACGCTGCGCGACAAGAATTACCTCGAAGGTTTGTGGAACAAGAATCAAGCGCCTTGGCGCGTGTGGGAGTAAGATAGAATGCGTATCCTGATCACCGGAAACATGGGCTATATCGGCCCGGTCCTTGCCCAGCACCTCCGCAACCGCTTCCCTGACGCCTTCCTGGTCGGCGTTGATCGCGGATGGTTCGCCAGCTGCCTGTCCGACCCCAGCCGCCTGCCCGAGGCCGTCCTGGACCAGCAGTGGTTCAAGGATGTCCGCGACCTGACTGTCGAGGACCTGAAGGGTTTCGACGCGGTCGTCGCCCTCGCCGCCATTTCCAACGACGCCATGGGTCAGCGCTTCGAACTCGTCACGGACGAGATCAACTGCAAGGCGGTCCTTTCGACCGCCAAGCTCGCATCCGAAGCCGGCGTTGACCGTTTCGTGTTCGCGTCGAGCTGCTCGATCTACGGCGCAGCCGCCGACGGCCAGCCGCGCACGGAGAGCAGCCAGGTTGCGCCGCTGACCGCCTATGCCCATTCGAAGATCGATACCGAGAAGGGCCTTGCCCAGCTCGAAGGCGATATGACCGTCACTGCGCTGCGCTTCGCGACCGCCTGCGGTGCGTCGCCCCGCCTGCGTCTTGACCTGGTGCTGAACGACTTCGTCGCCGGCGCAGTCGCCAGCGACACGGTGGACGTGCTGTCCGACGGCACCCCCTGGCGTCCGCTGATCCATGTGCGCGACATGTGCCGTGCGATCGAATGGGCGATCATCCGCGACAAGGATGCCACCGGCGGCCAGTTCCTGAAGATCAACGCCGGTTCCGAGCAGTGGAACGTCCAGGTCCGCGACTTGGCCAATGCCGTGGGCAAGATGATCCCGACCGCAAAGGTCACGATCGCCACCGCGCCCCCAGCCGACAACCGGTCCTATCGCGTCGATTTCTCGCTGTTCGAGAAGCTGGCGCCCGACCATCAGCCGCTTGAGACGCTGGAAGGCACCATTGCCGAACTGCGCGACAATTTCGTCAAGGCCGGCTTCAACGACGCCAACTTCCGCCAGTCCAACTTCATCCGCCTGAAGATCCTGAACGGTCTGTGCGACGATGGCATCCTGGCCCCCGACCTGAGGCTTGCTGCATGAAGTTCCACGAAACGCCGCTGAACGGCGTCTATGTGATCGAGCCGGAACAGCGCGGGGATTCCCGCGGCTGGTTCCAGCGCATCTTCTGCGAGAAGGAAATGGCGGAGGCGGGTCTGGAGACCCGCTTCGTTCAGGCGAACAACTCCTTCAACGCGGAATCGGGAACGCTGCGGGGGCTGCACTATCAGTTGCCTCCCTCGCCCGAGGTGAAGATCGTCCGATGCATCAAGGGCGCGCTGTGGGACGTGATCGTCGACCTGCGGCCGACCTCGCCCACCTATCTCAAATGGCACGGCGTCGAGCTGACGGCGGAAAACCGCCTCGCCTATTATGTCCCGCGCGGCTTCGCCCATGGTTTCGTCACGCTGGAGCCGGACACCGAGACGCTCTACCTCGCCAGCGAATTCTACAATCCGCAGGCGGAGCGCGGCCTGCGCTGGAATGATCCGAAGATCGGCATCACCTGGCCGCTCGACGGGGCGATCATTTCGGAGAAGGACGCCAACTGGCAGGATTTCAACGAGGAATATCATGGCGTGGAGCTCATGAAGGGGCTCTGACGCAAGGGAGGTTTATATGGGTAATGTAGTCACCGACAGGCTGCTGAAGGAGCGCGAAGCCGAGGGCCGTCCGATCAAGGTCGGCATGTACGGCGCAGGCTTCATGGCCAAGGGCATCGTCAACCAGATCGCGCACTCCGTGCCGGGCATGGTCCTGGCGGTGATCTGCAACCGCAATCTCGACAAGGCGAAGGCCGCCTATGAGCAGGCCGGCCAGGAATGGGTCGTGGTCAGCTCCACCAAGGAACTGACGCAGGCGATCAAGGACGGCAAACCCGCCATCACCAGCGATCCGGCGATCCTGTACGAGAGCGACGACCTGGACTGCCTGATCGACGCCACCGGCGCGGTCGAATATGGCGCCGACATCACGCTGGGCGCGATCGCGCATGGCCGCGACATGGTCACCATGAACGCGGAACTGGACGCCACGGTCGGCTGCCTGCTCAAGCAGAAGGCCGATGAGGCCGGCGTGATCTTCACCGCCACTGACGGCGACCAGCCGGGCGTGGAGATGAACCTCTTCCGCTTCGTGAAGTCGATCGGCCTGACCCCGCTGATGTGCGGCAACATCAAGGGCCTGCAGGACCCCTATCGCAACCCGACCACGCAGGAAGGCTTTGCGAAACAGTGGGGCCAGGACCCCTATATGGTGACCAGCTTCGCCGACGGCACGAAGATCAGCTTCGAGCAGGCGATCGTCGCCAACGGCACGGGCATGTCGATCCTGAAGCGCGGCATGACCGGCTATGACCATCGCGGTCATGTCGACGAGCTGACCGGCATGTACGACATCGAGGCGCTGAAGGCTGTCGGCGGCGCGGTCGACTATGTCGTCGGCACCAAGCCGGGACCGGGCGTCTATGTCCTGGCGACCCATGACGACCCGAAGCAGAAGCATTATCTCAATCTGTACAAGCTGGGCGAAGGCCCGCTCTACAGCTTCTACACCCCCTATCATCTCTGCCATTTCGAGGTGCCGCTGTCGGTCGCCCGCGTCGTGCTGCTGCGCGATCCGGTGCTCCAACCGCTCGGCGCGCCGCTGGTCGAGGTGGTCGCGACCGCCAAGCGCGATCTGGAAGCGGGCGAGAAGATCGACGATCTGGGCGGCTACACCACCTATGGCCAGTGCGAGCGGGCCGACGTGACCGCGCAGGAAAATCTGCTGCCGATGGGCGTCGCTATCGACTGCGTGCTCAAGCATGCAGTGCCGAAGGATCATGTCCTGACCTATGACGACGTGATCCTGCCCGAGGGCCGGATCATCGACCGTCTGCGGGATGAACAGGCCAAGGCATTCGGTCTGGGCCAGCCGGTTCCGGCGGAGTAAGATTCCCTTTCATCCGTTCGTCCTGAGCCTGTCGAAGGACTGCCCTTTTCTTCAAGTAAGGGCAGGGCTTCGACAGGCTCAGCCCGAACGGATTGGTTTACCGGGTAAGGCCGAATGACCGAAAAAGTCGATGTTGTTATTGCAGGGGCCGGCGTGGTCGGCCTCGCCGTTGCCCGCGCATTGGCGCTGGCAGGGCGCGAGGTGCTGATCCTGGAGAGCGAGGGCGCTTTCGGTCAGGGGACATCCTCACGCAACAGCGAAGTGATCCATGCGGGCGTGTTCAACGCGCCGGGCATGCTGAAATCCTCGCTGTGCGTGCGCGGGCGGCAGATGCTCTACCGCTATTGCGCGGAGCGGCACATCGACCACAAGAAGACCGGCAAGCTGATCGTCGCCACTGACCCGGAGGACCTGCCGCAGCTCGACTGGATCGAGGATGCGGCGTCCAAGCAGGGGCTGGAGCCGGAAGCGGCGCTCTATCGCCTGACCGCCGAGGAGGCGAAGGCGCTGGAGCCCAACCTGCGCTGTGCGGCGGCGGTCATGTCGCCCTCGACCGGGGTGATCGACGCGCACGGGTTTATGACGGCGCTGCTGGGCGATGCGGAGGCCCATGGCGGGTCGCTGGTGCTGCATGCGCCGGTCGATCATGTCGTGCTGGGCGATGACGGGCATCTGGTGTCGGTGGGCGGCAGCGATCCGATCGCACTCAAGGCGAACCTCTTCATCAATTCCGCTGGTCTCTCCGCCTGCGCGCTGGCGGCCAGGACGCAGGGCTATCCCGCGTATCTGGTACCGGAGGCGCGGTTCGTGAAGGGCAATTACTTCACCCTGACCGGCAAGACGCCGTTCACCCGACCGATCTATCCGCTGCATCAGGGCGGCACGTCGCTGCATCAGGGCGGGCATTCGCTGCACATCACCATTGGCCTCGACGGACGCGGCAAGTTCGGGCCGGACTCCGAGGCGGTGGCCCAGCCCGAATATGAGGTCGATTCGGCGCGGGCCGAGAAATTCTATGACGGCATCCGCAAATATTGGCCCGGCTTGCCCGACGGCGCGCTGGAGCCGGGCTATGCCGGCGTCCGCCCCAAGATCGTGGCGCGGGACGGCGCGCCGGTCGCCGACTTCCTTGTCGAGGGGCCGGGCGACCATGGCATAGCGGGCCTCGTCAACCTCTACGGCATCGAGAGTCCGGGGCTGACGTCCAGCATGGCGATCGCGGAAATGGTTGCGGCGAAGTTGACGGCCTAACAGGCGTCAACCCGCCGATCCAACAGCGTCCTACTTGTTCACATATTCCTGCAGATAGCTCATGTGCGGCGTGGGTGTCGCGGCATTCGGCCAGGCGAAGGGCAGCGTCCGGAACGGATAGCTTGACGGCCACCAGGAGCCGCCGCCCCAGGCCGTCCAGGCGCGGAACACGCCCGACGCCTCCATGCGGTTCAACATATCGCGATATTCGATGCCGCATTGCGTGCCGGTTCCCGCGCCCATCTCGCCCATGAACAGCTTCACGCCGCCATTCGCCTTCGACCAGTTGATGACCTCGGCGACGCGCGCGCCGGACCCGGCGACGCAGGTGCCGGTCGTGCCGCTGGAATCCCCATCGAGATACTGGTGCACCTCGATCGCGAAATTATAGGTGGGGTCGTTGAACCCCTTATAGGCGGCGGCGTTGCCCGATGAGATCCAGCTATGAGCGCCGGTCCAGGCGGTGCCGGGCACAAGCAGCTTGTTCCACAGGCCGCCCGCACGCAGGTCCAGCGTCAACTGCTTGGCGATCGGCCACCAAGTCGCCGCGTTCATCGTGTGCGGCTCGTTCATCAGGCCGATCCACACCAGCCCGTTGTTGCGATATTCATAGGCGATCTTCAGCCAGCCGTCCGCCAATGCCTTTTCCGGGACCTGCGCCGTGCCGACATCGACCAGCGTCTTGAACCCCGCGCCTGTGCCGCGCTGACCATAATTGTGCATGTCCAGCACCACGGTCATGCCCTTCGCCGTGGCGTTGGCGACCACCGTGCGAAGCGCCGCCTGGTCCGCCGTGGACAGCGGTCCGTACAGCGTCGGCTGAAGCCGTTCCCACTTGAACGGCACGCGGATGATCTTGAAGCCAAGACCGGCATAATAGTCGATCTCCGCCTTCGTCGGGTAGATATAGTCCCGGTTCACCGTGCCCGGCAGAGTATTGCCGAACTCCGCGCCGGCAACGTTGATGCCGCGCAGGATGGGATAGACGGCTGTGGCCGTCGCGGCGGCCGAGGTGACTGTCGCATCCGATGCGTTGGCGGCGCTGGAGGTCGCCGCATCCGTAGCGGCTACATTGGCCGATGCTATGGTGACGGGCTGTGCCGACGTTGCCGCCGATCCCGTGGTGCCGCCATCGCCCCCGCCGCAAGCGGACAGGCTCAAGGCTACCGCTACCAAAGGCAGGCCGGATAAGTTCATGTAACGCATAAATCCCCGCATAATGACCCGAAGGACGCGGACATACTGCCGACCAGGGGACGGCAGTCATCCGGACATTCCCAGGCTTTAGAAGGACCAGATTTACGTTAAAGGATAGTAACGACTGTTACATTGGCCGCGAAATTGGCTCGGAATCTGCCACTCCGTTCGCCGCACGGGACGAACGGAGGGTGAACATGGAACTTTATCGACAGAAGTTGGCCGATTCCACGCCGCGGAAGTCGCTCTCCGCGTCAATAATGCTTAGCGCAGGCCGTTGCGGATCATGGTGTAGCTGACCGTCAAAAGGTAGATGCCGAAGATCGTGCGCAGCATCTTGGGATTGAGCTTATGCGCCGCCGCCACGCCCCAGGGCGCGGTGAATATCGATGTCGAGGTGATCGCGACGGCGGCCGGCACATTCACATAGCCGATGGAGCCGATCGGCAGGCCCTTTTCCCCCAGGCCAATAATGGCAAAGCCGATCATGCCCGGCACCGCGATCAGCGTGCCGACTCCGGCCGCGGTCGCAATCGCCCGATGGATGGTCTTGCCGCACAGGGTCATGACGATGATGGCGATGACGCCACCGCCGATACCCAGCAGCGAGGAGAAAGCCCCAAGGCCGCCGGCGATCCCCGCCCGGGCGTAGCCGCCGGGCATCTCATTCCAATATTGCTTGTTGGAAAAGATCGGCACCAGGAAGTTGATGGCCATCAGGAAGACGCCGACGCCGAAGATCAGCGCCAATCCGTGGTTGCTGACATGGTTGGCGAGAATAACGCCGCACCCGACCCCAAGCACCATCCAGGGCGCCCAGGATTTGAGCACGTCGAAATCGACCGCGCCGCGCCGCGCATGCGCCTGAACCGAGCGGATGGATGTCACCACGATCGTCGCCAGCGATGTGCCGATCGCCGCATGGGCCAGATGCGCAGGGTCGCTGCCGAGCAACGGCAGGACGACGAACAGTGCGGGCACGACAACGAACCCGCCGCCAATGCCGAAAAGGCCAGCCGCGAAACCGGCCACCAAGCCCGCCCCGAGCATCGAGACGAGAGGCAAAATCCATTGCGAGAGATGCGAATAATCCATGGAAATCACCCGGCAATCAAAGAAGAGGAAAGACATGTGGCGGAACGGCTTTTCCGAAGTCCCAACCCAGATTCCAGCAGGCCGCGCAAGAACGCCGGACGATCTGGAAATGTACGGATGATGCGATGTGCTGTCGCGTATCGCGCCCGCCGGGTATGCAGCATGAAACAAGCCCCTATGAAGTGATGGTCTTTTGCATGCGGATGAGCGGCACGCCTCCATCCGTTAAACGAGCGACATCCTGAAACCCGCAAGCCCGATACAAGGGCGCGCCGGCGAGCGTCGCCGAAAGCTCTAGGCGGGAAAACCCCTCCGCCAGCGCAGCGTCCTCACACAGCGCCATGATCATCCTGCCGACGCCCCGCCGGACATGACCGGGATGGGTATACATGGCACGCACCCTGGCCGGCTCCGTCGCCGGGTCAAGCAAGCGATCGTCGCGCGTGGCGGACGTGTCGTGGCCGTAGGGCGTCGCGCGCCGGCTCCATCCGCCGCATCCCGCGATACCGCCGCCATCCTCTATCACGAAATAGGTGCCATCGGCGATCAGGCGGCTGTCCAGCCCCATGAAGGCATGACTGGCCGCCACCTGTTCCGGGGTCAGGAAGGGTTGCTGAAGCTGATCGATGGCCAGAACCATGACGTGGCGCAGGGCCGGTTCGTCATCGGGCGTGGCGAGGCGAGAGGCAAGCATGGCGTATCTTACAGTCGTAAAATGAGCTGAGAGCAAGGCCCGTTGGAGCCAAAAACGGGGCACGAAACCCTCAAAAGGTTTCGTGCCCCGCAACCGAACCCCATGATGGCCGGCGCCCCGGAAGGCGTCAGCCATGATAGAGGGATCAGAACGTTACGTTGATACGTGCGTAATAATATCCGCCGTTGATGCCGTAAGGCGAGAAGGTCGGATACAGGCTGGTCGAAAAGCCGCGTTCCCGGTTCGCCAACTCGACGCTACGGATATACTGCATCGACCGCTTCGTGGGATATTTGTTGAACAAGTTGTTTGCGCCAATCGAAAGCTTGATTGGTTCAGCGATCTTAAAGCTCGCTTCGAGGTCGGTGATGAACGATGCCTTCACCGGCACCTTGATGAGATCGCCAGAACTGAAGTCCGGTCCAGCGGCGCGCGCCGTTTCGAACTGATAGACTTCCGAATAGTAGCTCTCACGCAGGTTCAGGCTGAACGGACCCATTTCCCAATAGGCGTTAAAGGTGCCGCGGAACTTCGGTGTGCTGTGCTCCAGCTCAACGACGCTCCCTGTATCGATCAGTGCGGTTAGGCCCGGATCGATGGTGCTGGTGTACAATGCAGACGGCAGGGCGTTAATGCTCAGCACCTTGTTTTCATTATAGTTACCTGTGAACGTCAGGTCGAGCGCGCCCAAGTTCCCAAGGTCGGTCTTGTAATCCACCACCAGGTCGACGCCACGGGTGCGCATCTTCACACCATTAACGAAGCTCTGGACAGACACACCGCCTTCGGTGTTGCGATCGCCATCCGGCGTAAACAGCACATAGCTGGGGATCGACCCGAGATTGGGAAGGCCGCCCAGCGCGCCGTTGACCGCCTGCAGCACTGCGAGCTGGTTGTAGATGTTATACGAGTCCAGATCGTTCGATGCACAAGCAGAGTTGACGAAATCAGGAGGACAGCGATTGCCCGAAAAGCCCGAGAAGCTTGACGAGGTCATGATGCGGTTCTTGATCGTGATCTGGTAGGCGTCCAGGGTGATGTTGAATTTCGGCGCTGGCTTGAACACGATGCCTGCGCTGAAGTTTGTCGATTTCTCCGGGCCAAGACCGCCAAAGCCCAGCGCCGCGGCGGCGGCCGATGCCGGCGGCAACACGCCGCCGACTGACGACGGGCCAACGTTAATGCCCGAATAGCCGCCCTCTGCCAGGGTCGGCGCGCGGAAACCCGTGCTGACCGTGCCGCGTAGCGCGAAAGCGTCGGTGAAGTCGTAGCGGCTGGTCAGCTTGAACACGGTGGTGTTGCCGAAATCGCTATAATGCTCGTGACGGACCGCTCCATCAACCAGCCAGTTTTCGACCGGCTTCACGCTGATATCGATATACTGCGAGAAATTCTTGCGCTTATACTTGCCCGCGTCGTTCGGACTGTAGCCGAAGAAGGACTGCGCGCCGCCGCCATAGTAGGACGCCGGATCCCCCGCGAGGATGCCATAGGTTTCCTTGCGATATTCGAGACCAGCAGCGACGGTGACCGGCTCGCTGAGACCTATATCGAACGCATGCGTCAAATCGAGCGTGTTGGTCCACTGCGTGTTGAAGAAATCGCCATTGTGGAACTCGGTCGGCGTGAAGCCGGTATCACGATAGAGCTGGGCGTTGCCCGACTGCAGAACGTAAACGCCGATCTTGTCCTTGCCATAGGTCGACGCGATATCGAACGTCGTTTCGCCGAGCGTGCCCTTGAAACCGCCACTGAACGAATAATCGGTTTCGTCGATATGCTCCTGCGGCTGGAAACCGCCGGGATAGAATGGCACACCTGCGACGCCACCAGCGGCGCTCGTGCCGGCCCCACTGACAATCGTCAGAGGAAAGCGCGTATTTTCATAGGCAGTCGCCTTTTTGTGGCCATAGCTGCCAAAGCTGTAGACCTCGAAATCACCAAACTCATATCCGGCGTTATAGTTGACGACAGTCTGGTCGATCTTAGGATCGCCAATGATGCGGTTCGTGTAGGGGTAGCCGAGCAGGTTCGCGACCTCAGGAAACGCGCCCCGCGTGGCCGCTGCGCCCGTGCCGGTTGCATAATCCTGCGACTGCGGGTTGATATCGCCACGGAAGCTGAAGCCCTTCTTCTTCTTCTGAGCGGCGATGTTGAGGTACATCCCCTCGACCGGCGCGAGACCAATATTGCCGCCGATTGCATAGGTTCGGCCGCCTTGGTCATAATATTCGCCAGCTGTGGCGTTGATCGATCCCCCATGGTCAGCATTCTTCTGAATGAAGTTGATGACGCCCGCGATCGCGTCCGTGCCGTACTGCGCGGCTGCACCGTCTTGAAGCACTTCGACATGGTCGATCGAGTCCGGCGCAATGAAGCTGATGTCCGGCGCGGCGCTGCCACCGTAGGGGCCGCCAGCGACCGAGACGTTTGCGGTGCCGTGGCGGCGCTTGCCGTTGACAAGAATCAGCGTGTGGTTGGGCGAAAGACCGCGCAGTTTCATCTGCAGGGTGTGCGCCTGAAGATCGCTACCGAAGGACTGCGCCTGAATCGACGGCAATTGCTGCGCAAGGCTCTGGAGCAAGTCCGGCGAGCCGGTGCGCTGCAGCGCATCTGAATTCAGAAGCTGAATCGGCGCCGGACTGTCGGCGGCACGCATACCCGTGAGACGTGTGCCGGTAACGATGATCGCATCGTCACTCTCTCCGGCGGCTTGCGGTGCCGCGTCCTGCGCGATGGCGGATGTCGCCGAGCAGAGCGCGATAGCCATCGCCCCGCTGGAAATCAGACCCAAGAATTTCATGTTATGGCCCCCTTGTCTTTTTGCAGTTCTGGTGAGCCTCTCCCTTTTTACCCTTTATCTTTATCCCCTGTTCTTCCGATGCCGCGGCTGCCCGACGCGCCGCTTCACAGGATATGCAAACATTTGCGGCCATGCCGTCTGCCGGGCGGACGAGTGAAAGGTCCGGCAAAATGCATAGCTGTATCTGTTCAGAACGAGGCTGACCGACGATCCCGCCATGCCTAAAGCGGCATGGCCCAAAAAAATTTTACGCCTGGAAAAAAGGCGGGAAACCTTGCGGCAGAGCGGCATAATGGCGTTCGCATCCGCGAAAGGCGATGGACGGGGCGGGATATGGCGCATCCGCACCGGGCCGGAGTATCAAGATATGCGCGCCCATTGCACCTAATATGCCTGCACCACCGCGATATGGCGATGATCTTCTCTATCACCATTGGCGTTCACTGCCAAAAATAGCATTACATCCCGACGATTCATAACATTCATCTCTCAACCTGAAGGATATATATTATCATTATAGATAAATGAACGCTGAGTTCATGATTTGTCATTTTGATTCATGCACAATGTCATTGGCAATTTCCCAAATTTTCCATGCAATTTTTTTGGTTTCATGAGGCTATGCTTTCCCGAAAGGTGACACTGGCCTTGCCGTCGCGCAAATGAGATTTTCTTATGCATATGCACAATATGCGTCGCCCGGCGCGGCCCGCAGCCTTCCCGGAAACGGCCACAAAAGCGCGGGAATGCTTGAAAAACTGCGCGGAAGCGACCATAAGGAGATGTGCTCGGACATACGGGCGTCATGAAATTGTTTTACCAAGGGTATTGCCCAAAGGGTGAACCCGTCAGGAGGATGCCAATGACTATTTCCCGCCGCTCCGCCGGAGCCTTGGGCGTGTTCGCCCTCGCCATGCTGGGCGCGGCTACGCCAGCCCTCGCCCAGTCCGATCTGGTCGTTCAGCCCAACAGCGAAGTGGGCACAGTGACCCGCACGATGAAGGTCAATGTTTCCGATCTCGCATTGTCGACGCCGCAAGGCCGCGCCAGGCTGGAAAACCGCATCACCCTCGCCGCCAAGCGCGTGTGCGACTATAATGGCGGGATCGGCCTTCGCCAGCCCGCCGACTATTACAACTGTTACGACGCCGCCAAGTCGGGCGCGATGAGCAGCGCAAACGCCGTGCACACCGCATCGAACGGCTTCATTGTTGTCGCCTCGCGCTAAAGCCGCGCGAGACAGGTGATTCCCCCGGAACGGGCGGGCCATTGGCTCGCCCGTTTTCGTTTATATGCCGTCCGGCGTCACCGGCCAGCCCATCGCCTCCAGCGACGCCGTCAATGCGGCAACGCATCCGTCCAGGCTTGACCGTTCCGTCGACCGGATGACGAAATTCGCGCCGACCTTACCTTCGCGGAAGAAGGGGTAGCTGCCGATCTGACAGCCTTCATGCGCCCGTTCCGTCTCGCGCAGCAGTTCGGCCACCTCGCTCTCCGGCACCCAGCAGCCGATCTGCGCCGACAGCAGCGGCAGCCCACCCTCCAGCTTGCCGGTCAGGCTTTCCAGCATCATCGCGGCAATGTGCGGCACGCCGGCCATGATGAAGATATTGCCATGGCGAATGCCGGGCGCACCGGACATGCGGTTTTCAATGAGGTCCGCGCCGGCCGGCACGCGCGCCATCCGAAGCCGCGCCTCGGTCAGGCCGCCGCGAGTCTTGTAATAGTCCGTCAGCACCGCGCGGGCCGCCGGATGCACCTCCACCCCGACGCCCAGCGCAACCGCAATCGCATCCACCGTGATATCGTCATGCGTCGGGCCGATGCCGCCGGTCGTGAAGAGATAGTCGTTGCGCGCGCGCAGGATGTTGACGGCCTCGACAATCGCATCGGTATCGTCGGCGACGACGCGGACCTCCCGAAGGCGGATGCCCTGGACGTTCAGCCACGCCGCGATTTGGGAAACATTGCGATCCTGCGTCCGGCCGGAGAGTATCTCATCGCCTATGACGATCAGGGCGGCGGTCCATATGCGGGCGGCGGCTTCGGTCATGGGGAGCGCCATAGCGGGTGAGGATAAGCCTGCATAGGCTGCATGGGCGAGAGTTCCGCCCGTCCGACCGCCGGAACGGAAATCCGGGCCTCGCAATTATACGGTTTCCGCCCTATAAAGGGTCAATGACCCAATATATGACGATGACGGCCGACGCGCCCATATCGCGGTCGACCGCGATCAAGCTGTATGATGAGGCGGGCTTCGCCGGCATGCGCAAGGCGGGCCGGCTTGCCGCCGAAATCCTCGACGCCCTGGCACCCCATGTCGTGCCCGGCGTACGGACGAGCGAACTGGACGACATCGTCCGCCGCATGACCCTGGACGGGGGTGGCGTGCCGGCCACCCTGGGCTATCGCGGCTTCACGCATAGCTGCTGCACATCGATCAACAATGTGATCTGCCACGGCATTCCCGGCGACAAGGAACTGCGCGAGGGCGACATCGTCAATATCGACGTGACGCCCATCGTCGATGGCTGGCATGGCGACACCAGCCGGATGTATATCGCCGGCGATGCGCCGGTGAAGTCCCGCCGTCTGGTCGAAATCACCTATGAATGCCTGATGCTGGGTATCGAGCAGGCAAAGCCGGGAAACACGCTGGGGGACATCGGTCACGCCATTCAGCGCCACGCCGAGCGGCACCGCTATGGCGTGGTGCGCGATTTCTGCGGCCATGGGCTTGGCCGGGTGTTCCACGATTCGCCGGAAGTCGTGCATGTCGGCCGTCCGGGAACGGGGCCGGAACTGCGGCCCGGCATGTTCTTCACCATCGAACCCATGATCAACACCGGCAAGCCGGGCGTGAAGATGATGGAGGATGGCTGGACAGCCGTCACGCGCGACCGATCCCTGTCCGCCCAGTTCGAACATAGTATCGGCATCACCGAGACGGGCTGCGAAATCTTCACCAAGAGCCCGATGGGCCGGGACTGCCCGCCCTATCTGTAGACCATGGGCGGGCTTGTGACCGCCCCCTAAGGCGCGGCCGGCGCAAGACATGCCGCCCGAGCAGGATAGCAGGCGGACGGCCACGACACCCCCTTACGCCATTTCGGGATCAATAGCGCGCGCGCAGGCTGGCGAAGAAGCTGCGGCCCTGCTCCGGGAAGCCGTCGGTCAATATATAATAGTCGTCAAACAGGTTGCGCGCACCGACGCCGACGTCGATCCGGTCGGTCAGGGCATAATCGACCCGCAGATTGGCGACCACATAGCTGCCCGTGCGATAGTAGAAAGGCGTCGGCGGCGTCGGGGTGGTGACGGCGACCGTCGTGCGGCTGGACGCGATGTCCATGTTGGGCACGATGTGGACGGCCGGCAGAGGCGACCAGTCGACATAGGCGAAGCCCTTGTGAGAGGGCACGTCGGTCAGGCGGAAGACAGGAACGACCGTCTCGTTCGTCTGCGGCGCAATGCGGAAATCGCGATGGGTATAGGTATAGTTCGCGCCCAGCGAGAGCGTCGATCCCAGCCGCGCGGACACCGACAGTTCCGCACCATAATAATCCGCGCTGCCCAGATTCTGCCGCTGCGTGGTGTTGGCGGGGAAGCCAGCCGGGCGGACCGCGACGATCGCATCAGTGACGTGGCTGTAGAACAGCGCGCCTTCAAGCCGCAGGGCGCCCATGGACCGGCTGCCGCCGATCTCGTAATTGGTGGCCCGTTCCGGATCGAGCCCGGGATTGGAGGCCGCCGTGCCGAACTGCGTGCTGAACCGCTCGAAAATCGTTGGAAAGCGCGCGCGCGAAGAGAGGCTTGCATGAAGCTGTGTCGCATCGTCTGGGGACCATTCCAGCCTCCCCTGCGCATTCCATGCGCTGGCGTCCCTTAGCGGATAGCCGAACGAACGGGCGGGCGGGATCGTAAACTCCTCCGCCTTCTTCAGGTCGCGCCAGTCAAAACTGCCGCCGACTGTCAGCGCCAGCGCCGGGGAGAGGGCCAGCCGGTTCTCGGCAGCGATGCTGTAGGTTTCCTCCAGGGTGGTCTGGCGTGGTTCGCTATAGGCGGTGATCGGCGAACTGTTGGTCAGCCGGTAGAACCCGTCCTGATATTCGACATGCTTGTCGCGGCGATAGTGGGCGGCAAGGCTGAACCGATCCGCCGACGACAGATTGACGTCCAGCTGGGCCGAGCCGCCATAGGCGGTGTCCTTGTAATAGCTGTTGAAGGCGCGCGGCAGCGACTGGGTCGTCTGGCTCGCATTGTCGAACGCACTCAGCAGATTGTCGAAGCTGTTGCGATAGGCGCGCGTCTTCAGCGTCGCGCGGTCGCCAAGCGCGGTGGTCGACAGGAAATAGATGCTCTCAATATTCCAATAGGGCCATGTCCAGTTCCGCTGCGTCGACGGCAGGTCGGTGATATGCAGCGGCGCGTTCTTCGCCCCTTCCTGCCGTGTGTAGCTGATCGCATATTCGTCCGTCGCGTTCGACGTGAAGCCGATCTTCGCGTTCACACGCCAATCGCGAGAGGCCGAGAAGTCGCGCGCGCCACCCCGTTCGGACGAAGTCGACGTAGGATTGTAACCACCCGCCAGGTCCCAATGATCGACGACGTTACGGGTATAGGAGCCCTGCGCATACCATGTGTCCTGCTTCGTACCGAGCAGGCCAAAGACATTGTAGCCTCCATAATCCGCGTCGCTATCAAGCGTCAGCGTCCCCCGTGCCTCCGCCTCTATCTCTTTCGTCGGCTTGCGCGTGACCAGGTTGATCGCCCCGCCCATGGCGCCGGGACCATCAAGGACCGAGGCATAGCCCTTCGCCACCTGAACCTCGGCAATGTCCGGCGTCAGGAAACGGCCGTAGTCCAGCCGGTTGTCGGCCGGGAGGTAGACGCGAATGCCATCAAGCGACAACGGCACCTGAAACCGATCGAACCCGCGCACGAAGATCAGGCGTTCATTGCGCGATCCGCCGCTATTGGCCGACGATATGCCGGGCATCAGGTTCACCGCGTCGTCCAGCATATTGCGGTTGAACATGTAGATGGCGTCGGCGGACAGCGATGAACCGCCGATCGTCACGTCATCCGCGCGCGGCGCGGTAACGATGATCTGGCCCAGCGCGAAGGCGCCATCGGCCCGATCCCCCGCGCCGCCCTCTTCGGCCTGTGCGACATATGGCATGACGGCAAGCGCCGCCCCTGCGGCTAGAAGAATTGAATGGCGCATGATTTCCCTGATTCTGCTTTTATGCTGAGCGATTCTTTATATAGGGCCGTATATAGTCCATTTGCCGGGAGGAAAGACGTGACGCGTTATTATGTGATGCTTTCCATCATGATGGCGGTTCCCGCGTCGGCCCAGACGATGGATCAGCCCGCACCTGTGGCGCAATGCCCACAGTTGCTGCCTCCACCACCGGAGATGGCGTCCTGGGCACATCCGGTTTCCGTCGACGCCGCCAAGGACGCCAGGGGACTGGCCGCCGCCGGGATCTCCGTCGATCAGGCGGTCCGCGCCACCCTGAAGGGAACAGGCGATATCCAGTATATCACAAGGCCCGAAAAGCCGGGTGGCTCGGTCAGCTATGGCGGCATGTTCGGATTCGTCGTGAAGGAGGCCGGAACATATCGCGTGGCGCTCGGCTCCGGCGCGTGGATCGACATATTGCGTGGCAAGAAAGCCATCGCGTCCGCTGGACACGGTCATGGCCCCGCCTGCTCCGGCATCCGGAAGATGGTGGATTTTGCCCTCAAGCCGGGCCGCTACACCCTCCAGATCGCGGCCAATGGCGATGCGACCTTGCCTTTGCTGGTTGCCCGGGCGCGGTGAAGGGGCGGCGGCTGGCGATGGCGCTGGCCGGTCTGGCGCTAGCCGCCGCCGCGCCGGTGTCCTGGCGGTGGCCGACGCCGCCGGTCCCGCAAGACAACCCCATGACCGCCGACAAGGTCGCGCTGGGCCGCCGCCTTTTCTACGATGCCGACCTGTCGATCAATGGGACCATGGCCTGTTCGGCCTGCCACGAACAGAAGCGTGGCTTTACCGACGGCAACGCCACCCGGCCTGGGGTTCATGGCGATCCGGGGCTCCGCAACGTGCCGGGCCTTGCCAATGTGGCCTGGCGAAAGCGCCTGACCTGGGCGGACGCAGCCCTGACCCGGTTGGAAGATCAGGTTGGCATCCCACTGTTCGGCGACCATCCGGTTGAAATGGGCATGAAGGGGCAGGAGGCGGAACTTGGCCGCCGCCTGGGCAAGGACGCCTGCTACCGGGCGATGTTCGCGAAGGCGTTTCCGGAGAAAAAGGGGCGGATCGACGCGACGGCAGTTTCCGCCGCGCTTGCCGCTTTTGAGCGGACGATGATCTCCTTCGGCAGCCCCTATGATCATTTCCTCGCCGGAAAGGAGTCCACGCTTTCGCCCGCAGCGCGGCGGGGATATGCCGTCTTCAGCGCCCGGGGCTGTCTGTCATGCCATGGCGGGCGCGATCTGACCGATGACGCCCTGCACGCCATCCTGCCTGGCGCGCCGGCCGATCGGGGCCTGATGGAAAAGACCGGCCTTTCGGCCGACCGGGATCATTTTCGGACGCCGTCCCTGCGCAATGTCGCCGTGACCGGCCCCTATCTGCATGACGGATCGGCCGCGACCATGGCGGAAGCGATCCGCCGTCATGCCATCCCCCCGGCCACCGGCCCGCTGACGGACGTCCAAATGACGGGCAGCCAGATGGCCGACATGACGGCGTTTCTGGACAGCCTGACCGATCCGGCGTTCCTTTCGGACCAGCGCCTCTCCATGCCGGCCAGGGCCTGCGGCCGGCCGCTATAGCCGCCTGTCGGCCAGGCGAAAATCCCGTTTTCGGCCTGCTCAAAAAATAGGCATTCCGTCAGCGATTTGCCCGAAATCCGGGCATTCTGGACAAATTTTGCTGCATCGCCGAAGCTCGGCTGGCGATTCGGTATTTGGCACGGTAATTGATTGTTAACTGGAGGCAGCAGAGCGCGGGGGCGCCTGTCTATGACCTTCGGGATCAGCAATGGGCGCGCGTCCCGTGCGCCTGGGCTGTGTGCCAGAGGGGTTGGAAAAGGCAAAAATGAAGAAGATTGAAGCCATCATCAAGCCGTTCAAGTTGGATGAGGTGAAGGAAGCCCTTCATGAAGTCGGCGTGTCCGGCATCACCGTGACCGAGGCCAAGGGCTTTGGGCGGCAGAAGGGGCATACGGAGCTGTATCGCGGCGCCGAATATGTCGTCGACTTCCTGCCCAAGGTGAAGCTGGAGGTCGTCGTCGAGGACAGCCTGGCCGAACGCGTGGTCGAGGCGATCGCCGCCGCCGCGCAGACGGGCCGCATCGGCGACGGCAAGATCTTCGTGACCGCCATCGAATCCGCGCTGCGCATCCGCACCGGCGAGCGGGACGACGACGCCATCTGATTTCACAAGTTTCGCGCCCGGGCTCAGGGGGGTCCCGCGGAAAACCGGACCATAACCAGTCGCTTCATGAAGCCGCAAACAAGGAAGGGTTACCAACCATGGCGAATACGCCCAAAGACATCCTGAACATGATCAAGGAAAAGGAGATCGAGTGGGTCGATGTCCGTTTCACCGATCCCAAGGGCATCTGGCACCACCTGACCATGTGTTCGGGCGTCATCGGCGAGGATGAGCTGACCGACGGCCTGATGTTCGACGGCTCCTCGATCGAGGGCTGGAAGGCCATCAACGAGTCCGACATGATCCTGAAGCCGGATCTGGACGCCGTCTATGTCGACCCGTTCAGCGCCACGCCGATGATGATCCTGGTGTGCGACATCGTCGAGCCAAGCGACGGCTCGCTCTATTCGCGCGACCCGCGATCGACCGCCAAGCGCGCCGAAGCCTATCTGCAGTCCACCGGCCTGGGCGACACCGTCTATATCGGCCCGGAGCCGGAATTCTTCATGTTCGACGACGTGAAGTTCGATAACACCTACAACTCCAGCTATTACAAGCTGGACGACGTCGAACTGCCGACCAACACCGGCACCTCCTACGAGAGCGGCAACCTGGGCCACCGTCCGCGCGCCAAGGGCGGCTACTTCCCCGTCGGCCCGGTCGATGTCACCACCGACATTCGCGCCGAAATGGTCACCACGCTGCTGGAAATGGGCCTGCCCATGGACAAGCATCACCACGAAGTCGCCGGCAGCCAGCATGAGCTGGGTCTGACCTTCGGCAAGCTGGTCGAGACCTGCGACCGCATCCAGATCTACAAATATGTCGTGAAGATGGTTGCCCAAGCCTATGGCAAGACCGCAACCTTCATGCCCAAGCCGATCAAGGCCGACAACGGTTCGGGCATGCACACGCATATCTCGATCTGGAACAAGGGCAAGAACACCTTCGCGGGCGACGGCTATGCCGGTCTGTCTGAGACCTGCCTGTTCTTCATCGGCGGCGTCATCAAGCATGCCAAGGCGCTAAACGCCTTCACCAACCCGACCACCAACAGCTACAAGCGCCTGGTGCCGGGCTATGAAGCCCCCGTGCTGCTCGCCTATTCCGCGCGCAACCGCTCCGCGTCCTGCCGTATCCCGTACGGCGCGGGCACCAAGGCGAAGCGCGTCGAGTTCCGCTTCCCCGATCCGCTCGCCAACTCCTACCTGTCGACCGCAGCGCTGCTGATGGCCGGCATCGACGGCATCCAGAACAAGATTCATCCGGGCGAGGCCATGGACAAGAATCTGTACGATCTGCCGCCGGTGGAACTGGCCAAGGTGCCGACCGTGTGCGGTTCGCTCCGCGAGGCGCTGAACTCGCTGGAAGCCGACCAGGAATTCCTGCTGAAGGGCGGCGTGTTCACCAAGGACCAGATCGACGCCTATCTGGAACTGAAATGGCCGGAAGTAGCGCGCTGGGAAATGTCCCCGTCGCCGGTCGAGTTCGACATGTACTACAGCGGCTGATCCCCTTGATCAGAGGCTGATAAAGGCCCGGCTGTGCGAGGCAGCCGGGCCTTTTTTATGCGAGGTAAACGCCGCTCCGATCATGCCGCGCAGGCTGGAGCGGATGTCATCAAGGCTGATGCAAAACCCGCTGCATTTTCCCGGTGTTCGCCGCGATGCGCGCGCCGTCAGATGGGTCCATCTGCCTTGAAAGCTCTAGCCTCCCCGATTTTCGGCGCGATTACGGGCCGGCAGACGGGCCATTTGCTTCAGGCGTCGCTGCGCTCGTCCGGCGCGGCCCTGGGTGCGGACAGACCCGCATCCATTTGTTCCCGCCGTTCCCGCCGTTCCCGATCCTGCTCGATATATTCCTTCCACGCCCTTTTGTGGCCGAGCCGGGCCATGAAAAGAAAGATGCCGAACGCGATGCATCCGATCGCGATAATGGCGAGGAAGATCAGGGCCAGGATGTGCATGGTCGCTCTGTTATCCGATCACTGAGGCTATGGAGCGTGTCAGGCCGCGCGGAAGCCGACGGTCGAATCCTTGTCGTCGATCTTGTTCGCCCGCACCGCGACAAGGCCCGACGCAGAGACCAGAAATTCCGTGCCGTCGATCCCCTCTCCCTTCAACATGCCGGGCGGGTCGGTCGCAAGCGTCTTGGCCAGCAGCGAATGCGCACCGAAGAACAGGGTGACGGTGTGGCCATCGGCGATGCGATCCAGCGCATAGGCTTCAAGCGGATTGGCGGTGTCGGTCATGCCGCCGTTCTAGCCCATGTCCGGAAGGGGGATCAATCCATCGCGGGAGTTGATATAGCCGCCTCCATGTTCGCTCATGTCCCCGTCGCCATCGCCATCCAGCTGATGAGCTGGGCGATCGGCCGCTTTCTCCGGGTGCCGACCAAGCCCGCACTCTGGCTGGGCGCGTATGCGGGCGTCATCGCCTGCATTTTCCGGGAGATCGCCCAGCATGAGTATCGCTGGATAGAAGCCTATGGCCACGGCCTGCGCGCCAACATGCCGGTGCTGGAAGGGCTGAAATTCTGGGACTGGAACCGCCATTCGATCGAGGAAACGATCGGCGCGATCGTGGCTGTGGTAATTGTGGCGTGTGTGGGGAGCTGGCGGGGGCGGAAGAGATAGCGGTTTTAGTGGAAACGAGACCTGGCCTAAATCGTCACCCCGGCCTGGAGCCGGGGTCCCGCTTTCTGCCTACCGAAGGCGATAAGGAAGGAAGGAAGGAAGGAAGGAAGGAAGGAAGGAAGGAAGGAGCGGGATCCCGGGTCAAGCCCGGGATGACGTACAGCAGATTCCAGCACTGACCCTCAGCAACCGTTTGCTGCGCGTTCCCCGCTTTCCCGAAAACACCGCCGTTACACTTTGCGACAAGTTCTCACTTCCCATGGCAATGTTTTGAGACACATGGGCTCCAAAAGGTCATGGGTTGATCATCGTTCCGGGGGTTTCATGAGTCGTCGTTCTTCCATGCTGTGTCTGTCGCTGATGCTGGGCGCCGCGCCGCAGGCCCTGCTCGCGCAGGATGCCGATCGGCCGCGCGCCGCCACTGGCGCGTCGCAGGACATGGCGAACGACGATCCGGGCGAGGAGATCCTCGTCACTGGCCAGCGGGAGCGCGGCGCGGTGATCGGCGACATCAAGCCCGAGCAGCAGCTTCGGCCCGCAGATGTGCGCGCCTATGGCGTCACCTCCATCTCCGAACTGCTGACCGAACTCGCGCCGCAGGTGAACGCGGCCGGAGGCAGCCCGGTCGTGCTGCTGAACGGCAAGCGCATCTCCGCCTTCTCGGAAATCCAGGACCTGCCAACCGAAGCGATCGCGCGGGTCGACATCCTGCCGGAACAGGTGTCGCTCAGCTACGGCTATTCCCCCAACCAGAAGGTCGTGAACATCGTCCTGCGCCAGCGTTTCCGTGCGGAGGTCGCCGATGTGCGCGGCGGCCTTTCCACCGATGGCGGCGGCGAGAATGGCAGGCTGAACGGCAGCATCCTACGCATCCAGGGCGACAACCGTTTCACGCTGGACCTGAAATATGCGCGGGCGGCGCAGTTGCTGGAAAGCGAGCGCGGGATCGTATCGGCCGCGCCGTCGCGGCCCTATGCCATCGGCGGCAATGTGACCGGCCTGACGAGCGGGGGCGAGATCGATCCAGCCCTGTCGGCCCTCGCGGGTCAGACCGTGACGGTCGCGGCCGTGCCCGGCAGCGCCGCCAGCGCCGCGCCAGCCCTCACCGATTTCGTCGCAGGGGCCAATGCCGCCAGCGTCAGCGACGTCAGCCGCTATCGCACGCTGAGCCCGGCGACGGAGAGCTTCTCCGCCAATGCGACGCTCGCCCGCGCGCTGGGCAATGTGTCGGCATCCGTTAACGGCCGGGTCGAGGTGAGCGACAGCGACTCGCTTCAGGGTCTGCCCTCGCTAGCGCTGACCCTGCCGGGCGGCAGCCCCTTCTCCCCCTTTGCCGGCGACACGCGCCTTTACCGCTATCTCGACCAGTCGGGCGCGCTGGCGCAGCAGGTGCGCGGCACCACAGGCCATATCGGCGTGACCCTGAACGGCGGCCTCATGAAGGGATGGCAATGGTCGTTCACTGGCGCGGGCGACCTGTCCGATACGCGCACGCGCACCGACCGGGGTTTCTCCGCCAGCGCCGCGCAGTCGCTGCTCGATGCCGGGGATGCGAGCTTCAATCCCTATGGCGTCCTGCCCGACGCCCTACTGTCGGACCGACTGACCGACCGGGCGAAGTCGCGTTACCGCGCCATTACCGGCGACCTGCTGGTCAGCGGTTCGCTGTTCGAGCTGCCCGCCGGAACCGCGACGACCTCGATCACCGTTGGCGCATCGGCCAACGGCTTCGACAGCAATTCGCTGCGGTCCGGCACGGCCTTCAGCACCAGCTATAACCGGCAGGTGGCGAGCGGGCAGGCGAGCATCGACCTGCCGATCACCAGCCGCAGCCGCGCCATGCTGGGCGCAATCGGCGACGTGGGCGTCAATGTGAATGTCGCCGCGCAGCAGCTTTCCGATTTCGGCACGCTCTCCACGCTTGGCTATGGCCTGCGCTGGACGCCGATCACGCAGGTCCGCTTCCTCGTCTCCGCCAGCCAGGATCGCGCCGCGCCGACCGGGCAGCAGATCAACGACCCGTCGATCGTGACCCCCAACGTCTCGGTCTTCGACTATGCGCTCGGCGAAACGGTATTCGTCAGCCAGATTTCCGGCGGCAACACCAACCTGCGCGAAAGCGTGCGCGATCAGTTCCGGCTGGGCGTGACAATCAAGCCTTTCACGAAGACGAACCTGACGGTCACCGCCAATTATCTCAACAGCCGGACCAGCAACCCCATCTCCGCTTTCCCCTCGCCCACCCCGGCGATCGAGGCGGCGTTCCCGCAGCGCTTCATGCGCGACGAGGACGGGACGCTGCTGTCCATCGACGCCCGGCCGATCAACTTCCTGCGATCGCAGAGCGAGCAGTTGCGCTGGGGCTTCGACCTGTCGATCCCGATCAAGTCGGCGATCCAGAAGAAGTTCGAGGCATGGCGCGCCAACGGGTCCAAGCCGGAAGAGCGGCCCACGGACCTGCGCGCCCTGTTCGGCAACCGCGGGCCCGGTGGTGACCGGCCCGGCGGCGGCGATGGTGGGAATGCCGGCGAAAACAACCAGCGCAATCAGGGCATGACCGGTCCGGGGCAGAATGCGGGTGGCGGCGGCGATCGCGGACCTGGTGACCGCGGCCCCGGCGGCGGCGCGTTCGGCAGCGGACGCGGACCGAGCGGAGGCCAGGGCGGCGGGCGCATCCAGTTCAGTCTCTATCATACCTGGCACCTGACCGAATCGATCCTGATCGCGCCGGGCGTCCCCATGCTTAACCTGCTGGACGGCGACGCCACCGGATCGTCGGGCGGCCAGCCCCGGCATGAAATTGAGGCGCGGGCGGGCTATGTGAACAACGGTCTTGGCGCGCGGCTCAGCGTCAATTGGGAAAGCGGCACCCATGTCGATGGCGCGCTCGGCAACAATTCGCGGCTGGACTTCGGCAGCCTCGCCACCGCAGACCTGCGCCTGTTCGCCAATCTGGGCCAGATGCCCGCGCTGGTGAAGAACCACCCATTCCTGCGCGGCTCACGCATATCGCTGGGGATCACCAACATCTTCAACACGCGGCGCGATGTGACCGACGCCACCGGCGCGACGCCGCTGCGCTATCAGCCCGGCTATCTTGACCCGGTCGGCCGCGCGGTGACGCTGAGTTTCCGGAAGCTGTTTTTCTAAATCCACGCCGTTCATTTCGAGCGCAGTCGAGAAACCGGTGCGCGAAGCTTCTCGACTGCGCTCGAAGCGAACGGATGTTGGTTTGTAGCCCCAGCAACCTCATGATATAAAATAGCATCGTCTGGAACCGCGCTAGACACGGATCGTTACACATCCGCCACGCGACGGGTGAGCCGCAGGCAGGTCAGGGACCTGCCATTCCTACGGCAGCACCCCCCGCTGACATAGTCGCCATGTCCAGAACGGGAGGCATCTTAATGCCCGATTCCGAAGCCACTTATCCATCCTCCTTTCCGCGCAAACAGCGCAGTATCTCCGCGATCCTCGTTGGCGCAGCCGTCGCCCTGATCGGCCTGGTGCTCGCCGTCGGCGGCGTCTGGCTCGCGATGGTCGGGGGGTCGCCCTATTATCTGATCACCGGCATCGCCATGCTGGTGTCGGGCGTGCTGATCGCGCGGCGGAAAGTGGCGGGGGCCTGGCTCTATATCCTGATAGTCGCCGCGACGATCCTCTGGGCGTTATGGGAAGTCGGCATCAACGGATGGGCACTGGTCCCGCGCGTCATCGCGCCGCTGGTGCTGCTGATCGCCGTGCTGCTGGTCATGCCGCTGATGACCGTGGGCCGGAACCGCTGGCGCAACGCCTTCGGCAGCATCGCCAGCGTCGTGGTGCTGACGGCGGTAGCGGGTCTCGTGATCGCACAGATCAACACCAACAGGGCAAGCGCCCTGCCCCTGCCGGTCGGCCTTGCCGGCGGCATGGGCGATCCTGCCCTGATGCAGGTAGGCGACGACTGGCCGGCCTATGGCGGCACCTATAGCGCCCGCCGATATTCGCCGCTCGCGCAGATCACGCCGGAAAATGCCGGCAAGCTGCAACGCGCATGGCTGGTCCATACCGGCGACATGCCGCAGACTCCGACGGCCGCGAAAATGTATGGCGCGGAAACGACGCCGCTGAAGGTCGGCGACACCCTCTATCTCTGCTCGGCCAAGAACATCATGATCGCGCTCGACCCGGCGACGGGCAAGACGAAGTGGCGCTACGATCCCAAGGTGCCGGACAAGTCCATCCCC
Organism: Sphingobium sp.; assembly: GCA_036384035.1. Classification (GTDB taxonomy): domain Bacteria; phylum Pseudomonadota; class Alphaproteobacteria; order Sphingomonadales; family Sphingomonadaceae; genus Sphingobium. The sequence goes on along the minus strand of DASVND010000051.1, from coordinate 16,744 downwards.
TACACCGCCGCCTGCCGCGGGGTCAGCTATTATGCCGTCCCCAACGCCGTCGCCACCGACCCCTGCGCCACCCGCATCATAGAGGGCACGCTCGACGCCCGCCTGATTGCCGTCGACGCGCGCACCGGCAAACTGTGCCCTGGCTTCGGCAGCAATGGACAGGTGTCGATCACGGAAGGCATGGGCGACGCCTATCCGGGCATGGTCTCCATCACCTCCGCCCCCACCATCGTGCGCGGCGTGATCGTCACCGGGCATCAGGTGCTGGACGGGCAGGACCGCTGGGCGCCGTCCGGCGTGATCCAGGGCTATGACGCCATTACCGGCCAGATCAAATGGGGCTGGGACATGATGCGCCCGAACCAAACGGTGCTGCAGCCCGGCCAAACCTGGACGCGTGGCACGCCGAACATGTGGACGACCGCATCAGGCGACGAGCAACTGGGCCTCGTCTATCTGCCGCTCGGCAATGCGGCCGCAGACTATTACAGCAGCCTGCGCCGTCCGCTGGAAAACAAGTATGGCACCTCCGTGGTCGCGCTGGACGTCATCACCGGCAAGCCGCGTTGGAGCTTCCAGCCGGTCTATCGCGACGTATGGGACTATGATTTCGGCAGCCAGGCGACGCTGATCGACTTCCCGACGCCAACGGGCAAGGTGCCCGCCATCCTGCTGCCGTCCAAGCAGGGGGACATCTATGTCCTCGACCGTCGCACCGGCCAGCCGCTGACTCCCATCGGCAAGGTCAATACGCCTCCGGGCGGCGTCGAACCGGCGCAGCGGGCGAAAACCCAACTCATCTCGCTCTACCACACGCTGCGCAAGCCGGAGCTGACCGAGCGGGACATGTGGGGCATGTCGCCGATCGACCAGATGGCATGCCGCATCCAGTTCAAGGAGGCGGACTATCGCGGCTTCTTCACCCCGCCCCGCGCCGACAAGCGCTATGTCGAATATCCCGGCTATAATGGCGGGTCCGACTGGGGCGGCATCGCCGTCGATCCGGCGCGTGGCCTGATCATCGCCAACTATAACGACATGCCCAATTACAACCGGCTGGTCCCCCGCGCGAAGGCGAACAAGCTGGGCTGGGCCTCACGCGAACAGGCGCGCGGCGGCAATATGGGCAAGGGCGCCGAGGGCGCGGGTGATCCACAGGTGCACACGCCCTACGCGATCTCCGTCAACGCCGGCTGGCGCCTGCCCGCCACGGGCATGCTGTGCAAGCAGCCCCCCTATGGCGGCATCCGGGCGATCGATATTCGCACGGGCAAGACGGTGTGGGACCGCCCGCTGGGCACCGCGCGCAAGAACGGGCCGTTCGGCATCCCGTCGATGCTGCCCGTCAATATCGGCACGCCCAATAATGGCGGCGCGGTGGTGACGGCCGGTGGCCTCGTCTTCATCGCGGCGGCGACCGACGACCTGATCCGGGCGATCGATCTCAAGACCGGCAAGGTCGTCTGGTCCGATGTCCTGCCCGCCGGTGGTCAGGCGACGCCAATGACCTATGCGGTGAACGGCAAACAATATGTGGTGATCATGACCGGCGGCCACCATTTCATGGAAACGCCGATCGGCGACCAGGTGATCGCCTATGCGCTGCCGTCTGGGTAAAAGTTGGGGAGGGGCGGTCGTAGACTGCCGCCCCGAACTACCTTCCACAATTATCCCAGCGATGATGCCGGGTAGCCATTTTAGGCGCTCAGCACTCCACGACATTGACCGCCAGCCCGCCAAGGCTCGTTTCCTTGTACCTGCTGGCCATGTCCTCGCCGGTCTGGCGCATCGTCTCGATCACCGCGTCCAGGCTGACGATATGGCGACCGTCGCCTTGCAGCGCGAGATAGGCGGCGTTGATCGCCTTCACCGCGCCCATGGTGTTGCGTTCGATGCACGGAATCTGGACGAGGCCGCCGATGGGATCGCAGGTGAGGCCCAGATTATGCTCCATGCCGATTTCGGCGGCATTCTCGACCTGCTGGTTGGTGCCGCCCAGTACTGCGGCAAGGCCCGCCGCCGCCATCGAGCAGGCGACGCCGACTTCTCCCTGGCACCCCATTTCGGCGGCGGAGATGGACGCGCGCTTCTTGTAAAGGAAGCCGATCGCGGCGGCGGTGAGCAGGATGATCCGCTCCCCTTCCCGATCCGCGCCGGGCACGAATTTGCGATAATAGGCCAGCACCGCCGGGATGACGCCCGCCGCGCCGTTGGTGGGGGCAGTGACGACCCGGCCACCCGCCGCATTCTCTTCATTCACCGCCAGCGCGAACAGGCTGACCCATTCGAACACGGCGGCGGGCTGCATCCCTTCCTGCCCCGTGCGCAGGCGGGCGTGGATCGCCTTGGCGCGGCGGCGGACCTTCAGGCCGCCGGGCAATATGCCCTCCTGCTTCAGGCCGCGATCGATGGAGGCGGTCATCGCGTCGATCACCCGGTCGAGAAAGGCTTCGGTTTCCCCCTGCGGCCGCCATGCCGCCTCATTGCGCAGCACCAAGGTGGCGATGGAGAGGCCGGTCTCCTCACCTTGCGCCAGCAGTTCTGCGGCGGAGGAAAAGGGCAGCGGCTGGACGATATTGTGGCCGATCGGCCCGCCGCCCATTGCTTCCCCCGTCAGCACCGCGCCGCCGCCGATGGAGAAATAGTCGCGCGTGATTTCCGCGCCGTCCGCCAACCACGCGGTGAAGCGCATGCCGTTGCTATGCTCGTCCAGAAACACGCCCATGCGAAACAGCAGGTCGCGCTCCTCCTCGAACGGCACGGTCCAGTCGCCATAGGTCAGGGCATGGAAGGACCGGATGCGCTCCACCAGCATATCGACGCCGTCCGGATCGACGGTTTCCGGCTGCTCACCCGACAGGCCCAGCAGGATCGCCTTGTCGGTCGCATGGCCCCGGCCGGTCAGGGCGAGAGAACCGAACAGTTCACAGGACACACGCTCCGGCTGCGACGGCAGGCTCTCCATGAACATATAGGCGGCGCGCATCGGGCCGACGGTGTGCGAACTGGACGGACCGATGCCGATGGTGAAGAGGTCGGCGACACTGATGGCGGCGGTCGTGTCGATGCGCAGCTTCGGGCGTGCGGTGACCATATCAATAATCCTTCGAGACGCGGACGTTCGCGCTCTGCCGGCCGATGGTGGAAACACTGGCGAGCAGGGAGAGCCAGCGTGTGACCTGATATTCGATGCGCGTGGCGGAATAGCCCTGCCCGTCAGTGATCAGCTCGACATAGGTTTTGCGCGTGAGATATTTGCCGGCGGCCACGGAAGTCCCCTGCCCGATCGTTGGGTCGGCGGGCAGGATGCGCAGCCGGTCGAGGCCGGTCGCCTTGCGCACCGCGTTGATGGGATCGAGACCGCCGCCCCCGCCCTGCAGCGCGGCCACGGCGGAGGCGAGCTGCAGGGCTTCCGGGGCGGACAGGTCCGTGATCGAGCTGCCGAACAGGATGCGGGAGAGCAATTCGTCCTCCGGCAAAGCGGGGATGCTGGTGAAGCTGATCTGCGGCGCAAGGCCGGTGCCCGTGACCTTGATCGTGGCGTTGATGTCGTTGACGTCGGCCTGCGCCTCTATGTCCAGCGTCGGGTTGACCGGCGTCGACCCGTCGAAGCGGATCATCCCCTCCGTCAGGTCGAAGCGGCGGCCGGCAAATTCATAGCCGCCCCGTACAAGCTGCGCCGTGCCCTTGATCGCCGGGTTCACGACCGTGCCGCCCAGTTGCAGGTCGGCGCGCCATTCGCTGTCGAGGCCAAGGCCGGTCACGGTCAAGCGATTGCGCGCCTTGGCATGGATGTCGAGGTTCCAAGGCGCAGCAGGGGCTTCGCGTTCGAATTCCGTGCCGCGCCGGTCCACCTCGATCACGCGGAGTTCGGGAATCTGGGCGACGGCGGCGGCGCGGCCCATGGTGAAGCGGCTGCGGATCAGGTCGAGGTCGCCGCCGATCGTGCCGCCATTGCCGTTCGACTTGATGGTGATGGGGCCGGTGACGGTCGCAGCGATGTCGTCCCGCTCCAGCATCGCGGCATTGGTCGCCTGCATGGCAAGATCGATGCCGACGCCCTGAGCGCTGAATTCGAAACGGCCGCTGCCGGTCACGGTGCCTCCGCCCTTCGCATTGCCCGACAGGCTGGAAATGATGAGTTGCGATCCGTTGAAGCGGCCCTGCGCCTTGACGCCGGTCAGGTGCATGCCGGTGACGGGACTGTCAATGGTGGCGTTGGTGCTGGCGAGCGAGCCGGAGATGAGCGGGTTGTCGAGCGTGCCGTGCACGTCCGCGCTGATAGCCGCGGGACCACTGAGATCGATGATCTCGACTCCGGTCAGCCGCCAGAGCGTATCCGCCGTGCCATTGTAGCGCAGCTGAGCGAACAACTGTCCGGTACGCAGGCGGGTGGCCAGGTCCCCGGAGCCGAGCGGATTGACCAGAGCCTGCGCCCTGCCGATCGTCTTGCCCTCGCTCACCACCACAGCACGCGCGCCAAGGCGATCGGCGGTCAGCGCAGCATTGACGCCCACGTCGATCGGCTTCGAACTGAGCGCGAGGCCCGACCGGGTGAGGCCGCGAATGCGCAAGTCCGCCTTTCCGGTAGGCGCGCCGTCCCGTGGCTTCAGAAAACTCAGCGTGCCCGTTGCGGTGCCGCCAAGCCCAAGGCCCTCATTCGCGATGTCCAGCAACGACAGCGGCAGGCGTTGCAGCCGCGCCTCAACCTGCGTCGTTTCCCCCCCCATGCGTCCGGCAAGCTGGGCCGTTCCGCCCATATAGCTGATGGTCGTAGGCGAGAGGCGCCAGCCGTCATCCGTCTGCGTCATGACAGCCGGGACCGTCAGGGTGATAGGCCGCCGGTCGAGCGTGCCGGACATGGTCAAACGTACCCTCTGCGGCGCGACATCGGCATTGAACTGCAACCGGAACAACCTGCCGCCCTGCCCGATCAGGTTGGCGCTGACGGTCCCGGACCCGTCGGCCAGCTTGGCGGTGCCGGTCAGCCGGCCGATCCGCACCGTCCCGGCCAGCACGCCGCGTGCATCGGCGGTGGCGTCGACGGTGGTTCCTGCAGGATCAAGCATGATAGTCGCGCTGAGCTTGCCGCGCGCGATGCCGAGGGGCACCGGCCCGTTAAAACTGGCGTCGCGAGCCGTAAGCTCCGTCATGATCTTCTGGATGCCGTTGACGGGCTCCAGCGCGACGAAACCTTTCAGCACGCCAGTGATATCGAGCTTGCCATTGAGACCGCCGGCCACAGGGTGAATATCCCCCTTCGCCACCGCGCCGCTCACCGTCAGGCGATCGACCGCGATCGTCGCATCCGCGCCATGGGGCAGATCGATCCGGCCGTCGCCGGTAAAAGGCCCCAGGATCGATCCGCCCTGTACCGTAAAGTCGTAACCCGTGGCGGTCGGGTCAAGGTACAGCTTCACCTCCTTAAGGCCGCCTGGATCAAAGGGATGGGCAAGCACCAGGTCGACTTCGGGCCTGTCGATCTTGCCTTCGAGCTTCAGATCGAGCGGACCGTAAGTCTTGTGCAGCCCTTTCCCGTCAAAATGAAATGTGCCGTCCGGACGGCGATAACCACTGGCGGCAAGGGTCAACAGAGGCGTATCCAGCTTCAGGCCGGTAAACAGCAATCGTCCGTCCGGCCCCAGCGCAAGGCCGGAGCTGAGGTGTGGCAACCCGCCACCCAATGTGCGGAAGAAGCTGTTGTCCAGGCGGCGCATAGCGGCCTGCGCCTGCCCCTTCAGGGTGAAGGCCCCTCTTGCGCCCGGCACCGCCTGCACCTTGGAACGGAGATCGACGATGCCGAGACTAGGGATCAGCAGGCCGCGGATATCGCCGGTCAAGCCGATATCATACTGGCCGCTCTTCAAATCGGCGAGGACGATCAGACGCCCGTCCAGCTTGTCGGCGCGGGCGCGCATCGGGTTGCTGGTGATACGCTGGCCCTGAATCTGAAGCGTACCGTCCAGCCGGAAATTGCGCAGAATGCCGGCGGCCAATTCACCCTGCCCGTCCAGGCGACGTGCAGAAAGGCTAAGCGGGATCACCGGCGGCGCACCCGGAGAGACCCTCCCCTTACCTGCGGCCCGTACGTCACTGAGCAGCGTCTTGCTGAAGGCAAGCTGGCGCGCGGACACAATATACTCAAAGCCCGGGCTGGCGAACGGACCGTCGAGCCGGGCGCGCCCTATAATGTCACGCCCACCCATTGTCTTCAGCAGTGCCTGGGGACGATCGAGCTTCAGGTTGAGCAGCAGATTGTCGAACCCGTTGCGTGCCAGGTCTATCCCGCCATCGGCCGTGAGCGTCATCGAAGCGGAACTGGCGGTGAGCGACCCTCTAAGCAGGCGCTGTTCAAATGTGCCCTTGGCCGACAAGAGAAGCTGCGGCGCGGTCATCCGCTGTACAAGGCCGTTGCCAGCGATCGCCGCGCCCTCAACATTGCCGGTCAGCGTGTAGTGGCCCTTTTCCGCGAGGATGCGCATCGCGGCGGCAGGCTTGTGGTCCAGCGTCGCCATCAGGCCGCCGCGCCATTGCGTCCAGCTTCCCTTGCCCTTCACACGCAGATTGGCATCCTGGCGCAGCCCACCCATCGCGGCCAGCACGCCGCCCCTGGGTGCATTGATGGTCACATCGACATCGAATTTGTTATCGTCCGGGCGGCTGTCCAGAGCGAGGAGCAAAGCGTCCGATCCATCAAGGACCCGTGCCGACAGATCGATCACTGCCCGGCCCGAGCGGATGTCGGCATCGCCACGCAAGGTCGCCACCCTTTGCTGCCCGGCAATCGGCTTTTCAATCGTGAGCCTGTCGACCGAAAATTCCATCAGGCGGATGTCGAAGTCCGGCAGGATCGGCCCTTCCTTGCCCGTCGGCCGCAGCTTGGGCAATTTGTGCAGTGTTGCCGCAGGGATGACCAGCCGGTCGATATCCAGTCGGTTGGCGATCCACGCGAACGGCCACCAGTTCAATTGCACGCGCGGCGCGGTAAAAAACACGCCCGTAGGGTCCGACAAGCGCAAGTCCCGCAACACTGCCTTGCTGTAGATGCTGCCCTCAATCCCGCCCACTTCTATGCGCAGGCCCGATTGGGGCGAAATCCGTGCGATACGGCCGGCAAGGAAGCGGTGACCCGATGGCGTATCGAGCCACAGCATCGCGCCCGCTACGATGAGGACAATGGCGAGGACTGCAGACAGCAACCAGACTTGCCAGCCAGCGCGCTTGCGCGCTGCCGGCGGATCGATGGCTTCGACCTCCTCCATCAGAAAGCCTGCCCCAGCGAGACATATACGGCGACGCGCGGATCGCCCTTTTGCGGATTCACCGGCGTGCCGACATCCACGCGGATCGGTCCGAAACTGCTGTAATAGCGCACGCCAACGCCAGCGCCGATCCGAAGATCACTGAAATGCGGCAGGAACTGCGTCGAGATATTACCAGCGTCTACAAAGGGCACGACGCCGAAATTGCCGAAACGGACGCGCGATTCCAAGGAAAATTCGGCCAGACTCTTACCGCCGATCGGGTCGTTATTGACATCGCGCGGACCAATATCCTGATAGCCATAGCCGCGTACGGACCCACCACCGCCTGCATAGAAACGTCTTGAGGGAGCGATGCTCCTGACGCTGGATCCCAATATGCTGCCAAAACGGGCACGGGCCGCCCAGACGACGCGATCACCCATAGGCTGATAGACGCTGCCATCGATCTGGGCGCGGACATAGCCGAAGGTCGTATTCTGGAAAGACAGTTCCGGACTGACCCGGCCGCCAAGGCGGAAACCGGACGACGGGTTCAGCAGGTCGTCACTGCCATCATAAGTCAAACTGACGGGCAATGCCCCGATCAGGAAGGTTCTTCGTCCGCCGCCCGCGATCCGGCTGAAGCTGTCCCGCTCATCCGAGGCGACAAGTTCGGCGCCGATGCTCCATACCCATTTCTTTTGGAAGATGATGTTGGTTTGGCGCTCGAGCGAACCGGACAGGGTAACCGTGCGGGCCGCATAGGCATCGCGATTTGTGTTGGCTGCGGACAATAGGCCAGTAAACACCCGGTCCCGGCCACGGAAATTGTTGCGCCGGAAGGTCAGCGAGGCAAGCTGTTCCTGCGTGCCGAGAACGCCGCGCACGAGAAGCGCCCCTTCTGGCGGGAAGAGATTGCGATGCTGCCAGTTGGCCTCGACACGGACACCTTCGCCCGTACCATAGCCCAGTTCGCCAGCAACGGTCCGGAAGGGCGCAGGGGACACGTCCACCGCGACATCGACATGCTGGCCGTCTCCAGCATCCTTCGGGGTCAGCGTCGCGGACGAAACAAGCCCGGTGGCGACGATCGCCTTGCGCAGATCCTCGACATCGGACGCCATATAGGTATCGCCCGGATCAAACCGCGCGATACGCTGGATGTGCTTTGCGCTGAACAGCGACGAATCCTTGACGAGTATCTGACCGAAGGTGCGGTAGCCGCCCGTGACGATGATCATGTCGAGATCGCCCTTGCGCGCCTCATGGTCGATGCGCACGGTCGGGTCGTCGACTTTCGCAAAGGGGAAGCCGTTCTCGCCAAGCGCATGGGTCAGGGACCCTTGCGCCACAACGATATTATCGGCGTCGACCGGATCGCCGGCCTTTACCGGGAACGCTGCGCGCAAAATATCCGCACGATCTCCCGCCGCTTCCAGTCCGGACAGGTCCACAGACGCCAGCAGATATTGGGTGCCCGGCGTGATCTCGAACGTGGCGCGGAGCTTGCCGTCGACCGGCGCGCGTATGCTCCCGCGTATCCTGGCGTCGTAATAGCCCTTGGCGCGCAGCAGGCGATCAAGAAGGGCTGTGTCCTCCTTTATGCGGCGGTTGATCTGAGCGACGTTCGCAGCCTTGCCCTCTCCCTGCTTGAGGACGGACAGTTCGTTGAAACGGGTGCGAAACTGGTCATCCAGCAGGGTATCGAGCCCATTCAGCACGGTGGTATAGCGCTGCTCCGCCATGCCATCAGATCGCGCGTTCGCGGCCTGCGCATCGGGTTGGTCATCCACGGGCGCCGCAACCTGCTCCGAAGTGGGGGGAACGGCCGGCTCGACACTATCGCCCGGATCCGGGGCAATAGGCGTTACAGTGTCGGTTTGGCCCATGTCAGGCCAGTCAACGCCAATAGCTGGCTCATCCGCCAGCGGAGCCTCCGTATCGGGCGCGGGGCGCTGCGCCTCCTCCGGCTGAAGGGCAGGTGGTGGTGATGGATCCTGTGCCGCCACGGCCATGGGGAAAAGGGCCACGGCCACAAAGAAAGAGCGGGCCGAATAGAGACAGCACGCGCGATGGCGACAGAACCGCGGGCCATGGAACATCGCCGGAGCCTAGACCAGTTTGCCGTTCCGACGCCAGCAAAGATACAGCCAGACGCCTGCTTTTTTCGGCCAGTCGACGCTGCTGCGGCGCCCTTTCAAAATGCCTGTTCGAGCCTGCCCATCAAAGCGCGCGCGCCGTCTGCCGCGTCGCGCTCACCCTGCATCATCGCCTGCAGACGCGCGACACGGTCATAGAGATCAGCGCTCCCCTCGATCAACGCCCGGGCAGCGAAGGGAAAATCCGCCAGAACCTTCGGATCGGTGGCGGCGGCCTCCCCCAGATAATATTGGGGATCGCGCAAGGCTTCCTCGGCAATCTCGCCGCGTTGCCAGCCCCGCTGGGCCATCAGCCAAGCGATCACATGCATCAAACGCGTAGTCACTTTCAGGGATTCACAGGAAAACCCGATGCGCGCCATGATCGGCATGTCGTCACGATCGGCGTCCCCCTGCGCGGAGAAATAGGCGCGCGCCTCATCTGCCATGACCATCGCCTCTATATAGAGGCTGTTGACCAGACGTCCGTGAAGGCCGCGATTCATATGTCCCGAAAATGGCATGAGAAAACGCTGCCACAGCGGCACCGCGCTGTCAGTGGCGTTAATCTTCTTGTTGATGACGCCCGCGCGATCTGTCCCAGATCAGCACATTAAGGATATGCCTATCAGGCGATGATATCGGGGACGAGATGATCCTCAAGCATGGCGATTTCATCCCGCAACAGCAGTTTACGCTTTTTTAAGCGCGCAAGCTGAAGCTGGTCGCCGGTGCCGCTTTCCGCAAGCGCCATGATGGCGCTGTCCAGATCGCGATGTTCCACCCGGAGGATTTCCAAGCGGCGCATGATGTCTTCAGTGGTCATACCCCGCCATTCCAACACCGTTTCCGCCACGTGGCGGGCCCATCCCCGCGGCCATTTAGCCGCTACCCGCCCTGAACAGACCATCGCAGCCCTGATTGCAAATATCGCAAACGCCGATTCGTCTAAAGACATAGTCTGAATTTCATGATCTACTCGATCATCCAGACCCCTCAAGCAAGGAGATTGTCATGGAAGCAAGCCACATTTCAGCACTGCAGGCGAAGCATGCGGGCCTCGACGCCCGGATCAAGGCGGAAGTGAGTCGGCCGATGCCGGACGCCGTGCTCGTCGCCACCCTGAAAAAGCAGAAATTGCGGCTTAAGGAAGAGATGAGGCCCAGGTAGACCCATCGCTACCGCGTCCGGCGGAGCGCTCTGCTCCGCCCGGGCGCCACTTGTACTCGATATTATCGAATGGCCTAGCGGCGGGCGGTCCGGCTGGGTACGCGCAAAAAGTCCGGGATGCTATGCCCGCGGACTTCGCCGAGCGGCTTGCGCGCCAATTGCGGATCGATAGGCTTGTCGAACACGATGCCTACCCGATCATTGCGGGTCCAGGCGATCCGGCCAAAGACGCGGCCGACCCCCCTGATCTCCATGATAACCTGCTGGCCCTTTGCCAGTGCGGCCTCGCAATCCGCCATAAGGCCAGTTGCGGAAAGGTTGCGGACCCGCGCCTTGCCGAGGGACGCGCCCTCCAGCGTCGTCAAGGAGGTCAGCAGGAAAAGACTGTCACGCGGAGCGACGCGCGCAGGGCCTCTTTCGTCCGAATTTTCCAAGTCCGTTTCCATGATTTCTACCCATAGGGGTGGTTCCGCCGTCTTCACCGAACTGGCAGAAAAGCATGGAAAAACGGTTAACTAGATCAGATGCCCCGCATCATTTCGCCCCGGTTCAGGGGACGTAAGGCGCGGGTCCGACCAGGGCATGAAGCGGGCATCATAAGCCCACCTCCTTGAGCATTCAGTCGTCGCGGGAAATTTTTTCCTGCCGTTCATGGCGCTCCTGCGCCTCTACGGTCATGGTCGCGATCGGCCGCGCCTCCAGCCGTCCGAGCGAGATCGGCTCACCCGTGACTTCGCAATAGCCATATTCGCCATCGTCAATACGGCGAAGAGCCGAATCGATCTTGGAAATCAGCTTGCGCTGGCGATCCCGGGTACGCAGTTCGATTGACCAATCGGTTTCGCTCGACGCGCGGTCATTGAGATCCGGTTCACGCAGCGGTTCGTTCTGCAAAACCGCCAATGTCCCCTCTGCCTCGCTCAATATCTGCTTCTTCCAGCTAAGCAGACGCTGGCGAAAATATTCGAGCTGTCGGGGGTTCATGAATTCCTCGTCAGCCGAGGGGCGGTAGTCGTCGGGCAAATCAATTCTTGCCTTCGAAGGAGGGACGCCGCCCTTGTCAGGGCTTTGGACCGTTGCCATCTGGCTCTCCGAAACGAGGGCCGGCAGGTGGATGGCCCCGCCGACCAATACTACTGGTTGAGCGGGCCTATAGCCAGCGGTCGAAGGCGACACAAGCGTTCAATAACGTCCCCAGTTTAAACACCTCTATTATGCGGGGAAAATCGGCTATTGGCGTATCGCGCCAGCGCATATTAACCTCTGCAGCGCCGCACGTCCCGACACGGAACATTAACCACATTCGTTGATCCCGCGTCGCCCGCTTTCCCGATCCGGCACGCACAATCAGGGTTAACATGGTTGCAGTTAACCCCTCTTTTGCGTTTCTGACCGTAATAGACGCCCTCGCGCGCCAAGGACCAGGCGTTTGGCGAGGCTATAACAAGAGTGACGATTATGTCGGTTAGAATGGCCATGGCAAAACTCTGCGCATGCGCATGTGGTGGAGCTATCATCGGCGGCGGCGCGGTCCATGTTGCCGAATCGCCCCGCCCCGCAATCGTCAAACAGACGAAGAAATCCTATGCCAAGCCGCGCCATGTCGCACGCGTGGTAAAACGCAAGACGGTCCGCACGGTCACATCCTGCACACCTGCAGTGGTGACTGTTGCCGGCCAACCTGCGCCTCCCATGCCTGTCGCGCCGATGGCCGCAGGGCCAGCCGTGGTGTCGGGCGGCGGGCAAGTGCCCGTCGTACTGGGCGGCAGCGGCGGCTTTGGCGGTGGCTCCAGCGGATTCTTCGGCGGATTCTTCGGCGGCAGCGGGGGCGGCAGCGGCGGCAGCGTCGTCATTTCCTCCACCAGCAGCTCCACGGGTTCGACCAGCACATCCAGTGGAGTCTCCACGTCAACCGGCGGCGTATCCACATCAACAGGTGGCGTTTCGACTTCAACCGGGGGTGTCTCCACCTCTACAGGTGGGGTGTCGACATCGACAGGCGGCGTTTCGACCTCCTCCGGCAATGTCAGCACGTCCTCGGGTGTGAGCAGCACATCCTCTTCGTCCAGCTCGTCCTCATCCAGTTCCTCGTCATCTTCCTCTTCCTCATCGAGCAGCTCGGGCGGCGCGACCAGTGGCGGCGGATCGACGGGATCATCTTCGTCTACTGGCAGCAGCGGCTCGTCCAGCACGTCGACCGGCGGCTCATCGAGCTTTGGAACCACCACATCTGGCAGCTCTGGCAGCAGCAGCTCCTCATCGAGCAGTTCCTCATCGTCTTCCTCTTCGGGGGGATCCAGCAGCAGCGGGGGCACCGACGTGCCGGCGCCGCCCATGATCCTGCTGTTCGGTGCTGCAGCCGCAGCGCTCGTCGCCCGCCGCCGTTTTGCGGCGAAGGCCAAGACCAGCGAAGAGGTTCAGGACGCGGCCTGACTGCTGTCCATTCATCCGCCATACCGTCATGGTAAAAGGCGGATATCAGGGCGGGTCCTTGGGGGAGGATCCGCCCTTTTTACGCCGGTTATGGCGCGTCAGCTTTTCGTAAAAAGATAATAATCGTGCGCGGCACGGGAAGCCTCCGCCATGATGCGGTCCCGCGCTTCCTTGCCCTTGCCGTCCTTCATGACGAACACCGCCACGGCCATTGCCGAACCGTCCGGCAAGGTCACGATGCCGACATCGTTGGCCAGGCCATTCAACGTCCCCGTCTTATGGGCGATGGGCGTACCGGGCGGCAGCAACGCCTTCAGCCGGCTCTCGCCAGTCTTGCAACGCGCCATGATGTCCAGCAGCGTGCGTGTCGTATCGGCCTTCAGCGCCTTGCCTTGTGCGATCTTCGTCAACAGATCGACCATGGCTTCCGGCGTCGACGTGTCGCGCGGGTCGGCGGCAAAAGCCAGATTGGGCAGGTCGCGCGCGTCGCGTTCGCGCAGACCGGGATCGGACTCCAACGCGGCCTCGACATTGCGTGCGAAATCGCCTTCCACTGGAAGCAAGCCCATAGCTCGATAGAGAAGCTGCGCGGTATTGTCGTCGACCCGCTGGTCGCGAATGCCGATCGATCGCAGCCATGCGGTGATCGCTGCGGGGCCGCCGGCCTGTTTCACGAGGACATCGGTCGCGCTGTTGTCGCTGCGCGTCAGCATCAGTTCCAGCAGATTATAGACTGACATGGAAAGGCCCGGATGCGGCATCATGCTGGCGATACCGTCCGACACAAGCATGTGGTGATCGACAGGCAATATGGCGTCCAGAGTGGTCAGCCCCTTGTCCACCTGCGCCAATATCGCACCCGCCACCGCAACCTTATATGTGCTAGCCATGGGGAACAGCGTGTTGCCATTCAGCATGATCGTCTTGTCGCTGCCGATACGGCGGACAGCAATGCCGACAGTGCCGTCCGTCATCATGGCAAAACGGGCAAATTCAGAGCGAAGATTGTCCTCCGCCGTTGACTTCCGCAGAGGCGCGGTCGTCGGACCTGTCGCCAAGGTCGGCAGAGGACAGGCCGCCAAAATGACCGAAAGTAGAAGCGCGGAGCCTGTGCGGAACAGAAGCATGCCGTCACAGTCGTGCAAGATGGCGTAACGGGCAAGCCCTTTCCCGCCGATTGATGCCCCCTGACGGTTGACTTGCCGCCGAGGCTCGCGGACAGAGGATGGCGATGAGCGACAGCATCAAACTGCACGAAAGCTGGAAGGGCCCGCTCTCTGGTGAATTCGAAGCGCCACATATGCGCAATCTTCGCCAGTTCCTGATTGACCGCAAAGCTGCAGGCGCGCGCATTTTTCCGAAAGGCAGCGAATATTTCCGGGCGCTCGACCTGACGCCGCTCGATCAGGTGCGCGTGGTGATATTGGGGCAGGACCCCTATCATGGCGAAGGGCAGGCGCATGGCCTGTGCTTCAGCGTCAGGCCGGGTGTGCGAACGCCGCCCTCGCTGGTCAACATATATAAGGAGCTTGGCACGGATTTGGGTATCCGCCCTGCGCGACATGGCTTTCTGGAGCATTGGGCGAAACAGGGCGTGCTATTGCTGAACAGCGTGCTGACCGTCGAAATGGGCCAGGCCGCCGCGCATCAGGGCAAGGGATGGGAACTGTTCACTGACGCCGTTATCCGACTGGTGAATGCGAAAAGCGACCCCGTGGTCTTCATGCTTTGGGGTGCTTATGCCCAGCGTAAGGCTGGATTTGTCGATAGCAGCCGGCATCTGGTGCTGAAAGCGCCGCACCCGTCGCCGCTGTCGGCTCATAACGGCTTTTTCGGCTGCCGCCATTTTTCGCAAGCTAATGCATTTCTGGAATCTAAGGGGCAGAAGCCAATCGACTGGGCCCTGCCCGAGGTCGCTGCGCCGGCATGATGTTACTTATTATAGGGAATTTTCCATGCCTTCTGGCCTGATGGCTTTGCTCGACGACGTTGCCGCCATCGCCAAGCTGGCGGCATCGTCCATCGACGATGTCGCCGGCGCGACCGGCAAGGCTAGCGCCAAGGCGGCGGGCGTGGTGATCGACGACGCTGCGGTCACGCCGCGCTACGTCACCGGCCTGTCGCCGGCGCGCGAGTTGCCGGTGATCGCCAAGATCGCGCGTGGATCGCTGAAGAATAAATTGCTGTTCATCCTACCCGGCGCACTGGCGCTCAGCGCCTTCGCGCCCTGGGCGCTGACTCCATTATTGATGATAGGCGGCAGCTATTTATGCTTTGAGGCGGCGGAAAAACTCGCCGAGATAGTGCTGCCCCATCATGAAGCACAACCGGAAGCAGCGCAGTTTACCGACGCAGCCGAGATGGAACAGGCAAGCGTCAGCGGGGCGATCCGCACCGATTTCATCCTGTCAGCCGAAATCATGGCGATTGCGCTCGGGACGTTGACGGAAGAACCGTTGATCGATCAGGCCATTGCCCTGTTCGCTGTGGCGGTCGTCATTACCGCCGGCGTTTATGGCGTTGTCGGACTGATCGTGAAGATGGATGATATCGGCCTGAAAATGGCGAGCGGCGGCAGCAGCGCGCGGCGGGCAATCGGTCGGGGGCTGGTTCATGCCATGCCCCGAATATTGGCGGTGATGGGGCCAATCGGCACAGCGGCAATGCTGTGGGTCGGCGGCGGCATATTGGTGCATGGTCTGGAGCATTTCCACGTCGACGCCATCCCCCATGCCATTCATGCGGTGGCGGCGGGTGCAGGCCATGCAATGCCCTTTGCCGCCGGTGTCGTCGAATGGGCCATTACCGCCGGAGCCTCGGCAATTCTGGGGCTGGTCGTTGGCGGCCTGATCGTGGCCATTGGCATGGGCGTTGGCCGACTGCGCGGCAAAACCGCGCACTAACCCAAATTCTTAGTCACAACCCCGGCCATATCCGCCAGCACCATGTAAAGCGTATAAGCGAGCATCCCCGCCGCAACCATTCCGACGGCAAGGAAAAACAGCGACTGGCACTTTTGCGAGAGGCGGATGCTCTCTTCATGCTGTTCGGCAATGGATGGTCGCCGGATGTCCGACCTTCGTTCGGCAATGATCCCGCCATCGGGCAAGCGCGCGGATCCGCGCTTGATGGGGACGGGATCGCCGATGATGGCTTCGATATCCAATATGTCCTGCGCGCGGACACCGAATTTGCGGCCCCGCGCCCAAACCGTTCGGCCGATGATCGTCTGGGCACCGCGATGAATTTCGATGTAGGTGCCAGGCGGCGGCGGCGTGGCAGTCTGGCCCATAAGTCCATGGGCGGAGATGTTGCGGATGCAGACAGTCACCCATCCAGCATCAGCCCGCATGCGGGCCTCGACAATCACGGGTCGACGATATTCCCGGGGCGGATAGCCGCCAGGAGCCACAGATGCGTGGGTAGCTGTCGCCATTTCCGTCGTTGCCGCCATTTCCGGATCCTTTCGTGATCCGGTAGGGCGGTGTTAAGGTAGTAAAAACCTTAAAGCGGCAAGGAATGTGCACAGCCTTAGACCAACGTCTTACTGTCGTGCGCTATTGTTGCTCGTCCAGTGGGATATGGCACTGTGGGCGGGAAGCGCGTGCTGTGCTGGTATTAAGCCTGCCATGTGGTGCTGGGAGGCGGTTTTGTAGTGCTTTTGGTTGGGTTGTGTTAGCGACCTCTGTGGTTGCGGGAGCAGGATTTGAACCTGCGACCTTCAGGTTATGAGCCTGACGAGCTACCGGGCTGCTCCAT
>DASVND010000050.1:0-242004 GCA_036384035.1 Sphingobium sp. | reverse complement strand
CGCGCATAGTCATCCCACAGAGTGGCGAACTGTTGCTGGAGCATGATGTAGGCAAGAAGGATGACCGTTATTGCCTTGGCCTTGCGCCGGTTCACGATGGCCTGAACCAGGTCCGGACAGCGAATACCCAGAATATAGAAGGGCAGCAGCCTGCCCAGCGTCGACAATCGTCCATCGACCATATCGCCATAGGTTTCGAAAACGGACCCCAGGACGAGCGCCGCCATCAGGACCGCCACCGCCGGGAATCTTTGTGTCAGGCATGCAAAGACGAAGGAGAGGACGGTGGCCCACAAATACCAGGCCAGCGATCCTCCGAGCAGCGTGCGCGTCACATTCCCCCAGTCGACCGGATGCCCGATGCCGTCATTGGGCCAGTCCGGCACGATCAGCATGAAAATCATCGACCAAAGAAAATAGACATATGTCAGGGAGAGGGCAGACCCGAACCGCAAGCTGTCTTTTCGCCTACCGGCGCCCGATGCGAGAAATCCTGAAATCAAGAAGAATAGAGGCATTCTTATATTGTAGAATACGAGTTCCGCCTTTGACCAAATGAGGCGATTTTCTATGCCGAATGAAAATATGGCACGTTCATAAATGCCGGCATGGTGCATCGCCACCAAGAATATGGCGATACCTTTTGCCAGATCCACCCATTTAAGACGGTCATCTTTCTGTAACATATACCGAAATCCCACCCGCATTACTGATATGGGATCGCATCAAGCGGTAAACGGAATCTGAAAAATTGCCGCCCGGAACGGTTACTTGGACCATAATGGGTGAAGTTGTTCGCTCAGGCCGGGCGATGCCCCTTGCGCCATTTCGTCCACAAATGTCGCGCCAGCATCAGCGGCGGCATGCGGAGCCAATGCGAGCGGACGAAGAAGGCGAAACGCAGCATCTTGCGCGTTTCCCTGCCCCAGCCATCTCGGGCCAACAGGCGGGCGATAAACAGATCATCACTTTTATGCGGACGATAATCCACGGTAATTGGCGAACTATAAGCCTTTACTCGTGTGCCGTAGATCCGATGGGATAGCCTTAGCGCGCGCAGCACCGAATACGTCAAACCATGCTGCGCTGCCGTTTCAAAAAGCGAGAGAAAGAAGTCATCCTCCGCTGCTTCTGCCTCCATGCATAGGCAATGGATATCCCATAAATTGCGCAGTCCTCCCGACAAATCGCCATCTGCCATCAGATGTGCCGCTGCGTGGCAAATACGGTCCGTAGACGACAGCACATATAATCGCTCGTCCAGCGCCACGCTGTCCGCGATCATCGCCGTCGCATCCGGCGTCTGCCGCGCTGTGAGCGGCAGGACGGTGTGGTGGACGTCGATCATCCGATCCCGTTCCTTATGGATCATCGGCGGCAGTTCGTGCATCCAGCGGCGATAATAGTCATCGTCATAGGGATCGGGCTTCACCCATTCCCAGCCGGCCGCCAGAATTGCCGCCTCCGCCGCCTCCAGCCGGTCGCGCGGGACCAATATGTCGAGATCGCCGATGAAACGCCCCCGCCCCGCCCGAAGTCCCGCCGCTGCATAGGCCGTGCCTTTCAACAGGATGACGGCAATGCCCGTGCCCGCCAGCGCCGCGACGGCGCGATCGGCCTCCCACAGCGCCTGCCGCGCCTCGCGCTCCGCCTCGTCCCGCGCGTCGGCCAGTATCGGTGCAACGGCGGCCGGTACGGGACTATCGGCGAGCAGGACGGCAAGGGTGCCGATCAACCGCTCCGCGCGCGCCGCCGCGATCAAGGCGTTCCAGTCGTGAGGCGCAAGCCGGGACGCCGATACAGGGTCCCGCAGGACGGCCACAAGCAGCGCGCCGCTCACATCTGCTCCGCCCAGAGCCGGTCGACCATGGCGATGGCCTCGTCTCCGCTGGAGAAATCCATGGCGCGGGCCGGCACGCCGGTCACAAAGCGGGTCAGCGCCGTGAAACCGGCTTCGCCCAGCATGACGTAATTGGTCGACGCCTGCGTCAATCGCATGAAGGACTCGCCCTGCCCGACCTCCCGTATCTCGGGCGAAAAGCCGAACCGGGGGAAGAGCAACAGGGCGGGTGTCGCTCCCTCATCCATGCGCGCCACCGCCGGGGCATTGGGGACCAGATGCCGGATATCCCCCTTGGGCGTGCCCCGCATCAGCGGGCCGAAGCGCTTTTCGGGCACTTCACCCTGCATTACGGCGATGGCGCTGTTCTTGAGGCTGACGAGGCGCGGAAAGGCGAAGACATGGCCGGTCGCCGGATCGAGCAGCACGAATTCGTCGCCCATCAACCGCCAGCCGCGCTCGCCAAGCTGCGCCGCCAGCGTCGACTTGCCCGATCCGGACTCGCCGGTCATCACCAGCGCCCGCCCGTCCTTCTCGACGCAGGAGGCATGGAGCAGAAGGTGACGCCGCCAGCCCAGCGCCATCTGCATGTTCATGCCCATCTCTGCAGCGAGCAAGCCATGGGCCAGCGCCATCGGCGCGGCGTCCGCCAGCATATGATCGCCGCCGATGAAGACAGAGGGGCGGATGAAGCGCCGCCACGGGCGCGTCGGCTCCAGCCGCACGGTGAAATCCGCAATGCCGTCAACCGGCGGCGGATAGGCAGCGTAGAGGCGGGCAAGCTCGGCGATCGGTCGCCGCCAGGCGGAACCGACGCGGAAAGAGGCGGGGCCGATCCGCAACATGATCTGATGGTTCACGCGCGGTGCGCCAGGCCAAGGGCGGCCAGTTCGTCGAGATTCGCCTCCACCGCTGCCAGCGCCTCCCCGGGATCGCCAAGGTCATAGTCGCGGGACAGACGGGCGAGCATATCGTCTGCGCTGCCTGCTCCATCGGCGAGCACGGCCAGTATTTCAGGCACCGGGCTGACAACGATATGGGTCTGTCCGGAGCGGCGGTGATAGACGAGGGTCACATCGTCAAGGGCACGCAGGATATAGTCCGACGCAGGCTCGGCGCGATACAGGCCCTGCGCCATCTATGCCTACTCCGTCCTCAGCCTGTCCAATCGCGCGCGCCTTCAGCGCGGCATCTGCAGCGACGCGTAGCAGGTGAAGCCGCTCGTCCCCGACTGCAAGCGGCGGATATAGTTGAGATAGGCTTGGTTCTGCTCATAGCTGGTGCCGGGCAGGTGCCGCCCGCGCAATGCCGCCTTCACTTCCTCGCCGGTGAACGGCCGGCCAGCGCCGGGCACCGCCCCTTGCGTCCCGGCGGGAACGAGCGTGCCGTCGGCGGCGATATGCTGACTGGCGTGGGGCGCGTCAGGGACGGGGATGCGGCAGTTGAGGACGGAGGCGGCGGTGCTGGCCAGCGCCGGGCGGATCGACACGATCGCGGACGCGGCCACCGCCCCGCCCATCAGCAGGCGGCGGCGCGTGGGCGTCACAAGACTTTCGTCTTCGGGCGGTACGCCCTGCGCATCGCTTGCAATCCTGCCCTTTTCTTCGCTCATCCGACCACTGTTCCGCTTATTTCCTTGCATGGCGGTAAATACCGCAGTCCCATGCGCCAATGCATGTCGCAGCAATAGACTGAATAATCTACGACGATAACCATGAATCGCCTTTCCCCCGCTCAGATCATCGTCGCACTGGTCATCGTGCTTACAGGCGCGGCGGCCACCATGCTGCTCGCGGGCGGCGGATGGCAGGTGGCGCTCGTTTCCGCGGCGGCGGGGCTGCTGGCGATGGTGGTCATGGCGGACCGCGCGCCGCCGCCAACCGCAGCGGTCATCGCCGAACCGGCGCAAACCCATGACGACATATTGCAGAATCCGGATTTCGAGGGACTGCTGGAGGCGGTGTCGGAACCCATGCTGGTGTCGGCGCGGGGTAAGGTCGTCCGGGCCAATCGCGCCGCGCTGCGCCTGTTGGGCGCGCATATCGTGGGGGAGGACGTGCGGATCGCCATCCGCCATCCGGCGGCGGCCGAGCGCCTGGCCAGCACCGCGCCGATGGCGGAACCTGTGACGATCAACCTGGTCGGATTGGGCACGCGCGAACAGCATTGGGAAATGCGGATCGCCCCGCTGGCCGGAAATGGCGGGGAATCGCGCAAGCTCGTGCATCTCAGCAACCGATCCGGCACCCATGCGGCAGAGAAGATGCGCGTCGATTTCGTCGCCAACGCAAGCCACGAGTTGCGCACCCCGCTGGCCGCTATCCTGGGCTTCATCGAGACATTGTCGGATCCCGCCATCGGCGCGGACGAGGAAACCCGCGCCCGTTTCCTGAAGATCATGGATGGTGAGGCGCGGCGAATGCAGCGGCTGGTCGACGACCTCATGTCGCTGTCCCGCATCGAGGCCGAGAAATATCGTGCGCCCGATTCGGCTGTCGATCTTGGCGTGCTGATCGCCGAGGTCGCGGACGTGTATCGCCAGAGCCATGGCGAGCGCGGGCAGGAAGTCGTGGCCGCAATCGAGCCCCGCGTCCCGACCGTTCAGGGCGACCGGGCGCAGATTTCCCAGCTGCTGCACAATCTAGTCGGCAATTCCGTAAAATATGGCCGCGCCGGAACGCCGATCGTCGTCGGCCTGTCGCAGGGCGGCGCGCATATGGTACGCCTGACCGTGGCGGACGAGGGTGAAGGCATAGCCCCCGATCACCTGCCCCGCCTGACAGAGCGCTTCTATCGCGTTGATTCGGGCCGCAGCCGGGCGATGGGCGGAACGGGCCTGGGCCTGGCCATCGTCAAGCATGTGGTGGAGCGACACCGCGGACGGCTCGATATCGCCAGCGTCATGGGCCGGGGCACCACCGTTACCATTCTGCTGCCGGTAGCGGAACATGGGGAGGCATGATGCCGTCATGAACGCTCCTGAAGCATTGTCATGAAAATGAAACTAAAGTGTCACACTGGCGCGATGAAGCCCCGCTAGGGCCGCGACAAGTCAAGATCCATAAAGCGTCATCGCAAGGAGAATTTCCGTGAAATATTCGCTTCTCATCGGCGTCACAGCGCTCTCCCTTTCCTTGGCAGCATGCGGCGATCAGGCTGGCGGCGGTGGCGCCTCCGGCGGTTCGCGCGATCAAATCCGCGCAGTTGGATCTTCCACGGTCTACCCGTTCGCGACCGCCGTCGCCGAACAGTTCGTAAACGCCAATCCGGGCATGAAGTCGCCGATCATCGAATCGACCGGCACGGGCGGCGGCATGAAGCTGTTCTGCGCCGGCGTCGGCGCGCAATATCCCGACATCGAGGACGCCTCGCGCCGCATCAAGAAGGGCGAGTTCGAACTGTGCCAGAAGAATGGCGTCAAGGAGATCGTCGAGATTCAGGTCGGCGTCGACGGCCTTGCCTTTGCTGAATCGAAGAAGGGCCCCGGCATGAAGCTGACGCCCGTCATGATCTACAAGGCGCTGGCCGCCAATCCCTTCGGCAAGGGCCCCAACAAGGCCGAGAGCTGGAAGGATGTCGATCCTTCGCTGCCGGCGATCCCGATTTCGGTCTTCGGTCCGCCGTCGACCAGCGGCACCCGCGACTCGCTCGCCGAACTGATCCTGACCAAGGGCTGCGAGAGCGATCCCGCGATGGAGGAGCTCAAGAAGAAGAGCGAGGATGAGTTCAAGGCGACCTGCACCCGCATCCGCGAAGACGGCAAATATGTCGACTCTGGCGAGAACGACAATCTGATCGTGCAGAAGCTGGGCGCCAATCCCAACGCCGTCGGCATCTTCGGCTACAGCTTCCTTGAGGAAAACAAGGACACGCTGAACGACATTCCGCTGAACGGCGTGCAGGCGACGTACGAGACGGTGTCGACCGGCCAGTATCCGGGCGCCCGCCCCCTCTATATCTATGTGAAGAAGGCGCATATCGCGGCCATTCCGGGGCTGAAAGCCTATCTGGAAGCGTTCGCGGCGGGTTGGGAGCCGGGCGGCTACCTGACCAAGCGCGGCATGGTCGCTTCCCCCGACGCTGTGCGTAAGGCAAGCGCCGAGACCGTCAAGAACCTGAACGTCCTGGACGGCGCCAGCCTGAAATAAGCTAAGTGACCGACAGACAACAGAACAGGGTCGCCGCGTGACAGGTCCAGCCATTCTCATGCTCCTGCTGGGGCTCGCCGTCGTGGCGTGGGTCGTGGCGCGTGCGCGCGCCACGCGCCTGCAGACGGCGGCCCCCAAGGGGGCCATGCACAGCCTGCCATCCTATCATGGATGGTATGTCGCGCTGTGGGCGCTATTGCCCGCATGCCTGTTCCTGGTCGTGTGGACCAATGTGATGCCGGGACTCGTGACCGGCAGCGTATTGCAAAGCCCGGCCGCCAAGGCATTGCCGGAAGACGGTTTTTCCCGTGGCGCGATCCTGGGTGAAGCCCGCGCCATCGCTGGGGGTAATCAGGCGGCGGCGTTCAACCCCCTCGCCCAGCCGCTGGTGCAACCCTATCGGGATGCGCAGTCCCGCTACGCGACGGGCGGCGTGGTCCTGTCGCTGATCCTGGCTTTTGCCGGGGCGGCTTACGCCTTCACCCGGATGCGGCCCGACTTCCGCGCCCGCACCCGGGTCGAGCGGCTGGTCATGGGCGCGCTGCTTTTCGCTTCCCTGATCGCAATCATCACCACGGTGGGCATCGTCGCCTCGCTATTGTGGGAATCGCTGCGCTTCTTCTCGATGGTCAATCCCATCGACTTCCTGTTCGGGACCAAATGGAGCCCACAGTCCGCTGCGCTCGGCTACGGGAATGACGATGCGTTCGGGGCGGTGCCTTTATTCTGGGGCACGATCTTCATCGGCGCGATCATTGCCATGGCCGTCGCCATTCCCCTCGGCCTGATGAGCGCCATCTACCTCACGCAATATGCCAGCCCCAATACCCGCAAATGGATGAAGCCCATCCTTGAGGTGCTGGCTGGCGTCCCGACCGTCGTCTACGGCTATTTCGCCGCGCTCACCATTGCCCCTGCCCTGCGCGACCTGGCGGTCAGCATCGGCATCCACGGGGCATCGTCGGAGAGCGCGCTTGCCGCCGGTCTCGTAATGGGCGTGATGATCATTCCGTTCGTTTCCTCCATGGCCGACGACAGCATCGCCGCCGTGCCGCAGGCGATGCGCGACGGCAGCCTGGCCATGGGCGCGACCACCAGCGAGACGATCAAGCGCGTGCTGATCCCCGCGGCGCTCCCGGGCGTCGTCGGCGGCGTGTTGCTGGCCGTCAGCCGGGCGATCGGCGAGACGATGATCGTGGTGATGGCCGCCGGGCTTGCCGCGAACCTGACGCTCAATCCCTTCTCCAGCGTGACGACGGTCACGACGCAGATCGTCCAGTTGCTGACCGGCGATCAGGAATTTGACAGCGCCAAGACGCTCGCCGCCTTCGCGCTTGGCCTTGTCCTGTTCATCGTCACCCTGCTGCTCAACATCGTCGCGCTGCGGGTCGTGAAGAAATATCGGGAGGCTTACGAATGACCGACATCGCCCCCCGCAACCCCACCGACTGGAAATCGGACGCCATGCGCCGCCGCATCGCGGGCCGCTACGGCGCGGAACGCAGGTTCCGCCTGCTGGGGCTGGCCGCCGTACTGGTGTCTGCAGGTTTCCTGGCCTTCCTGCTGATCAGCATGGTCGGTAACGGCATACGCGGCTTCACCCGCACCGAAATCCTCGTACCGATCGATTTCAGCACCGCGCCCATGCTCATCGATCCCGCCGTGCTAAAGGGATCGAACGCCGACCAGGCGCTCGCCAATGCGGGGCTCCCCAACGTCACGAATCTGGCCGCCATCGCCGCCTTCGGGCCGAAGGGCGACGAACTGCTCTCCCCCAACGCCTGGCTCTCCGTGCGTGACGCGATCAAGGCAGATCCGTCGATCCTGAGCGGCAAGAAGACGCTCTCCCTGCCTGCTGCGACGGGTATCGACCTCGCCGCCAAGAGCACGGGTTCGCCGGAGGCCGAGGCCGCCTATGCGAAGCTCAAGCAGTCCGGCAGCGTCACGACCGGCTTCAACGGATACTTCCTCACCGCCAGCGACGCCACCGACCCGACACAGGTCGGCATCTGGGGCGCGTTCAAGGGGTCGCTGCTCACCATGTTGGTGACGCTGGCGTTCAGCTTCCCGGTCGGCGTGGCGACTGCCCTCTATCTGGAGGAATATGCGCCCAAGGCGTGGTGGACCGACATTATCGAGGTGTCGATCAACAACCTCGCCGCCGTGCCCTCGATCATCTTCGGCCTGCTCGGCCTCTCGATCTTCCTCAACCTGCTCGACTTCCCGCGCTCGGCCGCGCTGGTCGGCGGCATGACGCTGGCGCTGATGACCATGCCGGTCATCGTCATCGCCGGCCGCAACGCCATCAAGGCAGTCCCGCCCAGCATCCGCGACGCCGCACTTGGTGTGGGCGCTAGTCCCGTGCAGGTGGTGTTCCATCACGTCCTGCCGCTTGCCCTGCCCGGCATCCTGACCGGCACGATCATCGGCATGGCTCGCGCGCTTGGCGAAACGGCCCCATTGCTGATGATCGGCATGCGCGCCTTCATCGCCACGCCGCCCGGCGGCGTCACCGATCCGGCGACCGTCCTGCCGGTACAGATCTTCCTGTGGTCCGACGAAGTTTCCAAGGGCTTTGTCGAGAAGACTTCGGCGGCGATCATCGTCCTTCTGGCTTTCCTGCTCGCGATGAACGGGCTGGCCATCTATCTTCGCAACAAATTCGAAAAGCGCTGGTGAACCCCTTATGCTGACTCCGGAACAACAGGCGCTCAAGCCCAACAACCCGAAGATGACGGCGCGCGACGTCAACGTCTTCTACGGGCAGAAGCAGGCGATCAACAAAGTGTCGATCGACGTCGACATGGAGAATGTGACGGCCTTCATCGGCCCGTCGGGCTGTGGCAAGTCCACCTTCCTGCGGACCCTCAACCGCATGAACGACACGGTCGCCAGCGCCCGGGTCGAGGGCGAGATCACCCTGGACGGCGACAATATCTATTCGTCGTCCATGGACGTGGTGCAGTTGCGCGCCCGGGTCGGCATGGTGTTCCAGAAGCCCAACCCGTTCCCCAAGTCGATCTATGAGAATGTCGCCTACGGCCCTCGCATTCACGGCCTTGCGAGCGCCAAGGCGGACATGGACGTGATCGTCGAGAAATCGCTGCGCCGCGCCGGCCTGTGGGAAGAGGTGAAGGACCGGCTGCATGACAGCGGCACGGCCCTGTCCGGCGGCCAGCAGCAGCGGCTGTGCATCGGCCGCGCCATTGCGGTCGAACCGGAAGTCATCCTGATGGACGAGCCCTGCTCGGCCCTGGACCCCATCGCCACCGCGAAGATCGAGGAGCTGATCCACGAACTGCGCGGCCGTTATGCCATCGTCATCGTCACGCATAATATGCAGCAGGCCGCGCGCGTGTCTCAGCGCACCGCCTTTTTCCACCTGGGCACGCTTGTCGAATATGGCGTGACATCCGACATCTTCACCAATCCGCGTCAGGAACGGACGAAGGATTATATCACCGGGCGCTACGGCTGACGGCGAGAGGAACGATTATGGCTGAACATACCGTCAAGGCATTCGACGAGGATATCGACAAGCTCCGCGGCTTGATCGCCGAAATGGGTGGTCGCGCGGAATCCGCGCTCGAAGATGCCATGACCGCGCTGGTGCGCGAGGACAAGAAGCTGGCGGCGAAGGTCGTGGCCGGCGACGCCCGCATCGACGAGTTGGAAGCGGAAGTCGAAAAGCTGGCTATCCAGACGATCGCCCTGCGCGCGCCCATGGCCAACGACCTGCGTGAAGTCATCGCGGCGCTCAAGATCGTCGGCGTGGTCGAGCGGATCGGTGACTATGCCAAGAACATCGCCAAACGCGTTCCGCTGATCTCGGTGAACAAGCGGACGCTGGAGCCGGTCTCCCTGCTTCCTTCCATGGCGCAGATCGCCGGCGAGATGGTGCATGACGCGCTCAACGCCTTCTCCGCGCGGGACGCTGACCTGGCGTTGGCCGTCGTCGAACGCGATACGGTGGTCGACGATTTCTACAACAGCATCTTCCGCACGCTGGTGACCTTCATGGTCGAAAATCCCAAGACGATCTCCGAATGCGCGCACCTGCTGTTCATCGCCAAGAATATCGAGCGGATCGGCGACCATGCGACCAACGTCGCGGAAATGGTCTATTACGCCGCCACGGGGCAATATCTGCCGGACCGTGAGCGCGGCGAAACCATAGAGTTGAATTAAGGATTATTGCATGGCACGCGCCAAGATGTTGCTGGTGGAAGATGATGCGGCGCTGGCCGAACTTTTGATCTGGCATTTCAAGCGGGAGGACTTCGATGTCGCCCACACCGTGGACGGCGAAGAAGCGCTGATCCTGGCGCAGGAGGACACACCCGACATCGTCCTGCTCGACTGGATGGTGGAAAGCCTGTCGGGTATCGAGGTCTGCCGCCGCCTGCGCCGCATGAACGGCACGGCGAACGTTCCCATCATCATGCTGACCGCGCGTGGTGAGGAAGAAGATCGCGTGCGCGGCCTTGAGACCGGCGCGGACGATTATGTCACCAAGCCTTTCTCCCCGCGCGAACTGGTGGCGCGTGTCGGCGCAGTGCTGCGTCGCGTGCGTCCCGCGCTGGCTGGCGAAACCCTGTCCTTCGCCGATGTCGAGATGGACACTGTCGGCCACAAGGTGCGCCGCGCGGGCCAGACGGTTGCCCTGGGCCCTACGGAATTCCGCCTTCTGAAGCATTTCCTGGAGCATCCAGGCTGGGTATTCTCGCGCGAGCGGCTGCTCGACAGCGTCTGGGGCCAGGACAGCGACATTGAACTGCGCACCGTAGACGTCCACATCCGCCGCCTGCGCAAGGCGATCAACGCGCAAGGCGGCCAGGACATCATCCGCACCGTCCGCTCGGCCGGGTATGCCCTGGACACGGACGTGGCGGGCTAAGCCTTCCTACTGATATTGCACCTATATCCGTTCGTTTCGAAAGGAAGTGGAGTGCCCTAAATAGCCCAGCATCAGGCTATTATTTCAGCAAAACCCCGCTGACCGATCCATTGCGCACGGAACAGACGAAGGGCACATGGTCATCCCCCCGACCTGCATCAATTTCGCCCTCAACTTCCCATCCGGTCGCCATGCTATGCGTATAGGGCTTGCCAACCAGCTTTGAGCCCTTTCCGACCTGACCGAGGGCATCGGCGGCGCAGGCGTCGCTCGCCTGCTTCATCGTACGGATGGAGCCATAACCTGGCGAAGCATAGGGCGTCCGCTTCGCATCGCGCTCCGCCTGCCGGTTCGCGGATACATCACTCAGGATAGCTGCGTTCACCGCGTCACGCGTACGTATGCCGCTGCCGCCATTGGCACCGGCCCCGCCATATTGCGCCATCGCGGGTGATGCGCCCGCCAAGATTATGGCAACCGCCGTCAGGGCTTTCGCCCGAATCATGATCCGCATGTGGAAATCTCCTCCCTTGGGCGAAAGATAGAACGATCCGGCCCGATGCGCCATCCGGTCGCTAGCCGCGCTTCTGTTCTGCCGCATAAAGCGTGAAGGTCGCATGAAGACCGTCAACCGAAGACTGGCTGAGCCACACGTCGAAATCGCCGGGTTCGGCAATCGTCTTGCTGCCCTGCCCCACAAATTCCAGGTTCCGGCGCGACAAGGAAAAGCGCGCGTCCACGGTCTCCCCCGGGGCAAGGGTATAGCGGCGCACGCCCTTCAATTCCCTGATGGGGCGCGTGCGGCTGGCGACCTTGTCCCGGATATAGAGCTGCACGACTTCGCTGCCAGTGACGGCGCCTTCATTGGTCAAGCGCGCCCTGACCTCGATCGCGCCGTCCCACCGCAGCGCATCGTCGCTCAATTTGATGTCCGACAAGGTGAGCTTGGTATAACTGAGGCCATGGCCGAACGGGAAACGGGCGCTATTGTCGGTGGTCCGAAAGCGCGCCTTATATTCGGCGTTGCCGCCATTGACCATCGGCCGTCCGGTGCTCTTGCGATCGTAGAAGAAAGGCTCCTGCCCGGATTCCCAGGGGAAGCTGACCGGCAGCTTGCCCGAGGGGTTAACCGTTCCGAACACGACATCGGCAATGGCGTTGCCCGTCTCGCTGCCCAGGAACCAGGTCGCCAATATGGCCGAGGCATTTGCGACCGTGTCATGCAGCGCCAGCGCCCGGCCATGGCGCAACAGGACGATGGTCGGCTTGCCCGTGGCGGCGATGGCATCGGCTAGCGCTTGCTGCACCGGCGGAATCTCGATCGTCGTGCGCGACTGCGCCTCACCGGACATGTCCTGTCCTTCACCCAGCGTCAGGATAACCACGTCGGCCGCCTTTGCCGTTTCGACCGCCTTCGCAATGCCATCCGGCAGGATCGTCTCAATCTCGCAGCCGCGCGATATGGAGAGGCGCGCAGGGTCGGTGAGCGCCGCGCGAAGGCCCGAGGCGATATCGACGACCCTGGTCTTGTCGCCATAGAAGGCCCATGGCCCAAGGAGATTTTCCTTGTCCTCCGCAAACGGGCCGATCAGGGCGATCCTGCTTGCGCCGTCCCGCGCAAGGGGCAGGATACCGTCATTCTGGAGCAACACGACGGACCGCCCCGCCGCTTCCCGCGCAAGCGCCCGTTTGTCGGTCGTACCGATGCGGGCGTCGGGCGCCTTGGGATCAAGCGAGCGATAGGGATTGTCGAGCAGGCCAATGGCCGTTTTCACATAGAGGATGCGGCGGACGGCCACATCCAGCGTCGCCATGGGCACCGCCCCCGACTGCACCAGTTCGGGCAGATAGCGGACATAGAGGCCGCTCTGCATGCTCATGTCCACGCCTGCCAACACGGCAAGCCGCGTCGCTTCCCTATCGTCTGCGGCATAGCCGTGCGCCACCAGTTCCTCGTCAGCGGTATAATCGGAAAAGACGAAGCCCCGGAAACCAAGCTCCGTGCGCAACATGTCGGTCAGCAGCGATCCGTCGGCAGTCGCCGGCACGCCGTTGATCTCATTGAAGGCGGCCATGATCGACAACACGCCCGCATTGATCGACGCGGTGAAGGGCGGCAGGTGGGTTTCGCGCAGGCTCTCGTCAGAAATATCGACATTGCCATATTCAAGCCCGGCGGACACCGCGCCATAGGCTATAAAATGCTTGGCGCAGGCCAACAGGCTGTCGTCGCGGCGCAAATTGCGCCCTTGGAAACCGCGCACGCGGGCGGCGGCGAACAGTTCGCCCAGATAGACATCCTCGCCCGATCCCTCCACCACACGGCCCCAGCGCTGGTCGCGCGCGACGTCGACCATGGGAGCGAAGGTCAGATGCAACCCGGCGGCGGTCGCTTCCTCGGCGGCGGCGCGCGCCGTCCTTTCGGCAAGCGACGGATCGAAACTCGCGGTTTCTGCCAAAGGCACGGGAAATATCGTGCGCAGGCCGTGGATGACATCGCCGGCGAACAGGATGGGGATGCCCAATCGCGTTTCCTTGACCGCGATGTCCTGCGCGCGTCGCGCGCCTTCGACGCCGATGCCGTTGAACAGGCAGCCGACATGACCCCTTCGGATTTCCGCCGCCAGTCGCCGCTCGTCCTGAATACCCACCTGCGGGTTGGGCTGGTTGAACGGGCGGAAGCTGTCGGCGAAGCAGCTCATCTGCCCCGCCTTTTCCTCCACGGTCATGCGCGCGATCAAATCGTCGACCCGCGCCACATCGTCGGCCGCCAGCGCACGGCCGGCATGCCCCAACAAAAATGCGCCGGAAGCGGCGCCGACCAGGATTTCGCGACGATTGAACGGCATGTGTCGGGCATATAGGACATCGGCCGATGAATGGAACCTGATCAGGGGACAAGGCGGGGATATGGACTTGTCGCCCTGCCGCACATCCCCGTCGCCAATCACCCCGGCGACAAAGCGATTGAGTTTCCCTTATCCTGTCTTTACTGCGCTGACCCCATCTGCCCTTGGCGCAATGGCGCCGTCGTCCTACGGAGTTTCATGATGGCCAGTGCGCCGAGCAATTCGCTGCCGATCTTCTACAACGACCTGATCCCGCTCAACAGCCAGGATCACGCCGACTATCGCACCCGTGCGGCCGACAGCGCCCCGTTCCTTGCCACGCAGCACGCCGTGCCGCTGACGGTGGACGAATTTGTGGTGGCGCAGCGCTTCCTGCCGATCATTTTCTCCTCCGGTCCTGATCCCGTCCCGCTGGCGTTGATGGGCCTGAACGAAGGCGTGAACATTTTCCTGGAGGATGACGGCCGCCTGAAGGGCCGCGCCTATGTTCCGGCCTATGTCCGCCGTTACCCCTGGCTCCTCGCCAAGTTGCGCCCGGACAGCGACGAGATGTCCCTGTGCTTCGATCCGACCAGCGAACTGATCGGCGCATATCCCGATGGCGACCCGCTGATCGAAGACGGCCAGCCTTCGGAAATCACCAAGAATATCCTGAGCTTCTGCGAGGAATTTGAGCAGGCGGCGCAACGCACCGGCCAGTTCGTGAAGGATCTGAAAGACCTCGACCTTTTGATGGACGGAGAAGTCAGCATCCAGACGCCGGATCGTGAACAGCCCTTCGTCTACCGCGGTTTCCAGATGGTGAATGAGGAAAAGCTGCGCGACATGCGTGGCGACCAGCTGCGCAAGATCATGCAGAATGGCATGCTTCCGCTCCTCCACGCACATCTGTTTTCGCTGCAGTTGATGCGCGAATTGTTCCAGCAGCAGATCGAACAGGGCAAAATGCCTGACGTTACGCTCTTGTCACAACCCGCCTAAACCCGGGGATTCCAAGGGTCTGTACAAACAATTTGTGCAGACCCGGCCGGAATAGTCCTTTCGGCGCTTGAAACCGGACGCACTCTATCTTAAATCCTGAATTGCAACGCACCTGCCCCCCTTTCGGGTGTGTTGCATGGGCGTCTCCCCCTTTGGAGACGTCTCCTCCCTGAACCTTGGCCACCCCATGCTTGCATGGGGTGGTTTTTTCTTGGGGAGGCCGGCTGGCCGCCTATTCGGCCGCCTGCGCGAAAGCGCCCGGCAGCTCGATCCCCAGCGCATCGACGAGATCGACAACCAATCCCTGTATGCGGGATAGCCCGGGGCCAGGCTGATCCAGCGTAGAATCGAGATATAGGCTCCGATCAATTTCCAGTTGCAGGGCGTGGAAGCCACTGTCCGGTCGACCATGCCGCTCCAATATATAATTGCCGGGATAGGGGTGGTTCTGGGTCGCGACCAGCCCATGCCCCGCACATAGATCAGCAGCGAGCGCGACCAGGCGCGTCGAGGCGCTGCGTCCGAAGCGGTCGCCAAGGACCACCTGCGCCGGGGGCGTGCCGGAGATGAGCGGGGGCATGGAATGGATATCCAGCAGAATGGCATGCCCATGAATGTCTCGGGCGCGCGCCATCATCCGGGCTAGCGCTTCATGATAAGGGGCGTGGAGACGGCTCATGCGCGCCGAGAGGTCGGCCCAGTCGAACGGCGCAATCCATAGGTCGCCAATGCCCTGCAATCGCCGCGGCACTAGGCCCAGCCCTCCGCGCAGCTTCGCACTAGCGATCAGAGGCTGATCGCGGGGAAGTCCGCGCACCATGGCCGGATCGATTTCCCGCACATCCCGGTTGAGGTCGATTACGGCGCGCGGAGTCCGCGCGACGAACACACTGTGTCCAAGGGCGATCAGCCGATGGGTAAGCAGATCCGCATAGCGATCCTCAAGCCTGCGGAAGCCGGCGAGGGCGCAGCGCGCATTGGCCAGCATCGTGTTGGGATAGTCTCGCCCGGCATGCGGCACGGAGATGATCACCGGACCGCGCGGAACATCCGGCCCGTAGCGGTCATAAGCTGACGCATGTTCGGTCGGCGGTTGAGGGGGCAGCGTCTCCGGTGCGGGCGTCACGGGCATTTTTGTGCGGGAAACCCTCTGAACGGCTGGAAAATATTAAAGCCTTGTCGCATAAGGTTGCCGGAATTGTCACCCCCCATGGTGAGAGATTCGTGGGCGGGGGCTTCTTTGGGCGAATTGGGGCCGCGCAAATTGGCGCATCATGTCCCGGATTTCCTGAAGATCGGCGAAACGGCGAAGAGTGCGTTCGTTGGTGACGGACGCAACAAGGGGTAGCGAAGCGATGGTCCGGATTTTGCTGGCGGAAGACGATGACGCAATGCGCCAGTATCTTTCGCGCGCGCTGGAAAAATCCGGCTATGAAGTCGTCGCCGTTGATCGCGGCACCGCCGCCCTTCCACTGATCGAATCGGACCGCTTCGACCTTCTCCTGACGGATATCGTCATGCCGGAGATGGACGGGATAGAACTTGCACAGCATGCCGCCAATGTTGCCCCGGAAATGCGCGTCATGTTCATCACGGGGTTTGCCGCCGTCACGCTGAAGGCCGGCAAGGCCGTGCCGCAGGCGAAGGTGCTGTCTAAACCCTTCCATCTGCGCGACTTGGTGTTTGAGGTCGACCGGATGTTCGATACGACCGCCGCCAGCGAACTGAGCTGATCAAGCCGAAACTCTGTTCAGATAACGCGCTGCGTATCGGGCGCGACGGGTAAAGGCACGCCGGCCATCGCCGCATTCAGGCGTTCCCGGTCAAGGCCGCCTTCCCATGCCGACACGACGACCGTCGCCACCGCATTGCCGATGAAATTTGTCAGGCTGCGGCATTCGCTCATGAAGCGGTCGACACCGAGAATCAGCGCCATGCCCGCAACGGGCACGGATGGCACGATGGACAGCGTGGCGGCCAGGGTGATGAACCCGGCCCCCGTAACCCCCGCCGCGCCCTTCGAACTGATCATGGCGACCAGCAGCAGCAGCAGTTGCTCCTCAAACGAAAGATGGACATTGGTCGCCTGGGCTATGAACAGCGCGGCCAGCGTCATGTAGATATTCGTGCCATCAAGGTTGAAGGAATAGCCGGTGGGAACGACCAGTCCGACGATGGACTTGCGGCACCCCGCCCTCTCCATCTTCTCGATCAGGCTTGGCAGCGCCGCTTCCGAAGAGGACGTGCCGAGCACCAACAGCAATTCGGCTTTCAAATAGCGGATCAGCTTCAGGATGTTGAACCCGGCGAACCAGCCCACCGCGCCAAGGACCACAAGGATAAAGATCAGCGAGGTCAGATAGAAAGTCGCGACCAGTCCGGCAAGGTTGGCCAGCGTCCCCACGCCATATTTGCCGATGGTGAAGGCCATCGCGCCGAACGCGCCGATCGGGGCGGCCTTCATCAGGATCGACACCAGCTTGAAAATCGCATGGCTGGCGGCGTTCAGCACATCCATCAACGGTTTTCCCCGATCCCCGATCAGCGTCATCGCGATGCCGAACAGGATGGCGACGAACAATGTCTGCAGGATATTGTCCTCGGCGACCGCTGACACCAGCGTGTCCGGAATGATGTTCAGCAGGAAGTCGATGAGCGTCCGGTCGTGCGCCTTGGTCGCAAAATCGGCCACCTTGGTGCCGTCAAGCGTCGCGGGATCAATATTCAATCCGGCGCCCGGACGAACGACATTGGCGACGGCAAGGCCCACGAACAGCGCCAGGGTGGAAAATGTCAGGAAATAGGCGAATGCCTTTGCCGCGACCCGTCCGATCGTCCCCAGACCCTGCATGCCCGCGATGCCCGTCACGATCGTCAGGAAGATGACGGGCGCGATGATCATCTTCACCAGTTTGATGAAGGCATCGCCAAGCGGTTTAAGCGCCGCCCCGGTTTCCGGCCACAGATGTCCAACCGCCACGCCCAGGGCAATCGCTAGCAGGACCTGAACGTAAAGATGCCGATAAAACGGCGCTGGCTGAACCGGCGTCTGCTCGTCCAAGCTCACTTGCATCGAATGAAATCCCCTTTGGGGAACCAACTTATGGCGGTTCGCGGCGCTGTCCAGCATCTTGCGCCGAATTATCGCGATTCCCGCTTGCGCGGCCTACCCGCCCCCGCTAATGGCTCCACTCCCGTGGGCGTGTAGCTCAGTGGTAGAGCACTGTGTTGACATCGCAGGGGTCGCAAGTTCAATCCTTGCCACGCCCACCATAGAAAAGCCCGTTAAGTCACTGACTTAGCGGGCTTTTCTTATAAAGAATCTAGGCGGCGTGGACAAATTTGAGCCAGTATCTGGCGGTGGCAAGATGGACCATTCCAAGGAAGCTATTGGCAAGCTGGTCGTAGCGTGTGGCAATGGCGCGGTTGATCTTGAGGTGTCCGAACATCCGCTCGATGCGATTGCGCTGTTTGTAGAGCGCACGGTCATGCTCGATCTTCACGCGGCGGTTTGATCTGCCGGGGATGACGGCCTCGATTTTCCGCGCGGCAAGGTCGGCGCGGATGGCGTCGGCGTCATAGCCCTTGTCAGCAAGTAACGCATCCGGCGTGCGCTCGGGCAGACCGATAAGGGCGTCATACGCCTTGCAGTCCGCTGCCTCACCGACCGTTAGATGGAAGGCAAGCGGTCGTCCGAGGGCGTCAGCCAGGCAGTGAAGCTTACTGGTGAACCCGCCCCGCGAGCGGCCAAGAGCGCGTCGATGAGTCCCCCTTTTCCGCCCGCTGCCGAGACATGGGCGCGGACGGTAGTGCTGTCGATGCTGTAGTGGTCGCTGTCTGCCATGATCTCGGCCAGCGTTACGGCCACGGCTTCCCAGACCCCGGCTTCGCTCCATCGCCGGAATCGTCGATAGATGGTGTTCCAACTGCCATATTTGGGCGGGACGTCGCGCCAAGGAGCGCCGCAACGAAGGCGCCAGAGTATGCCGTTGATGATCGAGCGGCTCTGCTCGGGCGGACGACCTCGGCCACGGTTGTCAGGCTCTATGGGTAACAAGCCCTTCAGAACGCCCCATTCTGCTTCAGTGAGATCGCCTCTGCTCAAGCCTGCCTCCAAAAAAACAGCCTTGAATCAACCTGAAGGGCCGGGGTCAATCTCGCTTTGAGCGTCGCCACGAAAATCCGTGGTCTCAGCCGACCGGATATGCAGGCGGCCATCCGTTCGCTAATCTATACTCATGGAGCAAACTCAAGCAGATATCTGCAATCGTTACGGCGCCGCATTCTCGCCACCGGACGGTGCGATGAAGGTTGGAATATCGGCAAGCGCCTTGCGAGGCGAGGTGCCACTGCATGGTCTCCGTCACCAACCCGAAAGCGGCACATCAGGCTGGTTCATCTGGTCAGGGGAGTGGTCAGATGCGGCAGACTTCTTCAAACCGCTACATCTGCATCATCTAGCAGAAGACTGCCCCGCTGCGTTGCCATTCTTAGCCCTACCTCCGGGATGGCGGTTTATGACCGCACCCGATTACGAGGACGTGTGGTCTGACAACACCCTCCTCGCCGAGTAAAGGTCACCGCTTCCGAATATGTCCACGCCGCCTAGTCGGATTGTCTGAAATTTTTGCGTGTGTTTTGCGTGAATCTCGAATGAAATCCGGATTTCGTCGCAAAATTTGTGGCACTGATCGTGAATTTTCGCCGGATCAAGGCTGAAGAACAGCCTCAGATTCGCCTTGCTGTTGATTGTCGCTGAGAAGCGACTTG
Source organism: Sphingobium sp. (assembly GCA_036384035.1). GTDB lineage: Bacteria > Pseudomonadota > Alphaproteobacteria > Sphingomonadales > Sphingomonadaceae > Sphingobium. The sequence goes on along the minus strand of DASVND010000050.1, from coordinate 222,519 downwards.
GAAGCTGTCGTTGTCGGTTTCCAGGATATGGCAGTGATGAGTAATCTGCTCGAGAAGCGCAGTGGTTATTGTTGCGTCGCCGATACGGTGGCCCCTTCGCTGAAGCTGAGGTCGGCGGTGTTGATGACGCTGGTGCGCTCGTAGAGTTTGCTCAGCAGATGGAACAGCAGGGCGCTGCCCGATGCGCTGAACGGAAGATAGCTAGCTCGTCGAGGATCACGAGATCGGCGTGGATGAGCTCCAGGCTTGCGCTGGACGACCGCCAGATAGTGACGACAGTCACAAACGGTGCGTCCTGGACCATCATGGGATCGCTCGATGATGCGCCGATACTCGCACAGCACACGACCTTCCGCGACAATGAGAAGCGATCAGAATAGGCGAATGAACATTCGCCTAAAGGCATAGCCTATATTCTTGCTCTTAGCGTCATTGTTGATCAGCTTCGATCGTCATCTCAATTTTTTCCTATTTTCACCATATAAATCAATATTATACCGCTTTTCATCCCGACAACCAATTACCGAGTAGAACACGACTTCATTCGCGTCCTGCAGAACAGGACGTATCGGTCCCATATTGACGAGTGAATGGCGTGAAGACCAAATGCGCTGGTCAAGAGGCATGATGCTCCGGGCAAACCAAGTCCGTGTCGGCCATGCCGCATCTGCGGCGTGACCGAGAAGAAAAGCGCACGGCCCGGTCTATAGGAGTAGGGGATTCGATGAATAAGCTGAAGGTTTGCCTGTTAGCGAGTGCCAGCGTTACGACTGCTATCGTGTCGTCGCCGATACTGGCGCAGAGCACGGCCCAAAATGTTTCCGTCCCCCGGTTAGCGGGACAGGCATCGGATTCTCAGGCAAGCGTCGCCGCGCGGAAGCGCCTCGAAAGCGTCAATAAAGTCGGCATTTCGATCAATGCGGTCAGTAACGACACGCTCCACTGAATCGGACCGTACTTCAGCAGGCGCGTGCACGCTCAATTCAAAGCGGTAACCTCGCCGATATTCACAAGCCGACGTCATAGGTTCGAACTGCCCAACAAGCGGCCGGAGGACCTCCAAGGGAGAGGAAGATATGAAAGTCCTGCGGCAAACAACATCGTTGTTAGCGCTCATCTCGATGATGGGCGCGCCAGCTTTCGCTCAGAGAACAGAAAACTCGAGCGTAAACACAGCCACCGCGGCAGTCCCTACTGTTGAAGACGGCCAGGATGCTGCTGCGGTTGGCGACATCGTCGTGACCGCTCAACGACGCGAGGAGCGGCTCAAGGACGTGCCCGTCTCTGTGTCCGTCACGCGGGGCGAGTCCCTCGTCAAGGCGAACATCACGAGCCTAACCGATCTTGCCAACCAGTTGCCAGGCGTGAAAATCTCTCCGGCCCCAGGGTCCAACGGCCTCCACATTCGCGGCGTGGGCTCGGGCTTCAATGCAGGTTTCGAGCAGTCCGTTGGTACATTCGTCGACGGAATATATCGAGGGCGGTCGCGTGCAATTTCGGCATCGCTTTTTGATTTGGAACGTGTCGAGGTCTTGCGCGGGCCACAGACGACCTTCTTCGGCAACAATGTGATCGCCGGCGCCCTTAATATCGTCACGCGAAAGGCCACCGATCGCTTCGAGGGAAACGGCACCGCGCTCTATTCCCCATCCGACGACACCTACACCCTAGAGGCAGGAATCAACGCTCCGATCACGGACCGACTCAGCGTACGAATTGCCGGGCGGGCCTATGGGCGGAACGGCTGGGCACATAATGTTAACACCGACGAAGACGTACCACACGAGCGCGACCTTATCGGCCGAATCTCAGCGGTCTGGAAGCCGGTCGATGGCTTGCGCACTGACCTACGCGTCGACCGCGGCCATCTTCGCGATCGTGGGAGCCCGGTGCAGGAAGGCCTGAATTGCCCCGCCAACCCTATCTATGGCGCACCTGCTGGCCCGTGTCGGCGCTATCTGAACTCCGGTCGGGCGGTCGACGGAACATTGAACTTCCGGGTCGGCAGCATGGAAACGCAAACCCGGTATGACTTCGTCGAAGCTGCACTCACCAATACCATCGACGTAGGTTCAGGCACCCTCACCTCGATCAGCGGCTACTTTCATCATAATGTTCAGGTGCTGAGCGACGCGGCACCATTTCCCGTCGGTGGGGTTATCCCAGGAACGACAAGCTCCTTGCCGGTCAACGCCTTTGAAAAGGCCAGCCAGTACAGCCAAGAGCTGCGCTTCCAGACGGACAGAAGCAAACCGATCTCCTTCACGATCGGGGGCTACTATGCGCGAGAGAATCTCGACGCGTCGTCGTACAGCGGACAATATGTGTCGACGCTTGGAACGTCGGCAGCGCCTATCTATAACGCCAATACGCCGGTGGCGGCGCGTTTCACGTTCGCGCAAAAGACCGACAACGCCTCCGTTTTCGGATCAATCACCGCTGCGATCGTCGATGGTCTCAAGCTCGATGCCGGTGTGCGCTATTCCAGCATCCGTAAACATGCCAGTCGAACGTATCTTTATGGGACCGCCTTTCCCTTCCCTAGCCCAGACACGTTTGTTGTTGGGCCCGCGGCGGTTCAAACGCCACTCTACGCACGGCAAGGTACTGACGGCTTTGATTACGCAACGCCGAAGCGCACCGACAATAAATTGCTCCCATCAATCGATCTGCGTTACGAGTTCAACCCAGATATCTCGGCCTATGCATCGTACGCCAAAGGCTTCAAGGCTGGCGGCTACGCAGCATCGTCGCGGGGATACGAGTTCAGCCCAGAAAACGCGGATGCCTACGAGATCGGCCTCAAGGGCTCGCTGTTCGACCGAAAGCTCTTCACCACGATCGCGCTGTTCCGTACCGACTACAAGGACCTGCAAGAAGCTTCGAGCGTCATCGTTGGCGCGTCGGTTGTTGCGGTAATTGCAAATGCCGCTGAGGCCCGCTCTCAGGGTGTTGAACTCGCAACCTCGCTTCGGGCTTCTAAGAACCTCACCTTCCGCTGGGAAGTCTCTTACGTCGACTCAAAATATCTCAATTATCCGACTGCACCGTGCACCGTCTTAGCGTCGACCCAAACACGCAACTGCGTCCAGGATATGTCGGGAAAACGACGCGCCTTCGCGCCAAAATGGAGCGGCGTGGTCGGCGCGACCTTGACGCTGCCGTTCGGCAACGATGCGGAATTGAAGATTGATCCCTCAGTGTTCTTCACCTCACAGTTCTTCGAGTCAGCCAGCGCCGACCCCCTCCTTGTGCAACCAGGTTATGCGAAGATCGACCTGAGAGTTGGATACGGACCTTCCGATCAGCGCTGGGAAGTCGCCGTGATCGGCAAGAACCTTACTGACAAGGCGACGGCATCCTACCGGCTTGGCATTCCGCTTTCTCCTGGAAGCGTCGCCGCCAACCCGGAGCCGCCGCGGACGATCGCCGTCCAGATGAATGTTCGCTTCTGAGCGGCGTCCTAGCGAAAGAGTGTCCTTCAACCCGTTGGCTTCGCACCCAGACCTACCTCCAAGCTCGACCCATCAGCCCGCAGGAGATTTCCGATGAATGGACTAGAGAGGCGCCAGGATAAAATGAAGATCTCGGTCTTCACCAATTGCGACGGGAACTACCACATTGCTGGATGGCGCCATCCATCAGCGGTCTGCGATGCCGGAACGAACGTCCAGCCATGGATAGAGCTTGCGAAGCGGATGGAAGACGCGAAGCTAGACATGCTGTTCATTGCGGACAGCGCCAGCCCTCAGGGCGCGAGCAACCCCAATCACCTCAGTCAGACCGCGCGAGGCTTTTGGCTCGAACCACTGACCTTGCTTTCGGCTCTATCCACATCGACAACGCACCTCGGTTTGGCGGCCACGGTGCCGACGACCTGGCACGAACCCTATAATGTCGCACGAAACTTTGCGTCACTTGATCATCTGAGCGCAGGGCGCGCTGGCTGGAACGCCGTGACGGGACGCAACCCCGAGGATGCACTCAACTTCAGTCGCGCCGAGCACATGGCCCATGACGATCGCTACGATCGGGCAGAAGAGTTTGTCGACGTGGTGAAAGGCCTGTGGGACAGTTATGACGACGACGCGCCTCTCCGTGACAAAGTGTCTGGCCAATTTTTCGATCCCACCAAACTTCACTTCATCGAACATCGCGGCAAGCACTTTTCGGTCCGTGGACCACTCAGTGTCGCAAGACCACCGCAAGGCCACCCCGTCATTATCCAAGCGGGAACATCGGAGTCGGGCCGAAAGTTCGCGAGCCGCATTGCGGAAGTCATCTTCACCGCACAGTCCAAATTGGCCGATGCACAAGCCTTTTACGCGGATATTAAAAGCCGCGCCGCAAGTTTTGGCCGTACACCAGACAGCATCAAGGTCCTGCCAGGGGTCTCGATCTACGTAGCGCCTACCCGGGAGGCGGCCGAGGCTAAATTCCAGACGATGCAGGATCTTATCCCGATTGCTTATGCGATCCATCAACTTGGCGTGTACCTTGGGGTCGATCTTTCGGGTTTCGATCCCAACGCGCCAATGCCGGATCTCGATCAGAAAACCGGGATGCAGGACAACACCCGCACATGGCTGACCTTTGCGTACGACAACGGGCTAACCTTGGCCCAAGCAGCCATGCGCTCGGCGGCCGCAAAGCTACATTGGGTAATCGTTGGAACGCCCGATGAGGTCGCTGACGAACTGGAACTATGGTTCTCGAGCAAGGCGATGGACGGCATCAATCTCCTGCCGCCTCACCTCCCGGGTTCGCTCGACGACTTCATAGCAATGGTGCTGCCGATCCTGCGAAAGCGGGGGCTATTTCGGGAAGAATATGAAGGCCCTACCTTGCGTGAGAATCTGGGCCTCGCACGGCCGCCCAGCGGCCATGCAGTGCAGACCGGCAACAAGAGCGGCGTGGCATTCGCTTGATGCCAATCCAAGAACGACGGCGTGCGACATGTCTTGCGAACCGACCGAGGATAGCAAAGCAAGCGCATGGAAAAGTGCCGACGACCGAAGAGCGGGCATGAATGGGAGAGGCAATGATGAACGGTTCAACATGCGCATGCAGCTTGGAGCGACGCACTTTTCTGAAATCTGGGATCACTGCAACCGTTGCTGCGACCGCTGCGGCCGCCTTTCCACTAGGCCGGGCATCCGCAACTAAAGCGGCGGCGATCCGCGTCGACGTCCATCATCATTTTCTGCCACCCCGCTACATAGCGGAAGAGTATGAGCGCGTCACCGCGGCGCGGGCCGGCGGGACGGCTGGCGCCGCAGGCTGGGCACCCCGCGTTATGGCGCGATGGTCGCCCGAGCTCGCGATCGAGCGGATGGACATTGATGGCATTGCGATGGCGATCGCCTCGCAGACAACGCCCGGCGTGTGGTTCGGCGATATTGCCGCCGGTCGGAAGGCAGCGCGGAGCTGGAGTGACTTTGCTGCTGAGCAGGTGAAAAGCCACCCCAAACGGTTCGGCTTCTTCGCGCCGCTCCCACTGCCCGATACGGATGGCAGTTTGCACGAGCTCGAATATGCACTTGATACGTTGAAGGCCGATGGCATCGGTTTGCTGTCGAGCTATGATGGCAAATATCTGGGCGATCCGGCATTCGCAGACGTTCTCGCCGAACTTGATCGGCGCGCTGCCGTGGTGTTTGTACACCCAACCGCGGGCGCATGCTGCGCCAACATCGTCCCCGGTGTGATGCCACAAGCTTTGGAAGTGCCGTTCGACACCGCGCGAGCCATAGCGAGTCTGATTGTGAGCGGCGCCCTCCGCCGAAATTCGAACATCAAATTCATATTCTCCCACGGTGGCGGCGCTATAGCTCTGCTTGCGGAGCGGCTAGAGGAGACACTCGGTCGACTGCCCACCGCCTCCCAGTTCGCCCCAGACGGTGTCGCCGCGGAGCTGCGCAAGCTCTATTTTGATACAGCACTGGTGTATCATCCAGGGGCTGTGGCGGCGATCCGCAGCATTGCGCCGATCGACCACATTCTGTTCGGTACCGATGCGCCTTTCGTGAAACCTTTCGATGATGGCGACCCGCTCCTCCGGTCTTCCCTAAAAGTTCAAGAGCGTCGAGCGATCGAGCGAGACAACGCACGTCTCCTACTGCCTCGTGTCAAAGCGCTGGCATGAGGCAACGCCAAATATTTCATACCAGCAGCTGGCGACATCGGAATCGCGGGACAGCAAGCCTGGTTAGCGCAGCAAGATAGAATCGTGAGTACGGGAAACATGGTGAAGCTTCTCAGAGGCCAATGGGGGATCGTCCTCGGCTCGATGTTCGCCATGATAGCGGGGGCAGGCGCGCTCCTGCAGGCGAGCATTGGCATTTTCATGAAATCTGTCACGGCAGAATTTGGTTGGTCGCGCGCCGCCTTTTCAGCCGGCCCCCTCGTCTCATCAATCGCAATCATCTTCATGCAGCCAGTCATCGGATGGCTGGTCGATCGTTTCGGCGTCAAACGTACCGTATTGCCCTTCGTCGCACTGTTGGCCAGCGGCTACTCCGCACTGTCTCTGCTTTCGGCCAACATATCGACATATTACGCAATCCTGTTTTTTATCGGCGTTGCCAACTGCGCGCAAACGCCGCCGATTTACGCAAAGATCATTTCGATGTGGTTCGACAAAAAGCGCGGTATCGCGCTCGGTATCGCGATGTGCGGTGGGTCGCTCGGGCATATCCTCATGCCGCTCTATGCACACTTCTTGATCGAAAATTATGGCTGGCGGATTGCCTATATAGGTCTTGGCCTTAGCAATCTGGCCTTTGTGGTGCCGGTCGTTCTGTTCGTCCTGCGTGAACCCAACGGGTTAGCCACCGGATCGGCGAATGCGCAACAAGCGCCAGTGGCGGATTTCAGCGGCAGTACGCGGCGCGAAGCTCTTGGAGAAACCCGGTTCTGGATGCTGCTGATCATCGCGCTTTTGGTCGGATCCGGACTATACGCAATGCTGATCCATACGGTCGCCATGTTAACCGACATCGGATGGTCGACCGGGCGCGCCGTCGCACTGCTATCCGCTGCAGGCTTCGCCAACGTCCTCGGGCGTCTGGTCTCGGGGTGGATTCTCGACGCGACGTCAGGTCCAGCCATTCCTGCCCTTCTGGTTTTGGCGCCCGCTGTGTCCGCCTTCCTGCTTCTCAATGGCAACGGCGCCTGGATTCCTTACTTAGCGGTCCCCCTTGTCACGTTCGCTCACGGTGCTGATGGAGATGTGCTGGCCTATCTCGCAACCCGATATTTTGGGTTGCTCAATTTCGGGCAAATCTACGGTTATGTCTTCGCGGCCTTCGCTGTCGGGTCGGGGGTCGGGCCTGTGCTCATGGGGCGAACCCACGATTCCTACGGTAACTACCATTTGGGCCTGTTGGCAGCGGGCGTGGGTTTCATCTGCGCATATGGGCTTTGCTTCATGCTTGGCGCGTACAGATATGGTGGTTCTTCTCGATAATTCGCCCTCTTAGTTGGCAGCAGACGATAGCGGGCTTGCGTTGAGGAACTGCAAGACACGCGATCACAACGGCTGGCGGTGAAGCCTCCCCTCAAGCAAGAACTTATGTCGGCTCCGACTGTAGGCGGCGAACTATGTTCAGGCCATCTTTCGATGGCGGAAGACCAAAATAGCGGGGAGGCGATACAAGCACGAGAGCCACGCCGAGGGGTTCGCCGCCAAACATCGCCCAAGTTACACCCGCTCAATTCGACCCTTTGTCGCCATTCAGTTGCTAATGTCTCTTCTCCAACTGCAGAACGGCGGCTTTTCGAACGTAGGCTCGCGCGCAGCCGAGCAACGGGTGGTTATTGGACGGTCAGCTTTTTCCCTCTCCCTTGAGGGAGAAGGTTTCTTGAAACGTCCGCAAATGGTCGACGACTGACCGGCAGCATCTTTTGCCAGACAATCGAAAAAATGATCCATTTTTGTTCAGATAAGTGGCTCTCGCCACAGTCGACACCTTCAAGTCATTAGCAAGAAGAAACTCAATGCTCAAAAGCTGACGGTCTACTGAGGTTCACAACATCTTACAATTGGACGGCGGTTCCAAGTTAACCTTATTTTCTGCGACAGGCCGGATTGCAATCGGCTAGCGACACGATGGCGGATGGGATAACACTTTTCACCATGGAGAGAGGCGACGTCATAGCCGGGCTATCGATCGCCGGCCTCATGCTGCCCGAAGCGATCGCTTATGCCGGTATCGCTGGACTTCCTCCCCAGCACGCCATCCTTGCAGCGCTCGCGGGCGCCTTGGGCTATCTGCTGCTCGGCCGAAGCCGATTCGCGATCGTGTCACCGACATCCTCATCCGCCGCCATCCTCGCCGCAGCGCTTGGGTCGTTATCGCTCAGGGGGATGGATCATGTGGTCGCGGCGATGATGATCGTTGCGATCGTCGGCCTGCTATTCTGCCTGATGGCGATCGCCCGGCTTGGCGGACTGGCGAGCTTCATCTCGCGGCCGGTGCTGCGCGGCTTTGCTTTTGGCCTCGCCATCACCATCATCATCAAACAGCTTCCGATTGTCGTCGGCCTGCCGATCCACGGCGCCAGCATCTTCTCCCTTCTGGCGGCGCTGGTCGAAGCGATCCCACACTGGCATTTGGCCAGCATCGCGACGGCCCTGACGGCGCTCGCCGCCTTGCTGGCTTTACGGAGCATGCCAGCAATCCCCGGCGCTTTCCTTGTTCTGGCGGGCGGCATTGCGGCGTCGTTTCTATTACGACTTCCGTCGCATGGCGTCGCCAGCGTCGGCACAATCGATTTCACCATGCGCTTTCAGGGCCTGCGTCTGCCGGACTGGCAAACCTTGTCGCGCTTTGTGCAACTCGCCGCGCCCATTGTGCTCATACTCTTCGCCGAGAGCTGGGGAACGATGCGCACTCTTGCCCTACGCCACGGCGATGCCATCGATCCCAATCGGGAATTGGGCGCGCTGGGCCTGGCGAACCTGGCGTCAGCCATGGTGCAGGGGATGCCGGTTGGCGCGGGTTTCTCAGCCGGTTCGGCGGCTGAGGCCGCCGGCGCGCATACGCGCTGGACTGGCCTTATCGCGGCCGCGATCCTGGGCGCGTTCGTGCTATTCGCGATGCCGCTGGTATCACTGCTGCCCGAGCCTGTGCTGGCGGCGGTAGTGATTACGGCGCTGCTGCACGCGCTTGATCCGACGCCGCTGGTGCGGCTATGGCGGATAGGCCGTGATCTCCCTGTCGCCCTTGGTGCAGGTGTCGGTGTGCTGGCGCTTGGCGTGCTCGATGGAATGTTGTTCGCGATCGGGCTCTCGATCGCACTTCTGATCCGGCGGCTCGCTACGCCTCAGCTTGTGTCGCTGGGCCGGCTTGGCGCCAGTCATGACTATGTCGACATAGCCCGGCATCCTGAAGCGACTCTCCCGCAGGGGATCGCGATCTTCCGGCCTGCGGAGCCTCTCTTCTTCGCAAATGCCGAACGTGTGCTGGCCCGTGTTGCGGCGCTCCAGTCCACCACGCCCGATCGCGATCATATCATCCTCAGTCTTGAGGAGAGCTTCGATATCGACAGCACAGCGCTCGATGCGCTGGTGGAGTTCAGCGCATTGATGACACGTCGCGGCGTCGTTCTCCAGCTTGCACGCGTGCGCGACCATGTTCGCGATCTCATGCGTGCAGGCGGCGCAGATGATCTTGTCGCGAAGAGCCGCTATAGCGTGGACGACGCCGTCGAAACGTTCACAAAAGGACAGGATTGATGCTTGGCACCAGCCCCGAACCTCTTCTCCATCCCATGCGTCTTGACGAATTGCGTCCCACCCAGTTGACGGTGGGATATAGGGAAGTAGCGCTAAAGCGTCAGGAATGGGTGATGCGTAAAACCCCTGAGCGGCCGGAATATCTCGGGCAGCATATGATCCCGGCCGTGATCGGTCCCAAGGATCAGCGTTGGATTGTCGATCATCACCACCTTGCCCTCGCACTTCTAAAGGAGGGCGTCGAACATGTGCTGGTTAGCGTGATAGCGGACCTCAGCCACCTCAAGAAGGCGACCTTCCTGACCTATATGGACAATCGCAACTGGCTGCATCCCTTTGACGAGGAGGGAAGGCGGCAGGATTATGGTGCCTTGCCTCGTCATCTCGGCAAATTGGTGGATGACCCCTATCGATCGCTGGCTGGCGCTGCGCGGCGCGCAGGCGGCTATGCCAAGGTCGAGACGCCCTATGCCGAGTTCCTGTGGGCCGACTATCTGAGATCACGGATTAAGGCCGCCAAGATCGAGGCGCAGTTCGATTCCTGCGTCGTCAAAGCCGTCGCACTGGCCCGCTCCCGCGATGCGCGACATTTGCCAGGGTGGTCAGGCCCGCAGTGACCGAGGCGCCAGGCGACCCGAATCGACCTCTCAGCTTCTGATTTTCGATCGCCAGGTGCTTAAGAAGTGACCCGCCTGATGGTCATGTTTCGGATGTCATATGCTGGTCAAGATGCGGTTTTTTCCTTTCTAGGTCTGATCTACTGGGCTGAGCTGTTTTTGAACCGGAAGCTGTCGTTACCCGTCTCCAGGATGTGGCAGTGATGGGTGAGCCGATCGAGGAGCGCGGCGGTCATCTTGGCGTCGCCGAACACAGTGGCCCATTCGCTGAAGCTCAGATTGGTGGTGATGATGACGCTGGTGCGTTCACATAATTTGCTCAGCAGGTGGAAGAGCCGTGCGCCGCCGGAGGCACTGAACGAGAGGTAGCCCAGCTCATCAAGGGCGACGAGGTCGGAGTGCGCGAGGCGGCTGGCGATCTACCCGGCGCGTCCCTGGGCCTTTTCCTGTTCGAGGGCGTTGACCAATTCGACCTTGGAGAAGAAGCGAACGCCCTTTCGGTGGTGCTCGATAGCCTGAACACTTAGCGCCGTGGTGATATGGGTCTCGCCTGTGCCTGAGCCGCCGACCAGCACCGCACCGCCATCAATGCCGGCACCAGTGAGATGCGTCGTTACTCCAATCCGTGCCCTAACGTTTATGATCAATGCCATCGCAGAAAAGCATCACACTCCTGGCATAGAGCTGCTCGCGCAAGGAGACGCTGGCAATGAAGCTGAGAAGTTTATGGGTGGGCGCGCTGTGCGCCGGCATTGCCTGGACGCCAATAAATGCCGCCGCGCGCATGCCGCAAAACGAAGTATCGACCAAATCCGGGCGCATAAGGGGTGCTGAAACTGGTGGAGTTATCGTTTTCAAGGGAATTCCCTACGCAATGCCTCCGCTCGGCTTACTAAGATGGAAGACGCCTAAGCCCGCCGCGCCATGGCAGGGCGTACGCAACGCCGTTTTGGCAGGACCTGCCTGTCCGCAGCACAACCCGACGAGCGGCGGCTACGGACCCGATCCGGTGCAGAACGAAGATTGCCTGACTCTCAACATTTGGAAGCCAGCAAACGCCACGACGCGCTTGCCAGTCATGGTTTGGATCTATGGCGGATCATTCGTCCGGGGCGACGCTGCGCATCCGATGTTTGACGGCACTAAGCTGGCGAGTAACGGGGTGATCGTCGTCGATTTCAATTATCGGCTTGGACGGCTGGGCTGGTTCGCACATCCAGCGCTTACCAAGGAATCACCCGCGACTGGAAATTTCGGGCTGATGGATCAGATCGCTGCGTTGCAATGGGTACGCGACAATATCGCAGCGTTCGGTGGTGACCCTGGGAATGTCACGATTTTTGGCGAATCCGCAGGCGCGATGTCTGTAAACCTACTGATGACAGCACCATCAGCGCGCGGATTGTTCGCTAAGGCCATTACGCAATCGGGCCTTGGTCGCGTCGACGCCAAGCCGCTCGTGGTGGCGGAAGAGCAAGGCGAAACCTTTGCCAAGGCCAGCGGCGCACCAAGCATGGAAGCGCTTCGTGCCTTGCCGGTTGAGGCGCTGCTTGCTGGTCAGTCCGCCGCGACAGGCAGCGATGGCAATCCAGGCCCAATTGTCGACGGCGTGCTGGTTCCTGAGAATGTAGACCATGCATTCGCCGCCGGCAAACAGGCCCCCGTGCCATGGCTGATCGGTTCGAATGATTATGAGGCCGATCTGCTGCCGCATTATGTCGAACAGCCTGACGCTACGGTGTTCGCTCTGATCCCCAAAGCGGCCCATCCGCTCATGATGACGCTGTTCGATCCGGAGAAAACGGGCGACAAGAAGATCGTCGCGGGCAATGTCGTAACAGACTATGCTTTTACTGAACCAGCCCGTTTCCTCGCCGCTGCCCAATCAAGGCTTGGACAGCCGGTCTATCGCTATTTTTTCACCCATGTACCTGAGCATTACCGATGTCAGACCCCAGGTGCTGGGCATGCGTCAGAAATCCAGTTCGTGTTTGATACGCTCGGCACATTTAATTGGTCCAGCAAGACCTATGTTCCGTCCGACCAGCGCATTGCAGTGGATATGGGAAGATACTGGACGAACTTTGCCAAGGTCGGCAATCCGAACGGCCCCGGCATGACTGTCTGGCCGGAGGACAAGAACGATCAGGTTCTGGTATTCGACCGCGAGGGCGAGCATGCCGAAGCCGGCTTGCGAAAATCGCGGCTCGATTTTCTGCAAGCCGGGGCGAAGGTCAAGTAAGTGGCGTCAACGGCGAGGAAATATAGCAGCCGAACTCTTTGACGAAATTCACGGACACTCGGGCATGTACCCGTCCCTGCCGATCGAGAAATTCACCATGATCATCGATCGGTACGAAGGCCCCGTGCCAAACGCCGGGATGGATATAAATCCCGCGCCCGTCGGAGCGGAAAGTCGTGAATTTGTCCGGAGTAACATCATCGCCAGGCAGGGCGAGTGGCACGACGAAGCTCTGGCCGTTGATAGGATAGAATAGCTGGCCCCCGTCGGGATGATAGTTGGCGCGCCAGATAAGCGCCCGCTCGCGCATATTGGGTGAACCTTCGGTCGTGGCTTCCTCAGGATAGGTGCTCCACCCGAACAGATAGCTGTCCCCGACGGCATTGTTGCGGGCGTAGAGCGTATCGCCCTTCCACCAGAATTCGAAGATGCCCTCGGTCACGCCCCCCTGGTCGCCGGAATTGGTATCGACCGGCCGCCATCCCTGTGCAGGCCAGCGGACGATTTCGATCGGGAAACTGGCCGGGTCGTCGACCAGACAGCCATAGCCTTCCAGGCTTTCGTTGGTGGCCATGACCAGTGGCGTTTCATGAATGTCGCGCACGCCCGTGCTCGGCACATAGGCGATCTCGCCCGTATCAAATTCCATCTTTCCTCCCACTTACGCCACTATCCGTGCCGGCTCCAGATCGACGCGCTCAGCGCCGGAGGCACGCCCCAACAGCCAAACAACAATGCCTGTCGCCAATACGCCAAATGAAACCGCCAATAACCCGGACGTAAAGCTGCCGGTCGCGTCCTTGATCCAACCGATCAGAAACGGTCCCGCAAAACTTCCGACATGCCCAAGAGCGTTGATCAAGGCGATGCCTCCCGCCGCAGCTGCGCCGTTCAATCGCGATGCCGGCAGGGTCCAGAAGATGGGCAATATGGCTAGCGTTCCCACAGCCCCAACAGTCACAGCGGCAATCGACAGCAAGGGCGCGCCAGTGAGGAATGCGCTGGCGGCCAGACCGGCCCATCCCACGATCGAAGCCGCCACGATATGCAGTATCCGTTCGTTCTTTTTATCGGAGTGGCGGCACCACAAAACCATGCCGATCGCTGCAAGCCCGTAGGGGATGCTGACAACGAAGCCCACCATCGGCCCCGGTACGCCGGCCGCCGCGAAAATCTGAGGTATCCAAAGAATGATACCGTAAAGACCAAACTGGACGCCGCCATATGCCAGGCACAGGGTCAGCACCGTCTTGTCGACAAATATCCTGCTTACGCTCGTTCCGAAGCGCGACTGTCGATCCGCAGATTCCGCTCGCAAGGTTTCGACGAGCCATTCACGCTCGTCAAGCGCAAGCCATTTGGCCTGGGCAGGTGTATCGGTAAGGTAGAATAAAGTAATAATCCCGAGCACAAAAGATGGGATCGTTTCAAGCAGGAAGAGCCATTGCCATCCAGCCAATCCGAAAATGCCATTCAAAGTAAGGATTATGCTCGACAAGGGTCCGCCCAGGGCCGTCGAGATCGGGATAGCAGTCATGAATAGCCCGATCAGCTTTGCCCGGTGTGAGGCAGGCACCCATTGGGTAAGATAGTAGACAATCCCAGGGAAAAAGCCGGCCTCGGCCATGCCAAGCAAAAAGCGCACCGTATAAAAGCCAAGCGCGCTTTTGATGAATATCATGGCGAGGGCGATGATCGACCATGTGATAGCAATGCGGGCAATCCATAGCCGCGCACCAACTTTGTGCAGGATCAGGTTGCTCGGCACCTCGAAGAGGACGTAGCCGATAAAGAAGATGCCCGCGCCTAATCCATAGACATATGCCGAAAACCCCAGATCGCGGTTCATGCCTTCCGCTGCGAAACTCACATTCGAGCGGTCGATGAAAGCGGCGAAATACAGAAGCGCCAGGAAGGGAATGATCCGCCAGCCAACCTTGTTCAGGGTTCGCGCCTCGATCTCTGGCGCTTTGGCTTTTTGCACGTTTGCGCCACTCCATATGCGGACGTTATGTCCGAAAAATGATGTGATAGCGCGTGCACGTAGTATTTATATGACACCCGGTTGCCTTGATTCTGCTCGGCGCAACGCAGATTTGTCGAGAATTGATGTGGTATCCAGATCGATCTGGCAATTGTCTATTTTGGCGCCTGCACAGCTTTAGTTGTTAGCTTGGAGCCGGTTTTTGAAGGCCTCGGCGTTGCATGATCGATGCGGTAGGCAACTGAGGCGCAAAATCGCAGAAACGACCTTGTGTGGACGGCTCTCCGTTGGCAAGTGGCATACCGAGCTTTGCGTCGTTGGTTGGTGCGGCCATGTGTCCGACCTATTGTTGCGGCACATAGGACCGCTGGTCATAATGCCATTAGCGCGGTTCAGGTCCCGACCAATGCCGCGCACTCGGGGTGCTGGGTCGAAATATGGGTTTTCCTGATCCGGCGATTTCAACCGACTTTGTGCATCAGCTCCTGTCCGCCCTTCCCAACATCGTAAGCGCCGAGCGCTATATTCTACGCAACCTGCGGCTCGCGATACCGTTCGCCGTTGGTCATCATCGCCCAGATCATGCGGGCGTTCTTGTTGGCGAGCGCCACGGCGGCTACCTTGACCTTCTTGCGCGCAAGCAATTGCACGAGCCAGGGCCGCTTTGACTTATGACGCTCAGCAAAGCGAATGACAGCTACAGCACCGACGATGAGCATCTGACGCAGATAGCGATGTCCAGCTTTTGTGATGCCACCAAGGCGTTCCTTGCCGCCGCTGGAGTTTTGTCGAGGCACCAGTCCGATCCATGCTGCGAGGTCACGGCCTGAGCGAAAGATCGAGGGATCTGGGACGGTCGCGACGATAGCGCTAGCTACCAGTGGCCCGACGCCCGGTATCTCCATCAGTCGCCGACCGATCTCCGTCTCTCGAGCACTCGCCATGATCCGGCGGTCATTCTCGAGAATCTGTTCTTTCACGACGCGCAACTGACAGGCTAGCATCTCAAGGCAAGTCCGGACATCAGCCGGCAACCGGGCATCATCTGTGTCGGCGATGATATCGAGGAGCTGATCAATGCCGTTCCTGCCGATCGGAGCGACGATGCCAAACTCTGCGATGTGCGCGCGCAAGGCATTCGATAGCTGGGTTCGCTGACGGTTGAGGATCAGGCGAACACGATGCAGCATCATTGCGCTTTGTTGTTCCGGCGATTTGATCCCGACGAAGCGCATGGTCGGGCGCGTCACCGCTTCGCAGATCGCTTCGGCATCGGCAGCATCGTTCTTGCCGCGTTTGACGTACGGCTTCACGTACTGCGCCGGCATCAGCTTCACCTCATGGCCCAGACCAATGAGCTGACGCGCCCAATAATGTGACGATGCACAAGCCTCGATGCCGATCAAACAAGACGGCAGCTTTGCGAAGAACTTCAGCATGCGACCCCTCGTCAGCCGCTGGCGCAGCACTGCTTCACCATCTCCATCCACACCGTGAACCTGGAACACGTTCTTCGCCAGATCCAAACCTATCGTTGTGACTATTCCCATCGTGACTCTCCTTCCGGCTCATCCGCAGGTCATTCTGCGGGAGGGTTGGAGAGCCGTCCACGTCATCAATGCCGGACGCTCAGTAGCTAAATTTTCGATCCTGAATGCGGAATGACAGCTTTTCGAACGGAGACCGACGCGAGTGTGGTTTATTGACCACGCCGGTAGATCGAGACCACATTAGTAAGACGGGTCCAGACTATATTCCCTCCGCTCGCAAATCCGGCGTCGCCCCCTGACACGCCCATTGGAAATTTCTGCATCAGCTTACCGTCCGTCATTCGGACAAGCGCTATCTGCTTTGAATTGCCGTCTGCAGGCAAAGACGTGAGAGCATATTTTCCATCGTCACTGATCGCCAGATTGCGACCGTTCAAGAAGCGAGAGACCGTCGCCTGCAGTGACCAAATGGTTTTGCCGGTTTTGATATTGCGCAGTTCCAGTAAAGATCCGGTTTTGGGGCTTCGGCGGTGGCATGTCGGGGCACTTGGCCCATACTTCACATTGAATGTTGGGGCCTACCGGCTGCAGGTCACGACGAACCAAAAAATTGTTGCCCGTATTGTCTAACTGAATAGCGGCCCCTCGCTCATTCACAAAGGGATTGGCAAATTCAATTGGCGCTGATCCTTGCGTCCAAAGGATCCAAGCGCCGTCCATCGGAATGATTGCCCGGACTTTTCGATCAGGCATCATGACCGCAGTAGGATGGACGGAACCAAAATATGATCGTGGCGGTGATCCGGGTCGTCGTTTCTGAAAAGATGAAAGGCTATTGAGCGAGATCCTATCAAGGACCCTTCCGCTAGACACATTAATAATGGCCGGCTCAGGCGCTCAACGAGACCGCCGCGACCGTCGCCGATCTTCTCTGCGAAAGCGTCGTCATTGCGCCTTTTCTTTCAGTGATGGGTCTGCACCGCAGGAGCGGCGGTTAAACCGATCAGCTCAACTTCAAGGGAAGGGACTCAAAGCCGTAAAGCCCGTTGTTGCTACCCATAACAGGTTCGCCGACATCGATGCCCTCGACATTCTCGACCAGCGCCTCAAGGAGAACCTCCATTTCGAGTTTGGCCAAATGCATGCCAATGCACATGTGGGAGCCTGTGCCCCAGCCAAGCTGATCTTGGGGATTGCGTGTGACATCATAGCGATCCGGATCCGGATAATGACGCTCGTCGCGATTGGCGGATGCGTACATCAGCATGACGCGCGATCCCTTCGGGATAGAGACGCCATCTTGGACATAGTCTTCTGCCGCATATCGGGAAAACCACCGAACCACCGCACTCAGTCGCACATTTTCGAGCACAGCGCTGGCTATGAGCGTGGGGTCCGCTTTCAGCAAAGCCAGCTGATCCGGATTGCGTGCGAGATTATACAGCAACGATCCCTTCGAGTTGATCGTCGTATCAAGGCTTGGCAGCATATAACCGCTTACGGCCGCGCGTGCTTCGCCTTCGGTCAGTCGTCCCTCGGCCACAGCGGTGAAAAGCGCTTCCGCCCAGCTTCCCTCGCGCAGCTGCGAAGGATCGAAACTCTGAAGATATGACCGGGACTCTCGAAACACAGCAACGGCTTGCTCGAGCGCCGGACTCATCGGCCCTTGCATGTCGAACTGAGCCGTCGCCCATCGCAGCATATTATGTCGCCCATCCTCCGGAAGTCCGACAAGATAGGAAATAGCCGCAACCGGCAGATAACGCGCCAGCCGCTCGATGGCGTCAAACCATCCAATGCCGATGGCTTCACGCACCTGCACGGTGATCATACCCTTGAGCGCTTCGCGGTGCTGTTTGAGCGCTGAGGGCATGAGAGGACGTGCCAGGTTGTTGCGCAGGGTGCGGTGGCGCGCGCCATCGGAATGGATGACCGTCGGCTCGGGCACTTGGGCGTTGATAATTTCATTGAACCCGACACCGCGTCCGGAAATCAAGACATCGGGATTCCGCAACGCCCGTTGCACGTCATCAAAGCGACTGACCGCATATATGCCGGTATCGCCCAGCATGACCACCGGCCCCAGGTTTCTGATCGCGGCATAGTGGCCATAAGGATTGCGCAAAGCGTCCGGCGCAAACAGATCCTCATGGTAGACCGGCAACCGTGTTGTCGATCGCTGGATCGAAGGAGCGTCGGCGAATTCGGATTTGGGCATGGGCTGGTTCACCTATGTGGAGGCATGGGCCGCCGCCCGTCGACCGAGGCCGGATTTTCGGCAGCGCCGATTCCGTTGGCGTCTGCGACGAACGCGGCGATCTGATCATATACCTCCGGCGGCAGACTGTCTGGGGCCGAGGGAGGCATCGCTTTCATGATGAAGTCGCGAAGCGCGGGACGTCCCTGCTCAGTCCATTGCGCCTTGAATGCGGCGTCGTTCAACGAAGGACCGAAGCTCCCTCCGGTCAAGCCTTTCCCATGGCAGCTCGCGCAATTCGATTGATATGCTTTGCCAGCAGTCGCAATGTCGAAGGTTTTTCCTCCCGGCGTCGCTAGTCCTGGATCCCCGAACGCTGCCGCGAGACAAAAAATGGCTAAGGCGGAGGTGCCAAGAAACGGAAGTTTCGGCCTAGGGCGCATTTGTTACCTCATACAATGTATTTTATGGCCGACCTGTCACCCTACCAAGCCATGGCAACTGAGAAGAGAGCCCCTCACCTGCGAGGGCAGGATGAAGGGCTCCAGTTGAGCTACGTCAGAGCGTGACGTGCAGCCTGACCCCATATTGCCTCGGCGCCTCGACATACACGGCGCCGGCGAACGGGAATGGTCGCCCGGTTTCACCAGATGCCGCGTGTGAGGCCGTGTTTTCGAGATTCTTGCCGTAAGCGCCGATGTCCCACTTGCCGCTCGCTGCGAAGTAGGTAAGGCTCACATCGGTTTTGCTGTACGACCCCTGCCTCAGGTTCGACGTCTGGGTAAAGATATCCCAATATGCCGAACTGATATACGTGTCGACGCGTGCTTTGACGGAAGCGCTGCCGCCCAACTCGTAGGAATATTGCGCTCCTAACGTTGCCGTGAATTTCGGCGCATAGGGTAGCGGGAAACCCGCATAATTGACCTCGGCTCCCGCTGCGCCAGCAGTGAATTCCTTGAACTTGGCGTCGAGATATCCAAGCCCGGCATTCAAATCCAATCCGTGCACGGGCGCAGCCGCAAGGTCGGCCTGGATGCCCTTGATATGCACCTTGGGGGCATTGAGCGTGGTGAGAATTCCAGTGGCAAAGTCGATCGCGTTAACCGGCAGCTTTTTGTAGTCATAGTAGAATCCCTCGACATTGAGTCGAAGACGACCGTCCAGAAAGCGGTTCTTGATACCGGCCGTATATCCAAGCATGGTTTGCGGATCGACCGTCGTCCCCTCCGTACCCACGGAGGTCCGGAAGGTGCCAGGATTGAAGCCGGTCTGTACTGCCGCGTAAAGCATGGAGTCGCGAGTGACATCATATTCCGCGCCCACCTTCCAACCGAACTTATCCCAGCTGTTCCGATAAATGAAAGGGATTGTTCCCCGCCCAAATGTTGCAGTCGGAAAAATGACTTCTGAATTGTCGGCCCGCAGCTTGTCCTTCGAGATACGCGCGCCTACCGTTATACGGGCGGCATCCGTGACCGAATAGGTCGCCTGACCGTAAGCAGCGACGCTTTCATTATGGGAATCGACATATTCTCCAGCAAAGTTCGGCCCGAAGACCCTGCTTTGCTGTGAGTGGTTCCACAGCTGATACAGGCCAGCGATCCATTTGAGCCCGCCGCTGTCGCCAGAGAGACGAAGTTCGTTGGAATATTGTTTGATCTTGGCATCGAATGTTTGGATGAAGCCAGCGACGTTGCGATCATCGGTTCGGGTCACATATAATCCCGAGGGAATATAGGAAATTGTCACACCCCCAAGGGTTAGATCAAACTGCCCTGATCCAATGTAGTTTTCGTCCACCGCACGCGCAGCGTCATAACGAAGCCCGTTTGGGGGGTAGAAGAACGCCGTTGCCACCTCCGTATCCGGGAAATAGTAGGCGCCCTGCGCAGGAAAGGGAGCGTATTGCGTAGGGCTTGGCCTGCTACGGTTGTGAAAATAGCTGCCCGTCAGAAACGCCGAGAAATCTCCGCTTTCATATAATGACGACAACCGGGCCGAGATCGAATGCTGATCGTAAGTGCCATTATTGTTGAACCCATCATTATCATAATAGTCCACAGCACCGCGTATGCCCCAATTGTTGGTCACCGGAATATTTTGCACCAGCGTTGCATGGGTCGTGTTATAGTTGCCATATTCGAGCGTGGCTTCAGTCGATAAATCCTTGGTAGGCTTGTTCGTGAGGATATTCACCACGCCGCCGACCGCCGAGCTTCCATAAAGGGTGCCCTGCGGACCGGGAAGGATCTCAACGCGCTGCACATCGTAGAACGCCCCAGCGGCGCAATATCGACAAAGCGCGCCGCCATCGAGATTGACCCCGACGGATGCGGGGATCCATGTGAAGTCGAGCTGAGAACCGACGCCGCGAATAAAAACCTGAATGGCGCTATTCTCAATATTGAGCTTTGCAGAAGGCAGCAGGTTTTCCATCCCCTTCATGTCCACCACACCACGTGCGGTCAGAACTTCGCTGGTCATGACCGAAACCGCCGCCGGCAGTCGTTGCGCGCTTTCGCTACGCTTCTGCGCGGTGACGACAATATCCGTGACGCCAACATCGTTTTCGGCAGCCTGCGGCGCGCCGGATGCCGGCGGAGACACATCCTGTGCCTCGGCGGCCAACGGCAAAGCCGAGACCGAAAGCGCCGCCATCACCCTTAATGCAGCGCCAGTTTTCAAAGCGCCGATACGTGAGAACATCATTTTCCCCTCCCACATTGTTAGAGCGTTTATTTTTTTTGCGCGCCCTTCGAAGGGTGCGTGAGAAACGATGTGTCCATCCCGCGTCACAGCGTCAGGACCAACGCGACCGTGTCATCTGACCGAACAGATTAGACTGTCGCTGAAAATGCTGAAGGACACTCCTCGATACAAGCCCATAATGGATTTTGATTTTTTTCGATAACGATCATTTTGATGAATCGTTTGGGATTTGTCAAGCAGGCCCCGTCAGGGGATTTTCGCCAGAATGCCGCGCAACAATGGTGATCGCGATCTGCCCATATCGACATCTTCCGGAGGTGCGCCCAGATTTTTGAGCCGATCGAGATACAGATTTTTCTGCATATTAAGCATGTGCCGTTCGGGGCGATCCTTCTCATTACCGCCGCAAGTATCGATCAGAATAACCTTGCCAGCGACGCGAAGCGGCCAGCTATAGACACTGGCAATCAAGTCGCGTCTTTGAGCACCAGCCATATTGCCAAAACGAAATTTGATGTCGTCAGTCAGCTTATCTATAGGGAAGCCGAGGACGTGATCGAATGGCGCCTCGATGATGATCTTGTGGCTTGCAAAAAAGGCATATATTGACCCTTTTTCCGCTATCAATCAGGGTGCGCGTGAGAAAAATTCGAGGAGCAAGTCGGCAAGCGCCTGCGGGTCTTCGTCCGCGATCCAGTGCCCGGCGCGCTCCACGACAGCGCCCGTGACATTTTCGGCGACCGGCTCAAGCAACGTGCCGACCATCTCTCCAATGCAATGCCGCCCGCCGATTCCCTGCACGGGCATCTTCAAGCGCGTCTTCATGGCGGCGGTGTTGGCCTCCAGATCCTGCCATATTGCAGCATAATATTCGATGCCGGCGCGCAACGCGCCCGGCTTGGCGATCTGGTCGACATATTCTTGCAAGTGATCGGCGCGGATCGCAGCGGGATTGAATGAGGCGTGCCAGAAAAACCAGGTAAGGAGTTCGCGCTCCCGCCCGCGAAACGCAAATTCGGCGACGTCGGGAACGGTGAACATCGCCAACTGCCAGTTGCCCTCGGTGCCCGATCCCTGGGACGGCGCGAGAAAATTCTCATAACCGCATCCGGCAAGTACATATTCAACGATGCTTAGATGGGATACCGCCTGCTGATCCAGCGCGGCATATTGATAGGCCACCCCCGCACCATGGTCATATCCCACCAGTCTTACGCTTTTCCAGCCGAGATTATCGACAAGCTGGCGGACGGACGTCGCCACCGTGCGCTTATCGAAGCCGCACTTCGGAATTGAAGAGCCGCCGCATCCCGGCAGGTCGGGGCAAAGCACCTGGTAGCGCTCCGCAAGCAGCGGCGCGACCGCATGCCATTGCAACGAGTGTTGCGGCCAGCCGTGCAGAAGCACGACCGGCTCTCCTTCGCCGCCGAGCCTGTAGTGCAGCAGGCCCGCGTCGACGCTGGCGCGGCCGTGCGCGAAGTCGTCGAAATCGATCGTCATTGCCCCATCCACTAGGAGATAATTTTCCGGGGCTTTGCGCGGCCGCAAGGCACCGTACGGATGCAATTTTTCACCAGGATCCGCTCCATCGTTATAATATGATCACACTCCTTAGTCGATCATAATCGTTTTTAGGCTAGATTTATGGAAATCCGTCGGCGAGTATGACTACGAAATTGATCAGAGTTTATTTTCGATTGACGGAATATTTAGGACATGCGTTAGCTCCCATATGGCAAAGTGTAGCTCGAGTGCGAAGGGGGATGCCCACCTGGAGCCGCCTGCTCGCGACACGGGAAAGCCGGTCGAAATTGAGCGCCCATCGCTTCGAGAGCGGAACAAGACCCGCAAGGAGACGGCGATAAGAGAAGCCGCGCGGCGTCTGTTCGTAGAGCGGGGCTATCAGGCGACCACGCTTCGTGAGGTGGCCGAGGAAGCTGATGTGGGTTTTGGCACTGTCTCCGCCTATGCCGCCGATAAGTCCGGCCTGCTCGCCATGGTGTTCGTAGAGGAACTCAAATCCCTTCCCGCGCTGTTCGCCCGCACCAGTCAGAGCAAGGATCCGCTTGACGAACTCCTCGTCGGCCTCGGCAAGCTTTACGCCTTCTGGGGCAAGATTCCCGCGTTGAGCCAACATGTTCTGCAACAGATGGAGTTTTTTGCCGGGAACCCGCACATGGACCTGATCGTCGCGCGACGATCGCATTCTCGGCTGGAACTGACCGAGTGGATCAAGCGGCTGCAGGACGAGGGCAAGATCATCGCCGATGCTGATCCCGAGGATGCGGCAGATACGTTGTTCGCGATATACACATCCGCGGTTCGCGAATGGAGCGCCACGACTCCGACCGAGGTCGCGGTGGGCGTAAAGCGCCTGCGCCGGCTAATGAAACTGCCTATGGCCGCGCTCACAGGCATGGCCTCATACGGCGATAGGACAAGATAG
The DNA here is from genome assembly GCA_036384035.1 of Sphingobium sp. Classification (GTDB taxonomy): domain Bacteria; phylum Pseudomonadota; class Alphaproteobacteria; order Sphingomonadales; family Sphingomonadaceae; genus Sphingobium. The sequence continues at coordinate 199,092 of DASVND010000050.1, read as the reverse complement.
GCCGGCGTCCGCCGCTTACTCTTTGCGAGATCGACCAAAGCTGTCTGATATTCTAAGCCAGTCTTCTCAAGCGCGCATATGGCCATTTCCCCAGCGCCTACATGAGCGACGTGCCGAGAATCATGGCGATCGCCCGGCGAACAACCACCCAGCCGATTAGATGTCGCGCCGCGCGCAACTGATCGGAACGCAAGACGGCCTTCATGGGCATGGCGTCCATGATCCTGCCTTCGATGATCAGGCCCTCAGGATGCGGCCTGATCGCCGTGACGTCGAGGAGAACCGCTTTCTCAGGTGTATAGAGTTTCACGACGCCTCTCGGATTGAATCAAAATCGATGCCCATATCGCCGCATATGCGGATGGCGGTCGCGCGTCCGCCGCCGGTGACGCCGCCGGGCGGATGCATGAACGTGCCGGCCAGATAGAGGCCGTCTGCGCCCGGCACGGCATATTGCGCGAGATCGGGCGTGGGACGATGACCGCCGCTCTGGAAAAGGAACTTTCCGACCCCGCCAACATCTCCACGCTGGAAGGTCGGGGAATAGCGCGCCATGTCGGTGGGCGAATGAAATTCTACTCCGATGATGTTTTCATCGTTCATGTTCGCGCAGAATCTGCCAAACATCTCGTGGATATACCGCTGGAGCTCCGGCCTGCTGTCGTCCCAAGCAGCGCTTCCGCCGTCCCGCAAATCGAAGGGACCGAACCCATAAACGGTGAGCGTGGCCCCGCCGGAAGGCGCGCGGGATGCGTCCCACTGCGCATTGTCGTGCGCGGCCAGGATGGGGCTTTTCGGAAGATCCCCATGCCGCATATCATCGAATATGCGAAGATATGCCTCAAGCGACGCAGGGGCAAAGTTTACCAGCGCGACTTTCCCCGCCGCCTCGTCCGCCAGATACCGGGGCGGCTCTTTCAGGGCGTACATTACGGCCGAGATCGCCAGCGACGCGGTTTTTGTTGCTCTTGCGCGCGCCGCCACGTCCGGGTCTAGGGTGGGCACCATATCGCCAAGCAGCCAAGGATGGATCTGTCCGATGACCGCGCGCCGCGCTTCGATTGTCTCGCCATTGGCCAACCGCACACCGACCGCGCGGCCGTCTCTTACAATCACCTCGACGACCTCCGCCCCGGTCTGAAAGTGCGCCCCATGATGCAGCAGGCATTTTTCCAAGGCCGAGACCAGCGCCCCGCTACCACCGCGCGGAATGCCCGGATGATAGGTGTGAACGAAGCCTGGCATGTTGAAGATGAAGGCACCCGTTCCCTTTTCATCCGGCCCGACGAGCATTTCGGCCGCGAACTTGAGTAGATGGACCTTCAGACGGTCGCTCTCAAAATATTCATTCACCACGTCGAGCATGCTCTTCTGCATGATGTGCATCAGGGCCCGGCCCTCGGCGCTCTGATCGAGGAGCGCGAAGAAGGCACCCTGCGGCGGCGGCGGCACGAACATGCCGTGCACCATCATCGGCAGAAGGGATTGGCTGCGCGCGACGAACGCGCGGTATGCCTCCGCGTCCCGGGGCGACACCAGTGCGATCGACTCGCAGGTGCGGTCAACGTCGCCATAGGTCACTATGCTCGAGCCATCATCGAAGATCGTCGAGAACACGCCCTCAGGATAGATATATTCAAGGCCGAATTTGGAGATGAGCCCGAGTTCATCCGCCCGGATGAGCGGGTTCGCCTGGATGACGATGTGCGTGGCGGAGTGCCAATCGTGACGAAAGCCAGGCGCCACGAGTTCGCTTGTGACGACGCCGCCGCCAAGGTTGGCGTTTTTCTCAATCACGAGGACTTTCATGCCGCCTTTGGCAAGATAGGCCCCAGCAACCAGACCATTGTGGCCCGAACCCACTACCAGCACGTCAAAAAAATCCGACATAGCGCCCTCCCGTCGAATCTAGTAAGATTTCCTGACTAATTTGCTTATGCGGCTTGGGCAACACCAAACTATACTGTACCGATCAGTCGCTATATGAGGCCGGTAAAATACAATCGATTGAGATCGATTTAGATTTCGACTCATGTTCAACTCATTTATGAAGTGGTGCCGGCGGTGGAGTGGAGTGGAGACGAGGGTCGGTCCGTGGAAAATCGGGGGAATTCCTGGTGGGTCGTGTTCGGGTCGGCGATATGCCTGATCGTTGGCAACGGGCCCGTCATGCAGTTCACCTTCGGCGTTTTCCTCCTGCCGGTCGTAACGGACCTTGGCACTGACCGCGCGACGATATCGCTCGCCCTGCTTGCGGGATTGTGCGTGACGGGACTGGCCACGCCAGTGGCGGGCAAACTCATTGACCGGTTCGGAATCAGATGCGTCTCGCTGCCGGCCATCTTGCTCTTCTCAGCGGGCATCGCCAGTCTCGGATGGTTTACGCGAACGCCATCGAGCTTCATTCTGTTATATGCCGTCCTGGGATTGGTCTCGACGGGGCAAGCCCCATTGCCCTATGCACGCGCGGTGGCGGCGGCCTTTGATCGCCAGCGTGGATTGGCATTGGGGATCGCCATGGCGGGCGTCGGACTTGGAACTGCGCTGCTTCCCCTGTTCGCCCGCGCACTCATCTCGGAATTCGGGTGGAGAACTGCCTATGTCGTGCTGGGAGCTACCGTTTTCCTTGTCGCTTTTCCGACCATGGCGCTCTTGGTCGATCGTGGAGGCCGCCCCGGACATTCGGTGGAAAGCGCTCCCGCCTTTACGGAAGGACTCGATTTCCGCAGGATCGTGCGATTGCGCGAGTTCTGGATATTGGCGGCCGCGTTCTTCTTTGTGGCGGTCGGCGTATGTGGGGTATCCGCGCACATCATCCCACTCCTTGGTGACACAGGCATAGCCCCCGCGACCGCGACGCTGGCAATCAGCGCATCCGGTCTCGCGCTTATCGCAGGCAGGCTGCTCGCTGGTTTCCTGCTTGACCGCCTGTACGCCCCCTATGTTGCCGCAGCGTTTTTTCTCGCCCCCCTCTTCGGCATCACTATCATTCTCCTCTCGAACACGATGATATGGGCGGTGGTTGCAACGATATTGGTCGGGCTTGGCCTTGGGGCGGAAGTCGACCTGATCGCATTCCTGATCTCGCGCTATTTCGGCATGCGCGCTTTCGGCGAGACCTATGGTTATTTGTTTGCGACGTTCATGATAGGCGCTGGAGTTGGGCCGTTCCTTATGGGCGCATCCTATGCGCAACTTGGCAGTTATACGCCAGCGCTGCTGTTATCGCTGGTCGGACTGGCGGCGTCTTGCCTTTTGGTTCTTTGCCTGGGACGCTATCGTTTCGCAGTCGATGCATCCGGCGGCGGCCCAAATTCGACGCGATACTGAACTGGATCAGAGGGGAGGTCTAGATGGCTAATCTCCCCCCCAACATCGTAATCGTTGGCGCTGGCCTAGGTGGCTTGACGCTCGCCCGCGTCCTTCACGTCCACGGAATTGCCGCCACGATCTATGAGGCCGACACGTCGGCAGATGCTCGGCCGCAAGGCGGGCAACTCGACATTCATGACTATAACGGCCAGCTCGCCCTCCAAGCGGCGGGACTTTCCGAGGACTTTCGGCGCATAATTCATATCGGTGGCGAGGCATCGCGTGTGCTGGATAAGCACGGCAACGTCCTGCTGGACGAACCCGATGACGGGACGGGTAATAGACCCGAGGTCCAGCGGGGAGATCTGCGCCGCATCCTCCTGGATTCGTTATCGCCCGAGACGATCCAATGGGGCCATCGGCTTTCCGATGTGACGTCCCTCACAGCAGGAAGACACAGGCTCAGCTTCGCGAACGGCGTGTCGGTTGAGTCCGATCTGCTGGTGGGGGCCGACGGGGCCTGGTCGAAAGTTCGTCCGCTTCTGTCCAACGCCAAGCCGACCTATGTCGGTACCGCTTTCATAGAGACGTACCTGCATGACGCCGATCTGCGTCACCGCCAAGCTGCAGCGGCGGTCGGTGCTGGGGCTCTATTCGCACTCGCCCCAGGTAAGGGAGTCCTGGCGCATCGGGAGGCCAACGGCGTGCTCCACGCCTATATCGCATTGACCAAGCCAGAGCGCTGGCTGTCGGAATTGGACCAGCGGGACGCACGTCAGGCAGTGCTTGCCGAGTTTGAGGACTGGTCCCCTGGCCTGAGGGCGCTCATCGCCGACAGCGACACAACGCCAATCCTTCGTCCCATTCACGCTCTGCCCATCGACCATCGTTGGGAGCGGGTTCCCGGAGTAACGCTTATTGGTGACGCTGCGCACCTCATGTCGCCGTTCGCTGGTGAGGGGGCAAATCTGGCGATGTACGATGGTGCGGAGTTGGCAAAGGCCATTACCGCGCATCCCGAAAAGCTCCAGGCTGCTCTTGTTGAGTATGAGACACAGCTCTTTCCACGCAGCGCTCGTGCCGCATCAGAGGCGAACCGTAATCTTAGGATCTGCTTCGACGACAACGCCCCACAAAGCCTCCTCGATCTGTTCGCCAACTATGCTGAACCTGGCCGCTAAATGCTGATCGAAGCAAGGCGTTCATGAACCAGTGTATGGCGGCGACCACGTCGGCCGAAGCAGCCCCTCCATCACCCGACATATGAGAAAGGTTTGCAGCCGACCCCGCGTCATATCTGCAAAGCCGTCAGCTTCTCACTCGAACGCGATCGCGACGTCACACCTGGCGGCGGCTAACTTCAGCTGGCCATATGCATGTGGAGACGTGAGGCCTTGACGAAGTTTCAAACGAAGATCGGTCTTACGCAGCTTCGATTAATTCTGAAACGGCCCGTGGGCTGTTCTCAACAGGTAGCGAGTTTTAGAGCCGATTTTGGTCTTAGGCGTAGAATGCGCAATGGCGGCTACTCGAACGCAAAATCAGCGTTCATATTTAACAAACTCGATGGTCGCCGATTGATCGCCCTATTAGCGCGCTGAAAGGGAGCGCAGCGAATGACGATTGTAAAGAGCGAATGGGGTTTGCAAGGCATAGAGGCTCTGCGCCCGGAGGTTTCCGTACTCGTAATTGTTGATGTCTTGTCTTTTTCGACTGCGGTGGACATCGCTACCGGAAGAGGTGCTAGTGTTCTTCCGTTTCCTACGGGGGATCGCAAGGCAGCACAGGTGGCAGCGCAGTCCGCTGACGCCGTGCTTGCCGCACCCAGACGCGCTGGAGGTGGGCAAGTCAGTCTCTCACCCCGGACACTGTCCAACCTCACGGCAGGAACGCGAATAGTCCTTCCGTCGCCCAACGGTTCGCGCCTCTCGCTACATGGTGGGTCGATCCCAATTATTGCCGGCTGTCTCCGCAATGCACAAGCCGTGGCTCTGCTCGCTCTCGAGCTAGCTGACGGAGGGAGCATCGGTGTCATACCTGCCGGCGAGCGGTGGCCGGATGGATCACTCCGTCCTGCAATTGAGGATTTATTGGGTGCTGGTGCGATCATCCATGCTCTTGACGGTATAGCCAGTGCTGAAGCCTTGGTGGCGCGAGACAGCTTCCGCTCGGCCGCAAATGAACTGGATACAATCGTTCGCGCCTCAGTTTCCGGCCAAGAACTTATCACAGGGGGCTTTGCCGAGGATGTTGAACTGGCTTTGGAAGTCGGTGTCAGCACAAATGCGCCATTGTTGATCAACGGTGCTTATGTCTGCTTTCCGAAACAAACTGTATCCGCGCCAGCTCGTCGGTGATCCAACAAGCATAGTGTCGCTCGATCATAGAGACAGACGTGCCGTGCGTCGCGGCAATGGGCCGGATCTCTGACACGCTTGGAATGGCATAAAAACTTGCGTGTGTTTTGCGTGAATTTGCGAGAAATTCACGCAAAAGCGACAAATATTCTTCGTTTACTCTCATCTTCAGAGTGAGAAAAATGGCGGTTTTCTGCCATTTTTTGAAGAATACGTTGCGTCGACATCGCAGGGGTCGCAAGTTCAATCCTCGCCACGCCCACCATGAAAAGGCCCAAGAGCCATTTTCCGCACCGCGCATTGGGATAATTGTCGTGCCTTCTCCGATGCGTTTCCGGTGAAATGGCCAGCACATCAGGCGCGAAGGAAGGGCATGACCATTCGGCTAGGCAGCCCGTTGTGATTGACGCGCGGCCGTGTGCCGGTTGACCGGGAACGGCAGGCCGAGATTTTCGCGGAACGTGTCGCCTTCATAGTCCTCCCGGAACAGGCCCCGCGCCTGAAGAAGCGGGACGACCTTCTCCACAAACAGTTCCAGCTGGCCGGGCAAGGGCTCGAACACAACGAAGCCGTCAGCGGCTCCATTTTCAAACCACCGCTGAAGCTCGTCGGCAACCGTCTCAGGCGATCCGACGAAGGAGCCGCGCGGCGCAGCAAGACGCTCGACCACCTGCCGCAGCGTCAAATTGTCCGCCCTCACCTCTTCGAGTATCCTGAGCGTGCCGCTCTGCTGGCTGTTCAATCCGACGTGCGCGACATCGGGAAACGGCGCGTCGAGATCATATTGCCGGAAGTCATGATCGTTGAACGTGCGCGAGAGGAAGCCGAAGCCCGTTTCCAAGGATTCCAGCCCCGCAAGTTCACGGTAGCGGGCTTCGGCATCCTCATCCGTGTCGCCGACGATCGGAGAAATACCCGGCAGGATGTAGAGCTGATCGGCATCGCGACCAAAGCCTTTGGCGCGAGCCTTGACGTCGCCATAGTAGGACTGGCCATCCTTAAAAGTCGGTGCATGCGTAAAGATGGCTTCGGCGCGCTGCGCGGCGAAATTTCGCCCGTCGTCGGATGCGCCCGCCTGAAAGATGACGGGCTGGCCCTGCGGCGAGCGCTTGATATTGAGTGGGCCACGGACCTGGAAGAACTCGCCTTTGTGATCGAGCCGATGGAGCTTGTCGGGATCGATGAACTGGCCGCTTTCCTTGTCCGCAACATGGGCGTCGTCCTCCCAGCTATCCCAAAGCCCCTGGACGACGTCGAGATATTCGGCCGCGATCCGGTATCGCACGTCATGGGCGGGATGCTCGGTTTTCGAGAAGTTGGCGGCGGTATCGCCCAGCCAGGACGTCACGACATTCCAGCCGGCACGTCCGCCGCTGATATGATCGAGCGAGGAAAATTGCCGGGCGACGTTGAACGGCTCGGAGTAGCTAACGGTCAAGGTGCCGATGAGACCGATCTTCGAGGTGACTGCAGCGAGCCCGGACAGGATCGTGAGCGGCTCGAACCGGCTTAGATAATGCGGACTCGATTTCTCGTTGATCGAAAGACTGTCGGCAACGAACAGGAAATCGAACTTGCCCTTTTCCGCAAGCTGCGCCTGCCGGGCATAGTAGGAAAAATTGGTGCTGGCGTTAACCTCCCTGTCGGCATGACGCCAATCGTTCCAGGTGCGCCCGACCCCGTGAAGGATGAAGCCGAGCTTGATCTTGCGCGCATTCGCCATGGATTTCGTCCCTTGAAGATTATGGTCTTCAAATATGATGTCACGGGGCAAAGGACGAACGGGGATTACTTATAAGCAGATGAAGATCGTAAAAGTCTGACTACCTTATTCGGCTGCGTTTCCCTGCGACATGCACTTAAAAATGGCGATGAGACTGTCACTGTTTCACACATTAATCCGTGAATTCATAAACAAGTAAGGCTGGTGGCAATCACGGTTAGGGAACGGACGATGTCGGACCTGCTTGATCGGAGGCGCGCGCCAGCACGCCGGACAACCCGTAGATCATGCGACGGGTTGTCGATCGCGCAGCGAAACACTATCGCTTAATTAAGGCACTTGTGGGGAAAATGGAGCAATGGCGACGGCGGCGAGGGACGACGGCAGGAAAAGGCGATCTGTCGTCACCGCGGCAACGCGGATAAAGATCATGGAAGCCGCCGAGCGCTTGTTCGCCGACAGGGGGATTGACGGCGTCGCGTTGCGAGAGATCGCGGCCGCCGCGGGTCAGGGCAACAACACCGCCGTCCAATATCATTTCGGCACCAAAGAACGGCTGGTCTACGATATCTTCGATTATCGCACGAACCTGTTCGAACCACTGCGTCAGAAGATGCTGGATCAGGCCGAGGAGGCCGGACAGATAAGGAATGCCCGCGTTCTGCTGGAAGTCATGTGCCTGCCGCATCTGAGCATAGCCGATGAGAATGGCGCTCACCCCTATTCGGCTTTCCTGGCGCAATATCTCACGCGGTCGCGGGCGGAGGGCATAAAGCATCCCTATGACGACCCGGAGGTCCCGGTTCCTGCGCTGCGGCGGGTCAGGCGGCTGATCGTGGAGCGGGTCAGCTATGTTCCGCCGGACGTGCTGCGGCTGAGGGTCGGCCTGTGCAAGCTGATGTTCCTGAACATGCTGATGCGGCGCGACAGCGGATTTCCGCTGCCCGATCAGGACATCTCGCTGCCCTCTCTGGTCGACGACACGCTGGAGCAAATGACGGCGGCACTCACCGCACCATGCCGGCACGACGGGCTCAACCTGTTCGAGGGCCTGATCTTGCCGCAGATCAGCGAACAGCCAGCATCACACGATAGGATTTAAGCGCCCGCCACAGGAAGAAGGCCGACAGCACGGCCGCCGCCGCGCACGTCACCGACAGCGATTCGCCCACCCGTTTTTCATCGCCGAAAACATGGTCGGTCAGCATGGCGACGATCGTGGGCGCGGCGCCCAGGCCAGTGACGCTCACCACAAAGACATAGACGGCCGATGCGACCCCACGCATCCGGTTGGGCGTCGCCAGTTGCAGGGCCGATGAGGCAAGCGCCTGGGGCATGCTGTAGATGAAGCTGGCGGCAGTGGCGACGGCAAGCGCCGAACCATAGCTGTTGGTGAAGCCCAGTGCGATCGACACTGCGATCAAACCCAGCGCAGCGCAGAATGGCAGCAGCATCAGCGCCTCCACCTTGCCGCGCTTTTCCAGCATGCGCGCCAGCCATGGGCCGGTCAGCACACCCATTGACCCGGTGACCAGCACCAGCGCGCCATATTGCACACCGACCGTCGACGCTGCCGCGTCGAACCGCCGGATCAGCACAGTCGGCATCCACGCGGGAAAGGCATAGAGGCAGACGACAAGGGACGACATGCCGGCATAGAAATTGCCGTAAAAACCGCGATGCTCGACAAATACACGCCAGACGTCGGCCATCGCCATCTGGCCCTTATCTTCGGCGAGGCGGCTGGCGTGCCGCGCCGGCTCCCGCACGAAGCACATCAATGCAACGATTAGCAAACCAGGCAAACCGGCGGCAAGGAACACCACCTGCCAGGGCTTCATGGCCCCGATCAGCGGCACTGCGGACAGGTCCCAATGCGATGCGCTGTCCAGCAGCAGGCCGCCGAAAATCAGCGCCAGGCCGCCGCCCAGATACGGCCCCATCATAAAGATGCTGAACGCGCGCGGGATCATCCGTTCCGGGAAGCTGTCGGCGATGATCGACCAGGCCGCCGGTGTCAGGCACGCCTCCGACCCGCCAACGCCAAAGCGCGCCATGAACAGTTGCCAATAGGTGCGCGAAAGGCCGCAGAGACTTGTCCCCATGCTCCAGATCGCGACACCGAAGATGAGTATCCCGCGCCGGCTGCCCGTATCCGCAAGGCGCCCGAACAGGGGGCTGAAGAGGATATAGGCGACGGTGAAGGCCACGCCCTGCAACAGGCTGAGCTTCGTGTCGTCCAGACCGAATTCGGCCTTCAACGGTCCGACGAGCAGGTTGAGCACCTGACGGTCGATGAAGCTGGCCGTATAGGCCAGCGTCAGGACGGCTATCAGATACCAGGCAGCGAAACCCGGTTTCGGCTCGTCATGCGCCGCGCTGCTCATGCGCCTTTCCGTGTGTAGGATGCGACGTTGATCTTCCCGACGGGTTCGAACGCCTGCCGCAATTCGAACTTCTGGACCTTGGTCGCGCTCATCGGCCACGCGTCCACGAAACGGACATAGCGGGGAATCTTGTAGCTCGCGATCGCCCCCACGCAATGGCGCACGACATCGTCCTCGCTCATCGCAGCGCCAGGATTGAGTTCGATATAGGCGGCGGCGACCTCCATCAGGCGGTCGTCCGGCACGCCCACGACCTGCGCCATACGGACGTCGGGATGAGTCATCAGGAAGCTCTCCAACTCCACGGCAGCAACATTCTCGCCACCGATCTTGAGCATGTCCTTCAACCGGCCGTCATAGATCAGCCGTCCTCCCGGACCGATCCGTCCCAGATCGCCAGTATGCAGCCAGCCATCGGCCGTCACGGCGGCGGCGGTCGCCTGGGGATCATCATAATAGCCGGCAAAGATACCGAAGCCGCGCAGACAAATCTCGCCTGGCGCGCCATCGGGAACCTCCTTGCCCTCCTCGTCCAGGATGCGCGCCTCCATGCCCTCGAACAGGGCGCCGCTCGTCTCATAGAGCAGTTCCTCGGGATCATCGAGCGCGCTGTAGCAGGGCACGCCTGTCGCTTCCGTCAGGCCATAGCTGTTGACCGCCACTGCGCCGGGGAACAGCGCGCCATATCGGCGAAGCAGATCGGCGGGGCCGACGACATGATTGATGCGGAGGCGCGACTGGTCGTATCGCGCAAAATCGGGATGCGTCACCAGCGCGGAGATGATGGTCGGAAAACCGGCATAGTGGATGGTGGGGCGTTCCGCGATCAGCAGCGCCATGGCCGTGTCGCCGTCGAAATGATCCATGCCGATGAAGCACGCCCCGGCGGACCGGCAAGCGGCCATCGGCAGCATTGTCGACATGTGAAACAGCGGCAGCGGATCCCACAGACGGTCCTGCGGCGTCAGCGCAAAGCGTTCCGCGACCGCCGCGCCCATCTGGCAAAGCGACAGGTGCGTCAGCATGCACGCCTTGGGCCGGGATGTCGTGCCCGAGCTGAAAATCATCATACCGATATCCGTCGGCGAAACGGCACCGGCGGCTGACAGCACATCGTCCCGCGATACGCCTGCTGCAGCCTGCTCCACGGCAGCGTCCTTCAGCCATGCCCCTTCGCGCGGATCGCCAAGCTCAATCACTTGATGGAGCGTCGGCGCGGCATCAAGATGCAAGGGACCGCCCGACCAGCGTGCAAGATTGGGGAAGACTTCCGTCAGCATCGGCCGGTAGTCGCAATGTTTGAAGGCATGCCCGCCGATGAAGAGATGTCGGATATGCGCCTTCGGAATGACATAGGCCAGATCGTCAGGCCGGTAACGCGCATTGAGCAGCACCGCCCGCGCGCCGATCAGGTTGATCGCATAATAGAGGATTACATAGTCCCAGCAGTTGGGCATCAGCACGCCAACATGATCGCCCGGCTGCACGCCAAGCCCGATCAGCCCCCGCGCACGATCGATGGCATGGTCCAGAAGCTGCGCGTAGGTCGCCTTGCGCCCGTCATAGACCAGCGCGTCGCAATCGGCGAACCGCTCCGCCGCATGGATCAGGGTTCCGCCGACGGTAAGCGCATCGACCGGCAACGAACCGGCCGGATTACTGGACATGGGGAGGTTCAACGGCGTCTCCGACAGGACAGGTGATGATCATAAGGGCAGTCGAGCGGGATGCGCGGGGTGACGCCCCCCGCACATGGAATGCCGGCCGGGGGCCTGCGCCCCCGGCCGGCAACATCCGCATTCCGTAAATCCGGTGCGGCGGCGCATGTCAGGGCATGCGCCAGGTCAGCTGGATGGCCACCGTGCGCGGCATGGACACGAAGCCGACCTGATCCGCCGTGCGCCCGGCGGCAGTGCCGGTGCCGGGACCCGAGCCGCTGGCGTCGGTTTCGCCGGTCACGACGAACTGGTTGGTCAGGTTCTTACCCAACAGGGCGATTTCCCAACGGTCGTCTTCCGCCCGCAGCCGGACCGAGGCGTCGAGATTGACATATTTCTGCTGTCGCGACAGCGGTGTGCCGAACGGCGAAGTCAGATAGCTGGAGCTGTACCGGCTATCGATCGAGAGACCCGCGATCAGGCCATCGCTGACCGGCGTCTCATATTTGGTGCCGAGCGACAGGGTCCACAGCGGTGCGTCGGATGTCGGCAGGCCATTCAGGTCCTGCCCCGGTGTGCCAGCGCGGGCGGGCGTGGTCGGCGTGGCCGCAACCGGCGCCACCAGCAAACCAGGGAAACAGCCGTTCGCCGGCGTCTGGCCACCATAGCAAGGTGCGATCGAGGATCCGTAGCGCGCCTTATTGTAATTCGCGCTGCCGTTCAGCTCGAAACCCTCGATACCGCGCGGCGCATATTCGAAGTCCATTTCGACGCCCTTGGTGCGAACGCTACCCGCGTTGACCGAGTTGTAGGACAGCGCGGCGGAGTCGAGATAGGTGACCTGAAGATCGGTGAACTTGTAGGAGTAGACGCCCACGTTCACGCGCAATTGCCGATCAAACAGCGTTGTCTTCACGCCGCCTTCGAAGCCCTTCGCCCGTTCGGGATTGAAGGTGAAGAAGTCGGCCGGGGTCGTCGTGGTCAGGATCGAGCTGTTCGAAAAGCCGCCCGACTTATAGGCGGTCTTGTACGCGCCATACACGGTGATGTCGCGGCTGGGCTTCCATGTCAGCGTGGCTTCCGGCGACCAGTTGTTGAACGTCTGGTCGGCGGTGATCGGCTGGCCCACGACATAGCTGATGTTGGCAAAGCGGGGATTGGCGTAGGGCTGAAGGAAATAGCTGTCCTTGGTCTCATGGATGTAGCGCACGCCGCCAGTCGCCTCGATCGTGGGGACGATCTTCCAGATCACCTGGCCATAGACGGACATGGTTTCGCCGTCCGTGCCGGAATCCTTGGCATAGGTCACATAGCGATAGCCGTCCGGTGCCGCGCTGTTTTCCGAGGCGTTGTTGATGACGACCTGCTCGAAACCACGCTTGGTCTTCTGATAATAGCCGCCCAGCAGGAAGTTGACCGGCGATTCGAAGGTGCTGAGAACGCGCAGTTCCGATGACAGGGCGTGATATTTACTGACTTCCGCGCCCCAGATATTGACCGTGGGCGACGACTGATAATCGATGTCGTTCGACCAGTGGTTCTTGTTCCAGTTATAATTGCTGACCGACGAAATGGTCAGGTGATCCAGCGCATAGTCCATCGACAGGGTCGTGCCCCAGGACTTGTAGTCGTTGAAATTCACGCCATCGGGCCGTGCAAAGCGCGTTTCCGCGGCGATATCCGCAGGCAGATTATTCACCCGGCCCGCAAAATCACGAACGCATGGCGTACCCGGAGACGTCGTGCTTGTGCCACCCTGGCAGGCGAACACAGCGTAGTTCCAGGTGCCCGGTCGGGTCTTGTTGAGCCCGTAATTCGCCTTCAGCGTTGCCGTGAAGCGGTCCGTCGGCTCCCAGCGCAGCGTCGCGCGGGTCAAGATCTCGCGCTCGTTCGGGCCATCGTCCTCGCTGGCGCCGGCGAGATGCGGCGTGTTCGGCGCAACCGTGGCGGATGTCGGCGTATCGCGGGTGTTATAGGTGATCGGACCGGCCAGATTGTCGAACAGGCTGCCATAGTCCTTCGATGCGCGCACCGCGACGCGGAAGCCCAGGGTATCGCTCAGCGGCCCCGACAGGACGCCTTCCATCGACACCTTTTGGGCATTGAATTCATATGCGCCGCGCAAACTGGCGGTAAGATGGTCGGAGGGATTGGCGGTGGTGATGGAAATCACGCCGGCCGTGGCGTTTTTACCGTAGAACAGCGATTGCGGCCCTTTCAGGATTTCGATCCCGCCAAGGTCGAAGAAACCCTCGTTGATGGTACGGCCCTGTCCATAATAGACGCCGTCCACAATGACCGCGATCGACTGCTCCGTGCCGATCGACAGCGAGTTGGAACCGACGCCACGCAGGGTCAGCTGGGCGCCGGAGCCCGTGGCATTGCGGCCGATGGCCAATTGCGGTGTCGCGGCAGCCAGGCGCTCCAACGTGGTCAGGTCACGATTCTGAATGTCGACGGCGGAAATGGCGGTGACCGAAACCGGCACGTCCTGCACGCTTTCCGTCCGCTTGCGTGCGGTGACGACGATGTCCTGAAGGCCGCCCTCCTCCGCCGCTTGCGCGGGCTGCGTGGCATCGGCCTGTTCAGCCGGCGCGGTTTGGGCGTTGGCGGACATCGCCGCGCCGACCAGAACGATGGCGCTGCCGCCAAGCAGCAAGCGGTGAAGAATATTCAAGCGGTTCGCGCTGGCGCCGTGGAAGCTCTGCATCGGTAATCCCCTCAACTATGGTCTTTTTATCCCGCCCCTGCGGGCGCACATCATGCCTCAGCAAAGCAGCCACGCCGCCTGATCGCTGGTGATGAGGGCAATCTATCGTCGGCATTTATTTAAGGCAAGTGCCTTTATAATTTTCTTGGAAGCATGTGCAATACAGCAGATTCTCGCGGAGAAAGGCTGAAACTAGGCTGATATCGCCCCATTATGCTGCGTTGCAATAATCGTGACGATTATTTTTATCGTTCGCGCGGCGCTTCAGGGTTGCGGAGCCTGGCTCCGATATATTAAGTCACATGCACCAACAAACTGCCTTACCCGCCCTGCCTGTCAGCAGGGGAGACAAAGGCCGGGAGAGAAGCATGGACGCACCGAACAAGCGGCTTGAGGATTTCAGCCTGCTCGACCCTGAAACCCAGGATGACCCCTTCGCCATGTATGAGGCGATGCAAGCATATCCGGGCATTTATCAGATGCCGGAGACCGGCTTCTTCATCATTTCCCGCTATGCGGATCTGCGCGCGGTGCTCACGGACCCAGTCACCTTTTCCAACGATGTCGATCGCGCGTCCTTGCAGGGGCCCGAGCTGTCGGAAAAGCATCAGCACTATCTGAACGAACATGGCTGGCCACATATCCAGACATTGCAGCGGACGGATGCGCCGGCGCACAGCCGGTATCGCAAGCTCGTCGATCGCGTCTTTACCGTGGGCCGCGTGCGCGAGATGACCCCCCATATAGAGGCGGTCGCCAACCGGCTGATCGACGGCTTTGCCGGCCGCGGAGAATGCGAATTCATTGCGGAATTCGCCATGCTACTGCCCGGCATCGTCCTGGCGGAGCAGATGGGCCTGGCGCCCACGGAGGTCGCGACGTTCAAACGCTGGGCAGACGCGATGCTCGCGCCCGCATCCCGGCAGATGACCGAGGAGGAATTGCGGTCTGTCGCCGATATTGAGCTTGAGGCCCAGCACCATCTGGCGCGCATGTTCGAGGACCGTCGCGCCAATCCGCAACCCGACCTGATTTCCGGTCTGGTCCATGCGCATGCGGAGGGTGAGGAGCCGTTATCGATGGCGGAATTGCAGAGCGTCATGAGCCAGCTGATCGGCGGCGGCTTTGAATCGACGATGACGGCGATCGGCCATGCGATGCTGCAGCTTATCCGCCATCCGGACCAGATGCAGGAGCTGCGCGCCAATCCCGCGCTCATCAAGGGATTTGTCGAGGAGGTTATCCGCATCGAGAGCCCGACACAGGGCCTACGCCGCCGGGCGACTCGCGATGTGGAGCTGAGCGGCACGCTGATCCCGGATGGGTCGGTCGTCGTCGTCCGCTATGGCGCGGCCAACCGCGATCCGGCGAAGTTCGCCTGCCCCCATCAATTCGACATGAAGCGATCCAATGCCGGTACGCATCTGGCCTTTGGCGCGGGGGCGCATTTCTGTGTGGGCGCGGTGCTGGCGCGGCAGGAAATCGCCACCGGCATCCTGACCGTCCTGTCGCGTCTGGACGACATCGCTCTGGCGCGGCCGCTGACCGAGCCGATCCATCGCCCGAATTTCCTGACTCTCCCGCTCCGCGAACTGCCCATACGCTTTACCGCGAAGGCATGACGCGCAGCTGCTGAAGCGGATTTCCTCCCCCCAGGAAATCCGCTTCTTTTTTCAGGCCACACCCATCCGTTCGTTTCGAGCGTAGTCGAGAAACCTTGCGCTTGTTTCTCGACTGCGCTCGAAACGAACGGAGGTTGGCGCAGAGAAGCCTAATCGAGCCTCGCCAGTTGCTCCCGGTTAAACGCGCGCAACTCCGCCTCACGTCCTTCACGCACCAGGTTCGCCCAGTCCGGGTTGGCGATCATCGCGCGGCCCACGGCGATCATGTCGAACTCGCCGTCGGCGATCAGGCGCGCGACGGTCTCGACATCCTTGGTGCGGGGCGCGCTTTCGGCGATGCCGCCGGTCTCCTCCGACAGGCTTTCCTTGAAATCGGCCTCCAGCGTCACCGATCCCACGGCGATCACCGGCACGCCGGTCAGCTTGCGCGCCCAGCCCGCCAGCGTGCGCGGATCGCCAGCAAAGCCCGGCTCCCAGAAGCGCCGGGTGGAGCAATGGAAAGCGTCGACGCCCGCGTCGGCCAGCGGCTGGAGGATGGCCGCCAGCTCGTCCGGCGTTTCGGCAAGGCGCGCGTCATAATCGAACGTCTTCCATTGCGAGAAGCGCAGGATGAAGGGGAAATCGCTGCCGCCCGCCGCCTTGCACGCCTTGATCAGCTCGACGACGAAACGGGTGCGGTCGGCGGCGATGCCGTATCCGTCCGTCCGCCGGTTGGTGCGCGGCCAGAGGAACTGGTCGGGCAGATAGCCATGCGCGCCGTGGATTTCCACGCCGTCGAACCCGGCATCACGCGCCGCGCGCGTCGCCCGGGCGAAGTCGGCAATGGTGTCGGCAATGCCGGTCTCGTCCAGCGTATCGCCGCCTAGGTCGCCCGTGCCCAACAGCCCGGATGGGCCGACGCGACGCGGCTTCTGCTTGACGGTCGTCGGGTTCACCTCGGTGGGCGAATCCTGCACGCCGACATGCCAGAGCTGCGGCACGACCTTTCCGCCGGCACCATGCACGGCCCCGGCGATCGCGGCCGATGCGCGCACCGTTTCTTCCTGGAAGAAGAGCGGAATGGGGCCGTCATGCGCGCCCGCCGCGTTCACGGCCATGCCCTCAGTAATGATGAGGCCAGCGCCGCCCTCGGCCCGTCGCCGGTAATAATCGACCACGTCCCCGCCCGGAACGCCGTCCGGCGAGAATTCGCGCGTCATCGGCGCCATGGCGATGCGGTTGGGAACCTCCATTGCGCCGATCTTTACCGGCTGGAACAGGATATCGGCGCTCATGCTGCAGTCTCCGAAGCCTTGGCCTTCGCCCATTGCGCGCCCTCCGGCGACGCCACCCAACGCAGGGCGTTGCCGAGCAGAAGGCGATAATTCTCATCGGCATAGGTAGCCGCGGTGTCGCCGGGCTGGAGGTAGACCAGCGGGCTGTTTCGCGCCGCCTTGGCCCAGCCGAGCAAGGGATTGAGCGTAGGACGCTCCCATGGCGCTTCCGCGTCCGTCAGCCCGCGCACGGCGTGAAGCGCGGAATGGAACCGCCCGGCGTCTACCGTCGTGTCGAGATAGAGCAGCGGCTCGATACCCGCCTGCTTATGAATTTCGCCCAGATAGAGCTCGTCGGTCAGATCGAACCGTTCGGGCAATCCGGCAAGCACCGGATGATCGCCCTCGGCCCTGCGCGCGGTATAGCTGACATCGCCCAGATAGCCCGATTCCGGGCGGCTGCGGCCCAATATCTCCGTGGGCTTGTAGAGGAAGATGCCGCCCAGCACCTCGTTATAGAATGGCCAGGCGGGCCAGCCGGCGATTGCATGGTGCATCATCACCATGCCCTTTCCCTGATCCAGCAGCGCCTGGAATCCCGCCTTGAACGCAGGCTCCGGCTCTACGAAATGCGGGCGCTCCGCCGCTGGCGCACGGAAGTCGAGGCCCGGCATGTCGTAGAATAAGATCGCGTCATAGCGCGCCATGGCATCGGGATTGAGCAGCGCTGCGGCGGCGGGCTGGTCAACGATCGTCGGCTCCATGCCCATACCCACGACCATCGCCTCAAGCGCATTGCGGTCGAAGGGATGCCCCTTCACCGCCACGAAGATTTCCAGACGTTTCGCCATGCTTCCTATCCCTGCCTATTCTGTGGCCCGGCTTCATCGACATAGTCGGAAGCCTTGGCATAATAATCGGTATCGAGCCGGCATGCGGTCAGCCCGGCGTCGAGCGTCAGCACCTGCCCGGTGATGTTCCGCCCATCGGGACCGGCGAGATAGGCGAAAGCGCCCGCGACCTCATCAGCCTCCATCACGCGGCGCAGCGGATTGCGCGCGGCGCTGGCCTTGCGCATCTCCTCCTCGCCGCCATAGGCAAGCGCCGTCATCTTGCTCGGCGCATTGCCCGGCGCGACCGCGTTGACGCGAATGCCGAACCCGGCCAATTCCGACGCCACGGACCGCGTGAGGCCGATCACCCCATGCTTGGCGGCAGTGTAGGCATGCGGCCCCAGGGCCACCACCCCGGCCACGCTGGACGTGGAGAGGATGCAGCCGTCCTTCTGCGCTTTCATGACGCGCCCGGCATGCTTCATGCCGTAGAAGACGCTGCTCATCAGGATGGCGATCGTGCGATCCCAGGCGTCGCCGGAAATCTCCGTGATGCTGCCGATCGCGCCGAGCTGGCCGGCATTGTTGATCATGCAGTCGAGCCGGCCATGCTTCGCCACGGCCAGATCGACCAGCGCGGCGACATCGCTTTCCCGGGTCACGTCACACCGCAGGAAGTCGCCCCCAAGCTCTGCGGCAAGCGCCGCGCCCTGCGCCTCCTGAATATCGCCAAGGATCAGCTTCGCGCCGCCGTTGGCGAACCGGCGCGCCGTCGCCTCGCCTATGCCGCTCGCTGCGCCCGTGATGGCAACGACAAGGTCCTGCAGCCCGGCCATCAGTGCGTCACCACAGGCGTAGGAAGGCGCGTAGAGCCGCCGTCCGCCAGCCAGCCGCCGTCGGCGACCAGTTCAGCGCCGGTGACGAAGCTCGCGTCGTCGCTCGCCAGAAAGGCGACGCAGGCGGCGATCTCCTGCGCCGTGCCCATGCGCCCCACCGGCTGAAGCAGGTCCATGGAAGCCCGCGCGGCGTCCCTGTCCTCGGCCCCGGACAGGCGTGGTTCGTGGATCGGCGTGTCGATCGCGCCGGGGTGCAGCGAATTGCACCGGATGCCGCGATATTCGGTAGCGCAGCGGACGGCGACCGACTTGGTGAGCAGGCGCACCCCGCCCTTCGTCGCATTATAGCCCGGGGCCTGCGCCATGCCGATCATGCCCGCCATGGACGACATGTTGATGATCGACCCGGACGGACCGCCCGGATTGTCGCGCATCGCCAGCACGCCATGCTTGCAGCCGAGCATCGTGCCGGTCAGGTTGATGCCGAGCATACGGTTCCAATCGTCAAGCGAAGCCTCCTCGATCGGCTGGCGAAAGGTGATGCCCGCATTGTTGACGAGCACGTCGAGCCGCCCATAGCGCTCCAGCGTCGTCGCGACGGCGGCGATCCAGTCATCCTCGTCAGCGACATCATGCCGCAGGCAGAGCGCGGCGTCGGAGCGTTCCTCATCCTGCGGCGCGATGTCGGTCGACACGACGAAGGCGCCCTCGTCCACCAGACGGGCCACGCATGCCGCGCCGATGCCGGACGCCCCGCCCGTGACCAAGGCCACGCGCCCATTCAGCTTTCCACTGCTCAACAATCCGCTCACGATCCGCTCCTGCCATCACCGACTCTCGCGGCCGGCCGGATGACCGTAACGGATCATTTTTTTAAGGCAAGCGCCTGATAAAATTTCAGGCGCCTGCCGGTGGCGGATCACGCCGCGTCGTTGCGATCCAGTTCCTCAATCAATTCCTTCTGAAGGCGGAATTTCTGGATCTTGGACGTCGACATCGGCCAAGCCGCGACGGACCGGACATGACGGGGAATTTTGAAGCTCGCCAGCTTGCCCTTGCAATGCTGGATCAGTTCCTGCTCGCTCGCGCTCTGGCCATCGACAAATTCCACGAAGGCGGCGGGCACCTCGACATAGCGATTGTCGGGAATGCCGACGACCTGCGCCAGCTTCACTGCCGGATGGGTCTGCAGCATCGCCTCGATCTCGGCGGCCGCGACATTCTCACCGCCGACCTTCAGCATATCCTTGGTCCGGCCATGGAACATGACCTGTCCGTCCGCATCGATGGAGCCGATATCGCCGGTATAGAACCAGCCGTCACGGATCACCGCGGCGGTCTTCTCCGGCGCATTATAATAGCCGCGCAGCATGTTGGGGCCGCGGATGACGATCTCGCCCCGCGCGTCCACACCGACATCCTCGCCCGTCTCGATATCAACGATCCGCACTTCCCATTCGTCCAGCGGTACGCCGCACCGCCCGGTGCGCTGCTCGAAACTGTTGCTGAGGCGACTGGTCGATACCGTGCCGGCGCCCTCGGTCAGGCCATAGGTGCCCACCTGCGTCGTATGCGGCATCGCCGCCGTCACCGCGTCCTTGATCCAGGCCGGCTGCACCGCGAAGTTGGAGTTCATCACCCGCAAGCTCGACAGGTCCGTGTCCTTGAAGGTCGGGTGCGTGATCAGGTCTTGCATGATCGTGACGAAGCTGGGATAGGCGATCGTCGCCTTTTCGCGGCCAAGCATCTCCAGCGCCACGCCCGCGTCGAAATGCGGCACGGTCATATAGGCGCCGCCCAGATCGAGGATCATCGTCATTGGCAGGATGCCGGCGATATGGAAGATGGGCAGCGGCGACCACACCCGGTCGCTTGCCGTCACTTCATACCGGACACCCAGGTTGCGGCTGTTGCCGACCTGCCCGCGATGGCTGATCAGCGCGCCCTTGGGATTGGCGGTCGTGCCGGAGGTATAGAGGATCATTGCGATATCCTCCCCGTCCACCGCGTCGATGCGCGCATCGACCGCGGCGTCAGCGACATCCTGGCCGAGCGCCAGCGCCTGCACCGCATCCATCAGATAAGGCGGCGACGGCGGGTCGAGGCAAATGATCGAACGCAGCATCGGCGCTTCATCAAGAGCAAGCGCCGACGCATCCTTCTGGTCCTTCAGCGACGGCAGGGCCGCAACGAGCCGCTCTCCGAAATCCAGGCTGTCCGCCACCCGGCCTGTCGTGACGAGGAGGACAAGATCGGCGTCGCGCACCAGGAAGTTGAGTTCGCTCGCCTGATACCGGGCATTGACGGGCACGGCGATCGCGCCGGCCATTTCAATGCCGTAGAAGATCTCGATGAAGTCCGGGCGCGTCGTAAGGAGGATGCCTATATTCTGGCCGGGCTGGACACCCATGGCGATAAATGTCCTGGCCCAGGCGCGCGCCGAATCGTTCAACGCCCGATAGGTCAGCTTGCGGTCAGGAAATATGAGCGCCGGCGAGTCCGCAAATTGCACTGCGGACCTCCGCAGCATCGCACCCATCGTATAAATCACGTCCTTCACCGCCATCATCCTCTCCCGGCCAGCATATCGTCCAAGCCGCGCCGACACCGCTTTTCGCGTTGTGTCTTTCGGTTAGGGCGCTGCTTGCCGCCGGAGCTTATCACCAGCCCAATAAAAAACAATCTTTCATGTCTTTTTTATCTCGCTTCCCTTCACGCCTGCGCTATCAGGATCGCGATAGCGCCGCCTGAGGTCGCAGAAGGAGAGTAGGCATGGGTAAGCTAAACGGGAAAGTCGCCGTCGTCATCGGCGCAGCCGGAAAAGACAATATGGGGCAGACCATCGCGCGCCGGCTGGCGTCGGAGGGCGCAAAACTGGTCGTCGCCGGCCGCGACACGGAATCGATCGCTGGCTTCGCGCAGGAGCTGGACGGTATCGGCGTTGCGTGTGACATCACCAACGAAGCCGATCTCGCAGCCCTCGCACAGGCGGCGGTCGACAGGTTCGGCGGCCTGGACATTGCGCTCAACGCCACCGGCTGGGGCCTGCTCAAACCGTTCCTCGACACGACAAAGGAGGAGATTGAGAAGATCACCGCCCTGCAGTTTACGGGCGCGATCCTGTTCTATCAGGCGATGTTGCGCGCCATGCGGGACGGCGGATCGCTGATCCAGATATCCTCGGCGACCGCGTCCATCATGCTGGAGGACCATGCCGCCTATATGGGCACGAAGGCCGGGACGGATCATGTCATCCGCTGCGTCGCCAACGAGTTCGGCCATCGGGGCATTCGCGCCAACTCGATCGCGCCGGGCTTCACGGTCACGCCGATGACGGCCAAGGCAGCCAAGAACAAGGCGATCATCGACACTTTCTCAAAGGAATATCCGCTCGGCCGCGTCGGCACGAGCGACGATATTGCAGAGGCGGCCGTCTGGCTGGCGTCCGACGAATGCTTCATGTCGGGTCAGGTGTTGCAGGTGAATGGCGGGCTTACCCTGCGCCGCAACCCGACCAACGCGGAAATCGGCGCGGCGGTGAAGGCGGCGCGAGCTGCGCAGGCGGGCTAACCCTCAATCACTCCCCTCCCTTGCAGGGAGGGGAGATGGCGACATCCACCACCGATGCGCCCAGACATCTGTCCTACACCCTGTTACCGATGCTAGCCCGTTGCTCCCACGGACCATCGGGAGCATCGGACCATGACGCATAGAGAGCCCTCAAGAACGCCGGGTTACGCCGTCCCTTTTCGTCACCACACATCCAACAACAATCCCTTCTCGCGGCGAAGTTGCGGAGTGCAATGGCAACCCGCAACTTCCGCAACTTCGTAGGATTTGCGCCTTGCCTTTCGCGGGGCGCCTACGCCACCGCGGCCATATGCGGCGCGGTCACCGATCGCGTCGCCTCCATGGACCGGCGGGCGCGCTCGAAGGCGCTGATCCCTTCTTTCTTCGCGCGATACTGCGGAATCTCCGCCTCGATGATGATGTCGCCGGACAACGGCGCAAGGATGGCATCCAGAGGGAAATCCCCCTGCCCCGGCAAGGCCCGCTCCTTGATCGCCTCGCGCCACATCTGGTCGGGGTCGATCTCCAGGGGACCATCGGAAAGCTGCACCAGCGAGACCAGATCGGCGTTCGCCGCAATCGAATCGACATAGGCGCCGTTGCGCATCAGGTGCAGCACGTCGAGCACCAGCGTCCCGCACCCAGCGTCCCTGACGATGGCGGCGGCCGTGCGCAAATCCTTCACGGCCGAAAAAGCATGGAACTCCAGCCCGGGCACGATGCCATATTGCGCCGCGAGTCCGCAGAACCGCCTGAAGCGGTCAACTGCGATATCATGATCGTCAACGGCATGGAGATGCGTTGTCGCCCGCTTGGCTCCGATGATCTGCCCGACTTCGAGTCCCTCGATCAGATGCGCATAGTCGCTGTCATCCTCCAGTCCAAAAACCTCCAGATTTCCAACGGTTACGCCGGTTCCTTCCATGGCTTTCAGGAACGCGTCGACATCCTTGCGCTCCAGCAGGGGGTAAAGGCCCTTTGCATCCTCCGGAATGTAGGTGAAAATCGTGACATGACTGCACTCCAGCTCTCCGGCGATCTTCACCAGTTCAACGGGCGGAGTCTCCAGGGCATTGAGCGGATGCAACGAAAAGCGCGGCTGGATCATCGGACCTCTCCTTAATAAAAGACATTCATGATTGTTTTTATCTGCCGCCATGCTAATAAGCGTCTATCAGGAGTGGCACAATGGAATTGAACGCATTCTCAGTTGATCAAGTCAACGAGACCATGGAATATGAGCGCTCACGCAAGGCGCCGCCCGAAAATTTCCCGGCGCTGCCCGATATTCCGGGCGGGCGCTATGTCGACAAGGACTTCCTGGCGCTCGAGCGTGAGCGCATGTGGGGCCGCGCATGGCTCTATGCCGGCCATGTCGATCAATTGCCGAACAAGGGCAGCTGGTTCCTCACCCGCAACACGGGCTCTCCCATATTGGTGGTACGCGACATGCAGGGCGACGTGCGCGCCTTCTACAACACCTGCCAGCATCGCGGCGCGCCGCTGGTCACCGAAGACGCCGGAGAATCGCGCGGCTTCGTGTGCGGCTATCATGGCTGGAGCTACACGCTGGACGGTAAGCTGACCGCCGTCCGCGACAAGCGCGATTTCGTCGATCTCGATTTTTCCTGCCGCTCGCTGGTGTCGGTGCGTTGCGAACTGCTGGGAAGCCTCATCTTCCTCAACGAGGACCCCGAGGCACAGCCGCTAATGGAGCATCTAGGCCCCATGGCCAAGGAGCTGGAGCAGTATCGGCTTGAGGACCTGCGCCTTGTCGACTCGCGCCGCTACGATGTCGGCTGCAACGTGAAGATCCTGCTCGACGCATTCCTTGAGGTCTATCACATCAAGTCGATCCACCAGCATACGGTCGATCGCTTCCTCGACCATCGCGGCATGATCGTCACGCTCTGGCCGCAGGGGCACAGCCGCATGCTGACGCCCAATAGCCGCCCCGACTGGAAAGATCCGGGCACGCTGGGCATGCCGAAGATCCCGACGATCACGGAAGTGCCGGCGAACAACAATGTGAGCTATCACATCTATCCGAACTTCGTGATGCCGGCATCCGACAGCGGCATTCCGCTGTTGCAGTTCTGGCCGACGTCGGACACGACCTGTCAGGTGGTGTCGAGCTGGATCGCGCCGGACTATGACCCTGACGTGCCCAGCGCGCTGTGGGACACCCGTCTCTCCAACTGGGAACGCATCCTCTACGAGGATCTCCAGTTCGCGCCGCAGATCCAGGAATCGCTTGAAAGCAAGGGCTTCCGGGGCATGCCGCTCAACTATCAGGAGCGCCGCATCTATCATTGGCATGAGGAACTGGATCGCCGGATCGGCCTCAACCAGGTGCCGCCCGAGGTACGTGTCGAGCAGGTGCTGCAGGATCAGGTCGTACGCGCCTGACGGAGGGGGATTTACGCATCAGGACCTGACACAGGACGTCATGGCCGATATCGCAAGTTATGCAAACGATCCCGCTGTCGAGCGGGACATGCTGTTCATGTTCGACGAGGTCGGGCCGGATCATTATCGCGCGCAGCCGATCCCGAGCCATCTGCTGCGCCTCTATGGCGGGCAGGTGGTGGCACAGGCCGTGGCGGCCATTCAAAAAACCGCCCTGCCCGACCGGACGATCAACAGTTGCCACGCCTATTTCGTGCGTCCCGGCAGGATCGATCGTCCGATCGACTTCATCGTTAGCCGTGACCGCGATGGCCAGAGCTTCTCCGCCCGCCGGATCGTCGTTGAACAGGATGGGCAGATCATCCTGACCATGAGCGCATCGCTCCACGTCCATGAGGTCGGCCTGCGCCATCAACTACCGATGCCGAATGTTCCCGGCCCGGAGGGCCTGCGCCCGATGAGCGACTATATCGCCGAGGTCGGCGATGCCCTTCCCGTCAGGCACTGGCCCTTCTGGCGCAGGGACCATCTGTTCGACTGGCGCCCGGTGCAACCTTTCCGGATTTTCAACGCCGAGCCCGAATCGAGCGTCCGCCATATCTGGTTCCGGTTCAACGGATCGTTGGGCGACGACCTGGCGGAACATCAGCGTTTCTTTTCCTTTGTGTCGGATCTCCACATCCTCCACGCGGGCCTCGTTCCGCTCGGCGTCGGATGGGCGGACGACCATCTCCAGACGGCAAGCCTGGATCACGCCATATGGTTCCACGACCAGTTTCGCGTCGACGAGTGGCTGCTCTACACACTCGATAGCCCTGCGGCAGCGGGCGCGCGCACGCTGGGTCGCGGCGTGGTCCACACCGCCGACGGCCGCCTCGTCGCCTCCGTTGCGCAGGAGGGACTTATTCGCATTCTGGATGTACCCCGGGGCGACATCCTTTGAGCTTTAATGAGAAATGAGAAGCCATTGACCGACACCACGCCATTCGTTGCCATCAAGCCTTACCGGACGTTCGAGGACCTGGCGGTCGGCGAATTCCGCACCTCGCGGGAGCGATTGGTGACGCAGGAGCAGATACTGGCCTTTGCCCGCGATTATGACCCGCAATGGTTCCACAGCGACGCGGAACTGGCCAAGGAATCCGTCTTTGGGGAGTTGGTCGCAAGCGGCATCCATGTGCTCGCCATGTGGCGGCAACTGGATCATGAGATCAATTCGGATATCGACTTCGTCTGCGGCATCGGCTGGGACGAATTGCGCCTGCGCCGCGCGATCCGCGCCGGGGACGTCATCCATGTGACGTCGGAGATCATCGAGCTTCGCCCGTCCGAAACCCGCACCGACCGGGGTACGGCGCTGACGCGCTACGCCGTGGTGACGCAAACCGGCGAGGAAGCGGTCACCTTCACCAGCATTAATCTCGTCTATACCCGCTCTGGACGGGAAAGGGCGGCGGCTAACGCATCCGCCTCTTCATAGGCCCGCAGCATCGCATTCTCGACATCTTCGGCCGTGCCATAAGTCGGCCGGATATCGACGGTGCGGATATCGGTGACGCCAATAAAGCCCAACCAGCTCTTCATGAACGCCATCTGGTGATCCAGCGCCGCCATCGGCCCGTCCGCCCGGATATCGAGCGCACCGGACCCGACAATGATCGCCGTGCGCCCGGCGGCAAGCCCTGCGACCCCGGTCTCATCGACCGTAAAGGTCATGCCTGGATGCGTGATCAGGTCGACATAATGCTTCAGCGGATAGGGAATGCCGAAATTCCACATCGGCACGCTGAATAGCCAGGCGTCGAACGACAGGAAATGGTCGATCCGTACGCGGATGGCATCCCACTGGGCAACCACGTCAGGCGACACCGCCTCCCCCGCGATCAACGCATAGCGCCCCTCCATGACAGGTCCGTCAAAGGGTGGCAGCTCTGCGTCGAACAGGTTCAGGGTTTCGACCGTTCCCGGCGCGATCCTATCAATCAAACGCCGGGCGACATCGGACGAGCGCGATCGCGGGCCGCGCGGGCTCGCTTCGACATGCAGCAGTCGGGCGAACCCGCCCATCCTAGCGGCGCTGGTCGAAGCGACGGCCAAGCATCGCACCGGCGATGTTGACCTTCTGGATGTCGATCGCGCCGCCGGCGATGCCCCAGCCCCAGCTGTCGCGCAAACGGCGTTCCATCGGGAATTCCTTGGAATAGCCGTAAGCGCCCATCAGTTGCATGGCGTCCCCCGTCACTTCGCGTGAAATGGTGTTGGCGAAGCATTTGCCGGTGGAGCTGTTCAGCACGGAGGGCAGACCATCCTGTGCATTGACCGCCGCGCGCCAGATCAGCAGGCGCGCCGCCTCACACTTCATATGCATTTCGGCCAGCTTGATCTGGACGGCCTGGAACTCGGCGATCGGCTTGCCGAACTGCTTGCGCTCCAGCACATATTGCGAAACATCCTCCAGCGCGCCGGACGCCTGGCCCAGCGACATAGTGGCGTTGCCGCAACGCTCCAGATCGAACGCCTCCATCAGCTGCTTGAAGCCGCCGGCCGGCACGATGATATTGTCGACCGGCACTTCGCAATCGTCGAAGTTGAGGTCCGACGACGGGACGCCGCGAAAGCCCATGAGCTGTTCGTTGGGGCCGAAGCTGAGGCCCGGCCTGTCCTTCTCGACCAGCACCGCGCCGATCGCCTTGGCACCGGGATCGTCCGACAGGCGGCAATAAACGACATAGGCGTCCGCATGACCGCCGCCCGAGCACCAGCGCTTGGTGCCGTTGATGATAACCTTGTCGCCCTTGACTACGCCCTTGGTCTTGAGGTCCGTGAGCGCGCTGCCGGCGTCGGGCTCGGACATAGAGACCGCAACGACCATCTCGCCACGGCACACGGCCGGGACGATCCGCTTCTTCAGGCTGTCGGAGGCGAAATATTCGATCGCGCGCACCGGGCCGACGGAGGATTCGAAGATGGGGAAGGCGATGGCGGAGGAAATCTTGGCGAATTCCTCCAGCACGATCAGCGCCTCGATATTGCCAAGGCCAAGGCCACCAAGGTCGGACGACACATTGATGCCCAGGAAACCCATCTCGGCATAGCGCTTCACCAGATCATGGCTTGGCGGCTTGTTGTCGCGTTCCAGCTCGGCGGCGATTGCGGGCAGTTCTGCACGCGCGAAATCGCGAGCCGCAGCGCGGAGTTCTTCCTGATCCGGGGTCAACGAGAAATTCACTTCATCCTCCCTTTGCGCCTATCGCGCCACAATATGTCTAGAGCAGTTCCGGATGCTCGATCAGGTTTGCAAGCGCCGCCATGAAACGCCCGCCGTCGGCTCCGTCGATCGCGCGGTGGTCGCAGGACAGCGACAGATGGAAAACCGGCACGATGCGGAATGCCCCGTTATCATCGATCGGTTCCGGCCGCGCCGTGCCCACCGCAAGGATCGCACCCTGCGGCGGATTGATGATCGCGTCGAACTGCTCGACACCGAAACCGCCCAGATTAGATAGCGAGAAGCTGCCGCCGGTAAATTCCTCCGGCTTGAGCTTGCCTGACTTGGCCCGTTGGGCGAGGCCCGCCATGACGGTGGAAATGTCCGAAACGCTGCGATGGTCGGCGCCCGTCACGATCGGCGTGACGAGGCCCTTCTCGGTCGCCACGGCAATGGCAATGTCCGCATTGTCATATTCGTGGATGTCGTTGCCATGCACCTGGATATTGACTTGCGGCACTTCCATCAGCGCGAGTGCGCAAGCCTTGATCAAATAGTCGTTCACGCTCGGCTTCTGTCCCTGCACCGCAGCGCGCAGGGCAAGCAGGCGATCCGCGCGGACCCGGCGACGCACATAGAAATGCGGGATGGTACTTTTCGCTTCCGTCAGGCGACGCGCGATCGTGCGGCGCATGGAAGACATCGGCTTGACGGTCACGCCTCCGGCCGGGACCACCACCGGCGCTGGCGCAGCGGCGGCTGGTGGCGGCGGAGGGGCTGCTACAGGTGCGGGTGCGGGGTCAGGCGCGGCCGACGCGACGCGCGCCAGCACATCGGCCTTGCGGATGCGGCCACGCGGCCCGGACCCCTCGATCCCGGAAAGGGGAACATTGTGCATCACCGACAGGCGCTTCGCCATCGGCGAGGCGAACGCGCCGCTGTCCGGCGTCAACGGAAATTGTCCGGCGAGCACGGAGGCCGATGCGGGCCTGGCCGCCTGATCGATATCCTGCGCAGTGATGCGTCCACCACGACCCGATCCCTGAAGCGCGGCGACATCGACGCCCGCAGCGACCGCGCGATCCCGTGCAACCGGGCTGATCAACACGCCATCGGGAATGGCGACCTGCGCGGGCGGCGGAGGGGCGGCAACCGCAGCCACGGGCGCAGAAGCAGGATCATCTTCCGTGTCGCCGAAACTCGTGTCGGCCTGCTTGAAAGTGCCGATGACCGCGTCGATCTCGGCCGCGCTTGCTTCTCCGCCATCGCTCAATACGGCAAGCAACGCGCCCACCGCATAGGTGCCGCCCGCCTCGGCAATGATGCGGACGAAGCGGCCGGGTGCTTCCGCTTCTACCTCATTGGTGATCTTGTCGGTCTCGATCAGCGCAAGCACAGCGCCCTTTTCGAACGGCGCATTTTCCGCAACCATCCATTCGGCGATCGTGCCTTCGCTCATCTCGATGCCCCATTTGGGCATGGTGAACAGTTTAAGATTGGCCATTGCGGTTCCCCTCAGCGGAAGGCGAGAAGTTGGCGAACCGCGTCCTCGATCTTCTGGGGCGAAGGAACCCATGCCCGCTCCAATTCGCGCGCGAACGGGATAGGCGAATGCGGTCCGGTGATCATCGCGGGCGGCGCCTTCAGGCTGGTGAACGCCTTGGACGCGACGATCGCGGAAATGTCAGCGGCCAGGCTGCAGCGGGGCGGACTCTCGTCCACCACAACCAGACGGCCGGTTGCCTCGACGGAATCCAAT
The DNA here is from genome assembly GCA_036384035.1 of Sphingobium sp. Taxonomy (GTDB): domain Bacteria; phylum Pseudomonadota; class Alphaproteobacteria; order Sphingomonadales; family Sphingomonadaceae; genus Sphingobium. The sequence goes on along the minus strand of DASVND010000050.1, from coordinate 169,455 downwards.
ATGGCTTCCTCATCCAGCGGACTGGTGGTGCGCAGGTCGATCAGATCAACGCCGATGCCGTCGGCGGCCAGCTTGTCCGCCGCCTTCTCGCCAAAGCCCACCATCCGACCGCAGGTCACAACCGTGACGTCGCCGCCTTCGCGGACCATGCGTGCTTCGCCGAAACGCTGGCGATAGTCGCCATCGGGCACCTCGCCCTTCACGCCGTAGAGCGCCTTGTGCTCAAAGAACATCACCGGATCGTCGCCGCGCAGCGCCTCGGTCAGCAGGCCCTTGGCATCGGCCGGTGTCGCGGGAAGCACGACCTTCAGGCCCGGCATCGACGTCAGCATCGCATAGACCGACTGACTGTGCTGCGCCGCCGCGTTCATGCCCGCGCCGTAGATCAGGCGGACAACGGCCGGGCATTTGGTCTTGCCGCCGAACATGTAGCGAAACTTCGCCATCTGGTTCCAGAGCTGATCCAGACTGACGCCCACAAAGTCGGCAAACATCAGTTCCGCCACCGGGCGCTTGCCGGCGAGCGCAGCACCCGCCGCCGCGCCGATGATGGCGCTTTCGGAAATGGGCGTGTCGATGACGCGATCTGCGCCGAACTTGGCGTACAGCCCGGGCGTCGTGCCCCAGATGCCGCCAATGGCCTCCTGTCCGCCGGCCGTGCCAGCGCCGCCGACCACATCTTCGCCGAGCACGATAATATTGGAATCGCGCTCCATCTCATCCATCAGCGTCTTGTTGATCGCCTCGCGGATATTCATGACTGCCATGTGTCCGCTTCCTCTCAATATTCGACGTAAACATCTTCGGCGACATGCGCCGGGTCCGGCGGCGGCGCGGCGCGGGCCTCGCTCACCGCTTCCTCGATAAGCTGCGCGACCTCGGCATCGACGTCGTCGAGCAGTTTCAGGTCCAGCAGCTTCGCCTCGCTGACCTTCGCGCGGAACGCCTTCAGGCAGTCGCGCTCTTCCCAGAGCCGATCGAGTTCGCCCTTGCCGCGATAGCGCTGCGGGTCGCCTTCGAAATGGCCGTAGAAACGCTCGGTATCCAGCTCGATCGCGGCCGGGCCGTTGCCCGCACGAACATACTCAAGCAGTTCGCGCATCGTCTCATAGGTGTCGAAATAATCGCAACCATTGGCGCGCCACGCCTTCATGCCGAATGCTTCCGCGCGGCTGGCGATGTCCTTGTTGGTGCCGACGGCATAATCGACGCCGGTATGCTCGGAATAATGATTGTTCTCGAACACGAAGATAGCGGGCGCCTTGACCACGACGGCAAGGTTCATCGCCTCGAAGGTCGTACCCTGGTTGCACGCGCCATCGCCGGAGAAGGCAATGGCGACCTTACCCTTGCCGTCCAGCTTGGCCGCGATTGCTGCGCCCACGGCCTGCGGCGCGCCCGCGCCGACGATCCCGTTCGCGCCCAGCATGCCGACCGACAGGTCAGCGATATGCATGGAGCCGCCGCGTCCTTTGCATAGACCGTCACGACGTCCGTAAATCTCCTTCATCATCCCCTTCACGTCGCATCCCTTGGCGATGCAATGGCCGTGGCCGCGATGGGTGGAGACGATAAGGTCTTCCGTGCTCAGATGATCGCACACGCCGACGGCCGCCGCTTCCTGGCCGCAATAGAGATGCGTGAAACCGGCAATCTCGCCGGTCTTGATCTCATCGTGCAAGCGCTCCTCGAATTTGCGGATGATCGCCATCCGCCGATAGGCGCCCACAAGGTCGTCCCTGGAAAGCTGCATGAAATTCGCCTCTCCTCAAAAATTCGCAGTTCGCCGCCGACACTCAGATGTCGTCCGGTCCTTTGCCATCCGGGCCATAGATGAAATCGTCGATCACTTTGTGGAAATGCCGGATCCGCAGTTCCTGATCACCGATCCACAGGCCCGGAAAGGCATCTGAATGCATGCCACTCTGCACCGTCGGCAGATTGAAAGCGTCCTGATCGAGTACCTGCCCGATGCTGCGGTCGCCATGCTTGAACCGCTTGTGCTTCGGCCGCTCGGGCCATTCCTCACCCTCTGGCACCAGTTCGAACATCCAGATATCGTAGAACATCTTGTTCGGATTGGTCGGATGCGGCCGCTGGCGGAACATCATGATATCGTCAGCATGGACGTTCATAGAGACGTTCGGGAAAATCGAATAATGATAATCGTCGGTTAGCTGATCGTCATTCAGCGCCGAATAGTCCTTGCCCTGCGCCTTGCCATGCTTGCGCTTGAAGATCTGCACATCGCGGCGGATGTCGCTGACACGGCCTTCATATTCGGCCGGGTCCATGCCCGCCTTGACCATAATCTCATAGATAGCGGGCGGGATCGCAGAAGGCATAGCCACGCGCGCACTGATCGTCGCAAAGGGCACCAGATACCGGCTGTGACGCTCATATACGTCGACCTGCGCATTTGTATCGTCCAGATACCATTGCAGTTGTGGGTGGATGCCCTGCACATGATAGACTTCGCTGAAGGCATCGACGCTCGCCTTCCAGTTACAGTCCCACTCCACAGTGACGTCGCGCGTCCAGGCCATCCGGTCGATATTATAGGGACCCAGATGCTCCTGCATCGGCGAAAGATAGTCAGCGAGCGGCCCGACGTCCTTGTTCAGCGAGAACCATACGAAGCTCCCCCACTCCTCACAAGGATAGCTGCGCAGCGCAGCGCCCGGCGGGCACCCCTGCGGAAAGGTGTCGAGGTCGGGAATGCGGGTGATTTCGCCCTGCAGATTGTAAGTCCAGTGATGATACATGCACTGAAAATTCTCTGCATTGCCAAGCCCTTCCGGGCGCAGCTTGTTGCCGCGATGGAGGCAGACATTAGGGAAGGCGCGGATGGACCCGTCCTGCTGGCGGACGATCAGCACGGATTCCTTGCCGATTTCCGTGCAGATATAGTCGCCCGGCTCCTTCATGTCGTCGGACCGGCCGCCGAGCAGCCAGACCTTCGACCAGATCTTGTCCCATTCCAGCTTCATGAACGCTTCGCCATAATAGCGTTCGGCCGGAATGATGTCATAGCCCAGGTCCGGGTCCTCCTCCTTCTGGACGGGAGTACCGTTTGGCCAGTCCTGCGGATTGACCCTGATAATGTCGACCTTGCGTTTTACGTCCATCGCCATGTTCCGTCCCTTGCGGGCCTGCCCTTAAGTGAGAATGCGCTTAGAAATGCGTGCGGTTGGTGAAGCCGCCATCGACCACCAGATGCGATCCGTTGCACCAGCTTGCCGCAGGGCTTGCGAGGAACACGATGCAGCGCGCCACCTCCTCTGGCGTGCCAAGGCGGCCGGTCGGCTGCTGCCGCAACTGGGAGTTGTAGAACTTCTCCATCGTCCCCTTGATCATGTCCCAATTGCCGCCCTCGAACTCGATGGGGCCTGGCGACACGACATTGACGCGGATGCCGTTCTTGCCGTGGAACAGCGCAAGCTGCTTGCCATAGGTCAGGAGCGACGCCTTCAGCGCGTTATATGCCTGCGGCCCGCCCATCGCTTCACCCGTGGAGGTGGTGGCGATCAGGATGATCGATCCGGATTGCTTCTCGGTCATGGTCGGGATGACGGCCTCGACTGCGCGCACCGGGCCCATGACGTCGACTTCGAAGGCGTTGCTCCAATATTTTTCGCTGCCCATGCCGCCACCTGCCGAGGTGATCGGGATCATGATGTCGCATCCGCCCAGATCCTCGACGGCCCATTCCAGCCACGCCTTGTAATCGTCGGCCTTCTTGACGTTGACGGGCTTGCCGATGACGCGCGTGCCATATTTGGAAAGTTCGGCGATCGCATCCTTGACGCTGTCTTCCGACCGTGCGGTGATGGCCAGATCGCAGCCTTCACGCGCCAATATTTCCGCGACGGCCATGCCGATGCCGCGCGCCGCGCCGACGAGAATGGCTTTCTTGCCCTGTAGTCCGAGATCCACCTGTCCGCTCCTTAAGTTTCAGGCTTGAAGTTCGTCGGCGCGCGGCAGGCGCAGCAATTGCGCTCCGCCGCTCACCTGGATGATTTCGCCGGTCGTGTAGCAGTCGGGTGCCGCAAGATAGGAGACCGCCGCCGCCACTTCGTGCGGCTCTGTCAGTTTCCCCATTGCCGTCTCCCGGCTGTAGAGTTCCTGGAACCGTGCCTCGCCCAAGAACACCTCCGTCATCGGGGTGCGCGAGAAGCCGGGAGCCACTGCATTGACCCGAATGCCCATCGGGCCGAATTCCAGCGCCGCGATCCGCACCACATGGTCCAGCGCCGCCTTTGCCGCTGCATATGCGGCAAGGCCGAAACCAGGGATTTTCGCCACCACTGACGAGAATAATATGATGCTGCCGCCTGCGGGCATGATCGCCCCGAAATGCTTCATCAAAAGGATGTTCGCCGTCACATGCATTGCGAATTGCGGCTCAATCTCTTCACGCGTGATTTTCAGAATACGGCGCCCTTGCGTCGTTCCCGCCGCATTCACCAAAATATCCACCGGCCCGACTTCCCGCGCCAGATCGACGATGGATTGTTCGTCGAGCACGTCACAAGTGAAAGCGCGCGCGCCAATTTCTTTTGCCAGCGCATCCAATTTCACCCGATTGCGCCCGGCGAGAAAAACCACGCAACCATCGGCCACTAACCGCCGCGCGGTTGCTTCGCCGAGGCCGCCTTCACTGGAGGCGCCTATGATCAAGGCCGTTCTTTGAACCATGCATATCTTTTGAACGACCTTTTCGCCGATCGCAAGTAAGAAACAAGCATGAATGTTTTTTTGTTGCGAACCGCTTAAAAATCCTTCGCAAACGCGGAAAAATTTATCGCTATTTCCTTGACTTTATCAACAAAAAACAGTCATGTTTGTTTTTTAAGAGCTTTTTTGCATGGAGATAATATGGCCCTCGCCTCGGGGCGTTCAGCCTCCGCCCCGCGTAGTGCAAAGACCGCTTCGGTCAACGGGCCGACTCAGCAATCGCTGAAAAGCGCACAGACGCGCGCACGCTTAATCGATGCGACGATACGATGCATCGTAAAGTTCGGCTATGCCAATACAACAACGCCCCAAGTCGCTGCGGAAGCCGGCCTTTCCCGCGGGGCGATGCTCCATCATTTCGAAAATGGATCAGCCCTGATCAAGGCAACCATCGTCGAGCTGCACGAGAAGCGCCTCCGGGCATTTCGGCGCGCGGCGGAGATTACCGAACATGAACCGGCGACCATGGTGAACACCTATTGGCGCCAGCTGCAAAAGCCTGCCTTTGTGGCTTTCCACGAATTGGCGCTCGCCGCGCGCACCAATGCGGATCTGGCGCGCATCCTGCAGCCGCTGCAGCTTGAGTTCCGGCAGAAATTCAATTCGCAGGCTGTTTTGCTCTTCCCTGAATGGCAGGACGATCCGGTCAGCTTCGAACTCGCCATGACGCTGTCGCAAACGATGATCGAGGGCATGGCCATCAATCTTTTGACAAGCGCAATTGACGAAACGATGGTCGATCCAATGCTGCGTTTACTGGAGCAGCAAATTCGTTTGATGAAGCCTGCGAACCGGGATCAGTCCCGGTGAGTTGCACCCCAGCGAATGCCCCGACGCAGCAGTTCGTAGAATATGGGATAATTCCACGCGCAGCGCTGCGGATGCGGCCAGAAATCGGCGACGGGGCGCAGGTCGTAATGCCCGCGGCAATGGCCGAGCGTCAGGTAAAGGATGCCGCCCTTCCCGACCTTGCGCTCGTACAATACGGGCATCTCGGGCGCGTCCCACTCCGCCTCGCGAAACTCGTCGCAGCGGCCGGTAAAGCTGGTGTGCAGCAGCACGTCGATGTCGCCTGTGCGATGCGTGAGATACAGTTCGTCCTCGACGCGGAAGTCGCGGAGTCCGGTGGTCATTTCATGATCGCCGCGCGTCACGAAAACCTTGTACGGCGCAATCGGCGGATGCCCCGCAAAGCGCGTTCCGAGCAGGCCAGTGAATTCCGGCGCCGCGTCTGGGGTATCCACCACCCCGTCGTCGCCAAAGCGCAAGATTGCGTTGGTGCCGTGCAAGGCAAGCCAACGACCGCCTTGATCCAGCCAGCCCTTTAGGACTTCGGTCTGCTGCGGGGTTGGGATGAGATCGCAGGTGTAGGTGATCAACAAATCGGCGGCCGCGATGCTGCCGGTATCGGCATAGTCCGAGGAGACGGAGGTACGGATTTCAGCATGTTCAGCCAGCAATTTCAGCAGTTCGAGCCGCGCGAAATCAATGTCGTGGAACTTGCCTGCCGCAACCAGATGCGCCTTCATGATCTTCCCTCTCTCACATGTGTACGCGCGAGGGTAAGCGGGCGCTTTGCTTTGGCAAGAGGGGAGCAAGGCGCATGAGCGGCCGGGGACAAGGTCCGCTGGCGGGCGTGCGGGTGCTCGACCTGACCAGCGTTCTTATGGGACCCTATGCGACCCAGATCTTTGCTGATCTCGGCGCTGACGTCATCAAGGTGGAAAGCCCGGACGGCGACACGACGCGGTATCTTCCGCCGGGCAACGACCCGGCGCGAGGCGGCATGTTCATGAACGTCAACCGCGGCAAGCGCAGCATCGTCCTGGACCTCAAGCAACCCGCGGCACGGGAGGCGTTGCTCAAACTGGCTGAGACTGCGGACGTGTTCATCCATTCGATGCGCGCACAGGCCATCGGACGGCTCGGGCTGGACTATCCGGCACTGCAGGCGGCCAATCCGCGCATTCTCTACGCCAACCTGTACGGCTTCGCGCGGTCCGGTCCCTATCGCGACTATCCCGCCTATGACGATATCGTTCAGGCCGCATCGGGGATCGTCGACCTGCAGGCCCGCTTGTCGAAGGGCGAGCCGACCTATCTCGCCACCGTTGTTGCAGACAAGGTGGCGGGCCTCACCGGCGCCTACGCTGTCATGGCTGCGCTCTACGCCCGAGAGCGCACGGGCCTTGGTCAGGAGATTGAGGTTCCGATGTTCGAAACCCTGGTCTCCTTCGCCACCGTGGAGCATTTGTGTGGGTCGCTGTTTGTCCCGCCCCTTGGGCCTCCCGAATATCCCCGGGCGACGTCCGAGGCGCGACGGCCTTACAAGACGGCGGACGGCTATATCGGCGTCATGATCTACAATGACAAACATTGGCGGTCCTTCTTCCACGCGATCGGCGATCCGGAATGGTCGAAGGATCCGATGTTCGCCTCCATGCGCACGCGCACCCAGAATATCGGGAAGGTGCTGGCGCAGGTTGCGGAGGTCATGGAGCAGCGCACCACAGATGAATGGATGGCCCTTCTGCGTGAGGCGCAGATTCCCGCCATGGCGATAGCGAGCTTGACTGACCTGTTACACGACCCCCATCTTGTCGAAACGGGCTTCTGGCAAGAGCGCGAAACCGAAGAGGGGACGCTTCGCTTTCCCGGCATTCCCACCAGCTTTTCCGCCACACCGGGTGCGATTGGTGAACCCGGCCCGGCACTAGGCGCGGATAGCCGCGCAATTCTGGACGAGGCAGGCTTCGATAGTGCTGCGATCGATGCCCTGATCGGCACCGGCGCAGTGCGGCTGGCCGAACCGGCCTGAAGGAGAGCGCGATGCACGAGGGTATGGGCGCGCCAGAAGCGCATTGGCGCGCCGCCTTGGCGAACGGCACATTCTTGCTGCAGCGGGCCGTGTCGTCAGGCACGGTCATCTTCCCGCCGCGCGTCATGGAGCCCGGCACAGGCGACATGGATCTGGAATGGATTGAGGCAACCGGCCTCGGCACCATTTATTCCCTGACATGGGTGTCCCAAAAACCTCCGGCTCAGCCCTATAATGTAGCGGTCATCCGGCTCGATGAGGGCGCGCAGCTGATGAGCAGGGTCGATGGCGGAACGCCCGAAACCCTGCAGATAGGTCAGCGAGTCCGCGCGAAGATCGCAACGCAGGATGACGGCACGCCGATCCTGCTGTTCGATCCGGCGGGGCACTGACATGGGGGGAACTTTTCCGCGCGGAAAATCCGCGATTGCTGGTCTCGCCACTTTCGGCGTCGGCGAGGCTCCTGGATTTACGTCGATGGAACTGACGGCGCATGCCGCGCTGCTTGCCGTGGCCGAGGCGGGATTGCGCATCAACGCAATCGACGCATTGTTCATTTGCCAGCCGGACGATTTCTTCGCCGGCCTCAGCTTTGCGGAATATCTGGGCCTCAGCCCGCGCTTCACCGATAACAACCGCACCGGCGGATCCGCCTTCATGAGCCACATAATTACGGCGACCATGATGTTGGAGGCTGGCTATATAGACACCGCTCTGATCGCCTACGGCTCGAACCAGCGCACCAACGGAGGCAAGCTGGCGACCTCGATCAAGACGAGCGCCTGGGACGCGCCATACCGGCCACTGTTTCCACTATCTTCTTATGCGTTGGCCGCCGCGCGGCACATGCATGAATTCGGCACGACCCGCGAGCAGCTGGCCGAGGTTGCCGTCGCAGCCCGCCAATGGGCGAACACCAATCCCGAGGCATTTGCCAAGGGACCGCTCAGCATTGAGGAATGCGTTGCATCGCGGATTATCAGCTCGCCGATCTCCGTGCGTGACTGCTGCCTTGTGACCGACGGCGCGGCGGCCATCGTCCTCACCCGCACGGACCGGGCGCGCGATATGCCAAAGGCGCCGGTTCCCATTCTCGGGGCGGCGGCTGCGACGTGGTGGAATTCGATTGCGCAGGCGACGGACATGACCACCACCGCCGCGGCGGAATCCGGGCCCCGCGCCTATAACGCCGCAGGGGTTGGCCCGACCGATATTCAGAACGTCCAGCTCTATGACGCGTTCACCATCAATACGATCCTGTTTCTCGAGGATCTCGGCTTCTGCCCGAAGGGTGAAGGGGGCCGGTTCGTTTCCGGCGGCACCATCGCGCCGGGCGGATCGCTGCCGGTGAATACCAATGGCGGCGGTCTGTCTTGCTGCCATCCCGGCATGTATGGCCTATTTGCGATTATCGAGGCTGCACGACAAATTCGCGGCGAAGCCGCCAATCAACAAGGCCAGGTCGATGTTGCGCTTGCCCACGGCAATGGAGGAACCCTGTCCAGCCAGGCGACGGTGATCCTGGGGAGCGTCGCCACCCTGTGACACTCAGGTCATGTAGAAGCCGCCATTAATGTCCAGCACGGTGCCGGTGACAAAGCCGGCGCCGTCCGACACCAGATACTCTACGCCGGCGGCTATATCGGCTGCCTCGCCGAACCGGCCAACCGGCAACTGATTCAGATAGGTTTCGGTGTCGCCGAAACTACGGCTCTGCTCCGTATCGATCCGTCCTGGCGCGATGCAATTGGCCGTGATGCCGTGCGGCCCCGCCTGCCCGGCCAGGACACGCGTAAAGCCGATCAATCCCGCCTTGGTCGCTGCGTAATGCGCTCCTGAAAGCAGCGACCGCATCCGCCCGCCCTGCGAGGAGAAATTGACGATTCGTCCCCACTTATTGGCCTTCATCAGGGGCAAAGCATGACGGCACATTAGGAATGTGCCGGTCAGATTTACCGCCAACACCTGATCCCATTCCTCAAGCGGCACATCCTCGACAAGCTGCGACCTCCCGCCATGACTGGGGCTTATCCCGGCATTGTTGATGAGAATGTCGAGGCGGCCGAAGCGCTTTTCAATCTGGAAGATCGCATTCCTGGCGGACGAGTCCGACGCTACATCCCCTTCAATGGCGGTTACCTGATAGCCCTCCGCCAGCAAATCTCCCTCGGCCTTCGCCAAAAGCGCCGCGTCGCGGTCGAACAGCGCGACATGGTGGCCAAGGGCCGCAATACGTCTCGCAACGCCATGACCGATGCCCTGCGCCGCTCCTGTCACCAACGCAATGCGCTGCTCTGTCATAACACTTCCTCTCCCAGGCCGATCTTTCCTATCGCATCTCAGGAATAATCGGGATAATTTTTCAGTCAATCGACTTATTTTATATCAGCGCATGTCCATAATAAAGACATTCTTGTTTGTTTTTTTATTCACCCTTGCTACTTCTCTTCCCACATAGAAGAAGGGGCGGATTCGCGGGCGGCCGCGGCCACCGCCCATGAGAGGAAGTACTTTATGACGGCACCCCGAATTTTCCGGCCGGACTTGAATGATCCGACCAGACCGAAGCGCGGTCTGACGGAACAGGACCTCGCTGAAAAGGAAACGGTGTATCGGCCTGATCTGCTCGCGGGACAGACATTGCTCATCACCGGCGGTGGCAGCGGTATGGGCAAGGCCGCGGCCTTTCTCGCCGTGCGTCTAGGCGCCAATGTCGCCATTTGCGGCCGCAATATGGAAAAACTTGAGCGCACCCGCGACATCATTGCCCAGGAAACGGGCAAGGAGATTTTCATCCAGACCACGACGATCCGTGACCCCGATGCGGTCGAGGAACTGATCGCCGCCGTCCATGACAAATTCGGCGGCATCGACACCATAGTGAACAACGCCGGTGGGCAGTTCCCGCAAGACGCCATTGATTTCACACGCAAAGGTTGGCTTGCGGTCATCGACACCAATCTCAACGGCACCTGGTGGATGATGCAGGAGGCCGCCAAGCGCTGGCGTGCCGACGGAAAACCGGGCAACATCATCAACATCGTCGCCAATATCGAGCGCGGCATGCCACAAGCCGCCCACACCTGCGCCGCCCGCGCCGGCGTCATCTATCTATCCAAGACGCTGGCGACCGAATGGGCGCCCTTCAATATTCGGGTCAACTGCATCGGCCCCGGCGTCATCGAGACGGAAGGTTTCGCCATGTATCCTGAAGAAGCGCTGGCGCGATTCCATCAGGCCAACCCGATGAAGATGCGTGGAAATGCATGGGACGTGGCGGAGGCGATCGCCTATTTCGCCTCTCCGGCGGCCCGGTTCATCAATGGCGACCTGATGATATTGGACGGCGGCCAGGCGCAATGGGGCGTCATCTGGCCGGGCGGCATGCCAGATTATTTCAACGAAGGCGGCGCCGCCTAGAGCGATTTCAAGTCAGATGGCATCAGCTGACGGCTCGGAAATCGTAGCGAAAACCACAGTTGGAGCGAGCTTTGCTTTAGCCTGGGGCAATCCGCTTCACGCAAAAAGAGCGTGACACCAAAAGCCGAAACCCTGCCCCGAACGCCATAGGAATGTTAAGGACAATGGCCCTAAGCGGGCTCTCGGGCGCCGAGATAGGGAAAGGGGTGATCCTCAGCGATCACCTGTAACAGTTCGACGACATTGCCATCGCAATCGCGCCCATAGGTCGCCAGCATGGTCCCCGATCCCCCGGGTTCGCAGTGAAATTCCATGCCCAGCGTCAACAAGCGCTCATATTCCGCCCAGGCGTCATCGACATAAAGACAAATATGAATCAGGCCGGGATCGCACATCCTGCGCTCGAACCGTTGTCCTGCTGGTTCAAGATATTGGAAAACCTCGATATAGAATCCGTTGAGCCGGATCATCGCATAGCGCGCTGCCGATCCTGGCAACTGCACCATCCTGCCCACCCGCTCATTGTCGCTTTGCCATCCGCCATCAGCGACCCGCTCGAATCCATACCAGCGTTCATAATGATCAACGAACCGATCAAGGTCAGGCGTGGATATCGCCACATGATGCATGCCCAGGATCATCTTTCTCTCCTACGGTTCCGGCGGTTTCGCCCCGCGCCTAAATTTTGCATTTTTCGTTAAATAACAAAACAAACTTGACTGTTTTTTTCAACCCTTCTTTGGTGTGCATTATCGAAGAAATATGATCGGCGATTCCACAGGCTGCGCTCGCCATCCCGCAATATGAAGCGGCGATACAAGGAAGCATCGAGACATGAGCGATTATGATGTCATCGTGATTGGCGCCGGTGGCGCGGGCCTGGCGGCAGCTTCCGCCGCGTCGGCGCAGGGGGCCTCCGTCCTGCTCGTCGAAGCGGGCAAGAATACCGGCGGATCAACCGCCCTCTCCGGCGGTGTATTCTATGCCGCCGGAACATCCCTGCAACGCGAAGCGGGCATAGAAGGCGATACGCCCGACGCCGTCTTCCAATATTATATGACCTTGAACCAGTATAAGCTGGAACCTGCGCTGGTCCGCAAACTGTGTGACGACTCTCCTGCCGCATTTGAATGGCTGCGTTCGATCGGCGTCGAGTTCAGGGTCGAAGACCTGTATATGTCCGGCGTTGACAAAGTGCGCCGGGGACATCGCGCCGCTGGCGGTGGAGCGGCGATTGCGGAAGGTCTGGAAGGCTCCTTCTCCGGCCGTTCTGTGGACATTGCGCTCGACACCCGCGTCGAAAAGCTGCTGATTGAGGCGGGAAGCGTGCGAGGCATCGTGGTGGACGGGCAGCCAATAACCGCCGACGCGACGATCATGGCGACCGGCGGCTTTGGCGCCAATCCGGCGATGCTGGCGGATATTTATCCCGATGCCGCCCGCCATGGCGAACTCCATTGGTATATCGGCGCCAATACTTGTCGCGGAGACGGCATCGTCATGGCGCAGGCCGCTGGCGGCCAGCTTAGCACGGCCAATCGTGGCCTGTTGCTGCTGACACCTGGCTTCGCCAAGGATCTCGAAAGCTATCTTCCCGGCTGGCTGATGATGGTCAACGGACTGGGCCGGCGTTTCGTGGATGAAACGATCGAATATTCAGTGCTCGCAGCAATATTGAATGAGCAAAAGGACCAAACCGCATTCGGGATATTCGATGAGGCCGCGCGCCTGTCCTCTCGAACAACGACCTATCGTCCCGCGCCGAACTGGAGTGCAGATCGGCTTGAGGAATTCGTGTCGGCTGGAACCTTGGCGAGGGCGGACACGATCTCCGCGCTCGCCGATCAGATGAGCATTCCCGCCGCCACGCTGCAAACCAGCGTCGAACGCTACAACAACTGTACCGATGCCGAAAAGGACGAAGATTTCTTCAAATCCTCCGACTTTCTCCGCCGCATTGACACTCCACCTTATTATGCGGCGCGGATTCGGGCGGCGGTCGTGTGCTGGACGGGCACGGGATTGCGCATAGATACACAGGCGCGCGTGCTTGATGCCGCCGACCGGCCTATCCCCGGACTCTATGCGGCCGGGGAGACAACCGGCGGCATGTTCGGTGAATGCTATGCTTCTGGCGGGGCTTCGATAGGCAATGCCGTGGTTTACGGACTGACGGCGGGTCGCAATGCCGCACCCAAATAAGAGTTCATCATAATAACTGATCATAGGAGCGAGGATCATGACCACATTGGAAGACCGCATTGCCCGCCTGGAGGCAGAATCCCAGATCCGGCAACTCGTGGCGCGCTATTGCTTCTACCTCGACGACCGGCTGATTGAGGACGCCTACACGCTCTTTACGGATGATGCCGTGCTGAAGTCAGCGGACGGCGTGATGAACGCAACCGGCGTGGAAGCCATTATGCAGCAGTTTCACGGTCGCTTCGACGTACTCGGCCCCGGTCATCACTTCATGCACGATATCCAGATCGATTTCGTGGGCGACGGAAAGCAGGAGGCCAGAGGCCGCGTCATCGGCCATGCGGAATTATGGCGCAAGGGCATGATGATGGTGACGGCCATCCGCTACGACGACGTCTACCGCAACACCGACAACGGGTGGCGGTTCGCCGAGCGGACGATCAACTTCCTCTATTATGTGCCGGTGTCCGAATATCCGGATATTCTGCTCACTTCCAATCGTAATCACGCCTATGACGAGCCCCGTCCCGCCGATTTTCCGGAGCGTCTGCCGAGTTGGATCGCCTACGAAAAATCACGGGGGCGGGCGTGAGCGGCTTGATCGTCGAGCGGCATGGCCCGGTGCTGCTGCTCGTCATTGACCGTGAAGAACGCCGTAATGCTATCGACTCCATAACCTCGGCAGCCATCGACAGCCACATCGGTTTGGCGGAGGAGAACGACAGCATAGGCGCCATCGTTATCACGGGTTCCGGAGATCGCGCCTTCTGTTCGGGCATGGACATGAAGGAAGCGGCGGAGATTGGCATCGGCCACGGTCTGATCCCGGAACGGGGATTTGCCGGCATTACGGAGCGCAAACGGACCAAGCCGTTGATAGCCGCCGTCAACGGCGTCGCTGTCGCAGGCGGCTTCGAGATCGCATTGGCCTGCGACATCGTCATTGCCGCAGATCACGCCATGTTCGGCCTCAGTGAAGTGAAACGGGGCTTGTTCGCCTTTGCGGGCGGCGTCCAGCGCCTTGCGCGGCAAGTACCGCGCTCAACGGCGCTGTCCTTGATCCTGACGGGCGAACCCGTTTCCGCCGTCCGCATGTACGGGCTTGGCGTCGTGAGCGAAGTCGTCCCCGCAGCTCAGCTTCGCCAGCGTGCCTTGGACATAGCGACAGCGATGCTGCAAAATAGCTGGGAGGCCATCCGCAATGGCAAATTGCTGTATGAGATGGCGGCGGACATGACGACGGATCACAGCCTGCGTTTTGGCAGGGCCTTTGGCGAGGCAACGTTACAGTCGGCGGACAGCCATGAAGGGGTGGCTGCGTTCAGCGAAGGGCGCGACGCAACCTTCGGCCAGTTCCAAAGCTAGGCTCGTTTCCCCAGCCCGTGCGCCGCCGAGCGCACGGGCTGGCGGACCATTCAGCGCCTAATCATGGCCCGGCGCAAGGCGTCGTCACTATTCTGTTTGAATGCGATGGACACGCCCGCCTCCGTCGCCATGTCGAACCCGTGATATGCCCCGGGGTAGATATGAAGCTCCACAGGAACGCCGGCGCGCGTCAACCGCCTCGCATACTCCATGTCCTCTTCCATGAAGAGGTCGATAGCGCCGACGGCGATGAATGTGGCAGGCAATCCCTGCAAATCCTCCGTTCGCGCCGCCGCGCCATAGGGTACAATTGCATCGCCGCCTGGCGCATGGCCCAGATAGGCGCCCCAGCCAAAGCGATTTTTATCCATTGTCCAGATGAATTCGCCGCAATGGGGATGTGGTTCCGCCTTGGTGCAGGTTCGGTCGTCGAGCATAGGATAGATGAGATGCTGGAAGGCGACGGGAAACTCGCCCTTGTCCCGCGCCATCACCGCCAATGCTGCAGCCAGGCCGCCGCCCGCGCTCTCGCCCGTCACGCCGATCCGGCCCGTGTCGACCTTCAATGCCTCCGCCTGGCCATGGAGGAAGCGTAGCGCAGCGTAACAATCCTCGATCGGGCCGGGGTGCGCTGTCTCCGGTGCGAGGCGATAGTCCACCGACACGATGACACATCCAAGATCGGCAGCGCGCGCCCGGTTGGCGGCCTCCATCATTGCAGCCGAGCCAATGACATAGCCGCCGCCATGAATATGCAGAAGCGCCGGGAACGGCCCCTCGCCAGTGGTTGGGGTGTAGATCATGACGCCAACATCCGGCGCTCCGTGCTCGCCCGGCACGCTCCTGCGTTCCACCGACACCGACAGGCCCTCCGGCATCGGCATATCAGCGAACATCTGGTCCATTGCTCCGCGCAGCGGCGGAAGCTCGACCGTGGCGAAATCGATCTCGGGCAACACCTCCAGCATCGCGACCAGGTCCGGATCGATCAAATATCTGCTGCTCATCACACTCTCCAAAAATCAGAAGCTGGCCATCGCACCGCCGCAGATGCGGATGCCCGCACCCGTGATGAAGCGCGCTTCGTCGCTTGCCAAAAAGAGAGCCGGCGCAGCTACCTCTTCAGGCTCGCCAAGGCGACCCACGGGCGTCTTGGTATTCCAGTAGTCAAGGAAGGATTGGTCCTCCATAAAGGGCTTAGACATCCCGGTCCATATCGATCCCGGCTGCAGATAGTTGGCGGTAATGCCATATTTGCCCAAGTCGACGGCCAGCGATTTGGTGAACCCCGCCATGGCGTGTTTGGACATGCCATAGGCGCAAAGGGACGGCCCGCCGAAGTCCGACATGATCGATCCCAGATTGATAATCCGGCCCCATCCTTTCTCCTTCATATGCGGCACCGCGGCCTGCGTCAGCCGGAACGGCGCTGTGACGTTGATCGCCAGCGTCTTTTCCCAACTTGGCAGGCTCTGATCCTCAATCGAACCGGGCAAGCATATGCCCGCATTGTTGACCAATATATCCAGGCCGCCAAACGCCTTTATGGCTGCACTCACGATATGGTCGGGGGCATCGTCGGCAGTGACGTCGGCGACAAGCCTTACCAACCTGTCGCTCCTGCCCAGGTCCGGGAATTGCGGTTCGTTAAGATCCGCCGCAAGGATCTTTGCCCCGGCGCCATGATAGGCTTCCACGATTGCCTTGCCGATCCCGCTGGCTGCGCCCGTGACGATTGCAATCCTGTTGGCGAGTGAACCTTCGCTCATATCTTCCTCATCCTATAGCTGTTGGTGTCAAACGGCGCTCACCGCAGATCGAAGTCCGCGAGGTCCGGCTCCTTGATCCAGTGGTAATATTGATCCGGCTTCCACGGCATATTGGCGCTCGTTCGGCCGAACTTGTTGAGATAATAGGATTGCTGACCCGGCACATCCCAGATGCAATGCTCCATGGCCTTGTCCATTTTGGCGTTATAGTCATCGAACACCGACTGACGGCATTCCATGACATGCGCGCCCGCCTCGATCATGCGGACCACCGAATGGACTGCGTAACGGACCCATATCTCGATCCAGGGAAACAGCCCCCCCGCCCGTGCCTGCCCGTTGGGTCCGTAGACTACGAACAGGTTGGGGAAATGGGGCATCGTCATGCCCAGATACGAACGCGCCCCGTCCTTGGCCCAGGCCCGCTCAAGCGTAACGCCGTTCACGCCAGAATATTGCACCGGCCACAGATAATCCTCCGTCTTGAACCCTGCGCTTAGCACCAGAAGATCCACCGGATGCTCTTTCCCGTCCTTCGTCTTCACGCCACCAGGCGTGATGCGGTCTATGCCTTCGGTGACCAGGTCGACATTGTCCCTGCGCAACGCGTCGAACCAGCCATTGTCGATAACCGTGCGCTTCGTGAAAGGGGGAAAGTCGGGAATCAGCTTGGCAATCAGGTCCGGCCGGTCAGCCAGTTTCGTTCTGATGTTCTCCGCAAGATAGCTGCGCAGATTGTCATTGCGCTCACTGATGATACCGCCCTTCGCCTGCCATTCAGGGTCGGCATTCTGCAATCCTTCGACATCGCCGAACATCGCGTGAAACAGGGCAAAGCAATACCAGTTCCAATAATAGGGCACAGTGTCGAACAGCCATTGGGTCTCCGGCGTCACCTCCGCCTTATAGCCATCGACCGTCGCGACCCATTGCGGCGAACGCTGAAACACCGACACATGCGCCGCGTCCTGCGCAACGCGCGGCATGATCTGCGCGCCCGTCGATCCCACGCCAACGATACCTATGCGCTTTCCGTGATACTCGACCCCATGATCCCATTCAGTCGAATGAAACCATGGGCCTTCAAAGGAGTCCAACCCGGGGATGTCGGGTTTGTTCGGACGGTTGAACAGGCCGGCGGCGCTAATGATCGCGCTGGTTCGAATTTCCTGAGCGCCATCGCCATCGAGTGTCAGGCGCCACTGCGCACGCCCCTCATCCCACTCTGCCGCGGTCAGTTTGCTGTTGAGCCGGATGTGGGGGATCAGGTCATGATCCAGCGCCGCCTGTTCGATATATTTCTGAACTTCCCCGGCAGGCGCAAAATTATGTTTCCAGCGATAGTTGTGCATGAACGAATATTGGAAGTGATGGCTGGCGATATCCACGCGGGCATCGGGATAGTCATTCTTCCACCATGTGCCGCCAATCCCGTCATTTTCGTCGACGATGATGAAGGGAATGCCCAGGCGCTTCAGTTGAATGCCTGCGGCGATACCGCCAATGCCTGCGCCGATGACAGTGACATGGTAGCTGCGCTTGGTTTCTTCCGACGGTTCCTTTGTCCATTCAACGCCGCGCGGATAGGCGTCGAACGACAGTTCCTCACGCCCCATCTCGACCATGAAGTCCGATACGGGCTCACCGGCAAATGTTTCAATCAGCGCACGCAGCCGCTCCCCCGATGGCGCGTCATCCACCTGGCCCCGCTTCTCTCCGGATAGGAATGCCCGTGCTTTCTCCTTGACCCTCTCACCGTCCTCGGCGGACAGGACCGTCACCTGGAATACGCCGCCCCACCAGGGTACGGACCCCACTTTCACATCCGCAAGCGCAGGATCGCTTGTGGCCTGATAAAGTGCCAGCCGCAGGGCATTCGGATTGGCCTGATCCAGCGCACGGGCGATAAAATCGGCGTCGGGTTCATCATATCGCCCTTCCCGCACTGTCGGCGTCATCTCTACCATGCTCATACTCACTCCTCGCCTATTCGGTCATGCGATGGGGAGGTCAGGAGAAGGTGCGGGCGTTGCCGGATGCGGCGAAGTTCCCAGACAATGGCCTGCGCCCAAGTTCCGTAAGGGCATCCAAACCCTGCATGACGGGCGTCAGCAGCCTCTCTCCCGCGGCCTTCGCCCCGGCATCATTAGCCCGAATCCTCTCATGGGACCTTGGCCGTTATTTGAGAACATGCATGCTCATTTTAAAAAAGCAAATGCTTTATCCTTTTTGCGGACTTTATTCTTGTGGCGCGAATATCATGAGCAAATTGCCCGCCATATGGCTGTACATGCCGTACCCGGAATTGACGATCACATGCCCATGCGCGACCGCCGCTCCTGGACCGCTCATGGCGCCCCCGCGCCCCTCCACGCCAGTAATGGTCGGCACCGCCTTCGTTGTGTCCACTTCCCAGATCACTTTGCCGCTTGCACTGTCATAGGCGCGGAAGCGTCCATCGAGATGCCCGGCGAAAACCACCCCGGGCATTGCCGTGACGGCGGCCGAAATGCCGGGATCGCAGAACTTCGCACCGGCGCACAAATCGGGAGCCCGCGCATTCCACAGGACATCGCCAGTCGCTGCGTCGATTGCGTGAAGGCCCGATCCTCTGATTTTCGCATCATAGACGCGCGCGTCGCCCGTATCCGCCATATCGTTGATCGGCACGAAAACATGCGCGCCGTCAGCCGCCATGCCGAAATGGACGCCACCTTGCGTACCGCCATGACCCAGCCTGCGCGTCCACAGAATTTTTCCCGTGTCGGGATCAACACCCCATGCCTCGCCCGACTTCTGCCCGGCCACCAGCACCTGTTTGCCATCACCCAGCGGGATCAGGAGCGTCGAGGCAGCGACATCGTGATCGGGGCCCTGCTCCTTTGGACAACTGTCGCCGCCCAGCATGCATCCGACATTCCATGCGTCGCCCTTGGTAAACTGGGTATGCCAGATCCGCTTGCCGGTCGCTGCATCAACGGCAAAAACGGCATCGGAATTGTCATCCGCCGGGGACGAATAATTTTCCCCCGACCCGAAATAGATGCGTTTGCGGACCGGGTCATAGGTCGGACTGTTCCAGACAGGCGCCCCCGACGGCCCAAGCAACATCGTCCCTTCCGAATTCTTCGCCTGCGGCGTCGGCTCCTGCTCAACGGTATAGGCGCGCCAGCGCATCGCGCCCGTTGCGGGATCCAGCGAAACCACGGAACCGCGGAACGAGCAGCAGGGATATTTCGGATCTGCCGGTTGCCCCACCTCAAGCGAGGAAACCGGCACGAAAAGCGAACCATCGGCCAGCGCAGGCGTCCCCGTGATGGTCGCATCGGCATGATCGTCCACCTTGGTGGACCAGAGAAGTTTGCCCGTCATCGCATCGAACGCGTGGGCGCGGCCGAGAAGATCCCCAACATATAGCCGCTTGTTTTCGGCATCCGGGACAATCGCCGTGCGGACTTCCGCAGACACGCGCTGCTTCCATTTCACACAGCCCGTATCGAGATCGAAGGCATAGACGGTGCCATCCTGGCTTCCCACGAACAACGCGCCCCAGGCGACCGTGGGCTGGGACCGTGCGCGCAAAGCACCGGGGAAGGAAAAGGCCCACTTCAGCTTCAGCTTCGGCACTTGCGCGGCGTCAAGCCCGGCAAGCGAAGCGGGTACGAAGCGCCGGTTATCCAAGCCCCACCCGACCTGCTGCGGCGCGTCCTTCATGTCGAAGGCGCGCTTGGCTCCGGTGCACATAGGTGGCGGAGAAGCGGGCCTGTAGGAGCTCAGCTTGCGCCGCGTCAGAAACTCGGCAATCTGGCTGCGCTCCTCCGGCTTGATAGCGGAGCCCTGGGCTTTCATAACGCCATTCGTCAGCGCGTCGATAATCGCGTCCGGGGCCATCATGCCAAGGAAATTGGGCGACGGGGCCTTGGGAACCCCGCCTTCGTGACACATAGCGCAGTGTACGGCGAAAAGCGTCTTGCCCGGGTGCGTATTGGGGTCGATGCGCGATCCGTCGTTCGCTTGGAAATCATCCGTGGACTTAATGCGAGACATGCCGGGCGCAGGGGTCTGCACCGCGGATGATCCGCCCTGCCCCTTATCGTCTACCGGACGGTTTCCCGCGAATACCGCAGTCCCCAAGAGCGCCAGACTCGCGACCAAGGCCGCCCTTTGAATCCCTCTCATCATCTTCCCCTCACCGGCGTCGTTCCGCCTTGTCATCGTGCATTTTCGTCAGCCGTCAGGCGCTCGCCAGTTCGGGCGCCTCGGCAACAAATAGTTCCAGCGGCGCGTAATACATGGGTTCAGGCGCGCCGTTCGTGATCGCGTAGACATTTTCCATATGACAGGGCCCCGGCGTACTTCCGAAATAAAGGCAATCGAGGCTGATCAGCATATCCTCGGTCATTTCGAAACCCGCGACTCCGGCCAGGCCATGCGCGGGAAACGGCACCGGAATTTCCAGAGGCATATAGCCGATCCCGTGCGCCACGGTCAGCAGCTTGTCCGGTGCGGCAACCCCGTTCTGCTCCAAATGATCGCGGGCAATCCGCGCCAGATCGCCAGTGTGTACGCCGGGCCGCAGATGATCCACCGTCTTCAGGAAAGCATCGCGAAGGATATCGTGCAGGCGCCGATATTCGGGTGACGGCGCCCCGACAACCGCCGTCCTGTTTATGTCGATCCAGAAGCCGTCATGCACGCCCTGCGTTTCCAGGATGATGATGTCGCCGGTCTGCAAGGGCTGATCGACCGGCGTCCGAAAGAGGTCGGGTATGAAGTCGCCGTCATAGGCGCCGCCAAACAACACCGCACCCTCGTCGACCGGGACAATCGCGTTGCGGACCATGAACTGGGCAATGCCCGCCTGCACCGCCGACCAGCTGCGGCCATGCACGACCTCTCGACCGGCTTGCGCGATAACCGCGTCTGCAAGCGCCCCCACCTTGCGATATCGTGCAATCTCTCCGGGCGTTTTCACGACGCGCACGCGCATGAGGAAATCCAGTGCATCAAACAGGTCCACCTGCATGCCGCGCGTGGCATGATGTCCGACCCGCCAGTCGTCACACCCTATCCGTCCACGATCCAGCCCATGCGCTTTCAGGGCCGCCGATGCCGCAGACAGCATGTCCGGCTGGCATTCTCCCCTGATCTTCTCTCCGGCAATTTCATGGGCCGCCCGAACCAGGGCCGAACTCCGCGCGCCGGGGTCCTCCGCGCGGGCCACCTGGCAAAAATTCAGCATGTCGAACGTGCGGATTTCATCGCAGACGATTTGGTCAGCATGTTCGTTGCCGACGGCGATCACGCCGATGCTGGCCTCGGGCATCAGGAGCGTCACAGACTTGTCCGGGTCGCAGGGCACAATCACGCCGCACAAGGGCTCCTGCTGTGTCCAGCGCTCAAGCACGCTATGATATCCGGTGGCGTATCGCACATCATGCGGGTGCGACAGGATGACCGCGTCAACGCCTTCGCGCGCCATCATCATGCGAAGACGGGCGATCGTTTCAACGGACATGGCGAAGCGCCCGCGCCAAGCATGTCGGAACGACAGCCATTCGACCGTCAGATACGATCCCAAACAAGATCATCGTCATCCTCCGCCTAAAAACCGACCTTGACCGTCCGTCATTCCGCACTTGCCGGCGGCTTTTTTTGGTCACGATGACTGTACGTCATTGCCCGATTTTTCAGGAATGGCGACATCGGGACAAGGCATAAATAAAACATTCATGTTTGTTTTTAGCAAGCATTTTCTGCCGATTTGACGCCGTCATATCCGATCCAATTCAATCGTTTCATTGCCGGTTTCTTCTGTTAGGAAGGCGGGATGGCGATCAAGACGGACGAGGATGGAGACGACGAGGACGGGCACAGCCGTTCCTATTCCAGCCCGATAATGGTCAGCCGGCGCAAGCGCATCACGCAGGAGGCGCGCGCCATTCTCGCGGATGGCGGGGTCAAGGCGTTGACGATTCATCGCCTGTGCGAACAGGCCGACGTGGCCGTGCGGACAATCTACAGGGCGTTTGGCGACAAGGATGGCGTGATCCTTGCCGCCATCAACGAACATATGGACTCCATACGCGATTTTCTTGCGATCAACCCAGGCCGGGGCGATGTCGAATCGGTCTTCAAGGAACTCGATTGGCTGGTAGCCGAACTGTTCCGGTCGGCGGCCTTCGGCCTGGTCGTGATTGAATTCTATTTTTCCCAGACGCCCCGGGTCGAGGCCGTGAAGGCGTTGCGATCCGTGCCCAATGACCGGGCTTGGCGCTGGCTGGATTTATGCCGACGCCAGGACCTGTTGATCCCGGGGCTGGATCAGGAACGCGTTGCCCGGCATTTCGCCGACGCCGAATATGTCATGTATCATCGCTGGGCCATTGGAGAAATTCCCAATGACACGCTGGCCGACGAATTGAAGGCGAATTTCCTGCTCAATGCCATCGGCGTCATCACAGAGCCCGAGCGCGGGCGGTTGATCGACATGCTGATGTCAATCTATGCCCGCCTCGGCGCGCTACGGGAATGACGCGGTTACCCGCCTGATGGATGGGCCAGGCCGCCGAAGGCGCGGTCGGGCCAGAGAAAATGAAGCCGGGTGCGCGAGATACGCCACTTGTCCGCATCGCGCCGGTAATCATCCTCATAGATACCCAGATACAGCAGTGGGTTGTCGTGGCCACCGCGCGTACGCAGGCCGTCCCTGGTGATTTGCTGAGTCAGGCAGTCGAGCAGATACCATCGCCCATGTGCCGTATCTGCGCTTGTCAGGGTGATCCACGGATTGGTGACTACGTGGATGGCTTCGAATGCCGTTCCGGCAGACTGCATGACTTCTTCATATCGGGCGCGTATCTCTGTCCGACCCACCCAGTCGCCACCATATTCCGGACCGAATTCGCACACGGCGTCCTCCGTGAACAGGTCGATAAAGGACTCATAATCACGCGCATCAAGGTGCGCCGCATAGCCCAGGCGTAGCTCCATGATTTCATGCTTTGTCAGCAGCGTCTCAATATCCATGCTTTCTCTCCAACACATTTATGATACGGATGTTCATATTAAGCCTCGCAAGAATGGGCTTTAAAACGAGGATGCCATGAGCGAACAATCATTCGAAATCAGACTGGCCAGACTTGAAGCGATCGAGATGATCCGCGAACGGCTCGACCGTTATGGACATGCTCTGGACTGGTTGGACGCCGACCTGCTCGATGGCGTGTTCTTCGACGATGCCGACATTGACTATGGCATGTTTCAGCTTGATGGGCGCGCCGCCAAGGACCGCCTTATCGAGATCGAGAAATCCTTCCCGCGACGTTGGCATTTCACTGCATCGCCATCGATAGTCTTTCTCGACGCCACGACGGCACAGACCACGAGCTATCAGATCGCCGTCTCCTCTCAGGGCACCGAGGCGGGCAGCGGGCTCACCCAATATTTCGGCTGGTATTTGGATCGCTTCGAAAATCGGGGCGGTCATTGGGGCATCGCTGCACGCAAGCATGTCCTGCTCGGCTTTGGCGATGTCATCGAACAACAATTGCCGGAGATGCTGACTGCGCTCAACCGGCTGGCGCACGCGACGCCGGAACATCCCGACTATCTGCGGCTGGACACGAGCCGGATTGCAACGGGCGCAGACTGACGTCATGTCCCCCACATGCGCAGTTCCTCCAAATTGTGACACCGCAAGACCGCTTCCAGCATGACAGCCACTACAAGAGAAGAAATTTCGGGACTTCTGGCGCGCGCGGCCGAACTGGCTCAGGGCGCTACGCCGGATGCTGCGCGCAATATTCTGGGCGCATTGTTCGCCAGGGCGCCGGGTCATCCAGACGGATTCACCGTGCTGGGCATCGTTGAACAGCGGAGCGGCAATCTGCAGGCGGCATGCGACGCATTCGCCCAGGCGGTATCGGGTGATCCCGATGCGCCCGCAAAACTGGCGAACTATGGCGCCGCGCTCAAGAATGCCGGTCATATTGAAAAGGCTATCGCGGTGCTTGAACGCGCCGTTTCCCTTCATCCGGACGCGCCGGCTGCGCGCAACAATCTGGGTTCGGCGCTTCTCGCTGCCGATCGGCCGGGCGATGCCATCCCCCATCTGCAGATGGCGGTGGATATCCGGCCGGCCTATCCTGAGGCTTGGAATAATGTCGGCATCGCGCTGACCCGTTGCGGCCAGCATCGGCAGGCCATATCCGCCTACGCCAAGGCACTTGAGCATCGCCCTGGTTATGCAGAAGCGGGCGTCAATTGCGCGCTCGCGATGGAGGCGCACGGAGATATATCCGGAGCCATCGAACAGCTCGATCACACCCTGTCTATGCATCCGGCACATTGGCCAGCATTCGCCAATCAGGCTTTGCTGCTGGAGAAGGCCGGGCGACCGGGCGAGGCGGAACAACGCCATCGCCGCGCGATCGCCATCGCCCCCGACCAGCAAATGCTCTACGTCAACTTCGCCACATATTTTTTGAAGTCCGGCGATGCGGCGAACGCCGTTGCCATCTGTGAAGAGGCACTGCGCAGGCCCGATGCAGGGACGAGCGTACTCGCCCTGAGGGCGCTTGCCCTCGGCCAGCTCGGGCGTACGGCCGAACGTGACGCATTGCTCGGGATAGATCGCTTCGTGCGTGTGATCGACGATATCGCTCCCCAGGACGTCGAGTCTTTCGGAGCGCAATTGTCGACCGCGCTTCGGAAGCATCCGTCCCTCACCTTCGAGCCGGAAGGTCTTGTCACCCACGCGGGCCACCAGAGCAGCGAACTGGCGGGACAAGCTGGCCCCCTCGGGCAACTTGCGGACATCGCGCGCACGGCAATCGCCGACTATATGGCCTGCCTTCCTCCCGGCGATCATCCGTTTCTTGCTGCGCGTCCGGATGACTGGTCGCTCACCATGTGGGGAACGATCCTGCAGCCGGGGGGAGAAGTCGGACCGCATATCCATGCCCCAAACTGGCTTTCGGGCGTGTATTATCCGGACGATACCGCCATACTTGCCGCGCAAGCTCCGGCTGGCTGGTTCGAGATCGGCAAAGCGCCTGACGCCCTTGGCCCAAGCGAGGGCCTGCATCGCATCGCGCCCCGCGCGGGACGGATGATCCTCTTCCCCTCTTACTACTACCATCGCACCCTGCCCTTTGGCGGCACGATGCCACGCATCAGCTTCGCGTTCGACGTGGTTCCGGCCGGGCGCGGCCGCGCTCACCGCTTGGCCAGCGGCAAGGCGTAAGCGACAAGGGAATCTCCGGCCGGCGTCTGGAACCACATATGCTGGCCCGTCGCCATCACGACGAATTGCCGACCGCCGGCCATATAGGTCATCGGCGTGGACTGGGACCCGGCGGGCAGCTTGCCCTTCCACAGTTCCGCGCCCGTCTTCATGTCGAAAGCGCGCAGATAGCCGTCCATGGTCGCGGCGACAAACAGCACGCCGCCCCGCGTCACGATCGTCCCGCCGATGTTCGGCGTGCCCAGCTTCCAGTTCAGCGCAGGCTTGAACGGCAGCTTGTTGTCGATCGTGCCCAGCGGCACATCCCACAACGTCTTGCCGGTCTTGAGGTCAATCGCCGTTAGCCCGCCCCATGGCGGCGGCGTGCAGGGCGCGCCCAACGGCGACAGCAGGAATTCGCGCTTCACTTCAAACGGCGTGCCGTCCATCGGCGACACGTCCGCCGTGGCGGTAAGCTCGACCGAATTGCCTGCCGACTTGCGGCGTGGGATCAACGTGATGAGCGACGCCACGCGGCTGGAATTGACGAACATGATCTGGCTTGTCGGATCGACCGAGGCGGAACCCCAATTCGCGCCGCCGGATGCAGCCGGATAAGTGATCGTCCCCTTTGTGCTTGGCGGCGTGAACAGCCCCTCATAGCGATGCGCGGCGATCAGGTCCCGGCACTTGCCCCGGTCCCACGGCGTAAAGCCCCAAGCGTCTTCCGGACGCAGGCGCGTGCTGAACAATGGCTTGGGCAGGCGCGGCACGGGCTGGGTCTTTGACAGCCATTCGCCCTGCACTGCACCTTGCGGCACGGGCCGTTCGTCGATCGGGAACAGCGGGGTCCCGTTGCGACGGTCGAAGACGAAGGTAAAGCCCTGCTTGGTCGGTTGCACGACCGCTGGAATGGTCGCTCCGCCGCGCTGGATATCGACCAGTACAGGCTGGGCGGGCGTGTCATAGTCCCAGATGTCATGATGGACGAGTTGCTGATGCCAGACGACCTTTCCGGTCTTACCGTCCAGCGCCACGATGGAATTGGCGTAGCGGTTATCACCGGGGCGCAGACCGCCATAATAATCGGGGGACGCGCTCGACGTCGGTACGAACACCAGATTGCGCGTCGTATCGACCGACATCACCGACCACATGTTCGCCGCGCCTGCATGGTGGCGGGCGTCGCCCAACCAGTCCTTGTCGGTCGGCCCGCTATCCTGCGGTATGGGTTCGAACGCCCACAGCAGCTTTCCGGTGCGCACGTCATAGCCGTTGATCGTGCCGCGCGGCGCGGCGGCGCGGACATTGTCCAGCACCATGGACCCGACGACGGCGACATCCCCGACGATCGCTGGCGGCGACGCCAGCTTCAGTTCGCCCAGATGCCGGGGCGGAACGGCCTCCACCACCTTGATCGCGCCATCCTTGCCGAAACCGGCGCAGCTTTTCCCATTGGTCGCGTCGACCGCGATCATGCGCAGATCGACGGTCGCGGCAATGATGCGATGGCGGCATGGCGCGCCGGCGGGCGCCGTCGTATCGATCCATTGCGAAACGCCGCGGCAGATATATTGATTGGGCAATACGAAATTCGGGTCGATCTTGCTTTCGTACGCCCACTTTTCATGCCCCGTTTGCGGGTCGAGCGCGATGATCCGGCCGAACGGCGTGCAGGTCACCAGCGATCCTGCGGCAAGGATCGGCGTGGTTTCGACAGTGCTGTTCCCTAGCATCGCAGCGCTGCGCCGCTTCATTTCTCCGCTGCTATATGTCCATGCCACCTGCAGGTGCATGACATTGTTCGGGCGGATCTGACCGATGGGCGCATAGCGCGACCCGCCGCGCGAACCGCCCCAATCCTCCCAAGCAGAGCTTTGCGGTTCGCCCGTGGGTATCACCAGCGGCGGCAGAGGGCGCGGCATCCAGAGATACAGCCATAGCAGCGCCAGGATGAGCAGCAGCGCCGCTGGAATGATATACCGCTTCTTGCGAAACCACTTACGGGGCTGGGCAGACACGCGCATCAAAACCTCTTTTCCGAACCGTTCCGCCGTGCGGGTTAATTCTCCAGCCGCGCGATCACGGCGCGAACGTCGACCGTCTCGCCTTCCTGGGCGACGATCTCGACCAGCTTTCCACTTGCGGGCGAAGGCACTTCGACCGTGGTCTTTGCCGCTTCGATTTCGACCAGCAGTTCACCGGCATCGACAGTGTCGCCAATGGACTTGAGCCATTTCACGATTTCCCCGTCCTGCATGCCCATGCCGAACTGGGGCAGAAGCACATCCACTATTGGCATTTCATTCTCCTTGGATCAGGCGGGAACCGGCGCACCGACGACCTTGCGAACCGCCGCAATGATCCGGTCCTTGTTGGGATAGAGCGCCTTTTCGATCACCGGGCTGAAGGGCATGTGCGTGTCCGGTGTCGTCACGCGCACGACGGGCGCGCGCAGGGCATCGAAGGCATCCTCAACCACGATCGCGGCGATCTCGCTCGCTGCGCTGCATGTCCGGTGCGCCGGATCGACGGCGACGACACGTCCGGTCTTGCGCGCGGATTTCAGGATCGCGTCACGGTCGAGCGGCGAGAGCGTCCGGGGGTCCACGACCTCCGCCGATATGCCGTCCTGCGCCAGTATCTTCGCCGCCGCCATCGCCATGGGAACCGCTCCGCCAATGGCGAAGATACTGACGTCAGTGCCTTCGCGCTTCACCTCGGCCTTGCCGATCGGCACCACGAAGTCCGGATCGTCGGGAACCTCTTCCTTGCCCGACCAGAGCGTTGCATCCTCAAAGCAGAATACCGGATCCTCGTCGCGGATCGCCGCCTTCAGCATGCCCTTCATGTCGCGCGGACCGGACGGCACGATGATCTTGAGACCCGGCACGCCCATGAGCATGGGGTAAGGACGATCGGAATGCTGCGCAGCATTGGAGTTTCCGTAGAACATGCAACTGCGCACCACGAGCGGCAGGCGTGCCTGGCCCCCATAGATGTAGCGCGACTTGGCAATGATGCTGACGATCTGGTCCATAGCCGGGTAAAGGAAGGAGGACAGCGTGACGTCGACGATCGGGCGCATGCCGACCATCGCCGCGCCCGCGCCCGCGCCGACGAAACCGTTTTCGGAAATGGGCGTGTCGCGCACCCGTTCCAGTCCGAAGTTCTCGACGAAATTGGTGGTAGTGCCGAAGACATTGCAGACGATGTCCTCGCCCATGATGAAGACCTTGTCGTCCCGCTTCATCTCTTCGAACTGGGCGGACTGGATGGCTTCCAGAAAAGTCAATCTTGCCATTGGGTTACTCCTCTCAATGGCCTCAGGCGGTCAGGAAGGCCGGGATCGGCAGGCGTTCGGACAGAACATCGTCGAACGCTTCTTCCTGTGTCGGATAGGGGCTTTCGCGGCCGAAAGTGATCGCATCCTCTACCTCGGCGACCACTTCATTCTCCAAGTCATCCAGCGTCGCTTCGGGAACGCCGCTCTCGATCAGCCGCCGGCGATACAGCGTAATCGGATCGCGTTGCCGCCATTCGTCCACCTCCCCGCCGCGATCGAGCAGGATGCGGCCCATATTCACGGCATGGTCGGCATAGCGGTAGGTCTTGGTCTCCACGAAGGTCGGGCCTCCGCCGGTCCGTGCGCGCGTCACTGCCTCCGTCACCGCTTCGAACACCGCCTCGACATCCTGACCGTCCACGATGGCGGAGGGCATCGAATACGCCTTGGCGCGTTCCGCGACGTCCTTGACCGACACCATCGCCGATGCCGGCGTGGACACGGCATAGCCGTTATTCTCGCACAGGAAGATCACCGGCAGCTTCCATACCGCAGCCAGATTGCAGGCTTCGTGGAACGCCCCTTCATTGGATGCGCCGTCGCCGAAGAAGCAGAGCGACACCCGGTCATTGCCCTGCAACTTCGAGCCAAGCGCCGCACCAACGGCGACGGGAAGCCCCGATCCGACAATGCTGGTTTCGCCAAGGCTGCCGACCTTGAAGTCGGACAGGTGCATCGACCCGCCCTTCCCCTTGCAGATGCCGGTGGCCTTGGCCAGCAGCTCCGCCATCAAAGGACGAAGCGCCGCCCCCTTGGCAATTGGATGCCCGTGGGAGCGATGCGTGCCGACCATATAGTCTTCGTCACGCAACGCCATACAGGCGCCAACACCCGACGCTTCTTGACCGGCGTATGTGTGCAGCGAACCGGGGATTTCCCCGGCCGCATGCATCGCCTCCGCACGGTCTTCGAAGTGGCGGATGCGCAGCATCCGCCGATAGGATTCCAGCGATCTGTCGTTGGCTTTCGCCGTCATGCGGAGTTCCCTTGTTGGAGACGTCAGAACTTCGCACCAACTTCTACGCCGAAGGAACGCGGCGGAGCATAGTTGGTGAAGTTGAAGAGGCCGGCGACCGAGTTACCGTTCACACGATAAATCTCGTTCAACAGGTTCGCACCGTAGATTGATACACGGTAACGATCGCTGTCGTCGGACCAGTTGATGCTTGCGCCGACCAGGGTGCGCGCCTCACCCTGCGTGAACTCGGCGTTCAGCGTCGTCGCCTCATATTCGGCCTGATAATTGACCGACCCGGTGAATGAAATCTTCCCGATCGGCACGAACACATCATAGGTTGCCGTGCCGTTCAGCGTCCATTTGGGCAGATTGCGCAGTTTCAGATAGGATGCATCATCGTTCACGCCATCGCCGTTCACGTCGGTGATGAACTCGTTATATTTGCCATCCTGCCAGCCAGCGCTGAGCGACACGGTCAGGTTTTCGACAGGAACGGCGCTGGCCTCAGCCTCGACGCCCCACACTTCTGCCGCACCCGCGTTGGTCGTCCGGGTCTCCTGCCCGGGCAGGCCGGTGATCGGATCAGTGAACGGCACGACCGCGTCACGTTGCAGATTGTCATACTTCACGAAGAAGCCAGCAAGGTTGAAACGCACCCGCTTGTCCGACGTCTCGGTCTTGAAACCGAGTTCGAAGGAGTCGGCAGTCTCTTCCTTGAACGGCAGGGCGGATGTCGCGGACATCGCCTGCTCATTGAAGCCACCCGACTTGTAGCCCTGGCTGTAGGTGAAATAGTTGTTGATGTTGTCGTTGATTTCCCAGCGATATCCGGCCCGGAACGTCGGACGGGAGAAGCTGGCGCTGGACGCATATTCAGGCCAGAAACCCGTGGCGATTGTCGAGCGGCGCACCTGCGGGCGAACACGGAAGGTCTTGTCCTCCTTGGTGTACCGTCCACCGGCGATCAGCGCGAACTTATCAAGCAGCTTGAATTCGCCCTCTCCAAAGACCGAATAGCTGTTGACCGTGTAATACATATCCGACTGGTTCGGATCGGTCGTCGCCGTCGGATCGCCCAGGAAGCGCAGGAAACCCAGGAAGGAGGTGGCGTTGGCCGCCAGCTTCTGGCCCCAATACATGCCGCCGATGGTGAATTTCAGCCGGTCGCTGAAGTCCGAGGTGAAGCGTCCTTCAACGCTATACTGCTTCCGGGTGTCGTCGCGGGTCGAATAGAAGATCTTCGCATCTTCACCCGAATATTCGCTGGGCAGGATGGCCTTCGTCCGGCGATATCCGCCGACCATGATGAAGCTGCCGATGTCGGGCAAATCCTTCTGCGCGCGCAGGTAAATGCCATCGACATCCAGGTGATGGCCGTTGAGCGTGCCAATGCAATTGGGGTCCGTCGCATTGCCCTCGCATAGCGTCAGGCTGGTATTGAGCGGATTTTTCCCGGTGACCTGGATGCCGGGGAAGCCGACCTGCGCAAGCAGGAACGACGCTGGCGTTTCGTTTACCGACGGCGGGCTGTCGCTGCGGTCCCGCATGATTTCATAGGTGACCATGATGTCGGTGGTCGAGTCCGGCGTGAAGCGCAGCTTCGCACGTGCATTGAAGACATCCGATCCGCCGATCCGGCCGCCGCCATGACTGGTGTCATGATAATAGCCGCCGCTCTTGTGATAGGCCCCGGCAACGCGAAGCGCCAGTTTCTCGTCGATCAACGGGATGTTGATCGCCGCCTTCACATCCTTGGTGTTGAAACTGGAATATCCAAGCCGCAGCTCACCACCCAGCTCGTTGGTCGGCCGCTTGGTGATGATATTGATGACGCCGCCGACCGTGTTCTTGCCGAACAAAGTACCTTGCGGGCCACGCAGCACTTCGATCCGCTGCGTGTCGAACAGATCGAACAGCTGGCTTTGCACGTTGGCCAGCACGAAATCATCGACGATCACGCCGACCGCCGGCTCGAACGTCAGGATGATATCCGCTGTCGACTGGCCGCGAATGCCGATGGCGGCCGCGTTGAAGCCCGGAACGTTGGTGATGACGACGTTAGGAATCTGACCTGCCAGACCGCGGATATCAGTTACAAACTGCCGGTCTATGGCTGCGGCGGAGAAGGAGGATACGGCAATCGGCGCATCCTGAAGCGATTCTTCACGACGCCGGGCCGTAACAACGATTTCTTCAAGGGATGTGACGCGGTCCTGGCCCTCAGTGGTCGCGGATGTCGACTGCTCGACAGGCGCCGCCTGGGCGAGGGCCGTGCTGCTTACGCCACCCAATAACAATGCAGGAAGGCTGGAAAGCACCGCCTTTTGCAGACGCGTGCCATCATTAGCGAAAATCGCCATTACTTGTCTCCTCTCCTAAAAACGTCACATTTTATGTAATCGTCAATTTATATGCGCAGGTGCTCATTTCCTGCACAACAACCATTTCAGTAAATACTGCAAACAATACCCCAGATACCAAACTCCGGGCCATTTCGATCTTACAGATCGTGCATATCGAATTTCAATTTCGATAATTCATGCTATCAATTATGCAACAATACATCAATAGGATAATTGATGTTAATTTTCAAACGATATTTTCGCCGGTACGCGCGTGCGTGCCGGGAAGCAGAATATTGGCGTAAACCGGGTCGTCCTTCCCCCATTCGCCACGCGGCCGCATGGTCCGGAACAGCCCCTCGTCCAGGATCTGGTTCGACGGGTTGCTGTCATTCCAGTCCATCACGACCTGACGATGCGCGATCCGCCATTCTCCGTCCCGACGCTCCAGGCGATCGATATAGCGCCCGGCCATGACGAACATCTCATTGCCGGCATCCAGGCCACTGCCGCCGCACATCTGGAGATAGCGCGACCCCAGCAGGGCCTCCGTCATATTCTCTCGCAGGCGGCAGGCGGAATAGAGGTAGCTTTCCGAGCAGGCGACATCGCCCTTCACCTTGATGTCCACATTAAGCAGGCAATGGGTGCCCATCTCGAAATATTTGGTGATCTCGCCGATGATGAATTCGACAAACTCGGCCGCGTTGCCGCTGTAGATGCCGTGGCTGTCGATGCCGTCCGGCCAATAGACCGTCCGCATCAATTCCAGATCCGCCCGGTCGAGCGCCCGGCAGTAGCGCGTCAAGACGCCGTAGACGTCCCGCCGCGCGACCAAATCCTCCAGCTCCGCGCGCCGACTCATGGCACGTTCGCAAAGACGAGATCGCCCTGCCCTCTCTCACCGCGCGGCTCCAGCGTGGCGAACATGCCCTGGTCGAGGATTTCGCCCGACGGGCGATTATCGTTCCAGTCCATAACCACCTGGCGTTTGAGGATGCGCCATTCGCCATTTCGCCGCTCAAACCGATCAAGATAGCGGCCGCCGAAATAGAAATGGTGATGATTGGGATCGAGGCCCTTGCCATCGAACATCGCCATATAACGCGATCCGAAAATCTCGTCCGCCTTGTCTTGCCGGACCTTGTGATAGGCGAAAAGATAGGTTTCGGTGGACGCGAAATCGCCATCGACTTCCATATGCACATTCATAAGACCGTGCATCGTCACTTCGAACCAGTTCTGGATCTCCCGGACGATGAATTCGGCGAATTCCGCCGCGTTTCCATTGAATACGCCATGATTGTCGATGCCATCGGGCCAATAGACCGTCTTCATCAATTCGACATCGGCGCGGTCCAGTGCGCGGGAATAACGGGTGAGAACATCATAGATGTCCCGCCGCGCAATCAGGTCTTCAATATCCTCGTCCGTTACGGCCACTATGCCTCTCCTTATTTTATGTCAGCGAGCGGTAGAAGGCGATCTTCATCTCCTCTGCCAGGCATTCGACGATCGGCGGCACCAGCCGGTCGTGGAAATCAATGTGCATATGATGCTCGAAGGCCGCATCGTCGCGGAACGTGGCGACAATCTGGAACAGGTCCGGGTCTTCGTCCGACTGGAAAAGCTCATAGACCAGTGCATCGGGCTCCCGCGCGTGCACCAGAGCGCGCAATTCCTTCTGCAGGTCGATCAGATCCTGCCGCTTCTCCGGCTTGACGCGCAGTTGGGCTATGAAGCTCTTCCCGCTCATTCCTGCGGCACCAGATCGTACAGCAGTTCACGCTCATAGCCGCCCGCCATGCAGCCGATCATTTTCTCGATCAGCGGCTTGCCATGCTCGGTTTCCATGTGCGCCTTGTCGGCCGCCTCATCGACGAAAGATTCCAGCACCGCAAACATGCCCGGTTCGCCCAGACGGAAGAACTGAAATTGCAAGGTGCCCGGCTCCCGGTCCACCAGCGACTCCATTTGCCGCGCCAGGCGGACAAATTCCTCTTCCTGTTCAGGCTTTATGCGAAATCGCGAAAGAAAGCTGTAGGCCATAGGCACTCCTCATCCGAACGCTAGGGATTTTCCCTTTGCATTATTAAAAACAAACATGAATGCTTTTTCAAGAGCGTTGACAAGCAGAAATCGCTTTTGCTGCACCGCAAAATCAAATGCTGTTGTATTTTGGCAAGGCTCACAAAAAAACATTCATGCATGATTGCATTTTTAATCGCGCGGATTAGGATCGCCGCATCTGAAGAACGAGGTCACGGAAACTTCGACGCAGGAGAGGAGACTAGGAATGAACAGAAAATCCAGGTTGGTTGGCGTAGCGTTTGGCGCACTGGTCGCCGGAATGGCAATCGCGCCCGCCCAGGCCCAAACCGAAGCCGCAAATCAAACGCCGCAGGCCGCTCCGCAAGACAGCGTTGGGCTGCAGGACATCGTCGTCACCGCGACCCGCCGCTCCACCAACCTTCAGGACACGCCGATCGCGGTCAGCGCCATCGACGCCAACCTGATCCAGCAGGCCAGCCCGCGCGACATCGGCGAACTTGCCGCGTTCGTCCCCAACTTCTCGGCCGCGACCATCGCGAACTTCAATGCCGCCTCCTTCGCCATGCGCGGCGTCGGTCAGAACACGATCATCGTCTATTTCGAACCGCCTGTGGCCGTGCTCGTCGACGATTTCGTGGTCCCCTCCGTCCAGACGCAGTTGCTCGACACCTTCGACATTTCGCAGGTCGAGGTTCTTCGCGGACCGCAGGGCACGCTGTTCGGCAAGAACACCACCGGCGGCGCCGTCACCGTGCGCACCAAGAAGCCGGAAATGAACATGATCGGCGTCGAGGCGCGGGCGCAATATGGCAGCTACGGCACCAAGAAGGTGCAGGCCGCCTTCAACGTCCCGCTGATCGAGGACGTGCTGGCCCTGCGCCTGGTCGGCGGATATGAAAAGAGCGACGGCTATTATCGCAACGGCGCCTGCTATGGCCCGGTCGTAGGCGGCACCAGCAAGTTCAACGGCGTCCAGGGTTGTCTCGACAACAGCCGTCTTGGCGGCAAGGACGTTTGGCAGGCCCGCGCGAAGCTGCTGTTCGAACCGACCGACAAGATCAGCGCGCTGCTGCAATATGAGTGGATCCGCGACAAGTCCGACGCAGTTCCGTCCGTCAACGAGAACGGCCTGTTCGAAGGGCCCGGCGGTGCCGGTTCATTCCTGACCTCGATCCTCGGCACGATTGTCCCCAATCCCAATACCAATGATCCGCTGAAGAACGCCGCAACCACCAACCGCTTCGCCGGCCTGATCAGCATGCCTCTTGGCCAGCGGATCAACGTGGATGGCGTATATCTGAACGTCGACTTCGATCTGGGCTTCGGCACGTTGACGTCCGTGTCCGGCTATCGCTTCCAGCGCTCGCGCCTGCCGAACAGCTATGCCGGCGCCGTGGCGATTGCGCCCGATGGCGAACCCCTGTCGTTCTTCGACGCCAACCGCGACGACGATCGCAAGACCTACCAGCAGGAACTGCGCTTCGCGTCTGACTTCGGCGGTGCGTTCGATGTGGTCGCGGGCGGGTTCTACCAGAAGGACAAGACCCAGTTCTGCGTCGCACAGCTCTTGGGTTTCCAGGACCTGCTCGGAGGCACCACGCCTTACGGGCCGTGGAACTCGACGCCTTACACTTTGTGTAACGCACAGAACGCTACATCCAAGGCGCTGTTTGCCGAAGGCACCTTCAAGTTCACCGAAGAACTGAAACTGACCGGCGGCGCGCGCTATAGCTGGGACGACAAGACCTGGTGGGGGCGTCAGCAGAGCTTTATTCCCGACCTCGGCACGCCGGTCCGCCCGATCACCATCGACGAACCGCTGGACATGAGCGTCTTCAACTTCCCGGACAATGTCGTCCGCGTCGAAGCGCATGACCGCAAGCTGACCTATCGCGGCAGCCTTGGCTGGCAGGCGACGCCAACCCTGTTCGTCTATGGAACGGCCTCGCGCGGCTACAAGGGTGGCGGCTTCAACGACCAGACCGGCAGCTTCGCCCCGTTCGGCAACGATCTCAATGCCTTCCGCATAGCGGCAGCGGCAACCCGTCCGGAGACCGCCGACAGCTACGAAATCGGGTTCAAGAGCGAGTTCTTCGACCGCCGGGTCCGCCTGAACGTCACCGGCTTCCATGTGAAGTACAAGAACCTGCAGAAGAACATCAACGTGCCGATCGTCGTGAACGGCCAGCCCAACCAGTTCACGCAGTTCCAGAACGCGGCCAGCGCGACGGTGAAGGGCGTGGAAGCGGAAGCCTCGGCCATCCTGTTCCAGGGCTTCACGCTGCGCGGCGTGCTTGGCTATCAGGACGCCAAATACGGGTCCTATGATGCGCCGGGCAATGGCTATGATCTGTCGACCGCCCCGCTGGACCGCGCGCCAAAATGGCAGTGGACGACCGACGCAACCTACGAACTCCCGATCGGATCAGACTGGAAGATCGTGGCGAACGGCAATGCCGCCTATACCGGCCGCAACCTGTCCACCCAGGCGATCGATACGCCGTTCGGCAATACCTATCTGAACGCGCGCACCCTGCTCAATGCATCGATCACCCTGTCCGAAGCGGAGGACAAATATTTCATCCGCCTGATCGGACGCAACCTCAGTGACAAGCGTTACCGCATTGCTTCGCAAAATGTGGCCGGCCTGTGGCTTAACACCCAGTTTGGCCCACCCCGTTTCTATGGCTTGGAAATCGGGGCCAAGTTCGGCAGCAAGCGGTGATGCCGCCTGCCGACGGGCAGGCAAGTGTGGCGGCGGGGGCCCCCTTCCCCGCCGCCACCAATTTACGCTGCGGGCTGCAGCATCTCGGTCATGCAGACCGAATCCAGCCCAAGAGCATGGGTGAAGCGACCCATCGCCATCCAGCATCCGATCGCCAGGGTCAGTTCGGTGATCTCGGTGTCGCTAAACGCTTCATGCATCTGTTTCCAGAAGTCCGCATCATAGGACAGGTCGCGCGGGTTTTCCGCAAGGCGTTCGGAATAGTCCATCGCCATGCGTTCCTGAATATTGAACAGGCTGGAATTCTTCCAGTCGCTTACCGCCTGATAAAAGGCTTCGTCGGGCTTCGCGCCGCCGCGTGCAACCAGCGAGGACGCCGTGTCGCCGCCGATCGATGCCAGATAGCTGTCCAGATGGTCGCCGGCCCGGAAATCCTGGCACACCAGGCATCCGTTGATTTGCGCCGTGCGATAGCGGGCAGCCTCCGCCACGCGCAGCGGCAAGCGCAGCGACTGATAGACAGAGCGCACATAATTGCCCGCCGCCGATCCAATGTCCGGAGCATGATGGCCCAGCACATAGCCCAGCGGGTCGGCCCCATTTTGGGGTGGAACGTCTACATTCGGCATATCCATTCTCCTGTTATCAGTTGTGGAATCGAAAAACGAGTCCCAGCGTCAGGATATCATAGATTCAAAATGTAATACATATGATTCTTTTATAATATTGTTGCACATCTGGAGAGTAATTATGTCAGATATACTTGATCGTGACTGCAGAGATACATGGATTGTCAATCCGGATGCCCCGGAAGATAGTTATGAATCCAAGGCTCCTTATGTTGACAACGGTACAGCTCCGATTTCTCCTGAGCGGTATTACAGCCTGGACTATATGGAAAAGGAACGGACGCGCTTGTGGGCCAAGGTCTGGAATTGGGCCGCTCGCGAGGAAGACATTCCCGAGCCCGGCGATTATGTGATGTTCGAACTGGGCCGTGAGAGCTTCATCATCACCCGCGATGATGACGACAATATCCGCGCCTTTTTCAACGTATGTTCCCATCGCGGCAACCGCCTTGTCACGGAAGAGACCGGGTCGCGCCCGGCCGGCTTCACTTGCCCCTTCCACAACTGGCGTTTCGCCCTGGACGGCAAAATCGACCATGTGACCGACAAGGAGACGTTCCGGCCAGAGGCGCTGTGCCGGAACAAGGATCTGACCGAAGTCCGCTGCGAAAGCTGGGAAGGCTTCATCTTCATCAACATGGACAAGGACGCCAAGCCGCTACTCGACCATCTCGGCCCGCTGCCCGCCCATGCGAAGCCCTATCGCCTTCAGGAGATGCGGATCATGCGTCGCGTGCGCGCCGTGTGGGATTCCAACTGGAAGGTTGGCGTCGACGGCTTCAACGAAGCCTATCATGTCCACGCCATCCACCCGCAGATCCTGCCCGTCTTCAACGACTATCACGCGCAGGTGGACCTCTATCCCAACGGCATGAGCCGCATGGTGACCAAATTCGCCTATGAAAGCCCACGCATGGGCATTGACGGCCTGAACGCCGGACTGCGCGCGACGATGCAGGAAGTGGGGATCGATCCCGACAGTTTCGAAGGGCCCAAGGAAACCGTGCGCCCGGCCGTACAGGCCGCCAAGCGCGCGCGCGCCGACCGGCTGGGCATCGATTATTCCGGCTTCCTCGACAACCAGCTGACGGACGACTGGAATTACGACATCTTCCCCAACATCCAGATGGGCATCCATCCGGAGGGCGTAAGCATGCTCTATTTCCGCCCCCATGCGACGGACCCGCGCAAGTTCGTGTTCGACGTGATCGTCATGATGCATCCGCAGGAAAATCCCGAAATCCTGCCGCCCGCCTATATGGGCCTGCCGGAAGGATGGGACATCAGCGGCAAGGAGCCGGCGCAGGTCCAGCATATCGACTGGCGCGAAGGCGGCCTTGGCGAAGTGTTCGATCAGGACAGCGGCCTGTTCGCCGAGGTTCAGCGCGGCATAGAAAGCCTGGGCTTCCGCGGATCGATCCTGTCCGAGCAGGAGCAGCGCATCGGGCATTTCCATGCGGAACTGGATCGCTACATCGACGCCGCCTGACATTATCGCTCCGTTTCTGGAAGTCTCATTGATGCTATTCATATCCCGCCGTGTCGCGCTCACGGCCGTCTCCTTCATGGCCTTGTCTGCCTTGGGTTCACTTGCCGGCTGCACGTCCAGCCCTGCCCCGGAAAACCGGACAGAGGCAGCGGACGCCGGCCCGGCGGGCTGGCTGGCGCAGTTGACGGACGGCAGCGACGGACGGGACTGGCCGGCTTTCGGGCGGACCTATGGAGAGCAGCATTACAGTCCGTTGGACCAGGTCAATGCGGAGACGGTAAAACGCCTCGGTCTTGCCTGGTCTTTCGACCTTCCCGCCGGCAACCCGGCCACGGGACCGATCGAGGTGGACGGCATCATCTATTTCGCCTCCGGCTACAGCGTTGCTCACGCACTCGACGTGCGCACCGGCAAGCTGCTGTGGACCTATGACCCCAAAGCGCCCGAGGCGGCCGGGCACAAGTTGCGTCAGGGTTGGGGTAGTCGCGGTATCGCCTACTGGAATGGCAAGGTCTATATCGGCACGCAGGACGGTCGCCTGATCGCCATCGACGCAAAGACCGGCAAGGCTGTCTGGTCGACCATGACCATGGGCAAGGACGATCTGCGCTTCATCAGCGGCCCGCCCCGGGCGTTCGACGGCATGGTCATCATCGGCAATGGCGGCGCGGACGAGGCCGCCATCCGGGGCTATGCCACCGCCTATGACGCGGAGACCGGCAAGCAGAAATGGCGCTTCTATACCGTCCCCGGCAACCCGGCTGACGGATTTGAAAACAGGACGATGGAGATGGCCGCCAAGACCTGGTCGGGCGACTGGTGGAAATATGGCGGTGGCGGCACGGTGTGGAACGCCATCACCTATGACAAGGACAGTGACACCATCTATCTTGGCACCGGAAACGGCTCGCCATGGAATCACAAGATCAGGAGCGAGGGCAAGGGCGACAATCTGTTCCTGTGTTCGATCGTCGCGGTGAACGCGAAGACCGGCGCGTATAAATGGCATTATCAGATCAATCCCGGCGAAAGCTGGGACTATAATGCGGCGATGGACATGCAACTGGCGGACCTGTCGATCGACGGGAAACCCCGCAAGGTGCTGATGACCGCGCCCAAGAACGGTTTCTTCTATGTCATCGACCGCACCACCGGAAAGCTGATCTCCGCCAAGCCCTTCGTCACTGCGACCTGGGCCAAGAGTATCGATCTTAAGACGGGCCGCCCGGTGGAGGAACCCAATGTCCGCTATGAGGATGGCCCCGTCACCTTCAAGCCGAGCCCGGCCGGCGCGCATAGCTGGACGCCCATGGCGTTCAGCCCGAAAAATGGACTGGTCTACATTCCGGCGATCGACCTTCAGGTTACGTATGACGATACCGGCATTACGCGTGAAAATTGGAAGCGGAGGCCCGGCATGGCCCTGGATTATGGCGTCAACGCCGATGTCCGCCCATCGCCCGGCGCCAAGATTTTAAGCTACCTCGTCGCATGGGACCCCGTCACCCAGAAGGAAGCGTGGCGCCTGCCAACGCCGGGGCATTTTAATGGCGGCGTCATGGCCACCGGCGGCGGACTGGTGTTCCAGGGCCATCCGGACTCCAGCTTCACCGCCTATGACGCGAAAACGGGCAGCACCCTATGGAACTTCGATGCGAAGGCGCCCGTCGTCGCACCGCCGATCACCTATTCGGTCGATGGCAAGCAATATGTGACCGTGATCGCCGGCATGGGGACAAGCGCCGGCTTGTTCGGGCCCCTGCTCGCCCAGTTCGGCATTGACTACCGCACCCAGACCCGCCGGGTATTGACCTTCATCCTCGACGGCAAGGCGACGCTGCCGGCGAAGATACCCTACAAGCCGCAGGCCGTGGACGATCCCGAGTTCAAGGCCAACGCCTTGGCGGCGAAGGCCGGCGAGGACATCTTCAACGTGCGTTGTGCAGTATGCCATGGCGGCGGCGCGATCGCAGGGGGCACGGCGCCCGACCTGCGCACCTCTGGCGCGATCCTCTCTGCAGATGCGGTGAGTGCCATCGTCCATGACGGAGCGCTCGTGCCCAATGGCATGCCCCGGTTCGAAGAATTGAGCGTGGAGGATCGGGAGAATATCCGACAGTATCTTCGCACGCGGGCCGACGATCTGCGCAAAGGGCGGCCGTAAAGGGTCGCCAATTTTCGTTCGTTTCGAGACATGCACCGTGCTCCTGCGAAAGCAGGAGCCCAGGCCCACCGTCTAAACTGTGCTCCTGCTTTCGCAGGAGCACAGTTAAAATCGCAAGGCTAGCCGATCCGCCGCACCGGATCCTTGCCGTCCCACGACCGGGCGGTTTCCTTCACACCGCTGAACAGATCCCTCATCGCCTGAGTCATTTCGATCAGTTCGACCATCGTTCCGGGAAACAGCACGTCGGTATCAAGGTAGGAGAAGCGCGAGATGGGAAGCACACCTTCCGCGGCCACGCCTATGCCCGCCGCCCGCGCCGCAGCCATTTGCGCATCATAATCCGTTGCCACGGTGCCAAGGTGGTGGACGCCGCGTCGGCCGGAATCCAGAAACTCGCGATAGGTGGACGGGTCACGTCCCGGCTGGATGATCTCGATCATCGTGTCGCCGCTGTAGGACAGGGCGGCCGCGCCCAGGAAATCATAGTCGGGATCGACTCGCTCGCCGCGTATTTCCAGCCAGTCCGCCTGCAGCGGCACCGGGAACATGAAAAACGGTCCGATGCCCATCGTCTTCACCATGTGATCGATCGCCGACTCCACGTCTTCGACGACATAGGCGATCTGAAAAACTGGTCCGAATAGCTGACTCATTGCCTGATCCTCTCTTGCAGACCTGTTTTTTGCGCAACCCGTGGCGGATCGTGCGAATCTGCTTGCAAAACAATCATGCATGTTTTTTTATTGGTGTCGATCCGCATGAAGACGGAAATCATCCAACCCGGGGTGAGCATCATGGAGAGCTGGAAATGAAGTTCGACTTCAATCTGTGGGATATCCACATCGGCACGCCGCATCCGTTCAACGATCGCGCGCCCGTCATCGACAACGGAACCGCGCGGCCGACAGGCGCGCGTTATCACGACAAGGCTTTCGCCGCCGCCGAGTGGGAGAAGGTCTTCGCCCGTAGCTGGCTGGTCGCCTGCCCCGTTTCCGACGTGCGCGAACCGGGCGACTTCGCCAAGTTCGACATCGGGCCGGAGAGCTTCATCATCGTCCATGGCGACGATGGCCAGATCCATGCCCATTACAATGTCTGCCCGCATCGCGGCAGTCAGATCGTCCAGGCCGACACCGGTAGCGTCGGCAAGTTCACCTGCCCCTTCCACAGCTGGCAGTTCAGCCTGGAGGGCGAGAATCTGGCCGTCACTGATCCCGAGACCTTCCGGCCGG
This sequence comes from Sphingobium sp., assembly GCA_036384035.1. Classification (GTDB taxonomy): domain Bacteria; phylum Pseudomonadota; class Alphaproteobacteria; order Sphingomonadales; family Sphingomonadaceae; genus Sphingobium. Next base: position 126,978 of record DASVND010000050.1, on the reverse strand, counting down.
AAGTGCTGTGCCACGATCACAATATGACGTCCGTCCGCTGCGAGGTCGCCGCCGGCCTGGTGTTCATCTCGATGGACCCGCATATCGAGCCGCTCAAGCAATGGCTGGCGCCTGTCCTTGAGCATCTGGAGCTGTACGAGATCGACAAGATGAACGTCGTGCAGCATCGGCAGTCGGACTGGGGTTCCAACTGGAAGGGCGGCGTCGACGCCTTCGCGGAAATCTATCACCTCCACGCCGTGCATCCGCAGACCCAGTGCCTGATGGACGACCGCACGCAGATCGACCTGTATCCAGGCGGGATCAGCCGCCAGTTCGTGCCCTTTGCGCAGCCCAGCCGGCGCTATGATGACCAGGAAAGCGTCAATCCCGGCATCGCCATGATGCTGCAGGACGCGGGCATCGACCCGGCCAGCTATAACGGCACCGCGCATGAAACCCGCGCGGCAGTCCAGCAGGCCAAGCGCGAGCGGTCCGAAAAATATGGCCTTGGCTACGAGAAGTTCAGCGACACGCAACTGAGCGATTCCACGGTCTATGGCCTGTTCCCCAACGCGCAGATCGGTTGCCACCCCGAAGCGGTCTTCCTGCACCGTTTCGTGCCGCACGCCACCGATCCCAACCAGTTCACCTATGACACCTGCATTCTCTACCGCCACATCGACGCGCCCGGCTATTGCGCGCCGGCGTGGATGGGGCTGGGCAATGAAATCGACCTGACGGGCCGGACCCGCCCCGACATCGTCCATACCGGCCTTGGCGAGCCTCCCGGCCTGGGCGAGGTTCTGGACCAGGACAGCGACCTGTTGCCGATCGTGCAGGCGGGCGCCCGTTCGCGCGGCTTCCGTGGCCCGCTGTGGAGTGAGCAGGAAGCCAGGCTGCGCCACTTCCATGTCGAACTGGACAAGCGCATGGCGCAGGGAGACGACGCGTGAATTACGATCCGCGCAGTTGGGCGGTCCATAAGGACAGCAAGCATCCGTTTGATGCGCCCGCCCCGCTTGTCGACAACGGATCGGCGCGACCCGATCCGTCCCGATATACCAGCCCTGCTTTTGCCGAGGCCGAGTGGGAGAAGGTGTTCACACAGACCTGGCTGTTCGCCGGGCCTTCGAGCGACGTGCGGGAATCCGGTGACTGGATGCGGTTCGACATCGGCGTCGAATCCTTCATCATCGTGCGTACGGACGATGGCGCGCTCGCCGCCCATTACAACGTATGCCCGCATCGCGGCAGCCGACTGGTGATGGACGATGTCGGGTCACAGGGCAGCTTTTCCTGCCCCTTCCACAGCTGGAAGTTCGATCTGGACGGCAGCAATCTGGCGGTCACCGACCCGGAAACCTTCCGGCCGGAAGTGCTGTGCCACGATATCGACCTGTCGTCCGTCCGGGTCGAGGAAGAAGCGGGCCTCGTCTTCATCTCGATGACCGACGACGTACCGCCGCTGAAAGACCATCTCGGCACGATACTGCCGATGCTGGAAACCTATGAGATCGACAAGATGCACGTCGTGCAGCATCGCCGGTCGGACTGGGCGGCGAACTGGAAAGGCGGCATCGACGCTTTTTACGAAAGCTATCACCTCCACGCCATTCATCCGCAGACGATGGGCATGCTGGACGATCGCACGCATATCGACCTTTATGAAAATGGCATGAGCCGTCAGTTCGTCCCGTTCGGCCAGCCAAATTCCCATTTCCCGGACCAGGAAGGCATCAATCCGGGCATTGCAGTGATGCTGGAGGATGCCGGCCTGGACGCTGCGGCGTTCCAGGGTACGGCCTATGAAAGCCGGTCGGCCATCGCGATGGCGAAGCGGGATCGCGCCGCCAAGCTGGGTCTCGACTATAACAAGTTCAGTGACGCCCAGCTTACGGATGCGACGATCTTCGGCATATTCCCGAACGCCCAGATCGGCTGTCATCCCGAAGCGGTCTTCCTGCACCGCTTCAAGCCGCATGGCGACGATCCCAATCAGTTCACCTATGAAACGACCATCATGTACCGGCATATCGACGTGCCCGGTTATGGCGCGCCCCTCTGGATGGGCCTTGGCGACGATGTCGACCTGACGGGCGCAACCCGCCCGGATGTGGTGCATACGGGCCTTGGCGTGCCGCCGGGCATGGGAGAAGTGCTGGATCAGGACAGCGACCTGCTTCCCATCGTGCAGGCTGGTGCCCTCTCGCGCGGTTTCCGCGGCCCCCTGTGGGGCGAGCAGGAAGCGCGTTTACGCCATTTCCATGTCCATCTGGACAAATGGATGGCCGACGCAAGTTAACCCCCGAAGGGGGAGGCGGCCTATGCAGGCCGCCTCCCCCGCTTGTCAGAATGGCCGTATCGTCACGCCATTGTCCACCACCAGTTCCGCACCTGTGATGAAGCGCGATTCATCGGAAGCCAGGAACAGGATCATCGCCGCGACATCTTCCGGCGCGCCTGCCGTTCCGGGCGGCAACACGCCTGCCGGGATCACATTGGGCTTGCCGGGGCGGCCCTCGGCCAGTTGCACCATCGGCGTTTCGATGGAGCCGGGATGCACGGAATTGCACCGGATCTTGTAGCCCTTCTCCTGACACATCACGGCCACCGATTTCGTCATCGATCGCACCGCGCCTTTCGCGGCGGAATAGGCGAAGAAGATGGGATAGCCGAGCAGCGCGCCCGTCGACGACATGTTGATGATGGAGCCGCCGTCATTCTTGTTCATCAGCGGGATCGCATGCTTGCACCCCAGGAACACGCCGTCGCTCATGATCGCATTGACCCAGCGATACTGTTCCAGCGTCGTGTCCTCCACGTCCGCGTTCAGCACCACGCCGGCATTGTTCACCAATATGTCCAGCCGCCCAAACGCCTTGTCGATCGCCTTCATAGTGTCGATCCACGCGTCTTCGGACGCGACGTCCAGCGCCATCGCAATGGCGCCGTTGCCGATCTGATCGGCGACCTTCTGGGCCGTTTCCAGCTTGACGTCGGTTACGACAACGCTTGCCCCTTCCCGGGCGAGCGCCACGCAATCCGCGGCACCAAGGCCCGATCCTCCGCCAGTCACCAGGGCCACCTTGCCCGACACTCGTCCCATCCTGCTCTCCTTTTTCTGGCTCGGTCATGCATTGCGCCGGACCATTTCGCGCAACCTATCCCAACCGTCACGGCAGTCCATATAAAACATGCACGATTGTTTTTATTTTCGGCGAGCCAATCCCTTTTCGCCTCGGGAACCGGCGATGCGCGCGCCATGTCATCCCGGCTGGTGTAGGGCGTCCATCCTCGCCCATGTGCCGTGTTGCCGCGAATTAATGTTGATTCCATTGCAGTGCAGCGTCACGCCGTTTAGGCAGCGGACCAATGTTTTCCGACCCCTACCGGGATTCGCCCGATTCAGATCGGGCGCCGTTACGACGCCGGGCTATGGCCATGCTCTTCGCGCTGGCCGTGCATGTCCTCATCCTGCTCGTTCTGCTGACCCTGGCTCCCTCCCTGCCCCTGCCTAAGATAGACCGGATTCCCACCACCTTCACGATGATCCCGGATCACAAGGAAGCGAAAACCCAGAAGGAATCCGGCGCCAAGACCAAAAAGGCCGACGGCGGCGCGCCGGCGAAATCGACGGAAAAAGTGGAGAAGCCTCAGGTCCAGCCTAAGGAACCCACCCCGGACCTGCCCTTCATAACGATGAGCAGCGCGGACTTTGCCGCCGCTGATATTTCCAAGCTCCCCTCCCATGCCGGAGAAGGGCAATCAGCCGGGAATGGTACGGGCAAGGACAGCGCCATGGCCTATGGTCCCGGCGAAGGCCCGGGCGGAGAACAGCTTTTCGACGCGGACTGGTATCGCAAACCGACCGACGCGGAACTGGCGACCTATATGCCCCCCGGCAACCGGCAAAGCGGCTGGGGGCTCGTCGCGTGCAAGACGATCGATCATTATCACGTCGAAAATTGCCAGGCGCTCGGAGAATCTCCTCTGGGATCAGGCTTCGCCCGGGCCGTGCGTCTGGCGGCATGGCAATTTCTGGTCGTCCCGCCACGCATCGGCGGACGGCCGCAGGTCGGCGCATGGGTGCGCATACGGATCGATTATATTGAGGGCGTCGTAAAGCAGTAGATGATCGCCGCCCCTGTCAGGCGTTTCCAGGCCAATGGCACATTGCCGATAGCGCGCGAAGGGCGGAAAAAGGGGACGCGGCCCGCCCGTCCATTTTCGCACGCCACCATGGGAACCAATATTGTCGTGGCCCGTTTTATCAATGTTGGCAGCCGCTTAAGCTGACCCCCCGCGACACGGCGCTGCTGACATACGGGCCCCGTCACTTCGGTGTCGGGGCCTTTCTATATAATGCGAAGATAGTCAGCGACTGCGCGCACTCTCTCGCTCGCTCAATCGATACGCGCCAATATATCGTCGCTTTCGGGCCGGTCGAGCCAATCGGGACTGACCTGTATCCATTCGACCACGCGGCCGGGACCGATCAGGAGCACGGCAGGCTGGGGCAGTTCCCACGTCCCGGTGCCGGTCACATCACCGATCCAGCCCGCCGGCGGCGGTTCCGGTCGATCATCCGGAACAAAGCTGATGCCAAGGGCACGCGCCAGGCCGTTGCCGGGGTCGCTGGCGACGCTCAATGCGAGCTGATGACGATCCTTGATATCGCGCAGCCTGTCGGGCCGTTGGGGACTAACCGCTACCAGCGGGATGGTGCGGCTACGCAAGTACGGATATAATATGTGGTCGTAGTGGGGGAGTGCGATGTTGCAGGCGGGGCATCCGGCAAAGCGAAAGAAGATAAGGACGGCCGGCCCGTCCGCCGTGAGATCATCAAGACCAATGGCATCCCCCTCCACATCCACAAGATGGAGCGGGGGCAGAATATCGCCGGGCTGGACAATGGCCGACGGGTCGAAACGATCGGTCAAAATCTGTCGCTGCCGGGCGTTTGCCGCAAGCTGCGGCGCAGACCAGGTTCGCTCTCTTTCGGCCTGAAGCGCCGCATATTGCGCTTTCAGGGTATCCACCGCCACCGTCGCCATTCCTATCTCCTTTTGTCACAGCCCGGCCCAGGCCGCTCCCCGCAGGCGGCGGCTCAGGCTTGAACAAGCGCTGTGTTATTTGAAAAGCCGCGTTTTCTCAGACATCGAAGCCGGGCGCTTCGCGCTGCGCCTTGCGCAGAGCCGCTTCCCAGACGAGATCATAATGGGATTTCGCACCTTCAACCGACTGACGCTCGCGGCTCATCTGGCGACGCACTTCCTCTTGGGCGGCCTCGGGCGCGATCAGAACCTTGTCCCGTCCGACGCTCAGGGTACGCACCTGCGCGGCGCAGGCCGATTCAAGATGGTAGATCCCGCTGAACGCCTCACCGGGCGACGCGCCCAGCGCCAATGTTCCATGATTGCGAAGCAGCATGATTTTCGTATCGCCAAGATCGGCGACCAGCCGCTCCCGTTCATCCAGATTCAGCGCAACCCCTTCATAGTCATGGTAGGAAAGGCGCGGAATCAGGGCGAGCGCCCGCTGGTTCAGCGGAAGCAGCCCCTCCGCATGCGAGGACACCGCAACGCCGTCCGCGCTATGAAAGTGCGCGATATAAAGGGCGTCTTCCCGCGCGCCATGGATGGCCGAATGGATCACATATCCGGCATAATTGATCCCATAGTCATTCTGCCCGATGACATTGCCGTCGAGATCCACCTTGACGAGGCTGGATGCGGTAATTTCATCGAACATCAGGCCGTAGGGATTGATCAGGAAATGATGGTCCGGACCGGGCACCCTGGCCGAGATGTGCGTATAAATGAAATCGTCCCAGCCATAGAGAGCCGAAAGGCGATAGAATGCGGCAAGATCGAAGCGCACCTTCCATTCCGCATCGCTGATGTTCTGCGGCTCAAACCTGGTATCTTTCAGCACGGTCGCCATGGTGATACTCCTTTGCAAGACATTGTAAGGGCGCGCCGACACGCCGAATAGCGAGGATTTCTAATCAAGCCTCGCGTAACGCTAAAGCGGAAGAGACGCCGGCGTTGGTGGCGACAGCTATACCATAGGCGCGGCAAGACCGCTCCCCGTATTGCAGCGATCCGGCGCACCCCGAAATGGGAACCGACCACTTCGGCGACAGACTGTGATCGCCCCTGTGATGGCCAGGCCCACGCATGCGTTTATCTGGAAAATCGCCTGTCAAATGCGTCGGCAACAGAGCGTTTGGGATCAAGCAGACCCGCCCTTTGAAAACGCCCCACAATGTCCTGCTCATGCGCAAGGAGTGCGGCGTCGATAGGCCGTGACACGCGATTGCTGCGATCGAAGCTGGCGCGGGCAATATCGATCGGCAGTCCGGTTTCCTTTGCAAGGATATTTGCAAATTCATCGGGATGCTCGCGGGCCCAAGCGACCGCCCTGGCCTCTCGTGCAAGGAAATCCTTCAGCATGGCCTGCTTCGGCGCGATGGCGTCGACATTGGCGATGTCAATATAGAGCGGGAGGCCATAGTCGCTGGCGTCGACAACCACGCGCGCACCCTCCTTGATCGCGACATTGGTATAGGGCGTCCACGTCGACCAGGCGTCGATCGCTCCGCTGTCGAACGCGGCTTTTGCGTGCCCGGGCGGCAGGAAGGTCACCCGCACCGCGCTTGCGGGGATATGCGCGCGCTCAAGCGCCTGGAGCAGCAAATGATGCCCGATCGATCCGCGCGTCGTAGCGACGGACTTGCCGACAAGGCTCTGCACGCCGTGGATCGCGGAGCCTTGCTTCACCAGGACAGCCAAAGCGCCGTGCGCCTGCGTAGCGGGGGCCTGAACGGCAATCGCCTTGACAGGACTGCCACTTTGATAGGCGAAGATGAACGGCGCATCGGCGGCAAGGCCAAGGTCCGCTGCGCCGCCGCCGACCGCCTCCAGCAGCGGCTGGGCGGCGGGAAATTCCGACCATTCGACCGTATAGGGCGCGCCCTTGAGCGCGCCCGAGGCCAGCATCATCGATTTGACCTGTCCCTTCTGATTGGCGACGCGCAAGACATTCTCAGGCCCGCGAAAGAGACCCGAAGCGAAGATCCCGACGCCCGCAATGCATATTGCCCCGACGACAATCTTCCATACCGTCCGTCGCGTCATCAGCCGGCGAGCGCCAGTTGGGCCTCATCGCGCGCGGCGACCTTGCTGCGCACGATCGGCAGCAATTCGCGGCCATAGAGGATGCTGTCGCCCAGCGGATCAAAGCCGCGGATCAGGAAATGGTCGATCCCGATGTCATAATATTCGAGCATCGCATCGGCCACCTGCTCGGGCGTTCCGACCAGGCCGGTGCTGTTGCCCGCCGCACCCGTCAGCGCAGCGACGCCGGTCCACAGGCGCGTATCGCGGCGATGGCCCTGCGCGGTGTCGAGCAGCCGCAGCGATCCCACATTGGCCGGGCGATGGCCCGTGACGGGAAGCCCGGCGGCGAGACGGTTCTCGCGCACCTGCTCCTCAATCTCGTCCGCCTTCTTCCAGGCTGCTTCCTCGGTATCGGCGATCACAGGGCGCAAGGACAGCGAGAAGCCGGGATCACGCCCGAAGCGCACCGCCGACCGGCGGACCTGCCGAACGGTTTCCCCCACCTGCTCCAGCGTTTCGCCCCACAGCGCATAGACGTCGGCATGACGGCCGGCGACCTCGATCGCCTCTTCGGACGACCCGCCGAAGAAGACCGGCAGATTGTCCGGCTTGATGGCGCTGAAACCCTGCTTCACGTCGTAGAAGCGGCCTTGGTGATCAAAGGGCTGCGCCTCCGTCCATTCCTGGCGAAGCACCGTCAGATATTCGTCGGTCCGCGCATAGCGCTCGGCCTTGACGCTTTTCGTGTCGCCGTCGCGCGCCATCTCATCATCAGCGCCGCCGGTGATGATATGCACGGCGACGCGGCCGCCGGACAGTTGATCAAGCGTCGCAAGCTGGCGTGCAGCCACCGTCGGCTGGGTGAAGCCGGGGCGGTGCGCGACCAGGAAGCCTAGCGTGCTGGTGAGGGCTGCCGCATGCGCCGCGACGATCTGGCTTTCCGGGCTGTTGGAGCCGAAGGGGATGAGCACGCGATCGAAGCCGCCCTGCTCCTGGGCCTTCGCGGCCACCTCGACATAGTCCTTGTCGAGCGCCCGGCTGCGCACTGCCGACTGGGTTTCCGAACCGTTGTTGAAGCCAATATAGCCGATGAACTTGACGCCCATGATGCGTCTCCTTTTTGAGAAATGCGGGTCAGATGACGTAGAAGCCGTGGGTGCCGTCGCGGGCGAGCTGGTCGACCAGACCATATTCCCAGTCGAGATAAGCCTGCATCGCCGCCGTCTTGTTATCGGTGCCCTCATAGGGCCGCTTGTACCGGCCCTCAGGACCGCGCGGCGAAGGCGCGCCATCGGAGCCGGTTGCGAGCGTCACCTGCGTCCAGTCGGCATCCAGTATCGCGACATCCCAGCCAAGCTGCGCCAGCCAGGACGCCGTCATGTCCGCGCGCGGGCCAAGATCATCAGTGACGACGATCCGCGCGCCGCGCACTGGGGCATAATGGTCGGTCTCCTGCACCAGTTGCCCGCCCTGCGCATTGCGGAAACCGGGGATATGGCCAGCCTCATAAGCCTTGGGCTGGCGCACGTCGTAGAGATAGAGGGTGCGGCCCGTATCGGCCTTCAGATGCTCCAGTTCGGCAAAGCCGATCCGCTTCACGCCGGCGCGATAGGACACGGCGCGCGCATTGCTCCGCGCTTCCTCGACCCCGGCATTGTCCACTTCCGGCGCGATGCGGGTCTGGCCGGTTTCCAGCTCCTGCCCCGCCAGCGTCCAGCCGATCGTGCCGTTGCGCAGCGCATAGACCTTGTTCGGGATGCCCGCATTGACCAGCGACTGCGTGCCGATGATCGACCGCGTGCGCCCGGCGCAATTGATGATGATCGTGGTGTCCGGGTCGGGCGCAATGGCCCTGGCGCGCAGCACCAGTTCGGCCCCCGGAACGCTGGTCCCGGTGGGGATGCTCATGGTATTATATTCGTCGGTGCGCCGCGCATCCAATATGGCGATGTCGGCCTTCTCTCGGATCAGCGCCTGCACCTCTTCGGCAGGGAGCGACGGCGTATGATTGCGATGCTCGACCAGTTCGCCAAAAGCCTTGGAATAGCTGTTCACATCCTCGAACAGCTCAAATCCGGCATCGCGCCAACCGGCAAGACCGCCCTCCAGATCGCTGACATTGGTGAAGCCCAGAGCGAGGAGGCGGACGACTGCCCGCTCCGCAAGCCCTTCGCCATTGTCGTACACGACGACCGGCGTCTCGATCCGAGGAATGCGCCAGCGCGCTTCATCGTCGATCCGGCGCAGCGGGATCTGCGCCGCGAAGAGCGGATGCCCCTGCGCAAACTCATGCTCTTCGCGCACGTCAATGATCGCGATCTCGTCCCCGGCAAGCAAGGCCGTGCGGATCGCGGCGGCTGTGGTCGTAAGCGTGCGGTCGAGGGTATCCGTGGTCATTTGGATCTGTCCCAAAGATTGGGGATGACGCTGTTCGCGTATCCGGAGATGAAGGGTTTTGGTGTGCCGTCCTCGGCAAAGGTCGCCCGCTCGACCGCGCCGATATTGCCGCCATAGACATGGATGCTGACCGACGGCGCATTGTCACGGCCATTGGAAACGCGGTGGATATCGCCGATCCGCGGGCTCAACGCTTCGACGGCGCCTTCGTGAAGATAGTCCGTTCCGGCAGTGACCAGCGCGCCGTGCGCGCCGGGAATGAAACGCTCGACCTTCTCCTGCCCGCGCAACACGCCGACCAGTCCCCAGACGCGATGGTCGTGGATCGGGGTCGATTGGCCCGGCGCCCAGACGAAGCTGACGATGCTGAACCGCTCGCGGCTGTCGCAATGGAGCAGATATTGCTGATAGCGGTCGGGGTTCGGGCGCGCGAAAGCATCCGGAAGCCAGTCATCCCGGGCTATCAGCCGGGCCAGCAGCGCGCCGCCGGATTCGAGAATGGATCGCTCGTCGCGGGTAACCGCCAGCAAGTCTGCAAAAGCAGTGATGAACCCGCGCAGCCGCGATGTGTCGACGGGTCGATCAATCACCGTAACCGCGTTCATTCGGCCGCTTTCACGAAGGGAATGACCCCCTCGCCATGATCGCCGCCCAGATGAGACAGCAGCTTTTCGCGCAGGCGCGCGGACAGGCCCGCGCGCTGGCCGCGTTCGGCGCTGATCCGCTCTTCGGCGACAATGCGCCCGCCCTCAAGCACCAGGATCCGATCCGCCAGCCCGATCGCCTCCTCGACATCATGCGTGACCATAAGGACCGCGGGGCGATGCACGCGCCAAAGGGAAAGGACGAGTTCATGCATGCGGTATCGCGTCAGGGCGTCAAGAGCGGCAAAGGGCTCATCCAGGAGCAACAATTCCGGCTCACGCACCAGCGCCCGAGCAAGCGCAGCCCGCTGAGCCTCTCCCCCCGAAAGCGTCAGCGGCCAGGCGTCGAGGCGATGGCCAAGACCAACTTCGCGCAACGCCTTTTCACTCCGCTCACGCAGGGCATCGCTTTTCAGGCCAAGCCCGACATTCTTCCACACCGGCTTCCAGGGAAGCAGGCGCGCATCCTGAAAAACGACGGCCCGAGACCCGGGAACGGTCACGTCCTGGCCATCGACCTCATCAAGACCGGCGAGCGTGCGCAGCAAGGTCGTCTTGCCGGACCCGGATCGGCCGAGAAGGGCGACGAATTCCCCGGGCGCGATATCCAGGTTCAGCCCATCGATGATCGTATTCGCGCCAAAGCGCCTGGAAAAATCGCGCAGCCTTACGACGGGCGTGTCATCCGCCTGGGCGGTAAAGGTTTCGATGATCGAGAAGCCGAGACGTGCATCCATGATCATTGCTCCACTATGCTGGGGCGCCAGGCGAGGGCACGGCGTTCAATGGCGCGCACTCCCCAATCGGCAAGGAGGCCAAGGATGGCGTAAACCATCAGGCAGACGACGATGATGTCGGTCCGCATGAAGTCCCGGGCATTGTTGATCAGATAGCCAAGACCCGCTGAAGCATTGATCTGCTCGGCGACGACAAGCACCAGGATCGACACGGACAGTGCGTAACGCAACCCGACGAGCAACGCCGGGAACGCGGCCGGAAGCACGACATGCCATATCTGCTCCGCCCGGCTCAGGCCGAAACTGCGCGCGGCTTCAAGCAAGCGGGGATCGACTCCCCGAATGCCGCTGAAGAGATTGAGATACACCGGGAAGATCGTGCCGAAGGCGATCAGGGCAATCTTGGGCGTCTCACCAATGCCAAACCAGACAATGAAAAGCGGGGTGAGCGCCAGCGCGGGAATGGTGCGCTTGATCTGCATGAGCGGGTCGACGACCAGCTCGCCGGAGCGGGAAAGGCCGGACACCAGGCCCAGAACCGTGCCCAGCGCTACGCCGATCAGCAGCCCGGCGGCCACACGCCCGAAGGAAACGAGAAGATTGGCCGGCAGCTCGCCGGAGACAGTCATCTGGAACAATGCCCCCAGCACCGCGGATGGCGCGGCAAGGGTCCGTTCGGGAATGATGCCGACACGCGACCCCAGCTCCCACAAGAGGAGCAGCAGCACCGGCGACAGCCACCTGCCGCCAATGGCGGACAGGGTGAGCGGCTTGCGCGCCACGTGCCCCGCCTTCTGCCTGGAAATGGATAACGCCGTCATGCTGATGATTGCCTGTTTTTCGGATGTCAGGCGGCAAACTCAACATGCTTTCTCTACTCATTCAATTGAGTTTTCCAAACAGCTTGTATTTGCGATTCTCATATATCGCGGTTCGGCGCTCACAAGGGGCGGCTGGGCTGGAGTTTCGCGGTTTTCCGGACGTAAAAGGCTTGGCTGATAGCTTTTCCTCGCCCTCCACAATCTCTACTATTTTGATTGATATATAAAAGCAGGCGATAGGTGGTCCGTTGTTTCCGACGACGGATCGGCATGTCTTTTGGTCAGGGGCGCTCATGCCGGTCAATCTTCCCACCAATCTCCTGCGCAGCTTTGTCGCAATCGTCGAGACCGGGTCCATGCTGAATGCTTCCGAACAGGTGTTCGTGACGCAATCGGCGCTCAGCCTGCAAATCAAGCGGCTGGAGGAGCTGGTCCAGCAGACATTGTTTCTTCGTGAGGGGCGTCGGTTGACCCTTACGCCTGCGGGCACTGTCCTGCTCGATTATGCGCGCCGGGTACTGGTCCTTCATGATGAGGCGGTCGCAGCCGTCAGCGCGGGGCGTTTCGTCGGTCCCGCACGCATTGGAATGGTGCAGGATTTCGCCGACACATTGCTGAGCGGGCTGCTGTCCCGTTTCGCCGAACTGCATCCCGATGCGCAGATCTATGCGCGTGTTGCGGGCACGGCCGAATTGCAGGCGCTGCTCGACAGGCGGGAACTGGACATCCTTCTGGGATTTGCCGCACCCAATGACGCAAGCGCCGTGACCGTCGCGCCGATGAGCTGGTATGGGGAGGCTGCGCTGGTCGATCGCGCGGTCATATCGCTGGCCGTGCTGGAGGAACCCTGCCGCTTTCGTGAGGCGGCGCTACGCGGTCTTGAAGATTCCGGCCTCAACTGGCGCATCGCGGTGGAAACGCCCAATCTCGCCACGCTCAAGGCTGCGGTTTCGGCCGGGCTTGGTATCACCTGCCGAACCCATCTTTTCCTTGGCGAGGGATCGACACTGGAAGATGAGCGCCTGCCGACCCTCCCCAATGTCGCCGCGATCCTGCGCACCAGCGACCAGCTCGACAGCGCCGGGTCCCACCTGGCGGAGTTGGCGCGGGAAACCGTCCGGGCTCTGTGACAGTCAGTATCCGCGCAACGGATCGACAATATCGCTGGGGTCCTCGCCGCGTGTGAAGCGGGACAGGTCGTCCGTCACCTTGTCCAGCAGGCGGTGCCGCACAAGGGTATAATTGCTGGAAATATGCGGGGTCAGCCGAACCTTGGGATGGCTGTATAGGGGATGCCCGTGGGGCAAGGGCTCCGGCTCCGTCACGTCGAGCGTCGCAAAGCCCAGCCGGCCATGGTCCAGGGCCTGTATCAGGGCATCCTGGTCCAGCACCGATCCACGGGCCACGTTGATAAGGTGAGCGTCGGGCTTGGCATGGCCGAGCACCGCCTCATTGATGAGAAGGCGCGTCTCCGGCGTCGCGGGCAGCGCGATCACTATATGGTCGGATTCGGCCATGAGCTGGCGAAGGTCCGGCACCAGCGTGATGCCGGGAATGTGGCTGACCGTCGCGGAGCGCCTGACGCCCACGACCTGTGCACCAAGAGCGATCATCCGCCGGCCGACTGCCGTGCCGATGGCCCCAAGGCCAAGGATGCCGACGGTCGTGCCGGAAACCCGGCCCAGCGGGCTTTGCACCCATTGTTCGCGTGACCGCGCCGTCACCGCGTCCAGATTTTTCGCATGGGCGTAGATGGCCGCGACGACATAGTCGGCGATTTCTTCGGAAGCCACACCCCGCCCGCAAGTGACGAGCGGAGCGTCAAGCAGCCAGGGCGGATAGAAGTCGACGCCTGCAGACGCGCTGTAAACCCATTTGAGCCGGCCGGGCCAGGCCGACGGGCGCCCCTCTGGCGAATGCCGCCAGGCCAGAGACGGGCGGACAAGCAGGACGTCCGCCTCTTTCGCGGCGCTCCATGGCTGGTCTTCCGGCACGGAAATGAGGACAGGGCGGGATGGATGATCCGCCAGGCTGCGATTGAAATCGGGCTCCATCTGACTGGCGATGACAAGCGACATGGGGCTTAGTTTCCCAATCCGGCGCGCCCGGCCGCCACCAATATGGTGTCGGTCTGCGGCGAATGGATGCGGCTGCACAGCACGTCCCGATAATGGCGCTCCAGCGGATTTTTCCGGCTTATTCCCGGATTTCCGGTCAGCTCAAGGCCGATCTCCACGGCGCGGATGGCATTGGCCGTCACGATATATTTGATATTGTTGACTTCCACGCCGCCAAGCACGGCTCCTGCATCGGCACGCGTCGACGCCGTTTCGATCAAGGTGCGATTGACCTGCAACAGGGCTTCTATCTCTCCGAATTTCTCCTGCACGCGGGGAAGCGTCGCCAGCGAAGCGCCCAAATTCGTGGGCACCCGGTCGTTGAGGTAGCCGCGCAACCAGTCCCGGGCGGCGCGGGCCACGCCATTATAGATGGTGGATATCGCAAGGGCATTCCATATCGCCTGCGAAGGATTGCCCCCGCCCAGCGACCATTCCTCCGGGCGGCGGATGTCGACGGCATGGTCGAACGGCACGGGCGTGTCCGCGAAATGCACGGCGTGGCTGACGGTCGCCCTCATCCCCAGATGGTCCCACTCCGGTTCGATGCGGATGTTCGGGCTATCGGCGCGGACCAGGAAATTGCCGACGCGCGGGCTGTCCTCGTCGGTCCTTGCCCACACGGCGAACCAGTCAAGGCCGGTGGATCCGGTCGAATAGATTTTCGTGCCTTCTATCCGCCAGCCGTCGGCCGTTTGCCGGGCAATCGTGGCGGGAAGCCCACCGCGCACAGGCGTGCCCAGTTCCGGCTCGACGCGCAATCCGCCGATCAGCCCCCTGCCCCCCACGGCATCCCGGGCAAGGCGTTCATATACCCCCTTTGGCCAGTTCACGGTTTTGTCCGGCGCTGCGTGATAGGCATAGGTCATGAACAGGATCAACGCGGTGGACGGCTCGCCCTTCGCCACGGCGCCCAGCACGCGCAGCGCCTGCGTCAGCGACGCGCCCGCCCCGCCATATTCCCGTGCCACCGTCAGGCCGATCAGGCCCTCGCGCGCCAGCAGGTCGAAATTGGCGCGTGGGAATTCGGCCGTGCGATCATAATGCTCTGCCGTCTCGGCCAGCAGCCGGGTGATGTGGTCAAGGCGATCGGCGGACGAGATCGCGATGGCGTTATGTTCGGGCTTCTCGGCGAATTGCGTTGCCATGACTTTATCCTTCCTTACGGATCAGATCGTTGAAACGGTCATCCCAAAGGGAACGGACGTCGACGGGCTTCGGCAGGAGACCTGCTTTCCCGAACACGTCCGCAACCTGCTGCTGTGACGCAATGGCCTCCTGCGTCACGGGACGCAGCGAATAGGGGGCGGTGCTGCGGCGGAACTGGTCGACGACATATGCCTTGGGCACGCTGATATCCGTGGCGATTATCCCGGCCCACGCGTCCCTGTTGCTGACGGCCCAGGCAAACCCCTTTCGCAAGAGCTTCAAATATTCGCCGATGGCCGCGACCTTGTCCGGATCGGCGAGCGCATCGACGTGGGCGACCATCAGATAGTTGCCGGACAGGATGCCCTTGGCCGTGCGCAGGATGCGGGCGCCCTCGGTCGAGATCGCGCGTTGTATCGAAAAGCCGTAAATGGCCCAGGCGTCGAGCGCGCCCTGCGAAAAGGCGGCGGCCCCGTCGGAAACGCCCATGGCGACCGGGACGATATCGTTCCAGCCAAGACCCACTTCCTCCAGCATGCGGATGAGGAAATATTGCGCCGTCGTTGCCCGGACATAGCCCACGCGCTTGCCCTTGAGATCTGCGATCGACCGGGCCGTCGAGCCCTTGGGCACCAGCACGACCTGGTTGTTCACATCGCCATGCAGCACCGCGATCTGCTTGAAACTCTGAATTGCGGACGCCGCAGCAAAGATGGGCGGTATTTCGCTCATGCTGCCGAAATCGAGCGATCCGCCGTTGAGCGCCTCCACGACAAGATGGCCGGACGCAAATTCGCTATATTGCAGATCGAAGCCTTGAAGGGGGATATGCGCCGATTTCAGCAGCAGGCGGGTGTCCGCGTCCCCCTTGCCGGTCACGGCGGCGCGCAACACGGGCTCGCCGCCCCCTTTTGCGCCACATCCCGCCAAAACCAGAACGCTGGCCGCCGTCGATCCCACAAAGGCGCGTCGCGACAATAACATTCAGCGCGCGCCGATGGCGTTGCGAGAGGGCGAACCCTCAGGCTCCGGCCGCTGCTCGAACAAAATGACGTCGGGATCGCGCAGCAGTTCCTTTTTCAGTCGACCGAATGCGCGCGCCAGACGGTTTTCGCCACGTTTCCACAAAGCCATTGCGAGCCCTTTCCTTCAGGTCGTTGGCATTTGTCTATTCATTTAGTCGATAAATGTCTGTCAAGCATTCCTGCGAAACCCATTAGAATAACTTGATGCAACTGGGTCGACCGACGCTGATCGAGGAGCGCCGGCGCCCCTCCTATAAGCCCGGCTCAATATATGAGCAGGAGCCAGGCCAGATGGAGCAATCGTAATTAGACCGGCCGCAACGACCCGCTAGACCTGTCCTCGTCCGTGCGCGGCGACAGGGTGCGCGCCACGGATGGCTGCCATGCTTGTGAGGGTTCGGTAATGATCAGGATATCGCGGCCCAAGGGGTGGAGCATGGGCGGTCGCCCCCTGATATTCAGTGCGAAGGTCGATGCGAAGGACATGGACCTGGTCGTCCCACGCGATATGTGGATCAGGGCGCTGCGCGACACAGGTCAGGGCGGCGATGACACGGCCATTGGCTTTAAGCCGTCCGCCGCCTACCGCCTGATAGAGGCCGTCGCGGCGCATCAGCTACACAGCGGCAATACGCCTTCGGGCACGATCCTGGCGCTTCGATAGGCATTGGCCGGGCTTCGACGCCGGGTCAGCCTGATCTGATCGCTATTCGATTTTGCACGCGCACATCATGCGTGGCCCACCGCAACAACGGTTGAGCAAGTCAAATAGAAGCGCGAATCGAACTCGATTGTGACGCCCGCATAATTCTCTATCGAAACAGTAGATATTTCAGGCGACCTCGGGCCGTCTGCTGATCGTTAGGGGAAATACATATAATGACTTTTCTTACGTCCATGAATGCGGTCAAGACACACCTCTTGGCTGCGACCTTCCTTGGCCTCGGCCTGGGCTATTCCGGCGCCACGCAGGCGCAGCTTGCGCCCGTCGATACTGCAGACGCCGCGGATGCCGGCGATTCCATCATTGTCACCGCAGAGCGCCGCGCAACGGACCTTCAAAAAACCGCGATCGCCATTTCGGCCTTCAATACGGAGACGCTGGCGGAGCGCAATATCGCCAATGTCCGCGATCTGGCGGGGCAGGTTCCCAACCTGCTCGTCTCCCGCGCGTCCATCAGCCACACGACGCAGACCTTTTCGCTCCGCGGCGTCGGCGAAGCCGATCCCATTCAGGAGCCGGTGCTCGCTATCTATGTCGACGATGTCTACGTCCCGCGCCAGATCGCATCGATGAGCGAGTTTGTGGATCTTGAGCGGATCGAGCTGCTCCGTGGTCCGCAGGGCACGCTATATGGGCGCAACTCAAGCGCGGGCGCGTTGCGCATCATCACCCGTGATCCCGACCAGACCACCCGGCTGTCGGCCCAGCTGGGATATGGCAGCTTCAACGATGTCCAGTTTCGCGGCTTGGTCAGCGGCCCGATCGCCGGCGACACGCTGTCCGGCAGTCTGTCCTACATCCACCGCAGCCGCGACGGCGTGACGGATGACCCAACGCTGGGTCATAAGGTCAACCGGATCAATCTGGACGGCCTGCGCGGCAAATTGCGTTACACCGGCATTGCCGATCTCGACGCGCTGCTGACGGTCAACCTTATCCGCGACCGCAGCGACAGCCGTTCCTACATTCCGGTAAATCAGCCCGGCGCATTCTCCCGCCGCACCTCCTATTCGGAAGTCGAGCCGCTTCAGGATCTCGATACGCTGGGTGCGTCCTTGCGGCTGATCTACACCCTCTCGCCGGAACTGAGCATCAAATCGATCAGCGCCGTCAACGGCTTCAACCTTAATCCCGTCTATTATGACAATGATGGCGAAGCCGCGCTCATCCAGAAGAATCTGATCCATTATAACGACAAATCCCTAAGCCAGGAAATCCAGCTCAATGGTGACTTCGGCGATCTCAGCTTCACCAGCGGCCTCTTCTACCTGCACGAACGCTTTTTCGTGGAGCGCGACGGCTTCAGTCGGACGGGGGTATCTCCCACGGCCGCGGTATCCCGGCTGCGCGCCCATAATGTCACCTATACGGACGCCTATGCGCTATTTGGAGAGGCGACCTGGAAAGCGACCGACATCTTCAGCCTGACCGCCGGCATCAGAGGCACGATCGAGCATAAGAAGTTCGTGTTCGACAACAAGGTCATCGATGCGAACCGCAACGTCATATCGCAATCGATCGCGGGAGAGGCCGACAAGACATGGCGCGCATTGACGCCAAAGGCGACCTTGCAGGCGCAATGGACGCCCAATCTGCTGCAATATCTGACCTTCGCCCGCGGCTTCAAATCGGGCGGGTTCGACAATCGCGCGACCCGGCTGGACCTTGCCACCCTGCCTTTCAATCCGGAAAAGGTCTCAACCTATGAGGGCGGGTTGAAGGCGACGCTGTTCGGCCGCGCGCTCCGCAGCAATCTCGCCGTATTCTATAATGACTATCGCGACCTTCAGGTGTCTTTCTACGATCCCGTCTATGTCGGCAGCCGGCGCGGCAATGCGGGGAAGGCGCACAGTTGGGGCATCGAACTGGAAAATGACCTGCGCTTGTCGGACCGTTTCTCGCTGCAGGCGTCGGGGGGTTATCTCAAGGCCATCTATGACGATTATAAGGGCGCGGGCGGGAATGGCGTGAACGCCGACGGCAATCCCCTCACCAATGCGCCCAAGTGGAGCCTCTCAGGGGGCGGAACTTACGACCTGCCGCTTGCGGACATCGGCGATGTCAAATTCTCGGCCAATGCGCAGTATCAGAGCAGCTTCTATTCCAACGCCCTTGCCCGGCCGCAGGATCAGGTGCCCGGTCAGACGTTCGTGAACGGATCTGTCACCTGGACCACGCCGGACCCGCGCTTCAGCGTGATCGTGGAGGGCAGGAATATCTTGAGCGCGAACAAGCCGGTCAGTTCGCAATATATCCCTTCGACGGGCGTCTATTACAAGAATTATGCCGACCCGGCGACGATCCTGGTTTCCATCAAGTTCACGCAATAGGCTGGTCGGATTCCCGCCCGCTGGCCCCATCCAGCGGGCGGGAATCCCTAGAGCCCCTCCCCGCCGACCCAATGCGCGGCCGATAGCCAGCGCGCCAGATCCCAGCTTTGATGCCGCAGATCGGGCACCGCGACGATTTCCCAGAATGCGCCGCGCGTCATCGGCCCGACGGCGAACAGCCGGTCGTCCGAACCGCCGTCACGCCTCACGGCGCGGCCCGCCTGATCCACGTCGATCCCCAGGTTCAGCCGGTCGGGGCGGATCAACCCCTGATCGACCAGGCTCTTGAGCAAGGGCTCTTCGGTGCGCAGCAGGTCTCCCTGCGGCCCGGTGCAATTGATGATCCGCGATACCTGCATGCGGCTCTCCGCCGATGCTCCCCTTGGCTGCCACGCGACGGCGAGCGCTCCATCCGTGGCGGCGACGCGTGTGACCCTGCCTGCGGCGAAGGTCAACCGACCGTCCGCCTGCATCGCCGCGATCCTTTGGGCCACATCCGGCGCCAGCCGGTGGCGATGGACGTCCCAATAGGGCCGCAGGTGGCGGAGGAACCGGCGCTGTTCCTCTTCACTGGCGCTCCGCCAGATATTCTGCGTATGCGGGCGCAGTTCGTCCACCGCCAGCCGCCAGCCCAGTTCGTCCGCCCGCCGCCGTACATGCGCGACAAGCGCCGATCCGGAAAATGGCGGCCTGTCGAGCGACCGTGGCGGCGGCCCGCCTGCCGCGTGCGCCCGTGGCGAAAGCCCCCGCCGCGACAAGGCGACGATCCCGCCGGCAAAGCCCCGGGCATCGAGCGTCAGCGCCACGTCGACCGCCGTCAAACCCGCGCCGATCAGCAGCACCATGTCCGTGTCGCCAAGGTCTTGCGCGACATCCGCCGCCCAGGGGTCCGCCATGTAGAAGGGCTCGTCCAGTCCCGCAAATTGCGACAGGGCATGGGGCGCCAGATTGCCCTGCGCCAGCACCACGGCGTCGGCCACGATCGCCCCCCCGTCCCGCAACGCCACACGCAATCCCGCCCCGACATCGCTTATGCCGATCGCTTCGGCATGCGCCATCCGCAGCCGGTCCGGGGCAGCGCGCATCGCCTGGTCCAGCAATTCCGCCAGATAGGCGCCATAGATGGACCGGCCGACAAACCCCTGCTGACCTTGCTCGCCTCGTGCGTCCAGCCAGCGGATGAAATGATCCGGATCGTCGGGCAGCGCGCTCATGTTGGTCGCCCGGACGTTCAACAGATGCTCCCGCCGCGCGGTGCCATAGGCGACGCCCCGCGCCACCTGACGCGCCCGCCGCTCGATCAGCGTCGTGCGCGGCCCTTCATGCCGCAACAGGTTGATCGCCAGCAATGATCCGCTGAAACCACCCCCGACGATCGCGACATGATCGCCGCTCAGCATGACATGGCGCGGCGGATGAAGAAGGCTCGATGCATCATGTCCGTTTCCAGCTCGGCGGGATGTCCGTGACTCGGGCTTGAGTAAAGTGGCAGGATGCGTGGTCGCCCCGGTTCCGTTTCGCGCGCCACTGCGCGACACGGCACATATCCTTGCCATATGCCATGCGATGACGGCAAGGGCGCAGGTCGCCTGCCTTAAGCTACAGCGGCGGTCCCCCGGCCGAAAAAAGCAGATCGTCCATCGCCCGCGCCACATTCTCCAGCGTGTAGGGCTTCTGCACGACCGTCCGCCCGCGATGCTCCATCGGCAGTTGGGCCTGTTCGCCATAACCCGTCGCGAACAGAAAGGGCACGTGCAGGTCCATCAGCCGGTCGGCGATCGCGAAGCTGGTCCGGTCGCCCAGATTGATGTCCAGCATGGCGACCGACGGCTGATGGGCCTCAATGGCGTCCAGCGCGGATTCCACCGTTGCCGCCGTCGACACGGTGTCCGCGCCCAGTCGGCTGACGATATCCTCGGCGTCAAGGGCGATGATAAGGCTGTCCTCCACCAGCAGCACATTGCGTCCGGTCAGCATCTTGTGCGGCGGCGTCTGGGGATGGCCCGCGGCAGGGCGGGGATATTTTATCGCCGGCCCGGCAAAGTTTCGCGGTTCCGATACGTGGCGCGCGGGAATGCGGAACTCTGCCTCCACGCCGCTTTCCTTGTAGTCGATGGTCGCCGACCCGCCCAGATCATAGGGCACGGACCGATCGATAATCGTGGTGCCGAAGCCTTTGCGGGTCGGGGGCTGCACCGGCGGACCGCCGCTTTCGCACCACCGGAAGAGCAGATCGTCCACCGCGTTGCGATGCCAGCTGATCCTTACCTGCCCCGCCGGGGCGGACAGGCTGCCATATTTGGTGGAATTGGTCACCAGCTCGTGCAGCACCAGCGCCATCGTCGAATAGGCTTGCGGATTGAGCAGGACCGGCGCGCCCTCGGAAATCACGCGTTCGCGCTCATCGACAAAGGCGGCCGCCTCCGCATCGATCAGCGCCTGCATCGGCGCGGGCCCCCAATGGTCGTCCGTGATCTGGTTGTGCGCCCGGGCCAGCGCGTGGATGCGCCCGTCGACCAGCTTCACGAAATCCTTCACCGCCGCCTCGGACGGCTGGGACTGCCGGATCAGGCCCCGGATCACGCCCAGGATATTACGGACGCGATGATTGAGTTCGGCGATCAGCAATTCCTGGCGCGCGCTCGCCTGCTGCCGTTCCGCCGACGCCTCGTCCGCCAGGCGCAACACGACCTCGATCAGCGTGGCGCGCAGCGTTTCGGCGACCCGCATTTCCGAATCCGTGAACGGCTTCGAATGGCCTTCGACAAGCTGCTTCCATTCCGCAAAGCTCTCGCGCGGGGTCAGGCGCGGGCCGTTGGGGCCATAATCGATCGGCTTGTGCGGGTCGCCCGCCCAGCGGACGGACCGCACCAGTTCCGACCGGAACAGCACGACATAGTCGCGCGGCGACCGGGAGATGGGGATTGCCAGCATCCCGGCAACGGCGGACGCAAAGCTCTCCGCGCCAGGCACGATCGAGGCGATATGATCGGTCGCATAGACCTTTCCTGCCGCTGTGCTGTTCAGCGCGCGGACGATCCGGCGGAAATCCTCCACCGGCGGTGTCGTGCCGGAAAAGGCGTAGTTGCCCGCAATCCACACGCCGACGCCGTCGGCGCTGATGGCGTGCGTCAATATGTCGCCCAGCCAGTCGGGATCCTTCAGCAACGTCTCGTCGGAGGCGACCGCGCCCAGAAGCTGGTCGGAGATATCCCGTGCCCGGCGCTCGAAATTGACGGTCTCCTGCCGCTCGCGGCTTTCCAGCCGCATGGAGAACATCTGCGCGAACAATTCGCTGACCGATCGCCGCTCGAAGGTCGGGCAGCGTGCCGAATAATGGTGGCAGGCAAACAACCCCCACAATTTCCCTTCGACGATGATGGAGATCGACATGGACGCGCCGACACCCATATTCTTCAGATATTCGATGTGGATCGGCGACACGGACCGGAGCACCGACAGCGACAGGTCGAGCGGCTGTCCCGCCTCGTCATAGTGCGGGATGATCGGCACCGGCGCGGCATTCACGTCCGTAATCATGCGCAGCAGGTTGCGCCGGTACAGTTCGCGCGCCTGCGCGGGGATGTCGCTCGCCGGATAGTGCAGGCCCAGGAACTTGCCGATGCCTGCCTTGCACGCCTCCGCCACCACCTCGCCGGACCCGTCTGCGGCGAAACGGTACACCATCACCCTGTCGAACCCGATCAACGCCCGGACCTGCCGCGCGCCTTCCCTGAAGAAGGTGGTGAAGTCGTCGCACTGGTCCAGCCGCGTGATCATCGATCGCACCATGCCGGTGGCGTCGCCATGTTCGCCGGAGGCAGGCTCGGCTTCTATGACGATCTGGCTTCCGGAAAAATGGATGGCGATGTCAAAGCAGGGTCCCCCGGGCGTCAGCTCGCACGCGAACAGCCGCTCGACGGCATCCGGGCCGCGCAGCATCGCCGTGCGATTGCGCAGGTCATGAACCGCGGAGGATGGAAAAATGTCGCTCAGCGGCTTGCCGGTAAGCTCCTGCGGCGTTTGCCCGATAAAGTCGGCAATGTTCGCCGACACGCGTGCGACGATCCAGTCGGCCGTCAACGCCAGGAGAAATCCGACGGGCTGAATGCCGCCCAATATATGGATCGGCTCACGATCGCAGTTGGTAAGATCGACCTTGTCCACTGTATCCGTCAATCTCATCCCGCCTTGATTTTCGCGTGGCCACTCCGCTCGAACAGGCCGAAGACTTTTCGGGCGGCATCAACGGCGTCTTGGATTTCCTCCTCGGTTCGTATCCGGTCGTCAAGTAACTGGATCAAGTTTCGCCAAGCGCCAGAGGAACCGCCACCGGACGATCCGCCGCCAGGCGAACTGCCGGCAAGGAAATGTCTGGGGAAATCTAACGGGACGGAGCGCGCAAGCATGGCCCCGCCAAGCCGCGACCCTTCCAGGACATAAATCCCGCCCAGAATGGCGGCAGGACCGGCAAAGCCAGGACCGCCCCCCTGTTCCGGCGCCTCAAGCCCCAGGGCTGCAAGGTCCGCCCGAAGAGCGTCGGAACGCCTGCGCGACGGCCAGTCCGGCAGGACCTTCGCCGCGCCCGCTTCGTCCAGCGCCGCTTCGCACGGAAGGAATGCGCCCGCCTGCGCCAGCAGGAAGCGCCCATAGTCGGCCCGGTCGCTCAATCGCAGGTCGGAAAACAGGGCGTCCACGCGATCATGGTTGTCCCGTGTTTCTTGCCGGAGAATGGAACGTGCCGTCACGCTTGCCCGCTATTGGAAGTGAAAAACCCGCATTGCGCGATGATGGAAGTCGTGTCGACGGAATATCCCCGTCCGCCTCCCATGGCCCGCCCCGCTTTACAATCGCCCAGGCGCGCAAATGTTCCCGTGGGCCGCACCGCTGCCGTTTCCGCCGTGCGGATCGAGGCTGAATAATGGCTGCACGCGCGGTTCAGCGACCTGCCATCTACGTTCAGCAAATATCGCTTACCGACAGTGAGGAGACTGAAGATGACGTTCAAGATTTGGAAGGTGGCGATTGCTGCCGGAGCAGCCGCAGCGACGCTTATGCCTCTGGCAGCCCAGGCCCATGGCGAAGGCCGCCATCGCGGCTGGAATGACCGGGACCGCTATGAGCGCAGCTATCGCCCCAGTGCCTACCGGGGTGGCTATGACGACAGGCGCTATTATCGCGGGCGCGGATGCAAGACCAGCGGAACCACCGGGCTTGTGCTGGGCGGTGTAGCCGGCGCGCTGCTCGGCCGGAGCATAGACCGCTATGGCGACCGTGCGCCCGGCACCATCATTGGCGCAGGCGCGGGCGCGCTCCTGGGACGGGAAATCGACAGCAAGCGGCGCTGCTGATTCAACGCCCTGCGGATGGCGTGCAGACGCCCGCCCCCGGGACGCACAGCCACAAACCTAGTTCTTTTCCGAGTGCCGGCGCGGGGCGGGCGGGGATATCCCCGATCCGCACCGCCGCCGGCCATTTCCCGTAAAAGGCTCAGACAATCAGGCGCGCGAGACCATAGCCGGAGGAGAGGCCGATGATTCGCCATGTCGTCATGATCAAGTTCAAGAAGGACGCGCCGCGCGAGAAGATCGACATTTTCCTGGAGGAAGTGAAGAAACTGCCGCATCTCAACAAGGAGATACGCGACTACAGCCATGGCGAGGTCGTCCATACCCGCTATCACAGTGGCGACTTTGACTTTGCCAACTGCTGCGACATTGACAGTTATGAGGCGATGGAGCGCTATATGTCGCACTGGGCGCATCTGCGCATGACGCCCTACCTGCCCGATATTCTGGAAAACATGATCTCCTTCGACTGGGAGGTCGATTATTGGGGTCCAGGCTTTGACACCAAGGCCGCCGCCGAGGAAGCGGAGAAGGAAAAGGTGCGCGTGCTGCCCCGGCACAGCGATCCGGCAAGGGCCTATGTGCCGGAAGTGCGCGGCCAGACGAAGCGGCGGGCGCAGGAGATGCTGGCGGACGTCGGCCTGGAACTCGACAGCGACGTGGAGGAGATCATCGGTTCCGTCTGGGCACCTGACCGCATCATGTTCGTCACGCCCGATGCCGGCACGGAAGTCGCCAGAGGCAGCAAGGTCAAGATCGGCATCACCGGCGACTGGCTGACCGGCCCTGCCGTTCCGGCCGTCGCCACCGCCTGGTAAAGCGCCAGCCCCACCCCTTTTTTCGTTTCTATCAGGAGCATTCGCATGTTGATCATCGCCGGCCATATTCTTACCGACCCCTCGCTCGCCGAAGCGCTCGCCGCCGATCTGCGAGCGGGTCGGGAACGCACGCGCGCGGAGGATGGCTGCCTCGCCTATAATTTCGCGCTCGATGAAGCGAGTGAAGGCAGCGTCCTGGTCTATGAACGCTGGCGCGACCAGACGTCGCTCGACGTCCATCTGGCGACGCCGGAGGTGGCGGACCTGATGGGCGGATGGGTCGAAAAGATTCAGATCGCCGTCAAGATTTACGACATCGCGGGAGAGCGTGACATGGGCGTCTGACGCGACGCCATGCCGCCTATGCCCACAAGGGCAATGAAGGTGCAACATCGCTTCGGACTTTAGGTCGCCGGCTTGGGCTTGGGGGCGTTGCACGGCATTGCCGGGTACTGGTCGCCGGCGCCCGACCTGCTGCTGGCGATCGCTTGGCCGGGACGCCGCCCTCGCGCTGACCATTGCGTGCGGGTCGCGATCGGTCCTGCAGCCCTCCGCCGCCACGCCCCGATCGCGCGGTGAAGCGCCAGGGAAAAGATCCCGCCGCAGCGCGTTGAGGGGCGAAAGAGCCATTTCGGCTCATTCTTCATGGTAAACAACGGTATTCTGTGCATTTTCGGCACAAGATCCTGCTTCAGATTAACAATCTGTCACTTTCCTCCAGACCGTCAAAAGCAGATTATCCGACTCAGGGGACGTGGATTTGCACTTTTGGGGGTGTCGATGAAGCTGGGGGTTTTTGAAGCACAGAGTCTGGAACAGGTCATGACCGCTCGAAAGGGCCATACGACCGGGTTCGACTATCTGCGCATTGGGTTGTCGTTGGCCGTTCTGTTCGTCCACTGCCTGTGGATATCCAACGTCGTCGGGTGGCAATGGCTCTGGTCGTCATGGGCCGGGCCGATCGAACGATCGATCCTGCCCGCCTTTTTCATCCTTTCCGGCTATCTCGTCGTCGGCAGCCTGTATCGCAACAGCCTGCCGCAGTTCGTCGTGCTCCGCGTCGTTCGGCTCGTGCCTGCCCTTGCCGTGGAAGTCTCCCTGACCGCGCTTGTCCTTGGATTGGCGTTCACGACGCTGTCGGCTGGCGCGTATCTGCGCTCGTCGGAATTCCACGCCTATTTTCTGAACATCATCGGCTACATCCACTACACGCTTCCCGGCGTGTTCGGCGGACAGCAGCTCAATGTCCAGCTATGGACGATCCCCTATGAGCTTGAATGCTATGTGCTGATCGTCACCCTGGCGCTGCTTGGTCTCACCCATCGCCGGAAGCTGCTGCTGTCGCTGCTCGTGGCCGGCTGCATCGCCGGCGCGCTGCTGTCCTACCGCAACGGCTGGCCGACGCTGCAATCGGTTGTGTCCGGCCGCGTGCTGGTGCTGGGTTTCCTCGCCGGCGTGGCGGTCTACCTGTTCAAGGACCGCCTCCCCTACAACAAATATGTGTTTCTCGCGTCCTGCGCGGCGACCTATATGCTGTTCGCCATCCCGCACATGAATTTCCTGGGCGTGATCCCGCTGGCTTACGCCACAGTCTATTTCGGCACGCTGAAACTGCCGAAGGTGCCGTTCGGCGATCTTTCCTACGGCGTCTATCTGTTCCATTTTCCGATCGCATTCACCCTGTTCCAGATGTCTGGCCGCACCATGCCCTGGTGGGAACTGACCCCGCTGGTGATCGCGATCACGGGCCTGTTCGCCATGGCGTCATGGACGCTGATCGAGCATCCGACGCTCAAGCGTAAGAAACATGTGCTTGCCTTTGTCGACCGCGCCACCGCGACCCTTACGCCGCGTAACCGGAAAGCGAGGCAGGCTCCTCTTTCGCCGTCGAACGCGCGTTGGGTCGCGGTGATGGCCGCCCCCGCCAAGGCCGCCAACGATGCGGAAAGTCCGGCTTTGCACCTTGTGGACACGGCGGACATCGCCTGACGCCGTTGCGCAAATGCAGAGCCTGTTCGGACTAGGATGGGTGGGAAAGGATCGTCACCCCGGACTTGATCCGGGGTCCCGCTTCCTGACTATGACGCGCAGCTAAGAGAAAAAGAGGCCAGGCCCGGGATGACGACAAGGGTGAATCATCTTCAACCCTCTGCTGTCCTACAGCCCGGTCTCATCATAAAGATGCGGATCGCTCTTTCTCGTCGGCAATCCAGCCATCGCGCCCTTTCCGATAGGATCACGCCGACACAATAAAATGCCGAGTTGTGCGGGAAAACAGGGAAGCGAATGGAGCGATCCGTCCGCATCGGCCCTTAGTCGGAGGCTACGCCTCCTCCCACCTCACCGTCTTGGCAGCGCATAGGCGACGACATAATCGCCCTTGGTCGTGTGCAGATGATCATCGCCGCCCGACACCATCACCAGGAATTGCCGCCCGCTCGCCGCCGACAGGTAGGTCATCGGGATGGCGCTGCCGCCGCCGGGCAACTTGGCCTTCCACACTTCCTTGCCCGTCGCCGTCTCATAGGCGCGCAGATAGCGGTCCTGCGCCGCCGCGATGAAGGCGACGCCCCCCCGGCTCACTGACGATCCGCCCTGGCTGAACGTGCCCAGCGTCACCGGCATGTGCGACCGCACGCGCAACGGGCCGATCTCCTCGGCATTGCCGAACGGCTTGCTCCAGATCAGCTTGCCCGACACCAGGTCGATCGCGCTGACCCGGCCATAGGGCGGCTTGGTGCAGGGAACGCCCAGCGGCGACATGAACATGCTGGTCAGCACGCCATAGGGCGTATTGCCCTGCGGCGCCTTCTCGCTGATCTCCACCTTGCCCGCATTCTGCGCAGTGAAGGGCTTGAGGCCGATCCTGTCCGCCTGATCCCTTTTGATCAGCTTGGTATAGACCGGCATGTAATTGGAATTGACGACGGCAATGCGCCGCTCGGGATCGACCGACAGGCTGCCCCAGTCGATGCCGCCCATATTGCCCGGATATTCCAGCGCCAAGGAGAGGCCGGGCGGCGTCATCGGCCCGTCATAGCGCGCCTTGCGGAACCATATCCGGCACAGCATCTGATCGATCGGCGTGATCCCCCACATGTCCTGCTCCACCAGATTAGCGCCGCGCAGCGATGGCATGCCGGTAGAGAATGGCTGCGTCGGCGAGAGGCGGTCGTCCGGCACCAGCCCCGCCTGCGGAACCTTGCGCTCCTCGACTGTCTTGATCGGCTTGCCGGTCGCGCGGTCCAGCACGAAAATCTCGCCGCGCTTGGTCGGCTGGATCAGCGCGTGGCGGATACCGCCGGGCGTAGGCAGGTCGACCAGCGTCGGCTGCGATCCGACATCATAGTCCCACAGGTCATGATGCACGGTCTGGAACGACCAGCGCGGCTTGCCGGTGGCCGCGTCGATCGCCACCACGGAGCTGGAATAGCGGTCATCGAACGCCCGCCTGTGTCCGCCGAAATAATCGGGGGGAGAATTGCCGGTCGGCACATAGACCAGGCCAAGCGCCTCGTCTGCGCTCATTGGCGCCCAGGCGTTGGGGGTAGATTTCGTATAGGTTTCACCCGGCCCCGGCTCCGTCTGCCGGTCAGGCCGTCCCATGTCCCATGCCCAGGCGAACGTGCCGGTCACCGCGTCGAAGGCGCGCACCACGCCGGACGGTTCGCCCCAATATTGGTTGTCCGCAACCCAGCCGCCCAGCACGACCTTGCCCTTGATCACCGTCGGCGCGGAGGTCGTGTAATAATAGCCCGGCGTCACGTCACCCATGCCCGTCAGCAGCGAAGTCTGCCCGTTCGTTCCAAAATCACGGCAGGGCTTTCCGTCATGCGCATCCAGCGCGATCAGCCGCGCATCTATGGTGTTGGTGATGATCCGCTCGGCACAGGCCCCCGTCAGGCCCGGCACGCGATAATAGGCGACGCCCCGGCACACGCGCTGTGGCATCTTCGTCGGATCGACATGGGCGTCGAAGCGCCAGAGCTGCTTGCCGGTCTCCGCGTCGAGCGCGATCACGTCATTGACCGTGGAGCACAGGTAGAGCGCCTGCCCGATCTTCAGCGGCGTCGCTTCCAGATGCGTGCCGCCGTCGCCAACCTTATAGGACCATGCCGGCTGCAGCTTCGCCGCCGTCTCCGGGGTGATCTGCCCCAGCGGGCTGAACCGCATCCCGCCCGCGTCATTGCCGAAATGCAGCCATTCTCCGTCGCCGGGCTGGCGGGCGATATCCGTCTTGGCCGGCTCAGGCGCGGAGGCCATACCCCGGTCGTACATCGGGTCCAACGGCGCAGGCGGCGGAGCGTAGGCGTGCAACGCCGTCCCCGCGCCCAGCGCAATGACCAGAGCCGCGATACCCGAAGCCAGCGACCGGAATCCGCTTCCCGCCAGCAGCAGGCGGCGCATCCAGGGCAGCAGCAATATACATCCCAACACCACCGGCGCGACGATGCGCGGCAGCAGGGCCCATCCGTCGAATCCCGCCTCCCATATTGCCCAGGCGATCGTTCCCAGCAGCATCAGGCCGAACAGCGTCGCGCCGGCCCGGCGGCGCATCCATAACAGCACGCCGCTGGCCAGCACGGCCGCGCCGCATAGCAGATAATAGGGCGATCCGCCCAGTGTCAGGAGATAGACGCCACCGCCCAGCAGCGTGATCCCGATCAGGGTCAGAACGGCCGCATAGGCGCGCAGCACGAATAGCCAGAAGCGGTTTGGCGCGGTCATCAGCTTCCCCCCGGAACGGATCAGGCATTGGCCGGCAAAACCTGATCAGCTCCTCGTTCCCTGTCAACGGGGTTGCGGCGCGGCCCGTCGCGAAACAGTACGGCAATGAAACAGTTTGGAAAAAAGGGCGGCTCGGAGGCGGCATTTTCGCCCGGCCCGATCCATTGTCACTCGCTTTTCGCTTGCTCGGCAAAACCACGAACTGTTTCCGCCAGGGTCAACGGATCGAACGGCTTCACAATGACGCCAAGGGCGCCTGCGTCGACAAAGCGGTCGATATCCTTCTGCCAGGCGCTCGCCGTCACGAAGACGATCGGGATGTTCGCGGTCCAGCCACGCTCACGCAGCGCCGCCATCACATCGGTCCCGGTCATGCCGGGCATCAGCATGTCTATCAGCGCAAGGTCCGGTATCCATGCGCCTTGCTGCAACATTTCAAGGACATCCTGGCCGGAACTCGCAAGGCGGACGTCCATGGCGGGGTCAAGCGCCAGGGCCATCTCCACAATCGTTCTGATATCCGCCTCATCGTCGACATAGAGAATCTTCAGCTTGGGCGTCATGCCAGCGTTCCCCTTCCCTGCCTGTCGACGATGGCCATCACCGTTTCAACAAGATTGGGCAATGACCGCCTTGACTTGATGAGCACTGCCTCGACATTTGCGACGTCGCCATACCCGAAATCATGGGCGGAATAGATGATGACGGGGATTGCCGGGCCGCTTGCGGACGACAGGTGCGGAAAAATGTCCAGCCCCGATCCGTCAGGCAGATCAATGTCCACGATTGCGATATCGACCGCATTTTCGGCCAGGAAGGCGCGCGCCGACGCCAGGTCGGTCGCGCGGGCAATGCGCGCAAGGCCACTTAGCGCCTTGGCGGTGATCTCCAGCGTGTCGCTGTCATCATCCACGTGAAGAACCAGCGGCATGGGCGCCGCGCCGCGATCAATGGCGGCGTTTACCGCATCGTTCAGGCGCGCCCCGCCAATGGGTTTGGGAATCCAGTCGATGATATCGAGCGCAGCCATCTGCGCCGCCTCAAGGGTGGGGTCGTCCGAAGCGATCGCAATGACCGGAAGGTTCCGGCCCGACGGGTGGGCGCGAATGGCCTGGATGATTGCCATGGCGCCATCGCCGGGAAACTGAAAATCAAAGATCAGCGCCAGATAGGATCGGTCGCCGATGGCCGCGAGCACTTCTTCACGCGATCGCGCCACATCGGCGCGGATTGCCCGGACGGAAAAGCCTGCGCTGATCGCCAGCGCCTCCGCCTCGTCGGCATAGATCAGGAGGCGGGGTGCACCGTTCAGCTCCTCCTGGCCGGTTACGGCATTCCACAGGGGCACGGTAAAGGCAAAGAGGCTGCCGCCGCCTTCGGCATCCTCGAACCATATCCTGCCGCCATGATTATGGACGATCTCCCGAGAGATGGTCAGCCCTATCCCCGTGCCTGGCCCCGCCGCATCGGTGTCGCGCCGCGCCTGTGCGAAACGGCCAAACAGCCGCTCGCGCAATTCCTTGTCAATGCCGGGGCCCCGGTCACGCACGGTGACGCAGGCGTCATTGTCCCGCGTATCGATCGTCAATGTCACAGTCGAACCGGCAGGAGAGAATTTGACCGCATTGGAGAGGAGGTTGGTCATGACCTGCACCATGCGGTCGATATCGCCCCGAACGACCAGAGGATTTTCGGGCGCGCGGATGGTCAGCGTCACCGCATGGATATCGGCCAGCGGCCGCATGCCATCCAACGCCTGCTGCGCAGCCGTCCGCATATCCATCGGTTTGAAGTCGAAGCGCATTTCGCCCGACTGCATCTTCTCGACGTCGAGAAGGTCGTTGACGATGCGGATCAGGCGGTTCGCATTATTTTCGGCGATCACAATCAGCCGTTGCGCGGTCGCGGGCAGTTCTTGCGCCGCGCCGCCGCGCAACAGGCCAAGCGAGCCAACGATGGATGTCAGCGGCGTGCGCAGTTCATGACTGACCGTCGAAAGAAACTGGTCCTTGAGCTGTTCGACCTTTTCCCGCTCCGATACGTCGCGAAAGGACGCCACGATGTGCATGCCGTCATCCTGCGGCATTAGGCCCAGGGTCACTTCCACCGACACCCTTTCGCCATCCGCGCGGCGCGCCTTCACCTGTGTCCGCAGCGGCTCCGCCAGTCCTTCCGGCGTCAGGCCCAAGCGGTCGAGGAACGGGCCCTCACCCGGCGCGATGTTCGCGATCATGGCGATGTCGCGCCGGGCAAGCGCCGTCCTGGGATAACCGAACAGCGTCTCCGCGGCGCCATTCATAATCTCTATGCCGCCGCTGGGATTGATCAGGATCACGGCATTGAAGTCGCTTTCGAACAGGGCGAGTTGCCGGTTATGCGCCTCCGCGGCGGCGCGCGTGGCTGTATACCGGCCACGCCGGCTGCTCCACACGATATAGGCGATGGAAAACCCTATGGCAGATACGACGCCGACCATGCCCCAATAGAGGATATTGGCCGTGTCGGAGCGTTCCTTCGCCAGTTGCTGGTTTTCCGCCACCCGGCTGTCCTGCCGCCTGGCGAGTTTGCCCACTTCGGCCTCGATGCCGTTCATAAGGGCCTGTCCGTGGCCGTCGGCCACCATCTTTGCCGCGGCGGCAAGGCCCGCGCGGTCCCGCACATCGATCACCGCCCGCATTTCGGACAGCTTGGCCTGGGTCAGCCGGTCCAGCTTCCGCAATGCCGCCTGGGTCTCGGCATCGCTGGCTGAGGCAAGGCGGTCGAGCATGGCAAGCTCGCGTGCCATGCCCGCCTCGACCCGTCTGAAAGCCGGGAGGAAAACGGGGTCCCCGGTCAGGGCATATCCGCGCTGGCTGCGTTCCGCATCCTTGACGTCCGCCAGCAGCGCCTGCGCGGCGTTGGCCCGGCGCAGGGATTGGGACGCGTCGTTCAGGTTGCGCAAATTCCGCTGATAGGCGGCCGTGAGCGACAGGCCCAATATCGTGAGGAGGACAGGCAATATCGCCGCGACCGCCAGGCTCCGCCAAAGCCTAGGCATTCCTTGACCGGCACTGGCCGCCAAAGGCGCTCCACCCTCCTGAATACTGGCTCTCTCATCCCAAGACGAACAACCTTGTTCGCAGAGTGAACCTGTCTGACCTCGATGTCGAGCACAATGCCAACTGGAACCGTTACGAACGCTTCCGCACGAATTTTCAGGATTGAGGCATTCGCCCCGTCAGAGGGGCCTTGCCTCAATGTCCAGCAAAGTCTGTTTTGCGACAAGCCCGCCTGCAAACCCCGTCAACCGCCCGGTCGACCCGATAACCCGGTGACAGGGGGCGATGATGGAGATCGGGTTTTTGCCGTTCGCGGCGCCGACCGCGCGGGATGCGGAAGGTTTGCCGATCTGGCGGGCGATCTCGCCATAGCTGCGGGTCTGGCCGAAGGGTATTGTCAGCAGGGCGCTCCACACCAGCTTCTGGAAGTCCGTCCCCCGGAAATCGAGCGCCACAGTGAAATTCCGCAAATCTCCGGCGAAATAGGCATTCAACTGGCGCTCCGTCTCCAGCAGCACCGGGTGATCATCGTCATCCGATACAGCGCCCAGCCGCACGCGATCCGGATCGTCATCGTGCCACAATATGGCAACCAGCCCCTTTTCGCTCGCCACCAGTGTGAGTGTGCCGACCGGCGACGGCATCGTCTTGCGGGCATAAGTCATCGCATATCTCCTTCAAGGGAAGATATGGCGCGTCGCGACCACGCGCGCATCCCGATGCTTGCTGTCAAAGCAAAGCGGCCTCAGTGGACGAACCGTGCCACCACGTCCCGATAAGACCGGCTGACCTTCACCTGCGCGCCGGATTCCAGCACCAGGAAGCATTCGCCGTTGGTGTGCGGCTTCACTTGGCGCACCTGGCTCAGATTGACGATGGTCGAGCGGTGCACGCGCTGGAAATTGCGGGGGTCGAGCCGCTTTTCCAGATCCTTCATCGTCTCGCGCAGGATCAGCGAATTGTCGGCGGTATAGATGCACATATAGTCGCCCGCCGCATCGATCCGCTCGATGGAATCGACATCGACGCGGAATATCTGGCCGCGATCCTTGATGTTGATGAGCTTTTCAAAGCGGCTTGAGGCAGGCGTATCCTCCTCCGTCACGAAGTCGCTCATCGCCTGCGGCGCGACCTCCGCCAGCACCTCGCGCAGGCGCTCTGCCTCCTGCACCTGCCGCTTCTGGCCCAGGCGCTGGCGCACGCGGTCCAGCGCGTCTGCCAGCCGGTCCTGCTCCACCGGCTTCATCAGATAGTCCACCGCCTGCGCCTCGAAAGCGCGAATGGCGTGGTCGCTATAGGCGGTGACGAAGATGAACAGCGGCGGCTCGATCTCCATCATGCCCTGCACGACGGAAAAGCCGTCGAAACCGGGCATCTGGATGTCCAGGAAGACAAGGTCGGGCTTATGGGTCTTGATGGACCGTATGGCTTCACGGCCATTCATGCAGGTGTCGATGATCTCGACATCCTCATGCGCCTCAAGGCGCAGTTTCAACCCCTGGATGGCAAGGCTCTCGTCATCCACGAGGATCGTTCTTATTGTCATGCGGCCACTTTCGTTGGTTCTTCCATTATCAGCGGCATTTCTATGGTCACAGAAAAACCGCCTCCCGGCGTGGAACGCGCATCGAAGGAATGTCGTTCCCCATATGCCTGGAACAATCGATCCTTGATGTTCGCAAGGCCCACGCCTGTTGACAGGTTCGGCCTGACATTGGCTTCGTTCAATCCCGGACCCGTATCGGACACGACGATCCGGACGTTTTCACCGGCAGGCTGCGCCATGATGGTGATTTCCGCCCCCTCTTCCTTCGGCGCGACGGCATATTTGATCGCATTCTCGACCAGCGGCTGCAACAGCAGGGACGGGAGTCTCGCCTGCGACACGGCGGAATCGATCGCGAATACGGACTGCAGGCGGTGCTCGA
This sequence comes from Sphingobium sp., assembly GCA_036384035.1. Classification (GTDB taxonomy): domain Bacteria; phylum Pseudomonadota; class Alphaproteobacteria; order Sphingomonadales; family Sphingomonadaceae; genus Sphingobium. Next base: position 92,071 of record DASVND010000050.1, on the reverse strand, counting down.
AACGCATCTTCTCAATCTCCAGATAGAGTTTGAGGGTCTCAACCTCCTGCTCCAGCGTGACCTGCGCCGTCGGCTCGTTGATCAGCGTGTAACGCAGAAAGGAGGACAGGCGGGAGAGCATGGCGTTTGCGCGGTCGGTTTCCTTCAGCAGGACGAGGGTGGAGATGCTGTTCAGCGTGTTGAACAGGAAATGGGGGTTGAGCTGGTAGCGCAGCATGGCAAGCTGGGCGGAACTCGCCTGGTTTTCCAGGTGCAGAAGCTGATCCGCCTGCTCCTCGACGGTCAGATAGAAGTTGATGGCGTAATAGAGCGCAGACCATGCACCGAGCAGGGTGGTGCTGAGATAGGCGGCGCCCAGGAACAATTGCAGTCCCGCCGTGTCGCTGCCCCGATTCTGGGTGGAAAACACCCATGAGTCGATGAAGGCGCACATCCCCGCCGCGCCCAATATGACCAATATCGAAACGCCCCACGTCACGATCGGGCGCTGACGCAGCAGCAGGCGGAAGATGACCGCCATCAGCAGCGTGACCGAATAGCCGGTCACGGTCGAAATCAGGACCGGGACCAGACTCGACAATGGCTGGCCATTGGCCACCGTGGACGACGCGCGCAACAGGAATGCACCCAGCCAGCCCACCGTCTGGAGGTTCCAGAACGCGCGATTCTTGTCCGCAAAAAAGGGTTCGGCTTGAAGGGGTTTTACCGACATCCCGGGGAGACTAGCGGCTTTTCAGGAGGCGGTGAAGTGCCCGCGCAAAACACCCTGAAAGATCAGGCCGCAATCTCTTCCACACCACCGACCGGCGCGATTTCATCGGGGTATATCCAAACCAGATCGCATAGGCCCAGCGCGCGACCGTCGTGGGAAAGGATGCGGATCGGCTGAATCGGCTGGCCGTCGCGGCGATCGGCCAGTGTCGGAACGGACGGCACGCCGCACTCCCACTTCTCGCCCCACTGCCGCAGGGCGATCATCACCGGGGCAAGCTCCTTGCCCTTCTCCGTCAGACGATACTCGACCTTCCGCCGGTCGCAGCTCATGGGCTGGCGCACCATGATTCCCTTTTCGACTAGGCGTGCCAGACGATTGGCCAGGATATTGCGGGCAATGCCGAGGGTAGACTGAAAATCCTCGAAATGCCGCGTACCGGCAAGCGCGCCCCTCAGGATGAGGAACGACCATTTCTCGCCCATCGCCTCCAGAGCACTGGGCAAACCGCAGGTGAGCGTGCAGGGGAAATCGTCCAACATGACTCCACAATTACTCCAATTCGCGGCGTGTTGCAAAAATGTGAAACGTTCGCGAAAACACCTGGAATATAGGTTTAAAAACAAAACGTATCAAGGGCCGAGGCAAACGGGGGTGTGGCCCAAAATCCTTGGCGCGCCGCCAATTTCACCGACCGCGCCTTTTTTGTTGCATGGCGGCAAAAATCGCCCACATCGGTAAACATATGTTGCGCCAGTATGAACTTGTTGAACGTGTAAAGCGGTACGATCCCAACGCGGATGAGGCGATGATCAATCGCGCCTATGTCTTTTCCGTCCAGAAACACGGCAGTCAGAAGCGGGCCAGCGGCGACCCCTATTTCAGCCACCCGATCGAGGTGGCGGGCATTCTCACGGATCTCTACCTGGACGATCAGACGATCGTGACGGCGTTGCTGCACGATACGATTGAGGACACGCTCGTCACGCATGACGAGATCGAAAGCGTGTTCGGCAAGGATGTCGCACGGCTTGTCGACGGCGTTACCAAGCTCAGCAAGATCGAGGCGCAGTCCGAAACCGAGCGGGCCGCGGAAAATCTGCGCAAGTTCTTGCTGGCGATGTCGGATGATATCCGTGTTCTACTGGTGAAGCTGGCGGACCGGCTGCACAATATGCGCACGCTGCACTTCATCAAGAATGAAGAGAAGCGCCGCCGCATCGCCCGGGAGACGATGGACATCTATGCCCCGCTTGCCGAGCGGATCGGCATGTATGACTTCATGCGGGAAATGCAGCTTCTGGCCTTCCGCGAGCTGGAGCCGGAGGCTTATGGCAGCATCACCCGGCGCCTGGAGCAGCTCAAGGAAGGCGGCGGCGACAAGGTGGCGCGGATCGCCTCCGGCCTGCAGATGCTGCTGGGCAATGCCGGCATCGGCGTTACCGTGTCCGGCCGGGAGAAGCATCCCTATTCCATCTGGCGCAAGATGCAGGAGCGGCACATCAGCTTCGAACAGTTGACCGATGTCATGGCGTTCCGTGTCATCACCGACAGTACGGAGGACTGCTATCGCGCGCTCGGTGTCATTCATCAAAAGCACAAGATGGTTCCCGGCCGCTTCAAGGACTATATCTCGACGCCGAAGCGCAACGGCTATCGGTCGCTCCACAGCACCGTGATCATGAGCGAGAATGCGCGGATCGAGGTGCAGATCCGCAGCCGCGAAATGCATCGCGACAGCGAGTTCGGGCTCGCCGCCCACTGGGCCTACAAGCAGGAGGGGGCCAAGCCGGACGGTCAGGCAGGCTGGCTGCGCGATCTTGTCGAAATATTGGAGCAGAGCCAGGACCCGGACGAGCTTCTCGAACATACCCGCATGGCGATGTATCAGGATCGCATATTCGCCTTTACGCCCAAAGGGGAACTGCACCAGCTGCCCAAGGGGTCGACCCCGGTTGACTTCGCCTATGCGGTTCACACCAGCCTCGGCAACCAGACGGTCGGCGCAAAGATCAACGGGCGTGTCGTGCCGCTGCGCACGCCGCTGGAAAATGGCGATCAGGTCGACATTCTGAAGTCCGACGGGCAGGAACCGCAGCCCGGCTGGCTGACCTTCGCCATTACCGGCAAGGCGCGCGCCGCCATCCGCCGCTACATCCGCCACAAGCAGCGGGATGAGACGATCGCGCTGGGCGAAAAGCTGTTCGAGGAAATCTCCAGCCGCCTGCCGGTCGAGATAGGCGACAAGGCGATGAAGGCGGGCTTAAAGCGCCTCAAGCTGCCCGATCGCGCCGGTCTCATGATCGCCGTGGCCACCCACCGCGTCACCGATGCGGAGGTGATGGAAGCGCTTATCCCCGGTTCCACCAGCGGCGAGGGTGCTGAGGAAGCACATCCGCGTCAGCACAATCCGGTCTCGATCCGCGGTTTGACGCCTGGCATCTCCTATCAGCTTGGCGACTGCTGCCACCCGGTGCCGGGCGACCGCATCGTCGGCATTCGCCGCACGGGCGAACCGATTGAAGTCCACACCATCGACTGCCAATCCCTGGAGACCGGCGCGGACGCCGACTGGGTCGACCTCGCGTGGGACGTGAAATCAAAGGGCGGCACCGCCCGCCTGTCCATCATCGTCAAGAACCAGCCTGGAGCCCTGGCTTCGGTCGCAAATATTTTCGGCGCGAACAAGGCGAACATCCTCAACCTGCAACTCGTCAACCGCGAGGGGCCGTTCCACACCGACATCATCGATCTGGAAGTGCAGGATGCGGCGCATCTGATGCGGATCATCTCCGCGCTGCGGTCTCTGGAAATCGTGATCCAGGCGGACCGGGTTTAAAAGCCGGTCTTATTGAGCCGCCACCCCCCTGTTCGTTTCGGGCGCAGTCGAGAAACGAACAGAGGTTTGAGTGTCGGGGACTGGCTAAAGCGCCGCCAGAACGGCCTTCCGCCCGACCGCCGCATAGGCTTTGTCGAGGTGCCCCTTGAGCATCGGTGAAGCGGGCGCCAGCGTCAGCGCCTTTTCCAGCAGGTCGACGGCCCGCTGTTTCTGTCCCGCCTGCAGCATCGTCCATCCATAAACATCGGCGGCCACGGGGCTCATCGGCTGCAGGCGATAGGCGTTTGCCGCATAGGTGAGCGCGCGCTGCCGATCCCCTTTGCCCAGCCATGCCCAGGCGAGATCGGCCATCAACAGGGCGTCATTATTGCCGGTCCGCGCCGATAGCGGCTCCAGCAGCGCGATCGCCCGGTCCCACGCCTTGACGCTTAGCCAGGCCGATGCCGCAATCCGGGCGGCGGCGAGGCTGCCGGGATTCTGGCTAAGATAGAGGCTGAGGATCTGCGCGGCGCGGTCCGGGCGGCCGGCGGCCCGCCAGGCGGACACCAAACGCAGCGCAATATCCTCCGAAAAGCGCATATTGGCGGCCTGCTCATACGCATGCGCCGCCCTGTCGGGTTGTCCCGCAGCCAACAATGCATCGCCCAATATGACATGCGCCGCCGGCGCGCCTGCGTTGGCGTTGCGCAAAAGGATCGCTCGGCCCACTGCGGCGTCGGCCTGTCCGGATGCCAGCAGCGCGCGAACATAGGGTATGACCGACGGCGCTTCGCCGGGATGGGCGATCGCGGCGTTCGCCGCGTCTCCCAAAGGCACCGAATCCAACAGGCCCGGTCCACCCCCCCCTCCAGTCATAACTTTCGCGAACAACATATCCGCCCCCGCACGGTCGCCCATCCCCTCCCGCGCCCGCCCTGCCAGGGTAAGGGTATAGCTGTCCGCAACGTCCCGATCGATCAGCGGGGCCAGTGCGCCTGCGGCTTCCGCGAAACGCCCTTGATCGAACAGAGACCGGCCCAGCAACTGACGCGCCTGGATATTGTCGGGCTGCATCGCCAGCAGTGTTCGGAACTGCTCCTGCGCCAGCGCGGCGTTACCACCCTTCAGATAGAGGACACCGCTCAGCAGGATAGTCGCCGGTCCACCGTCCCGTCCGGCACGGTTCAACATGGCACGCGCCAGATCATAGCGCCCCGCCCGCGCCGCCATCAGTGCCTGCAGTGAGAATGCCCGGCCATTATGCGGATCAAGCGCGATCGCCCGGCGAGTCAACGCCAGCGCCCGCCGCGCCTCGCCCATGTCTGAGAGAGTCGCCGCATATTCCGTCAGCGCGGGCACATTATTGGGGTCGAGCGCCAGCGCCCGGTCGAACCAGGGCAGCGCCGCCTTCAACCCATATTGGTCGCGCACCAGCGTGGCGCGCAAAGTGACGGCTTCCACATTCCTGGGCGCAATCGACACAGCCTTTTCGGCGGCCAGTATCGCCCCTGCCTGATCGCCGCTGGCGATGCGCAGGCGGGCCATGTCGTTCCACGTGGCGGAGTCGCGCGGCGACAGGACAAGCGCTGCCGAGAAAGCCTGCTCCGACCGCGCGATCTGTCCCTTTGCCAGCCAGGCGCGCCCGATGATGCGCAGCGCATAGCCACGCTGTTCCCGCATGGCGTCAGGCGCCTGCGCCTCACGGATCGCCTGATCCGGTTCGCCCTGCAGCAGATAGGCGTTGGCCATCAGGTGCCGGGTCTTGCCGGGCGCCGATCCCAGCGCCCTCGCCCGCTCCAGCTCCGCCTCCGCGCCGACCCCGTCGCCCAGTTCCAGCAACACCCGCGCCTGCGCGATCCGCGCATCCGCCCAGTCGGGCCGCGCCTTTATCGCATTCATCAACTCGACGCGCGCGGTCCGTGAATCCCCGCGCTGCAACGCGTCCAGCCCCTTGGCCAAGCTCGCCTGCGGGTCGCCATGACGCACCGACAGGCCATAAAGCGGAACCGCCAGCGCCAGCACCCCGGCGAACCCAGCGCCCCAAAGGATAAGCGACCGGCGCATCATTCCTGCATCTCATATTGCTTGAGCAGGTCGTAGAGCGTCGGCCTGCTGATCCCCAGCATCTTGGCGGCGCTGGAGATATTGCCCTGGCTTCGCGCTATCGCGCGGCGGATCGACTTGCGGTCGGCAGTTTCCCGCGCCGCCTTCAGGTTGATGACCTCTGCCCCCTCGCCACCGTCCCCGTACAGATCGAGATCGGCGGCCGTCACCAGCTTGCCGTCGGCCATGATGACCGCGCGCTTCATGCGGTTTTCCAGTTCCCGCACATTGCCGGGCCAGCCCCAGGCGTCGAGGGCCGCCAGCGCGTCAGGCGACAGCCCCTTGACCCCCGGATTGATCTCCCGCGCGAAACGGGTGAGGAAATGGCGGGCAAGCAGCACGGAATCGCCGGGCCTGTCCTTCAACGCCGGAATATGGACGACAATCTCGGCCAGGCGATAAAACAGGTCCTCGCGGAACGTCTCCGCCGCGATCATCGCCTCCAGATTGCGGTGGGTGGCGCAAACGATCCGGGTGTTGACCGGGATCGGCTGGCGTCCGCCAACGCGCTCGATCACCCGCTCCTGCAGGAAGCGCAGCAGCTTGACCTGCAGCGGCAGGGGAATATCGCCGATCTCGTCCAGAAACAGCGTGCCGCCCTCGGCTTGCTCGATCTTGCCCGGCGTCGTCTTGATTGCGCCGGTGAACGCCCCCTTTTCGTGACCGAACAGTTCGGACTCAAGCAGCGTCTCCGGGATGGCAGCGCAGTTGATGGCGACAAAGGCTCCATCCCGGCGATGGCTGGCATCGTGCAGGCCCTGGGCCAGCAATTCCTTGCCAGTGCCGCTCGCGCCCAGCAGCATGACGGACACGTCGGCGGTCGCAACCCGCTCCAGCGTTCGCGTCACTTTCAGCATTTCCGGCGCTGCGGTGATCAGGCGGCCTAGGACGCGATTGCCCTCGCCCGGCTGTTCGGCAAGCCGCGCATTTTCCCGCTCAAGCGCATGAACGTGGAAGGCGCGGCTGACGATCAGGCCGAGTTCGTCAATATCGACCGGCTTCTGATAGAAATCATATGCGCCGCCGGAAATGGCGTTGAGCGCGCTTTCCCGCGCCCCATGCCCCGACGCCACGATGACCTTCGTGTCCGGCTTGATCTGCAGGATTTCCGCCAGCGTCGCAAAGCCTTCGGTGGTGCCGTCCGGATCGGGCGGCAGGCCCAGGTCGAGCGTAACGACGTCGGGCGCCTCCGCGCGCATGATCTCCATCGCCTCTTCCCGATCCCCGGCGATGAAGAGCTGATAATCTTCATAGGCCCAGCGCAGCTGGCGCTGCAGGCCGATATCGTCCTCGACGATCAGCAATTTGGGTCGCGTGTCAGCCATCAGGCCGCCCTTTCACGATGATGGGTGCTGCCGCCCTGCGCAGCGAGCGGCAGGAACAGCGAGAAGCAGCTGCCCTCGCCCTGACGGCTCCACACCTCGATGCGGCCGTCCATGGCCCGGGCCAGTTCGCGCGCCTCGAATGCGCCGATGCCGAAACCGCCCGCCTTGCTGGAGGCGAAGGGTTTGAACAGGTCGCGCCGGATGAACTCCGCGCTCATGCCGCATCCCCGGTCGACGATATCGATGATGGCGCACTCGCGGTTGCGGCCAAGGCGCACGACCACCGGGACCTCGGGTCCGCTGGCGTCGATGGCGTTCTGGACAAGATGGCCAAGTATCTGTTCGACGCGGGCCGGATCGGCAAAGGCGTCGGGACCATCGCCGCTGACCTCGACCGGATGGGCATTGCCCTTGGTCCGGGCGATCCGGTCGGCGATCGGCCGCAGCGGCATGGCGCGCGGCTCCTCCTGCGTCATCTTGTTATGCTGCGACAGGCGGGCGAGCATCTCGTTCATGCGGCCGACGGACTCGCGCAGGGTCAGCACCATGTCGGCCCGGAATTCGGGGTTGTCGGCATGGCGCTCCGCATTGCGGGCAAGCAGCGAGAGCTGGCTCACCAGATTCTTGATGTCGTGCATGATAAAGGCGAAGCGGCGGTTGAATTCCTCGAACCGCTGCGCATCGTCCAACGCCTGCTGCCCCTGCGCCTCGCGGATATAGCTGGCGACCTGCCGCCCCGCCGCGCGCAGCATGTCGAAATCCTCCCAGTCCAGTTTCCGGTCGACCAAGGGACGCGCCAGCAGGATCGCCCCCGCCAGCCGGTCGAAATGGATGAGCGGCACCAGTGCCCAGGCGCGGCGATCCGCGACCATCCATTCTGGCATGGCGTGACCGCTCTTGCCGGCGCGCACGCTGTCCAGATCGACGATCCAACCATTGCGCTCGATGTCTGCCATATCGATCGCCACCAACGCCGGCGCGGGAATGTCTGCGTCCCGCCAGTTCCAGGACGCCTGCAGAACCAGATCGCCATGTTCGTCGGGGATCAGCAGCAAGCCGCCCTCCGACTCGGTAATGTCCGCGACCGCCTTAATCACGCGCTGGTCGAACGGCGCGGCGTCTTCGCCGGGACGGCCGATCGTGTCGGTGAAGCGCATCCATTCGGCGCGATAGTCGTAGCGATGCTGGAAGAAATGCTTGGCGACCTGCACCTTCACCAGCGCCCGCAGCCCCCGCGCAGGCAGGAGACCCAGGACCGCGACGGCAAGGAAGAAAATGACGCCGATCTCTATGAAGCGCGCATAAGGCCCGGCGATCCAGTCGATCCCCGCCATGATGACGGCAACCACGATGATATAGACGCCGACGGCGACGAGGGAGAGCGATCGGAACGCGACGGTGCGCGACAGCCGCAGCCGTCCACCGCCCGCGGCCCGTGCGCTCAGCGCCATCACCGGCGCGACGAAGGCCATGACGATGCCGCGCAGCGCGAACAGCTCATCCACATTGCCGCGCGTCAGATAGCTCAGCGCATAGAGATTGAGGTCATAGGTCCACATCGCCACCAGCGCCGCCATCAGCAGGCCAATGCGCGCGCGCCCCTCCGGCGCGGAAATGGTGAAGAGGTGATGGACGAGCAGCAGAGCCCCCGCCGCGACCATCATCCGCAGGATGCGCACCGTGTCGAGCGCGGTGCTGAACACCTCGGTGTTGCGGCCGATGTCCAGCGCATAGAGCGCAATGCCAATCTGCATGACCAGCAACAGGCCCAGCACGCCATAGATGACTGTGATGGCGCGCGGATGCGCCGTCTGCCGCCCCTCGCCCCGGTGCAACAGCGCGAAGATGAAGATCAGCCATGCAGCATTGCGCACGCATTCGGAAATGCCCAGGAACGCCCCGCGCATGCCGCTGAACGCCGCGTAGAGCGCCCAGAAGGCCGTCACGCCCAGCGCCATGACGAGCAGTCGCCGCTCTGCGCTTCCGTCCTCGCCCCGATCGCGGCCGCGCGACACCCATATCGCCAGCGCCGCAAACAGCGCGGCGGCCAGGGCATGGCCCCAGTCGCCCAGAAATTGCAGGAGCATGTTCATGGCCGCCTCAGCGCGCCCCCTCCGGCCACAATATGACGCGCAAGGTCTGCAGCAGGATCAGCAGGTCGAGGAACGGCGTATAGTTCTTCGCATAGTAGAGATCATATTCCAGCTTGTGGCGCGCATCCTCGATCGACGCGCCATAGGGATAGTTGATCTGTGCCCAGCCGGTGATGCCCGGCTTCACCATATGGCGCTCCGCATAGTAGCGCAGATGCTGCTCCAGATCCTCAACGAACTGGCGGCGTTCCGGGCGCGGGCCGACGAAGCTCATCTCGCCCTTCAGCACCGTCCAGCTCTGCGGCAGTTCGTCGATGCGCAGCTTGCGCAGCCAGCGGCCGAGGCGGGTAATGCGGGGATCGTCGACTTCCGCCCAGATCGCCTGCCCATGCACCTCGGCGTCCTGCCGCATCGTGCGCAGCTTGATGATCTGGAACTCCTGACCATAGAGGCCGATGCGCAACTGGCGGTAGAAAGCCGGCCCCTTGCTGTCGAGCTTCACCCAGATCGCCGCGATCGCGATGATGGGACCCGTCAGGACCAGCAATATGGCGCTGGCGATGATGTCGAACAGCCGCTTGGCGAAGCTCGAAATGCGCCGCCCGGCCGAAAAACCGTCGGAGAAGATCAGCCAGCTCGGATTGACGGTGTCGAGATCCACCCGCCCCGTCTCACGCTCAAGGAAAGTCGAGAGGTCGTTGACGTGCACGCCGGTGGTCTTGATGCGGATAAGGTCCTGCATGGGGAGCGCGTTGCGCCGCTCCTCCAGCGCCAGCACCACCTCGCTCGCGCCCAGCTTCACGACGAAATCGGACAGGTTGTAGATGGCGGTGCGGTTGATCGCTTCGGCCACCACCTGGGGACCGTCATTCATGCCGATATAGCCGACGATCAGGAAGCCCGCGCCCTTGCGCTGCTCAAGCTGGCGGATGCGATCGGCACGGTTGCCCGCGCCCAGCACGATCAGGCGGCGCTTGAACGCCTCGCCGCCGAGCATCGACCCGAGCACGATCCGCAGCGTGAGAAGGAACAGGAACGCTAGGATCATCGCATAGAGCGAATTGGACCGCCACAGCGTCATCCCCGGAATCAGGAAGTAGAGCACCGAAAGGAAGATCACGCCCAGCGAGATGGCGACGATCAGCCGCGCGACGGCGAAGCGGAGCGATTGCAGCGCCTCCACGCCGTACACGCCGACCGCGATCATCGCGATCTGGAGCGACACGCCAAAGCTCAGCAGCGGCGCATAGCGTTCCTGAATACCATGGACCGCCATGCCGATCTGCTGCGCGCGCAGCACCCAACCGGCTTCGGCGGCGGCGATGAGGAGCATGAAATCCAGCAGCCCAAGCAGCAGAACCGCATGGGGCACATAATGTTTGAACAACCTGATCATGCGATACGCGCTTCCTGCGTTGTTCCGGCACCGGACATCGGGAAAGTTTACAGACGCGTGTCAATATTCCCGACACAGCAGAGAGTGTCGCGCAAAATCACCAATATTTCCTGAATGCCAGACTAACTACGGACGAAGAAGTAGGCCGATCATTTGCCAGAGCGGAGCTTTTCCGCAGCCTTTTGCGTCGCGTCACCGACATTGCGGGCGGCGTTGTCCACGGCCTCGGCGGCATTTATGGCGGCATTGGTGCGCGCGTCTTCCCGCCGCTCAGAGGATATATAGAAGAAAGCCACCGCCAGAAGCACCGCGATCGCCAGGATGGCGATGATGATGCCGCTACCCCGCAGACGAGACTGTTCGCACAGCGGCCTGTCATTCAAAAGTCGGTCGTCGAAAGGCTCCGGAGAATTTCCGGCATCCTTGCCGTTCATTGATCCCTGGATCATGATAACTCTCCCTATTCCGTCATGGGAGAACGATCAGGACCAGCCGATCGTTCCGGGAGGGCAAAGATCAATCGGCGGTGAAGGCGAACGGGGACAGGCCACGCTCCCGCTCGCTGAACTGAAGCGCACGGCCGCGCGGCATCGCGCTGCGCTGCGTACAGTCCGGCCGCGTGCAGGCGACGCAACCAAGCCCCACCGGCTGGGCCGGACCGCCCACAAGGTCGAAACCACGGGCATGAAAGAGCGGTGCGGCAAATTCCGCCTTCAGCCCCACGGACACGGAAAATATCGCGCGCTCATTGCCCAGTCCGGCAGCCTGCCCCTCAACCGTGCGGGACAGGGTGAACCATCGCTCTCCATCCTCCAGTTCGACCAGATGCGGCACGATATGCCCCGCCGTGCCGAAGGCGGCATGGATATCCCATAGCGGGCAACGGCCATCGGCCTCCACCAGCGGCGCTGCGCTTGCCCCGGCATAGCGTTTCGACACCTGCCCCGCCCGGTCGATGCGCAGCATGAAGAAGGGCAATCCGCGCGCGCCGACCCGCTGCAAGGTGGTCAGCCGATGCGCAACCTGCTCGAAGCTCGCCCCGAAACGGCGTTGCAGAAGAAGAAAATCATAACCGCTGCCCTCGCATGCGCGCAGGAAACGGGCATAGGGCATCATGATGGCGGCGGCGAAATAGCCGGTGAGGTGACGGCGATACAGGCGATCGGCGGTCCGGTCGGCAAAGGCGCCGCCACCGACCAGTGCATCGATCTGTTCCCGCCCCTCCAGATCGCCGAGCAGGTAGGCGGCATGGAAAAGGCGCGATGCGCTGTCCAGCATCTCCGATAGCTGCAGCTGGCGCGCGTGCAGGTCGAGCCGGCGTATCCTGTCCGGCAGCGTGTCGGAGGGCAATATGCGGATCGCCAGTTGATGCTTGACCCGCAGTCGGTCTGAGATCGCCCCATAGAGATCGCCCGCCGTCAGGCGCAATTCATCGGCAACGGCCTCCGCCTGCGCATCCAGATCGGCGAAATGATTGCGCCAGCGCTCAATTTCCCGGCGGACCAGCGTGATCGATCCCGCTTCCGTCGCCAGAGCGTCACCGCCCACGCCCATCCGGTCGAAAGCCCGCGCGAAGGCGTCGGCGCCGCCCGGCGCGGCCGCCAGCCATTCCTCCATTTCCGCCCGATCGATGCCAAGGTCAGCGAACATGGGGTCCGCCAGCCTGCGCCGCAGGCCGTCCATGCCTCCGCCAGGCTCCTGGCCGCCAAGACGCCGGGGATCGAAATCGAACCGCTCGGCCAGGCGCAGCATCATGGCGGCCGACAAGGGTCGCTGGTTCCGCTCGATCAGATTGAGATAACTTGGCGAGATGTCGAGCGTGTCCGCCAGCGCCACCTGGGTCAGCCCCCCGGACCGGCGAAGGCGGCGGATGGCGTGACCCGCGAAGATTTTGCTGTTGGCCATACAGAGGGTTCCAGAAAACACATTAGAGGCGCTTAAATTGTATGAATTTTTACAATTTTACAATCCTACCTCATCATTTCCCGACACTATCACATCAAATCTTTACAAAATTTCTCGCCTTCCGCCATCCGGTCCGCCACATGCTGGTGACAGAAGGAGAATGACCATGACCGAACCCACCCGTTCCCGCGCAGTCTTCTCGACCGAAGACTTTGGCCTGATGAAGGAAGCGATCGCGGATTATATCAAGAAGATCCAGGACAAGCCGGAATCGGCCAAGTTCAGCAATCTCTACCACCGCCTCGGCCGTCTCGGCTAACGCCGGACACGCATTTTTTGAGCTTTCCTGGGGAGGAAAGACTGGCCCGCCACGGTGAACGCCGTGGCGGGCCTTTTGATGCGTGGGCAAGCGCGAGACATGAGCCCCACCCCCGTTCGCTTCGAGCGTAGTCGAGAAGCCTCGCGCTGGTTTCTCGACTTCGGCCTAAGGCCGAAGTTTATCCTGAGCTTGTCGAAGGGCTCGAAACGAACGGATTATGCTTATTGGGACTGGCGCTCATCCGCAAAATCCGCCCCGATCACCCGGTAAAGTGTGATCCGGTTGTTGATGGCCGTCAGGTCCGTCGCGATCGCGCTCTGCCGCGCCGAATAGAGCGTGCGCTGCGACGTCAGGCTGTTGAGGAAGGTGTCGATCCCGGCGCGATAGCGCTGATCGGCAAGATCATAGGATTTCTGGCTGGCCGTCAGCAACGCCTGTTGCGCCGCCTGCTGCCGGTCGATCGTGCCCGCCCGGGCCAGCGCGTCCGCCACTTCGCTGAACGCGGTCTGCACCGCCTTCTCATATTGCGCGACATACAGGTCCCGCTGGGCCTTGCTATAGTCAAGATTGGCTTTCACGCCGCCGCCGAAGATCGGCATGCTGACCGAAGGCGCCACCGACCAGGTATGCGCGTCCCCCGTGAACAGGGAGGACAGGCCCGCACTTGCAACGCCGATCGCCGATGTCAGGCTGATGGAGGGGAAAAAGGCCGCGCGCGCAACGCCGATATTGGCGTTGGCGCCCTTCAGTTGATGCTCCGCCTGCAAGACGTCGGGGCGCTGCAACAGGATATCGGACGAAAGACCCGCCGGCGTTTCCGCGATGCCCGGCGCAAGCATTGCAAGCGTACCGGGCAACAGCGCGTCCTCGACCGGCGCGCCGACCAGCAGGTTCAGCGCGTTCCGGTCCTGCGCCACCTGCGTCGTGCTCGATTCGACATCCGACAGCGCCTGTTGAAGCACGGTTTCGGCCTGATGCACGTCCAGTTTTCCGGACAGGCCCGCTATGTTGAGCGATTGCGTCAGCTTCAGCGAGCGGTCCGCGCTTGCCGCCGTATCCTTCGCAACAGCCAGCAATTCCTGATCGGCCGCGAGCGTCGCATAGGCGCTGGCTGTTTCCGCGATCAGGGTGATGCGTGTCGATCGCGCGCCTTCCTCCGTCGCAAGATAGGTTTCCAGCGCCGCCTTGGTCAGGTTCCGCACCCGACCGAACAGGTCGATCTCGAACGCGCTGAAGCCGACGTCCGCACTGTAGGATTCCTGGACGCCGCTGCCCTGAAAGGCCGTATTGCCCGAATTCGCCTGCGAATTATGGCGGAAGGTCGCGCTACCGTCCGCCGTGATCGCCGGGAGCAGGTCGGCGCGCTGCCCGCGATATTGCGCGCGGGCGGACACAACGTTCGCCAGCGTCGCGCGCAGGTCGCGATTGTTCGCCAGCGCCCGGTCGATAACCGTCTTCAGCTTCGGGTCAGTGATGAGTTGCTGCCACGGCAGTCCCGGCTTCTCCACAGCCGTCTGGGCGGCATAGGCCGGCCCTTCCGGCAGAGTCGCCGGAACCGGGGGCGCTGGCCGCACATATTTGGGCGCCAGGTTACAGGCCGAAAGCAGCATGACCGACGCCATCAGGATAGCACGACTGGTCATGCCGGCACCTCGCTTGCGGGGGCTGGCGGGGGCGTCTTCTCCGTGCGGGTGAAGAGCTTGCTTACCGTCAGGAAGAAGAGCGGCACATAGAAGATGGCAAGAACCGTCGCGGTCAGCATGCCGCCGATCACGGCGGTGCCGATCGCCACGCGGCTCTGCGCGCCTGCGCCGCTGGCGATGGCGAGCGGAATGACGCCCGCGATGAAGGCCAGCGAGGTCATCAGGATCGGGCGGAAGCGCAGGCGCGCCGCTTCCACGGCGGAGGCAAAGGCGTTCTTGCCCTCGCGGTGCGCCATTTCGGCAAACTCCACGATCAGGATGGCGTTCTTCGCAGCGAGGCCCATGGTGGTGAGCAGGCCGACCTGGAAATAGATATTATTGTCGAGGCCCCGCAGCGTCACCGCCAGCACCGCGCCAATCAGGCCGAGCGGGATGACGAGCAGCACCGCCAACGGAACCGACCAGCTTTCATAGAGCGCGGCCAGGCACAGGAACACGACCAGCATCGACACGCCGTAGAGCAAGGGCGCCTGCCCGCCGCTCAACTGCTCCTGATAGGACAGGCCGCTCCAGGCATAGCTGGTGCCGGCGGGCAATTGCTGCTGCAGCGCGACGATACGGTCCATCGCTTCACCGGAACTCGCGCCCGCGCCTGCCTCGCCCTGAATTTCATAGGACGACTGGCCGTTGAAGCGAGAGACCGTACTCGGCCCCTTTTCCCAGTGCGTGGTGGCAAAGGCAGAAAAGGGCACCATTTCGCCGGTCGCCGTAGAGCGTACCTGCCAGTTGTCGATATCGTTCGGCAGCGCGCGGAATGGCGCATCCGCCTGCATGTAGACGCGCTTCACGCGGCCACGATCGACAAAGTCGTTGATGTAGGTGCTGCCCCATGCCGCACTCAGCGTCTGGTTCACATTGGCTTGCGTCAGGCCCAACACACTCAGTTTGGCGGTATCGATATCGACCTTCAGTTGCGGATTATCCTCCAGCGTCGCGGCGCGAACCGATGAAAGCAGAGAATCCTTGTTGGCGGCGGCGATCAACTGATCGCGCAATTCCAAAAACCGCTCACGGCTGAGACCGCCGGTATTAAGCAATTCGAACGTAAAGCCGTTCGACTGGCCCAGCCCCTGAATCGCCGGCGGCGTCATGGCGAAGATCTTGGCGTCGCGGATGGCGGAAAAAGCACCCGTCGCCCGGCCGGCTATGCCCGCTGCACTATTTGCCTTGCCGGAACGGTCCTCCCACGGCGCCAGGCTGACGAACGCCATGCCGGTATTCTGGCCGGATCCGGAGAAGCTGAAGCCGGATATCGAGAAGATATAGTTGGTGTTCGCCTTCTCGTCGTTCAGGAAATAATCCTCCACCTTGCTGGAGACCGCGCGGGTACGGCCCGCCGTTGCGCCGGATGGCAGGGTATATTGGACCATGTCCATCCCCTGATCCTCCACCGGCAGGAAGCTGGTGGGCAGGCGCACAAACCCGAACCACAGCACGAGCAGGATTACCGCATAGCCGATCCAGTAGATCGCGCGGCCGCGCATGACGCGCTCGACGCGCGCGACATATCCGTCCGTCGTCCGCGCGAACCAACGGTTGAAACGGCCTGCCAGCCGCCCGGCCAATCCCTTTTCCTCATGGTCGGGATCTTTAGGTTTCAGCAGGGTCGCGCACAGCGCCGGGGACAGGATCAGCGCCACGACGACCGACAGCGCCATCGACGACACGATGGTTATGGAAAACTGGCGGTAGATAACTCCGGTCGATCCGCCGAAGAAGGCCATGGGCAGCAGCACGGCGGACAGCACCAGGGCGATGCCGACCAGCGCGCTGCCGATCTCTTCCATCGACTTCACGGTCGCGTCATGCGGGGAGAGGTTTTCCTCCTCCATCAATCGCTCGACATTCTCGACCACGACGATGGCGTCGTCGACCAGCAGGCCGATGGACAGCACCATGCCGAACAGGGTCATGGTGTTGATCGAATAGCCGAACAGCGCCAGCACGCCGAAGGTGCCCAGCAGCACGACCGGAACGGCAAGCGCGGGGATCAGGGTCGCCCGCCAGCTCTGCAGGAACACGAACATGACGATGATGACCAGGATCACCGCCTCGACCAGTGTCCAGACGACCTCCTCCACCGACACTTTGATGAACGGCGTGGAATCGCGGGGATAGGCGACGGTGTAGCCGCTCGGCAGGTCCTTCGACAGCTCGGCGACCTTCGTCTTGACCAGCTCCGCAGTCTTGAGCGCATCCGCACCCGGCGCAAGCTGCAGCGCCATGCCGGACGCCGGATGGCCGTTCATGCGGGCGTTGGACGTGTAATTCTCATTCCCCAGCTCGACCCGCGCGACGTCCGACAGGCGCACGATCGATCCATCGGTCTGCGTCTTGACGATGATGTTGCGGAACTGGTCGGGGGTTTCCAGGCGCGACTGCGCGGTGACCGTGGCATTCAGCTGCTGCCCTTCAGGCGCCGGCTCCTGGCCGATCTGGCCTGCCGATATCTCGACATTCTGGGCCTGGACAGCGGTCTGCACGTCGGAAGGCATCAGCTTGACCGCGGCCAGCTTGTACGGGTCGAGCCAGATGCGCATCGCATATTGCGCGCCGAAGATGCGGCTGGTGCCCACACCACTGACGCGCGAGATCGGGTCCTGGAAATGATTGACCAGATAATCGGATATGTCGGACTGCTTGGCCTTGTCCGTCGTATCGTACAGTCCCACCAGGATCAGGAAGTCCGTCTGCGCCTTGGTGACGGTCAGGCCCTGTTGCTGCACGGCGCTTGGCAGTCGGCTCAGCGCCTGCTGCACCTTGTTCTGCACCTGCACCTGGGCGGTGTCGGGGTCGGTGCCCTTCTCCAGCGTAACGCTGATCCGCGCCGAACCGTCCGACCCTGAGGTCGAAGAGAAATAGAGCAGTCCGTCAATGCCGGTCAGTTGCTGTTCGATCACCTGCGTAACGCTGGTCTCGACAGTCTCCGCGGACGCGCCCGGATAGGTGGCGCTGATGCTGACAGAGGGCGGCGCAATGTCGGGATATTGCGCGATCGGCAGCGACATGATCGACCCGATGCCCGCCAGCATGATGCCGATGGCGATGACCCATGCGAAGATCGGCCGCTCGATGAAGAATTTGCTGAGCATGGGTCCGCCTTACTTGCCGGCCGTGATGGCGACGGGTTTCACCACGGCGCCCGGCGGCGCCTTGTCCGTGCCCTCGACGATCAGCCTGTCCCCTGCCCTGAGGCCCGAGGTGATAAGCCATTTATCACCGATCGCCTGCGCGGCGACGACGGTGCGACGTTCCACCTTGTTATCCTTGCCCACGACAAGGGCGGTGGCATCGCCCTTGGCGTCGCGGGTGATCCCCTGCTGGGGGGCCAGGATGGCGTTGGGGAGAATCGACTGCGGCGCGACCACGCGCACGAACATGCCGGGGAGCAGCATCCCGTCCGGGTTGGGGAATTGCGCGCGCAACGTCACGGTGCCGCTGTTCACGTCGACGATCGGCTCGGCGAACTGGATGGTGCCGGCCTGCGGGTAATCGGTGCCATCGTCCAGCTTCAGGCGGATCGTCGCGCTGGCGGGCAACGCCTTTCCGGCCGCCATGGCGCGGCGCAGCTCCAGCAACTTGCTGCTGGACTGGGTGATGTCGACATAGATGGGGTTGAGTTGCTGGATGGTGGCCAGCGGATCGGCTTGGCTGGCGGTGACGAGCGCGCCCGGCGTCACGACCGACCGACCGATCCGGCCGCTGATCGGCGCGAACACCCGGGTGAAGGCCAGGTTGATGCGCGCGGTCTGCAGCGTGGCGGACGCCTGCTTCACCGAAGCGCTTGCCTGCCGGGCGGCGGCGATGACATCGTCATTGTCCTGCCTGCTGACCGCTTCGGTATCGTTCAGGCCCTTGTAGCGGTTGGCCTTCGCCTGCGCAGCGGCCAGAGTTGCCTGCGCATTGGCGAGTTGGGCTGACGCCTCGTCCCGCGACGCGGTGTAGAGCTGCGGGTCGATCTGGTAGAGCGGCTGGCCCGCCTTCACCATCGACCCTTCTGTGAACAGGCGCTTCTGGACGATGCCGGCCACCTGTGGACGCACCTCGGAGATCATGAAGGCATTGGTGCGCGCGGGCAATTCGGTCGACACTGTGACTCGCTCGGTCTTCAGCGTCAGGACACCGACCTCCACCGGCCCGCGCTCGGGCGGCTTCTTGGCTCCGCATCCGGCAAGCAGGATGCTCAGGGCGATCGGAGCAAGAATACGGGCATAAACGGACAAGAGCTTCACCATATGCAAGTGGCCAACATGTAATAGGGATATGCAGCTGAACGCTTATTGCGGCGCAGCATAGACTATTTTGGTGTCTTGATCGCACAGTACGGTCGTTGCAACCGTCAGTTCCGTATCGTCATGTATCACACTGTATCAGGCGGGGTCCGGCAAGCAGACTTTCGGCCAAGCCTGTACTAAGACGCCCCAATGGCCGATCCTGAATCCCACCAGCGCGACCGCATCGTCGTCGTCGAGGATGACGAGGATATCCGCGATCTCATCATCGGGCAGCTCCAGCGCGAGAATTATGTGGTGGAGCCGGCCGCAACGCTGGGCGAGTTGCGCGCCATATTGCAGGACAAGGTGGTCGACCTGCTCGTGCTGGACCTCAACCTGCCGGATGGCGACGGGCTCAGCCTCTGCCGCGACCTCAGGGCGGAGGGCGTATCGACCGCCATCATCATGGTGACGGCCCGGGGCAGCGCCATTGACCGCGTGTTGGGCCTGGAGCTTGGCGCGGACGATTATCTCACCAAGCCGTTCGAACCCCGTGAGTTGCTGGCGCGGGTGCGCAACCTGCTGAAGCGCACCCGCACCGATGCCGCCGCCCGCCCCGCCAACGCGCGAACCGTCGTGATCGGGCCGTGGCGGCTCGATCTCTATCAACGCAGGCTGGTCGCGCCGGACGGCAGACTGGTCATGCTGTCGTCCGCCGAATTCCGCCTGCTCGGGCGTTTCGTGGACGAGCCCAATGTCGTGCTGTCTCGCGAAGCCCTGCTGCCCGAACGTCGGGCGACGGTGGCGTTCGATAGGTCGATAGACCTTCAGGTAAGCCGGTTGCGCCAGAAACTGGCGGCGATAGCGGGCGGCGAGGAACTGATCCTGACGGTCCGTAACGAGGGCTATGTGCTCGCAAGCCCGGTGCGGTACGAATGATCATGAGGCCGCTGAACGGCATCGTGCGGTTCCTGCAATCCATGGCGGGACATATCTTCGTGCTGCTGACTGTCGGCATGTCCGCCGCCGCGATCCTGTCGCTCTACATAGCGGAACAGGCCCGCAAACATGATTTCGAACGGATCCGCACGCAGCGCGTGATCGCAAGCGCGGCCGACATCGCACAGCGCCTGCAGCAGAACCCTGAACACATAGGGGCCATGCTGGCGTCGCAACAGATCATGGGCGCGGCCTTGGCGCCCGACGGTATCGCACTGACCAAGCCGGACTCGATCCTTAAGACCGCGTTAGAGGAGAGGTTTGGCCCGCATGCCGATCCTGAGGCCGGCCAAGTTCCTACGGGGTTTTGCTTTCCTGCGATCAAAGTGGATTTCAAGGAACGCGCAGCGGGGCTGATAGGCGCCCCGCGCCCGGACTGCTGGATCGTCCGTTTCACGGACCAGACGGGAGAGAGGCGATCAATGGCCATCTATCTGCCGCGCCTCGCGATTGCCCCCAGTTCGACGCTCAATCCGCTTTACCTCATCCTGATCGTCGCATCGAGCGCCGCCCTCTCGATCCTTGTCGCCCGGTTCGTGTCGAAACCGTTGCGGCGACTTGAAAAGGCGGCGGAGGCTTTTTCCGTCTCGATCGATCCGGAACCGATATCGGAACGGGGACCGGAGGAAGTCCGGGCCGCACTGTCCACTTTCAACATGATGCAGCAGCGCGTGCGTGAGGGCTTTCTGGAAAGGACGCAACTCCTTGCCGGGATAGGCCACGACCTTCAGACGCCCCTCACGCGCCTGCGATTGCGGCTGGAACAGGTCGAGGACCCCGCGCTGAAAGAGCGGCTGATCCATGACCTGTCGGCGATGCAGACGCTGGTGCGGGAAGGGCTGGACCTCGCCAGCAGCGCCGATTCAGGAGAGGAATGGTCGCTGATCGACATCGACTCGTTGTTGGCGAGCATGGCGGAGGACGCCCAGGAATTTGGCAGTCCCGTCACATTCACCTCGGGATGCGGCGGCACGGTCCGCGTGAAGCCCAACGCCCTCAAACGCTGCATCGGCAATCTCATCGACAATGCCGTGACCTATGGCGGCAGCGCAGAAGTGGCCTGCACGCGGGAGGTCGGCAAACTGGTCATCACCGTACGCGACCGGGGCAAAGGCATTGATGAGGCCCTGCTGGACAAGATGTTCGAACCCTATACGCGCGGCGAGGCCGGACAGGCGGGTGGCCGCGCCGGCACCGGTATTGGCCTGACGATCGCCCGCACGCTGGCGCTGACCTTCGGCGGCTCCGTCCGATTGCGCAACGCGCCAGACGGCGGCGTGATCGCCACGGTGAGCATAAAGGAATAAGCTGGGGACTGCCCAGACGCGCAGATAGATTGCCCATCGCCGCCAAAGCCCGCTACAGCCCGGCGATGCTCACCCGTCTGACTGTCAGCGACTTTCGCAATCATGAAGATGCGCTGATCGTTCCAAACCACCCGTTCATAGTGCTGACCGGAGAGAATGGCGCGGGCAAGACCAACATATTGGAGGCAGTATCGCTATTGGCGCCGGGCCGGGGCCTGCGCGGCGCGCCCCTGCGGGAGATGGCGCGACAGGATGGCGGCGGCGGATTTGGCGTCGCCGCGCAGGTGGGCGGCGTTACCCTCGGCACCGGCATCACTGCCGACGCGCCTGACCGGCGACAGGTGCGGATTGGCGGTACTGCGAGCACTGCGACCGCACTGCCGGAGCATCTGGCCGTCCTCTGGCTGACCCCGGCCATGGATCGCCTGTTCACCGAATCCCCCGGGGGACGGCGGCGGTTTCTCGACCGGCTGACACTGGCGCTGCATCCCGGTCACGCAACGCACAGCGCCCGATATGAAGCGGCAATGCGTGCACGGACAAAGCTGCTGACGGACGATCGCCCCGCCGATCCATCCTGGCTGGCGGCGCTGGAGGCACAGATGGACGAGCATGGCAGCGCGCTCGCCGCCGCTCGGCGGGAGGCTGTCGGCGCTCTGGGCGACGCCCTCACGGCGCAGCCCGATGGTCCCTTTGCCCGTCCGCTTCTGTCGCTGGACGGTTGGACGGCGGATGGCGCGCAACTGGCCGATCAGTTGCGCGACGGACGGCGCAGGGATGCTGCCGCCGGGCGTGCGCTCAGCGGACCGCATCGCAGCGACCTTTCGGTAATTCATGCGGAGAAAGGCCAGACCGCCGCCCTGTGTTCGACCGGCGAGCAGAAGGCTCTGCTGCTGTCGATCATCATCGCTCATGCCGCTTTGGTGGCGGAGCGTGCCGGACGTCCCCCGACTCTATTGCTTGACGAAGTTGCAGCGCACCTTGATCCCGCGCGCCGCGCAGCGCTGTTCGACAGGCTCGCCGCGACGGGCGGGCAGGTGTGGATGACGGGAACCGAGTCGGCACTCTTTTCGGCGTTGGGGACCGCCACCCGGCTGCATGTCGATCGGGGGCATATCAGCCCAGCCTGAAGGGCGTTCTTGCGGCGAGATGGTCTTTGACGCGCTGCAGCAACGACTCATCGCAGGATCGACAAAGGTCGTATTTTCTTATTAACCGTGACCTGCCTTAACGCCCTCAACGATAGAGCGAGGGGTCGCAAATCGCATGATTAAGGGTTTTCGCGCAGCCATTGCGTTGGTGTTGGCGTTTGGCTGCATGATGGTCGCAAATCCGGCCGTCGCTGGCGTCCTGCAATGTGCGCCCTATGCACGCCAGGTCTCGGGAATTCAGCTTTTCGGTCGCGCCGCCAACTGGTGGGCGCAGGCCGAAGGTCTTTACGACAAGGGCCATGAACCCCGCGAAGGCGCCGTCCTCTCCTTCTCTTCCAGCCGTTCCATGCCAGCCGGCCATGTCGCTGTCGTCAGCCACATCGTCAATGCACGCGAAGTGCTGCTCGACCACGCCAACTGGTCCTATCGCGGCGGCATCGAGCATGACGTGCGCGCCATCGACGTATCGCCGAACAACGACTGGACCGACGTGCGCGTTTGGTACGGCCCGATCGGCGACCTGGGCATCCGCAGCAATCCGGCGAACGGCTTCATCTATCCGGAAGCGCACAAGGTGTTGAACGGACAGATGCAGATCGCGTCGGCCGGCCGCATCGGCGGCGGCCGGTAATCCGGTCAAGCGCAGCGAGGGCGGTTATGCGCCCTTGTCTTCGCCTGCTGCTTCCTCGCCTTCCGGCGGATTTTCGTACCAGGCTTCCACCGGCCCCGACAGCTTGATCGTCAGCGGCTGGCCATGGCGGTCTCGGGTCTTACCGGCTGCGACGCGGATCCAGCCTTCGGAAATGCAATATTCCTCGACATCATTGCGCACCCGGTCCTTGAACCGGATGCCGATGCCGCGCTGAAGCACGTCCATGTCGAAATGGGGGCTGCGCGGGTTGGTCGAGAGATGATCTGGCGGCGTGTCTGTCATGGCAGAGCGCCTAGCGCCGAAGAACCCGGGCCGTCAACCGCCTGTAGAAACGATCGACGGCCCGGAAACGGCTTCGTCAACGGCAAATCCGCACGCGCACGTCCCGGTTGCGATAACGGTCGTAGCGCCATTCGTTCCAGCAGCGGCGGCGATCGTCGCGATAGGCATAGCGGCGATGATCGCGCCGCCATTCGCGCCGGTCGCGCCATTCGCGGCGGTCACGCCGGTCCCAGCGGTCACCGCGCCATTCGCCACGATAATTGTCGCCGCGCCAGCCATAGCCGTCACGATAGTCATGGGCCTGCGCCGGCGCCGCAACGCCGGCCATGGCGCTACCGGCTATCAGGATTGCGGTGACGCCTTTCCACAAAATATTCATCTTCACGCTCCTCCTCATCCGGGCCGGAGGGGTCGCCGCCAGCCTGTAGGAGAACGCATAAACCCGCCCGGCTGAACCGGACGGGAATATAGCGTTAAGAAAACATTCAGCCGCCCGGAGCGGTTGGCGAGGTCGTCAGGCCGCCTTGGAGCGGGACTGGCGCTTACGCTCATTGGGGTCGAGCCAGCGCTTGCGCAGGCGGATCGACTTGGGCGTCACCTCGACCATCTCGTCATCGTCGATATAGGCGATCGCCTGCTCCAGCGTCAGGCGGCGCGGCGGCGTCAGGCGCACCGTGTCGTCCTTGCCGCTGGCGCGGAAGTTGGTGAGCGCCTTGCTCTTCATCGGATTGACTTCCAGGTCGTCCGGCTTGGCGTTCTCGCCGACGATCATGCCCTCATAGAGCGCCTCGCCCACGCCGACCATCAGGATGCCGCGCTCTTCCAGCGGACCCAGAGCATAGGCATTGGCCTCGCCCGCGCCGTTGGAGATCAGCACGCCATTCTTGCGGCCCTCGATCTTGCCCTTGTGCGGACCGTACTTCTCGAACAGCCGGTTCATGATGCCCGTGCCGCGCGTGTCGGACAGGAATTCGCCATGATAGCCGATGAGGCCCCGCGACGGCGCGGAGAAGGTGATGCGGGTCTTGCCGCCGCCCGAGGGACGCATATCGGTCATCTCGGCCTTGCGGATGTTCATCTTGTCGACGACGGTGCCGGAGAATTCCTCGTCCACGTCGATGACGACGGTTTCATACGGCTCGGTCCTGCCGCCAGTCTCGTCTTCGCCGAACAGCACGCGCGGGCGGCTGATGCCCAGCTCATAGCCTTCGCGACGCATCGTCTCGATCAGCACGCCCAGCTGAAGCTCGCCGCGGCCGGCGACTTCGAAGCTGTCCTTGTCGGCGCTCTCCGTCACCTTGATCGCGACGTTCGATTCGGCTTCGCGGGCCAGACGGTCGCGGATCATGCGGCTGGTCACCTTGCTGCCTTCACGACCCGCCATCGGCGAGTCATTGACGGCAAAACGCATCGACAGCGTCGGCGGATCGATCGGCTGGGCCTGGATGGGCACAGTGACTGAAGTGTCGGCAATCGTGTTCGCCACGGTCGCCACGGCCAGACCCGCGAGCGAGATGATGTCGCCGGCCTTGGCTTCTTCCACAGGGACCCGCTCCAGGCCCTGGAAGGACATGATCTTCGAGGCGCGGCCCGTCTCGATGACGTTGCCGTCCATGTCGAGCGCGTGGATCGCCTGATTGACCTTAACCCGGCCGGAGGTGACGCGGCCGGTCAGCACGCGGCCAAGGAAGTTGTCGCGATCGAGCAGCGTCACCAGGAAGGTGAAAGGCGCGTCGACGTCCAGCGCCGGCGGCGGCACATGGTCGACGATTTTCTGGAACATCGGGATCAGCGTGCCGGAGCGCGCCGAGGGGTCCTCGCTGGCGTAGCCGTTGCGGCCCGACGCATAGAGTACCGGGAAATCAAGCTGCTCGTCGGTGGCCTCCAGGCTCACGAACAGGTCGAACACCTCGTCCAGCACTTCCTGGATGCGCTCGTCCGGACGGTCGACCTTGTTGACGACGACGATCGGGCGCAGGCCCAGCGCCAGCGCCTTGCCGGTCACGAACTTGGTCTGCGGCATCGCGCCTTCGGACGAATCGACCAGCAGGATCACGCCGTCGACCATCGACAGGATGCGCTCCACCTCGCCGCCGAAATCGGCGTGGCCGGGCGTATCGACGATGTTGATCCGCGTGTGCTCGCCGGTCGGGCTGACCCACTCGACGGAGGTCGGCTTCGCCAGGATGGTGATGCCGCGCTCCTTTTCCAGGTCGTTGCTGTCCATCGCGCGCTCTTCGATGCGCTGGTTGTCGCGGAACGTGCCGGACTGGCGGAACAGCTGGTCGACCAGTGTGGTCTTGCCATGATCGACGTGCGCGATGATGGCCACATTGCGGAGGCTCATGAAGAATTTGCTCGTTCTGTGAGGAATGTTGGCCGCGCCCTTAGCGGAAAGTCCGCTGCGCCGCAACAGCGCGGTCATAAAGACCGATAGGACGCTTTAGCGCTTGGCCGTCTTCAGGCCGCACTTCCTGCGGATATAGCGGGCGAGGTTCGGATCGCTGAGGCCATTGCCCTTTTCATAGGTTGCGTGCAGCTCGTCGCGGACCTTCTGCGCAGCGCTGCGCCGGTCGAGATCACTAAATCCGGTTTCCACAGCGACGAGCTTTTCCAGTGCGGCGTGAATGCTTTCGCTGACTTTAGAGCGGACCGGGGCCTTGGGCTCAGGCTTTACTTCGGCAGGAACCGTAGGCGCGATCGGCGCGGCGACGGCGGGTTCCAACGGCTTCGCAGCTCTCTTCGCCTTTTTCGACGCCTGGCCAGCGTCCTTCTTGGCCTTCGTCTTTGCCGGCTTGTCCTTTTTCGGAGGCTTGGAAACCAGCGCAACCGGCGCAATCACTTCCGCCACAGGCGCTGGTTCAGCGACAGGCGCCGCTTCCACGGGCGCGACCGTCTCCACGCTCCGGGCCGGAGCGACGAAACCGTCGCCCAGCGCAGCGGGATCGGTGATCCGGACCCGCTCATAGGTCGTTCCATTCAGGCGGACGACGCTATTGTCCCAATCCGCGCTTGCCTCGGCAAAGAAGGCCGGGTCAATCGGAACCGGCGTTCCGTTCGCGCCCTTGGCGGAATAGCCTGTGGCGATCAGATGATCGGTGGCCAGCACCTCGATCAGCATGTCCTGCAACAGCTTGCGGCTTTCCAGCTTGTCGAGATGGGCCTTGCCCACTTCCTGCAGGGCGGAGAGGATTTTCTTGCCGTCCCGGGTGCTCTGCGCGACCGAAACCAGATGCTGGAGCGTCCCGGTGAAGCCCGGCTTGTTCTCATGCTCCTCGCGCACCGCCTGCTCGGCAAAATGCAGCCATGCGTCGCTCAGCGCCACGCCGGCTTTCCAGATCTGCCTTGATGGATCGGTTGTCATCGGACGCTGTTAACCAAAGACCAGAAACAGGAGGGACAGGATTCGCAAATAGCCACGGATTGCAACGATAGACTAGCGTGAAATCGCAGCATCATGGTTACTGGCCCCGCTAGCAGCGAATTGTTTCATCTTGCAACACGTCAAATGCGCGGCATTCGGTTCCATGCATCGAGGGCCGCGATCTTGTACGCCTCCGCCAAGGTCGGATAGTTGAAGGTGTTCTCGATGAAATAATCGAGCGTTCCGTGAAGGTTAAGGACTGCCTGGCCGATATGGATCAACTCGGTCGCACCTTCGCCCAGGATGTGGACGCCAAGAAGACGCCGGGTCTTGAGCGAGAAGATCATCTTCATCAGCCCTTGATCGAGCCCCATGATATGTCCGCGCGACGTTTCGCGGAAGCGCGCGACGCCGCATTCATATTTGATGCCCTTCTCCCGCACTTCCTGTTCGCTCATCCCCACGGTCGAGATTTCCGGCACGGCATAGATGCCATAGGGGAAATATTGCGGGGCGGGCGGCATCGGCAGGTTGAACGCGTGACAGGCGGCGATGCGCCCCTGCTCCATCGACGTCGACGCCAGGCTGGGAAAGCCGATGACGTCCCCGGCGGCATAGATATGCGGGACGGATGTCTGGAAAGTGGCCGGGTCGACGGTCAGGCGGCCGCGTTTGTCGGTTTCCAGCCCGCATGTGTCGAGGCCAAGCGTGGCGGTGGCCCCTACCCGTCCGGCGGCATAAAGCAGCATGTCGGTGCGGATAGAACGACCGTCCTCCAGCGTCGTGACGACCTTTCCGCTCTCGTCCTTTTCGACTGTCGCCACCGGCGAACCCAGGCGGATGATCATACCCCTGTCCCGCAGCTGGTGGATGAATTCCTCGATGATCTCCCGGTCGATGAAGTCGAGGAAGGTCGTGCGGGGTTCGACCAGCGTAACCGCCACGTCTAGCGCGCTGAAGATCGTCGCATATTCGATGCCGATGACGCCCGCGCCCACGACCGTCAGGCTGCGGGGCACGCGCGGCGCTTCTATGATGGCGTCGCTGTCCAATATGTTGACGCCGTCAAAGGGGATATCGGCAGGACAAAAGGGCGCGGTGCCGACCGCAATCAGGATTTTCTCCGCGCTGACGATCAGTTCGCTTTCATCGGGCGATGTGATGGCTATCCGGTGCGGGTCCAGGAAGCGGGCGAAGCCGGACATGGTCCGGACGCCGTTCCGCTGGAACTGATGCTCCAGCACATCGACCTCATGCTCCAGCGTTTTGTTGAGGCGCGTCCCCAGGTCGCTGCCGTCAATGTCCTTCTTGACCCGATAGGATCGGCCGTAGAAACCGCGCTCACGCCAGCCTGACAGGTTCAGCACGGTTTCCCGCAGCGTCTTGGACGGGATCGTGCCGGTGTGGACGGAAACGCCGCCGACGCGCCTGCGCCCCTCGACCACTAGGACGGACTTGCCGAGCTTGGCGGCCTGCACGGCGGCGCGGCGCCCTGCCGGGCCGCTACCGATCACGACGAGATCATATGGCTCCATGGCTTCCCCCCACGCGCCGGCACACGGCGCCTTGTCGGCCACAGACATCCCCTAATATGGTTATCATTATGTGAAGCA
Organism: Sphingobium sp.; assembly: GCA_036384035.1. Classification (GTDB taxonomy): domain Bacteria; phylum Pseudomonadota; class Alphaproteobacteria; order Sphingomonadales; family Sphingomonadaceae; genus Sphingobium. Next base: position 64,115 of record DASVND010000050.1, on the reverse strand, counting down.
CGCCGGAATGCAACGGAAAGCGGCGGGCCTATCGTGCGGCCTGATCGTGCAGGACGGCTTCCGTCGAGGGGCCATCGCCGTTATACCACATCAGCGCATCGCCACTTGATGCCAAGGTGTTTTATATACATATGACACCTAAGGAGATGATATGGCCTCGACCGCGACGACGACCGAAACGCAGGACGCAATCGAAACGCTGACACTGGACGCGCCCAACCCGGTGCCTACCGTGACGCCGGAAAAGGCGGCGGGGCTGGTACCGCTGGATGACGGCAAGCGCTCCAAGCTGGACGAGAAGGTCGACGCCTTTGTCGAGGATCTGGTGGCGCAGGACGCCAACAGCCCCGAATTCGGCATGCGGGTCGATCAACTCACCAATATGGGCCGCAAGGAAATCGCCGACGCGGCAGGGCACAGCAATCGTTTCCTTGATCGGCCTGTCCGCGCGATGGATTCCGACAACAGCGTCGGCGCGGACCTCGCCGAACTGCGCCGCACGGTCGAGGATCTCGACCCGGCGAAGCGGGGCAGCCTGACTGCGCCCCGCAAGCTGTTCGGCATCATTCCGTTCGGCAACAAGATGCGGAATTATTTCGACGGCTACAAAAGCGCGCAGGGCCACATCAACGGCATCCTGGGCAGCCTTGCGGGCGGCAAGGACACGCTGATCAAGGACAATGCCGCCATCGACGTGGAACGCCAGAATATGTGGGCGTCGATGGGCAAGCTGGAGCAGATGATCCACATCAGCAAGACGATGGATGCCCGGCTCGAGGCCAAGGCGCTGGAGCTCGATTCCTCCGATCCGGCCAAGGCCAAGGCAGTCCGCGAGACCGCACTCTTCTATGTCCGGCAGCGCAGCCAGGACCTGCTGACCCAGATGGCGGTGACGGTGCAGGGCTATCTCGCGCTCGATCTCGTCAAGAAGAACAATGTCGAGCTGGTGAAGGGGGTCGACCGCGCCTCCACCACCACGGTCGCCGCGCTGCGGACCGCCGTCACCGTTGCGCAGGCGCTGGTCGGGCAGAAGCTGGTGCTGGAGCAAATCACCGCGCTCAACACCACGACCGCGAACATGATCGATTCGACCGGCGAGATGCTCAAGACCCAGACCGCCCAGATCCACGAACAGGCGGCCTCCAGCACCATTCCGATCGAAACGCTGCAGCGCGCGTTCCAGAATATCTACGACACGATGGACAGCATCGACACCTTCAAGCTGAAGGCGCTGGAATCGATGAAGACGACCATCGGCACCCTCTCCAACGAGGTGGAGAAGTCGAAAGGCTATATCGCCCGCGCCGAAGGACAGGCGCAATCGCAACTGAGCGGCGGCGCGGCCAGCAATCCCCTGCTGAGCGCTCTCGAGGCATAGCGGATGGCGCGGTCCGACCAGGTTCTCGCTGATGCCGAGGCGATCCTGCGCCGCCATAGCGAGCGCGGGCAGAGTCTGTCCACGCGCGCCCGCGCCCGGCGCAACGCCGGGATCATGCGGAAACTTGGCCGGATCACCGCCGTCGCCTTCGCGATCCTGATGGCGGCGATGGTGACCGGCTGGTTCATCCCCTTGGGTGCGAACGGCGTCATGATCGTCCTGGCCGCATTGACCTTGGCCACGCTGCTCGTCGCGCTCCTTCCCTCGGAGCGGACCGTAAAGGCGACGGCCCTGGCCGAGACGGACCTCAAGGCTCTGCCGCTCCAGACCGAAATCTGGCTCGAAAGCCAGCGCAAAGCCCTGCCCGCTCCCGCCGTGAAGCTGATCGACAGCATCGGCGTGCGGCTGGAGACGCTGGCGCCGCAGCTCAGCCGCCTCAATCCGCAGGAACCGGCAGCAGTAGAGGTGCGCAAGCTATTGTCCGATCATCTGCCCGAACTGGTCACCGGCTATCAGAGCATCCCCGAACCGCTACGCCGCGAAGAGCGCAACGGCCGCGTGCCGGAGCAGCAGCTGATCGACGGCCTGTCCGTCATCGACGGCGAGATCGACCGGATGACGGAACAGCTCGCCAGCGGCGATCTCGACAAGCTCGCCACGCAGAACCGTTTTCTGGAACTGAAATATCAGGAAGCCAAGGCGCTGGGGGAGCCGGGGCTGTAGCTGTCCCGGACCCGGCCCCTGATCCACCTCACCCTCATCCTGGTCGACTTCCTGACGGGCCTGATCGTGGCCGGTGTGTGGGCGCTGCTGGCCATATCCGCAGGCATCGCCGCACTGATCGGTATCGCCGCGATCGGGGTGACGGCATTTCGGCGTTGGCGCGGCCGTCAATAGGGTTAACGACCCTTTATTGCCTTTTTGCGGCGAGTTGAGTAGAATGGCGCCTATAACGAGAATCGCCATGGGCAAAACTGGACAGGTCGCGATGTCCGAAATTGCCGGATCTTCTGGATAACAGACACGCGCGAATGGAAAGAGCCGGCCAATTCCAGCCGCCTTTGGCTGATTGGGAAAGCCGGGTCGCCGGAGAGCGCGCACTGGGCGCTTGGACGGCACGAGAGAGGAATGGTCAGATGAATTCGAGTCCAACGACAGATCTTCATCCCGTCGTCGGCGCGCCTGAACAGGTTGACCTTAATTGGAACGAGCAGCTGACTCAGTTCTACAAGCAGCATTCGGACAGCGCGCGTTTCCTGTTCAAGATCGGCGCGACCTTCGCTTTCATCACTGCGACGATTTCGCTGCTGGCGCTAATGGCCTGACGACAGGCCCTGCGGTCAGATGAAGTGCCTGACCGCCATGACGCCCAGAATGACCGAGACACCCAGCGACAACCCGCACAGCATATAGCCGACATAGATCAGCACAGGCGGATGCGCCCGCTGCAGCTTGATGTTGCGGCTGGCCGCAGACAGGATGAAGCTGGCCAGAAACCCATAGGTCAGCGCCGCGAATGCCGTCATGATCTCATACCCCCGGAAATGCCCGTCACCGCATGTTTGCCGGGGAAAGATTAGAACATCATTAACTACGCAGCCGACTGGTCGAAATTTCCGTTCAGCCCCTGCGCGTTCCGGAACCTCAAGAGCATCCGGCGCAGAAGGACCAATGTCGCGACCGTCGCGGCAAACATCAGCAGGGCCAGGAAGACAGCCAGCAACGGATTGGCGAGTACCGCGAACAAAAGCCCGCCGGAGAGCACATCCTCTCCGGTCGATACAACAGCGTTGCTGAATGGCTCCGGGCTGACATTGACGACGGCGCGCGCGCTTGCCTTCGCCGAATGCGTGAGCAGCGTCGCCCCGCCGCCGAGCAGCAAGGTTGCGACCTGCCAGGCCGGATCACCGGCGTCGACCAGCGCAAGCGCGAGCAGCGCCCCGCCCACGGGCCGCACCAGCGTATGCACGGCGTCCCAGGCCGTATCGACGATGGCTATCTTGTCCGCCAGAAATTCCGCCACGGCCCCGGCGGCCGCGATTCCGATGATCCATCCATTGGCCAGCACATCAAGGGCGTGAAGATGTTCGGGCATGGCAACCCATCCGGAACGCATCGCAACCCCGACGGCGAAGACGCACAGATATAGCCGCCACCCCGCCAACAGGCTCACGCTTGCCGCAACGCCCAGTATCTGGATGATGTCCATCGCCACGGCATATCACAGGCCGGCTCCGGGCGCCGCATTCAAAAAAGTCGGAGAACTGGATGCCCCGCGAGGATTCGAACCTCGATTGACGGAGTCAGAGTCCGTAGTCTTACCATTAGACGACAGGGCATCATTTTTCGCTCGGCGTGTCGAGCGAAGTGCGCAGATAGTCTTGGTTCATGAGAGGGTCAAGACAGTTCGCTCTCATCCCGCATGACAAAATTGCGCCGCACGGGACGGAAGAAAATGGGGATGCCGCCGCGCCGGTCCATCGGAAATGTCGCATCATGGGGCATCTCGGCCCGGACCGCCATGTCCTGCTCCCGTCAACTTGCGCTTTGTGCGTGGTCGGCTTAGTCTGTCGCCAAGTACCGGCGCCTTCCCGGCGTGCGGAGAGCATAAGATGAGTTCGGCCTTGGCGCAGCGCAGCAGCCCATCGCCGCAGACCCCTATTGATCCCACAGTGGGCAGGGGGGCCACTGCGGCTCATCCCGTTGCCAAGGCGGCAATGGCGGCGACGCGGTCCCGCACGGGCTGGGCAGGCCGCAAATCCTATGCCGCGATCGATTTGGGCACCAATAACTGCAGATTGTTGATCGCACGGCCGTCGGCTGACGGTTTTGTGGTCGTTGACGCCTTCTCCCGCATCGTCCGCCTGGGTGAAGGATTGGCGGGAAGCGGCAAGATCAGCGATGCCGCCATCGAACGCGCCATTGCCGCGCTGACGATCTGTGCGGAAAAGCTCAAGCGTCGTCATGTCACCCTGGCGCGCTCCGTCGCGACGGAGGCTTGCCGTCGGGCAAGCAATGGCAATGCGTTTATTGAGCGCGTGTATCGCGAAACCGGGATCGCCCTGGATATCATCACCGCGCAGGAGGAGGCCCGCCTTGCGGTGCTTGGGTGCCACGCCCTGCTTGAGCCGGGGGATGGCCCTGCCCTGATCTTTGACATTGGCGGCGGCTCCACCGAACTGGTGCTCGTCGACACCAGCTCGGAGGTTCCCCGGATTCTCGACTGGCAAAGCGCGCCATGGGGCGTGGTTTCCCTGACCGAAAGCGAGATATTCGATCCGGAGAGCCCGTCCGAGCGACTTGCGGCATATGCACGAATGCGCGCGCGGGTGACCGATGCGTTTCAGGCGCTTGCCGGACGCCTTCCCCGGGACGCGGAGGACATCCGGCTACTGGGCACTTCGGGCACGGTCACCACGCTGGCCAGCATCCATCTGGAACTGCCCCGCTATGACCGGCAGGCGATCGACGGATTGATCCTGCCTGCGGAGGCCATGCGGGGAATATCATCCCGCCTTGCCCGCATGTCGATAGCCGAACGGCGGCAGCTTCCCTGCATTGGCAATGAGCGGGCCGACCTTGTCGTCGCGGGTTGCGCGATACTGGAATGCATCCTGGACATCTGGCCGGCCAGAAGCCTGGGCGTTGCCGACCGCGGCATTCGCGAAGGCATTTTACGCGGTTTGATGGATCGCGACGGAAGCGTGCGATGAGAGGGGCCGGCGGCCGGGTGAAGGTCAAGACCGGCAAGGGACGCACGGCGCAATCCAACCGTTGGCTGGAGCGTCAGCTCAACGACCCCTATGTCCGTCGCGCAAAGGCGGAAGGGTATCGGAGCCGCGCCGCATACAAGCTCATTGAACTGGACGAGAAGTTCGCGTTGCTGCGCCGGGCGCGCTATGTGGTTGATCTGGGCGTTGCGCCGGGCGGTTGGGCGCAGGTAGTTCGTAAGATCGCGCCAAAAGCGCAGATTGTGGGCATAGACCTGCTGCCGGTCGACGCCATCAATGGCGTAACGCTGTTTCAGATGGATTTCATGGACGACAAGGCACCCGACCTGCTGCGGGAAGCGCTGGGTGAGGCGCCCGACCTGGTCCTGTCGGATATGGCCGCCAACACTGTTGGCCATGCCCAGACTGATCATCTGCGGACAATGGGCCTGGTCGAGGCGGCGGCGTGGTTTGCCATTGAAACGCTACGCCCCGGGGGCGCTTTCGTGGCCAAGGCTTTTGCCGGTGGAACGGATACGGAATTGCTGGCGGTGCTCAAGAAGCATTTCTCGACTGTCAAACACGCCAAACCCCCCGCCAGCCGCAAGGGCAGCGTGGAATGGTATGTCGTCGCTCAAGGTTTCAAGGGCACAGGCCCGGGCGCCATGGGCGGGGATGCGTTCGAATCTGCCGAAGACGCCTGAAGGTCGCTTGTCGGCAGCCTGACACAAGTCAGTATCAGATGCGAACGACCAGCACCGTATGTTCATATTTCGGATCGGCCGGGTCGAAACCCGGCAACGGCACGAACCTTTGCCCCGTCATCGCAATCTCGTTCAGGCCGGACAGTTTGAACGTGCCGATTTTCGGCTCTCGCGGGGGTTTGCCGTCGCACTCGACCGTCATCGCGTCGATAAACAGTTCATCATGCTTCTTGTAGAGCACATGAGGCGCCATCAGGAACGACGCCTTATTGTATATCGCGGTCAAACACACCCTGAGCTGAATGGTCTGGGCGATCAGAATCGCGGGATCATCCGGCGCCAGATCCGGCAGCTGATCCTTTGACACTTTGATTGATAAGGTTTTTCGATTCTGTTGCATCGCAACATTGCCCATATCCTCCTTGACGTTTGGTGGCAATCAGGATCGGCGTGGGACGATGTCGTAATGCATAGAATTGCAATATTAACATTTTAGAAACCGACGAACGTAGCATCGACATTCTGTCGTTCGACTGTTTAATAAATGTCGGACGGCCTTTATTGGGCGGAGTCGGAGGGACTTGTGTCGACCAACCTGATGCAGGGGTATGATGCGTTATGCGCTGGGAACGGCTATTGCCGGTTTCCGGGGCAATGACCGACGCGAGCCATTCTCGACCGGAGCCCTCCAGTCTCAAGATACTGTGCGTGGACGACGAACCGGACATACGGGCCGTACTGGAGATGTCCTTGAAGATGGACCTCCGCCTGGAAGTGCGTACCGCCGGATCGGGCAAGGAAGCTCTCCATATATTGATGCTCGAAGGATGGTGCCCGGATCTGGCGCTTCTGGATATGATGATGCCGGAAATGGACGGATGCGAATTGGCAACCGCTATTCGCGCCATGGGGCATATCGCGCACATTCCCATCATATTCGTCAGTGCGAACGACAGGCCGGCGGACCTTGCGCGCTATCGTTCTGTCGGGGCCATGGGCTTCATCCGCAAGCCCTTTGACCCTATGACTGTGGCCCGGCTGGTGCGCGACCATATGTCGGGGGCGGTCACCAGCCTTGCCGAATGACCACCCCGGCCTGAAAGCCGTCAGTCTATCGCGTTCTTGATGCCCTTACCGGCAAGAAGGCCGAGCACGACAAACAGTATAAATACAGCAATGGCGATGAAGAAAAGTATCTTCGCAATGCCGACGAAGGTTCCGGCGGCTCCACCAAAACCTAAAATTGCAAGAACGGCCGCAATGACCAGTGAAATAATGGCAAGCCGGATCATGATGGCACCTTTCAACTATTAAAGCGATTTCAAGTCAGATGACGTCATCTGAACGCTCGAAAATCGCGGCAGACAAATATGGATGGAGTGGGTCTTGCGTCAGTCTCGGCAAAATCCGCTCCCGGGCATTTTGAACCACCCGCCGCCCACATTTGTTCCGTGGCGCGCGTCTCTGGCAAAGTGCATAACGTAGATCAGGAGCAGGAACGGCGGGCAAAATAGCGCGTTATGTGATATGGTCGGGATGTCCCCGCCTGTTCCGAACATTACCATGGGGAATGCGCATTCATGCTGATCCGCGCCGGATATGAGATCATCTTTGAAACTCAGGCGCGCACGGCGATGCTGGCTCTGCTAAACATTCACCCCTCCCGCAACAAGGATTTGCGGACGCCACACCGCATCCACGTTTCGCCGGATGTCCCGATGTACAGTTACACCGACATTTTCGGCAACAGTTGCACCCGGTTGACCATGCCCGCTGGCGGGATGACTTTATCGACTGATTTCGTAATCGCCGATGACGGGCAGCCGGATATGCGGGCACCGGATGGTCCACAAATGCCCGTTGAGGACCTTCCCGATGACGTACTGATCTACCTGCTCGCCAGCCGCTACTGCGAGACTGATCGGCTGATGCAGATCGCGTGGGCGCAGTTCGGCGGCATATCGTCGGCGCGCGACCGCGTGGAGGCCATCGTCGATTTCGTCCATAACCATATCAGCTTTGGCTATGAGCATGCCCGCGCCGACAGGACTGCGTGGAACGGCCATCAGGAAGGCATTGGCGTTTGCCGGGATTTCGCCCATTTGGCGGTCACGCTTTGCCGATGCATGAATATACCGGCCCGCTACTGCACGGGCTATCTGGGGGATATCGGCATTCCGCCGGTTGATGCGCCGATGGACTTTAGCGCGTGGTTTGAGGCTTATGTCGATGGCGGATGGTACACCTATGACGCACGTCATAATTTTCCGCGGATCGGCCGAATCCTGATGGCCTGTGGGCGCGACGCCATCGACACTGCGCTGACGACCGCATTTGGCACGGCGATCCTGGCTTCCTTCAAGGTCTACACGGATGAGGTCGATGCAGTGCCATAGGAAATATTATCCATTTCAATGATTTGAGAAGGAACCACTTCGCTTCTCGGGCGATTGGATGGAATGACCGACGTAGAGCGCCTCACTGCTGCAGCACGCAACTACCGCAAACTGGCGGGTCGTATGCCGCTTGGCCGATCAAGGAAAGCGCTACTGGAACTGGCCAGCGAATGCGAATTGAAGTCGATGGCTGACCAGCGGCTCGCCTGAACGCGGTGCGTCAGAGGGTTCGCCGTCCATAATGTGGAAAGGCGACCACATTGTCGTTGGATGCATAACATGTGACACCGTCTTTGACGGAACGGTTCTGGAAGGCGTCAAAGGCAGCCCAGTCGGTCGCGAAATCCGTTTCCCAGATCGTCGCCCTTCCCTGCTGATTGATCACGTTAAGCTGCCAACCGCCACCGCCATATGGGCGAAAAATCACGACGTCGAGCGAAACGCCGTCGAGCATTATGCGCTGCGACATCCCGGAGTAGACATAGCGGCGGTTCAAATGCTGTCTCGCGCCCAGTGACATCAATTCAAACTCTGCTCTTCGAAACTGATGTGCGCCATGACGCGCCGGACAGCCGCCAACGCTCCGCCTGCCGCAGTCAGGAGCAGCGAAGCAATCGCCAACAGGGTGAAGTCACTCTCGTCCATGTTCTGGTAAACGCTCTGAAAACCAATTGTTCCCTATTAACCATAAAAATAGCGCGAGAAAAAGAGTCATACCCCCAACCAGTCACAAATATCGCCAGAAACATCCGGAATCCCGGCACGATGCATCATGACGAATGCCGCGTTGGTCGCCCGCGCTCAGCTTGCCATAGCTCAGGTTCCGGTGGCATAGGCGCCGCTCCCACTCCCAGCCCATATGCCGGAACCCATCATGACAAGCTCTGGCGCCAGCGTTCTCGGCCTCGACTTCGGCACGACCAATAGCGTTGCCTGCATCGTCCAGGATCAATCTGCGCCTAACCTGATCGAATTCGCGGACGCAAACGGGAGCAGCCCGGTATTTCGCTCGGCCCTATGCTTCTGGCACGATGAAGGCGCCAAAAATGGCATGGCGGTCGAAGCCGGCCCGTGGGCAATCTCCGAATATCTGGAATATCCGCAGGAAAGCCGTTTCATCCAGTCATTCAAATCCGTTGCCGCCAGCGCGAATTTCGAACACGCCTCTGTCTTTGAAAAGCGTTTCCGGTTCGAGGAGTTGGGGCGCGTATTTCTGGATCGGCTGGTGGCGCATTCCCAAGGAAGACTCTCTCCAATCCCTTCCCGCATCATAGTGGGCCGACCCGTCGAATATGCGGGGAGCAGACCGGACCATGAATTGGCCCGCCAACGTTATGATATGATGTTCGGACACCTGGGCGCCAAAATCCATTATGTGTATGAGCCGCTGGGCGCAGCGTTCAGCTATGCCTCCCGCCTGACAAAAGCAGCGACGATATTAGTGGCTGACTTCGGCGGCGGCACAAGCGATTTTTCCGTGGTCCGTGTTGCGTCGCCAGGCACTACGCATCGATGCGTTCCCCTCAGCCATGCAGGCGTCGGCATTGCTGGGGATCGCTTCGACTATCGCATTGTGGATCGGCTGGTCCTGCCGATGCTGGGCAAGGGCAGCAACTATCGGTCCTTCGACAAGATACTGGAAATACCGCGCAGCTATTTTGCAGATTTTGCGGACTGGTCCCGGCTGGCGCTCATGCGCAATCGCCGCACCCTGGAAGAATTGGCGCGTCTTCAGAAGAATGCCGTGGAACCCGATGCCATCGGCCGGATGATTGCCGTAATCGACAATGAACTGGGCTATCCGCTTTATGAGGCCGTTGGCCGGCTAAAGCGTACATTGTCATCCGAGGACTCCGCGGATTTTCACTTTTCCGGCGCAGGGCTGGAGGTAGCGGCACATGTGACCCGGAAGGATTTCGAAGGATGGATAGCACAGGATATCGCAAGCATTGAGGCCACCGTCGACAAGGCGCTGGCCGGCGCGCGATGTAGCGCCGATGATATTGACCGCGTGTTCCTGACGGGCGGATCCTCGCTCATTCCGATCATACGCGACATCTTTGTCCGACGGTTTGGCACTGACCGCATTGCCAGCGGCGGCGAACTGACGTCCATCGCCGATGGTCTCGCGCGCATTGGTCAGGAAACAGATATCAGCGAATGGTCGGTATGAACTGGACCTTGGCTATTCCATCGTAAGGGCTCGTGAGGTCCATTCGTCCAGAAGATCGTAAGTCGGCCTGGACAAGTGAAGATAGGTCCGGCGGCGATCATAAGGGTCTGCAACGCGCTCAATCATCCCCGCTTCGGTCATGGTGGTGATCCAACGGATGCCGGTGCTAGGCGGCACCGCACCAGCAACCGACACAGCAGTCACGCTAAGCTGGCGCTTTTCCAATTCAGCAAGGTAGAGTTCGAGCAGCATGTCCCATGCGGGATCCGCGAAAATTTCTCCAAAGAGCTTCTCCCGGTAGCGACGCATCCTGAGATAGTGACTGATCGCTCCGGCCCGGCCCTCTTTACGGGGCCTGGAGGAGAATGAGGTGGGCAAGGTCATCCGATCGGGATTGGCAGCGATGTCTTTCAGGTGCTCCAGCGTGCGCTGAGCATGCTCTTTCGTTTGCGCACTGTCGATGACGGCGCGAGATGGGCGACTTGTCATTATATTTCCTTGTCAAAATTATCGAGGCAAAGAGCTTCTTCCGAAGCTCTGATCTAGCCCGTCCGCCGGCTTTCCATGTTTCCCCGCAGTGCACCGGAAAATCGCATCCTTTGATCAGCCATGATGCCGGAGAGCATCACCAACTGCATCGGAATCGTCCAGAATTGCTGAAGAGCCTGATACGCCTTTGGAGCAATGTCGATTTCCCAAACGGTCGCCAGATGAATCAGCACGGCAACAAACTGAAACCCTGTAGCCCAAAGGGGCCATAGGCGATCGCTCCGCAACGCCAATGCGATGAAACAGAAAAGGCAAACCACATCGATGACCAGCAACGGGTACATCGTTTCCTGCCATGAATAATTGATCCACGCCGTCGACAGGTCCAGGACCGTCTTGGTGAGGATGACGATGCCCCCCGCTCGCCCGGTGACGCCACCCGCGGCCAGCGCGTAGCCGCAACAGCACAGGGTGAACATCACATAAAGGAGCAAGAGCGTCATTGTCACTGAGCACTTCAGCAGGCCCAACAATCCGTCAAGATCGTCATCGAAATTACGAGACCTCTCGCAGGACGGCATGCTGTGGCTGGGCGGGCTGGAAAGGATTGCAGATCGGGCCAGGCGAACACCCTATTTCCGTATTTTTCAGATTAGAGGCATTTTTGATCTCCACCATCTTGTGATGCGCGGCGACGAATTGCCCGCGCCCTTCGACGATGGTCGAAATGCCCTTCACCATGTCCTCCAGCGCGAACTGTGACGCAGACGCGGGGAGCTTCGCCTCGTTGCTGGCGGTGACGATGCTTGACGCCAACTGGGTCATACGCAGCAAGGACGCATCAATGGCTGCGTGTGTCCGATTGATCTCCACAACGATCCGGCGGGCCGTCATTGGGTTGTATCCGGGCATGAGTCCTCCTTCACCGCCAACCGGCGGCGTGATGAATTTCGAAGAGTGAGGGAAGGTGGTTCAATCCTCAGGACAGAAGAATGAATGCACCCTTTGCAATGATGATGATGGCAATGGCAACCACCGTCGAAACAAGCGCAATCCGAAAAATCGCAAACAGTCTGGTTACGGAGTCGAGGTCATTTGGCTTTCCTCCTGTCGGTGGCAGCCTGAGTGCCGCCAGCCAGTTCGAACTCCGAACCGTGACAGGAGGATTGGCGGTTTCTTGCGGTTCGGCAAGCAAGGACGATTTGAATTCAAACCGTCTTAACTCGTTCGACGACTCCCACTCCACCAGTTGCCGGGCCGCTTCCCGACGACCAGTCGCACCCAATATATTCATCGCGCGATGGATATATTGGTCCACCGTCATTGGCGTCAAATCCGTTTCGATCGCGATTTCCTTGGAGGTTTTTGCTTCGGCGACGAGCCGCAGAATTTTCTTCTGCACCTCCGTCAGCCGTGCAATGTCATTCTCCATTACAGTCTCCACGGCGCCCACCCTGCGCGGCTCCATATGCAACAATTAACCGCAATGTGAACAGCGTTGCAGTGCCTATTTGAAAGCATCTTTTCTGGAGAAAAAACTCGAATCGGCTCTCATTCCGTTGCGCAGAAGCAATAAGCATCTCAGATCGCGAATGATTCGGGCCCATGGACACAATCGCATGGCTTCCTAGAGAGCAGTCCTATTGCGATGAGGCGAGGCAGGATATTTGCGCTCGCTCCCTCGTCGCCGCCTGAGGCTACATCTGTCCACATGTCGCTAATGACATTGACTCGCAATAATGAGACGTTTAGCGAATGCCAGGCCGCTACGGCGAGATGAACGCTGTCGAACGTAAGGGGATAACCAATGAAACGCCTATTCATGGCCTGCGCCGCTGCGCTCCTGCTTACAAGTTCTGCCTCGGCGCATGAGATATGGGTGGAGCGCGATGCCGCGGGTCCGGCGCGCATTTATCTTGGCGAACCTTCCGAGACCGCGCCGGAGGGCGGCGATCCCGAATTCGCGAAGCTCAAGGCACCGAAGATTATCGGATCACAGGCCGCGCTGACCCGCCGCGCCGATCATATCGAAGTGGCCTATAAGGGCACCGGGGACATCCGCGTGTTCGACGATGCGGTGTTCGATCCATGGAAGGGGGAAAACGGCTCGCTGGAGGGCGCCGTCTTCCATGCCCGTCAAGGGCGTCAGGAAACGAAAGCGCAGCTTGATCTGGAGTTGGTCCCGGTATCGGCCGAAGGTAACAGCTTTACCGCCTTTTATAAGGGCGTGCCGTTGCCTGGGGCGTCCATCACATTGCTGAACCCCGATCGCTGGTCGAAGAGCTTCAAGACCGACGCCAAGGGCGTAATTGCCCTCCCCATCGAACAGAAGGGCCGTTACATTGTCACGCTCAACCACAGCGTGGACGGCCCCGCCACCTTGGGCGGCCAGACCGTTGCAAAGGTTCATCACGTCTCGACGCTCAGTTTTGTGGCCTCGTGATCCATAACTCCGCGAACGTGACGCCAGCGCATTCATCAGCTAGCCGATCATGAATATCACCGGGGCGACCCGTTACCGCATTGCCGTGGCATCTCGCGTTATTGCGGCGGTGCTGGGCGGTTATATGCTGGCGGCGACCCTGTCCATGGCGCTTGCCCGCGCTCTGCCGATGACGCGGGAGGAAGCCACCACCACGGCGACGCTATTGGCGGTCCTCTCCCTCCCTGCTGCGGCCCTCTGGGTTTTCGCCGCGCGATCCGCATGGGGCGCGTGGGCTGGCATAGTTTTGGCGACGACAGCGTCAGGGATGGCGGCATGGCTCCTAGGCGCATCGATATAGAATGACGCATTCATGAAACAGGGGTTCCGCCAATCAATGGCATGGCTGCACGGCTGGGCCGGTCTTGTGCTGGGCTGGCTGCTGTTCGCCATAGCGGCCACGGGCACCGCAAGCGTGTTCAAGGCGGAAATCAGTGACTGGATGCGGCCGGAGTTGAACGCCCGGGTCGACCCCGTGCTGGCGCTGACCGCAGCGATCCGTCAGTTGGAAAAGAAAGCGGGCGATGCCCCTGCCTGGTATATTTCCGCCCCTGATGAGCGGACCGTTTCCCCCATCGCCGCCTATGAGTCGAAGACAGCGCCTAATGGCTATGTTCAGGAAGCCATGGATCCGGTGACTGGGCGGTCGGACAATATCCGCGACACGCTGGGCGGAGAATTCTTCTACAGGTTCCATTTTGAACTTGAACTGCCCTATCCCTGGGGGCGCGTGCTGGCATCGGCGGCGGCGATGGTCATGCTGGTAACCCTGATATCGGGCATTATCACGCATCGCCGTATTTTCGCCGACTTCTTCACATTGCGACCGGGCAAGGGAAAACGGTCCTGGCTGGACGCCCACAATGTGATGGGCGTGCTGGCGATGCCGTTTCATCTGATGATCACCTTCACAGGCATCCTCACCTTGATCTCCCTGACGTTGCCATGGGCGGGGATCGCCAATTACGGAAACGATACCGAAGCCTTTTACAACGAGTTCTCGCCTGGCTTCTATTCCCGACCCGCAGCGGGTCGGCGCGCGCCGCTGGGCGATGTGGCCGGGATGCTGAACGACGCGCGCAAGCGAATGGGCGGGAGGATCGGCCAGATCAGCATCGTCAACCCCGGTGATGCCGGTGCCGTCGTCACCGCCACCCGGCATGATGGCGACCAGCTTGCCTACGCCACAGGCAGTGTCGCCTATGATGGCGTGACCGGGACATTGCTGTCCAGCTATACCGAGGCGCGACCCGCCAAGAAAACCTATGATGTTCTCTATGGACTGCATATGGGCCGCTTCGCTCCGAAATTTAGCCGATGGCTTTATTTCCTGTGCAGTCTGGCCCTGGCCGGCACCATCGGCACGGGCATGATGCTTTGGTCGGTCAGCCGCGCCAAGGATCGCAAACCGGGCACCGCCTTCGTCGAACGGCTGACCACGGGCGCGATCGGAGGCATGCCATTGGCTATGGTTGCCTATTTCTGGGCCAATCGCCTGATACCCTCCGCAGTCGCGGGACGATCTGACCTGGAAGTGCGGAGCTTCTTCATGTGCTGGGGCGCGGCCATCCTGTTCGGCATGCTACGGCCCGGGCGCCGGGGTTGGTCCGAACTGATGGCGGTAACGGCCGGAGCCTGGCTTCTGCTGCCCGCACTGTCCGCCTTCACCGTCGGGCGGGGCCTGCTCGCCTCCCCCTTCCATGGGAACGGATTGTTCGTCGGCTTTGATCTCGTCGCCATCACTCTTGGGGCAATCGCCCTGTCCATTGCGATAAAGGCGGCGCGTTCGCCCGCCGCAACGGTTGGACGCAGATAAATGACCGAGTTGTCGTCATTCCTGTTGGCGCTCGCTGGTTTCGCCTCGCTTAGCCTTTCGATGCAACGGCATGCGCGGCAGGCCGAAAGCCCGAGATGGCTTCCGCGCCAGAAAACGCTCCGCTTGACGGGATGGGCCTTTATTTCGCTGTCGCTGCTCATTCGCCTGTCCATGCCTGGCTGGCGGATCGCACTGGTCGAATGGGTGGGCGCGCTCGGCCTGGCGGCGACGCTGGTCGTGCTGGCGCTCCATTATCGGCCCAGGCTTGTCCCGATCATACCTGCCTCAGCCATCGCGCTGGCGCTTGTCACCCTTGTGCTCGGCCTGCGCTAGCTTGGGGAATCAAAATCAGTCATCGTCATGAGGCGTTGCGGCATTCCGGTCGATTTCCCAATGGTGATTTTCGATAATGATGGATCGCACCGCCCTGCCCTGCGGAGTGCGGGACGGCCGGTAGCGGAATCTTTGCTCTATGAGGCGGCAGGTCACAGCGTCCAGATCTGCGCTGCCGCTTGACCGGGTGACCCTGCATTCCGTAGCCCGACCGTCGGTTTCCACCGCATAGCGGACCGCCACCGTTCCTCCCACACCCGTCTCTGCCTCAGCCTTGGGATAGTCCGAATCCCGAATCCGTCCCTTGATCCAGCGCGGAGGGCTGTTGCCGCCGTCGCCTTCTCCATAACCTTCATCGCCATCGCCCGTGCCGTTCCCAGCGCCGCCGCTGCCAGTTCCGGGACCCCGGACGGCGGCGTTACCCGCCGAGGTCTGATCCCCCGCGCCTGACACCGGCGCGACGACAACGGGCGATGGGATGGGTATGGGAATCATGGGAAGGGGAACTGCGATGTTGGTCGGGTTCGCCTTTAAATTTGGTGGTGCCGCAGCCCCCTCCGCGCGAAGGCTCTCGCGCCGCGACACCGGCTTTCTGGGTTGCGGCCTGGGCGGAGGAGGATCGGGCAAGACCTGGAATATCTTCAGTTCATCGCTGACACGCTGCGGCATGTCCACGCGCAGTCCTGCCAGCAGTGCAAGGCCCAAGGCCATGTGCAGGGCCGCAACGCCACATACGACCAATATACGGTCGCGTTTATCTGGTTCCATTAGGATCATGGCGCTTCATGTTCAGCCGTCCGGCCGCCGTTTCATGTCACCTTCAACCCGAAGCAGGACAGCCCGTTCCATTTTCGGCGAAGAAAGAAACTGGGAGTGAAACATTCTGCCCTCCCGCTTGTTTGAGGCGTATCGAAGGAGACAGCCCATGAACAAAGCAACGATCGCCACATTGATGCTGGCGCTGTGCGCACCAGTCGCCATGCCAAGCGCTGCATTGGCGCAGGATCACGGTGATCGCCGCTGGGACGGCGACCGCGACAGCGACTGGGACCCCGCCAACCATTATGAAGATGGCCGCCGCTATCGGGAACGC
The DNA here is from genome assembly GCA_036384035.1 of Sphingobium sp. Classification (GTDB taxonomy): domain Bacteria; phylum Pseudomonadota; class Alphaproteobacteria; order Sphingomonadales; family Sphingomonadaceae; genus Sphingobium. The sequence continues at coordinate 47,541 of DASVND010000050.1, read as the reverse complement.
AGGATGCGCGATGACGACCGTGTCTATCGCGGCAGTGACGGACGATATTATTGCAAGCGCAATGACGGTACGACGGGCCTGGTCATCGGCGGCGTCGCTGGCGGCGTGCTGGGCAATGTCATTGGCGGCGGGACGCTAGGAACCCTGCTGGGCGCAGGTGGCGGCGCGCTTCTGGGCCGCAGCGTCGACCGCAACAAGCAGAAGACGAAATGCCGCTAGATCATTGAAGCCTGACCTCCCATCCGGGTCTATTGCAGGCCGCCGGTGGGAGGTCGTCCGTTTCCTCGCCGGTTATACCATGCCCAGCGCGGCGAGATAGGTTTCCAGGATCGCTTCCTCGACCTGGTATTCTTCCTTGTTCTTCTTGCGGATGGAGATGATCTTGCGGATCGCCTTCACGTCGAAACCGCGCGATTTCGCCTCGTTCATGACATCCTTGATGTCATCGGCGATTCCCTTCTTTTCCTCTTCCAGGCGCTCGGCACGCTCGATCAGTAGACGAAGTTCATCGGCTGCGACCGCGCCGTCCCGGATGCCTTCAGACGCATTACTGTCCATTTCAAATCCTGTTTCTGCTTCATGGTCGCGGCGCGATCGCCCGACGAGCAACGTCGACCGGGATGAATCGCGTCCGTTACCGCTTATGGTGAATCGGAGCGGCAGCCTCTAATCGCTCCCGTCGTTCTTCGCCATGCTTTCCTTCACCAGTCACGTTGTTCCTGCCTTGCCCTACCCCGACGCCGGGCCTTCAATGACCTGATCCCAGGGACTTACAGCGCGTTGGAGGCCGAACTCGGCGTCGATATTTGCACATTCGCCTGTTTGCAGCGAATGCTCCAGTGGACAACGGAAGGCGGTTGCGACAGCCGCGTCTTTCAGTATGGTGCTGCCCAGATCATTCCTCATCACGCAATATCCCTGTCGTGCAGCTCGGATAATGGAAATCAGGCCACCGGAGAATGGGTGGAGCGCAGACTGTAGGGAGTATTCCCAGTGAAGAAATTTCGCCCCCGTTCCCGCAAGGTCCGGATCCTGGCCACGCTCGGCCCATCGAGCAACAGCCCGGAAATGATCCGCAAGCTGTACCTTGCCGGCGCGGACGCGTTCCGCATCAACATGAGCCATGGCAGCCATGAGGACCATGCCGAACGGATAGCGACCATCCGAACGCTGGAGAAGGAATTCGGTCGGCCCACGACGATCCTGGCAGACCTCCAGGGTCCAAAGCTGCGCGTGGGCACCTTCAAGACCGGAATCGCCGTTCTGAAGAATGGCGCGCAATTCGTCCTCGACAAGAATGAGGAGCCGGGCGACGACAAGCGCGTCAACCTGCCCCATCCGGAAATCTATCGCGCCCTGCTGCCCGATACCCGCCTGCTGCTTGACGACGGAAAGCTGGTGTTGCGGGTGAAGGAGGTCGATGAGAGCCGGATCGAGGCGGTGGTCGAGGTTGGCGGCACCCTTTCCAACCGCAAGGGCGTGAACGTGCCCGACGTGGTCGTGCCGGTGGCGGCGATGACGGAAAAAGACCGTCGCGACCTGTCCTTCGCGGTTCAGCAGCATTGCGACTGGATCGCCCTCAGTTTCGTGCAGCGTCCCGAAGATCTGGCCGAAGCGCGCAAGCTGATGGGCGGCTATGGCTCGCTGATGGCAAAGATTGAGAAGCCGGCAGCGGTGCAAAGGCTGGACGAGTTGCTGGAGCTTGCCGACGCGGTGATGGTGGCACGTGGCGACCTTGGCGTCGAACTTCCGCCTTATGCCGTTCCGCCGCTGCAGAAACAGATTGTGGAGAGCGCGCGCCGACTGGGCAAACCCGTGGTCGTTGCGACCCAGATGCTGGAATCGATGATCAAGGCACCGACGCCCACGCGCGCCGAGGTGTCCGACGTCGCCACCGCCATCTATGATGGCGCGGATGCGATCATGCTTTCGGCGGAGAGCGCGGCCGGCGACTGGCCCGAGGAATCGGTGGCGATGATGAATGCAATCGCTCACAGCGCGGAGAACGACCCCGGCTATTTCCGTCGCCTGCACTTCACGGAAACCAAACCCGATGCCACCACGTCCGATGCGCTGGCCGAGGCGGCGAACAGCATTACAGAGACTGTGACGGCGCGGGCAATCATCTGCTTCACCTCTTCGGGCAACAGCATACGCCGCGTGGCGAGAGAGAGACCGTCTGCGCCCATCGTTGCCCTGACCCCAAGACTGGACACCGCGCGCAAGCTCGGGCTGTTCTGGGGTGTCCATGCGATCCGCACGAAGGATATCGGAAGTTTCGAGGAAATGATCGCCAAGGCGCGGCGCATGGCCGTGCGTCACGATATGGGCAAAGCAGGGGACAAGGTGATCGTCCTCGCTGGCGTGCCCTTCGGTACGCCCGGTTCCACCAACGTCATCCATGTGGCAACGATCCGCGGCGACGAACTGAAGGGGCGGGACGAAGACAGCTGATCCTGTTGCCGTTCCGGCCACGCCGGCCATCGCCTTCACATTGGAAAACCGGCTCACGAAAGTTACACAGTGACGCACGGAAAAGTAAGATTTTCCAACGATTTCGGCCCCTGCCCGGTGAGAGCCCGCGCAAACCATAAGTTTACGAAGTTGCGGAAGTTGCGGGTTGCCATTGCGGTCGTACGGGACACCGCCACGCCCGTTCGAAAGCAGCCGGAAGCCATCCCGTTTGCGCGCCCGCCATGCCTGAGCAAAGGGGCGGCGCCGCCCACCGCGGTCCATTGCAGGCAATAAGATAGACGTCCATCGGCGCAATCGTGACGGGCGTTGGAGAACATCGGCATCGTACAGCGCTTTCGGCCATTCAAGGGACGAGAAGGCTAGCATCGGAGGGAATATGTAGGACAGGGATGCCTGGATCATCGCCCCTTGGGTCCGGCGGCTTTGCCCGCGACGCCAATCGGGTGAGATTATAGAGGATTCGGCCGGGCCCGCCGGCGAAGGACGTTACAGACCCCGCAAACGCTTTCTAAACACCCCCTTTATCAGCCTGTCTTCAAGGATACGTCCGGCGACATAGAGAGCCGCGAAAATCGCCGCAAAGACATAGGCAGGCGTTGGAGAGGGTTTCTTGTCCTTCTCTTTGTCCTTGTCCTTTTTTTTATCGTCCTTCTTGGGCTTTTCAGGCACCGGGGCTCCCAGAGCCTTGTCGATCCAGTGCTGCGGCAGGGCCACATCCTTCTTGTCCGCCTTTTTCGCCTTGTCCGCCGCCTCGGTCGACGGCTTTCCCAAATGGCCGACGGCCATGGTGAGCCCTGCGAAACCCAGAAACAAAAGCGGCGCAAGAAAGCAAAACAGCAATGCGCGGCTGGTCAAACGATAGTGCAGCACGGATCCGGACGCCCCCTTTTCGATGTTCAGGACGCCGCCATCGAATACAGACATCTTGTCCTGTGCCGCCTGATCTTTCTTGCGGAACGTCAGCGTATCGCCGGTCCGTTCGTGGCTGGTGCCGCTCTGACGGAACAGGGGGTCGAGCCTGTCAAAGGCTTCATCGCCCGATTGCCCGGGAGCAAGCGCCAAGCTGCCCCTGACGCGCCAGATCCAGTCGATGAAACGCAGGTTCACATGATCTCCTCTCGAGAGAGATTTTGATGACGCCTTGGGCGCAAGGCTCAAAGCGAGCCGCTCATGGCAAGCCAAGGCCGGGGCGGGATGCGGAGGATGGAGGAATGCCGTGCGGACGGGATCGCCCTGTCACTCGGCCGGCACAGCCACCGGCCGGCCAAACCGTTCCCTGATCGTCTTCCAGCCTTCGGCGAAAGGATAGAGCATCGTCTCGCGGATGGACATCTTGCGCCCGCCTTCCATGCCCAGCAATTCCGCCTCCCCGTCGACGCATGTGCCGAAGATGCGGTCAATGATGACCCAGCTGTTGGCGTAATTGCTGCGCGTGGCTTCATAGTCCTGCGAGTGGTGCAGGCTGTGATGCTCGGTCGTGTTGAACAGGAAGCGCCACCAGCGGGGCGAGTTGAAGCGGACATTGATATGTTGATAGGTGCCGACCGCCAGGCCGAAGGAACCGGCAAGCAGGGCAGCCCGTGGCAGGAAGTCGAAGAATCCGCCAATGCCGAGGCCGATCAGAAAAAGCTCAACCGGGTTGCCGACCGCGCCTTTGTTGATGTTCAACTGGGTGATGAAGTGATGCGGCGCGTGGGTCAGCCACAGCGGATACCAATTATGCATCCCGCGATGCATCCAATATTGCCCGAAGTCGAACATGAATGAGATCATGAACGCCTGAACCAGCAGCGGCAGGGCCATGAACCAGGCGAACTTGTCCCAGTTGACCGAGTGCTGGATGGCTTCGATCATGGCGCCGTCGCCGATATAGCCATCAATCAGGCGCAGGATCGTATAGCCGAGCCCGACATAGAAAAGATCGGTGGCCAGTTCCTTCCAGGTCAGACGCCAGCTGTCATAGCGCGGGTTTACCCATTCGAGCGCAAGCAGCAAAATCTTGAAACCGATGCCGATGCCGATCGCCGTCGATGCCTTGGCGATGGAATTGGGCGCATAGTACCAGAATGCGATCAGCGCGAACAACATTGTGGGCTGAAACCAGGTAAAGACGAACTGCTTTACAGGGCCGCCCTCTACCCTTGGGATATTTTCCCAGCCGATCGTGACGGGTGCCTGTGTACCTATCACCCTTTTCCCTACGCGGACTCCATCCATATCGCCTACCCCCGCAATATTCGTTCGCCCTCTCCGGTAATACTAATTTATGCTATCGTAATATCATAATGCCTTCGCTGTCCATATCTATATTGAGGGCCGCTTTCGGCCGCTTCGGCAGAAAATGCGAAGGCCAGCCGGTCTGGCCGCGATCCGATCCATATGGGCCGATTCGCGACAGCGAAGGACGCGGATAGCGACCGTTCAGCATTTTTCGTTCGGGGATTTGATGAGGCGATGATGCGCCATGTCGCCCCCAATCACGGCCTTTGCCGGGGAGCGACCTGTATATGTGCGGCCCGCCACCTGGCGAAGGCGCGCACAAACGCATCGAGCGCCCGATCGATACCGACCGGGCGCTCGACGATCAAACCTGCAATCAGTGTTTAGCCCTGGCGGGCCTTGAACCGGCGGTTGGTCTTGTTAATGACGTAGGTGCGGCCGCGACGACGGATCACGCGGTTATCGCGGTGACGGTCCTTGAGCGACTTCAGCGAGTTGCGGATCTTCATGAGCGCAGCTTTCAGATGATTCTTGTGGTTCGGAAAATCGAAGTGCCGCCCCTATGGGTGACGGCCATGAAAGTCAAGGCGGCGATGCGCCTTTCATGCGCCTTTTCGTACGTCTTTTCGTTCAGGCCCGGTGCAGCAAAATACTGTCTCTAGCGTTTGGAGACGTTATAGCCGTATCGAGGGCCGAGCGGAGACAGACATGATGATGAAGCCAGTTTTTGCCGCGATCCCGATGGTGATCGCCCTCTCCGCCTGTCAGACCGCCATCGCGCCGGTCGAGGTGACCCGGTTCCACGCCCCCAATCCCGTATCCACCGGCACGGTCGCCATTGAGGAAATGGACGGCAATCCGGACGTCGGGCTGGAGTTCGGCACCTATGCCGCCGCTGTCGGCCAGGAATTGCAGCGGGTCGGCTTCAGCGAGGTGAAGGGCGCGGACAGCCAGTATCGCGCGCTCGTCTCCTTCCGCCGCAGCTTTCGCCCGACCGGCGACGGACGCCCCTACAAGCCTGTGACGGTCGGCGGCTCTGTGGGTGGCGCGATCGGTGGTGGTGGCGGACGGCGTTACAGCGGCAGCGGCGTGGGACTTGGCATCGGCATCGACCTGTCCGGGCCGCCCAAGGATGTCGTGACAACCGAGATGTTCGTGCAGATCCGCAAGCGGTCCGATGCGGTCGCCATATGGGAAGGCCGCGCCGTCACGCAGGCCAAGGAAGGCACGCCCGCCGCGCAGCCCGGTCTTGCCGCCGGTAAGCTCGCCAATGCGCTTTTCAAGGACTATCCGGGCCAGTCGGGGCAGACTATATCGGTCAAATGACCCTATCCATCACGAGCGCGTTCGACAGCGGGAACATCCGCGTCCTTTCCACCACCGACAGCCGGGCCGAACTGGAGATCGTCAAGGATCACCAGAGCGACTTCTATCAATGGTTCCATTTCCGTGTTGCCGGCGCAGCCGGGCGCGAAGTGGAGCTGGTGATCGCCAATTGCGCCGGGTCGGCCTATCCGGACGGCTGGGCCGATTACAAGGCGCGCTACAGCGAGGACCGGGAGAACTGGCTGCAGGCCGACACCAGCTATGCCAATGGCCGGCTGACCATCCGCCTGGAACCGGACACCAACGCCTGCTGGGTCGCCTATTTCGCGCCCTATTCGATGGAGCGGCACCACGACCTGATCGCCTGGGCAGCAAGCCAGCCGGGCGTGACCCAGACAGAGCTGGGCACGACCCTGGACGGCCAGCCGCTGGACATGCTGACGCTGGGCGACGGCGAAAAGCAGGTGTGGCTCTATGCCCGCCAGCATCCCGGCGAGAGCATGGCCGAATGGTGGATGGAGGGCGCGCTGGAGCGGTTGTGCGATCTGGAGGACAGCGTCGCGCGCCTGCTGCGGCAGGAGGCCACGTTCCACATCGTCCCCAACATGAACCCGGACGGCAGCCGGCGTGGGCATCTGCGCACCAATGCGGCCGGCGTGAACCTGAACCGCGAGTGGCATGCGCCCAGCATGGAAAAGAGCCCGGAGGTGTTCCTGGTGCGGGAGCAGATGGATCGCACCGGCGTCGATTTCGCGATGGACGTCCATGGGGACGAGGCCATCCCCGCCGTGTTCGTTGCGGGGTTCGAGGGGATACCTTCGCTCAAGCAGGACAGGCTGGCGCTTTATAACCGCTATCGCGATACGCTGGCCGCGCGGACGCCGGACTTCCAGACGCGGCTCGGCTATCCCCTCGGCGCGCCGGGCAAGGCGAACCTGTCCATGTCCACCACCCAGCTGGCCGAGCGCTATGGCGCGGTGTCGATGACGCTGGAAATGCCGTTCAAGGATAATGACGACCTGCCCGACGCGGACTTCGGTTGGTCCCCTGCCCGGTCGATGCAGCTGGGCAAGGATTGCCTGGCGGTGCTGGCGGAGATCATCGGCGACCTGTGACGCGGGTGCGTGCGGCGATGTGCTGGAGAACCCTGGTGGAGCCGAGCGGGATCGAACCGCTGACCTCGTCATTGCGAACGACGCGCTCTCCCAACTGAGCTACGGCCCCAGGGGAGCGACGCCTATAGAAGAGGGATTTGCGGCTTGCAACGGTCTTTTGCATGGCGCCGATCCGCCCTGATTTGATCCAGGTCAAGCACATGGTTCTATGTGTCGTCCAAGCGGTGGCGGCGCAGGACATTACCCCTGCGTAACGCCAGGAACAAAGGCTCCGGCCTCTCATTCTTTGGTTACCGGCGCGATGACCGCGCCGCCCCGATGAACGCGAGAGAGAGGACAGACATCATGGGATATCAGGATGGACGCCGCTATGGCCGCAACGATTATGGCGACCGCTTCCGGTCGGACAGCGGCTATCGCGACGACAGGGACCGCAATGATCGGGGAAGATATGGATCTGGCGGTGACTATCGCCGGCCGCCATCAAATTATGATTATGACGATCGCGGCTTTTTCGACCGTGCCGGCGACGAAGTGCGTAGCTGGTTCGGCGATGAAGAGGCGGAGCGCCGCCGCGAATATGACGACTATCTGAACCGTCGCTATGGCGACCCGCGTGACCAAAGCAGCCGTGTCGGGTTCGCCCCCAATTCCACGGGTGGCTTTGAACCCTACAGCCGACAGGACAGCGGCTTTGCCAGTGCGCGATATGGTGAGCGGGAGAACTATGGTCCCCAGCATGATTTCGGTCAGTATCATGACAGCAATTATCAGGCATGGCGTCGGGAACGACTGTCGGAACTCGATCGCGATTATGCCGAATATCAGCAGGAAAACCGCAGCCGGTTCGACAATGAATTCGGCACATGGCGCAATCGCCGCACCGAGCAGCGTTCGTCACTAAGCCAGGTGCAGGAGCATATGGAAGTGGTCGGCAGCGACGGATCCCATGTCGGCACCGTGGACAAGATCGCCGGCGATCGCATCATCCTGACGAAGAATGACAGCGACGCAGGCGGTCAGCATCACAGCATCCCGTCACGCTGGATCGCAACGGTCGACGCCAAGACCGTGACGCTGGAGAAGACGGCCGATCAGGCGAAGGACCATTGGCGCACGGAGAAGGAAAGGCAGGCGCTGTTTGGCGACGAACAAAGCCGTCGTGACGCCTATGGCTCACAAAGCTGGACGAGCCGGGCCTATACCCGCAACTCCTGATCAAGCCCCACAAGGAAAAGGCCCGGTCGAGCAGTCGACCGGGCCTTTTCATGTCATTGTGCGGCGCTGTTGAAGCCAAAGGAGAGGAAGTCCGGCATTGGGCCGTTCCAGCCATCGTCCGGGCCGTCATCCGGCTCATCGCGGCGATGCTGGCGGCGGGGCTCGGGTCTAGCGCGTTCAGGTCTGGGCCGCTCAACGCGGGGTGGCGCGGCGCGGGGCACGGCGTCGGCCTGCGGTTCTTCGCGGCGGGGCTGCTCTGTTCGAGGCTCTGTCGAGCGAGATTTTTCGGGCTTGCGGCCCCGCGCCGGACGATCGCGCGAGGGCCCGCGGTCTTCCTTCGGCTCGGACAAGGCTTCGGACGGGGTGGTCGATGCCGCCGCTTCGATCGTGTTGATCTTCGTGCCGATCAGCTTCTGGATATTGTCGATCGCCTCGGCGTCCTCGGCGGTCACGAAGGTATAGGCAACACCCTTCGCCCCTGCCCGGCCGGTGCGGCCGATGCGGTGAACATAATCGTCCGGATGCCAGGGCGCGTCGAAGTTGAAGACGTGGCTGACGCCCTTGATGTCCAGCCCGCGCGCGGCGACATCCGACGCGACGAGAATGTTCACGGTGCCATTCTTGAAGCGGTCAAGCTCGGCAATGCGCGTCGATTGGTCAATATCACCATGGATTTCGCCGGACTTGAAACCCTGGCGCTGCAGGCTCTTGTTCAGTTCGCGGACTGTCGTCTTGCGGTTGCAGAAAATGATCGCCGTCTGCACATTCTCAAGCTCCAGCAGGTCGCGCAGCGCGTCGCGCTTCTTGCGCGATTCGACCGGCACCAGCCACTGGGTGATGTTGACAGAAGCGGTCGCCGGACGTGCGACCTCAATGGATTTGGGATTGGACAGGAAGCGGTCGGACAGCTTCTTGATCGGCGGCGGCATCGTCGCAGAGAACAGCAGTGTCTGGCGATTGGCGGGCAGCTTCGTGCAGATATTCTCGATGTCGGGGATGAACCCCATGTCGAGCATCCGGTCAGCCTCATCAATGACCAGCAGGTTGCAGCCGTTGAGCATGATGTTACCGCGCTCGAACAGGTCCATCAGGCGGCCGGGCGTGGCGATGAGGACGTCGACACCCTTCTCCAGCGCCTTGACCTGATCGCCCATCGACACGCCGCCGATCAGCAGAGCCATGGAGAGCTTGTGATATTTGCCGTATTTCTCGAAATTCTCGGCGACCTGTGCGGCAAGCTCGCGGGTAGGCTCAAGGATCAGCGAGCGCGGCATACGCGCGCGGCTGCGGCCATGGGCCAGAATGTCGATCATCGGCAGGACGAAGCTGGCCGTCTTGCCCGTGCCCGTCTGGGCGATGCCGATGATGTCCTTCATCATCAACACAGGCGGAATGGCTTGCGCCTGAATGGGAGTCGGGGTGTCGTAGCCGGCCTCTGTGACCGCCCTCAACAATTCATCGGATAGGCCGAGATCGGCAAAGCTCATTCAAATGTCCGGAACAGGGGCCATCGCATTGCGCGAGGCCGCGTAAAGTCGCGCGCCCCTTGCGAAACTCTTGCAGGATTGTCAAGCAAATCCGGGAGAGCGCTGTGTCTCAACCCAGCTTTTGCGGTGGTGCGTTGCGTCTGAATTTGGCCGCTCCGACCGTGACCGCTAAAACCAGTCCCAAGGCGACGCCGACAGCGACATTGCCGAAGGCCGCCCCGATCCCCGCCCCGAGCGCCAGACCGAGACCGACAAAACCCGAAGACCTTCTCATCGCCTGCCCCGTGCTGCTCAGTATGATAGTTGGATATTATAGCCCGATCGGGTCAAGCAACCGAACGCAGCCATTGCCGGCCATCGGCAATTTTGCCCCTTTGGATGCCCACCAACTGATCGCGAAGCGCCATCGTCACCGGCCCATCCCCGCTATTGCCGATGGCGAAAGCGCCTTTGGCATGACGGACCTCGCCTATGCCCGCGATCACGGCGGCGGTCCCACAGGCGAAAGCCTCCCGCAGCTTTCCACTGCGCGCATCCGCCTGCCACTGGTCGAAGGAATAGGGCTCTTCGCGCACCTCGTGCCCTGCCCCGCGCGCCAGTTCCATGACCGATTTGCGGGTGATGCCGGGCAGGATCGTGCCAAGCGGCGGCGTGACAAGGCTACCATCGTCCATGACGAAGAATATGTTCATGCCGCCCAGTTCCTCGACCCAGCGATGCTCCGCTGCATCGAGGAAAACGACCTGGTCGCAACCGTTGCGGATGGCCTCTGCCTGCGCGACAAGGCTGCCCGCATAGTTGCCGCCGCATTTGGCCGCGCCCGTGCCGCCGGCCGCCGCGCGCGAATAATCGCTGGACACCCACAGGGTGATCGCCTTGCTGCCGCCCTTGAAATAGGCGCCGACGGGACAGGCGATAACGCAGAAGATATATTCCGACGCCGGCTTGACGCCAAGGAACACCTCTGACGCAAACATGAAGGGGCGCAGATACAGGCTGCCGCCCTCCCCGGAAGGGATCCAGTCGGCATCGGCCCGGACCAGAGCCTCAATCGCGGCAAGGAACAGCTCTTCGGGAATGACCGGCATGGCCATCCGCTCAGCCGACTCATTGAAGCGGCGCGCATTTTCTTCCGGACGGAACAGGGTAATCGCCCCGTCGGCCGTCCGGTACGCCTTCATCCCTTCGAAAATTTCCTGGGCATAGTGCAGGACCGCGCAGGCGGGGTCCAACTGAAATGGCCCACGCGCCAGCACGGTCGCCTCATGCCACCCCTTGTCCGCCGACCATTTGATGGTGACCATATGATCCGTAGGCACGCGGCCAAAGCCCGGATTTTCAAGGAGGCTTGCCCGCACGTCTGCAGCCGTCGGCGATGCGTGAGGAATGGAGGTGAAAGCATAAGAGTCGGTCATGCGCGCCTCTTTTTCAGAGAAATGACGATTTTTCAATTCCGGCATGCGCGGAAATCACCATGAGCACAGGGACAAATCCATTTTGAGTCAGTCGGCCGCAACCGGGCCAGCGCTACCCTTTGGCCTGCGCGTCAGCCAGAGAGGGCAGATCAGCAGGAAAAATATCCAGCCCGATATCCAGAAAAGATCGTTGATCGCGAGGAGATAAGCCTGCTGCACCATCTGGCGTGCGATAGTTGCAGCCGCCTGGATGTCACTGGCGCCCCGGCCTCCCAGGGTTCGTAAAGCCGCTTCATACGCGGGCGCCGAAGCGCTCAGATGATCGGCAAGGCGGCTCTGGTGCAGCGCCTCCCGCTGATCCCATGATGTCGTGATAATGGATGCGGCGAAGCTGCCGCTGGTTATCCGGGCGAAGTTGGAGAGCCCCGTGGCGGATGGAATTTGGTCCGGCCGGACGCCTTCCAGCTGAATGCTGATCAACGCCAGAAAGAAACAGCTCGTTCCGACCCCATTCACCAGAAGGGGCATGACCAGGTCCCATAGCGTGACGCTGGTCGTATAGTCCGTGCGGAGGAAATAGGAGTATCCGAAGGCGAGGAAACTGAAGCTCCCCATCAGGCGGGCGTCGACCTTACCGGAAATCCGGGCCATGATCGGAGTCAGCAGCACGGCTGCCACGCCGCTGGGCGCGGCAACCAGTCCGGCCCAGGTCGCGGTATAGCCCATCTGGGTCTGCAACCACAGCGGCATGATCAATACATTGGCGAAGTACACCGCATAGCCAAGGCACAACGCCAAGGTGCCAAGGGCAAAGTTGCGGTTCCTGAACATGCGCAGATCAACGACCGGATGTGCGTCGGTCAATTCCCAGATTACCCAGGCAATGCAGATGATCACGGCGACAACGGCCATAGCCACGATGAAGCCGGACGAAAACCAGTCCGCATTCTTGCCAAGATCAAGCACGATCTGCATGGCCCCCACCCAGATGATCAGCAGCGCCACGCCAATGCCGTCGATCGGCAGTTTCCTGGTGGGCGTTTCCCGCGTCGCCAGCGATCGCCAGCAAACAGCCGCGCAAAACAGGCCGACCGGAAGATTGATCAGAAAAATCCAGCTCCAGTGAAAATTATCGGAAATATATCCCCCCAGAATGGGGCCCAGGATGGGCGCGACCAAGGTCGTGATCGACCATACGCCAAGCGCCGTCGCGCGTTTGGCCGGCGGAAAGATCGCGAGCAGCAACGCCTGACTGCCGGGAATCATCGGCCCTGATACTGCGCCCTGGAATATGCGGAAAAGAATAAGGGAACTCAGGTTCCAGGCAAGACCGCAAAGCAATGAGGCAAGCGTGAAGAGCAGGACAGACGCGCAAAATGTGCGCACGACGCCAAACCGCCCCATGAGCCAGCCGGTCAATGGCACGGTGACGCCGTTCGCCACCGCGAATGACGTGACGACCCAGGTGCCGCTGTCGGAACTGACACCCAGATTGCCCGCTATGGTGGGCAGGGACACATTGGCTATGGTGGTGTCGAGCACCTGCATGAAGGTGCCCAGCGCCAACGCAAACGCCGTCAGCGCCAGTGCACCACCCCTTAGCGGCGCTTGCTCCGCCGCGGCGGAATTCACCGGCCGGCGCCCCGGTTCCGGGCGATGATTCTTGCGATTTGCTGATCAACCCCTTTGTCGCCCGTGTCGCTGGCCTGCGCCGGAAAAACAGCCCGCGCAGGTTGGCCAGCGAGCGCACCAGACGTATCCGCGGTGTCGACCTCCACATTGACGGAGAGCCCCAGCCGCAACGGATATTTATCCAGCTCCCGCGGATCGAGCGCGATACGCACCGGCACGCGCTGGACGATCTTGATCCAGTTGCCGCTCGCATTCTGGGGCGGCAGCAAGGCGAAGGCGTTACCGCTTCCCGCAGCGAGGCCGACCACCTTTCCGTGGTAGACGACTTTGCTTCCATAGGTGTCGGATGTGACGCTTGCCGCCTGACCGATGCGAAGATCCTTCAGCTGCGTTTCACGAAAATTGGCGTCGATCCAGACACGGCGAAGCGGCACCACCGTCATGAGCGGCGTTCCGGCGGCGATCTGTTGCCCGATCTGAACCGTTCGTTGTGCAACCAGCCCCTCCACGGGCGCGGCGACATGCATGTGGTTGCGGCGAATGGCGGCGCGGCGATATTCCGCAATCGCCGACAGAACGGCAGGATTATCAGAAAGACTGGCGCCCTGAACCTGGGTATTGGCCTGATCCTGCTGGCTTTGCGCCAGGGTCAGCGCGGCCTGGGCCGTCTTCACGACATCTGCCGCGTGCGCCACCTCCTCGCCCGATACGGCGCCCTCCGCCGCCGCTTGCCGCCGGCGTGCCAGATCACTGCGCGCACGGTCCAGCTCTGCCCGGGCACTGACGATCGCGGCGCCGCTTTCATTCACCTTTGAAAAATCGGCGCGTACGGCGCGCACCGCCTGGGCCAGCTTGGCCTCGGTCGCTGCAAGATCCACGTCCATCGTCGCGGGGTCCAGGTCTATCAGGGGCTGCCCGGCCTTGACCACCTGCGTGTTGTCGGCATGGATGGCGAGCACGGTTCCCGGATCGCGCGCCGTTATCACAACCATGTCGCCGGCCACATAGGCGTCGTCGGTTTCCTCCGTCGCAGCGCGCAACAGAAGATATCCGCCATATACCAGACCTGAAAGCACCACGACCGCCGCCAGGACGGTCAGCCATTTGCGGCGCGCGCCGGGATTGCCATCGGCGGATTGGTCGGCAGAAGCCTGCGCATCGGTCATTATTGAATTCCTGTCGAAGGGCCGGGCGTAGGAAGGCCGTCGGCAGCGGGACGATATCCGCCGCCGATTGCCACCAGTAACTGAACATTGGACAGCGCCGCCTGCGCCTCCAGATTGGCTTCATCTTGTTGAGCCTGCAAAAGGCGGATATCAGCGCCGACAAGTTCCTGCCGAGAATCCAGACCAGAAGCGACGCGCACCCGGTTAAGCCGCGACACGTCCGACAGACCGCGTACAATCTCCCGCTGATGCGCAAGATCGGCCTTGGCCGTGTCGAGATTCGCCAGAGCGTCCGCAGATTCGCGCACAGCCCCAAGCACGGCGCCGTTATAGGCGGCGATCGCCTGATCGAGCCGCGCCGTGGCGGCCTCATGATCAGCGCGCAACTTGCCGCCTTCAAAAATCGGCAAGTGAATGGCAGCACCAGCCCCGTAGGTTCCGGCGTCCGTCGAGAACAGGTTGCCAAGACCCAGCGCCTGCGTGCCGACAAGGGCGTTCAAGTTGATATTGGGATAGAATGCCTTCCGCGCCACGGAGCGGCCGGCCTCCGCGGATTCGATACGCGCCTGCGCGCTCAGGACGTCCGGACGCCGAGACAGCAGGTCCGCCGGCAGGGTTTGCGGAACAGGCGGCATCGCGTCAAGCCGCAGCGATGCCGGTAGGATCGTCGGATAATAATCCGCGCCACGCCCCGCGAGCAGCGCCAGCGCGTGAACAAGCAGCACCCGTTGCCCCTCCGCCCGCACGACCGCCTGGCGGGATTGGGCAAGCAGCGTTTCAGCGGCACGCGCATCCATCTCGCTCGACAGCTTGCTGCGGATACGCGTCTGCACCAGTCCGAGCGACTGTTCGCGCTGCTCCGTATTCGCCTTCGCAACGGCAATCAGCCGTTCTGAACGGACAAGTTCGATGTAGGTTTGAACCACCGCCCCCGACAGGGCCAGCCGGGCAGCGTCATAATCAAGAGCGGCGGCGCGCAGCGAGGCTCGGGCGCCCCTGACGGCGTCGGCCTGACGCCCGAACAGGTCGAGGTTCCAGCCGAGATTGGCCTGCGCCTGTCCCTGCCACTGGGTAGATCCGCCATAAGGCGGAGGGATGATATAGCGCTCGCTCAGGCGGGTCCGCTGCTCGCTCGCATCCGCCGATATCTGCGGCATTTGCTCGGCTCTGCTTGACTCCAGGAACGCCCGTGCTTCCCTGATGCGCGCCAGCGCCTCATCAAGGCGGGGGCTGGCGGAAAGCGCGTCCTTCATAACGCGATCAAGCTGACTGTCGCCAAACATGGTCCACCACGCCGCATCCACAAGCGGCGGCGCCGCGCCCTGCAGACCCAGCGCCTCGGCGGAGACCGGCGCGACGGCCACTTTGGCGTCAGGCGCGGAACAGCCGGCGAGACATGCGATCAGGGAGAACCCTGCGAGGATTTTCTGCATCACCGGCCCCCCGCATCGGGGTCCAGCCGAAGCTGCAGAGCCGTCAGCATCCTTATGAAAGCATCGATTTCCGCCGCATCGAAACCCGAAAACAGGTCGTTCCAAAAGTCCATGACTCTGGGTGTCAGCGTATCGAGCGCCGTCCTTCCCTCCGCCGCTATCAGCAGCTTCACGATGCGGCGATCCTCCGTATCCCGCTCACGAGTCAGCATGCCCCGCGCTTCGAGTTGATCGATGATCCGCGTCATCGCTCCGGCGTCATGCCCAATCTCCCGCGAGAGTTCAGCCGCCGTCGAAACCGTGCCGGAACACAGATATGCAAGCACAACCCACTGGGTGAAGCTGAGCGCTCCTTCCTCCCAGCTTCCCTCAATTCCCATGTGAACGAGCCTGTAGACCCGCTTGAGGAGATAGCCTGCGGACGTGCGCGGCCGGAAATTGTCCGTCGTGTAATAAGGAAGCGTCATTTATATTGCCCAAGCAATGATTGCTCAGGCAAATAATATGTCGCGAGCCAATTTCAAGACGCTGGCATTGGGCGGAAAAGATTCAATAGGCGTTGCGCTGCCAAAACAGAATGATCGCCGTGCGGAACAGGATGGCCAGATCCAGCGAAAGCGACCATCGATCCATATATTCAAGATCGGCGGCGACCCGGTTGCGGATGTCGCTTTCGTTTTCCGTATTGCCGCGAAAGCCGCGCACCTGCGCCAGCCCCGTCAGACCCGGACGCATGCGGTGGCGAGCCGCGTAACGATCGACCACCTCTTCATACAGCCGGTCAGCGGCCTTCGCCCCATAGGCATGGGGGCGCGGGCCGACCAGCGACATGGTCCCGTTCAACACATTGAGAAATTGCGGCAACTCGTCGATGCTGAGCTTTCGGATGAGCGCGCCTACTTTGGTCACGCGGCTGTCGCCCCGGGTCACCAGCCTGTCGGCATTCCGATCCTCAAAGGACTGCCGCATGCTGCGGAATTTCCACATGGTGAAGGGCGTGTTGTTGAGGCCGCAGCGCTGCTGGCGGAAGAATATCGGACCGGGCGATTCCAGCCTGATCGCCAGCGCGACCGCCAGCATCAACGGCGACAGCGCGATGAGCGCGATAAGGGCGAACAGGCGATCCATGCATGTTTTTATCAGCGCCGCTATGCCATCGGCCGGGCGGGTGTAGAGCGCCAGCGCATTCAACTGCCCCAGCCGCGCCGATCGGAACGCGCCATGCTCGGCCAACGCCTCTGGCGGCACGAGGAGCATGTCGACATTCACAGCTTCCAGCTGGGCGACGATCCGCTTGATCTGATCTTCGTCGCTCCAGGGGAGATTAATGACGACCGCGTCGATCTGCCCACCCCGCGCCCTGTCCAGCAATTGCGCAAGGCCGGCCGTTCTCCGCGGCCTATGCGCGCCGTCATCATACAGGCCGTCTATGACGCCAAGCGGATTGGAATCGAGACGGGCACGCAGCTCGTCGATGTTTTCGCCAGCGCCATAGATGGCGATGTGCGTCCGCGCACTGCCGAAGCGATTGGACGACAGGATCGCCCAGGAGATGGTGCGCGAAACGCCGATCGCCGCCAGCCCAAGGCCGGCCGACGCGCCGAACCATAAGCGAGACAAATCTTCGCTCGTCTTGGTCGTGAACGCCAGAATAACGACAAGAAGCGCAGACTTCAGCCAGTTCCCCATACGATCCGCCAGCAGATCGCGCGCCAGCAGCGAGTCCGGCGCCTGATTGAACCGATATGTCAGCAACACATAGAGCCACACCCAGAACAGGCTGAACATCACCAGCGTCGGCAAGGTACTGGCATGCCACCTGTCGATCGTCAGCGATGCGACCGCCAGTGTGGACACCAGGGCGACAACCTCCACAAAGGCGGCGATTTCGCGGGCGGCCCGCGCGCCCATTCTGCGTCCGCGGGGTGGCGCGACCGGCGCAGGCATATCGGCGATCACGGACATGCGCTGTTCGGGAAGCCCGGCGTTTCCGGCCCGGTCCCCTGTCGTCATTCCATCCTGCAACGGCATCAACGGGTCACACCATTCTGAGTCCGGCAGCCATCCGCGCCGTCCTTCGGTAATAATTCCGCCGCCTTACAGGAAATGCCGATGGCGGTCGAGGATCGTGCTGTGCCCTTTCGCGTGCGCCGGCAAGCCGCCCGATTTGACACAGCGGACCATAATATCGTGCTGGCCAGCCTGCGGCAGTTGAGCTACCGGCAAGGCCGATGATTTCACGCCTTTATCAGTGGATGCTCGCCAAGGCCGCCCACCGCCATGCGGAGCGCTGGCTGGCGCTCTTCTCCTTCATGGAATCGAGCTTCTTCCCGATCCCGCCCCATCCCCTGCTCGGCCTGATGTGCCTCGCTCGCCCGGAAAAGGCGCTGCGGTTCGGGTTCATCTGCACGGTCGCATCTGTGCTGGGCGGCCTGCTTGGCTATGCGATCGGCCATTTCTTCTTCGCGGCGTTCGGGGATTCGCTCTTGCATGCGCTGGGCCTGTCGAAGAGCTTTCCGGCCGCGCAATGCTATCTGCGCGAATATGGCGCGGAGATCATCCTGATAAAGGGCGCGACGCCCATCCCCTTCAAGCTGATCACGATCACCGCCGGCTTCATCGGCCTGTCGCTGGTCACCTTCATCTGGGCCAGCATCCTGTCGCGCGCGTTCCAGTTCATGCTGGTCGGTTTCCTGTTCTGGAAGTTCGGGCGGCCGATCAAGGCGTTTATCGAGAAATATCTGGGCATGCTCTCCGCCCTGTTTCTGGTGCTGATCGTCGGCGGCTTCATCGCCGCATCGGTGCTGACCAGCGGCCCGGCCAAGACCGACAAGTGCAGCCAGGTGACCGTCAGCACGCCGGCTTGATCTGTCCGATTTGAAATTCGCACCTCCGTTCGCTTCGAGCGTAGTCGAGAAGCCTGCGCGCGAGTTTCTCGACTACGCTCGAAACGAACGGATTTTGGGGTGTCCGTGTTAGGTCCGCGTCTTTGCAGTTTCCCCCACGCAAAGGTTGAAACTGTAACCGTCTGCGGCGATAGCGGCATCCGTGCTCGCCAGACATCCCCGCATCGCAGCGCTGGCCGCAGGGCTGGCATCCGCCACCGGCTTTGCGCCGTTGCAGTTCTGGCCGGTTGCGCTGGCGTGCCTCGCCCTGCTGATTATGCTGGTGGAGCACGCGCCGACGCGCAAGGACGCTTTCCTGATCGGATGGTGTTTCGGCCTTGGCCATTTCACGGTCGGACTCAACTGGATCGCCCATGCCTTCACCTTCCAGGACGCCATGCCGCACTGGTTCGGCTATGGCGCGGTTGTTCTGCTCTCGCTCTATCTGGCGGTCTATCCGGGTCTGGCCGCGCTCACGGCCTCTGAGGCGCGTCGCCGGATACAGGGCATTGGCCCTACATCGTTCATCCTGATATTCGCTGCCGCATGGATCGCGACGGAGTGGCTGCGCGCTACGCTGTTCACTGGATTCGCCTGGAATCCCCTGGGCGTCGCCGCCCTGCCCGCCGGCGTGGCCATCGCGTCCACATGGATCGGCACCTATGGCGTTTCCGCGCTGGTGATCATTGCGGCGGGCGGCGTGACGCTCGCCGCGAAACGGCAGGTCCGGCCTGCCCTGACATTGCTCCTGCCAATTGCGTTGATCGGAGTCGTCGGACTTCTTGTCCCTGCTCCTCCCCCATCAGCCTCCGCCCCGCATATCCGCGTCGTCCAGCCCAATATCGGGCAGCAGGACAAATATGACGAGACGTTCGAAGCGCGCAATTTCCAGAAGCTCGCCACGCTGTCGGGCAAGCCGTCCTCTCAGCCCCGCCTGCTCTTCTGGCCAGAGGCGGCGATCCCCGCCTATCTCGATTTCGAGCCGGAGTGGCGGCAGAAGCTCGCCCTGCTGATGGGGCCGGACGACCTGTTGATGACGGGCGGCGACAAGATCTATTTCAAGGAAGAGGAAAAGGACGGGCTCTATGTCGGCCGCACGTTGACGGGCGCGAACAACAGCCTGTGGGTGATGACGCCGGAGGGCCGGTTGATCGGCCGGTACGATAAGGCGCATCTCGTCCCCTATGGCGAATATCTGCCGATGCGGCCGATCCTGTCCGCCATCGGCCTGTCCCGACTGGTGCCGGGCGATGTCGATTTCTGGCCCGGCCCCGGCCCCCGTACCCTTCCCCTGCCCGCCGCGCCCGGACGACCTGCACTGAAGATGGGGGTGCAGATCTGCTATGAGATCATCTTCTCCGGCGAGGTGGTGGACGAGAAGAATCGGCCCGATTTCCTGTTCAACCCCTCTAACGACGCCTGGTTCGGAAGCTGGGGGCCGCCGCAGCATCTGGCGCAGGCGCGGATGCGGGCGATCGAGGAAGGCATTCCGGTGATCCGGTCCACGCCGACCGGCGTTTCCGCCGTTGTCGACGCCAGCGGGCGAATCCTGCGCAGCGTGCCGCATGAGCAAGCCGGGTTCATCGATACACAATTACCGCCGCCCGGCGCACGGACCGTCTTTTCGCGGATCGGCAATTGGGCATCGATGCTGCTGGTGCTGCTGCTCGTCGGCTTGGCCATTGCAACGCGCCGGTCCAGAAGCTAAAGCGCGCACATAAACTTTTCTTTATGTCGGTTCCGCGCGCGCGGTCCGGCGACCCTAAGCCAAGCGGGAGTTCCATGCGCAACCAGTTCCTCTTCACGTCCGAGAGCGTTTCGGAAGGTCATCCTGACAAGGTCGCGGACCAGATTTCCGACTCGATCGTCGACCTGTTCCTGTCCAAGGACCCCGAAGCGCGCATCGCCTGCGAGACGCTGACGACGACCCAGCTGGTCGTGCTGGCCGGCGAAATCCGCTGCAAGGGCGTTTACGAGAATGGCGCCTGGGCGCCCGGCGCGCAGGAAGAGATCGAGGCGACCGTTCGCGAGACCGTGAAGCGCATCGGTTATGAGCAGGACGGATTCCACTGGAAGACCTTCCGCTTCGAAAACAATCTGCATGGCCAGTCCGCCCACATCGCGCAGGGCGTCGACGAGAGCGGCAACAAGGATGAGGGCGCGGGCGACCAGGGCATCATGTTCGGTTACGCCAGCGACGAGACGCCTGACCTGATGCCGGCGACGCTTTACTATTCGCACAAGATCCTGGAGCGCATGGCCGCTGACCGCCATGGCAAGGTCGTCGACTTCCTGGAGCCGGACGCCAAGAGCCAGGTCACGCTGGAATATGTCAATGAGAAGCCGGTCCGCGCGACCGCGCTGGTCGTGTCGACCCAGCACGCCAAGGACATGGACAATGACGAGAGCCGCGCGAAGCTGCGCGATTACGTCAAGGGCGTGATGACCGACGTGCTGCCCGAGGGCTGGCTGCCGGACGACGAGAGCATCTATGTCAACCCGACCGGCCTGTTCGAGATCGGCGGGCCGGACGGCGACGCGGGCCTGACCGGCCGCAAGATCATTGTCGACACCTATGGCGGCGCATCGCCCCATGGCGGCGGCGCGTTCAGCGGCAAGGACCCGACCAAGGTCGACCGTTCGGCCGCCTACATCACCCGCTATCTGGCGAAGAACATCGTCGCCGCCGGCCTTGCCCGCCGCTGCACGATCCAGCTGTCCTACGCCATCGGCGTTGCCGAGCCGCTGTCGCTCTATGTCGATACGCACGGCACTGGCACCGTCGAGGCATCGGCGATCGAGGCCGTGCTGCCGACGCTCGTGCGCCTGACGCCCAAGGGCATCCGCACTCATCTGGGCCTCAACAAGCCGATCTATCAGAAGACGGCGGCCTATGGCCATTTCGGCCGCCAGCCCGACGGCGACTTCTTCCCGTGGGAGAAGACCGATCTGGTCGACAAGCTGAAGGCCGCGCTGTAAACATTACATCGCGGAACATTACCAAGAGTTCATTAGGGTCCGGCCGCCCGCTGACGTAGACAGCCCTTGTCGGCGTCGGGCCCGGACCCCTGACCTCCCGCGCCGACACCCTCCGCCCTCACAAAGGAGAGGCTTCTCATGAAAAAGTCACTGACCGCAGTCCTGGGCGCCATGTCGCTCGCGATGCTTGCCGCCGCGCCCGTTCAGGCCGCACCATGCAAGGACGCCAAGGGAAAATTCATCAAATGCCCGCCCGCCAAGCCGGTGAAGAAAGCGCCGTGCAAGGATGCGAAGGGCAAGTTCATCAAGTGCCCGAAATAAACTGACGCACTTGGAATTCTCACCCGGTGGCGCTAACCGCGCCGGGTGAAAGACCCGACAACACTTAATCGCCTCTATGGCCGGCAATCCGGCCATAAGCTGCGCGCTGGTCAGCAGGACCTGGTCGACAAGCTGCTGCCCCAGATATCGGTGCCGGATGACGGCCCGATCACCGCCGAGCGGCTGTTCGGCGAGACCCGCCCCCTGCATTTCGAGATCGGCTTCGGCGGCGGCGAGCATATGGCCCATCGCGCCGACATGCTGCCCGATCATGGCTTTATCGGCTGCGAGCCTTTTCTGAACGGTGTCGTGACGGCGCTCGGCCATATCCGCGACCAGCATCTGCCCAATGTCCGCCTGCATATGGGCAATGCGCTGGACGTGTTGTCACGCGTGCCGGACGGGGCGCTGAGTTTCGTCTACCTGCTGCATCCCGACCCCTGGCCCAAGCTACGCCACGCCAAGCGGCGGATGATGAACAAGGGGCCGGTCGATATGATCGCCGCCAAGCTGAAGCCCGGCGGCGAGTTCCGCTTCGGCACCGACCATCCCGTCTATCTGCGCTGGGCGTTGATGGTGATGAACGGCCGCACCGATTTCGACTGGCTGGCGAACGAGCCGCAGGATTTCCTGAAGCGTCCGGGCGGATGGCCCGAGACCCGCTATGAGGCGAAAGCCCGCCGACAGGGGCACGAGGTTTGGTATTTCCGGTATCGGCGGAAGTGATTTGGCGTCTTTGTGAATTGAACTTGTTTCAGCATCCATCGCGCCACTGGATAGATCAGGACCGAAGGCCAAATGGATCCTGAAACAAGTTCAGGATGACGAATTTGGGGTTGATAGCGACATCAGTTCGCCAATGTGAAGCGGGGGCAACCCCTCAATTCGGCGCCTTGCTCGTGTCCACCTTCTCAACCCATTCGGGATAGAAGCTCGGTTCGCGGTTCGACCAGCCGACGGCTGTCGCCGCCGCTTCGCTGATCGACTGGAGCAGGACGCGGCGCTTTTCGGGGTGGAGGTGCGGCAGGCTGGCGGCGGCGCAGAAGGCGCCGGGGAGCCAGGGCCGCGCGCCTGCGCCGATCAGGCGTTCGTACAGGAAGCGGTAGGCAGAGAAGGTGCCGAGGCGGTCCTGCCCGAGATCGAAGGCGGAGACGGTAACCAGCGGGGCCATGAACGGTTCGACCTGTTCCAGGCCGCTATCATCGGGCACCATGGTCTTGATTTCGTCAAGGCGAACGTAAATCCGGGCCTGTGCCCGAATACTCGCTTCTTCCACAAGGTCGCGAGACCACAGCTTCATGGCGTCGCGGCGATGCAGGCCAATATCGAGGGAGCGGCGGATATACCGCTGCGTGGATGACGGGAAGCTCGCAAACTCTCGCATCTCCGCAAAAGTGATTGCCCCGTCCGCTGGTTTCGCACCGATACCCATCACATTGCCCTCCCGACTGTAAGTCCAGACAACCGATCATGCACCCAGCTTAGTTAGCGAAAGATTAAGCACATGTTCGCCCGACATTCACATCGGACCAGATTTCAAGATGCTAGGCAATATAAAATTTGTGCGGCGCAACATGAGCCGTCACGCCGCGACAAATTTGTCTCAATTCGGGACTCGCACCATCAATGCTTTCTCAGGGCCGCCTTGTCCCTCTCATTTAGATCATCTTCGGAAAATCCAGACGACGGCACCGGATTGCCATGATCGCCCGGCTGCGTGGCGGCCGGCGGGTCGGATGCATCCATGGAATCATCGAGCGCCTCTTCGAGGCATTCCTCCTGGGAAAGCGCATGATCCTGATCATCGCTCGCTTTTGCCGTCTTGCCGTCCTGCGGGTGCTTTTGCATGTCCATTATCCGTCTCCTTTACCTCACGGTATCAACAGCGGAGAAGGAGGGCTGTTCCAGCCATATTGGCGCAATCGTCCGTTAACCGTCCGGATCGACCAACATCGGCGCATTTTCGACCGGCGGGGGCGACAATCCGTGCCTTTCAGGTTATATGTGGGGCATGACATTACCCCTAGAGGAGGGCGAACGCGGCGTCTCTCCAACCGTTGCCCTGTATTCCATATTGGGCTTCTGGCTATTCTATGCCGTGATCGTAACCCTGCGCGCGTCGATCATGGGATTTGAATCGCAGGCAGAAATGGCGGTTCGTCGCGGCATCGTGACGATCTTGGGCATCATCCTGACTTGGGCGCTCTACCTAATCATCCGCCGTTTCGACAGCAGCACCTTTTCCTGGCGCATCGGGATCGCCTTCGTGGCTGCCATCCCCTGTGCGATCGCGATTGCAGCGGCGAACTATTACGTCTTTAATGTTTATGAGCCGGACGGCTTTGTTCCGGCGGCTGAACATTATGCCAAGGCGAAGGGCAATTATGTCTTTCAGGAAATCGCGGAAGACACAATGGGCCGCTATTTCTTTCTTGCCGCCTGGGCGGCGATCTACCTTGCCGTGACGTACGCCACCGAAGTCGCCCGGGTTGAACGTCGCGCTGCCCGCCTGGAGCAGGCGGCACAACAGGCAGAATTGCGATCGCTGCGCTATCAGGTCAATCCGCATTTCCTGTTCAATACGCTGAACTCGCTGTCCAGCCTGGTGATGAAGGACCGGCGGGAGGAGGCGGAGCAGATGATCATGTCGCTCTCCAACTTCTACCGCACCAGCCTGACCGGCGATCCACTGGAAGATGTGCCCCTGTCGGAGGAAGTGCATCTTCAGAAACTCTATCTGGATATCGAGGCGGTGCGCTTTCCCGACCGCCTGCGCACCGATATCTTCATTCCCGATCGGATGATGAGTTGCTGCGTCCCCGGCCTGATCCTGCAGCCAGTCATTGAAAACGCCATCAAGTACGGCGTATCCCGGACGACACGGCCGGTCACGATCGAGATCCGCGCCTGGGAGGAGGAAGGGTTACTGCACGTGAGCATCAACGATGATGGCGACACCTTGCCGGACACGAGCGCCTATAAGGGCAATGGCATCGGTCTGGTCAATGTGCGCGAGCGCCTTGCCGCCAGATTTGGAGACGAGGGCCAGCTGACCGCCGGCCCCATGGAAGATGGGGGATTTCAGGTGGAACTGTCACTGCCCATAATCAGGCGAGGATGCTGAACGCATGACGACGATCCGGACGATGATCGTCGACGACGAGCCGCTGGCCGTTGAACGGTTGCAGATGCTTTGCGCGCGCGAACCGCGGATATCTCTGGTCGGCACTGCGACAGATGGCGAGGCCGCCCTGCGTCTGGTCGAAGGACTGGAACCCGAACTGCTGCTGCTCGACATCGCCATGCCTTTGCTTGACGGCATAGGCGTTGCGCGGTCGGTGGGGCGTATGGGCATTCGGCCCGCCGTAATCTTCGTGACCGCATTTGAGGGCTTCGCTGTCGAGGCATTCGACCTGGCGGCGGTCGACTATCTGCTGAAACCTGTGGCGCATGAGCGGCTGACCCGCGCGATCGACCGGGTAGAACAGGCGTTGCGCGTCCGTGCCGAGTCCGCTCCGCAAGCAACGCACACTCCGCAATCGGAATGGGCCGAGGAGTTCTGGGTTCCGCACCGATCGGAACTGATCCGCATAGGCACCGACCAGATCGATCGGATAGAAGCCGAGCGCGACTATATGCGGCTGTATGTCGCCGATCACAGCTATCTGCTGCATCAGACGATCAGTTCTCTCGAGCAGCGTCTCGACCCGATGGAGTTTATCAGGCTGCATCGGTCGCATATCGTGCGGCGCGATCATATCCAGCGGTTGCGGCACGACGGCAGCGGGGTCTGGTTCGCCTGCCTGGGCAAAGGCGACGATATCCGGATCGGCCGCACCTATCTCAACAATGTGAAAGCGCTCACCGGGCGCTGAACCACGGCGCGACAAAAACGCAGAAAGCCCCCGACATAGCGGGGGCTTTCACGATGTGGCGATCATGTCAGTTGCCGACGATGACCCGCGTTCCGGCGTCCGCATAGCGGGCCTTGTTCTCAGCCTTGGCGATTGCAAGGCCAGCCGGTTCCTTCGCGCTGCGGAGGGCCGCGGAGCGGCAGGTCACATATTGGTTGAAATCGCGCGTCTGGCAAACATGTGTCGCTGCATAGCTGATCCGCTTGTGCAGCGTATTCCGGCCCTGCTCCGTGGTCAGGTCGAGATCGGAATAATGCACGGCCCTCTGGCGGGCGCCGGTTTCGGTGCCGGCGGCAAAGGCTGGGGTCGCCGCCGCAAGGCACAGGGTCGCGGCCAACGTGGCGGTAAAATGTGTGGTGAACTTGGGGGCGAACATGACAGGTCTCCTCTAATGCTTCGATATGCTTTGCTCCGCCCGGTGCGCCTTGGGCTGACCGGGGCTGGGGGATCGCCGGGGGCTCGATCCGTCCTGCCGAGCCTGTCTAGGCTCACGGCCCCCGCCCCGCATGCGCGTATCGACAAGCGCCCATGCGCTTCGGCGGACGGCGCACGGCATCGACGAACGGCAAAAGGAAGACGACCAATGGCAATTCGGCCGCAAAAATCGCCATGCCGTAGCGTCAACCGCCGTTGTCCGGCCTGTGAATGGGAAAAGAAAAGAAAAGAAAACGCCCCCGGTGCAAGGGAAGACCGGGGGCGTATCCTGCTCATGCTGTCGGGCACTTCAGGATCTGATGCTATGGAGCCGCGAAGGGGGCGGTTTCGCAGCCTATGGTCAGCGACGGCAATGTGACATCAAGAACCTGTCGTGCTGATGAACGAAACATAGTATCGTCCCACGGAAGTGCGCACTTGCCCTCGACAGCCGACGGCGGATGTCGTCCAACGACATGACCATCGACGAATGGCTTTTAATTGGCGACGGACGTAGCGGCAACCTTCGCCCGAAAGGCATTGGCAGCATTAACCATTCCCCATTCGCACCATCCTTAGCCAAAATGGCGCGTTTTTCTTTAGCGCGCGGACATTTTGAGACTAGGGATCACCTGTCGCTCTGTCTTCCGACAGGCCACCGGGATGAGGACTAAGCTATGAGCGGCTTTTTCGACGGTTTCCTGCAGGCGCTGCCGCCGCACGGATACTGCCTTCTGTGGTGGCCGCAGCTGGTGTGGACCCACGTCATTTCCGATGCGCTGATCGCGCTGGCCTATTTTTCGATTCCTCTCGCGCTCATCCAGTTCGTGCGGCGGCGCAAGGACATGGTATTCGGCGGCGTATTCTGGCTGTTCGCCCTGTTCATCACAGCTTGCGGCGCAACCCATGTGATGAGCATCTGGAACCTGTGGCATGGCGATTATGGCGTCGAGGCGCTGATCAAGGTAGTAACCGCCATAGCCTCCATCTTCACCGCGATATTGTTATGGCCGCTGCTTCCCAAGGCGCTGGCCATGCCTTCTCCGGGGGAGCTGACCCTGGCCAATCAGGAGCTGGGCGCGCGCATCGCCGAGCGGGACAGCGCCTTGGCAGCGCTGAAGCATGAGGCGGCTGAGCGACAAAAGGCGGAGGCCGCCCTTTTTCAGGCGCAGAAGATTGAGGCGATTGGCCAGCTTACCGGCGGCATTGCGCATGACTTCAACAATCTGCTGCAGACCGTGTCCGGGAATATGGAGCTTATCCTGAACCACACGCAGGACAATCCGCGCGTGGCGCGATGGGCGGTGAACGCCGCCTCCGCCCTTGACCGCGGCAAGAGATTGACGGCGCAGCTTCTGGCTTTTTCCCGTACGCAGGCGCTGGAGCTGAAACCCATCGCCCTCCGCCCGACGATGACGGACACCATCGACATGCTGCATCGGACGCTGGGACCGCAGGTGACGCTGGAGCCCGATCTGGGCGCGGGATACTGGCATGTAATCGCCGATCCCACGCAACTCGAGCTTTCGGTGCTGAACCTGGCGATCAATGCCCGCGACGCCATGCCCAATGGCGGCACGTTGCGCGTCATCACCAGACCAGTGCTGATCATGGCGGAGAATGGCGACCTGCCGCCGGGCCAGTATATCGATATCATCGTCAGCGATACCGGGACCGGCATGACGCCGGAAGTTCGCGATCGGGCATTCGAACCGTTCTTCACAACCAAGGATCTGGGACGTGGCACCGGCCTTGGCCTATCCATGGTGTTCGGCATCGCGCGCCAGTCAGGCGGCACGGCAATGCTGGAATCCGAACTGGGCAAGGGTACGACCATAACGATCCGCCTGCGCCGCGCCGACGTTGCCGATGCTGTGGACAGCAACGGCGCCAGCGCGATGACGCCTCAAGACCATAACGAAAGGCTCGATGGCGTCCATGCCCTGCTGGTGGATGACGATGATGAAGTGCGGACGACCTTGTCGGACGTCCTGAATTCCCTGGGCGCCGAAGTCACTGAGGCTGCGAGCGGCGCGCTAGCAATCGAGGCGCTGCAGCATGTCGAGCCGGACGTGGTGATCCTGGATTTCGCCATGCCGGGCATGACCGGGGCGGAAACGGCCGCGCAGATCAGCCTAATCCAGCCCGACCTGCCGATCATTATCGCCAGCGGCTATGCCGATACGCAAGCGCTGCGGATCGCGCTCGGCGAGCGGATCGCCATGCTTCACAAACCCTTCCGGCATCACGAACTGACATCCGTGATCCGCGCGGTCCTGATGCCGGATAGCTAGCAAAGCCAGCCTGCTCTAAACCCCCTACCTCCGTTCGCTTTGAGCGAAGGGGGAGCGCGTCTATCGCGACAACGACCCTAAAGGATCGCTACGGTGCAGGCCTCGAGGTCGAACGGATCGATCCCTTCGATCGTGACCCGTATCGGCGTGCAGCCCCTGTTGATGCAGATCGCCGGCCCATCGCGGTAACGCATGACGAGCGCGGCGCCGTCCGCGCTGTTCCAGTCGCCCTCGGTCATCTCGCCGCCGTCAGGGCGCAGCCATGTAACATCATCGGGCGACAGGAGCGCCGTTGCCGTCAGCGCCGGGGCATTGGCGCGCAGGGCGGCGAGCGCGAAGCTGTGCGCCTCCACGTCCTGATCCCGCCCTTTCCAGTCGAGCCAAGTGATCACATTATCCTGCGCATAGGCGTTGTTGTTGCCCTGCTGCGTGCGGCCGAATTCATCGCCCGCCGTCAGCATGATCGCGCCGCGCGAGGCGAAGAGAGTGGAGAGCAGCGCCTTAATATCGCGCTGGCGGGCGGCGATGACGTCGGGGTCATCGGTCGCGCCCTCGACGCCATTGTTCCAGCTGAGATTCTCGCCATGGCCGTCGCGATTATTCTCGCCATTGGCCTCGTTGTGGCGCCGTTCATAGGCGGTGACGTCGGCCAGGCTGAAGCCGTCATGGGCAGCCAGGAAATTGACGGAGCGGGTGTGCGCGCCCCTCCCGAAGATATCCGACGATCCGGCGAGGCGGGTTGCAAGCGCGCCCAGCTTGTGCGGGTCGCCGCGCCAGAAGCTGCGCAGGTCGTCGCGATAGCGGTCGTTCCATTCCAGGAAGTTCTCGGCGAAGTTACCGACCTGATAGCCCCCCGGACCGATGTCCCAGGGTTCGGCGATCATGATGCGGTCGGCGAGTAGCGGGTCGGCGGCCATCTCCAACAGCAAAGGCGCTGTTGGAGAAAAGCCCGCCGGCAGACGGCCGAGCGCGGGGGCGAGATCGAAGCGGAAGCCGTCTATCCCCGCGTGGCGGACAAAATGCCGCAACGAGTCCAGGATCAGCCGGCGGGCGACCGGATTGTTGCAATCCACGCTGTTGCCCGTGCCTGTATCGTTGATCAGCGCGCCGTTCGCGTCATGCCGGAAATAGCGGCGCGCATCCAGGCCGCGTAGCGACAGGGTCGGCCCCTGCGCGTCGCTTTCCCCGTCATGATTATAGACGACGTCCATGATGACGCCGATGCCGGCATCGTGCAGCGCATCGACCGTCGCCCGCAATTCCGCCAGCCCACCGGGCGCGAGGCGCGGGTCGAGCGCGAAATAGCTGACCGGATTATAGCCCCAGGCGTTGGTCAGGCCGAGCGGGCCGAGATGCCGTTCATCGATCCAGGCGTTGATGGGCATCAGTTCGACGGTGCTGACACGCAGCTTCTTGAGATGATCGATGACCGCATGATGTGCCAGCGCGGCAATCGTCCCGCGCTTCTTGGGTGGAACGGCCGGATGCAGCATACTGAAGGCGCGCACCTGAAGTTCGTAGATCAGGCCGCCGGGCGAAAATCTGGGCGGCTGTTGCGGGCGGGAGGGGAGTGCGCGTTTGATCACGCCCTTCGGCATGAGCGCCGCGGTGTCGTGGCCGAACTCCGCAAGGCGCGGGTCGTACACGAAGGGGCGGTCTATCGCAGTGGCATAGGGATCGAGCAGCAGCTTCGAGGGATCGAACCAGAGGCCATTGGCGGGATCATGAGGCCCCTCCGCGCGCAGCCCATAGCTGGCGCCGGGGCCGACGCCGGCGACGAAGCGGGTGAACAGCCCCTGCCCGTCCCCCTCCATCGGCAATCGCTCTTCCCGGTCGCCATCGAACAGGCAGAGGGAAAGCGCATCGGCAGCCGACCAGACAGTGAAGCGGGTGCCGCCCTTTTCGACCTGTGGCCCCAGAGGCGGCAGGTCGTCGGGGCTCATGCGGCGAGCGACCGATAGAGCGACGCATAGCGCGCGGCGCTGCGGTCCCAGGAGAAGTCGGCGCGCATGCCGGTGCGCTGCATCGCCGCCCACGCAGCGCGGTCGGCATATAATTCCACCGTTCGGGTGATCGCGCGGCGGAGCTGGTAAAGACTGGGCGGGCCG
Source organism: Sphingobium sp. (assembly GCA_036384035.1). GTDB lineage: Bacteria > Pseudomonadota > Alphaproteobacteria > Sphingomonadales > Sphingomonadaceae > Sphingobium. The sequence continues at coordinate 17,139 of DASVND010000050.1, read as the reverse complement.
AACTGGACGCCCGTCGCCGCGCCCGACGCGATCGCCGCTTCATTGGCGTCGATCACCGTGTCGGCAAGTCCCCCGACCCGCGCCACCACCGGCACGCAGCCATAGCGCAGACCATAAAGCTGAGTCAGGCCACAGGGTTCGAAGCGCGAGGGGATGAGGATCGCATCGCCGCCCGCCTGCATCAGATGGGCAAGCGTCTCATCATAGCTGATCTGGACGCCGACGCGTCCCTTGTGCCGGTCTGCGGCGGCGAGGAATGCGCCCTCCAGCGGATGATCGCCCGACCCCAGCACTGCGAGCTTCCCGCCCAGGCCGACGAGATGGTCGACAGCGTCGGCGAGCATATCCATGCCCTTCTGCCAGGTCAGGCGGCTGACGACGACGAACAGCGGTGCGCCGTCGCGCTTCAGCCCGAACCGCTTTTCCACAGCGCGGCGGTTCGCCTTGCGCGCGGCAAGAGAGCGGTGGGAGAAGGGACGCGCGAGGTCCGGGTCGGTCGCCGGGTCCCAGAGCGCCGCATCGATGCCGTTCAAGATGCCGTGCAGCCTGTCCGCCCGGCCGGTGACGAGACCGTCGAGGCCCATGCCGTTTTCCGGCTGGCGGATTTCCTCGGCATAGGTGGGGCTGACGGTGGTGATCGCATCGGCGGAGACCAGCCCGGCTTTCAGAAAGCCCGTGCCGCCATAATATTCGACGCCGTCAACGCCCCAAGCCTCCGGCGGGAGGCCGAGCTGCGGAAAGATGTCCTGCCCATAGCGCCCCTGAAAGGCGAGGTTGTGGATCGTCACGACTTTCGGGATATTGGCCGCCATGCCGAAGCGCATATAGGCGGGCGTCATCGCCGCCTGCCAATCATGGGCATGGACGAGGTCTGGCCGCCAGGTCTTCAGCGCCCCCGCCGCTATGTCCGCGCCGACGCACGATAGCGCCGCGAAGCGCCGCCAATTGTCGTTCCATTCATTGCCGCGCCAATCGGCATAAGGGCCGCCCTCCCGCGTGAAGAAGGCAGGGCAGTCGAGGACATAGAGATCGAGATCGCCGACCTTCGCCGAGAGGATCGTCGCCGAAGCGCCAAATAGCGTCTCATAGGCATGGACCTTCTTGGGCTTGATGAGCCGCGAAAGCACCGAAGGGTAACCCGGCACCAGCGTGCGAACCTGCATGCCATGCTCGGCAAGCGCGAGCGGTAGCGCGCCCGTCACATCGCCCAGACCGCCGGTCTTGATGAGCGGATAGATTTCAGACGCGACCGAGAGAATCTTCATGGGCGGATCAGAGGGCCAGGCGATCGATCATGGGTTGGGTCACCAGGCAAATGCCACCCTCCGACACGCGGAAACGGGTTGCGTCGAGCGCCGGGTCCTCACCGATGACCAGATCGGGCGGAATGTTGACGCCCGCGTCCAGCACGCAGCGATGTACGCGCGCCCCACGACCGATTTCGCAGCCGGGCATGACGACGCTCTCCGTCACGGACGAGAAGCTGTGGGTGCGCACATTGGAGAAGAGCAGGCTGCGGTCGAGAGAAGAGCCCGAGACAATGCAGCCGCCCGCGATCAGCGAGGATGTCGCCGAGCCGCGACGGCCGTCCTCATTATGGACGAACTTCGCGGGTGACGTGACCTGCTGATAGGACCAGAGCGGCCAGCTATTGTCGTAGATGTCGAGCGGCGGGATGACGTCGGTCAGGTCGATATTCGCCTGCCAATAGGCGTCGATCGTGCCGACGTCGCGCCAATATGCCTCACGCTCACTTTCGGCGCGCACGCAGCTGCTGGTGAAGCGATGGGCGACCGCCTTGCCGTGCTTGACGAGATAGGGAACGATATCGCCGCCGAAATCGCGGTTGCTGCCGATCTGCGCGGCGTCGCGGTGCAATTCGCGCGAGAGCAGCTTTGTGTTGAAGACATAGATGCCCATCGACGCCAGCGCCATGTCCGGCTGGCCCGGGATGCCGGGCGGGTCGGACGGCTTTTCGACGAAGGCGGTAATATTGTCGTCCGCGTCGACATGCATGACGCCGAAGCCGGTCGCCTCCATGCGCGGCACCTCAAGACAGCCCACGGTCACGTCGGCGCCGCTGTCCACATGCTGCTGGAGCATGAGTTCATAGTCCATCTTGTAGATATGGTCCCCGGCCAGGATCACCATATATTCAGGCGCGTAGGATTCGATGATGTCGAGATTCTGGTAGACCGCGTCTGCCGTCCCCTCATACCACTGGTTTTCCGAGATGCGCTGGCTGGCCGGCAATATGTCGAAGCTCTCATTGCGTTCGGAGCGGAAGAAATTCCAGCCGCGCTGCAGATGCCGGATCAGCGAATGCGCCTTATACTGGGTGGCGACGCCGATGCGGCGGATGCCGCTGTTGAGCGCGTTGGACAGGGCGAAATCGATGATGCGCGCCTTGCCGCCGAAGTGGACGGCGGGCTTCGCGCGGCGATCGGTCAGGTCGCTGAGGCGGCTGCCCCGCCCCCCGGCGAGAACATAGGCCATGGCATCGCGGGCCAGTGGTTGATGTCGCCTGTGTGTCGTATTCATGTGTCTCCAGCCCCCGGTCCTGCACGGACCGCCTGCGCTAAACGTCCGGTGTTAACATTATGGTCCCAAGCGGCGGAATAGTAAGCGTCGCCCAGCCGTCCGGCCCCGCAATCACCCGCCCCGCATTGCCGACGCCGCTGCCGCCATAGTCCGCCGCGTCGCTGTTCATGATCTCCCGCCATGCACCCTCCATCGGCAGGCGCAGACCATAGCCATGGCGTGTGACAGGCGTGAAATGGCTGATGACGACCACCGGCTGCGCGTCCGGCGCCTTGCGCGTCCAGGCGAAGACGGAATCGGCGGCGGCGTCGCCAAGCAGCCACTCGAACCCGTCGCCATCACAATCGCGGGCGTGGAGCGCCGGCAATTCGCGATAGAGCCGGTTGAGGTCACGCACGACGGCCTGCATTCCCCGGTGCGGGCCGTGGTCGAGCAGGTGCCAGTCAAGCGCCCGCTCCTCGCTCCATTCGGCGCGCTGCGCGAACTCCTGCCCCATGAACAGCAGCTTCTTGCCCGGATAGCCCCACATCATCGCATAATAGGCGCGCAGCGTGGCGAATTTCTGCCAGTCGTCGCCCGCCATCTTGTTCAGCAGCGATCCCTTGCCATGGACGACCTCGTCATGGCTTAGGGGCAGGACGAAATTCTCGCTGAAGGCGTAGAGCAGGCCGAAGGTGATGTCGTTATGATGATGCTGGCGGTGGATCGGCTCGCGCTTCAGATACTCCAGCGTGTCATGCATGAAGCCCATGTTCCACTTGAAGCCGAAGCCGAGGCCCCCTTCATGCGCGGGGAGCGACACGCCGGGCCAGCTGGTCGACTCCTCGGCCATGGTCAGCGCGCCGGGGTGGCTGCCGTAGAAGGCCTTGTTCATTTCCTGAAGAAAGGCGACCGCCTCCAGATTCTCGCGCCCGCCATGTTCGTTGGGCAACCATTCCCCATCCTTGCGGGAATAGTCGAGGTAGAGCATCGAGGCGACGGCATCGACGCGCAGCGCATCGACATGATAGCGCTCCGCCCAGAAAAGGGCGTTGTTGACGAGGAAGGAGGAAACCTCCCTGCGCCCGAAATTGTAGATCGCCGTGTTCCAGTCCGGGTGGAAGCCCTTACGCGGATCGGCATGCTCATAGAGCGCGGTGCCATCGAAATTGGCGAGGCCATGGTCGTCCACCGGGAAATGCGCCGGCACCCAGTCGAGGATGATCCCGATGCCCGCCTTGTGCGCGCCCTCCACGAAGCGGGCGAAGCCCTCCGGCTCGCCAAAGCGCGCGGTGGGGGCATAGAGGCCGGTGGTCTGATATCCCCATGACGGATCATAGGGATATTCGCTGATCGGCATGAACTCGATATGGGTGAAGCCCATTTCGACCACATAGGGGATCAGCCGTTCCGCCAGCGCATCCCAGTGCAGAAAATTGCCGTCGGGATCGCGCTGCCAAGATCCGGCATGGACTTCGTAGATGGAGATGGGCTGGCGGCGCGGATCGGCCTTCGCCCAATGGTCGCGATGGGCGTCGTCGGTCCATATGTGCGATGGCGTGGGCGCCACCACCGAAGCTGTCGCCGGGCGTAGTTCAGACCGGAAGGCGAACGGATCGGCCTTGAGCGGCAGGGTAACGCCGTCCGGCCCGATAATCTCATATTTATAGGCTGCGCCCGCGCCGACCTCCGGCACGAAGATTTCCCAGATGCCGGTGTCACGGCGCAGGCGCATGACATCGCGGCGACCGTCCCAGCGGTTGAAGTCGCCGACCACCGAGACGCGCTGCGCATTGGGTGCCCAGACGGCGAAGTGCGTGCCGGTCGCGCCCTCATGCTCCATGACATGCGCGCCCATCTTGTCCAACAGGCGGTGGTGCGATCCTTCGGCGATATAATAGTCGTCCATCGGGCCGAGCACCGGGCCGAAGCTGTAGGGATCGGTCATCCAATAGTCGCCGCCGCCCGGATAGCGGGCATGGTAGCGGAGCGGCTGGCGCTTGCGGATCGCAACCTTACCCGCAAACAGCCCGCCTGGGTGGAGTTGCGAAAGCTCCGCCACTTCCTTGCCCGCCAGCGTATAGGCGGTGACAGCCTCCGCCTCCGGCAGCAGCACGCGCGCGACGAAGCCTTTGCCGTCCGGGTGAACCCCCAGCAGCGCGAACGGATCATCGTCGAAACCCTGGACCAGCCTTTCGATCCGGTCCGGACTCAGCACCCTCTGCTCATATATGTCCTGCCGAAAGCAGTCGTCACACCGGGACCTTCCAGATGTCGGTCGCATATTCGCGAATGGTGCGATCCGACGAGAACCAGCCCATGCGGGCCACATTGTAGATAGCCTTTGACGCCCAGGCGTCATGATCGTTCCACAGCGTGTCGACCGTGCGCTGGGCCGAGGCGTAGCTGTCAAAGTCGGCCGCGACCATGAACCAGTCATGGTCGTAAATGCCGTCGATCAGGCCCTTGTAGCGATCCGGATCGCCGGGCGAGAAGACGCCGGAGCGGATCGCCGTCAGCGCCTGAGCGAGTTCGGCGGATGCCTCGATCACTTCGCGCGGCTTGTAGCCCTCGGCGCGGCGCGTGTTCACCTCGTCGGCGGTAAGGCCGAAGATCACGATATTCTCCGCGCCGACATGATCGCGCATCTCGACATTCGCGCCGTCGAGCGTGCCGATGGTGAGCGCGCCGTTGACGGCGAACTTCATGTTGCCTGTGCCGGACGCCTCCATGCCTGCGGTCGAGATCTGTTCCGACAGGTTGGCGGCGGGGATCATCACTTCGGCCATCGAGACATTATAGTTGGGCACGAACTGGAGCTTGAGCAGGCCCTGCACCGCCGGGTCGTGATTGACGACGCGGGCCACGTCGTTCGCCAGTTTGATGATCAGCTTGGCATTATGATAGCTTGGCGCGGCCTTACCGCCGAACAGCTTGACGCGCGGCACCCAGTTACGTTCGGGATGCGAGCGGATCTGGTCGTAGAGCGACACCGCCTCGATGATGTTGAGCAGCTGGCGCTTATATTCATGGATGCGCTTGATCTGGATGTCGAACAGGGCAAGCGGGTCGATGCGAGCATTGATCCGCTGACGCAGCAGGTTGGAGAGCGTTTCCTTGTTCGCGCGCTTGATGGCGGTGAACTTGTCTTGGAAGGCGCTGTCATGCGCGAAGGCGTCAAGCTCACGCAAGCCTTCCGGATCGTCCATGAACCTGTCGCCGATCGCCTCGCGGATCAGGCCGAACAGGCGCGGATTGCACTGCATCAGCCAGCGGCGATAGGTGACGCCGTTGGTCTTGTTATTGATGCGATCCGGATAGAGGCGGTGGAAGTCGGCGAACACCGTTTGCTTCATGAGGTCGGTGTGGAGCGCCGACACGCCGTTGATGCTGTGCGATCCGGCAAAGGCGAGATTGCCCATGCGTACGCGCCGCTCGCCGCCCTCATCGATGATCGAGATGGTGCCGATGGCCTGATCGTCGAACCCGCCCTTGCGCCGTGCCTCAGCCAGCAGACGGCTGTTGATCGCATAGACGATCTGCATGTGGCGGGGCAACAGACGCTCGAACAGCGGCACCGGCCAGCTTTCCAGCGCCTCTGGCAGCAGGGTATGGTTGGTGTAGCTGAAGGTGCGGCGCGTAATATCCCACGCCTCGTCGAAGTCGAGACCATGATCGTCGAGCAGCAAGCGCATCAGTTCCGTCACGGCGACGGCAGGATGGGTGTCGTTGAGCTGGATCGCCGCCTTGTCCGGCAGGGTGCGGACATCATCAAAATATTGGATGTGGCGGCGGACGATGTCCTGAAGCGAGGCGGAGGAGAAGAAGAATTCCTGCCGCAGCCGCAGTTCCTGGCCCGCAGGCGAGCTGTCGGCCGGATAGAGGACGCGGGTCAGCGCCTCGGCACGGTTGCTTTCGCGCAGCGCACCCAGATGGTCGCCGGCGTTGAAGGCGTCGAGCAGGATTGGATCGATCGGCAGCGCGGTCCACAGGCGCAGGGTATTGACCCGCTTGCCGCGCCACCCTGCGATCGGCATGTCGAACGGCGTGGCGATGACGCGCTCCGACGCTTTCCAGACCATCTGGTTGGGGCTGGCGTCCGCATCGGCGGCGGGGTCGACGAGACCCCCGAAGCCGATCTCATAGCTTGCCTCGCGCCGTTCGAACTCCCACGGGTTGCCGTGCGCGAGCCAGGTTTCGGGCAGTTCAACCTGCCAGCCGTCCGAAATTTCCTGCCGGAACATGCCGTTCACATAGCGGATGCCATAGCCGTAGGCTGGCACGTCGACCGTCGCCATCGATTCCATGAAGCAGGCGGCGAGACGGCCGAGGCCGCCATTGCCTAGCGCCGCGTCGGGCTCCAGCTCCGCGATCACGTCGATATCGACGCCCAGCGACGAGAGCGCCTGCGTCATCTCGTCCAGCAATTCCATGTTGGACACCGCGTCGCGCATCAGGCGACCGATGAGGAATTCCAGGCTGAGATAATAGACCCGTCGCCCCTCTTCCTCATAGGTCTTCTGGGTCGAGGCGATCCAGCTGTCGATCACGCGGTCGCGGATCGACAGGATGACGGCGTGCAGCCAGTCGTGCGGCTTGGCCGCCTGCGCATCCTTGCCGATGCGATAGGTCAGGCGCTCGACGATTTCCTCCGCCAGGATGGCAGGATCGGACTGGCGGGGCGCCGGTTTCGGCAGCGGGGTCTGGCTGGTGACGTTCATGGGTAAGGCGATCCCCTTCGCGCTTGGTTAACGGCAGGATGGCACCGGCAGCGGCTGCTGCCAAGCGAGATTTTGCGCTGCAGCAATATGACCCTGGACGTTAAAGATATGTTTCGGTGAGGGCCGAATATATGTGCGCTTTCAACTCCCGCCGAATGGAGAAGGCAAAGGAGGGCATGACCTGCGTCATGAATATGCAGACCAGTTCCTCGACCGGGTCGACAAAAAAGGATGTGGAGAACAAGCCGTCCCAATAAAATTGGCCCGGCGCGCCTGGCACGGTCGCCTTTTCCGGGTCCATCGTAACCGCGAACCCCAGCCCGAAACCGACGCCCGCATTCTGGCTCTCGCCGAATACGGACCGGGGATAGCGCGCAAGGTCCCCACCACCGGGAAGATGGTTCGTCGTCATCAATGCGACCGTCGCGGGGGAAAGCAGCCGAACGCCGTCAAGCGTCCCCCGGCCCAGCAGCATCCGGCAGAAGCGGTGATAGTCCCCCGCGCTGGATATCAACCCGGCGCCGCCCGAATAAAAGCGATCCGGCATACGCCATCGCGATTTTTCCCCATAATCGTATAGGAGCATTCCCCCGTCCGGCGCGACCGACCAGGCGTCCGTAAGACGATCCGTCCGGTCATTGGGCAACTGAAAGAAGCTGTCCTTCATGCACAGCGGCGCGAATATCCGTTCCGCAAAAAACGCCTCCAGGCTCATGCCCGACACCCGCTCGACAACCACGCCGAGCACGTCGGTCGCCATCGAATAATGCCATTCCGTCCCGGGCGAGAACAGCAGCGGCGGCTGAGTCATCACTGCGATAAACTCGTCCGACGTCCATTGCGGTCTGAAACCGTCCAGACCTAGCGCCCGATAGGCGTGATCCACAGCGTTCCGATGCTGAAGGCCGTAAGTCAGGCCGGAGGTATGCCGAAGCAGGTCGATCATCCGCACAGGCGCATCGGCGGCGGTCGTGACGAAAGGGCTGTCTTTGCCGCCGCTGACATATATGCGCGGATCCTCAAATTCCGGGATCACCTCATGCAGGGGTTGATCGAGCGCAGCCAGTCCCTGCTCCACCAGCATCATGAAGGCGACCGAGGTCACCGGCTTGGTCATCGACGCCATCCGGAACAGGGCGTTGCTGGCCAGCGGCGCGCCATCCGCCCGCGCCGCGCCGATCGACGCCGACAGCACAGTTTGCCCCTTGCGCGACAGCAGTATCTGGGCGTGCGGGAAGACGCCGGGATCGACATAGCGGTCGCGCAGGAAAGGCACGATCCGCGCCAGCATTGATGGATCGAAGCCAAGGCTTTTCGCCTGCGCGCTGTCAAAATCGGTCATGAAACAGGCGTTAGGCAAATGCCGATCCATTGCCAAGCAGGCATGCCGCCCGCTATGGAGCCTGCCAGCTTTGGGATAGCCCAGGCGCTTTCGGACGAACGACCCCTTATTATGGCATCGGGCCTAGAAGCCGTCTTTCTTGAAAACCGGGCTGCCCTGCTCCGCTTCCTGCGCGCCCGCGGCGCCGGGGATCAGGCGGACGACATTCTGCAGGACATGTGGGTCAGGCTGAGCGCCAAGGATATTGGGCCGGTGGCCGACCCGCTGCCCTATCTCTACCGCAGCGCCAATAATCTGATGCTCGACCAGTATCGGTCGTCGACCCGGCGCGGCAAGCGGGAGCAGGATTGGGTTGACGGCAGCGCCGCACCGATCGCCGAGCAATCCAACGAAGCGCCCGCCGACGAGCGGATGATCGCCGCACAGCGCCTGAGCCAGGCGGAGGATGTGCTGCGCGACCTGGGGCCGCGCGTCGAGACGGTATTCCGCCGTTTCCGTCTGGAGGGCGTGGGCCAGAAGCAGATCGCCATCGACCTGGGCGTCAGCCTGACCACGGTGGAGAAGGACTTGCAAAAAGCCTATCGCGCGCTGGTGACCCTCAAGCAGCGGTTCGACACGGAATGAGCGCGCCCGGCATCCCCCAACGGACAGATGACGGATATATCCGTTGCGCGGCGTCTGCCCTTGTGGGGACAGCATTTTTATGACCGGGCACACCGCCATGATAGACGAGCAGGCGCTCGACTGGGTTATCCGGACCCGTGATCCGGACTTCGCCGATTGGGGCGGCTTTACGACATGGCTGGAAGCTGCGCCGGCGCATGCGGCCGCCTATGACGCGATGGCCAGCGTGGACGCGGACCTGCCTGCCATTCTGCCGCCGGAACGCGCCTTGCCTGTGCCGGCCAACGACCGTGGCGCGCCACGGTGGAAAAAGTGGCGCTGGACAGGCGCGGGCATCATGGCGGCCGCGATCGCGGGCATCGTGTCGCTGAGCACCATTCAGCGCGCGGACCCCTATTCAGTGAGCACCGGCGCGGGTGAGCGGCAGGACATCGCGTTGCGGGACGGGACGAAAATCGCCCTTAACGGCAATTCCACGCTGCGCCTGGACCATGCCAATCCGCGCTTCGCCGCGCTGGACAAGGGCGAGGCAATCTTCACCGTTACCCATGACGCGCGCAATCCCTTCCGCGTGACCGTGGGCGGCGTCGTGCTGGAGGATGCGGGCACGGTGTTCAACGTCACTCGCGATGCGGGCACGATGCGCGTGGGTGTGGCGGAGGGATCGGTGATCTACAATCCCGACAAGGAGGCCATCACCCTGCCCGCCGGCGCATCCCTGCGTATGGCCGAGGGGCAGAAGACCGTCGTGGTCGGGCAGGTCGCGCCAGAGGCCGTCACCGGCTGGCGCGCCGGACGCCTTGTCTACAGCAATGCCGCCCTGACCGATGTTGCGGGGGACATGAGCCGCAATCTGGGCGTCGTGATCCGCGCCGATCCGAAGGCAGCATCTTCCCGATTCACCGGCACCATATTGCTGGACCGCGATGCGGAACATCTGCTGACCAGCGCCGCGCCGCTGATGGGTGTCGAAGCCGTTCGCCAGAATGGCGGATGGCTGCTAAAGGGAACCAATGCCACGCGGGATTGAGGGCCTTTGCATAATCGCCACACTGTTGGCGGCGGCCCCCGCGCAAGCCGCCGAACGGCGAGACATCCGCATCGCCCCCGGGACGCTGGGCGATGCGATCATCGCCCTCGCCCGCGCCACAGGCAGCAGCATCGGCACGTCCGACCAATGGCTCGCCGACCTTCCGCTGCGTGGCGTCAAAGGCCGGATGACGCTGGAACAGGCATTGCACCGGCTGCTTTCCGGCACGGGCGCGAAGGCGGAGCGGATCGACGATGCGAACTGGCGGATCGTCCGCGCAAGAACCGCAAAATCCGACGCAAGGCGCCCGGCGACGAACACCGCGCCCGCGGCCTTCGATGATGAAGGCGCGGGCGAGGATATCATTGTCACGGCATCCAAGCGGGAAGTGCCGATTGGCCGGTTCGCCGGCACGGTGGATATTGTCGACACCGGCGCATTCGGGGCGGGAGAGGCCAGCGGGGGCACCGGCGCGCTCATCTCTCGCGTCGCCAGCCTCAGTTCCACCTATGCTGGCGCAGGCCGCAACAAGCTGTTCATCCGCGCCATCGCCGATTCCGGTTTTGCCGGACCGACACAGGCGACGACGGGTCAGTATCTGGGCGACATGCGCCTCAACTATGCCGCGCCAGACCCCGACCTGCGCCTGTACGACATGGCCACGGTCGAAGTGCTGGAGGGGCCGCAGGGCACGCTGTACGGGGCGGGATCGCTCGGCGGCATCATTCGCCTTGTCCCCAATCCGCCGGACCTGACGAACTTCGGCGGACAGGCCAGCATTGGCGTTTCCGCCACGCAGCATGGCGCGCCGGGCGGCGACACGAGCGCTATTCTCAATGTCCCGCTCGTCGAGGGGAAGCTGGGGCTGCGCGCTGTCGGATATGCCAGCACGGAGGGCGGCTATATCGACGACACGTTGCGCGACAAGAACAACGTCAACCGGACCACCATAGAGGGCGGCCGCGCCGCGCTGCGCTTCGCGCCGGACGATGACTGGACGATCGACATCAGCGGCCTTTACCAGCGGATCGACGGAAACGACGCCCAATATGCGAGCAAGAGCGTCGGCCGGCTGGAGCGGCAAAGCCCGTTCGCGCAGAACTATCTGTCCAAATACTGGTTGGCCAACGCGCGGATCGAGCGGCGATGGGACGACATCAGCTTCGTGTCGACGACCGGCTTCGTCAGCCATCGCCTTGCCGAACGGTACGACGCCACCCAGGGCGGCGGGCCACCCGAACTCTATTTTCAACGCAATCGCACGGAATTGTTTTCGACCGAGAACCGGCTGTCACGCGACCTGCATGATGGCCTGGGCTGGTTGATCGGGGCGAGTTTCCTCAGCAACCAGTCCGTGATCACCCGGACGCTCGGGCCGCCGGGATTGGCCACGCCGTCGACCGGCGTGCGCAACCATCTGTCCGAATGGACGGGATTTGCCGAGGCTTCGGTCCAGCCCTTCGACGCGCTGATCGTCACCGTGGGCGGGCGCGTGACGAACAGCCGCCTGAGCGGCGTGGCGACGGATATCGCGCCGGTTCCCCTCTTCTCCTTCGCCGACGTCGCCATGGCGGAGGCACAGGCGAACCGGCATGAGACGATCTTCCTGCCCTCAGCCTCTCTGCTCAGCAATGCGATACCGGGCATGGCGCTTTTCGTGCGATATCAGCAGGGATTCCGGCCCGGCGGCCTGGCCGTCGACGACTATCACGTCACCCGGTTCCGCAACGACCGGATCGGCACGCTGGAGGCGGGGCTGCGCAGCGGCGCGCCAGGATATGATCCGGTCGCGATCGCCGCCAGCGCCGCCTACACCAAATGGCGCAATATCCAGGCGGACCTGACCGACCGGCGCGGCCTCCCCACCACCGCCAATATCGGCGACGGGCGCATCTACACGCTAGAGGGGCGGATCGTCGTGACCCCGGCGACGGGGTTCAGCATTGACGGCAGCATGATCTACAACAACAGTCTGCTCAGCCAGCCTGCTTTCTATCTGCGCATGTTGTCCTATGAGGGGCGTTCGCTGTCTTTGCCCAATGTCGCCAATCTGGGTGGGCGGCTGGCGGCGAACTACCGCGCCATGCTGGGTAATGGCGATACGCTGCAGTTGTCTGCGTCGGCGCGCTATGTGGGCAAATCGCGCTTGGGCGTCGGGCCGATCTTCGGCCGCGAACAGGGCGACTATGTCGATACGGCCCTGTCGGGAGGCTGGACGCACGGGGCGGTGCGCTACTCCATCGACGTCACCAACCTGCTCGATTCGGCCGGCAACCGCTTCGCATTGGGAACACCGTTCGATCTGGATGGCGACGAATATACGCCGATGCGGCCGCGCACGGTGCGCATAGGACTCGAATTTCGGTTCTGACGAGAATTTTCCCCGGCGCTGTACGGGTCAGCGGCACAGGCGTCGTCTACAGGAGGAACGGCGGGGCTACGACCCCCAGACCCTCCCCCGGTCCCGCTGCTTCAGCCACGAGTGGGGCCAGTTTGTGTCCCCAGATTGGCCCCACTCGTGGCCCCCAATTCACCGCGTCATTCGTCCTCGTAGATCGCGACGCTCCGCGCGCCGGACCCGCTCGCCGTGCCGCGATACATGGCGGGCGTGTTGAATATCCAGGCGCTCTCGCCGGATGGCCCTGCGATGATGACGCCGCCGACGCCGCCCATCGCCTTGATCTCCGCAAAGACTGCCCGCCCGGCCTGCTCCAGCGTCTCGCCCAGCATGCGGACGCGGGCACAGATTTCATGCGCTGCGCCCGCCCGGATGAAAAACTCGCCCGCGCCGGTGGAGGATACGGCGCAGGCCCGATCGTCGGCATAGGTGCCCGCGCCAATCAGCGGGGAGTCGCCGATCCGGCCCCAGCGCTTGCCGGTAAGGCCGCCGGTGGAGGTCGCCGCCGCGACATGGCCGTGCACGTCCACCGCCACCGCGCCGACCGTGCCATATTTCATGTCGATGTCGAACGCGCCGGACTTGCGCGCTTTCATCTCGTCAAGCTGGCGGCGGCGCTCGGGAATGGCGAACCAATCGGGGTCAACCTGCTCAAGCGCCTGCTCGACCGAGAAGCCATCCGCGCCCTCGCGGCTCAGCAGCACATGGGGGCTTTTCTCCATGACCGCTCGCGCAAGGCTGACGGGATTGCGGGTGCGGGTGACGCCAGTCACCGCGCCTGCGTCGCGCGTAGCACCGTCCATGACGGCGGCATCCAGTTCGATCGCGCCCTCATAGGTGAAGACCGATCCACGCCCGGCGTTGAAGGCCGGATCATCCTCCAGCACGCGCACCGCCGCCTCGACCGCGTCAAGGGCGCTGCCCCCGGCGGATAGAACAGCCTCGCCCGCATCCAGCGCATTGGCCAGCCCGGCGCGGGCCGCCGCGTCATCCTGCGTGCTGAGATTGGTCCGGCTCATCGATCCGGCGCCGCCGTGAACCACTAGCGTCCAATTGGGGGTAATCATCGATGGGGACTCCTGCGGGTTATGGCGTGAGCGGCTCTCCATTACGGAGATAGCGCCCCCCTCGCAACCGGAGCCGTGACTCGCTATAGGGAGCGGCAAGATCCCCCAGGAGTTACTTTCATGTCCGAGCATAATCCCGGCCTTCGCCCCTGGCGCGACATTGCGCGCCGGGAAAGCCGCCAGATCATGGTCGGCAATGTCCCCGTCGGCGGCGGCGCGCCCGTCACCGTGCAGACGATGACCAATACGCTGACGTCCGATCCAAAAGCGACGATCGACCAGATCCGTCGATGCGAAGACGCGGGCGTCGACATCATCCGCGTCTCCTGTCCCGACGAAGAATCGACGGCCGCGCTCAAGCAGATCGTCCGGGCCGCGCGCGTGCCGATCGTCGCGGACATCCATTTCCACTACAAGCGCGCGCTGGAGGCCGCCGATGCGGGCGCGGCCTGTCTGCGCATCAATCCGGGCAACATCGGATCGGAAGCGCGCGTCAAGGAAGTGGTCGACGCCGCCAAGTCCAACGGCTGCGCCATCCGGATCGGCGTCAACGCCGGGTCGCTGGAACGCGACCTGCTGGAGAAATATGGCGAACCCTGCCCGGAGGCGCTGGTCGAAAGCGCGCTCGACCATATCAAGCTGCTGCAGGATCAGGATTTCCACGAATATAAAGTCGCGGTGAAGGCCAGCGACGTGTTCCTGGCCGTCGCCGCCTATATGCAACTGGCCGAGGCGGTCGATTGCCCGTTGCACCTTGGCATTACCGAGGCGGGCGGCCTGATCGGCGGTACGGTCAAGAGCGCCATCGGCATCGGCAACCTGCTCTGGGCGGGGATCGGCGACACCATTCGCGTGTCCCTCTCCGCGGAGCCGGAAGAGGAAGTCCGGGTCGGTTACGAAATCCTCAAATCGCTCGGCATCCGCACCCGTGGGGTGAAAGTGATCTCCTGCCCCTCCTGCGCGCGCCAGGGCTTCGACGTTATCCGCACGGTGCAGGCGCTGGAGGAACGGCTCCAGCATATCAACACGCCGCTGTCCCTCTCCGTGCTGGGCTGCGTCGTCAACGGCCCCGGCGAAGCGCGAGAAACCGATATCGGCCTGACCGGCGGCGGCAATGGCAAGCATATGGTGTATCTGTCCGGCGTCACCGATCACACGGTGCAGGACGCCGGACTGGTCGACCATATCGTCAAACTGGTCGAGGCGAAGGCTGCGGAGATCGAGGCGGCGACCACGGATGCGGGACAGGCTGTGGCAGCGGAGTGATGAACGCGACTGACGTGCACGACCAGAAGAAACCCCAGGAAAGAAAAGCGCTCGGCGTGGAAGCCATTGGCGCTTCGGCTGTCGGAAGTTCGGCCTTGGGAGCAGGAGCGGTCGGCGCGATGGCTTTGGGCATCTTCGCCCTTGGCGCCATCGCCATAGGCGCGCTGGCCATCGGCCGTCTGCGGATCGGGAAAGCGCGGATTGCCCGCCTACAGATTGACGAGCTTGTGATGGGACACGTGATCAGGGCTAAGACGGACTGACAACTGCCATCGAACCGCAGCACCGCGCAAGATAAAGCATAACGAAAAAGGCATCAGTCATGGAGAGCGCTGCCCGCCGCACCAAAGCCGTGGCCCTGCCCGTCGCCTTTGCGGCATGCTGTATTGGCGTGGCGCTGTTTTCGTGGATGGATGGCGCGATGAAGGCGCTGAGTATCGCCATCGGCGTCTATAATGCGCTCCTGTGGCGCGCGGTCACGGGCACGACAATGGGCATTATCGGCATGGCCGCGACGCACACACCCTGGCCCGGTCGGATCGCCCTTAAGGTGCATATGATCCGCGGCACGGTGGTCGCGTTCATGGCCACGCTCTTCTTCCTGGGCCTGCGGCATCTGCCGATGGCGGAGGCGATCGCGCTGTCCTTCGTCGCGCCGCTTATCGCGCTTTATCTTGCCGCCGTGCTGTTGAAGGAACGGATCGGGCGCTCGACCATCATAGGATCTCTGCTGGGGCTGGCGGGCATAGCGGTGATCCTGTCCGCACGGCTGACAGGGCATTATGATCCCAACGCGATCCTGGGCGCCCTATGCATATTGGGTTCCGCGATCCTCTTCGCCTGGAACCTGATCCTCCAGAAGCAGCAGGCGGGACTTGCCGTGCCGATCGAGGTCGCATTCTTCCAGAATCTCGTGCTGCTCATCCTCTTCGCCATTCCGGCCCCTTTCCTTGCCATCATCCCGCAGTTTCATCATATCCCCATGATCCTGCTGGCGACGGGTCTTGCCTTCACCTCCATGATGGCGCTGTCCTGGGCCTATGCCCGCGCAGAGGCGAAGCGGCTGATCCCGGTCGAATATACGGCCTTCATCTGGGCCGCGATCGTCGGCTGGCTGGCGTTCGGGGAGCGGCTGACGCTTGCCACCCTGGCGGGCGCGACGTTGATCATCGCCGGATGCCTGATCGCGGCGTGGGCGAAGCCGGACATCGTCGCGCATGTGGAGACAGACACCGCCTGATCCGCTATCGCCCTGCCCATGACGATCCATATCCGCGAGGCGGTCGCCGCCGACATCCACCTGATTCACGGCTTCATCCTGGCGCTCGCCGACTATGAGAAGCTGGCGCATGAAGTGCGCACCGACATAAAAGTGCTGGAACGGCACCTGTTCGGCCCTCGCCCGATGGCCGAAGTGCTGATCGCGGAGCATGAGGGGCAGGCGGTCGGCTTCGCGTTGTTCTTCCACAACTTCTCCACGTTCGAGGGGAAGCCCGGCATCTATCTGGAGGACCTGTTCGTAAACCCTGAGGCGCGGGGACTGGGTGCGGGCAAGGCGCTACTGTCCCGACTTGCGCAACTGGCGGTGGAGCGGGAATGCGCGCGGCTGGAATGGTGGGTGCTCGACTGGAACGAACCATCGATCACCTTCTACAAGTCGCTGGGCGCGAGACTGATGGACGAGTGGACCGTGATGCGGGTCGATGGCGACGCGCTGGAGTCCCTGGCGGCGCTATGAGCTTCGACGAGGGCCTTGTCGACTGGATCAGCGAAGCACTGGAGCCGATGGGCACGGTCACCATGCGCAAGATGATGGGCGGCGCAACGCTCTATCTGAACGGCACGGTCTTCGCGATCATCGATTCGGGCAGCTATGGCGGAGCGCTCTGGATGAAGGCCGACGAGGAGAGCGCACCGATCTGGGAAGCCGCCGGATGCCGTCCCTTCACCTATGAGCGCAAGGACGGGAAGATGTCGTCCATGCCCTATCGCCTGGCGCCAGACGATGTGTTTGACGATGCCGACGAGATGCGGCGCTGGGCCGAGTTGGCTGTCGAGGCGGGATTGCGCGCGCCGGCGAAGAAGGAAAAGCCCAAGGCGAAATCCAAGGGTAAACCCAAGAAGGGCTGATGCTTCCAACCCCCGTTCGTTTCGAGCGTAGTCGAGAAACC
>DASVND010000049.1:0-1505 GCA_036384035.1 Sphingobium sp. | reverse complement strand
ATAATAGAGGTCCAGCGCCCGGAGATAGTCCCTAGCCCGCTCCAGATCGGTAAGATCGTCGCGCGCCCGATTCTCGATGTCGGCCAGGCGAAATGCTTCCTCGTCGCCGATCTCCCGGACATCGACGAGGAACTTGAAGTCCGGATAATTGTGCGAGCGCAGCCAGCTAATCGTCCAATGGCGCCTCGCCCCGCAGATCACCTCGAAATCATAGTCCGCGTGGCCGGACACGCGCCGCACGATCGCGGGCATTTCCTGGCGACCTTGCGCCTTCATGCTCTCGATGAGATCGGCGCAGCGTTCTTCGGTGAGCAGCGCATAGTCGCGATTATGACCGATCCACATGCGGCAGCGCGCAGGGTCCACCAGCTCGTGGGTTCGGGTTACAATCGCCCCTGACGCGAGGTCTGACAGTCGGTTCGAGCGACCCGTCAGGACGTTCGATGCGATCCCGCCACGCCGTTGCGGTACCGGCTCGTCCGACAGGTCGATGCCCGCCGCCAAATCGGCCGCAAAACCGCTGTTTTTCCTGCTCATGCGAGCCTCCCTTCACCGAAATTGCACGCGTGCAATTTTCTCCGTTCTTCCGATCTTGCACGCGTGCAATTCGGCATTCTCACGCCAGCGCAGCCTTGCGCAAAGCCGCTTGGTGGCTCGGCCACATCGACCGGATATCGACCTCGATCTCACTGTTCACGCCGTCGAGATAACCCAGGCAACGGTTACGAACCGCCGAGCTGGTGGCTGGCCCATCGAGTTCATAAACAGTCATGAGCCGCGCCGTCGCATTGTCAATCTCAGCGGAATCCTTGAGCGGCGTGCGCACCATCGCGTGCCCGAACAGGGTCCGCATCAACTGCAGCAGCTCTTTTTGCATGGACTTGTTCTCGTCGACCTTCGAAGCGACAAAGCGAAGGAACTGGAGCTGCGGCGCCATGCCTCGTTCCGCAAGCTGCTCGATCGTCTCGTCGAGCATCGAAAGAAAAGCCGCGGTCGATGAAAAGTCCATGACCGTCGGCGGGACCGGCACCACCAGCGCGTTCGCCGCGCGAAGCACCGACAGGGAAATCGCACCGAGCGCGGGCGGCGGATCCATCACGATGACATCAAAGCGGTCGGCGATGCTGTCGATCCCCACCTTGAGGCGGTTCTAGAGCGCATCGAACCCTCCCCTCGCCATCCTGGCGGCCAGCTCGTACTCCGAATTGAACAACCGAAGGTTCGCCGGGATGAGTTCCAGGCCGTCAAAGTGGGTCTTGCGGAGCGCGTAGTCGAGAGACGTTCGCTCGTCCTCCCGCAGGAACGGATAGAGCGTGTCATCCTCCGTCAGATCGAGGTCAGGCACATAGCCGAACAACGTCGTGGCGGAGGCCTGGCTATCACAGTCGACGAGCGCCACCCGATAGCCTCTGATGGCGAGATACTGGGCGAGATGGACAGCAACGGTCGACTTCCCGACGCCGCCCTTGAAGTTCTGAACCGCGATGACGCAGGGTGGATCTCCC
>DASVND010000048.1:0-1948 GCA_036384035.1 Sphingobium sp. | reverse complement strand
ATGCTGTGGCACAGCCGAATAATTGAGCACGTACCGGACCTTGTGGCCGTTCTTCAGCGTGCCGCCGCGCACGATCAGCGGGAATTGCACGCCGGCGACCGATGGCTCGACACCCGCACGCGCGACCTCCGCAGCGACGATCTTCTCGGCCAGCGCGTCGCTCGGCATGAAGCCGACATAGCTGACCTCGCCTTTGCCCCAGTGGTTGCGGGTCATCGCGGCGCCAGCCGGCCATGACGGATGCTGATAGCGCGCCACGACTTCGGCGGTGGTGGGCTTCAACATCTCCATCCACCAGCGCGGCGCGTTGTCGGCATCCGAAACCCCGAACGGATTGCCCGCCAGCGTGACCCCGACGGGAATCGTGTACTCCTGATAGGTGACGCCCGCCGCCTCGGCGATCGCACCCGGCTGCGCAGCATAGCGGACCTTGGTGTTCTCGTCCGAAAAGCCGCTTTTGAACGTGTAGAGCAGGTGGCCGCCGCGCTTGGCATAGTCATTCAGCCGCGCGATCTCGGCGTCGCTCGCCGCGTAAAGCGCCGGCACGACGATGAGCTTGTAGTCATCGAGCTTCCGCGTGCTGTCGGGCGACAGGATGTCGGCCTCGACATTCATCCGGTAGAGCGCATCGTAAAAGGGGCGCATCACCTGGTTATATTCGATGCCCGCCGGCTTGAACGAATTGAACGCGGTCTGGGCGGTGTTGCTGACATAGACGGCGACCTGGTTGTGCTTCGTCATGCCAGCCAGCTTCGGGCCGAGGCGCGCGATCTCGGCGCCGATCTCTTTTGCCGCCGCATATTCCGCATTGGGCTTGTAGTCCTGCGACAGCAGCCCGCGCCAGTAGGTTTCGACCGCGTTGGCGGTGGTCGCCCAGTGCCAGTATTCAACCATCTGCGCACCCGAGGCGAGATGGCTGAACGCCTGCAGACGAAGCTGGCCCGGATAGGGCGTCCATTGCGGAAAGCCCTGCGCCTCGGTTTCCAGCACCAGATAATTCTGTCCGTTGCGGATCGAGCGGGCCTCGTCGCCCCCAAAGGCGATCTCCGCGCCGGTCAGCTTGTCCTGCGTTGGATGATAGATGTCGATGCCGGCGATATCGAGCGACCGTGCCGCCTTCCAATGGTCGACCTCCGGCTGGATGCCATAGGAGCCCTCGCGCCAGCCCAGATCGAAATTCTGCGTCATGAACTGGCCGGGCCGGGCATGGGCGCGCACCAGCTTGGCCTGCCACGCCAGGAAATCGGTGACGAGGCTGCGCTGGTAGGCGGCGAAGGCGTTGGACATGCTGGCGTTGATCGAGCCGTTGGTCGACGGGAAATCCTCCCACCGGTTGATCCGGTTCGACCAGTAATTCAGGCCCCACGCCTGGTTCAGGGCGTCGAGGCTCGGCCATTTCGCTTTTATCGACTGGACAAACGCCGCCTGCACCGCCGGGCCGCTGGTGTTGAAGGACGAGGTCTCGTTGTCGAGCTGGTAGCCGATCACCGCAGGATGATCCTTCACATGGTCCACCAGCGCGACGATCACCCGCTCGGCCGCAGCGCGGTAGTCGGGATCGGTGATGTCCATATTCTGCCGGCTGCCATATTGCGCGCGGACGCCGTCGCGGCCGACGATGAGCACATTGGGATGCTGGCGCGCGAGCCATGTCGGCACGGCATAGGTGGGCGTGCCGACGATCACCTTGATGCCCTGCTTATGCATCGCGGCGAGCATGCGGTCGACATGGCTGAAATCGAAGACGCCGGGCTGCGGTTCCAGCGTGCCCCAGGTCGACTCCGCGATGCGGACGACACTGATCCCTGCCGCCTTCATCATCCGCGCGTCCTCATCGACGCGGTCGACCGGCGTGTACTCGTCATAATAAGCGACGCCGTAAAGGATGGTATCCGGCACCTGCGCCTGCGCCGCCGCCGGCAGCGCCACAATGGCCGATGCGAGTGCT
>DASVND010000047.1:0-48120 GCA_036384035.1 Sphingobium sp. | reverse complement strand
CTTCGAGCGTAGTCGAGAAGTAGGTGCGCAGGCTTCTCGACTACGCTCGAAGCGAACGGACGGGTTTGCCTAAATCGGCAGTCTAATGATGCCCCTCATGCCCTTCGGCCAGCGCTTCCAAAATATCGTCCAGCCGCGCCGGATCGCCCACCGCTATCACCTGGCCGTCGCTGTCCGCCGTCAACGGGTCGCCGGCCCAGTCGCACATGCGGCCGCCCGCGCCCTCTACTACCGGCACCAGCGCGGCGAGGTCGTGCAGTTTCAGGCCCGCTTCCACGACAATGTCGACATGGCCCGACGCGACAAGGCCGTAATTATAGCAGTCCCCACCCCACAGCGTGTCGCGGCATTGCCCGGCGAGGCGGGAGAAATGCTCGCCGGTGCAGCCGGGGAAGAGTTGCGGCGCGGTGGAGGCCAGGATGGCCTGGTCAAGATCGCGGCAGGCGCGGGTGCGGACCGGCGCGCCGTTGAAGGTCGTCGGCTTGCCCGCCATCCCGGCCCAACGCTCCTTCGCGATCGGCTGGTCGATGATGCCGATGGTCGGCCACCCGGCCTGTGTCAGTGCGATCAGCGTGCCGAAGATCGGCCGCCCGGCGACAAAGCTCTTCGTGCCGTCGATGGGGTCCAATATCCACACCCGCTCGGCATCCTCGCGCGTCGCGCCATATTCCTCGCCGATAATGCCGTCATCCGGGCGCTCCTTCTCCAGGATCGCGCGGATCGCTGCTTCGGCCGCCCTGTCCGCCTCCGTCACCGGCGATTTGTCCGCCTTGAACTCCAGCTCATATCGGGCGCGGAAGAAGGGGCGGATCGCTTCGCCCGCCGCATCGGCAAGGCGGTTGGCGAGGGTCAGGTCGTCACGGCTGGTCATCCCCTGCGCCTAGCGCGGAAAGCGCGGACAGGCTAGACATCTCGCCATCGACAGACCGGAAGGAACGAAGCGATGAAAGGCAAGTCCCCCGTCATCCCCTGCCTGCGCTATGCCGATGCGCCCGCCGCCATTGATTTCCTGTGCGCGGCCTTCGGGTTCGCGCGCCACGCCGTCTACACGGATGAGGCGGATCCATCGATCGTCCATCATGCGCAACTGACGCTGGGCGATGGCATGATCATGCTGGGTAGCGACAGCCCCGGCGGGGTCAAGGACCTCTATGGCTGGAAAACGCCTGCGGAAGCGGGCGGCATCACCCAATGCGTCTGCTGCTATGTGCCGGACGTGGATGCGCATGCAGAAACAGCGAAGGCGGCGGGCGCGCGGATCATACGCGGACCCTATGACAATGACGGCTATCCGGGGCGCGGATATGACGCGCTGGATACCGAAGGCAATGTCTGGAACTTCGGCAGCTACGACGCCTGGGCGGAATGAGATTTCTCTCACGCCGGGCGTGGGAGAGCCCCCTCCGTTCGTGTCGAGCGGATGGAACAGTAAGTTAAGCTGGACCGGGACTTAATATCCGCCCCGCCTTTCCGTTCTAATCGGAAAAGGGGACGTCGCGCATGGCCATCATTGGCTGGATTGTCAGTACTGCAGCGTTCCTGGCCGGGCTTGCCCTGCGGCAGGATTTGCCGTTCCTGCTGGACGATCGCATCTCCAACGGCCTGTTGTTCGCCGCCTTCCTGACCTTTCCGCCTTTCTGGGCGGGCAAGCCACTGGGCATCACCGCCGGTCAGCGCATCATGGCCTGCGTTGCCATGCTGCTGACGCTTCCGGTCCTTTTCCTGCCGTCATAAAAGTCGCGCGGCGCGACTGATTGACCTGGCGGCCTCGCGCAGCGCAGGATTGGTAATGGGTCACAACGATCTCCAGACAGGCGAAATGCATTTGGGCGGGCCGGTCATTGTTTTCGACGCGCTGTGCGTGCTGTGCTCGGCAAATGCGCAGTTCGTGCTTCGGTACGACCGGCGGGGCTATTTCCGCTTGGCCTCAATGCAGGGCGAGATAGGCGCAGCGCTTTATAAACGGGCCGGAATCGATCCTGAAAATCCCGATACGTTGATCCTAGTGGATGGCGATCATGTCCTGCGCGACAGCGACGCCGTGCTGGCGATCTACGCCGCATTGGGGTGGCCATGGCGGATGCTGGCGGCGCTCTCTCTGATCCCGCGCGGCGTGCGCGACCCGATCTACCGCTGGATAGCGCGGAACAGGTATCGCATTTTCGGCAGGCGAGACACATGCTGGCTACCCAACCCCCAGGACAC
This sequence comes from Sphingobium sp., assembly GCA_036384035.1. GTDB lineage: Bacteria > Pseudomonadota > Alphaproteobacteria > Sphingomonadales > Sphingomonadaceae > Sphingobium. The sequence continues at coordinate 45,915 of DASVND010000047.1, read as the reverse complement.
CGGGCGAATCTTGTGAAGCGCATATTGGTTATTGGGGGCTATGGCGGATTTGGCGCGCGTCTCGCGCGGCGATTGTCCGATGCTGGCCATCATGTTCTGGTTGCCGGGCGCACCATCGAGAAGGCGCGCGCCTTCTCCGCGACGCTGGTCAATGCGGAGCCGGTCGTTGCCGATCGCCGGGGCGATCTGGACGCGGTTTTCAGGGATTGTCGGCCGGATCTGGTCATAGATGCCGCTGGGCCTTTTCAGCCGGATCTGGGTTCGGAAGCGGAATATCATGTCCCGCTGGCATGCATCAGGGCAGCTATTCCCTATCTCGATCTGGCCGATTCGCGCGCTTTCGTAACAGGAATCGTGTCCTTGGATGCGCAGGCCATCGAAGCGGGCATCGCGATCCTATCCGGCGCATCGAGCGTACCGGCCTTGTCGGGCGCCGTTGTTCGCCACCTTAGCGGAACCATGGATCGCGTGACCAGCGTGGACATCGCTATCAGCGCCTCAAGCCGGGCAACGGCTGGCCAATCCGTTGCCACGGCGATCCTCAGCTATGCGGGGAAACCTGTACGTCTCTGGCGTGGCGGGCGCTGGACGCAGAACTGGGGATGGCAGCAACTGCGATGGATTGACCTTCCGGTAGGCGCGGGCGGCGAATTGCATCGTCGCCTCGTTGCCTTGGCTGATGTCCCCGACCACGATATTTTGCCTGCAATGTTTCCCGGCCGTCCGGCAACAACGTTTCGCGCCGGCCCGGAATTCGCGCATCAGACGCTTGTCCTATGGGCGTTGAGCTGGCTGGTCCGATGGAGATGGCTAAAGTCTCTGGCGGGCCTGTCACGATGGCTTCGCATGGCGCAGAGCCTGACGGTGCGATCGGGCAGCGATTGCTCTGGTATGATCGTCGCGGCCAAGGGGTTTGAGGGCGGACAGGCTATCGAGGGCCACTGGACGCTGATCGCCCGTGATGGGGATGGTCCGGAAATCCCGACCATGGCGGCAGCAATCCTAGCCGAAATCATTCTGTCGGGTGACGTGCGTCCAGGCGCCCGTCATGCTGGCGGCCTGCTGTCGCTTCACCAGTTCGACGCTCTCTTTTCCCGATTGGCGATCCGGCATGAGACCGTCAGTCGTAAGATCACGCCCCTTTATGCCCGGATCATGGGAGACCGCTTTTCGGCGCTGCCCCCGTCAGTGCGGGCCATTCATAATGTCTGCGGCGACGGTCATGCGACGGGGCAGGCAACCGTGGTTCGCGGGAGGAATATAGTCGCCAGAGGCATAGCCTTTTTCATGCGCTTCCCGCCGCAGGGCGATTTCCCCGTACATGTCGCCTTTTCCGAAAGGAACGGCGTGGAACGCTGGACCCGCGATTTTGGGGGGCATCGCTTTCACAGTGTCTTGTCGAAGGGTTCGCGCGGTTTGACCGAGCGCTTCGGCCCGCTCCGCTTTCATTTCGATTTGCCGTCGCACGGCAATGGTCTTGAAATGCGGATGACGGGATGGTCGCTTCTGGGGATTCCCTTGCCCCTGATGCTGGCGCCACAAAGCCGGGCGCGGGAATGGGATGAAGAAGGGATGTTTCACTTCGATGTGCCGATCTCCTTCCCGGTGATCGGCATGATCGTCCATTACCGCGGCTGGTTGAAAGCGCAGGAGTAGCCCCCGCGCTGCCCGCCTCAATCGAACAGGCTGGAAACCGAGCTTTCGTCCGCGATCCGCTTGATCGCCTCGCCCAGCAGCGGCGCGATGGGAAGCTGGCGGATGCGGCTGCTTTCCTGCACGCCCTCGGTCGCCAGGATCGAGTCGGTGATGACCAGTTCGGTGAGCTGCGAATTGTCCACGCGCGCCACTGCGCCGCCGGATAGCACGCCATGCGTCACATAGGCGGCGACGCCCTCGGCGCCCGCTTCCTTCAGCGCGGCGGCGGCGTTGCACAGCGTGCCGGCCGAATCGACGATATCGTCGATCAGGATGCAGAAACGGCCCTTCACGTCGCCGATGATGTTCATAACCTCCGACTCGCCGGCGCGCTCCCGGCGCTTGTCGACGATCGCCAGCGGCGCGTTGTCCAGCCGCTTGGCGAGCGCCCGGGCGCGCACCACGCCGCCGACGTCGGGCGACACGACCATGATGTTCTTGTCGCCGAACCGCGCCTGGATGTCGGCCGACATCACCGGCGCGCCGAACAGATTGTCGGTCGGGATATCGAAGAAGCCCTGGATCTGCCCGGCATGCAGGTCGACGGACAGCACGCGGTTCGCGCCCGCGACCGTGATGAGGTTCGCCACCAGCTTCGCGCTGATCGGGGTGCGCGGGCCGGGCTTGCGGTCCTGCCGGGCATAGCCGAAATAGGGGATGACCGCCGTGATCCGCTTGGCCGACGCGCGTTTCAGCGCGTCGATCATGATCAGCAGTTCCATCAGATTGTCGTTGCACGGGTAGCTGGTCGACTGGATCAGGAACACATCCTCGCCGCGCACATTCTCATGCACCTCGACGAACACTTCCTCGTCGGCGAAGCGGCGGACGCTCGCGTTGGTGAGCGGAAGCTCGACATAATCGGCGATGGCGCGGGCCAGCGGCAGGTTCGAATTGCCGGTCATCAATTTCATGGAAAAATATCCCCGTGACGTTTCCGTGACGCGCTGGTCGGCGCCCCTTTAACGGCCCCATGGACGTGTGGAAAGCCGCTTTTGCGGAGGCGCGGAAAATGCTCTACGGGATGCGCCCATGACCGCAAAGCTCACCATCGCCCTTGCCCAGATAAGCCAGTCCGTCGGCGACCTTTCCGGCAATGCCGACGCGATGCTGGAATGGCGCGCAAAGGCGGGCGACGCGGACCTGATCGTCTATCCCGAGCTGCAGCTGATCGGCTATCCGCCGGAGGACCTGGTGCTGAAGCCCGCCTTCGTCGAGCGCGCCGGCGAGGAGCTGCTGCGGCTGGCGAAGGCGACCGAGGATGGTGGCCCGGCCATGCTGGTCGGCACCGTCGTCGCCTCGCAGGGCGTATTGTTCAATGTCGTCGCGCTGCTCGACGGCGGCACGGTGACCGCGGTGCGGCAGAAGCGGGAGCTACCCAACTACGGCACCTTCGACGAGAAGCGGCTGTTCGCCCCCGGCCCCTTGCCCGCGCCGATCGACTTTCGCGGCGTCAAGATCGGCATCCCGATCTGCGAGGACATCTGGTTCCCCTTCGTCACCGCGCATCTGAAGGCGGAAGGGGCGGAGATTCTGATCAGCCCCAACGGCAGCCCCTATGAGATCAACAAGGACGATCACCGCCTGCGCGGCGTCTGTTCCGCGCGCGTGCAGGAAACTGGCCTGCCGGTCGTCTATCTGAACCGCGTCGGCGGGCAGGATGAGCTGGTGTTCGACGGCGCATCCTTCGTGCTGGGCGCTGACCTGTCCGTGCGGCACCAGCTTCCCGACTGGGACGAGGCGCTGGTCGTCACCCGGTGGGAGAAGCAGGGCGGGGCATGGACCTGTGCGCAGGGCGACGTCCATGACCTCGATCCACACCCGGCCGATATCTACAACGCGATGGTGCTCGGCCTGCGCGACTATGTGAACCGCAACCGCTTTCCGGGCGTGGTGCTTGGCCTGTCGGGCGGCATCGACAGCGCCCTGTCCGCCGCCGTTGCCGTCGATGCGCTGGGCGCCGACCGGGTGTGGTGCGTCATGATGCCGTCCCGCTTCACCAGCCAGGAAAGCCTGGACGATGCGAAGGTCTGCGCCGAACTGCTGGGCGTGCATTATTACAGCATCCCCATCGAACCGGCGGTCGATGCCTTCGATACGATGCTTGCCGACGCCTTTTCCGGCCGCAAGCGCGACCTGACCGAGGAGAATATCCAGTCGCGCATCCGCGGCGTGACGCTGATGGCGCTCAGCAACAAGTTCGGCCATATGCTGCTGACCACCGGCAACAAGAGCGAGATGTCGGTCGGCTACGCCACCATCTATGGCGACATGGCCGGCGGCTATTCAGTGCTGAAGGACGCCTATAAGATGACGGTGTTCGACCTGTCGCGCTGGCGGAACGAGAATGTGCCGAGCCTCGGGCTTGGACCCTCCGGCCCGGTGATGCCCGACCGCGTCATCACCAAGCCGCCCAGCGCCGAACTGCGCGAGGACCAGAAGGACGAGGACAGCCTGCCGCCCTATGAGGTGCTGGACCCGATGCTGCATGGGCTGGTGGAAGAGGAATTGTCTGTCGATCAACTGGTCGATCGCGGTTTCGACCGCGACACCGTCGCCCGGATCGAACGGCTGCTGTATGTCGCCGAATATAAGCGGCGGCAATCGCCCCCGGGCGTGAAGCTCGGCACCCGCAATTTCGGCCGCGACCGCCGCTATCCGATCACCAACGCCTTTCGCACCACTTGAATTTTGGCCAGAATTCTGGCTATATTTCTGCCGAAGGAGCATGAGCCATGCGCCATGTCGCGGTATCGGAATTCAAGGACAAGGCATCGGAGCTGATTGCGGCTGCGGAGCGGGGCGAGGAGATCGTCATCACGCGGCACGGCAAGCCGGTAGTCCAGCTTTCCTCGGTGAGCAGGCAGGGCTTTGATCCCGAAAAACGCAAACGCGCGCTGGAAGGCTTTCGTCAGCTTCGCGAAGAAATGCGCGCCGCCGGAAAGACCGTGACCCTTGAAGAAGCAATAGCATGGAAAAACGAAGGCCGCCGCTGATATGCTCTATGTGGTGGATGCGTCGGCCATCGCACCCTTGGCCTTTGCCGACGAGGCCGACCGGATCGATGACGATCAGCGCCTTCTGATAGTGACATCTGGTCTTGCGGCGCCTGCGCACTGGCCCGTCGAGGTCGCCAATATGCTGCTCGTGGCGCTTCGGCGAAAGCGCATCACCGATGGCCAGCGTGTCGCGGCAACAAAGCATTGCCGGGCGCTTTCGGTCAAGATCGATGATGAAGGCGCGAATGCTATCTGGTCCGCCTGCTTCGAGATAGCTGCAGCCGATGGTCTCACGATGTATGATGCCGCATATCTGGAATTAGCGCGCAGAAAGGGGTGTGGGCTTCTGACTCTCGATGCTGCGCTGGCCAAGGCCGCCCGGGCGCGGGGCGTATCGACCCCATTGGTTCCCTGAATCCCTCGACTTCGCTCGGGACGAACGGGTATGGGGCGCAGATGACCATCACCACCCGCTTCGCGCCATCCCCCACCGGCCACCTGCATGTCGGCAATATCCGCGCCGCGCTCCACAACTGGATGTGGGCCAGGAAGAATGGTGGGCGTTTCCTGCTGCGGCTCGACGATACCGATGCGGAACGGTCGCGGGAGGACTATGCCACGTCGATCCGCGCCGATCTGACCTGGCTTGGCCTGGATTTCGACAGCGAGACCCGGCAGTCGGACCGTTTCGCGCTGTATGAGGCGCGCCTTGCGGAGCTGCACGCGGCCGGCCGGGTCTATCCCGCCTATGAAACCGCGCAGGAACTCGACCTGCGGCGCAAGGTGCTGCTCGGGCGCGGTCTGCCGCCGGTCTATGATCGCGCAGCGCTGGCCCTGACGGCTGACGATGTCGCGCGGCTGGAGGGGGAGGGCCGCCGTCCGCATTGGCGCTTCAAGCTGGATCATGACACGCCAATCGCCTGGACGGACCTGATCCGCGGCGACCAGCATTTCGACCCGAAGCTGTTGTCCGACCCGGTGATCCGGCGCGAGGACGGGTCGTGGCTCTACATGCTGCCGTCCGCCATCGACGACATCGACATGGGCATTACCCATGTCGTGCGGGGGGAGGATCATGTGTCGAATACCGCCGTGCAGTTGCAGATGTTCGCCGCGATGGGCGCGGAGCCGCCTGCCTTTGCGCATGAGGCGCTGTTGACCGGCGCGGAGGGCAAACTGTCCAAGCGGCTCGGGTCATTGGGTGTTTCCGCCTTCCGGGAGCAGGGTATCGAGCCCGCCGCCGTCATTGCCCTGTTGGCGCGTCTTGGCACCAGCGATCCGGTCGAGCCCTTTGCCGATCCCGCCCCCTTGATCGCGGGCTTCGATTTCTCCCGCTTCGGCCGCGCGCCCGCCCGGTTTGATGAGGCGGAACTGGCTGCGCTCAATCAGAAGATCATCCATACCCTGCCGTTCGCCGTCGTGGCTGGGCGCTTGCCCGATGGCATGGGTGAAAGCGGCTGGGCCGCGATCCGCCCCAATCTGGAAACCGTCGGGCAGGCGGCGGACTGGTGGGCGATCGTCGAGGGACCGATCGCGCCGCCGCCGCTCGACGCCGACGACAGAATATTCGTTGCAGAGGCGGCCGCGGCACTTGAGGCCCTGCCCTTTGACGAGGGGACATGGCGTGCTCTGACCGATGCGTTGAAGGCGGCGACCGGGCGCAAGGGCAAGGCGCTGTTCCATCCCCTGCGCCTCGCGCTCACCGGCCGGGATCATGGACCGGAGATGGCGGCGCTGCTGCCTTTGATAGGGCGTGACGAGGCCCTGGCCCGGCTGAGCGCGGCCGGTTAATATCTGTCCCGTTTTGGGACATGTCTTATAAAACCTTTTATTTTCAGTGAGATGTATATCTCTACTCTCCTGATCGAAAATCTCGTTGCGGCCGCTCTGTAATGTTGTATCATTTCCTCCGCCGGCATCGACCGGCGTGTATGGAGGAGGATGCAATGCAGTCAGTGGTCATGCCGCAAGGCGGCTATGTCGGTTCCCGCCGGTCCCCCATCGGCATAGGCGGCGCGATCGCCGTCCATGCCCTGGCCGCCGGCGCCTTCCTGCTGATGCCGAAGGAGATGATCGACAGGATCGTTCCACAATCGCTCATCACATACGCTGTGCCGGCGGACCCGCCCAGGCAGGACCCGGTTCAGCCCCCGCCGGACAAAGTCGAGCAGCACTTTCAGAGGCATGAAGAGGTTAAGCCCTATATTCCCGATTCCACCATCGACTTCACCAGGAACAGGCCGGACATCATGACCGGCACATTCGACCCTATTCCCAATTTGCCACCCTTCGACAAGCTGGTCGATCCGCCCAGAGCGCCGGTGTTCGCGCAGGCGCAGCCCGATCCGCGCTATGCCCGCGATCTGCAGCCCAATTACCCGCCGTCCATGCAGCGGATGGAGATGGCAGGCTCCGTCACCGTGCGCGTGAGGATCGGCGTCGATGGTCGAGTGCTGGCGGTGGAAAAGCTGTCCGCGGCCTCGGACGCCTTCTGGGAGGCGACCCGTGAACAGGCGCTGCGCAAATGGCGCTTTCGTCCCGCCACCCAGGACGGCGCGCCTGTCGAGTCGGAGCGGATCATGACCGTGACGTTCGAGATGAACTGACGATAGCGGAGTGAAAAGAGGCCCGGCGGCTGGGGGGAACCGCCGGGCCGAATGTGCAAAAGCAACGGGGGAGCGCGCTTTTGCTGGGGTCACTTGGGGGCTATGCGGGACCATTCCTACAAAGCTGTGACATCGCGGCCGCGACCGCGCTTTGCTTCCTGCTCGATAGCTTCTATATTCCGCACCATGGCCATTTTTCCCCGTCCTGTTTCTCCCAAGTCCGCCTTCAATGATTTCTGGGCGTATTTTACGGAAAGCCGCGCGCACAAATGGCCGCTGCTGGGTCTTTCGGTTGCGGTAACCTGGGTCATCATCTGGGCGTTCGTGATCGATGGGAAGACCAACATCATGCCGCGCCAGAACAAGATCATCTATGTCGAGAGCTGGAACGCGAACCGCACCGATGCGGCGATCATCCTGCAGCAGAAGATGGATCTGGCCCGCGGCGAAATCGCGTTGCGCAAAAAGCAGAAGGAAATGCAGGGTCTCGCCGACTCCTTCGGCATCGATTGGCGCGCCGATGCGGCACGGAATTCGGCCAAGCGCGAAGAGGCGCTGAAATATATCAACGCCCAGTTGGACGCCCGGCTTGCGAAAGCCGAAGCGGCCGAATCCGGCAAGGCGGGCGACCCGTCGACGAAGGGCCATCCGAAATCCGGGGACCCGGCCCAATAGCCTACGCCGCCGCCTCTCATCCGGCTGATGACCGGCGGTTCATGGCCGCTGCCATCGCCCTGTCGCTGCGCGGGCGCGGGGTCAGCACGCCCAATCCCAACGTGGGTTGCCTCATCGTGCGCAATGCCATCGTCGCCGGGCGGGGCTGGACGCAGGCGGGCGGGCGGCCCCATGCGGAGGCGCAGGCGCTGGAACAGGCCATGGATCGCGCGCGCGGCGCCACCGCCTATGTAACGCTGGAGCCCTGCTTCCACCTTTCGCCGCGCGGTCCGCGCTGCACGGACATGCTGAGCCGGGCGGGGGTCGCCCGGGTGGTCATCGCGGCGCGCGATCCCGATCCGCGCACCGATGGGCAGGGCGCGGCGTTCCTGACGGCGCAGGGCATCGCCGTTGAAACCGGCCTTATGGCGGCAGAGGCGCGGGCGGCGATGGGCGGTTTTTTCCTGCGCCAGACGCTGGGCCGTCCGCATGTCACGCTGAAACTGGGCCTGTCGCTCGACGGGCAGATCGCGATGGCGGATGGCGCGAGCCGCTGGATCACTGGCCCCGCGGCCCGCGCTCACGCCCATATGGAGCGCGCGCGCCATGACGCCATATTGGTCGGCGCCGGGACGCTGCGCACGGATGCGCCCCGCCTCGACGTGCGGCTGCCGGGGCTGGAGTCGCGCTCGCCAAAGCCGGTGATGCTGGGTTCGGGCAATGCGCCACCCGGCTGGATCGCGATCCGTACCCCGGAGGACATCGCCACGCTGGAACATGTCGACCATCTGATGGTGGAGGGTGGCGCGGCGGCGGCATCATCCTTCCTGCGTGCCGGGTTGGTCGATCGCCTTTTGCTCTATCGTGCGCCCATATTGCTTGGCGCCGGTAAGGCGGCGCTTGGCGACATCGGTCTTGCTTCTCTAGACGCAGCGCACGACCGCTGGCGATTGACCGATACGCGGATGTTCGGGCCCGATCGACTGGAGGTTTACGAGTCGGTGGCGAACGCATAGAGGTCTGGCCATGTTCACGGGCATCATCACCGATATCGGAACCATCCGTTCCGCCGAGCAGCGCGGCGACCTGCGCCTTGTCATCGGATGCGGCTACGATATGGCGGGGGTCGCCATCGGCGCGTCCATCTCCTGCTCGGGCGTGTGCCTGACCGTTGTGGAAAAGGGGCCGGACTGGTTCGCGGTCGATCTGTCTGCCGAAACCGTGTCACGCACGGCGCAAGGGCAGTGGATGGAGGGCGGCCGCCTCAACCTGGAGCGGGCGTTGAAGGTTGGGGACGAACTGGGCGGGCATATCGTGACGGGCCATATCGATGCGGTCGGCGAGGTCACGGCCCTGCAGAACGAGGGCGATTCCCTGCGCGTCACGATTTCGGCGGACCCGGCCATTGCGCCGCATATCGCGCCGAAAGGGTCGGTGACGCTCGACGGGATATCCCTAACCGTGAACACGGTGGAGGATATGCCCGGAGGCGGGGTCGCGTTCGGTCTGAACATCATTCCCCACACGGCGCAAGTGACCACCTTTGACATGTTGAAGGTGGGCCGGCCGATCAATATCGAGATTGATGTGCTCGCCCGCTATCTGCACAGAATGCATGCGCTGAAAGCCCTTTAGTCACGGCAATGTGATTTCCTGCTTGAAATGATCACACTGCAATGTGATATGCGTGATCATCGGCTGGAGGCCGAAGGGTTACGCAAGGCATTTGGTCATGTCCTCCTCTCTTATAGATTCGCTTCGCACTCTGGTCACGGATGGCGGCCTCTCCCGCTCGGGTCTGGCGCGTGCCGCCGGCCTGCACGCCAACAGCCTGCGAAGGCTGGGCGAAAGTGACTGGAATCCGACTGCCGATACGCTGGTAAAGCTGGAATCCTATCTCTTGAAGCGGGAGGGCGGCACGGCGCTCGCTTCGCCTGAGGAAATCATCAATGAGGCGCGCAACGGCCGCATGTTCATCCTTGTGGACGATGAGGATCGGGAGAATGAGGGCGATCTCGTCATTCCGGCGCAAATGGCGACGCCTGACGCGATCAACTTCATGGCGACGCATGGCCGCGGCCTCATCTGCCTTGCGCTGACCAGGGACCGGGTCGAAACGCTGGGCCTCGACCTGATGAGCCGCCATAATGGCACGCGGCACGAAACCGCCTTCACCGTCTCGATCGAGGCAAAAGACGGCGTTACGACCGGCATCAGCGCGCATGATCGTGCCCGCACCATCTCCGTCGCCATCGACGGGATGAGGGGTGCGGCCGATATCGTGACACCCGGGCATATCTTCCCGCTCGTCGCGCGGCCGGGCGGGGTGCTGGTCCGCACCGGCCATACGGAGGCGGCTGTCGATGTCGCGCGCCTTGCCGGGCTCAATCCGTCGGGCGTGATCTGCGAGATCATGAATGATGACGGCACCATGGCCCGCCTCGACGATCTTATTCCGTTCGCCCAGAAGCACCGCTTGAAGATTGGCACGATCCGCGACCTCATTGCCTATCGCCGCCGCAACGACCATTTGGTCGAGAAGCGCGCGGAAGTGTCATTCCCCAGTTGCTGGGGCGGCGACTGGAAAGCCATGGCCTTCTATAACAAGGCGACCGGGACCGAGCAGACCGTTTTGCAGAAGGGGCATGTCGATCCCGACCAGCCGACCCTCGTCCGCATGCATGTGCTTTCCCCGCTGGACGACGTATTCGGGCATGTCAGTCCGCGCAGCGACCTGCTCAAGCGGTCGATGGAGATCATCGGCGAAGAGGGCGCGGGGATCATCGTCATCTTCAGCCGTTACCCTTCTTCCGGCCTTAGCCGCCTGTTCGAGGTGATGAACGGCAGGGAAATTGTGCCGGGCGACATGGACCAACTGCGCGATTATGGCGTGGGCGCACAGATCCTTGCCGAGTTGGGCGTCCACGACATGATTTTGCTGACCAACAGCCATCACAGCCTGATTGCGCTTGACGGCTATGACCTTGCTGTGGTGGGCGAGCGCTCCATCGACCTGTGATTGGATAAGAAATATGGCCAAGTTCCTGATCGTCGAGGCGCGCTTCTACGACCATCTCAACGATCTGCTGATTGAGGGCGCCGGTGCGGCGCTCGATGACGCTGGCCATAAATATGAGGTGCTGACCGTCCCCGGCGCGTTGGAAATTCCCGGCGCGATCGCGATGGCGGCGGAAAGCGGGCGCTTTGACGGCTTCATCGCCATCGGCGTGGTGATCCGCGGCGAGACCTATCATTTTGAGGTCGTGTCGAACGAGAGCGCCCGGGGCCTGATGGCGCTGTCCATGGACAGCATCCCCATCGGCAACGGCATCCTGACGGTCGAGAATGAGGCGCAGGCGCTGGCCCGCGCGCGCATGACGGAGAAGGACAAGGGCGGCGAGGCGGCCAAGGCCGCCATCGCCATGCTGGATATCCGCCAGCGCTTCGCCTGAAGGCCGGCGGATAGAGCAGAGTCCGGTCAGGCCGCCTGCGCGGTCAGGGCCGGATAGTCGGTATAGCCTTCCACGCCCTGGCTATACCAGGTTTCCATATTGGCCTGCTGCAGCGGCAGGTTCTTCTCGAGCCGCTCGGGCAGGTCGGGGTTGGAGATGAACGGGCGGCCGAAGGCGATGGCGTCGGCCAGACCGGAATCCAGATCGGCCTGGGCCTTCTCCTTGTCATAATCGCTGTTCAGCACCAGCGTACCCTTGAAATGCTGGCGGATCAGCGGAGACAGCCGTGGAACATCGCTGCTGCCGAAGGTGCCGTAAGGTTTCTGCTCGCGCAGTTCGAGGAAGCCGATCCCCAGCGCATCGAGCGCCTGCGCCGCAACCGTGAAAACGCTCTCCGGGTTGCTGTCATCGACACCTTGCGAGTTGCCGTTGGGCGATAGTCTGACGCCCGTGCGCCCGGCGCCCGCTTCGTTCACCAGCACGTCCGTCACCTCCCGCAGCAGGCGGACACGGTTTTCCGGGCTGCCGCCATATGCATCGTCCCGGTGGTTCGATCCGTCGCGCAGGAACTGGTCGATCAGATAGCCATTGGCGGCGTGCAGCTGAATCCCGTCGAAGCCGGCCGCGATGGCGTTGCGCGCCGCCCTTGCATAATCGTCCAGCAGCCGGGGTATTTCGGCCAGTTCGAGCGGCCGCGCCTCCGTATAGGGCTGCTTTCCGTCATAGGTGTGCGCGTCGCCGGGGGCTGTGGTCGCGCTGGAGGACACCGGCTGGGCGCCATTGAGAAAGCTGGGATGCACGATCCGCCCCATGTGCCAGAGCTGGAGCGCGATCCTGCCGCCTGCCTCATGCACGGCTTCCGTTACGGGCTTCCACCCCTCGACCTGTTCGGGCGACCAGATGCCGGGCGCGTAGGGCCAGCCGAGTCCCTCCTGCGATATGCCTGTGGCCTCCGAAATGATCAGCCCGGCGGTGGCTCGCTGGGCGTAATAGGCGGGCATGATATGCGTGGGCACATGGCCCCGCGTGGCGCGCGCGCGGGTTAGCGGAGACATCAGGATGCGGTTGGGCGCTTCGATGTCGCCTAGCTTCACGGGATCGAACAAATCCGGCATGGGCAGTCTCCAGTATTTACGTATCAAATTGCAACGGGACTTTGCTGCGGATGCGAGTTAGGGGCGGAGTATGGGCATTTCAACCACGCGTGTCAGTAATAGCCGCGTACCACGCTTCGCTTTCGCCGCGCTGCTGCTATCGAACGTCATATTGTCGCTTGGCCCGTTGCTGGTGCGCCTCGCCGATACCGGGCCGGTGGCGGCCGGATTCTGGCGTCTCGCGCTGGCGGTGCCCCTGCTGATTGGTTTGATGCTCTGGCGGGGTGAGAGCCTGCGCGGTCTCACCCCGGCGCGCTGGGGCATCATCCTGTTCGCCGGATTGTTCTTCGCCGCGGATCTGGCGAGCTGGCATGTCGGCATCCTGCAAACGAAGGTCGCCAACGCCGCCTTGTTCGGCAACATCACCTCCCTCCTGCTGCCGCTATGGGCGATCATGGCCCTGCGCCAGCGCCCCGCCGCTGTGCAAATCGTGGCGCTGCTGCTTGCGGCGGTGGGGGTCGCCCTCCTGATGGGCGGCAGCTATGAGCTATCGCCCCAGTATCTGCGCGGCGACCTGTTCTGTATTCTCGCCGGGATCATGTACACCGGCTACATCGTGGCGCTGCAACATGTCCGGCAGATGCTCGGCGGCTGGGCCGTCCTGACCGTGTCCAGCGCTGCCGGCGTCATCCCTCTGTTGCTCTTTGCGATCCTGCTGGGGGAACGGATCGTGCCACAGGACTGGACGCCGCTGCTGATCCTCGCCCTGTCCAGCCAGGTGATCGGGCAGGGATTGCTGATGTACGCGCTGCCCTGGTTCAGTCCCCTGATCGTCGGTCTCGTCCTGCTGGTGCAGCCGGTGATCGCGGCGCTGGTCGGCTGGGCCGTATTCGGTGAGACCATGACCGTAACCGACATGATCGGCGCCGTCGCGGTCGCCATGGCGCTGGTGCTTGTCCGCCTGCCTGCGCGGGTCTAGGAGGATTGGCATGACGATCGATCTTCCCGCCGATCCCACGCTCGATGAAATCCGCGTCGCGCTCGCCCCCCTGCTGCCGCGCCAGGCGGCTTTCGATGGCTGGCGTCCGGCGGCGGTGGACAATGCCGCGCGGCTTGCCGGGGTCGATCCGGCGATCGCGCGGCTTGCCTTCGCCGATGGCGCGACCGGCATGATCGATGCCTGGTTCGCCAGCATCGATACGCGCATGGCGGACGCCTTTTCTGCTGATGCCCTGTCGGCCATGAAGATTCGCGAGCGTATCGCCGCCCTGGTGGAGGCGCGCCTCGCTTTGCTCGCGCCGGATCGCGAAGCGTTGCGCCGGGCGCTCTCTATATTGGCGTTGCCGCAGAATCTGCCGAAGTCGGCCAAGCTCGGCTGGCGCGCCGCCGACGGCATCTGGCGTCTCGCGGGCGATACGGCGACGGACTATAATCATTATACGAAGCGGATGACACTGGGTGCCGTCTACGCCTCGACCATGGTCGTGTTCCTGGACGATGAGAGCGAGCGGCATGCCGATACCCTCGCTTTCCTTGCGCGCCGCCTCGACGGCGTAATGCGTTTCGAGAAGGCGAAGGCGCGGCTTTCTGATCGCAAGGATAAGCATTTCAGCCTGTCGCGCTTCGTTGGACGCCTGCGGTATCCGATAGTCTGATTGGACTGGCGCTTACGGGGGTATATTGATACTCACTCGCAAGCGTCCCCCGATCCCAGATTAGTTCCCGAGATACACCCCATTGCGCCTGATCCAGCTTCCCCTTCGCAAGCCCGCTTATGTCGACAGTGTTGATTGGGCCCGGCTCTCCCCCGCCGAAGGCCAGCGCCTGCGCGAATATGGTCTGTGCGAGGGCGCCAGCATAGAGGCGCTGCACCATGGCGGCCTCTTCGGAAACGGGCCGCTGGCCTGCCGTATCGGCCGCATGACTATCGCCATGCGCCGCCATCACGCCGCAGCCATCGAAGTCCGCACCGGGCCGGAGGACGCGGCATGAGCGCGCTTCCGCTCATCGCCCTGGTTGGCAACCCCAATGCCGGCAAGAGCGCGCTATTCAACGCGCTCACCGGCGCGCGGCAGAAGCTGGGCAATTATCCGGGCGTCACGGTGGAGCGCAAATCGGGCCGCCTGTCGCTCGACGATGGCCGCCCGCTGGAACTGGTCGACCTGCCCGGCACCTACAGCCTCGATCCCACCAGCCCGGATGAGCAGGTGACCCGCGACTTCATCCTGGGCAAGCAGGCGGGCGAGCGCCTGCCCGATGCGCTGGTCATCGTCGTCGACGCTGCCAACCTGCAGAACCATCTGCGGTTCGCGCTGGAACTGATCGCGCTCGGCCTGCCGACGATCCTCGCGCTCAATATGGTGGACCTCGCCGCGCGGGACGGGCTGGAACTCGACGCCAATATCCTGTCGCGCGACCTTGGCGTGCCGGTGATCGCCACTGTTGCCGTGCGCAAGCGGGGCCTGGATCATCTCCGCGCCGAACTGGACAAGCTCATCACTGGCGGGCCGGTCACGCTTCGCCCATCGCCGGAAGAAAAGAGCTTCGACGCCGTGCGTGACGAGGCGCACCGGATCGCGCGCGCCGCCATCGTGCGCGAAACCCCGTCGCGCCGCCTGACGGCGGCTGTCGACCGGATCGCGCTCCATCCCGTCATGGGCCTTGTCTTCCTGCTGGCGCTGCTCTTCGTCATGTTTCAGGCGGTGTTTTCCTGGGCGACTGTCCCTGCCGACATATTGGAAGGCTGGGTCACTGCGCTGGGCACGGCGGTGACGGCCATCCTGCCGCCCGGCATTGTGCACGACTTCCTGCTGGAGGGCGTGGTCGGTGGCGTCGGCGCGGTGATCGTGTTCCTGCCGCAGATCCTCATTCTGTTCTTCTTCATCCTGATGCTGGAGGCGACCGGCTATATGGCGCGCGCCGCCTTCATGATGGACGGCATCATGGCGCGGGTCGGCCTTTCGGGCCGCGCCTTCATTCCGCTGCTTTCGTCCTTCGCCTGCGCCGTGCCCGGCATCATGGCGACCCGTACGATCAGCGATCCTAAGGACAGGCTGACGACCATCCTGATCGCGCCGCTGATGACCTGTTCGGCGCGGCTGCCCGTCTATGGCCTGATCATCGCCGCCTTCATTCCGGCGCGCACCGTGCTGGGCGGGATCGGACTGCAGGGGCTGATATTGTTCCTTCTCTACGTCGCCGGGATCGTCGGCGCGATGGTCGCGGCGCTCGCGCTGCGCCTGACCGTGGCAAAGGGGAACAGCAGCGGCTTCCTGATGGAAATGCCGAAATATCAGTGGCCCCGGCCGCAGGACATATTGATTGGCCTGTGGCAGCGTGCGGTGATCTTCCTCAAGCGCGCCGGCACCATCATCCTTGCCACCAACGCCGTGTTGTGGGTGCTGGCGAGCTTTCCCACCGCTCCGGCCGGTGTCAAGCAGAGCGAATACAGCATCGCCGGCCGGATCGCGGGGGGCATCAACGTGCTGGTCGAGCCGATCGGCTTCAACCGCGACATCTCGCTGGCCCTGCTGCCGACCATGATGGCGCGCGAAGTCGCGGTCTCCGCGATCGCGACCGTCTACGCTATCGATGCCGACCAGGGCGAGGATGCCGTCAGCATGGAACTGGGCGACCGCCTCAAAGGGCGCTGGTCGCTGCCCACCGCTCTCGCCTTCCTTGCCTGGTTCGTGTTCGCCCCCCAGTGCATTTCGACCATTGCCGTCACCCGGCGGGAGACAAACGGCTGGCGCTGGCCGCTGTTCATGGTGGGCTATCTTTTCGTGTTGGCTTATGCTGCGGCGGGCATAACCTTCTGGACCGCGACTGCCGCTGGTCTTTGATGTTTACCGCGTCATCCGCGCGGCTATAAGGACCCCTTTCACGCCTTCGGAGGGATCATGGCAGGCTCGGTAAACAAGGTCATTCTGGTGGGCAATCTGGGCGCCGACCCGGAAGTGAAGAGCTTCCAGAATGGCGGCAAGGTCTGCAACCTGCGCATCGCCACCAGCGAAAGCTGGAAGGACCGCATGTCGGGCGAGAAGAAGGAGCGGACCGAATGGCACACCGTGGCCATCTTCTCCGAGGGGCTGGCCGGCGTCGCCGAACGCTTCCTGCGCAAGGGTTCGAAGGTCTATCTCGAAGGCCAGCTGCGCACCCGCAAATGGCAGGACCAGTCGGGCAATGACCGCTATTCGACCGAGGTCGTGCTGCAGGGTCCGGGCGCCGTGCTGACGATGCTTGACGGCGCGCCGGGCGGCGGTGGTCAGGGCGGCGGCTTTGGTGGCGGCGGTGGCGGTCGCGCTTCCGGCGGCGGCAGCGACTGGTCGGGCGGCAGCAGCGGCTATGGCGGCGGCGACTATGACGATGGCCCCTCCTACGGCAGCGGCGGTGGCGGTAGCACCGGCGGTCGTGGCTCCGGTTCCGGCGCGGGCGGCGGTCGCAGCAGCCCCAATTTCGACAATGATCTGGACGACGAAGTCCCGTTCTGACGCGCTGCGCTTCCAACCTGTTCAGAACAATGCATGGTGAACCTATCGGGCCGCCATTCATTGTTCCGGAAAACAGGCAGAGGAGCGCGTCATGACCAAGCCACTCGTCCCGGCACCGGACCTCGCCGCGAAGGGGAAGACACCCTTTCCCGGCGAGAGCGACGCCTATCGCGAGGCACGGCGCGCATTATTGGCCGAGGAAATCGAATTTCGCCGGCACATGACGCGGCTGAGCGAACAGCGCCAGGCGCTCCCGCCCGGCCCGATCATCGCCAAGGATTATCGCTTCCGGGATGAGAATGGGTTCGAAGTCGGCCTTGCCGATCTGTTCGGCGACAAGGACACGCTCGTCACCTATTTCTGGATGTACGGACCGCAGCGTGAGCGGCCCTGCCCGATGTGCACCAACTGGCTGGGTTCGGTGAACGGCAATGCCGCCGATATCAAGCAGCGCGTCGCCCTGAAAATCCTCGGCCGCAGTCCGGTCGAGCGGCAGTTCCTGTTCGCGCAGGAACGCGGCTGGCGGCACCTCGACTTCATCCAGACGGTCGGCGACGAGTATGCGAACGATCTCGGCCTGATCAACGCGGACGGCAGCGAGAATCCCGCGCTGGTGGTGTTCCGCAAGGATGGCGACGCCGTCCGCCTGTTCTGGGCAAGCGAAATGACCATGGACATGGCCGATCCGGGTCAGGACCCGCGCGACGCGCCCGACATCGCCGCGCTCTGGTCGATCCTGGACCTGACGCCCGGCGGCCGGCCCGCCGACTGGTATCCCAAGCTCGCCTATTGAGCATCGGGCAGGGCCAATCTTTTCGATCCGGCCTTGGTCAACCCTGCTATCGTCCGCCACAAAGGGCTTCTCCCCTTTAGGATCATGGCATGACGGCACCCGACGATAAGGCATTTGCGGCGCTGGATGTGGCGGCGCGCCATGCGATCGCCTATCGGCAGAAGATTGCGGCGGCGGACCACACCCCCGTCGCCAGCTTCGCGGACATGCTCGCTGCCTTCGATGCACCGCTTCCCGAAACCGGCGATGATGGCGCACAGATCATCGAAGAGCTGGTTCGCCTGGCAACGCCGGGCATCCGCGCCAGCACCGGCCCGCGCTTCTTCGGCTGGGTCATCGGCAATTCCCATCCGACCGGCGTCGCGGCGGACTGGCTGACATCGGCCTGGGGCCAGAATGCCGGTAACCTCATCGCCGCGCCCGCTTCCTCAGCGGTGGAGGCCGTGGCCAGCCGCTGGCTGCTGGAACTGCTCGGCCTGCCGCTGGAGGCTTCGGTCGGTTTCGTTACCGGGGCGACGATCGCCAATTTCGTGTGCCTCGCCGCCGCGCGCAGCGAAGTGCTGCGCCGCGTGGGCTGGGATGTAGAGGCGGACGGCCTGTTCGGCGCGCCGCCGATCACGGTGCTGATCGGCGCGGACGCGCATGCCACCGTCTTCTCCGGCCTCAAATATCTCGGCCTTGGCGCATCGCGGGTCACATCCATCGCCTGCGACGACGCGGGCCGTATCCTGCCTGAGGCTTTCGCGGCGGCCATGCGCGCGACATCCGATCCCACCATTGTTATCCTTCAGGCCGGCCAGATCAATACCGGCGCTTGCGATCCCTTTGCCGAGATTATTCCGATTGCAAAGGCGGCGGGCGCCTGGGTCCATGTCGATGGCGCGTTCGGTCTCTGGGCGCAGGCGAGTCCCGCCCATGCCCATCTGACGGCGGGCGTGGAGCAGGCGGACAGCTGGGGCACGGACGGCCATAAATGGCTGCAGACCCCCTATGATTGCGGCTTCGCCATCGTGCGGGATCAGGAGGCGCACCGCCGCGCCATGGCGATCAGCGCCAGCTATTTGCCGCCTGCCGAGGGCGCGGAACGCGAGCCGTCGGCCTATGTCCCCGAACTGTCCCGCCGGGCGCGCGGCTTCGGGACCTGGGCCATGATCCGCGCGCTGGGCCGCGAAGGGATCACCGCAATGGTCGATCAATGCTGCGCCGTTGCCGCGCATATGGCGCAGGCGCTGGGCGACCAGCCTGGTATTACCCTTATCCAACCCGCGGGCCTCAACCAGTTCATGCTGCGCTTCGGGGAGGGGGAGGGCGACGACGCCACAACCCTCGCGACCGTGCGACAGGTGCAGGAGGACGCCGTCGCCTTCATCGGATCGTCGCAATGGCGTGGCCAGTGGGTGATGCGCGTCTCCGTCTCCTCGATCGCCACGACGATGGTGGATGCGGATATCACTGTGCAGGCGGTGATCGACGCATGGGGCAAGGTGCAAGGGTCCCGCGAGAGCGTTTAGCGCTGTTGCAGATGCCAAAAGGCGCTTATCCCTGAGCAGTTCTTGGGAGGCGCAGATGGCGTTGCACCATCGTCTGATCGGCAAGGCCGCGCGCCTTTACTACCGCGTGCGCAGGCCGCGCACGCTCGGCGTCCGGGCCATCGTCCTCGATGCCGCCGACCGGATCGCCCTCGTGCGCCACACCTATCTCGACCAATGGTATCTCCCCGGCGGCGGCGTGAAGAAGGGGGAGAGCTTCGAAACCGCCCTGCGCCGCGAACTGAAGGAGGAAGTCGCCCTGACGGATGTCGCGGTCGAGCGCATTCTCGGCGTCTATCACAGCCGCAAGGAGGGGAAGGACGATCATGTTGTGATCTTCATCGTGCGCATCGACACCAGTCGCGCGGCGCAACTTGAAAAAGCCGACCTTATGGAGATTGCCGAAGCGCGCTGGTTCCCCCTCGACACGCTTCCGTCCGCCCTGTCGGCTGCGACCGCGCGCCGGATCGCGGAATATCGATCCGGGGCAATCGGTCTGGGTGCGTGGTGATGTAACGATGTGGAGTGGTATAGATTTTGAGGGTGCCAAAATCGCACTGCTTTGCGACAAAGCGATCGTCACATATCTTCGGGATGACAAGATCGGTCTTCCACATCCCAATCAGTGGGATCTCCCTGGCGGTGGCAGGGAAGGCAATGAGTCGCCGGCCGAGTGTGCGCTACGTGAAACGGAGGAGGAATTTGGACTGCGCCTTTCATCGCATCAGCTCTTGTGGATGCGTAATTATCCGCCCCGTCGCACCGGCCTTCTGACGGGGTATTTTCTCGCCGCAAATATCACGAATCAGGATGTTCGTTCCATTCGCTTTGGCGATGAAGGCCAGTTTTGGAAGATGATGCCGATCGACACATTCCTTAGCCATCCACAAGCCGTTCCCTATCTTCAGGTTCGTCTGTCTGATTATCTCGCAGGCGTGCGGGGATGAGCAAGTGGCGCGAAGTATCCGATAATGTACGTCCACCTGTGCTTGCTCATCAAAGGTTCGTGGCCAATCGCGGGAAATTTGCCGGGCTTGATCTGGCCGGTCGTTTTCAGCGCATTGAGGAAATCAACCTGTGGGGCGCAGAAACATCCGTCTCTGGCCTGGGCTCCGAATATCCCGCAACGCAAAGCGTTCGGGAAGCATTGCCCGCCCTACTGACCCATCTTAACGTTAATACCTTGTTGGATGCGCCCTGCGGTGATGCCCGCTGGATATTGAGCACAGCTCTGGAAGTAATCTACATCGGCGTCGACATTGTACCGTCATTGATCGAGAGCAACCGGGCGGTTGCGAAAACGATACCGGGAAGACGAAATTTCAGTATCGCGAATATCACCATTGACCCGCTGCCTGCCGCTGATCTGATCCTGTGCCGCGACTGCTTTGTTCATCTGACATTTGCCCATATCTTCAAGGCAATCGCCAATTTTCGGGCGAGCGGCGCGCAATGGCTGCTGACAACCACCTTCCCGCTGTGGAAAAGCAATGGTGATTGTGAAGATGGGGACTGGCGCGCTTTGAACATGGAGCGTTCTCCGTTCCATTGGCCACGTCCCGCAATGCTCATCAACGAACGTTGTGATGAGGGAAATGGCGGTTGGAACGACAAGAGCTTAGGGCTTTGGAAGCTGGCCGATCTTCCCGAATGTTCGCTTCTTTGACCCCAGGCCCGGTTATCAGCCGACCAGCTTCTTCGCGAACTGCCGGATATGCGCGCCGATATCATCCCGCTCCAGCGCCAGCGCCAGATTGGCCTCGATATAGCCGGCCTTCGACCCGCAGTCATAGCGATCGCCCTTGAAGGTCACGCCATGGAACGCCTGCTTGCCGATCATCGCCGCCATCGCGTCGGTCAGCTGGATTTCGCCGCCCGCGCCCTTTTCCTGCGTTTCCAGGATCGTCATGACATCGGGCTGCAGGATATAGCGTCCGGCGATGATCAGGGTTGAGGGCGCCGTGCCCGCCGCCGGCTTTTCGACCAGCCCCTTGATGACCGTCAGGTCGCCATTCTCGCCATCGGGATCAAGCACGCCATAGCTCGGCGTCTGCTCCATCGGCACGTCGAGTGCGCAGATCAGGTTGCCGCCGACCGCGTCATAGGCGTCGACCATCTGCTTGAGGCAGCCAGTGCCCTTGCCGCCATACATGAACTCGTCGGGCAGGATGATCGCGAAGGGTTCGTCGCCGACGATGTGGCGCGCGCACCAGATCGCATGGCCCAGGCCCAGCGGTTCCTGCTGCCGCACGAAGATCGCGTTGCCAGGGGCAAGGCGCGTGCCCTTCAGGCCCGACATGTCCTTGCCGCGCTCGCGCTGCGTCGCCTCCAGTTCATAGGCGATGTCGAAATGGTCCTCGATCGCGCCCTTGCCGCGTCCGGTGACGAAGATCATCTCCTCGATGCCGGCCTCGATCGCCTCGTCCACCGCATATTGAATCAGCGGCCGATCCACGATGGGCAGCAATTCCTTCGGCACGGCCTTGGTCGCCGGGAGGAAACGTGTACCGAGTCCCGCCACGGGGAACACGGCCTTGCGTATCTTCTTCGTCATTATGCCCTGTTCTGTTTGGTTTTCAGGAAATGTTGCACTGCACTCATCGCGGGTCGAACCGGGAAGGTCAACCCTGCGAAGGATCGGGAATAGAGGATAGAAGGTTACAGAGCCATCAACCGTTCGCTGATCGTCTCCAGCTGTCCTATTTCGGAATCCAGTCGTTCCATCGATACATGCATCTCGTTGTTTTTCTGGTCCCGGCACAAAAACCCGCCGGGCTCCGGCGCGCCAAAGCCCGATATGATCAGCCCCCTGAACCGATCTATCCGCTGAATGTCGCGTTCGATATCGGCGATCTGTGACAATGCGCTGACATCGCGCCGGTCACGCATCGAAACCGTGGCGCGCAGCTCGGCGATCAGGCGGCTCATGCCCGGTTTGGTCCGCATGCTGGTATTGCGCACATCGCCTGCCGCTTCGCGCAGGGCGCATAATTTATGCTCCAGCCCCTGTTCCAGCGCGCCCCAGGCGCAGATGAGACGGCCGACGCCATACATCAGCGTTGCCTCCTCCGGTTTCTCGATCTCGGCAAACAAAGGAAGATGACCCATGGAACCCGTTTTATCCCTCAAATTCAACGCACAATATTGGCATGCGGACGAAGGCGCGACCCGTCATGACGCCAACGCCATCCCTAGCGATGACAAGGGGCTCCCTGTACCCGGTCTTGCTCGGAATGGAGAAAAGCCGTGCAGGATTTTGGATGAACGGAGGATGAGTGGGGAAAAATGCGTGAAAAGTCCGCGGGTTGTTGATTAGAATCGGATCAGAAATCGATCGCGATGCCCTTTTTCTCCCAATCGCCATAGCGGGTTGGGCTGAGGCCCTCTTCCGCCTCGGGCACCTTGTCCAGCGGGTCGGGCTGCGGCACCGGCGGGCTTTTGGAAAGATGGGCCGGGGGCTTCACATGATCGGGGCGCTTACCCATTGCATTTCTCGCTTATGTCCAACGGCGGCGCCGGATTGAAGGCGGCCCGGCGTCATCCCACATTCACTGCTGCCATGCTATATGGGCTGGCGACCGTTGATGAAAAGGATGTTTCGTACCGTGAGCGGGTTCAAGACGATGATGCTCCTGTCGGCGCTGACCGCGCTGTTCATGGCATTGGGCTACACGCTGGGCGGCGGTGGCGGCGCGATCATCGCCCTGCTGGTTGCAGCCGGCATGAACCTCTTCACTTTCTGGAATGCCGACAGGATCGTCCTGTCCATGCACGGCGCCCGGGAAGTCGATGCGGCGAGCGCCCCCGATTTCTATCCATTGGTGCAGCAACTCGCACAGCGCGCCGGCCTGCCCATGCCGCGCGTCTATGTCATCGATTCCCCGCATCCCAACGCCTTCGCCACGGGCCGCAATCCCGAAAATGCCGCCGTCGCCGCGACCACGGGCCTGCTGTCGATGCTCAACCGGGACGAGATCGCCGGAGTGATGGCGCATGAGCTTGGCCATGTGCGCAACCGCGACACGCTGATCATGACGATGGTCGCGACGATCGCAGGCGCGATATCGATGCTCGCCAATTTCGGCCTGTTCTTCCGGAGCGGCAACAATGAAGGCCACCATAATATGGTCGCCAGCATCCTGGCGGTGATCGTCGCGCCCTTCGCCGCGATGATCGTGCAGATGGCGATCAGCCGCACCCGCGAATATGGCGCGGACCGGGCGGGTGCGCAGATCAGCGGCAATCCGCGCGCGCTCGCCTCTGCCCTCGCCAAGATATCCGGCATGGCCCAGCGGATTCCCAATCCGGTGGCCGACACTAATCCCGCTGCGGCGCAACTCTACATCGTGCCCGCCCATGTCAGTCAGATGTTCTCCACCCACCCGGCGACCGAAAGCCGCATCGCCGCGCTGGAGGATATGGCGCGGGACATGGGGCAGGCGCCTGCACTGAACCCCGCTCATGCCGCGCCGTCCGTTGCCGCACCGCCCACCATCTCGCCGCGCGGCTCCGCCCTCAATCCCAACGGCGCGCCCAAGCCGCGCCGATCCAGCGCGCTCGATCCGCTGCGCCGGGACTGACGACAGCCGGGGATGACGGCGCGCGGTGAATGGCCTAGAGCGCGCCGATGTCCCCAGAACAACCGACCTCCCGCTACCCCGCCAGTCCGCCGCCGCCCGCAGGTCTCCCCGCGCGCCGCGCAGCGCTCAAGCTCCTTGACGCCGTGCTCCGCCGGGGCGAGCCGCTGGAACTGGCGCTGCACGGCGCGACGCAGGGCATTCCCGCCGGGAACGACCGCGCGCTCGTCCATGCCATCGCGGCGGAGACGCTGCGCCGCCTGCCCGATCTGGATGCGCTGATCGACGGCGCGACGCGCCAGCGTCTGCCCGACGACGCCAAGGCGCGGATGGTGCTGCGCATCGCGCTCGTCCAGGCGCTCGGCCTCGGCACGCCGCCCCATGCCGCTATCGCCACCGCCCTGCCGCTGGTGGACGGCGGCCCGCGCAAGCTGGTGCATGGCGTGTTCGGCACGATCATGCGGGGCGAGGCGCGCCTGCCCGAAGTGCCCGCGCTCCCACCCGAAGTCGCGGCGCGCTGGCACGGCCAATGGGGCGATGACATGGTGGAGGCGGCCGCCCGCGCCTTCGCCATCCGCCCGCCGGTCGATCTGTCGCTGCGCGATCCCGCCGACACGGCGCTCTGGGTCGAACGCCTCTCCGGAACCTCCTTCGCCCCCGGCCATGTCCGGCTCGGCGATCATGACGCGATCACGGAACTGCCCGGCTTTGGCGACGGCGCATGGTGGGTGCAGGATCTCGCCGCCTCCGTCCCCGCCCGCCTGCTGGGCGCGGGCGATGGCCGCCATGTCCTGGACCTGTGCGCCGCGCCGGGCGGAAAGACGATGCAACTGGCCGCATCCGGCTGGCGCGTCACCGCCATCGACCAGTCCAAGCGCCGGCTGGAGCGCCTGTCGGAAAACCTCGAACGCACCAGCCTTTCCGCCGATGTCCTGACCGCCGACATCCGCACATGGTCGCCCGACGCGCCTGCCGACGCGGTACTGCTCGACGCGCCCTGCACCGCGACCGGCATCTACCGCCGCCACCCGGACGTGCTGCACCGGATCGGGCCGCGACAGATTGCCGAACTGGCGGAATTGCAGGCTTTGCTGATCGATCGCGCGGCTCAGTGGGTCGCGCCGGGCGGCGTGCTCCTCTATGCGACATGCTCGCTGGAGCAGGCCGAGGGCGAAGAGCAGGCGCGCGGATTCCTCGCCCGAAATCCCGGATTTGCGCCATTTCTACCGGATGCCGACGCCTTGCCCGATGGCGTTTCGACCACTGGCGAGGGCTTCATCCGCACCCTTCCCGCCACGCTCATGGGGCAAGGCGGCGTCGACGGATTCTTCATCGCGCGCTTTCGTCGGACCTGAGGCGCGAATCGGCGCGGACAATGGTTGCGCCGCCCGAGTCGCACCGCTAATGCCAGTCACCCATGGCATCATCCGTCCGCATCGCCCCGTCCATCCTGTCCGCCGATTTCGCCCGGCTCGGCGAAGAGGTGCGCGCCATTGACGAGGCCGGCTGCGACTGGGTGCATGTCGATGTGATGGACGGCCATTTCGTGCCGAATATCACGATCGGCCCGATGGTGGTGAAGGCGCTGCGCCCGCACACGACCAAGCCGATGGATGTGCATCTGATGATCTCGCCGGTCGATACCTATCTCGACGCCTTCGCGGCGGCGGGCGCGGATATCCTGACCGTGCATCCGGAGGCCGGCCCGCACATCCACCGCACCGTCCAGCACATCAAGTCGCTGGGCAAGCAGGCCGGCGTCGTCCTCAACCCCGGCACGCCCGCCAAGATGCTCGATTATCTGATCGACGATATCGACCTTGTGCTGGTGATGAGCGTCAACCCCGGCTTCGGCGGCCAGAGCTTCATCACCAGCCAGCTCCGCAAGATCGAAGCGATCCGCAAGATGATCGAAAAGAGCGGCCGGGATATTCGTTTGCAGGTCGACGGCGGCATCGATTTCGAGACCGCGCCGCAGGCCATCGCCGCGGGCGCGGACGTGCTGGTCGCGGGCACGGCGACGTTCAAGGGCGGCCCATCCGCCTATGCTGACAATATCCGGAGGTTGCGGGGCGGGTGAACGACCACAGCCGGCTTCCGCCCCATGCCGCGCCTCTGACCGAGGATGACGGGATCGAGGAGGGCAAGAGGCTCATCCGTGTGTCGGATGACAAGGGGCTGTCGCTGGCCGAAAGAGTCGCCAACCGCTTCTATCGCCTGACCTGGCGCACGCCGATCCACGCGATGCGGCTGAAGGGGAAATATCCCCTGAAGCTGCTGGCCGTGCCGGACGACGACATTCCGGGCGATCCGCGCGCGGGCAATGCGCTGCGGGCCGGTTTCTTCCTGTTCCGTGGCATGAAGCAGTCGGTCGAGACGCTGGATTTCGCGACCCTCGACGTCGCGCCCGCCTTTCGCGACTATATCCACAGCTTCCGCTGGCTGCGCGACCTCGCCACCGTTTCGACCCGCGATCAGGGCGCGCCGGTGGCCGAGGCGATCATGCGCAAATGGCTGGCCGCCCATTCGGAAAAGCCCAGCGAACCGGCGTGGCGCGCCGACAATGCGGGCTGGCGGCTGTTCTTCTGGACCAGCCAGGCGCCGCTCATCCTGTCGAGCAGCGATCTGGTCTATCGCTCTCTCGTCCTCAACTGCATTGCCCGCACCGCCCGCCATCTCGACCAGAGCGCCGACAAGGCCCCCGTCGGCGTCCAGCGCCTTGTCGCCTGGGGCGGCATCGTCGCGGCGTCCCTGCTGATCCCCGGCGGCGGCCCGCGCCGCATCTTTGGTGAGGCCGGCCTGCGCCGCGCGCTCGACAGCGCCTTCCATGGCGATGGCGGCGTCATTTCGCGCGCGCCGATGGCGCAGCTGGAGGGGATCACGCTTCTCGCCATGCTGCGCGCCGTCTACGATGCCCGGCGGGAGGAGCCGCCGGCGTTCTTGGATGAGGCCCTGTCGCGCACCGTGCCCGCCTTGCTTGGCGTTACCCATGGCGATGGCGGGCTTGGCAGCTGGCAGGGCGGCAGCGGCATATCGGCGGAGATCGTCAACGCCGTCG
Organism: Sphingobium sp.; assembly: GCA_036384035.1. Classification (GTDB taxonomy): domain Bacteria; phylum Pseudomonadota; class Alphaproteobacteria; order Sphingomonadales; family Sphingomonadaceae; genus Sphingobium. The sequence continues at coordinate 18,968 of DASVND010000047.1, read as the reverse complement.
TCACCGCCACGGGCGTGCGGACCCGGCCGCTGCGTCAGGCGCGGGACTGGGGCTATCAACGGATGTCGGCGGGCGCCACCGTGGTTCTGGCCGACGCCGCCCCGCCCCCTGTTTCCCGTTTTGCCGATGCCGGCTGTGCGTCGACCGGCGCGCTGGAGGTCAGCGACGGCCTGCACCGCCTGTTCGTCAATTGCGGCGGCGCGGCTCTTGCGGGCGCGCAATTGCCGGATGCGCTGGCGCAGGCATTGCGCACCACCGCCGCGCACAGCACGCTGACGCTGGCCGACAGCAATTCCACCGCGATCCTCGGCGATGGCACCTTGGGCCGTGGCGTGACCGAGGTCGAACTGCACCGACAGGAAACGGACAGCGGCAGCCGGCTGGAACTCAGCCATGATGGCTATGTGCGCCGCCTGGGCTATGTCCATCGCCGCCTGCTGATGCTTTCGGCAGAGGGCAAGGAACTTCGGGGAGAGGACATGCTGCTCCCCGCGCCGCGCCGCCGCAAGCCGGCCGCTGTACCCTATGTCCTGCGTTTTCACCTCGCGCCCGGCGTCGAGCCGACGGTTACGGCGGATGGGCAGGGCGTATTGCTGCGGCTGGAGGGCGGCACATTGTGGCAGTTCCGGGCCGGGGGCGGACAGCTTTCGGTGGAGGAAAGCCTTTGGGTCGACGGCAATGGCCGTCCGGTCCCGAGCCAGCAACTCATTGTCAGCGCAGAGGCGGAGCCGGGCGGCAGCAGCATCGGCTGGCTGCTCAAGCGCATGAGCTGAAATCAACATAGGGTTTAGAACGTGGGAAATGTGAAGATTAAGCGGGCGCTCCTGTCGGTGTCCGACAAAACCGGCCTTGCCGAACTTGGCGCGGCGCTGGCCGGCCAAGGGGCGGAGCTGGTATCGACCGGCGGCACGGCGAAGGCGCTGCGCGATGCGGGCCTGACGGTCATGGATATTTCCGACCTCACCGGCTTCCCGGAAATGATGGATGGTCGCGTGAAGACCCTGCATCCCAAGGTGCATGGCGGTCTGCTCGCCGTGCGCGACAATCCCGACCATGTCGCGTCGATGGACGAACATGCGATTGGCGCGATCGACCTCGTCGTTGTCAACCTCTATCCCTTCGCCCAGACCGTCGCCAAGGGCGCGGAACGGGAAGAGATTATCGAGAATATCGATATCGGCGGCCCATCCATGGTGCGTTCCGCGGCCAAGAACCATGAAAGCGTCGCCATCCTGACCGACCCGGCCGACTATGCGCGCCTGATCGCGGAAATGGCGGAGCAGGCTGGCGCAACCAGCTACGACTTCCGCCGCATGCTGGCGGCGAAGGCTTATGCAGCGACCGCCGCTTATGACTCGATGATCGCAAGCTGGTTCGCCTTCGCCGATCAGGGCGTGGCCTTTCCGGAGACGCTGACGACCGGCGCAAGGCTCGCCTCGACCCTGCGCTATGGCGAGAACCCGCACCAGTCCGCCGCCCTCTACCTGCCGCTCGGCCCCACCGCCAACGGCATCGCGCAGGCGAGCCAGGTCCAGGGCAAGGAGCTGAGCTACAATAATTATAATGACGCCGACGCCGCGCTCGAACTGGTCAGCGAATTTCGCGACGGCCCGCCGACCGTCGTCATCGTCAAGCACGCCAATCCCTGCGGCGTCGCCACCGGCGCGACCTTGATAGAGGCGTATGAGGCGGCCTTTGCCTGCGACACCGTGTCGGCCTTTGGCGGCATCATTGCCGTCAACCGCCCGCTCGATGGCCCGACGGCGGAGGCGATCAGCGGCATCTTCACCGAAGTCGTCGCCGCGCCGGACGCCGACGACGAAGCGAAGGCGATCTTCGCGAAGAAGAAGAATCTGCGCCTGCTCCTGACCGGCGACCTGCCCGATCCCGCGCGTTCTGGCCTCGCCATGAAGAGCATCGCCGGCGGCCTGCTGGTCCAGAGCCGCGATAATGGCCGCATCACCCGCGATGATCTGAAGGTCGTGACGAAGCGCCAGCCCACCCCGCAGGAGCTGGAGGACTGCCTTTTCGCCTGGACCGTCGCCAAGCATGTGAAGTCGAACGCCATCGTCTACGCCAAGGGCGGCAGTACGGCGGGCATTGGCGCTGGGCAGATGAATCGCTTGGAATCCGCGCGCATCGCTGCATGGAAGGCGAAGGACGCCGCTGAAAAGGCGAAATGGGCGGAACCGCGCACCATCGGTTCGGCGGTTGCCTCCGACGCCTTCTTCCCCTTCGCCGACGGACTGCTTGCTGCAGTCGAGGCGGGCGCCACCGCTGTCATTCAGCCGGGCGGATCGATCCGCGACGCGGACGTCATCGCCGCCGCCGACGAGGCGGATTTGGCCATGGTTTTCACAGGGATGCGTCACTTCCGCCACTGATCTTCCAACGGTCTGGAATCATAAAATGGCGCTTTTGCGCCATTTTATGGAAACCTCCTGCTGTGTCGTCCGTTCTTTCCCCCAGAGAGCACGGCAAAACAGGAGTAGAGACATGCACAGGAAGACCATCCTTGCGGCCGCCGCTGCCGCCCTTTTCATTCCGGCTGCCGCCATGGCGCAGCAGGGGGAATCCGACCTCGTCGTGACCGGCGATCGCACGCAGGAGGTCCGCTCGGTCGTCGTATCGCTGCGTGACCTCGACCTGCGGGCCGACCGAGACGTGCGGGTCGCCGACAACCGCATCCGTCGCGCCGCCAACAAGGTGTGCGCCGACATGCCGGGCTCCAGTCTGGCCGCCAATGATGCCCGCTGCGTAACGGAGGCGTTCAACGATGCCCGGGTTGATCTCAACAGCGCGGTGTACGCCGTCCGCACGGGCTGACGCGCCCGATCTTCTTAAGAAAAATTAACCCTTCCTTAGAAGATTTCCTTCATTTCCCTCGGAGAGCGCAATCTCCGGGGGATTTTTCTGTAATGGCGTCTGCCCAGCAGTCTGTCGACGTGGCCATCATCGGGGCCGGGCCGGCTGGCCTTACCGCCGCCTACCTTCTTACCAAGAAGGGTTACAGCGTCACGGTGATTGAGAAGGACCCCGTCTATGTCGGCGGGATCAGCCGCACCGTAGAGCATCAGGGCTTTCGCTTCGATATCGGCGGACACCGCTTCTTCTCGAAATCGAAGGAGGTCGTCGACCTCTGGAACGAGATACTCCCCGACGACTTCATCCAGCGTCCCCGGATGAGCCGCATCTATTATGAGGGCAAATTCTACAGCTATCCGCTGCGCGCATTCGAAGCGCTGATGAACCTCGGCATCTGGCGCTCGACCCTGTGCATGGCGAGCTATGCCCGCTGGAAGCTCAGCCCGAACAAAGAAGTGAAGAGCTTCGAGGATTGGGTCGTCAACCAGTTCGGCCACAAACTCTATTCCATCTTCTTCAAGACCTATACGGAAAAGGTCTGGGGCATGCCCTGTGACGAGATGTCGGCCGACTGGGCGGCGCAGCGCATCAAGGGGCTCAGCCTCGGCGCGGCGGTGCTCGATGGCCTGAAGCGTTCGTTGGGCCTCAACAAGCGCCCCAATGACGGGATGCAGACCAAGACTTTGCTCGAAACCTTCCGCTATCCGCGCCTTGGCCCCGGCATGATGTGGGACGCCGCGCGCGACCATGTCGTGAACGGCGGCAATAGCGTGCTGATGGGCCATGCGCTCAAGCAACTGGCGCAGGACCAGGTCACCGGCCGCTGGCGCGTCGCCGCGACCGGCCCGGATGGCGATGTCACGATCAACGCCGCCCATGTCATCAGCTCCGCGCCGATGCGGGAGCTTGCCGGGCGCATCCACCCGATGCCCGCGTCCATGGGCGAGGCGCTTGAGCTCAAATATCGCGACTTCCTGACCGTCGCGCTGATGATCAAATCGCCGGACCTGTTTCCGGACAACTGGATCTACATCCACGACAGCAAGGTGAAGGTCGGCCGCGTCCAGAACTTCCGCAGCTGGTCGCCCGAAATGGTGCCGGACAGCGATATCGCCTGCGTGGGCCTGGAATATTTCTGCTTCGAAGGCGACGGCCTCTGGTCGTCCAGCGACGCCGATCTCGTCGAACTGGCGAAAAAGGAAATGGCGATCCTGAGCCTCTGCCGTCCGCAGGACGTCACCGGCGGCGCGGTCGTGCGCCAGGAAAAGGCTTATCCGGTCTATGACGACCAGTATGCCGCCAATGTCGCCGCCATGCGCACGGACCTGGAGGAAAAATATCCGACCCTCCATATGGTCGGCCGCAACGGCATGCATCGCTATAATAATCAGGATCATGCGATGATGACCGCGATGCTGACGGTGCGGAACATCGAGGCCGGCGCGCGCATCCACGATATCTGGAGCGTCAATGAGGACGCCGAATATCATGAGGCGGGCGATGAGGGGCAGCGGGCCGCGCTCGCCAGCGAACGGCTGGTCCCCAGCCGCCTGAACAAGGCCGCCTGATCCCATGATCGCTGCGCTGCTGGGCCGGCTCCCCGGCATCGTCCGCGTAACCTATATCCGCTATATCGCGGCGAGCGCAGGCGCGCTTGCCGTTGACCTGGGCCTGTTCATGGCGCTGATCGCCTGGCGCCTGCCGCCCATGCAGGCGTCGGTCGTCGGCTACACCGCCGGCATATTGGCCCACTGGCTGCTGTCCAGCCGCACGGTTTTCTCCGATTCCCTTGCCCTGCGCGGCCGCGCGCGGGGGCGTCAGCAGGCGCTCTTCCTCGTTTCCGCGCTTCTCGGCCTGGCGCTGACGGCATTGATCGTCGGCATGGGCGATATGCTCGGGCTTGACCCGCGCCTCGCCAAGCTGGCGGCGATCGCCATATCCTTCCAGGCGACCTACCTGCTGCGCAAAGCGGTGGTCTTTTCCTGATGAGCAACCGCCGCTTCCTGCTGGCGGTGCTCGCCCTTTCGGCCTGCTGCTGCGCCATGATGCTGTATGTCGAATGGCACAGCGTCCTGACGCTCGGCTTCCGCGATCCCGACGATGCGATGCGCTATGTCGAGGTGAAGGATTTCGTCGCGGGCCAGAACTGGTTCGACGTGTCGCAGCATCGCGTGAACCCGCCGCTTGGCGGCCCGATGCACTGGTCGCGCATCGTCGATCTGCCGATCGCCGCGCTGATGCTGCTGTTCCAGCCTCTGTTCGGCACGGCCGTCGCTGATCGCCTGGCGGTCGCGATCACGCCGATGCTGTTGACCATCGCGCTGTTCTTCATGACGGCGCTGGCGGTCCGCCGGGTCGCCGGGCAGGCGGTCGCGCTGGTGGCCACGATCCTGCTCGCCATGTCGATCGGCATCCTCATCCAGTTCCACCCGACCCGCATCGACCATCATGACTGGCAGATCCTGATGAACGCCATCACCCTGTGGGCGGCGTTCGATCCGCAAAAGCGGCGTGGCGGGATTATCGCCGGCCTCGCTGTCTCGCTCTGGCTGCACATTTCGGCGGAGGCGCTGCCCTATGCCGCGCTGTTCGGCGCTTTCTTCGCGCTGCATGTCGTCTATCGCGCGGCGGAATGGCCCCGGATGCTCGGCTATATGGGCGCGCTGGTCGTCGGATCGACGGCGCTGCTGATCGGCGTTCATGGCTGGTCGGCGGCCTTCATCCCCTATTGCGACTCCATGTCGCCGGTTTATCTGCTGCCGATGGCGGTCGTGGCGCTGATGTTGCCGCTCGCCTCCCATTATCTGGGCGAACATAGCGTCATTCGCCGCTTCCTGGTTGTCGCCATCGCCGCCACGCTGGGCGGCCTGACCTTCCTGTTCGACGGCAAAGCCTGCATGAGCGGCCCGTTCGGCGGGCTCGATCCGGTCGTCTACACCCAATGGTACACGCAGGTGCTGGAGGGCCGGCCCCTCTGGGATCAGAATCCCACAAGCGCCGCCGTCATCGCCAGTCCCTTCCTCTTCGGCCTCATCGGCACTGTCCTGGCGATCCGGCATGCGCCGACCCCGACCAAGCGGCGCGAATGGCTGGGCCTCGCCTCCCTGTCCCTTGGGGCGATCCTTGTCGCCCTGCTGGTGATGCGGGCCATGTCGGTCGCGCATCTCTTCCTGCTCGCGGGCAATGCCTGGCTCCTGCACGACCTCTGGACCCGCGCCCAGCGCCTGCGCGCGCCGGTGCGAATAGTCTCGACGCTGCTCTTGTTCATCGTCACCCCGCTGGGCGTGGAGGCTGGGGCCATCGCCGTCCTGCCCTCCGACGATCCGGCCGAGGCCGCCGCCGATCACAAGGCGGGCGCCTGCGCCAGCATCGCCGGACTGAAGGGACTTGCTGCCCTGCCAAAGGGCACGATCTTCGCCCCGCTCGACATTGGCCCGTCCATCCTCGCCTTCACCCCGCACGCCGTCATCGCCACCGCGCACCACCGTAATTCCGTGGGCATGAAGCGAGTGATCCTGGGGTTTGAGGCGGATACGGCCAATGCCGCCGCCTTCGTCGCGGGCACGGATTATCTCGCCTACTGCCCCGGCTCGGGCGAGATCAGCCGCTACAGGCAAAAGCGGCCCAAGGCCCTTATGAGCGACCTGGAGCGCAACCGCCCGCCCGCCTGGCTGAAACCCATATCCATGGGCAAGGATCAGCCAATCCGGGTGTACCGCGTCGTCTACGCGCCGGGCACGAAGCGCATCGCCACGCCGTTCATACAATAACGCAGGCCGGTCGGCGGCGGCCCGTCCTCGAACACATGGCCCAGATGCCCGCCGCATCGCGCGCAATGCACCTCCGTCCGCGTCATGCCCAGTCCCCTGTCGGTCGATGTGCCGATGGCCTTTGGCAATGGCTTCCAGAAACTCGGCCAGCCCGTGCCGCTGTCGAACTTGGTCTTGGACGAAAACAGGCGGTTGTCGCATCCGGCGCAGGTGAAGGTGCCAGCCCGATGCTCGGCATTCAGCGGGCTTGATCCCGCCCGCTCGGTTCCCGCGTCGCGCAACACATTATATTGCCCGGGGGTCAGCTTCTGCTTCCACTGCGCAGGCGTCATCTGCACGGGAAAACTGGCGGCGTTCGCTTCGTCGCTGCCCATGAAGAGCTTGGGCAGGGCTGCGGCGACGACCAGAAGGCCAGCGCCACCCAATAATTGTCGTCTGCTGATCATCGTTCCATCTCCGCTTCTCGATCCTCATTCGCCTGAGCGACCAGGAAAGTTACGTATGAGACGGGATATATATGCACCTGGCAAAGAAATTTCACCGGGCAGTAGGCGCCTTCGCCTTCCGACCGAACAATCCCCTGCGATCGCCCGCGCCGGATTTCAAAACGTTGCGCCGGAACAGCCGCACGCCGATGCGGATGATCAGCGCCACCCACAAGAGCTGCCACCCGATCGCCAGCAGATGCGGCCAGATCGCGTCGGACTGTGCCGCCCGCGCAATCATCGCAAAGGGGGAGCTGAACGGGAATATCGCCGCCGCAATCTCGGGCGGTTCGCCCATGCGGTTCACGGCATAGCTGGCGCAGAAGAAGATAACGACCTGGCACATGGTGATCGGCATGGAGAGGGTCTGCACCTCCCGCACGGTCGATGCCTGCGCGCCGATGCCGATGAACAGCGACCCCAACAGCGTGTAGGCCGTCGCGAAATAGAGGAAGAAGAGCGGCACGAACAGCGCCCATCCCATGGCTGGCTCCGGCATCGGGAAATCCGTGCCCCGGAACAGGGTATAGCCCGCCGCCGCCGTCACGCCCCACACGGTGATGCCGACGAAGGACATGCCCAGCATCGCCATCAGCTTGCCCAGGAAGATCGCGTCGACAGGCACGGCGGCGGCCAGCACCTCGATGATCTTGTTGGTCTTCTCCTCGACCATGTTGGACAGCACCATGCCGGCCAGCAGCATCGTCAGCAGGAACAGCAGGACCTGCGCCGCCCGGCCGGTCACCAGCCGGGATTGCTGTTTCGATCCGCTGCTTGCCGACACGATGTCGCGGGCGATGGGTGTGTCCGGCATGGCCGATCCCGCGCGCGCGACATTGATCAGCAGGCTTAGGTCTCCTTCGAACTGCCGGACATCGGCATCCTTGCCTGTCAGGCGCGGCGCGGCCAGCGTGCCTGACAGCATGGCCACCGCCTTTGCCCCCTCGTTCGCCAGCACCGCCTGAGGGTCTGTGCCCGCCGGATAGGGTTGCAGGGCCGGCATCGCCTGATCGCCGATCTGCCTTGCGACCGTGTTGCGCGCGTCTTTCAGCTTTTGCAGATCGATGGCTGACATCGCTACGCCCACCGTGGGCCGCGATGCGTCCTTGTCGATCTGCTGTCCCACGCTTCCGGCGAATACGAAGATCAGCAGCGGGAATAGCGGCCCCAGTAGGAACAGGATGAAGGTCTTGGAGAAGATCACGGCGGTAAAGTCGCGCCGGGCGATGACGAAGGTGGCGCGCAGCGTCTCGTTCATGCCTCCGCCTCCTCGGGATCGGCCTTGCCCATATCGCGCGCCGCGCTCTCGCCCGCGATCGCCACAAAGGCGTCGTGCAGGCCGGGCCGCTCGATCGAAAGGCTCTCTATCCCTGCCTCGCCATCGACCAGCGCCTTCAGCAGCGGCTCGATCCCGCTGTCGGGCAGGGCGAACTGCCACAGATTGCCCTCGCGCTGCGTGTCGGACGGTAGGGCAGATCGCCATGGCCCGTCACCGGCCCGCGTTTCCAGCCGGACCTGCGGGCGCAGCCGGTCGCGCGCGCTGCTGACCGACCCTTCGAACCGGATGCGACCGCCCGCGACGATCGCGATGCGCTCACAAAGGCGTTCGGCATGGGCGATGACATGGGTGGAAAACAGCACGGTGACACCCGATTCCGCCTCGCGCCGGATCAGCGCCTCCAGCTTGCCCTGGTTGATGGCATCCAGCCCGGAAAAGGGCTCGTCCAGCACGATCAGGCGCGGCTTGTGAACGATCGTGCCGAGTAGCTGCACCGTCTGCGCCATCCCCTTGGATAGCGACCGGATCGGCTTGTCCGCCGACCCGCCAAGCCCATGTCCCTCCAGCAGCGCGCGTGCGCGTGTCCGACCCTCGCGCAGGGGCAGCCCGCGCAGCGCGCCCATGAAGGCGATGGCCTCCGCCGCCTTCATGGACGGGTAGAGTCCGCGCTCCTCGGGCAGATATCCCACCTGCCGCGCCATTTTCAGCGGCTCCGCCTCGCCCAGCAGGGTGCGTCGCCCGCCGTCGGGATCGATAATGCCCAGCAACATGCGCAGCAGCGTCGTCTTGCCCGCGCCATTGGGGCCGAGCACGCCGAATATGCTGCCTGCGGGAACAGCGATGTCGATGCCGTCGACGGCGCGGAAATCGCCGAATGTCTTGACAAGGCCCCGACCTTCGACCGCATAGGGCGCTGTGATGTGATCGCCGGTCATCGGCGGCAAGATAGCCTCGCGACATGACAACACAAGCGGCCATTCCTCTCGAAGCCCGCCTGAAGGCGGAGGCGATCCGGCTCGGCTTTGCCGACTGCCTCGTCGCGTCCGCCGACGCGGCGCCGGAGACGGCTGGACGCTTGCGCCAATGGCTGGACGAGGGGCGTCACGGCGACATGCTGTGGATGGAGGAGCGGGCGGGCCAGCGCGGGTCGCCCAGGGGCCTCTGGCCGGAGGTCCGCTCGGTCATCATGCTGGGCATGAGCTACGCCCCGGCGCGCGATCCGCTGGCGCTGGCCGATGTGCCGGATCGGGGGCGCATCTCGGTCTATGCCCAGGGGCAGGACTATCACGATATCGTCAAGAAGGCGCTGAAGGCGCTGGCCCGCTGGCTGGTCGATGCCGCGCCCTGCGAACTGAAAGTCTTCGTCGATACCGCCCCGGTCATGGAAAAGCCGCTCGCCGCCGCCGCCGGGCTTGGCTGGCAGGGCAAGCACACCAACCTCGTCAGCCGCGATCATGGCAGTTGGCTGCTGCTCGGCGCGATCTACACGACGCTGGACCTCACGCCGGACGCGCCATCGCGCGATAGCTGCGGCTCGTGCAACGCTTGTCAGGACGCCTGCCCGACCAATGCCTTCCCTGCGCCCTACCGGCTGGATGCGCGCCGCTGCATTTCCTATCTGACGATCGAGCATAAGGGGCCGATCCCGGAGGAGTTTCGTGAAGGGATCGGCAACCGCATCTATGGCTGCGACGATTGCCTCGCGGTCTGCCCCTGGAACAAGTTCGCCGACGCCGCGTCTGCCAACCGCGCCTTCCTCGGCCGCGCCGAACTCGCTGCTCCTGCATTGGCCGACATCCTCGCGCTGGACGATCCCGCCTTTCGGGAAGTGTTCGCCGGCTCACCGATCAAGCGCATCGGTCGGGGCCGCATGGTCCGTAACGCCGCCATTGCGGCGGGGAATAGCGGCGACGCGGGCTTTCGCGACGTGCTCGGCAGATTGGTGGAAGACGACGACCCGGTGGTTGCGGAAGCGGCAAGCTGGGCGCTCGAAAGATTACCACGGAGATTGTGAAATTACTTCCCCGCCAGCGCCATCGCGCAGGGTTCCTGCGCCGTATCGCGCCCGTCGGGCAGCCGCGTGTCGACATAGGTGACGACAGGCTGTTTCCCCTTGCCGGTCATGTAGAGATAGGCGTCTAGCACGCAGCGGCTGTTGGCGAACTGCAATTTGCGCATCGTCTTTTCGCGAATGTCGAGGCGCGGCTGGCCGAACATCGCGATCAGCCGCTTGGCGTCGGCGCCCATCACCTCGACCGGCTTGCCATAGGCGCTGGCCATGGGCGGAGGCGCGGCCACCTGGGGTGCGGCTTGCGGCACCGCCGCGCACGCCGACATGGCGAGCGGCAGCATGGCCATTACGATCGTCCTGACCTGCCTCATGCCGTCCTCTCCCGCTGCCCGTGCAGCACATGGACGGCCATAGCCGCGCTTAAGATCGGCGCAAGCAGGTTCGCGACGGGCACCAGGAACAGCAGCGCCGAAACGAGTCCCATCGCCCAGCGCGTGCCGTGCGGGATGGCGGGCAGCTCCGGATGCCGCCCCTCGACCATATCCGCCAGGTCCCGGCCCAGCAGGTGGCCGTTGAGCGCCAGGAACAGCGCCAGCGTGCCGACACCCGTCACCAGCAGCGCGATGTAGAGGGGCAGGGCGACCAGATTCCAGCCGATGGTCCGCGCAACCGACCGCAACGCGAACCGCAGGCCCGCCGCCACCGAAAGGTCGCGCGCCTGCGCCGCCGCCGCCGGATAGCTCTCCCGCTCCACCGCGATCACGATGGCGTCGGAAAACAGCCCCAGCACCGCCATCGCGACCGCGCGGAACAGCAGCCAGGCGACCAATATCGTCACGACCACGACCACGGCCGCCGCCGCGCCCGCCAGCCCGCCTTCACCCCATCCCATCCAGACGAACAAGAAGCGCAGCCCGAACCATACCCCCACGCCCAGCGCCGCGAAGATCAGCAGCGTCAGCCCCAGCGATTTGGCCAGCACCGCGCGCGCGGCGGGATGGAATATCTGCGGCAATGCGCGAAACAGGGCCTTCACGATCATGCCTCGACTATCCCGCCTGGCGCTCGCACGGTCAATGCGCCCGTTGCGCTCGGCTTTTCCGGCCAGTAGAGGGGCGGCAATCTTTTCCAGAAGCGCAAGGACCTTTCGTGACCGAAACCACGCCCGCTACCCTTGATGTCGTCGCCATCGGCAACGCCATTGTCGACGTCATCGCCCGCGCCGATGACGGTTTCCTGGCCGAACATGCGCTGACCAAGGGCGGCATGCAGCTGGTCGATACGGAAACGGCGGAGCTGCTCTACGAGAATATGGGGCCGGGCATGGAGATCAGCGGCGGATCGGCCGCCAACACGCTCGCCGGCCTTGCCGCGTTCGGCAAGACCTGCGGCTTCATCGGTCAGGTCTGCAAGGATCAGCTCGGCACGGTCTTCGCGCATGACATCCATACGCTCGGCATCGCCTTCGACACGCCCGCCCGCACGGAAGATCCGCCGACGGCCCGCTGCCTCATCTTCGTGACGCCGGACGGCCAGCGCACGATGAACACCTTCCTCGGCGCATCGCAGTTCCTGCCCGCCGCCGCGATCGACAAGGCGCTGATCCAGTCGGCCAGCATCCTCTATCTGGAGGGCTATCTGTGGGACCCGGCCGAGCCGCGCGCCGCGATGCGGTCGGCCATCGCCATGGCGAAGGACGCGGGCCGCAAGGTCGCCTTCACCCTGTCCGACACGTTCGTCATAGACCGCCACCGCGCCGATTTCCTTGCGCTGATCGACGAAGGCATGATCGACATCCTCTTCTCGAATGAGGGCGAGATCACCTTCCTTACCGGCAAGAGCGATTTCGACGCCGCCGTCGCATCGCTGGCCGCCAAGGTGCCCGTCCTCGTCTCCACCCGCAGCGAGAAGGGCGCGATCGCTATTGTCGATGGCGTCCGCAGCGAAGTGCCGGCGGTTTCGGGCGTAGAAGTCATCGACACCACTGGCGCCGGCGACCTCTTCGCCGCCGGTTTCCTTGCCGGCCATGTCGAGGGCTTGCCGGTCGCCGATTGCCTGAAACTCGGCGCGGCGGCGGCGGCGGAAGTCATCTCCCACTACGGCGCCCGCCCCGAAGCGGACCTGCAAGAGATCCGCGCGAAGACGCTCGGCTGACTCAATCCTCCCCGAGCTTGCTCGGGGAGGGGGACCACCCGCAGGGTGGTGGAGGGGGATAGCGCGAAAGCCCCTCCGGCCTGCCACCTCCCCAAGCAAGCTCGGGGAGGATCATTCAGGCCACCTTGTCCTTCCGGAACAGCGCCCTGTCCTCCGGCCCGAACCCTCGGCGCCAGATGACATAGGCATAGACCGCCAGGATCGTCGGCACGCCGATCACCAGTTCCACCCATTCCAGGCTGCGGGGCAGGGCGACGAACGCGGCGCCCGTCAGCCCGCCCGCCGCCGCCGCGATCAACAGCGCCCATCGCCACGCATTGATCGGCGCGCCCAGCAATCGCGCCAGCAGACGCGCTTTCACCAATGAGCTGGAGGCCAGCGCAAGACACAGCGCCAGCGCCGGGGCGGCGGCGATCGCCAGCGGGCTCAACCCCATCCGCTGCCCGGTCATGATCAGCGCAAAGCTCAGCGTCGCCTGCACCGCGATCATGCCGAGCGAGATCATCAGGTTGCGGTGCCGGGCGATATAGACCAGCGCGGATTCGCTCACCACGGCTGTCGCCGCCACCACTTCCGCCGCCAGCAGGAAGGCGAGCGCGCCGGTGCCGCCGACGAAATGCTTGCCGACCAGCCCCATGACCGCTTCGCCCGGAATGCCCAGCGCCAGCGCGATGCCCAGTTGCGCGGCGATGATCCAGAAGCCGACCTGGCTCACCTGCCGCGCGATCCCGGCATAATTTTTCTCCGCGATATTGCGCGTGATGACGGGGCCGAGGATCGGGTCGAAACTGGTCTTCAATTTCTGCGGCAACGACGCGACCTGCTGCGCGACATAATAGATGCCCACGACATAGGGCGTTGCGAACAGGCCGAGGATCGCCAGGTCGATGCGACGCGATCCCCATTCCACTGCATCGGCGGCGGCCAGCGGCAAGTTGCGCCGCGCAAGTACCGCCATGCGTCCGGGGTGTGGCCGCCAGTCGCGGGGGAACCCGAAATGCCGGTAAAGCGGGATCAGCGACGCGATAAGCGCCGCCGCCATCGACAACACATAGGCAAGGATCAAACCGTCGCGCGCCGAATAATAGAAGAAGCCCAGGGCCCCGATGCTGATCGTCCATGGTTCGATGACGGATCGCGCCCGCACCGTCGCCTTGATGTCGAAGCGATAGGCGCACGCCGCCAGCGCCACGTCGGACATGGCGACGGCGATGGCGATCAGCGGCAGCAGCCGGTCCAGCCCGTTAATGCCACTGTTCGGGAACATCGCCTGCGGGAACGCGATCAATATCCCCGCCGCGACCAGCGACGCGGCCAGCGTCACCAGCATCGCGTCGGCGACGACATGGGTGTGCGGCTTTTCCGTCGTGGTCAGCGCGCCCGCAAGGCCGCGCTTGAGACCCATCGTCGCTAGCTGCGCTGCGAATTCGACCACCAAAATGGCATAGGCGAAACGCCCCAGCGTCTCCGCGCCATACATGCGCCCGGCCACGAACAGGAAGGGCAGGCGCGCGGCCAGCCGCAGCAGGAAACCGAATATATTCGTCCGTCCGCCCTTGGCGAGCGCGGCGATGTCGTCGTCCGTCTGCGTGGCGCTCCCCCCGCCGCTGCCTGAAGACGCTTCACTCGCCAAAGAAAAGGGGACCTCTCGCTCGAAGCTGCTTCTGTTTGTCGGACAGTATGGGAAAACCGCGAAGGAACGAAAGGAATATTCGCGGGGACGGAGCCGCCCCCTATTCGGGCCGGAGCGGTCTGGCAAGCAATGCCTCGACGATCCGGTCGATCGGTGCCGCCCCCTCCAGCAGGGCGCACACCGCTTCCACGATCGGCATGTCGACGCTCGCCCGCCGCGCCGCGTCGCGCAACACCGGCGCGGTGAACGCACCCTCGGCCACTGTAAGCCGGTTCGCCAGCAGCGTCTTTGCGGGCGTGCCTTCGCCCAGCCCCTTGCCCAGCGAGAAATTGCGCGAGTTGGTGGACGAACATGTCAGCACCAGGTCGCCCAGGCCCGACAGCCCGGCCAGCGTCTCCGCCCGTGCGCCGCGCGCCTGGCCGAACCGGCCCATTTCCGCAAAGCCCCTGCTGATCAACGAAGCCCGCGCATTCAGGCCCAGCCCCGCGCCCTCCGCGACGCCGCATCCGATGGCCAGCACATTCTTTACGGCCCCGCCAATTTCCGCGCCGATCACATCGTCGGACAGATAGGGGCGAAATCCCGGTCGTGCGATCCGCGCCGCGATTTTTTGCCCCAGCGCCGGGTCGTCGCAGGCCAGCGTGATGGCCGTGGGCAATCCCTCGGCGACTTCATGCGCGAAGGTCGGTCCGGACAGGACGCATATGGGGGAGGCAGGGTGGACCTGCGCCGCAGCCTCCGACATCAGCTGGCCAGTGCCCGCCTCGATCCCTTTGGAACACAGCACCAGCGGTTTTCCCACAGGCGCACTGGCCAGAATGGCGCGCAGATGCTGCGCGGGCGTCACCACCAACAGCGCGTCGCATGCCTCCAGCGCGCTCATGTCTCCTGTCGCCCGCACACCGGCCGATAGCGCCACGCCGGGCAGATAGAGCCGGTTTTCCTGGCTATCATTGACCGCGTCGACCACTTCCGGCTCGAACGCCCATAACAGGACTTCCTCGCCGTCGGCCGCGCACACCTGCGCCAATGCCGTGCCCCACGCTCCCGCGCCGATGACGCCTATCTTCATGCCTTCACTCCTGCGCCGCGCGCGGCTTCCGCATCCGGGTCCAGCGGCCAGCGCGGCCGCGCGGGAAAGTCCAGCCCGTCGATCAGTCCCGCCGCGAACCGTTCGGCCCCGGCCCATCCGATCATCGCCGCATTGTCCGTGCAAAGCCATAGCGGCGGCGCGACGAAGGGCAGGCCATGGTTCGCCGCCAGCCGCTCCAGCGCCCCACGGATCGCGCCATTGGCGGCCACGCCCCCGGCCACGACCAGCGCCGTGACGCCATGACTATGGCTCAGCGCCCGCGCCGTCCGGTCGATCAGGCAATCGATGACCGCTTGTTGGAAACTGGCGGCGATGTCCTCGACGCTATGCTGGTTCGCCTGCGCGGCGCGCATGACCGCGCTTTTCAGACCGGCGAAGGAGAAATGCGGTTCGGCCGTACCCAGAAGCGGCCGGGGCAGGGGAACGGCCTTGGGATTGCCCAGCGCCGCCGCCTTCTCCACCGCCGGACCGCCCGGATAGCCCAGGCCCAGCAGCTTCGCGGTCTTGTCGAACGCCTCGCCCGCCGCATCGTCGATCGTCGTCGCCAGGCGGCGATACTGGCCCACGCCCTCCACCCGCAGCAACTGGCAATGCCCGCCCGACACCAGCAGCAGCAGATAGGGGAATTGCAGCGCCGGGTCGGCAAGGCGCGGCGACAGCGCATGCCCCTCCAGATGGTTGACCGCGACCAGCGGCTTGTGCGCCGCATGGGCCAGCGCCTTGCCGGTCACGAGGCCGACCATCACCCCGCCGATCAAGCCCGGCCCGGCGGTCGCGGCGATGGCGTCGACATCGGCCAGTTTCAGCCCGGCCTCCTCGAACGCGGCGGCGATCAGCGGCGTCAGCACCTCGACATGGGCGCGCGCCGCAATCTCCGGCACGACGCCGCCATAGGGGCGGTGCGCCTCCTCCTGCGTCGCCAACTTGTGCGCTAGAACCCGCCCGTCGCCTGTCACCAGCGCGGCCGCCGTCTCGTCGCAGCTTGATTCCAGGCCAAGGATGATGGTCATTGCCGCTTCCCTCTAGTGCGCGCGGTGACTAGAGGAAAGCTGGATATGCCCAAACTGGACTTCCCCCTGCGCCTCGGCACCCGTGGCTCCCCACTCGCATTGGTTCAGGCGAATATGGTCGCCTCCGCGCTGTGCGCCGCGCATGGCTGGGCGGCCGACGCCATTCGGATCGTGCCCGTCAAGACCAGCGGCGACCGGATTCAGGACCGGGCGCTTGCCGATATCGGCGGCAAGGCGCTGTGGACCAAGGAACTGGACCGCGCGCTGATCGACGGCGAGATCGATTTTGCCGTCCACTCGATGAAGGATGTGGAGACGGTTCGCCCGGACGCCATCGCCATCGTCGCGATGCTGCCGCGCGCGGACATGCGCGACCGGCTGATCGGCGCGGACAGCGTCGCCGCGCTGCGGCAGGGCGCCGTCGTCGGCACCAGCTCGCCGCGTCGCGCCGCGCAACTTCTGCGCCTGCGCCCCGACCTGTCGATCACCCTGTTCCGGGGCAATGTGGCGACGCGCCTCGCAAAGCTGGAGGCGGGGGAGGCGGACGCGACCCTGCTCGCCGCCGCCGGGCTGGATCGCCTGGGTCAGCCGGATATCGGCGCGGCCATTCCGCTCGACGTCATGCTGCCTGCCCCGGCGCAGGGCGCGGTCGGCATTGAAACGCTCGCCGCCAACGATGTGATGGCGAAAATCCTCTCTGTCATCAGCGATGCCGACACCTTCGATTGCGTGATGGCGGAACGCGCGCTGTTGCTTGCCCTTGGCGGCGATTGCCATTCCCCGATCGCTGCGCTTGCGCAGGTTGCGGGTGACGCGATTCACCTGCGCGCCGAGATTCTCACCGGCAATGGCGACGATCATGTGACGGGGGAGGCCCGTTTCGCGCGCGCCGACACGTCCGGCGCATCCGCTTTGGGCGCTTCCCTGCTCAACCGCGCCAGCACTGCGCTGCGCGCACTCTTCTCGACATGAGCCGCCCGTTGCTGATCCTGCGGCCGGAACCCGGCGCCTCGCGCACGGCGCAGGCGGCGGCGGCCCTTGGTCTCGAAACGACCTGCTATCCGCTGTTCATGACGACGCCGATCCCCTGGACCGGGCCGGAGCCGCATCTGGTCGATGCCGTCATGTTCACCAGCGCCAATGGCGCGCGCCATGCGGGGCCTCAGCTCGACCGCTATCGGCACTTGCCCGCCTATGCGGTGGGGGAGGCGACGGCGGACGCCGTTCGCGCCGCCGGCTTTGCGCAGGTCCATGTCGGCCACCGGGGCGTGCAGGAGCTGGCGGGCATCATCGCCGCCGACAATCATGCCTGGGTCCTCCACATTTCGGGGCGCGACATCCGCACCTTCGACCCCGGCCCGCTGCGCGTCACCTCCGCCAGCGTCTATGTGTCGGTGGAAAGCGGCCATGCCGCCGCGCTCGCCCCCTATCTTGCGGCCGGGACCCTCATCCTCATCCATTCGCCCCGCGCCGGGGAAAGACTGGCTGAGCTCGCGCCGCTCTCGGCCCGCGCGGCGCTGCATATCGCGGCGATCAGCCCTGCCGCCCTTGCCGCCGCCGGCGATGGCTGGGGCAGCGCGCATGCCGCCGACCGTCCCGATGATGCGGCGCTACTGGCTCTTGCCGCCGGATTGTGCGAATAATCCGCATGGAACGGATTCCGGGGGCCGGGCGGCGATGAACGACGAGGATATGCCAGTCACGGCGTCAGCCGCCATCGACGGCTCCACGTCCGCGCCTGTTCCGCCGCGCAAGGGCCGCAATACCCTCATCCTCATCCTCGTCGGGCTCGCCTTCGTCGCGGGTGCAGCGCTTGCCGTCTGGGCCTTCCCCTATGTCTCCCGCCTCTGGACGCCACAGGCGACCACGCCCACCCACACCCAGACATTCGGCGCGACCCGGCGCGTCGCTGCCTTGTCCTCGGGCCGTCCGCTCGACACTGCCGCGCAGGATCTGCTCGACGTCCGCGTGACGGAGCTTGAGGATCGCCTGACCCGAATCACGGTCGAGGCGCAGGCCGCATCCGGCAACGCCGCCCGCGCGGAGGGCCTGCTGGTCGCCGTCGCCGCCCGCCGCGCGCTCGATAGCGGGACGCCCTTGGGCTATGTCGAGGGCCAGCTCCGCCTGCGCTTCGGCCAGGCCCAGCCCCGCGCCGTCGCCACGATCATCAACGCCGCGCGCGAGCCGGTTACGCTCGCCGACCTCGAGGGCGAACTGGACGATATCGGCCCGCACCTCACCGGCAATCCGCCCGACGCCAGCTGGTGGAAAACGTTCAAGAACGAAGCGCGGCAGATGGTCATCATCCGCAAATCCTCCACGCCCTCGCCGCTTCCCGACCGCGCCTATCGCCGCGCGCAACGCCTGCTCGAATCGGGCCGCGTCGACGCCGCGCTGACGGAGGTCGAGCGCCTGCCCGCCCATGATGTCGCCGACCGCTGGCTGCAGATGGCCCGCCGCTACCGCGAGGCCCGCCGCGCCCTCGACCTCATCGAGACCGCCGCCATCCTGGAACCGCGCCAGATCCGCGCGGGCGACGGCTCCGCCGTGGCGCAACCCTCGCCGCTCGCGCCATAGGCAGCAAAACTCCGTTCGGGCCTTAGCGATCATCCAAATCCCGTTCGTGTCGAGCGAAGTCGAGATACCGCGCGCAACGTGTCTCGACTTC
>DASVND010000046.1:0-50868 GCA_036384035.1 Sphingobium sp. | reverse complement strand
GTCATCGCCCCCCGCTATCGCTATCGGGGAACAGTCCGTCCGTTCAATGTTGGCGACCAAACAATGCGCTGTCAAAAGGCAGCACCCCGTCCGGTGAAGGGCGCATATATGGAGGGCATCACAACCCGTCAAATGGTTTTTTTCGCGACCGCCAACTTGGTTCCACCAACATGGCGATCGGGTCCATTTCCCGGCATTTTCGCCGGCACATATATTCTGTCGACCCCGAGTTGCGCCACGAGAAGGAGCACCCTCTCCGGCCGATCCTCTCAGCATCGAGAATCGATTCTTCGTGGGGTTCAATAACGCCAGCGCCTTGCCGACATCTGCCACGACCTGGCGGAGCGGATATAAATGGCGCGCAATCGTTGCAGCGGAAGCTGTATCCGACGGATGACCTACCGCCGCAACACCCGTTCGGCCATCATTCCGAAGCCCACACCGATCACCGACCACAAAAGCGCCTGCATCGCGATAGAGGCAATCCGGAAATCCCACAGCACGGTGGCAGGAAAATCAGGGGGCACTTCGTTGATATCGGGCAGGACCGCTTGAACCGCAAAGACAGTGACGATGTAAATCAGCGCAGCGGAAATACCCCCGTTGAAGGCACCGAATCTCGCGGCGACCCCTCGTCCGAGCGCAATGGCCATTACGAGTGCCGACAACGACAGGCCGATCATTGCAAAGAAGGTCGCGGTGCGGAACCCGACGGTCTCATGCAAGCCCACCGCCGGTGGCGTAGGAGGATATTTGAGTGCGGGAATCAGGGTGACCGCCACAAACGCGCCAATGGCCAGAAGCAGAGACAATGTGCGTGGGCCGATCATGCCGGCACGGCCATAGGCAGCGGCAAAAACCAGTGAAAATATGCCGCCCACCGCCGCACCGTAAAGCGTGATGGCCGTCAGGAGCCCAAGCCCCTTTTGCGTCGCGCGACTGACAAGCTCGGGCTCATCGGGCGCGGCCATCCCCGGCATGGCGGCATGGCTCGCCTGTTCATGGGCCGCTTCGAACCCGATAGCCAGATCGATCGACGGCTCAGCGAACGTCCGCGCAAACAGCGTCACGAGCACAGCCGCGATGATCCCCGCGATCATGCCGCGGATGAGAAGGCTTCTCGTCATCCTGACGTCCGCCCTAGTGGCAGGGGAAACCCAACAGGTGCCGGCCGTCATGCACGAATTCGTGCACATACATGCCCTGAAACACGGAGAAGGCGCCTTGCTCGGTGCTCACAAAATACAGGAAGATCATCGCCAGCAATGTGCCGAACAGCGCCCAGGGCAAAATTTCGCGCAGCGGAATGACGCCGCCGCCCTGCAGGGGGATGAAGATGTCGTCCGCAAATAGCGCCGTGGTGGCCATATCCATTGCTCCTTTCGGGATTTCCGCGTCCCGCCGGTGTTCGTTCGCCCGAGGAAGGTCTGACTTTCGATCCGCCTCCCCCTCGACAGGAAGGAACAGCGGGCGATAACAGTGGCGCGACCGTGCCGGAGTCTCACCGGCTTCTTCCTCGACCTTGCCCGCCTACAGTAGGACGGAACCGGGCAAAGCGTCAATGTTCACGCGGAGGCTTGTCTGACCAGGCGCCTGATCCTGCTATGCCATGCGGCGACAGCTTCCACGCGCACGGGCGGATTCCCCTCTGCGGATGAGGCGCTGGACGAAGGCGGACTGCGCAAGGCCGCGAACATGCGCCTGCCCGCTCCCGTTCCCGAGATCCTGTTCACAAGCCCCATGCTTGCCGCGCGCCAGACAGCCCAAACCCTGGGAGTCGTGGCGCGGACCGAACCGCAATTGAGCGACATCGGCTATGGCGACTGGACGGGACACAGTTTTGCCGACATCCATGCGCATGATCCCGAGGCATTGGCGCGCTGGATCGCCGATCCCTCACCCGGTGCGCCCGGCGGCGAAACGATGGACGCGCTGTTATTGAGGATTGGCTCCTGGATGAACAGCCTTGCCGCAGACGTCCTGGCGATCACCCATCCCATGGTCGTGCGTGCGGCGATTGGCGCGGCGCTGGGGCTGCCGCATGCGGCATTGCTCCGTATCGACGTCGCGCCGCTGTCCAGCGCTGTGCTGTCGTTCAACCGCGTTTGGCGGCTTCAGGCGCTCCAACCCTACGCATCATAGCCTATCCGTTGCGCTTGCGATCCGGACGGAACTGGAATATTGGCTGCGCGTCCCCAGCGGAAGGCTTGCGCTGGAAACGGGGGCACTGATCGCGCCGGTGGCCTCGCGAGGGGCCTTAAAAGGGAACGCGGTGCGGGTGGAGAAATCCGCCCAATGCCGCGGCTGTCCCTGCAACTGTAAGTGGCGAGCGCGATGCATATGTGCGGACAGGCATAAAGACCTGAGCCGTCAGCCACTGGGCCGGACGCTAAATCATGCGAGGCCTGGGAAGGCCGTGCATCAAGCGATGACCCATGAGCCAGGAGACCTGCCGGCGTCTGGTCGCTCTTGCCCTGGCCCAGGGGATGGCCGCGGCACGGTGAACTCCGTCTGAGCGACGAACGCGCGGCAGGGGCCGCATCGGAGACGTACGTCGGCCGCCCATGGGCGTCCGGTCGCCGCGCGTTCCGACCGTTCGTGAACGGCACGCCCCTGTCCAACGTCGATTGGACGCCGACGGGGGGACTATGATGACCTATTCTATTGTATCGCGGCTGGCCGTTGCCGCCGCCCTTTTCTCTTTCACCGCAACGCCGACGCGGGCCGAAACCAGCGACGCTGCCGACGGCATCGTCGTCACCGGCAAGAGCCTGGAAGAAACGCTGCCGCAGGAGCTGTCCCATTACGGCAGCGACATTGAAACCGTGACGGAAAAGCAGGTGCGCGACGGCGGCTTTGTCGATGTCGCGCGCGCCCTGCAGACCGTGCCGGGCCTTTACATCATGCCGGGCTCCGGGCCGTTCAGCTATGTCGACGTCTCTTTACAGGGATCACGGACGCAGGATGTCCTGTGGACCGCAGACGGCATCCGCCTCAATAACCGCCTTTACGGCAGCACCTCGCCCAACGACACGCTGCCCGCCAGCATGATCGAACGGGTCGAGGTGTTGAAGGGCGGCGAAAGCCTGTTCTACGGTACGCAGGCGGCGGCCGGCGTCATCAACGTCGTGACGCGCAGCTTCACGGATGATTTCAACGGGCAAGTGAACGGCAGCGTCGACAGCCGCTTCGGCACCAACCTTGACGGTTACGCGCGAGGCAGCATCGGCGAGCACAAGTTCGTGGTCTATGCCTCCCGCAATGAGGCCGAGGGATATCGGCCCTACAGCGTCATGCAACCCAGCGCGACGGACCGGAAGCGCGGCTATCGCCTCTGGTCCGCCGGCGGCAAATATCAGTTCGACTTCACATCCGACCTGCGCCTCAACCTGCAATATCAGCATACCGAGGCGAAGCTCGACAATCTGAGCGCCACGCGCGTTAACACCAGCCGCAACGATCGCAATGAAGAGATCGCCAGCGCTCGCCTGGACTATACCGGCAACGACACGATCCAGTTCTTCCTTAAGGGCTATTTTCACGACTGG
Organism: Sphingobium sp.; assembly: GCA_036384035.1. Lineage (GTDB taxonomy): Bacteria > Pseudomonadota > Alphaproteobacteria > Sphingomonadales > Sphingomonadaceae > Sphingobium. Next base: position 47,320 of record DASVND010000046.1, on the reverse strand, counting down.
AAGACGGCCTATGTCCAGATACTCAATCCCATTCCCGCCGGCCCGCCGATCACCGTATATCCGGCGGGGACATTCTGGGGCTATCAGGATTATGGCGGCAGCGCGGTGGTGAAGCTGCATCCGCATCGCGGCCTGGAATATCTGGTCGGCTATGATTTTCAGAACTTCAACGGACGGGACGATGTGCTGCTGATCGGCAAGACCAGCGAACAGGTCCATGCCGGCATCCTGCAGGTCCGCACCACGGACGAGATCACCGACCGCGGCCGGATCGCGGCGGGGCTGCGCTACAACAAAACGGGCGGCGCGAAGAAGACCATCTGGAACGTCAGCGGCCGTTTCGACATCAGCGATAGCCTGTATGTGGAGGGCATCGGCGGCACATCGTTCGTCCTGCCCGACGCCTCGTCGCTCTATGGCATCGATCCCTGCTGCGAAATCGGCAACCCGAACCTGAAGCCGGAGCAGAGCCTGAACATCAACCTCACGGCAGGCGGCGCATTCCCGTTGGCTGGCGGCGCGCTCAACTGGAAGGCGACCTATTTCCAGCGGCGGATCACCGATCTGATCGACTATGATTACGACAATCCCGACTTCCCCAACGGCACTTACATCAACGTCGACGACAAGGTGAAGGTACGCGGGGCGGAGTTCCAGATCGACGCTACGCTGGCGCAGGCGTGGCACATCGTTGCAAGCTACACCTACACCCGGTCCCGCGACGAAGGCTCTACAACCCAACGCGACAGGACGCCGAAACAATTTGCCAAAGGTTGGATCGCTTACGAGCCAGAGGACCTGCCATTTGGCGCCAAGGTTACGGTCAACTGGGTCGGTGATACCTATTCCAGTCCATCCGGGTTCCCCCGCCAAAATTACGGCAACTATGCAACCGTCGATGTCGGCGCGTACCTCTATATCGATGGTGCTGCACGGCGGCACCGTTTCGGAATCAATGTGGAAAATGCAACCGGCAAGGAGTATGCGACGCGCGGTTACGGATCGGCCCCCGCTGATACGGGCGGGCGCTTCCTCTATTTCCTGCGCGGCGTACCACGGACGCTTCGGGTCAGTTACGGCCTGAGCTTCTAAAGGCCGTGCTCCTCCGCCCCATCCTCTTTCTCCATCGCTGGCTGGGGATCATCGTCGGCTTGCTGATGACGGTCTGGTGCCTGTCGGGCTTCGTCATGATGTATGTCGACTATCCCCGGCTGACGGCGGCGGAGCAGTTGCGGGGGCTCGCGCCCCTGCAACTGCCCGGGGCCGATGCCTTGGGCCGTATCGATCTGCCATCCGATACGGCCCTGTCATCGGCGAAGCTGGAGATGATGGCGGGGCGGCCCGTGCTGCGCGTGACTCCGGCGATCGATCCCGCCCGGCCGATCGCGCAGATGCGCGCAACACCCAACGGATATGACCTGTCCACCGGGCAGGCCATCGGCACCCTGCCCCCTGCCGATGCCCGCGCCGTTGGCGAAACCTTCGGCCGGCAGTCTGGCGTCGCCGGCGGGGTCGCCGCTGCGGCGGTAACCGGGATGGACCAATGGACGGTCCAGACCTTCCGCCGCAATCAGCCGCTCTATCGCATCGATTATGCCGATCCGTCGGGCACGACCATCTATGTCGCGGGCAATAGCGGCGAGGTGGTGCAGCAGACCACGCGCTTCGAACGCTTCTGGGGATGGCTCGGCGCCGTCCCGCACTGGCTCTATCCCACCATCCTGCGACAGGACGGTGCGCTGTGGGACAAGGTTGTCGTCTGGACCTCGCTGACCGGATGCTTCCTGACGGTCACGGGCCTGTGGGTCGGCATCGCCCGGCTCCGGCGCAGGCGTGACGGTCGCATCGGCTCTCCGTTTCGCGGCCTGTGGTGGTGGCATCATGTCTTCGGCCTGTTCTTCGGCGTGCTGACCCTGACATGGGTGGCGAGCGGCCTATTCTCCATGAACCCCTGGGGCTTCCTGGACAGCATGGCGGGCTTTGCGGAGCGCCAGCGGCTCGCCGGGCAAGTCACCTGGAGTAACGTTCGGGAGGCAATGGCCAGGATCGACCGGCTGCCCGCCGGAACGGTCCGGCTGGAAAGCGCGCCCCTGGGCGGCCAAATCTATCTGGTCGCTGTGGGCGCGAACGGGGCCATGACCCGTTTCGATTCGCGCGGCCATGTTGCCCCCTTGCAGAAAGGCGCGCTATCGCAGGCCCTGCGCAACGGCCCGCCCGTCGCGTCGCTAACGTTGCTGCGCAGCGAGGACGCCTATTATTACCAGCATAAGTTCACCCTGAAATTTCCGGTGTGGCGGGCGATATTGAAGGATGGGGAGGCAACCCGCCTGTATATCGATCCGGATTCGGGGACCCTGATCCGCGCGTTCGACAGCAACGGCCGGAATTTCCGTTGGCTGCAGGACGGGCTGCACAGCCTGGATTTTCCGATACTGCGATCGCGCCCATTGTGGGATATCGTCGTCCTGCCACTCCTTGCCGCAGTCACCTTTGTTTGCGGCACAGGCACATGGATGGGGTTCCGCAAGGTCGCCCGCGATATCCGGACAGCCCGCCGACGCCGACGCAGGCGTACAAGAATGCGCATGACTCACGACCCCATCCAAAAAGGAACAAATGCTTGAGCAAGATACCGACCACGGTCATCACCGGCTTCCTGGGCGCGGGCAAGACCACGCTCATCCGCCATCTCCTGCAGAATGCGAAGGGTCGGCGGCTGGCGCTGATCGTCAACGAGTTCGGCGATGTCGGTGTCGACGGCGAACTGCTGCGCGGCTGCAATGAGGAAGCCTGCCCGGAGGATGACATTGTCGAACTGGCCAATGGCTGCATCTGCTGCACTGTCGCGGACGATTTCCTGCCGACGATGCAGAAGCTGCTCGATCGGCCGAACCCGCCCGAACATATCATCATCGAGACCTCCGGCCTTGCCCTGCCCAAGCCGCTGGTGAAGGCATTTCAGTGGCCCGACATCCGCACCCGCGCGACGGTGGACGGCGTGATCGCCCTGATCGACGCCGACGCCGTGGCCGCGGGCCGTTTTGCGACCGACGAAGCCGCGCTCGCTCTCGCCCGCGCCGCCGACCCCTCGCTCGATCACGACAGCCCGCTGGAGGAACTGTACGAGGACCAGCTCGCCTGTGCAGACCTTGTCATCCTCAACAAGTCCGACCTGGTCGATGGCGACACGCTCACCCGGATCGAAGGCGATATTTCCGCCGACACGCGCGGTGGGGTGAAGATCGTGCGCGCGGATCATGGCGCGGTCGATGCCAGCGTCCTCCTGGGCCTGTTCGCGGGTGCCGAGGACGATCTGGAGGCCAGGCCCTCCCACCATGACGCCGAACCGGATCATGACCATGACGATTTCGACAGCTTTGTCGTCAAGGGTGGCGCGATCGCCAGCATCGACCCGCTTCTTGCGGCGCTGACCCCGCTGATTGCAGACCATGACATATTGCGCGTCAAGGGAATGATCGCGGTTCAGGGCCGCCCCGCCCGACTGGTCATCCAGGCGGTCGGCCCGCGCATCCAGCATTATTTCGACCGCGCGTGGAAGCCGGAGGAGGCGCGCATCTCGCAGCTGGTGGTCATCGGCCAGAAGGGCCTCGATCAGGCAGCCATCGAGACCGCACTCGCCGCCGCCCTCGCCTGATGCATCTGCTGGCCGCCACCCCGGGGACCGTCTCCAATGGCGACGAGGCGATCGACCTCGACCAGTCGCCGGGCGAGATCGTGTTCCTCACGGTGGCGGACAGCGAACTGGCCTGCTTCGCGAAGGCGGCGGCGGAACTGGGCGACGGCGCGCCATCGATCCGGCTCGCCAACCTGCTGCAGCTCAAGCATCCCTATTCGGTCGATCTCTATGTCGAGAAGGTGATCGCCCATGCCCGCTTCGTGTGCGTGGTCCTTCTGGGGGGCAAAGCCTACTGGCCCTATGGCGTGGATGAGATTGCGCGCGTGGCGCGGGAGAAGGGCATCGCCTTCGCCGCGATCGCCGACGGGCGCGAACCCGATCCTTCGCTCGACGCGGCCTCGACATTGCCCGGCGAGGTCAGCGAGCGCCTGCGGGACTATCTGCGCCAGGGCGGCGTGGCCAATGCCGTCAGCTTCCTGCGCCACGCCGCGCGGCTGATCGGCGCGGATGCGGGCGCGCCGGATGATCCCATCCCGGTCGCCGACGCCGGGCTTTACCTGGCGGGCGTCGAGCGTCCCACGCTTGGCGATGTCTGGGCCGGCTGGACCGATGGACAACCCGTCGCGCTCCTGTGTTTCTATCGCGCCCTGATGATCGCGGGCACGCTGGACGCCGTGGACGCGCTGGTCGCGGCGCTGAAAAGCCGGGGGCTGAACGTCCTCGCCGTCCATGTGCGCGCCCTGCGCGAACCCTTCGCCATGGACTGGCTGCGGGGCGTGATCGCGGCGACCAGACCGGACATCATCCTGAACGCGACATCCTTTGCCACTTCCTCGCCGGGCGAAACCCGCACGCCGGGCATCCTTGAGGACGCCGACTGCCCGATCCTGCAGACCGTATTCGCGGGTGTGGAGCAATCGGCCTGGGCTGACAGCCCACGCGGTCTGGGTCCGCGCGATCTGGCGATGAATGTCGCCCTGCCGGAAGTCGATGGCCGCCTGTTCACCCGCGCCGTCGCTTTCAAGGCCGCCGAGCGTTTCGACGCGCGGACGCAATGCGGCATCATCGTCCCGCGCGTGGCGAGCGATCGCGTCGCCTTCGTCGCCGACCTCGCCGCCAACTGGGCGACGCTGCGCCGCACGCCCGCGCCGGAACGCCGCGTCGCGCTTGTCCTTGCCAACTATCCCAATCGCGACGGACGCATAGGCAATGGCGTGGGCCTGGACACCCCCGCCAGCGCGGCGGCGATCCTCAAGGCTCTCCGGGACGCTGGATATGGCGTCGGCAATGCTCCCACCGAGGGGGCCGAACTCATGGCGGTGATGCTCGGCGGGGTAACGAACGATCTCACCTCACTCGACCGCACGCAAACTTCGCGCGGAGACGTGGCGCTTCCGCTCACCGATTACACCCTCGCCTTCGACGCCTTTCCCGATGCTGTCCGCCGCGCCGTCACCGAACGCTGGGGCCTGCCCGAAGCCGATCCCTTCGTGCGCGACGGCGCCTTCCATCTGCCCGTGCACCGCTTCGGCAACATCGCGGTCGCGGTTCAACCAGCGCGCGGTTACAATATCGATCCCAAGGCCAGCTATCACGACCCGGCGCTTGTTCCGCCCCATGCCTATCTGGCGTTTCATATCTGGCTGAACCGCGCATTCCGCGCGCAGGCGGTCGTTCATGTCGGCAAGCATGGCAATCTGGAATGGCTGCCCGGCAAGGCGCTGGCGCTGTCGGACAGTTGCTTTCCGGAGATATGCGCGGGGCCGGTGCCCCAGCTCTATCCCTTCATCGTCAACGATCCCGGTGAGGGGACGCAGACCAAGCGCCGCATCGGCGCAGCCATCATCGACCATCTGACCCCGCCCCTCACCCGCGCCGAAAGCTATGGACCGCTGAAAGCGCTCGAAGCGCTGGTCGATGAATATTATCTCGCCGCCGGGATGGACCCCCGCCGGATCAACCATCTCAAGACCGAAATTCTCAACCTCGCCCGGTCCCAGGGGTTGGATACGGACGCAGGCGCGGTCGGGGATGGCGACGACGCGCTGGCCGCGCTCGACAATTATCTGTGCGAGTTGAAGGAAATGCAGATCCGCGACGGTCTGCATATCTTCACTCGGTCGCCGGAGGGGCGGCTGCGCACTGACCTGCTCATCGCCCTGTCACGGACGCCGCGCGGCCATGCCCATCCGGGGGAGGCATCGCTGCTGCGCGCCATGGCGGACGATCTGACGCTCGGCTTCGATCCGCTCGATTGCACGATGGGCGATGCATGGACTGGCCCCCGGCCGGACGTGCTGGCGAAAGTATCGGACGACCCATGGCGCACCCTGGGCGACACGATCGAGCGGCTGGAATTGCTGGCTGTGGCTCTGCTTGACGGCGCTCCCGCACCCGGAAGCGCTTCCCACGCCGTCATGCAGTCAGTGGCGGGCGACCTCGCCCACCGCGTCGACGCCTGCGGCGCGGCCGAAAAGGCGGCCTTGCTGGCGGGCCTCGATGGCCGCTTCCTGCTCCCCGGACCGTCCGGCGCACCCACCCGCGGCCGCCCCGACGTGCTACCGACAGGACGCAACTTCTATTCGGTCGACACGCGATCGGTCCCGACCGCCACCGCGTGGGAACTCGGCCAGCGTTCCGCCCAATTGCTGGTCGACGACTATCTCCAGCGCGAGGGCGAATATCCCCGGGCGATGGCGCTGTCTGCCTGGGGCACGGCCAATATGCGCACCGGCGGCGACGACATCGCGCAGGCGCTGGCGCTGATGGGCGTGCGGCCCCGCTGGGACTGGACGTCGGGCCGGGTAATCGGTTTCGAGGTGATGAAGGTCGCGGAGATCAACCGGCCCCGCGTCGACGTCACCTTCCGCGTGTCGGGCTTCTTCCGTGATGCGTTCCCGGAGCAGATCGACCTGCTCGATTCCGCCGCGCGCGCGGTGATGGCGCTGGACGAGCCGGAGGAGGACAACCCCGCCGCCGCCCGCCACCGCGCAGAGACGGCGCGCCTCATCGACAGCGGCAGCGATCCGAAAGCCGCTGCGCTGCGCGCCGGATTCCGCGTGTTCGGATCGAAGCCGGGCGCCTATGGCGCGGGCCTCCAGGCGATGATCGACGAGAAGATCTGGCACGACCGCGCCGACCTCGCCAATGTCTATCTCGACTGGGGCAGCTATGCCTATGGCGCTGGCGTCGAGGGCGATGCCGAGCGCGACCTCTTCACCACGCGCCTGACCCAGGCCGACGCCGTGGTGCAGAACCAGGACAATCGCGAGCACGACCTGCTCGACAGCGACGATTATTATCAGTTCGAGGGCGGCATCGCATCGGCCGTCGAGCATCTGTCCGGCAAGCGCCCGCGCGCCTATCATAATGACCATAGCCGTCCCGAACGCCCGGTGATCCGCACGCTGGAGGATGAGATCGGGCGCGTCGTGCGGGCTCGCGTCACCAACCCCAAATGGATCGCCGGCGTCATGCGTCATGGGTATAAGGGCGCGTTCGAAATCGCCGCCTCGGTCGATTATCTTTTTGCCTTTGCCGCGACTACGCACGCCGTGCGCGATCATCATTTCGACGCTGTCCATGCTGCTTTCATCGAAGATGATGTGGTCAGAACCTTTATGGCCGAGGCAAATCCGGCCGCCCTGCGCGAAACCGCCACCCGATTGGCGGAGGCATTGGAGCGGGGCATGTGGAAACCGAAATCAAACAGCGCGGGCCTATTGCTCGCCGAGCTTGCAGGAGCATGAAAATGGTTGAACGCACCGCAGAACAGCATGCCGAAAAGATGAAGAAGAAGCAGGCCGCGCATGACAGGATCGTCGCTGCCAAGACGATCGAGAAGGGCCTGCTTATCGTCCATACGGGCAAGGGCAAGGGTAAGACGACGGCGGCGCTCGGCATGGTCGTGCGCGCGATCGGCCATGGGAAGAAGATTGGCGTCGTCCAGTTCGTGAAGGGCGCAATGGAAACCGGCGAGAAGGCCGTGTTCGACCGCTTCCCCGATCAGGTGGAGTTTATGCCGATGGGCGACGGCTTCACATGGGACACGCAGAATCGCGAACAGGATGTCGCCTCGGCACGCAAGGCATGGGAGGAAGTCAAACGCATGGTCGCCGACCCATCCTATGGCATGGTGCTGGCCGACGAGCTTAACATCGTATTGCGCTACGACTATTTGCCTCTTGATGAAGTTATCGCGGTTCTAAAGGCCAAGCCCGAAATGACTCATGTCATCGTCACAGGCCGCAACGCGCCCGACGCGCTGGTCGAGGCGGCAGACCTTGTTACGGAAATGACGCTGATCAAACATCCCTTCCGCGAGCAGGGCGTCAAGGCGCAAGCCGGCATCGAATTCTGACCGGCCGATGTGATCAAGCCCGCGGCACGGTCCGACCGTGAACTAGGGTTTGCTCAGTTGTTGGGCTAGGCTTTGGGCCGCCAGGACATAAGCGGGGCCGCCACACACGGTCCATGCTTGTGGCAGGTGAAGGCGTTTGATGCCGTCCAATGCCGGATGATGCAGCATCTCCGTACCCAGATCCGTGACCCTCTCTGTCGTGTCCTCGACGATGATATAGTCGGGCTGCGCGGCCGTCATGTCCTCCAGTGAAATGCGAGACAAGGCGGATTTGCCCAATTTGGTTGCGAGGTTGACGAGCCCGACACGCGCCATCAGTTCGTCTACCAACGTGCCGGCCCCTGTCAGATACCCCCGCCGCTGATAATAGGCGGCGACACCAGGCTGGCGTTTCATCGGAATCTTGCCAAGTGAGGCATCCATGTTGCGAATCAACGCTTCGCCGCGCTTGGTTTGGCCGATGGCGGCTGCGACCTCCCGCATTTGGCTGACAATGTCCGCATAGCTCTTTGCCGGCGGCAACTCCAAGGTGGGATAGCGCCCTTTCAGTGTAGCCCGGGTTCCGGCGCGGCGGCTCGGCGAAGAGATCAGCAAATCCGGGTCCAGTATCAACACATCCTCCGCCGACCCCCGGCTGATCGGAAGATGGTCGGCTTCGGCGGCTCCCGCGGACATGGTCCGATCTCTGGCAAACTGTGTCAGCGCGCCAATCTGCTCGGGGTCGGCGAGCGCCATCAAATATTGATCCGCGCACAGATTTATGGAGACGATCCGCCTCGGCTTCGCCCGGGTTTCATGACCTGCCGCCCACAGCGGCCCATGGGGCAGAAGCAATGAAGCCACAATCACGGCGCAAAAAAACTGACGTGTCATCTCGTCGCTCAAGTCCGAAAGACCGACAATAGCAAGCGCTCTTGTTGGAACCAGTCCCTTGAAGCGAAATCGGGCGCATCTGCCCGGTAATTCCGCACGGGGCGCATCTTGGTTTCCTCGCCACGCCAACACTGTCTGAAGCGCCTGTTCACCTTCGGCCGGGGGGATAAGCGCATCGCGCATGATCCCGTCGGACCGCTTTTTGTACGCTCAACAATCCGCTTAAGTCCGCTATGCTGCCGACCATCGGCAATTTTGTGGAATCGGTTCCAAACGCATGAGCTTACAAGTGCTTCTGGTTGAAGATGACAAGCGTCTGCAGAAACAGCTCGTCGATCAACTCTCCCATTTCGGGCATAATATCCAAACTGCCGATGATGGTCTGGTGGCGCTTGCGGCTGTCGGACAAACGGCTTTTGATATCGTGATCTTGGATTGGATGTTACCCACCGTCGATGGGATATCCGTTCTGCGCCAAATGCGCGAAAGTGGCATGAATGTCCCCATTCTCATGCTGACCGCCTTGGGCCAGGTTTTTGATAAGGTGGAGGCATTGGGCGCGGGCGCAGACGATTATGTGGTCAAGCCTGTCGATCCGCTGGAGCTTAATGCGCGACTTAACGCCCTGCTGCGCGCGCGCCGCACGAACGAGCAAGCCGCCGATACGATATCTGCGGGTGATATCGCTATCAGTCCCGCACGCCTGCGGGCTTGGCGAAACGGACAAGCGCTCAACCTGTCGCAAACCGAATTCAAACTGCTTCTGGAACTTGTGCGCCATGCCGGCTCAGTCGTTACGCGGCCGATGCTGATTGAGCGCATCTGGGGTCATGACTTCGTCCCTGCCACGAATATTGTCGAAGCGCATATACGCCATCTTCGCGTGAAGCTGTTGGAACATGGGGAGGACCCCATCAGCACCCAGCGTGGTATGGGATATCTGCTCCGGCCATGATCGGCAGGCCGCGATCGCTCCGTGGGCTGACGATTGCCTTCCTCGGCCTGTTCCTGACGGTAACGACAGCGGCGGGATTGGGGACCTTCTTCGCCACACTTTCAACGATCAATGATCTTGTTGATCATCGCATAGAGGCCGAAAGCCATGCGCTGGCGCCTTTAGGCCATAAAATAAGCCTGGAAGAATTGCGGCGAAAAATTGCCGCGATGGCAAGCGATCGGGATACCGGCGATCTTGGCGTTCTATTGACCGATCGGCAAGGCCGCCGGGTCGCCGGAAACGCGCGGTTTACGCGAACGCTACCCGTCGGCTTTTCATCACTGGATCGACAGGATCGCATCCGTGGCCTCAGTGTCGGCCGTGTCCTTGTACGGGATATCGACGGTGGTCTACGGCTGGCGGTATTCGCCGAGACCGAACCGATCGACCACTATTTCAACGCGCGTCGGCGGATCTACATCGGCGGATTCGGTGCGATCATCCTTGTCGTGCTCCTCGGCCTTCTTCTCTTCCGTCGGCTGATCGGCGATCGGATCGAACAGACGCGGCTAACGGCGGAGTCGATCATAGAGGGCGATCTTTCCCGCCGCGTGCCATTGGCCGGTGACGGTGGCGAATTTGATCGGCAGGCGGCGTCCTTCAACCACATGCTTGATCGGATCGAGATATTGATGGCCGAGATTCGCAACGTTTCGAACGACATCTCGCATGAATTACGCACGCCTCTGGCAAAACTGCGCAACGAACTTTCTCTGATTGAACAGCGCGAAGACGCCGCATCGATCCGCGAACCGCTTCGGCTTGCGAAGGAACAGGCGGACGAGCTTCTCGGCATGTTTCGATCGATGCTGAGAATCGCGGAGATCGAGAGCGGCTCGCGAAGGGCGGGGTTCGAAGCGCTGGCGCTTCACACGCTTGTACGGGAAATGGCGGACATGGTCGGGCCGCTCGCAGAAGAAAGCGGGCATCAGGTCATAACCGCCCGATGCGATGCGATATCGCTGATCGGCGATCGTCATCTGATGTCGCAAATGGTGCTGAACCTGCTGGAGAATGCCGTCCGCCACACCCCTTCCGGAACACGGATTACGCTCTCCCTGACATCCACGGGCAACCGGGCGGTGCTGTCCATTTCGGACGAGGGACCGGGCATTCCAGAATCGCAGCGCGCACTCGTATTGCGCAGGTTCGGCCGGCTCGATCGCAGCCGGCAAAAGCAGGGCCATGGCCTCGGGCTGGCATTGGTTGAGGCCATTGTCCGCCTTCACCACGGGACATTGGACTTGCAGGACGCACAACCTGGGCTGCGCGTTGTCGTCACCCTGCCGCAATAAAAAACTGGCGCAATGGGAAGCCATTGCGCCAGTCGAAGTTGTACGTAACCAGGGAATTTAGAATTTCACGCTGGCATCCAGGCCAAAGGTGCGCGGTGCGTTGAAATTGCCATAGTCGCCTATGACGTTACCGATGCTGCCGGTCGTCAGGTTGCTCGTCGGCGCGCCGGGCAGGCTGTTGGACGGGTCGCGGCGGAAGACATATTGCTCGTCGAACAGGTTGCGGCCCCATGCGCTAAGCGTCAGCGTGCGGCCATAGCCCACATCGATATCCGCCAGCGAAATGCGCCCGTTGAAGATCAACGAGGCGTCCGCCTTCGTGGCGAACTGGTCGAAGGCTTGGGTGGCCTGCGAATAGTTGCCGTCGATGTGGAACTTCACCGCTGCGCCATTGCCCACCGGCAGCTGATAGTCGACCGACCCGCTGCCCGCGTTGCGCGGCGTGAAGGGGATGTAGAATTGCTGGAGGAAGGGCGCCGATGTCGCTCCGCCGGCCGTGAAGGTGATGGGGACCAGCGGGATCTTCGTATAGGTGTAGGCGTAGGACGCGTTCAGCGTCAGCCCATCGACCGGCTGCACGGTCAGGTCGGCCTCGACACCCCGGATCTTGGTGGTGCCTTGGGCATTGATCGTGCGCAGGACGTTGACGCTGGAACCCCCGGCGAACTGGATGAAGCTGATGTCGATCTGGCTGTCCTTGCGATCCATGATGTAGCCGGCCAGGTTGAAACGGGCGCGGTGATCCCAGAAATCGGTCTTCATGCCGACTTCGTAGGACTTGACGTCCTCAGGATTGAACGCCTGATAGTTGGCCGTGCGCGAGCTGGCGCCGCCAGCGCGATAGCCCGTGGCATATTTGGCATAGACATGGACATCGTTGGACACGTCATAGGCGATCGTGGCCATGGGATTGAAGCGGTGCCACTTCTCGTCCAGCGGCGCATAGCCATTGGCCGCGACGGCGGCCGCATTTGCCGGCAGGTCATAGTTCAGGTTGCGGAACAAGTGCAGTTCGCCGCGCTTCTTGTCCTGCGTGTACCGGGCGCCGACGGTGAAATGCAGCTGGTCGGTCGCGTTCCACGTCGCCTGACCGTAGGCCGCATAGCTCTTCGACCAGACTTCGGAAGCGCGGTCGGTGGAGCGGCATCCGCGCAGCGAACCGAAGCCCCCGGAGCCGGTGCAGGCGTTGAGGATCGTGTACACCGGCTGACCCAGCGCGTTCAGATATATGCCGTTGGAGTTCGGCGTCGCTGCGTCATCGCTGACATGCTCGTTGAAGTAGAACAGGCCGGCGACATAGTCGACCGAACCGACCGTGCCGACCGCCTGCAGTTCCTGGCTGAACTGACGCTGGCGCAGACCGGCGAGGCTGTAGCGGCTGAAGCCGCAGGGCGCGGCCTGCGTACAGGCGGCCGTCAGATTGACCACGGGCGGGCGATGCGCGCCGCCCGAATTGTCCCACTGCTCCACGTCCACGCCGCGCCACGCGGTGATCGAGCGCAGTTCGATTTCCGGCGAGGCTTTCCAGCGCAGAGTGTTGGTGAAACCGTGGGTCTTGTCGACGCTGACCTGCTGCGGCACGCCGATGTCCGCCGTCTTCATGCGCGTCTGGCCGTCGATGACCACGCCCGGCAGGACGGACCGCACCGTGCCGCTAAGAGCGGTGTAGTTGATGCCCGGAAGTTGGCAGCCCGGCGCGTTGGAAACCGGACCGGCCACGCAGCCATTGGGGTTATAGTTCAACAGCTGGCTGTAGAAGGGCGTATTCTCGTCCTTGGCGACATCATAGGAGAAGTCGTTGGTAATGGTGCTGGTCGGCTGCCAGCGCACGGCGGCGCGCACGCCCTTGCGGTTGTAATAGTTCCAGCCGGCCTGCCCTTCGAGCGGGTTCTTCGTGGTTTCGTCTTGATGCTGGATCACACCGTCCAGCTTGATGCTGAAGCCCGCGACCTCGGGCAGGTTGACGTGGATGCCGCCCGTATGCGCGCCATAATTGCCAAAACCGGCTTCGATGCGGCCGCCCCATTCGCCGGTCGGCGCCTTGCTGACGACGCTGAGCGCGCCGCCTTCGGTGTTGCGCCCGAACAGCGTGCCCTGCGGGCCTTTGAGCACTTCGACCCGCTCGACGTCGAACAGCGATGCGTTAAGGCCGTGCTGGCGGCCCAGATAGACGCCGTCGACATAGATGCCGACGCCTTGCTCGCGCGCGGGCTGGTTGGCGTCGAGCGGCACGATGCCGCGAATGCCTATGGTAAGGGCGCTCTGCCGCGCTTCGAAGGTGGCGATACGCAGCGAGGGTACAGCGCCATCCGCCAGATCGTAAAGGCTCTGGACATGCCGGTCCTTGAGCGACTCGGTGCCCAGCACCGCCATGGCGATGGGCGTCTGTTGAAGGTTGGTCTCGCGCTTTGTCGCGGTGACGACGATTTCGTCAAGACCGGCATCGCCGGCGGCTTCGGACGCGGCGGCTTCCGGGGCCTTCTCCTGCGCAAAGGCAATCGGCGCACTCGCGCTGGCCAACGCGGAGCCGGCCAACAGAATGACCCGCGATAAACGGTTTAACGTCATGAAATTCAACCCCTTTTGTGATTCGGACTTTGTCCGAGGGGCTGATATGTCTTCAAAGCGACAGTTGGATTTCAGATTGAAGACACCGCCGGAGCGAAGCCTTCATCTTCATTTCATGTTCGACTCAAGATGTTGAAGCAACTCGACAACTTGTAAAACGGGCGCCGTAAAATTTTGACACGTCGCACAATAAGCGTCGACGCCGAGCCGGACATCGAAAGTCTACAGCGAACGACGGTTCGATCAAGGCTTATCCGCGATGAGGAATTATGGTGCCCGGGGACGGAGTCGAACCGCCGACACTGCGATTTTCAGTCGCATGCTCTACCAACTGAGCTACCCGGGCAAATCCGCCGGCAAAGCGCGGCGCGATTGGGAGCGATGCCTATAGTCGCGGGCCGGGGAGGATGTCCACCCCCTTAATCCTCCCGATCTTCGCGATCGTCCGCCTCCGGCGGAACGGGCCGACCGGGCACCCGATAGCCTTCCCCAAGCCATTGCAAAAGATCGCGATCCCGGCATGCCGATCCGCAGAAGGGACGATGCTCGGCCGACACGGATTTGCCGCATACGGGGCAGGATTGGGACTTACTCGGCATAGCCAGCCGATATGGCGAGCGCGGCCTCGGCGCGCAAGGCGACCTGGCCGCCACGACGGCGCTCCAGCGTGGCGATCCAGTCCGGCGCCTTGTGCAGCCGGTCGACCACGGCGGGCGCGGACACCAGCGTCACCGGCCCGCCATTGCCATGCCGCTCACCCCGGCGGAGCAGGGCAAGGGCGGCGGTCAGCACCACGTCCTCGCGCACCGTCTCCATCAGGCTCGGCCGCTCCCGCTTGCGGATGATCTGGATGAAGCCGAAGCCGTTGACGGCCGTCCGCTCGAACGGCAGCGGCAATATCTTGTCGATCTGCGCCGCCGCGATGGCGCGCTCATCCTTGTTGTTCATCGTCGGCAGGTCAATGCCGATGGAGCCTGTCAGGCCCATGCGGCGGATCGCCTGCGCGGCCAGCTTCGCACCCTTCGGCCCCAGTTGCGCCGGCGGCAGCGATCCGTCGACATCGATCAGGATCATCGCCGGCGTCAGGAAGATGCGCAGCGCGGCATCCTCCGCCCCGACATCGCCGGTCATCGCCTCTTCGATCGCCTCCGACCAGCCATGCGCCTCCAGCCGGTCTTCCTCATGGGCGGGGCATGGCACGATGGGCACGCCGGTCGCGCGCAGGCGCTGGAGCAGGCTCGGTCCCGGACGCGCCTTCGCCCCAGGCAGGGCGATGCGCCCCTTGGCCAGCTTGTCGCGCCCTTCCTCGCCGATACGCTCTCGCGCTATGTCGACCAGAACGGTCGCCCCCTCGGCGATCTTGGGCGGAATGGGTTCGATGAACACTTCCTCGCCCGTATCCAGGCGAACGATGCCCCGCTTGCGGGGGATGACGGTGCGGACCAGCCGCCCTTGCGCGACGGCGCCCGCCAGCGCCTGCCTGCCCTCGCGCTCGACCACTGCCTCGACAAGACGGCCCTTCTCGATCAGCGCGGCCCGGCATTCGCCGATGCCTTCCTCGTACAGCCACTCAGCCAAGGGGATAGCCCGCCGCGAGCAGGAGGGTCCGCACCTCATAGAGGGGCAGGCCCATGATCCCGGGATGACTGCCCTGGATCGTGCGGATCAGCCCGGCGGCGCGGCCCTGTATGGCATAGCCGCCCGCCTTGCCTTCCCATTCGCCGCTGGCGATATAGCCGCTGATCTCGTCGGCATGCAGGCGCTTGAAGATGACGATGCTCTCCGAAAGGCGATGCCGCGCAACACCGGCCGCATCGATGAGGGTGACCGCGCTCAGCACGCGGTGGCGGCGGCCGGACAGCAGCGACAGGCACATACGCGCCTCCGCCTCGGTTTCGGCCTTTGGCAGGATGCGGCGGCCGACGGCCACTACGGTATCGCCCGACAGGACCAGCGCGCCGGGATGACGGGCGGCGACGACGGCGCCCTTCTCGGCAGCGACGCGCGCGGCATAGAGCGCGGGAAGCTCCGCCTTGCGCGGCGTCTCGTCAATGTCGGCGGGATCGACGGCAGCAGGGGTCACACCGATCTGCGCAAGCAGGTCGAGGCGACGCGGGGATGCGGATGCCAGGATCAGGCGCATGCGGCCCTAATCCTCTGTTATTTGAAGCGGTAGGTAATCCGACCCTTGGTCAGATCATAGGGGGTCAGTTCGACGAGCACTTCGTCGCCCACGAGCACGCGGATGCGGTTCTTGCGCATCTTGCCTGCGGTGTGGCCAAGGATTTCGTGATCATTTTCCAACTTCACGCGGAACATGGCGTTGGGGAGAAGCTCCACAACCGATCCGCGCATTTCAAGAAGTTCTTCTTTCGCCATATATTCCGATAAACCTGAGAAAATTCGCGCCGCCATAGCGCCAAAAGGTGCGAATGAAAAGCTGTACCGTGCCGGCCCGATTATTCGACCAGAACCGCCGCCTCTTCTATCGCTGTGAATATCCGCGTCAGTTGATCGGCATCGATGCAATAGGGCGGCATAATATAGATGGTGTTGCCGAGCGGCCGCAACAAGAGGCCCCGTTCCAGGAAGAAGGCGCGGAGCAGCGGGGCAAGGCCGGACAAATAGCCCGCATCGCCAACCTTCAGGTCGATCGCCGCAATGGCTCCGGTGCGCCGCGGATTCTCGAATGCGGCGTGGCTGGCCAGCCGGTCCAGATGCGCCTGCAGCCCCTGCGACACCCCGGCCACGGTAGCCAGCACATCCTCTTCCCGCCAGATCGCCAGATTGGCGGCGGCGGCGGCGCAGGCGATGGGGTTCGCCGTATAGCTGCTGGAATGGAAGAATTGCAGGGCGCGGTCGGTGGAATAATGCGCGTCAAAGATCGGCGCGGTCGCCAGCGTCACGGCCAGCGGCAATGATCCGCCGGTAATCCCTTTGGACAGACACAGGATGTCGGGAACTACGCCCGCCTGTTCGCAGGCAAGGAAAGTGCCGGTGCGGCCCCACCCTGTCATCACCTCGTCCGCGATGAACAGCACATCATGTTTCCGGCAGATATCGGCCATGGCGCGCAGCACCTGCGGGCCGTACATCAGCATTCCGCCCGCGCCCAGCACGAGCGGCTCGACGATGAAGGCCGCCGGTGTGTCCGCGGAGGCGCAGGCCGTCTCCAGCGCCGCAAGCGTCGCGTCTTCGCGACCGACGGCCGGAAAAGGAATGGACGATACGTCGAAGAGCAGCGGGGCATAGGCGCGGTTATAAACGCCGCGCTCCCCCACCGACATCGTACCGATCGTATCGCCATGATAGCCATGTTCCATCACAAGGATGCGGTGACGCGCCTTGCCGATATTATGCCAGTAGCCCAGCGCCATTTTCAGCGCGACCTCGACCGCCGTCGATCCGCTGTCGGAAAAGAACACATGGCGCAGCGGCTCCGGCGTCATCGCGACCAGGCCCCGCGCCACCTCTTCCGCCGGACCATGCGTGTACCCGGCGAAGATGACCTGATCCAGCCGCGCCGCCTGCTCCGCAATGGCGGCGACGATGCGCGGATGGCAATGGCCATGGGTGGTGACCCACCAGCTGGAAATACCGTCGATCAGCGTCCCGCCGTCATCGGTGTGGAGGACCGCGCCCTCCCCCCGGACGATCCGGGGGATCGGCTCCTCCAGCCCATGCTGGGTGAAGGGATGCCAGATAGGAGACGTCAAAGCCCGGCCTCGATCGCCGCAATATCGATGCTGTCCCGCATAGCGCGAGCGAGCCCGCCGGGCGTCACCGCCTCCAGCATCGGCAGGCGGCCCAGCGAACGGACCTCACCCAGCAGCGGCACGATGCGCTCATTCTCCCCATGCGGCTCGCCGATGAAGACGACGCCCAGCAGCGGGACACCCCGGGCTTTCAGCGCTTCGATACTGA
Source organism: Sphingobium sp. (assembly GCA_036384035.1). Taxonomy (GTDB): domain Bacteria; phylum Pseudomonadota; class Alphaproteobacteria; order Sphingomonadales; family Sphingomonadaceae; genus Sphingobium. The sequence continues at coordinate 29,666 of DASVND010000046.1, read as the reverse complement.
GCAGGCTGTGATTGATGGTGCCAAGGCCGGTGCGGGCGCAAAGGATGACCGGCGCCTGCCACTGCGCGAAGAGGCCGGCCATGGACAGGCTTTCGGACAGGGGGACAAGGACGCCGCCCGCCCCCTCGACCACCAGTCGCTGGTCCGGAACGGCCAGAGCGGGCAATGCAAGACGCGCAGGGTCGATCGTGACGCCGTCCATCCGCGCGGCCAGATGCGGCGAAGCGGGTACGGTAAGGCGATAGGCTTCCGGCAATATCTGTGCGGGCGAAAGGCCGGACAGGCGGGCGACGGTCTCGCTGTCGCCTTCCGGGTCGATCCCCGCCTGCACCGGCTTCCAGTAATGCGCGTCCAGCACGCCGGCGAGACCTGCGGCGAATACGGTCTTGCCAATGCCGGTGTCGGTGCCGGTGACGACGACCGCTTTGGTCATGTCAAAATGCCCTGCAATGTGTCGCCAAGCGCCAGAATATCGCTTTTTCCGACGTTTAACGTCAAGGATATGCGCAAACGGGACGTTCCTGCGGGTACGGTCGGCGGGCGAATGCCGCGCACGTCGAAGCCTGCCGCCTGGAGTGCCGTCGCCGCCGCCATGGTCTTCTTGTCGTCGCCGATGATGACCGGGATGATCTGGCTGCGCGACATGGGCAGGCCAAGGCGCGCGCAGATCGCGTCATCCGCCTCGTCCCGCAAATCCAACAGCCGCGCGCGCAGATCGTCTCCTGCGGCCACGCGATCCAACGCTGCGCTGACCGCGACCGCCATCAGGGGCGACGGCGCGGTCGAGAAGATGAACGGCCGGGCGCGGTTCACCAAATAGTCGATGAGGATTTTCGGCCCGCAGATCAGCGCGCCCTCCGCGCCCATCGCCTTCCCGCAGGTGTGGAGCGACACGACATCCGCCCGCCCTTCCAGATGCGCGCCTATGCCTTTGCCCCTCGGCCCGAACACGCCTGTCCCATGCGCCTCATCCAACACGAGGATACCCCCATGCCTTGCACACACTTCGCCGAGAAGATCGACCGGCGCGACATCCCCGTCCATGCTGTAAAGCGTCTCGGCCGCGATCCAGACCTGCCCCTTGCCCCCTTCCGTCCGCCAGCCGGCGATCAGGTCGTGGAACGACTGCGCATCATTGTGCCGCGCGAACAAATACGCTGCCTTCGACTGGCGCAGCCCGTCATGGACGCTGGCATGGATCAGTTCGTCGGCCACCACCAGATCGCCCCGTTGCGGCAAGGTGGAGAAGAGGGCGAGATTGGCTGCAAAACCATTGGCCAGAAACAGCGCCGCCTCCGCCCCGAAAAAGGCGGCCGCCTTCGCCTCCAGCGCTTCATGCTCGGGCGCATTGCCCCTCAGCAGGCGCGATCCGCCGGACCCGACAGGCACGCCCTCCCCGATGGCATCCGCCACCGCCTGCGCTATCGTCGGATCGCCCGCCAGCCCCAGATAATCATTGGAGGCAAAGTCCCGCCCGACACGCGGCGAAAGCGTGCGCAGACGGCCCCGCCCCTCAAGCGCGCTGAGCTTGGTCGCGAATATGTCTAGGCCCGTCATGGGCGCGCTATAATCGTGAGGGGCGGCATTGGCAAAGCCAACCCCGCCCCTCACCGCATTTATCAGCCTGTCAGATCAGGCGCCATGCGCCAGCGCCGCCAGCAACAGCAAGGCGACGATGTTCGTGATCTTGATCATCGGATTCACCGCCGGGCCGGCGGTGTCCTTGTACGGATCGCCCACGGTGTCGCCGGTCACGGCCGCCTTGTGGGCCTCCGATCCCTTGCCGCCATGATTGCCGTCCTCGATATATTTCTTGGCATTGTCCCATGCGCCGCCGCCACTCGTCATGGAGATGGCGACGAACAGGCCGGAGACGATGACGCCCAGCAGCAAGGCGCCCAGGGCCGCAAAGCCGTTGGCGATGCCCGCGACCTTAGCGATCACGAAGTAGACGACGATCGGTGCCAGCACCGGCAGGAGGCTGGGGATGACCATCTCCTTGATCGCCGCTTTGGTCACCAAATCGACTGTCCTGGCGTAGTCCGGTTTGGATGTGCCCGCCATGATACCGCTATTGGTGGCGAACTGCTCGCGCACGTCCTTCACCACATCGCCCGCAGCGCGACCGACCGCCGTCATGCCCATCGCCCCGAACAGATAGGGCAAAAGCGCGCCTAGCAGCAGACCGACAATGACGTAGGGATTGGAAAGGCTGAAATCGACCGGCTCGGTGAGGCCAAGCGCAGCGTTGTAGAATTTCAGATCCTCGGTATAAGCCCCGAACAGCACCAGCGCGGCAAGGCCCGCCGAACCGATCGCATAGCCTTTGGTCACTGCCTTGGTGGTGTTGCCGACCGCGTCGAGCGCATCCGTCTTGACCCGGACGCTATCCTCCATGCCGGCCATCTCAGCAATGCCGCCCGCATTGTCGGTGACGGGACCATAGGCATCTAGGGCAACGACCATGCCCGCCAAGGCCAGCATCGCGGTGGCTGCAAACGCGATACCGATCAGGCCCGCCAATTGGTGTGCGATGATGATTCCCACCACGATCACCAAAGTTGGCAGCGCGGTCGATTCCAGACTGATCGCCAGCCCCTGGATCACGTTGGTGCCGTGGCCTGTTTCCGATGCCTTCGCTATGGAGCGGACCGGGCGATAATTGGTGCCGGTATAATATTCGGTGATGACGACCAGCAGTCCGGTAACACCAAGCCCCACCAGCATCGACCAGAACAGGGCCATGCCGGTATAGCCGCCATTGCCATCCAGATCGGCCCCGAAGACGGTGTTCATACCGCCAAGCACATATTGGGTGACGAAATAGATAGCCGGGATCGACAGCAGCGCCGTCGTCCAGAAGCCCTTGTAGAGCGCGCCCATGATCGACTGGCTGGAGCCGAGCCGCACCATATAGGTGCCGATGATGGAGGTGATGATGCACACGCCACCTACAATCAGCGGCAGGGACATGAGCTTCATAAGCTCCGCATTATCGATGCCGGTAACGAGTAGCGCCGTCAGCACCATGGTCGCACCGACCGTGACCACATAGGTTTCGAACAGGTCAGCCGCCATGCCTGCGCAGTCGCCGACATTGTCGCCGACATTATCCGCGATGACGGCGGGGTTGCGGGGGTCGTCTTCCGGAATGCCGGCCTCGACCTTGCCGACAAGGTCTGCACCGACATCAGCAGCCTTGGTGAAGATGCCACCGCCCAGGCGCGCAAAGATGGAGATAAGCGACGCGCCGAACGCCAGCGCAACCAAGCTGTCGATCACCTTACGGTCATCCGGCGCATATCCGGCCGGGCCGGTCAGATACCAGAAGAACACGGAGATCGCGAGCAGCGCAAGCCCCGCCACCAGCAGCCCGGTGATCGCGCCCGCCCGGAAAGCGACGGTCAGTCCGCTCTGCAACGAACCCCGTGCGGCCTCGGCGGTGCGGACGTTAGCGCGGACAGAAATGTTCATGCCGGCGAACCCAGCCGCGCCTGACAGGATCGCGCCGATCAGGAAGCCGACGGCGGAGGTGACGCCCAGGAAAATCAACACCAGTATGGCGACGGCAACGCCGACCATCGCGATCGTGCGATATTGCCGGGTCAGATAGGCTTTCGCCCCTTCTTGGATCGCGGCGGCGATCGCCTGCATTTTCTCATTGCCCGGCGATGCGCCGAGCACCTGCTGACTTGTCATTATGCCGTAGAGCACGGCGATAACGCCGCACGCCATGGCCAAATATACGATTGTCATTGTGGTTCCTCTCCCCCGTTGTTGTTAAGTCATGATCGCTCCGCAGGGAAAAACGGGCAGCATGATAGCGCAAAGGGGATGGGCGGCCTGGAGGAACGGCTCCGGTCGCGATGGCAGTCCGGGCATAAGGCGGCGCATGGGCATGGCCGGCATCCTGATCCGAAGCTGAACAAATCGAAAGGTAAGAGTATCGGCGGGACGCGCCGCGTCAAGCAGCTTAACGGGCCATCATGTCCCGTGTTCATACCCCAGCGCGGTCGGCAAGGGTATGGAAACCCCTTTCAGAACCAGCGTGAGCCCTTCCCCCGCGGCGAAGCAGCCCACGCGGATGGCGGGCACAGGCGGCTCAATATCAGCGGGCAAAGCGAAGAGCAGCTCATAGTCGTCGCCTGCCGTAGCGGCGGCGACCAGTCTGTCCGTTCCACTTCCGGCAAACGCCGCAAAGTCAGCCGTCACAGGCACATGGTCGATCATGACAGCCAAGCCGCTCGCCTTCGCCATCCGTGCAGCGTCGATAAGCAGGCCATCTGAAACATCCATCATGGCGTTAACGACGGATACGAGAATCCTACCCTCCGGGATGCGGGGCACAGGGCGCCTGTAGCAGTCGATCAGGGCTGCCGGTTCGGTTTGGCCGGCTTGAAGCAGGCTGAGCCCCGCTCCGGCATTTCCAACCGGGCCGGTAATATAGAGCGGGTCTCCAGCCTGCGCGCCGGAGCGGGACGGCACCGGCTGCGACGTCGCCTGACCAATCGCTGTCAGGGTGTAGCTGCGTGGCGCGCCCTTCGGCATGGCGACTGTGTCTCCGCCAACCAAAGGCATGGCGTAATGATCTAAGGCATTTCGAAGCCCGGACAGGAACGCTTCGTCCCAGGCGCGATCATCCGACAGTGCATAGTTCATCAGGCAGGCCAGCGGCCTTGCACCCTTGGCCGCAAGGTCGGACAGATTCACCGCGGCCAGTTTCCACCCAATGCTATCAGGCGGATCGTCAGGCAAGAAATGGATTGATTCGACGAGCGTGTCGCTGGTGACGACCAGGCGGGCGTCACCCACTTCCAACACCGCCACATCGTCCATCAAACCCCGAGCGGCAGGATCGGAGGCCCCGGCGCGGAGAAGCGAGAGGAAGGCCGCTTCCCCCGTCAATTACACGCGGACCGTCTTCGCCACCGCATCGAGCAGGCCGTTGACGAAACCCGATTCGCGTTTGTCGTAGAAGGCGTGGGCGACATCAACATATTCGCTGATCACCGATCCGGTAGGGACGTCCATCCGCGCAAGCAGTTCATAGGTTCCGGCGCGCAATATCTGCCGCATCGGCTTGTCGAGCCGTTCGAGCGTCCAGCCCTTGCCCAGTTTTCCAGCGATCAGCGCGTCAATCTCTTCCCCGCGCGCGTCGACACCTGTCACCACATCGTCGAAGAAACTCTCCTCGGCCGGGGCGTAAGTCACCTCCTCGATCGTGGCGCCAAGACGATGCTGATGGAATTCGTGCAGCAGGATCGGGAGCGGCGTGCCCTCCATTTCCTTCTGGTAAAGTGCCTGTACGGCAGCGAGACGCGCAGCGGAGCGGGATTTCGATCGTTCGTTCATGGGCAATCCCTAGCTCTTTTTATCGGCCGAGGCGATGCGCCACCGATAGGGCATGCGCGGGCAGCCCTTCGGCATTGGCGAGCGCGACCGCCGCTGGCCCGATTGTGTCGATCGCGCGCTGGTCAAGCGCCAGGAAACTGGTGCGCTTCATGAAGTCCAGGACCGACAGGCCAGAGGAGAAGCGGGCGCGGCGGCCGGTCGGCAGCACATGATTGGGACCGGCGACATAGTCCCCCACTGCTTCCGGGGTCATGCGACCAAGAAAAACCGAACCGGCGTGGCGGACCAGCCCGAATAGCGTATCGGGATTGTCGACGGCCAATTCCAGATGTTCCGGCGCGAGGCGGTCAACGAGGGGCATGGCAGCGCCGAAATCCTCGACGAGGATAATTGCGCCATTTGTGTCCCAACTGGCGCGAGCCGTCGCACTGGTCGCCAGATTGGGAATCTGGCGCTCCACCTCCGTCGCGACGGCATCGGCAAAGGCGACATCGTCGGTGAACAGGATCGACTGGCTCGTCGGGTCGTGCTCGGACTGGCTGAGCAGGTCAGCGGCGATCCATTCGGGATCATTCTTCCCGTCGGCCACCACGACGATCTCCGAAGGTCCGGCGACCATATCGATGCCCACGACGCCGTACAATTGGCGCTTGGCTTCGGCGACCCATGCATTTCCGGGGCCGACGATGACATCGACGGGACGAATTCTCTCCGTGCCATAAGCAAGCGCGGCAACGGCCTGCGCCCCGCCAACCCGCCAGATTTCACCGATGCCGGCAATTTCCGCCGCTGCCAGGACAAGCGGATTCATCTCGCCATTGGGCGTCGGCGTGACCATAGCTATGCGGTCCACCCCAGCGACCCTGGCGGGAATCACATTCATCAGCAGCGATGAGGGATAAGCCGCCCGACCGCCCGGTACATAGAGTCCGGCCGCATCCACGGCGCTCCAGCGTGCGCCAAGACGAACACCAGCGCTATCCGTGCCGTCGCTATCCTGCGGCTTTTGCTTTTCGTGATAGGCCGTGATGCGCGCTGCAGCGAGTTCAAGCGCGTCGCGCAGTTCGGTCGACAGGCCATCCAACGCAGCCCGTCGTTCGGCGGCGGTAACGGTCCAGCCGCTAGTCTCCAGATCATGGCGATCAAACCGCTGAGTGTATTCCGCCAGCGCCCCGTCTCCATCAGCGCGGACACGCTTCAAAATGGCGGTTACGTCCCGTGAAACATCCTCGTCAGCCTCCCGCCTGGCGTCAACCAGCGCCGAAAAAGCGGCCGAAAATTCAGCGTCCCGGCTGTCGAGCCTAAGCGGCATTCCTGGCCCCCACGGCGCGACGAAACGCTTCCACCAGCGGCACAAGCTCGGCCGAGCGCATCTTGAACGCAGCGCGGTTGACGACAAGGCGAGCAGACACATGCATGATCACGCTGGTTTCGACGAGGCCATTTGCCCGGAGCGTATCGCCGGACGACACAAGGTCGACAATCCGGCGCGACAGGCCAAGCGAAGGCGCAAGTTCCATCGCCCCATTCAGCTTCACGCATTCCGCCTGAACGCCCATGGCCTCGAAATGCTTGCGGGTGAGGCCGGGATATTTGGTGGCGACGCGAACATGGCTCATCGCCGTTTGATCCTCGGCGGCCAACCCCTCAGGCTCCGCGACAGAAAGCCGGCAATGACCGATATCGAGATCCACGGGCGCATAGAGTTCCGAATAGTCGAACTCATCGACCACATCCGACCCGACGATGCCTAGCTGCGCCGCGCCATGCGCGACGAATGTCGCGACGTCGAAGGCGCGAACCCGGATGATCGAAACATCGGGCAAATTGGTGGCGAAGCGGAGCGCCCGGCTCTTGCCATTATGAAAGTCCGCCTCCGGCTCTATGCCAACGCGGGCGAGCAGGGGCAGCGCTTCGGTAAGGATGCGTCCCTTGGGAATGGCGATGATGAGTGGGCGGGCCATGATGCGCGCGCTTTACGCGGGGCGCGGGGAAAGGGCAACATGGGCGGGATAGTTGTAAAAAGATCACCCGCAGCCATGCTGGTAAGCATAGCTCTATGCTGGCAAGCAAATCATTCCGTCAGCCAAATGCGCCCAGCCAGGTCATCGCTGCATTGGGCGAAAGAAATATTTGATGCTGTGCCTCTCGGACCACCCGGCGCATTTGCATCTTGGCAAGGCTTGAATCGACAATGATCGCGATCCGGTCCTCCTTCGCATAAATGCGCGCTGAGGCAACGCCGATACGCTCCACGGTCTCAAGGGATTGAGGTGGAACCCCTGATAAATTCACCAGCACTCTGATTTGGCGACCGCTTTGTCGGACGGAACGAACCACGTCCCCAAGTTTTCCGAAATGCCGATCCACATCCTGCGGAGTCCAGAATCCACTGCCGACAACCTGTATCACGCCGGTGGCGGGATTCAGCTTGACTACAAACGCATCGGATTCTTCTGCCGCTTTCCCGGAAGCCGCTCCATTACGCTGGGCGAGCGCTGTTGATATCATGCAGATAGACCTATTTGCCTGTTATAACAGCTTCAGAAGGTAGCAGCGTATCGTTAACGACATGTTGCGCGCCGGACTTTGCGCATCAGACTTCGGCCAAAGTCTATAGGATAACAGCTTTTACAGGCGAATCAGGGGTAGCTGACGGTCTTGGGGCGCCCCTGCGGTATTGGAATGAATTCCTGATCATCACCGGGAATGAGCGGGAAGCGCATGGCCTCCCAGTCTTCCCGCGCTTGCATCAATCGATCCTTGGTTGAGGCGACGAAGTTCCACCAGACATGGCGCGCGCTGGAAAAGGCTTCTCCCCCGCATAGCATCACCCGGCCGCCATCGACACTGTGCAATGTCGCGCTGGTTCCAGGACGCAAGACATACAGCGTCTGCGGTACGAGCGCGAGGCCGTCCAGTCCCGCGTCGCCCCCTGAGACATAGAGGGCGCGCTCCTCCGCCTCAGGATCAATCGGAACCGATCCGCCTGGGCGCAGCATGATGTCGGCATATATGGTATTGGCGTAAGTGGTGACCGGGGCGCGCTGGCCCCAGAGCTTTCCCATAATGACCCGCGCGCTGGCGCCGCGATCATTCAGGACTGGCAATCCGCCCTCCGGAACATGCTCGAACGCCGGCTCCATCTCCTCATTGCGATCGGGCAGGGCGAGCCATGTCTGGATCGCCGATAGTTTGGATGCCCGATCACGCTCATCCTGCGGCGAGCGCTCGGAATGGACGATGCCTTTTCCGGCCGTCATCAGGTTGACCGCGCCCGGTTCGATCAGTTGCTCGGACCCCAGCGAATCGCGATGAAGAAACGCCCCCTCATACAGATAGGTCACAGTGGCGAGGTTGATGTGGGGGTGGGGGCGGACGTCGATCCCCTGCCCCGGCCCGAATTTGGCGGGGCCCGCCTGATCGAAGAAGATGAAGGGCCCGACCATGGTCCGCTCCTTGACCGGCAGGCTGCGATACACGCGGAAGTCGCCCAGATTGTGGCTGGTCGGCGTGATGGTCTGAATGATCAGGTCGTCGTCGATCATGCCGCGTCAAGCTCCGGATAGTGGCGGAAAATACCGTCATTGTTGAACGCGATGCGCCGGTTGCTGCGGAAATAGTCCTTCAGTTCCGGCATGGCGGCGACCAGATCATGCAATTTCACCAGTGTGGGATAATCGCCTTCGATGCTCTTCATGCGCTTTGGAAAGGCGTAACGGAGACCAGCGATCAGCTGAAACAGGGAGAGATCGGCATAGCTCCAGCGATTGCCGGTCAACCATTCGCCAGGCGCGGATTTGAGTGCATTTTCGAACCAGGCAAAATATTTGGGCATGCGCTCCTCGCGAAACTGTTCGGCAGCACGCGCGGCCTCAGCCTGCTGGTCGTGGTAATAGAGCATGACGGCGACGGGGTGGTGCACATTATGCACCTCCGCTACGACGTCCATGATCGTCAGTTGGACTTGGTTAAGCCAGTAGCGGGTTTTCATGGTTGTCGGTCCACAGTCATGTCGTTCCGACAGGAACATGAGGATATTGGCTGTCTGCGATACGGTCTGGCCGTCGATACCGATATAAGGAGGGGCATAGGCGGGGCCATCCTTATGCCCGGCCATATCCTTTACCATCGCCTCTGCGCCATCCTCACGCGCGCGATCGCGATAGGGTATGCCGCACGCCTCCAGCGTCAGCCGGACAAACTCGCCGCGACCGGGGATGCTGGGCCAGTACCAGAAGTCATAGGCGTCTGTGTCTGAGGACTCCGCCATGGCTGCTTCTCCAAATTCAGCGCCCTCCCCTATGCAGGGGAAAGGATTGCGGTCGGGACGTCAAGCCTCCTGCGGCGCGCGCGCCTTGATTGCCAGGGCGTGGACCTTATCGCGCAACAGTTCGGACAGCGCGGCGTTGACCATGCGTTGCCGGGCGACGCGACTTTGCCCGGTGAAGGCATCGGCTACGACCTCCACGGTGAAATGGCTTTCCCCCGATCCGTCATGGCCGGCATGGCCGCGATGCTTTTCGCTGTCGTCGATCACCGCGAGGCGCGCGGGATTCAAGGCGGCGCGCAGCCGCGCTTCGATTTCTGTGGCCACCGGGCCTTTCGATTCCTGGGTCATGAGTCCTATATAGGCGAACCAACCTTGTTTGCATCAGGACGATTTTGGCTACCGACCCCTTCTCTTCGAAACGACACAACCGCTTTCATGGCCGCGTGGAGCGCCAGGACCCGTGTGCGGTCTCCGGATGCCCGGAAGCCGGCGAGTTTCGTGCGCCGCCGGAGGGCGGCCATGGCGCGAGTTCGGACGGACCACGCTGGCGCTGGCTGTGCCTGGAGCATGTCCGGGAGTTCAACCAGAAGTATAATTTCTTCAGCGGCATGAGCGCGGACGAGATTGCCGACGCCCAGCGGCCCTATGCGGGATGGGAGCGGGAAACCCGCGCCTTTTCGAGCAACGCAACAAGCCCGCCGCCGCGCTGGTCGGACTTTTCCGACCCGCTGGACGCCATCGGCGCCAAGTTCCGCGACCGGATGCGTAGAGCGGCGCAGGCTGACCGGCAGCGGACTGATGGCAAGTTCGTGTCGCCTGACGATCGCAGGGCCATGGACCTGATGGGGCTTGATCTCGACGCCGACCGGAAGGCGCTGCGGGCGCGGTATACGGAGCTGGTGCGCCGGTTCCACCCCGACCATAATGGCGGTGACCGGAGCCATGAACAGGCGCTGCAGGATGTCATTGCTGCTTATGGACAGTTGCGCAAGGCGCCGGTTTTTGCCTGAGTCGCATTTGCCATAATGGCGCAGCGCACAATATCGACAATGCCTTGCCCCATGCGTTAGGGGGTTAGCGACAGCGAAAAAGAGACTCGAACGCCCATGACCGACATCCCCAACACCCAGCCCGACACGCGCAGCGAAACGCTGCTGGACGCGCCCGACCGGGAGGTCGATGCGCGCGAGGCGTTCGGTGTCGATGTCGACATGAAAATCCCGGCATTTTCGGAGGCCGACGAGCGCGTGCCAGACCTCGACCCCGCCTATGTGTTCGACCCGGACACGACGCTAGCGATCCTGGCCGGCTTCTCCCACAACCGCCGTGTCATGGTGCAGGGCTATCACGGCACGGGCAAGTCGACCCATATCGAGCAGATCGCCGCGCGCCTCAACTGGCCGTGCATCCGAATCAATCTGGACGCGCATATCAGCCGTATCGACCTGGTCGGTCGCGACGCAATCGTGCTGAAGGAAGGCCAGCAGGTCACCGAGTTCAAGGAGGGCCTCCTTCCCTGGGCGCTGCAGCGGCCGGTCGCGCTGGTGTTCGACGAATATGATGCGGGCCGCCCGGACGTGATGTTCGTCATCCAGCGCGTGCTGGAAACGGACGGCAAGATGACCTTGCTGGATCAGAACCGGGTCATCCGCCCGAACCCCTGGTTCCGCCTGTTCGCAACATCCAACACGGTTGGCCTGGGCGACACGACCGGCCTCTATCATGGCACGCAGCAGATCAACCAAGGCCAGATGGACCGCTGGAACCTGGTCGTCACGCTCAACTATCTGCCCGCCGCCACGGAGGCGCAGATCGTCCTCGCCAAGTCGGGCGAGTATGATCATGAGGGCGGCCGCAAGGAAGTGGAGAATATGATCAAGGTGGCGGAGCTGACCCGCCAAGGCTTCATCAACGGCGACATTTCCACCGTCATGAGCCCGCGCACGGTGATCAGCTGGGCGCAGAATGCCCTGATCTTCAAGAATGTCGGCTTCGCCTTCCGGCTGTCCTTCCTCAACAAGTGCGACGAGGCGGAGCGCGCGCTGGTCGCCGAATATTATCAGCGCGTATTCGGCAAGGACTTGCCGGAAAGCGTCGTGGGCAAGGCGGGGTGACCGTCCAGGCGGACCATTCCCCACGCCTCATCCCGCTGCAGGCTAGTTTCAACCTGCGCGACTTCGGCGGTTACCCGACCGACGACGGCCGGACGGTGAAACGCGGCATGCTCTACCGATCGGGCACGATGACCTTGCTGACCGAGGCGGACGAAGACCATCTGCGTGCACTGGGCATTCGTGGCATATGCGATTTCCGCCGGTCCAACGAGCGCAGGGCGGAGCCCACTCGGTGGCATGAGCCGGCCGGGATAGCCTATTGGAGCCGGGACTATATCGAAAGCAGCGGGGTGCTGTCGGACATATTGAAGGACGCCGACCCGACTCCGGACAAGATGCGGCAGGCGATGATTCACCTGTATCGCGAGATCCCCGTCGATCATGCGCCGTCCTACCGCGCCATGTTCGCCCAGCTTGCGCGCGGCGACGCGCCTTTGCTGATCAACTGCGCGGCGGGCAAGGATCGCACCGGCGTTGGCGCTGCGCTGATCCTGACGGTGCTCGGCGTGCCCCGCCCGCTGATCGACGAGGATTATCTGCTGACCAACGATCATGCCGACTGGCCGATGCTGTTCGGGCGACGCAACACCAAAGTGGCACGTTTCGCCAGGAAATCGCCGGACGCAATCGCGCCGTTGCTGGCGGCCGACACCGCCTATCTCGACGCCTTTTTCGATACGCTGGACGCCAGCCATGACGGCGTCGACGGCTATCTCGCCTCCATCGGTGTCGATGCGGACGCGAAGCGGGCTGTCCGCGCATTGCTGCTTGACTAATGGCGGAGCGCTCCCCCCTCGACGCCTTCAAGGATGTGCTGTCCGGCGCGGCCCGATCGATGGCGCGCGACGCGGAAGTCGAAGTCGGCTTCACAGCCGACGCCCCGCACATGGCCGGCAAGCAGATCAAGGTGCCAACGCCCGGACGCAACCTGCCACGCGAGCAGGTGGCGCTGGCGCGCGGCCATGCCGATGCGAACGCGCTGAGATTGCGACACCACAATCCCAAGATCCACGGGTCGGCGTTGCCGGTCGAGGCCGTCGCGCGCGCCGTCTATGACGCCGTCGAACAGGCGCGGGTCGAGGCCATCGGATCGCGCCAGATGGAGGGCGTCCGCGACAATCTAAACCATGCGCTGGAAATGCGGTTGAAATCCGACCCCATCATCCGCGCCCGGCGGCGGGACGAGGTGCCGCTGAGCACCGCCATCGCCCTGAAGGTCCGGGAAAGGCTCACTGGCCAGGCTCCGCCCGAATCCGCGCGGGACGGCATGGACATGGTCGACCAGTGGATCGAGGACAAGGCCGGGCGGGATCTGGATGCCCTTGGCCTGGCGCTGGACGACCAGCGCGCCTTCCAGAAGCTCGCGAGCGCGATGCTGGAGCATCTGGAACTGATCGACGCCGAGTCGCCGCCCGAACCCTCCGACGAGGAGAATGAGGAAGAAGGCGAGGACCAGGAGGAGCAGCAGGACGAAGGCGACCAGGGCGAGGAGCAGACCGGGGAGAGCGACGCCCAGACCGAAGCGCGCGGCGAGCAAAGCGACGGCGAGAGCGAGGACGGCGAGAGCGAGTATAGCGACGAGTTCGACGCCGACAGCGACACCGGCGCGGACGATATGGGCGAGGAAGGCATGATGCCCGTCCGCCCGAACCGGCCGATGTCCGATCTGCCGCCGGGTTTCGACTATAAAGCCTTCACGACCAAGCATGACGAGATCGTGTTTGCGACCGACCTGTGCGACGAGGACGAACTGACCCGCCTGCGCGGTTTCCTCGATCAGCAGCTCGTCAGCCTGCAGGGCGCGGTGACGAAGCTCGCCAACCGGCTCCAGCGTCGCCTGATGGCGCAACAGTCGCGGTCATGGGATTTCGATCAGGAGGAAGGGATGCTCGACGCCGCCCGCCTCGCCCGTATCGTCATCGACCCTACGCGCTCGCTGTCCTACAAGATTGAGCGAGATACCGAATTCCGCGACACGGTCGTCACCCTGTTGATCGACAATAGCGGCTCGATGCGCGGCCGGCCGATCAGCATCGCCGCGATCAGCGCCGACATCATGGCCCGTACGCTGGAGCGGTGCGGCGTGAAGACCGAAATCCTGGGCTTCACCACCCGCGCCTGGAAGGGCGGGCAGAGTCGCGAGGACTGGCTGGCGGCGGGACGTCCCCCCCTGCCCGGCCGCCTCAACGACCTGCGCCACATCGTGTACAAGAAGGCCGACGAGCCATGGCGGCGGGCGCGCAAGAATCTGGGCCTGATGATGCGCGAGGGGCTGCTGAAGGAAAATATCGACGGCGAGGCTTTGCTCTGGGCGCATAATCGGCTGATCGGCCGGACCGAGGAGCGCCGCATCCTGATGGTCATCTCCGACGGCGCGCCGGTGGACGACAGCACGTTGTCGGTGAACAGCGGCACCTATCTGGAGCGGCATCTGCGGCAGGTGATCGAATGGATCGAGAACCGTTCGCCCATCCAGTTGGTCGCCATCGGCATCGGCCATGACGTGACCCGCTATTACAAGCGCGCCGTGACGATCATGGACGCAGAGCAGCTGGGCGGCACGATGGTTGAGCAGCTGGCGGGTCTGTTCGACGAGGATTGACCTTCACCGGCTTCCGCATCATGCACCGGCCATGACCGATACTGCCCCCCTGCGCCTGTTCAACAGCCTGACGCGCTCCGTGAAAACCTTCGAACCGATCATGCCGGGCGAGGCGCGGGTCTATAGTTGCGGGCCGACCGTGTATAATTATGCGCATCTCGGCAATCTGCGCGCTTATGTGTTTACCGACACCTTGCGGCGGACGTTGTTGTGGAAGGGATATGATGTCACGCACATCATCAATATCACCGATGTCGGCCACCTGACGTCGGACGCCGACGCCGGCGACGACAAGATGGAGGCAGCCGCACGCGCGCAGGCCAAGAGCATCTGGGACATCGCCGCCCATTATACAGACGCGTTCAAGGGCAATATCGCCGCGCTCAACATCATCGAGCCCAGCGAATGGACGGTAGCGACCGATTATGTGCCGCAAATGATCGATTTCGCGAAAACCATCGCGGACGGGCATTGCTACGAGATCGACAGCGGCCTGTATTTTGACGTATCGACCGTTCCCAATTATGGCCGCCTCGCGCGGTCGAAGGACGATGAAGGCGAAGGCCGGATCGATCCGGTGGCCGGAAAGCGAAACCCGCAGGATTTCGCCATCTGGCGCAAGTCCGCGCCCGGTGAGAACCGCCAGATGGAATGGGATTCGCCCTGGGGCAAGGGCGCGCCGGGCTGGCATCTGGAATGCTCGGTCATGAGCCATGCGAAGCTGGGTCATCCGTTCGACATCCACACTGGCGGCATCGACCATCGCGAAATCCATCATCCCAACGAGATTGCCCAAAATCAGGCATTTTGCGGATGCGGCGATACGGCAGCAGGCATCGGGACCGACTTCACCGGAGCGCGCTGGTGGATGCACAATAATTTCCTGGTCGATCGGTCGGGCAAAATGTCGAAGTCGAAGGGCGGCTTTACGACACTCTTCTCGCTGATCGATGCGGGCGTGCATCCGCTGGCCTATCGCCTGCTCTGCCTGTCGGCGCATTACCGTAGCGAGTTGGAGTTTTCGGGAGAGATTGTCGGGGCTGCGCTGACGCGGTTGAAGCGGATGAAGAAGGCAATTTCAGTCAAACTCTGGAAAGAGTTCGAGGAGACCGGGCAGGATGTAAATGACCCTGCAAAGTTTCTCCCCATTCCATTTGAAAAACGCAAGGATGCCGACATTACCGGCGTTTTGGCATTGTTTGATGCGGCAATCAGCGATGACCTGAACACGCCAAAATGCCTACCACTACTTGAAGAGGTAATTACCGACCCAACTATCGAGAATGGTCTGCGGTGGCACCTCATTGCAACCATGGATGAGGTGCTTGGACTCAACCTGCTCAAAATGGACCGCTCTGAATTGCGCATTCGTCCAAAAGAAGCCGTTTACCAAGCTGACCAAATCGATATGGCACTCTTGCAACGTGAAAACGCGCGAGCAAATAAGGAATACGCCTTATCAGATGCCATCCGAGACGATCTGAAAGCTAATGGTGTTGAGGTGATGGACGGCGATCCGTTGCGCTGGGAATGGGCAATCCGGCTGGACCAGTAGCAAAGCGCTCTGACCATACCCATGTTCGTCGTCGATAATTCCCCGGATCGACGAAGGACTTCATGCCAGCCCTCATCAAAGTCGTTGCCCCCGCGCTGATGCGCGCCAAGATCGAGCCACATCTTCCCGGGGGCGTCTCCGTGGCATGGTTCGACACGCCCGAAGAGGCACTCGCCCTGGCCCCGGAAGCGGAGGTGGGCTGGTTCGACCTTTTTTCCTTGAAGGACCGAGCCGATGCGATCGTCGCGGCGACGAACGTCAAATGGCTGAGCACGATCGTCGCCGGGCTGGATTCGCTACCGCTCGAGATCCTGCGCCAACGGAACGTCGTCGTGACCAACGGCAGCGGCCTCAACAGCGAGACCGTCGCCGATTATGCGGTGATGGGCGCGCTGACGATGGCGAAGGGGTTCCCCGACGTTGTGCGGGCATTCGACCGCCGGGAATGGCCAACGGAAGCGCCGGGCAGGATCGAGCTGGATGGCAGCCGCGCGCTGATCATCGGCTATGGCACCATCGGCCGGATGATCGGCAAGCGGCTGGAGGCGTTTGGCGTACGTGTGACAGGCGTGCGGAGAAACGCCGCGCCGGCCGAGGATATCCTGGATGGCGCGAGTTGGCGTGGGCAGCTTGGCGATTTCGACTGGGTCATCGTCGCCGCGCCAGCGACCGACGAGACGAAGGCGCTGATCGGCGCAGACGAACTGGCGGCGATGAAGGACAGCGCGCGGATCGTGAATATCGCGCGCGGCGACCTGATCGATCAGGTGGCATTGATCGCGGCGCTGGAGGAGAAGCGCATCGGCGGGGCGTTTCTGGACGTGACGACGCCCGAACCGCTGCCGTCCGACCATCCGCTGTGGAGCGCGCCGAACTGCATGATCACCATGCATCTGTCGGGCCGCAGCCAGACCAGTATGTTTCCGCGCGGGGCCGAAAGGTTTGTCGCCAATCTGCGCCGTTATGTGGCGGGCGAGCCGCTGGAGCATCAGGTCGATCTTGCCGCGGGATATTGATCCGTTTCGCCCAAGCCCCATTTGCCTGAGCAGAAGAAACGCTCCCTGCGCCCGGCCTTGCTTTCGCGGGCCTTCGCGCGCATAGGGCGACCCTATTTTTTGGAACGAAGGAGATAGTGCCGTGGCGGCGAAATGGACGCCCCAGAGCTGGAGAACCCATGAGGGGCGGCAGATGCCGACCTATCGTGACGCACAGGCTTTGGCCGACGCAGAGACACAGCTTGGCGCCTATCCTCCGCTGGTTTTTGCAGGCGAGGCGCGCGCCTTGAAGGCCGATCTCGCCAAGGCGGTGACCGGCGAGGCTTTCCTGCTGCAGGGCGGCGATTGCGCCGAATCCTTCGCCGAGTTCCACCCGAATAATATCCGCGACACGTTCCGCGTGCTGCTGCAGATGGCGGTCGTGCTGACCTTCGCCAGCAAGCTGCCGGTCGTGAAGGTCGGACGCATGGCCGGTCAGTTCGCCAAGCCGCGCTCCGCCGATACGGAAACGATCGATGGCGTGGAACTGCCCAGCTATCGCGGCGACAATATCAACGACATCGCCTTCACGCCGGAAAGCCGCGAACCGGACCCGCAACGGATGGTGCGCGCCTATAACCAGTCGGCGGCGACGCTGAACCTGCTGCGCGCCTTCTCGACCGGCGGCTATGCCAGCCTTGATCGGGTCCATGGCTGGATGCTGGATTTCATGGGCCGCAGCCCGCTGGCCGCGAAGTTCGACGCCGTCGCCGATCGGATCGGCGAGGCGCTGGACTTCATGCGCGCCTGCGGCCTGTCGCCCGACACGGTTCCGCAGCTTGGTGGCACGAGCTTCTACACCAGTCATGAGGCCCTGCTGCTGCCCTATGAGCAGGCGCTGACGCGGCAGGATAGCATCACCGGCGACTGGTATGACACCAGCGCGCACATGCTATGGATCGGCGACCGCACCCGGTTCGAAGGGTCGGCGCATGTCGAATATCTGCGCGGCATCGGTAACCCGATCGGCCTGAAATGCGGGCCGAGCCTGGAGCCGGACGCGCTGCTGCGGATGCTCGATACGCTGAACCCGGCGCGTGAGGCGGGGCGCATTACGCTCATCACCCGCTATGGCCACGACAAGATCGAGGCGGGCCTGCCCAAGCTGGTCCGCGCGGTTCTGCGCGAAGGGCAGCCGGTGGTGTGGTCGTGCGATCCGATGCACGGCAATGTCATCAAGGCGGCCAATGGCTATAAGACGCGGCCGTTCGACCGCATCCTGGCGGAGGTGCGCGGCTTCTTCGCGGTTCACCGCGCCGAGGGCAGCTTCGGCGGGGGCATCCATGCGGAGATGACCGGGCAGAATGTGACCGAGTGCACCGGCGGCGCGATCGCGATCACTGACGAGGGACTGGCCGATCGCTATCACACGCATTGCGATCCGCGGCTCAATGCGGCGCAGAGCCTGGAGCTGGCGTTCCTGCTGGCCGAGATGCTGAACGAGGAACTCAAGGAGCGGCGGGCGGCGGCCTGAAGTTCTCGGCGAAAGTCATGCAAGGCGGGGGCTGCCGGAGCGATCCGGCGGCCCTTTTGCTGTCCGGTCCGGATTCCTGTCACACGGCTGCAATCTTAGCTGCAATGCAACATAAAAGCGTCATGGAAACGTAATCGCACCGTCTTTCCCGCGCCCTAATGGCCCCTCTGACTCAGGGATCATTCAAAAAAGGGCGGTTTATCATGACAAAATCGACATATCGTCGCCAGTGGCTATGCGGCGTTGCAGCGATACTCTCCTTCGCAAGCGCACCCGCCTTCGCCCAAAACCAGACCGCCCCGGCCGATGCCGCCGCCGAGGATATGGGCGACGAAGGTTCGATCGTCGTCACCGGCCGCACGACCAAGTCGGTCACGCAGGTGACCGGCGTCGAGATCCAGAAGATCCTGCCCGGCGTCAGCCCGCTCAAAGCCATCCAGACCCTGCCCGGCGTCACCTTCCTGACCGCAGACCCGTGGGGCAATAACGAGCAGAATATCTCGCTGTTCGTCCACGGCTTCAACGCGCAGCAGCTTGGCTATACGCTGGACGGCGTGCCGCTGGGCGACCAGACCTATGGCAATTATAACGGCCTGTCGCCACAGCGCGCGATCATCTCCGAGAATGTCGGCCGCGTAACGCTGGCGTCGGGCGCCGGCGACCTGGGCACCGCATCGACCAGCAACCTGGGCGGCACGATCGACACCTTCTCCAGCGATCCCAAGGCGGACATGGGCGCGACGATCGCGCAGACGGTCGGCAGCCACAAGACGTTCCGCACCTATGGCCGGTTCGACACCGGCACGTTCGGCAACGGCAACTCCCTCTACATCTCCGGCGTGCGGCAGAAGGCCGAAGCCTGGGACTTCAAGGGCAAGCAGGGCGGATATCAGGCCAACGCCAAGTTCGTGCATGACGACAGCACCGGCAGGCTGACCATTTACGGCGCCTATTCCGACAAGACCGAGCCGAACGAGGACGCGACATCCTATGTCGTCCGTCCGGCGACCGGAACGGCCGCAGCCGTCGATAACCGCGCGACCGCGCCCTATGTGCGGCCCTTCCTCTACCCGGATTTCAACGCAGCCGTCGCGTACTACAAGTCGCCGGAATATGCAGCGATCAACGCCGCGCCCGGATCCAACTATCGCAACTTCTACAGCGATGCGCAGCGCACAGACTATCTGGCGTACATCAAATATGACTGGAACGTCAGCGACAAGATCGTCTGGTCCAACCAAGCCTATTACCACCATAATGACGGCGTAGGCGTCGTCGCCGGACCGATCACAGCGGCGGGCCTGCCGGGCCTCTTCTCCTTCTACTTCCCCGGCACGGGCGGTTCGCCGACATCGGCGGCCAATCTTGCGCGCCTGTCGACCATCTTCGGCGGGTCCGGCATCGCAACCCGCACCACAGAATATCGCATCGACCGCGAGGGCCTGCTTTCGACGGTGAAGGCGGAACTGGGCAATCACGATATCGAACTGGGCGGCTGGTACGAGCATCAAAGCTCGTCAGCCTTCCGCCGCTGGTATGCCGAGGACGTCAACAACCCCTCGTCGCCCTACAGCCGCCCGCGCGAACGCGCCGAGCCGCTGATCACCCAATATGGCAGCGAGATCCGCGTCGACGAGATCCAGACCCATATCCAGGACAGCTGGCACATCATGCCGACCCTGACCGTGCTCGCCGGTTTCAAGAGCACCTTCCAGAAGGCGACGCAGGCCGTGCCGGTGCAGCCGATCCCCGGTTCCTTCTCCAACTCGACCGCGCTTCCGGTCGGCAGCATCAATACGGATACCTGGTTCCTGCCGCAGATCGGCCTGCTGTGGGATGCGAGCGACAATGAGCAGATCTTCGTCAACGCGCAGAAGAATGTCCGCCAGTTCCCGACCAGCGCCGCGACCGGCCTGTCCCCCTTCGCGCTGGGCAGCCAGCAGGTGTTCGAGGACTTCAAGGCGAATGTGCAGCCCGAGAAGAGCTGGACCTATGAAATCGGCCTGCGCACACACCGCACGCTCAACCTGGGGCCGATCAGCGCGTTCGAGGGCCAGATCAGCTATTATCATGTCGATTTCAGCAACCGCCTGCTGGCGCTGAGCCCGACCGTCGTCATCACATCGATCATCAGCGGCGCGGCGATCATCGCCAACGTCGGCAGCGTGAAGACCGACGGCGTGGACTTTGCCGGCACGCTGCATTTCGGCCCGCACTTCTCGATCTATAATGCGCTGTCGTACAACAACTCCCGGTATCAGGACGATTATCAGGTCGGCGTGCCCGCCACCACCGTCCCGACCGCAGGCAAGAAGGTGCCGGGATCGCCCGCATGGCTGAACAAGACCGTGGTGTCGGCCAATTACGGCATTTTCGACGCGCAGCTGGTCGGCGACTATCTGGGCAAGCGCTATGCGACCTTCACCAACGACCTGTCGGTCAAGGGCTATTTCACGCTGGCGGGCCGCATCGGCGCGTCCATCCCGCTGGCGGAAGGGTCGTTCGTCCGCAAGGTCGAGGTCAGCCTGAACGTCACCAACATCACCAACAAGCGCGCGCAGTCGACGCTGAGCATCGGCGCGGCGACGGCGACGTATAATGCGTTCCCGTTGGCTCCGCGGCAGTGGTTCGGGACGGTGAGTGTGGGGTTCTGAGGTAAGGCAAAGTCACGCCCCAATTCCGTTCGGGCTGAGCGAAGTCGAAGCCTTCTATTGAGCGAAGCGAAGTGCCTTCACTGCGTTCAGGCGAGCCCTTCGACTTCGCTCAGGGCGAACGGCTTAGTATAACAGCCGTTCTGGTCGAGCGCAGTCGAGACACGCTGGCAAAGCCCATGGTCCCTCGACTTCGCTCGGGACGAACGGGCGTTGTGATCAGGTCCTTCACGTCAGCAAAATTGGCGTGAAGAGGGGGCTTTTCACCGCCGTCATTCCGGACCTGATCCGGGATCTATTGGCTCTTCGTCGCATGGTCATGGAACGCTTGCGCTCATGGATCCCGGATCAAGTCCGGGATGACGAAATGGGGGTATGGCATGATTTTTTGCCGAGCCGCGTGTGCCCTATGCTGTGCCAGCGTGTCTCGACTTCGCTCGACACGAGCGGATGGTGTGGGGTTGGGCCTTCACACATCCGCAAAGGTGAATGGCGCGCTCGCGCCGACATAATCATCCGGCAATATCTGGCGGCCGATCGGCGGGGCTGATCGCGCCGCGCAGTTGGCGCGGTGGCACAGGCGGCAGGTGACGCCGATGGGGGTGGCGGCGACGGACGCCGCGTCGGGCTGGTCGCGGGTGTAGACGAGCTTCCCCGCATGTTCGGCCGAGCAGCCGAGCGCGATGGCGCGCTCCACCCGTTGTGCGCCGAACGCGCCGCCGCCCGCCGTCACCGTGCGCGCGATCGAGAAGAAGCGCTGTCCGTCCGGTAGCTCCAGCCATTGGGTGACAATCTGGCGGGGCGTGCGGAACGCCTGATGCACCGACCAGAGCGGGCAGGCACCGCCATGCCGGGCGAAGGGGAAACCCGCGCCGTCCAGCCGTTTCGAGACATTGCCGGCAGGATCGAGCCGGATGAAGAAAAAGGGCACACGCTCCTGCCCCGGTTTCTGCAGGGTGGTGAGGCGGTGCGCCGTCTGCTCGAAGCTGGTGCCGAACTGCCGGGCCAGCGCCTCCACATCATAGCGGCGTTGTTCGACCGCGCGGGCAAAGGCGGAATAGGGCATCAGCAGGGCAGCGGCGCTGTAACTGGCCAGCGCCTTGCGGGTCAGGCGCTCCCCCGCCTCGGTCGCGAAGCTGCCTTCCTTCAGCACCGTGTCGATTTCCCGGCGCAGCTCCAGATAACAAAGCTGGAGCGCGAGCTGGAACATCTGGCTGGCGGCGTCGAGCGAATCGTCGATCAGCAGCTCGTCACGGTGGCGATCGAGGCGGCGCATGGACCCCATCATGATATCCGTCGGCAGGCGGCGGACGCGCAGATTGTAGCGGGCTTTCAGATGCGCGATGATCCCTTCCTGCCCGCTGACGCCCTGCCCGCCTACGCTCTGCCCCCCCAGGTTCTGGCCCCCGAGGCTTTGGGCCAGCCGTTCGGCGGCATCGTCCAGCAAGGGAAAGCTGTTGCGGCGGGCCGCCAAGAACCGACGGGCCTCCGCCACCGGATCGGACGATTCGAGGTCCTGCCCCTCCCCAGCCCGCGCCTCCACGCCCCGGTCAGCGAGCGCCAGCTGCTCCTCCCGATAGGCGGTGTAGAGTCGCAGCAGCGCCTCCGTCACGCCGGGATAGCTGGTCGCGACATCGGTGGCGTCGAGCGGCGGTAGGTCGATGTCGGCGAACATCGGGTCCTTCAGCACGGCCTGCAGCCGGGCGGTGAATTCCGCGCCGCCGTCCCCGGCCAGTTCGCTCATGTCCATCTTGTAGGTGCGGGCGAGGCGCAGGAGCATGTCAGCGGTCAGCGGCCGCTGATTGCGTTCCAGGAGCGCGACATAGGATGAGGAAATCTCCAGATCGGCGGCCATGTGCGCCTGAGTAATGCCGAGGTCACGGCGCAGGCGCTTGAGCCGAGGCCCCATATAGACTGGACGTTCGTTAGCCATAATCCCGCGAATCCTGCGCTTTGTACTCTCCTTACAACATTACAATGAAAATCTGTAAAGTTTTACAGATGGACCTCGCGGCCCCTCGCGCTCCTGCTGCAATGCAATGTAACCGGCGCCATCCTTTTCGAACGCGCAAGGAAGACACCATGTCCTATCAAGACCATATCAGCCAGATCACTGGCCTTATCCAGAGCCAGGGCGGCACCTGGGACGGCATCAGCGCCGAGTCCGTCGCCCGCATGCGCCTGCAGAACCGTTTCCAGAGCGGGCTGGACATCGCGCGCTACACCGCCGCGATCATGCGCAAGGACATGGCCGCATACGACGCCGATCCGGCGCAGTACACCCAGTCGCTGGGCTGCTGGCACGGCTTCATCGGCCAGCAGAAGATGATTTCCATCAAGAAGCATTTCCAGTCCACCGACCGCCGCTACCTGTACCTGTCCGGCTGGATGGTCGCCGCGCTGCGGTCCGACTTCGGCCCGCTGCCCGACCAGTCGATGCACGAGAAGACCAGCGTTCCGGCGCTGATCGAGGAACTCTATACCTTCCTGCGTCAGGCCGACGCCCGCGAGCTGGGCATGATGTTCCGCGAGATCGACAAGGCCCGCGAGGAAGGCAATGAAGTCGAGGCGCAGCGCCTGCTGCACGCCGTCGACACTTTCCAGACCCATGTCGTTCCCATCATCGCCGACATCGACGCAGGCTTCGGCAATGCCGAGGCGACCTACCTGCTCGCCAAGAAGATGATCGAGGCGGGCGCCTGCGCCCTGCAGATCGAGAACCAGGTGTCCGACGAGAAGCAGTGCGGCCATCAGGACGGCAAGGTCACCGTGCCGCACGAGGACTTCCTCGCCAAGGTTCGCGCCTGCCGCTACGCCTTCCTGGAGCTGGGCGTCGAGGACGGCATCATCGTCACCCGCACCGACTCGCTGGGCGCCGGGCTCACCAAGCAGATCGCCGTCTCCAAGGAGCCGGGCGACATTGGCGACCTCTACAACAGCTTCCTCGACTGCGAGGAGATCGACCCGGCGACGGCGAAGAATGGCGACGTCATCCTGAACCGCGACGGCAAGCTGCTGCGTCCCAAGCGGCTCCCGTCGAACCTGTTCGAGTTCCGCAAGGGCACCGGCGAGGACCGCTGCGTCCTCGACTGCATCACCTCGCTGCAGAACGGCGCGGACCTGCTGTGGATCGAAACCGAGAAGCCGCATATCGAGCAGATCGCCGGCATGGTCGACCGCATCCGTGAGGTCATCCCCAACGCGAAGCTGGTCTACAACAACTCGCCCTCGTTCAACTGGACGCTGAACTTCCGCCAGCAGGTGTTCGACGCATGGCAGGCCGCGGGCAAGGATGTCTCGGCATTCGACCGCGCGAAGCTGATGAGCGTCGATTATGACAGCAGCGAGCTGGCGATCGAGGCCGACGAGAAGATCCGCACCTTCCAGAAGGATGCGGCGGCGCGGGCCGGCATCTTCCACCACCTGATCACGCTTCCGACCTACCACACGGCGGCGCTCAGCACCGACAACCTGGCCAAGGAATATTTCGGCGAGGCGGGCATGCTGGGCTACGTCAAGGGCGTGCAGCGCAAGGAAATCCGCGAGGGCATCGCCTGCGTCAAGCACCAGAACATGTCCGGCAGCGACATTGGCGACGACCATAAGGAATATTTCGCCGGTGAAGCCGCGCTGAAGGCGGGCGGCGTGCATAACACGATGAACCAGTTTGCGGCGTAAGCTTTACTGAGTATCGGACAATATCGGGGCGGCGGGGATTATAGGTCCCCGCCGCTCTTTTTTATTTCCGTCATCCCGGACCTGATCCGGGATCCATTGACTCTCCGTTGCGCGAGTGGACTGACGCTTGCGCTCATGGATCGCGGATCAAGTCCGCGATGACGGGTGTTGGGAGGTTTCCAATCAATCCCGGCACCATTCCCCTTCGTAACAAACTTGAAGCGGAGGCATTTCTTCGCCACATGCAGGCCAGAGACATCTCCGGACACTGAACAGGGCAAGAATGGCCGATCCCTACAGCATTTTGGGCGTTGCCCGCGGCGCGGCGGAAGCCGACATCAAGAAATCGTACCGCACGCTCGCCAAGACGCATCATCCCGACCGGAACAAGGACAACCCCAAGGCGGCCGACAAGTTCGCCGAGATCACCCGCGCCTATGACCTGCTGATGGACAAGGACAAGCGCGCCCGCTTCGACCGGGGCGAGATTGACGGGGACGGCAACCCGACCAATCCATTCGGCGGCGGGGGCGGAGGTTTTGGCGGAGGGCGAGGCGGCCAGCAGGGTGGCGGCTTCGAATTCAACAGCGAGGGCGCGGACTTCGGCGACATCTTCGAGGGGATATTCGGCGGTGGACGGCGCGCACCCGGTGGCGGAGGCGGCGGCTTTGGCGGTTTCGGCCGGGGCGGGCGCGCAGGCCCCCCGCCCAAGGGCGCGAACGTCGCCTATCGCCTGGCGGTGGGCTTTATCGACGCGGCGACGCTGGCCCCGCAGCGGATCACGCTACAGGACGGCAAGACCATCGACCTCAAGCTGACCGCCGGGGTCGAGACGGGCACGCAGATGCGCCTGTCCGGCAAGGGCCAGCCGGGCGCCGGCGGTGCGGGCGACGCGATCGTGACGGTCGAGGTCAAATCCCACCCCTTCTACACGCGCGATGGCGACAATGTGCGGCTGGACCTGCCCATCACCATCGACGAGGCGGTGAAGGGCGCGAAGGTCCGCGTGCCCACCGTCGATGGCCCGGTGATGCTGGGCGTGCCAGCGGGCTCCTCCTCCGGCAAGACGCTGCGCCTCAAGGGGCGGGGCTTCACGGGCAAGGCCGGGCAGCGCGGCGACCAGCTCGTCACGCTGATGATCGATGCGCCCGGCGATGATGCGGCGCTGAACGATTTCCTGGAGGGCTGGGCGGATAAGCGTGCGGTGCGTGGAAATCTGGGCGTCTAGGATCGTTTGACAGGGCATGAGGGATATTTCACCCAGGTCGCCCGAGGCGCGCAGACTGTATCGCCGGGACGGTAAGGCGCGCGCCAGATACAGCCTCTACCGCCTGCCGCACGGGTCCTACGCCGTGGAGATCATGAAGCGGGTGGTCGTCGGCGTCTATACCGACGGCTTCATCCATGCCGGGAACCTCGCCTATCTTTCGCTGGTGGCACTGTTCCCCTTCTTCATCGTTGCCGCCGCAATCGCCAGCATCTTCGGCCGGACGCAGGACGGCATCCAGGCCGTCAACGCCTTCCTTTTCACCGTCCCACCCAGCGTCGCCGACGTGCTGCGTGCGCCGATCGAGGATGTGCTGTCGGCGCGCTCCTCCAGCGGCCTGTTATGGCTGGGCGGCCTTGTCGGTCTGTGGACCACGGGAAGCCTGATCGAAACGATCCGCGACATATTACGCCGCGCCTATGGCACGAAGAGCGGCCGGGCGTTCTGGCAATATCGGCTGGGATCGATCGGCATCATCATCACCAGCGTGCTGGCTGCGATGTTCGCCTTCTCCCTGCAGGTGATGATCACGGCGGCGGACGAGTTCCTGCATCGCATCCTGCCCTTTGCCGACACCGCCATGAACATCGTTGCCGCGACGAAGCTGGCGCCGATGGCCATATTGGCCGTCGCGCTGTACTTCCTGTTCGCAGCGCTCACCCCCAGCCAGTATCGCGATCCGCGCTTCCCCAAATGGCCCGGCGCAGTGCTGACGACGGCCTGGTGGTATGGCACCCTGCTGCTGCTGCCCGTCGCGCTGGGACGGCTTGGCGGCTACACCTTGACTTACGGCAGCCTGGCCGGTGTCATGATCGTGCTCATTTTTTTCTTTCTCGTCGGGCTTGGCGTGGTAATTGGCGCGGAACTTAATGCATCGCTGGCGGAGTTCCCCGAAGAGGAACATGACGCAGCACCGGGAATACAGGAGGTTAAGCCCGAATGACCGCTTTGATGACGGGCAGCCTGATGAAGGGAAAGCGCGGCCTCATCATGGGCCTTGCCAATGACAAGTCGCTCGCATGGGGGATATCGCAGGCATTGCACGCGCAGGGCGCGGAACTTGCCTTTTCCTATCAGGGCGAGGCGCTGGAAAAGCGCGTGCGTCCGCTGGCCGCCGAGGTTGGGTCGGATTTCCTGATCCCCTGCGACGTGTCGGACATGGACCTGCTCGACGCGACCTTCGCCGAGATCGAGAAGAAGTGGGGCGGACTGGACTTCGTGGTCCACGCCATCGGCTTTTCCGACAAGAATGAGTTGCGCGGCCTATATGTCGACACCAGCCTCGACAATTTCCTGCTGACCATGAACATCTCCGCCTACAGCTTCGTCGCGGTGGCGAAGCGGGCGCGGGCGTTGATGCCCAACGGCGGATCCCTGCTGACGCTGAGCTATTATGGCGCGGAGAAGGTGATCCCGCATTACAACGTCATGGGTGTGGCCAAGGCAGCGCTGGAGACCAGCGTCAAATATCTGGCGATGGACCTGGGGCCGGAGAATATCCGCGTGAACGCCATCTCCGCCGGGCCGATCAAGACGCTGGCGGCCAGCGGCATCGGCGATTTCCGCTATATCCTCAAGTGGAACGAGCTGAACTCGCCGCTCCGCCGCAACGTGACGATCGACGATGTCGGCGGCGCGGGCCTGTATCTGCTGAGCGATCTGGCGTCCGGCGTGACCGGCGAGATCCACCATGTGGATGCAGGCTATAATGTCATCGGCATGAAGGCGGAGGACGCTCCGGACATGGCGCTGGAGAAGTGAGCGGATGCCCACTGTCCTGCGCGAAGATAATCTGCGCGTGGTAATCTACACAGACGACCATGCCCCGCCCCATGTGCATGTGTTCGGCGATGGCGAAACGAAGATCGCCCTCAAGGGACGCAATGGAGGGGTCGAGGTGATCCGCGTCGTGGGCGCTGACCTGCGCGAGAGTCGACGGGCGCTCAAAATCGTGCGAGAAAAGAGCGCATATTTGCTCGAAAGGTGGAGCAGCATCCATGGGTGATCTGACCCAAGATCAGTTCAGAGCCGCCATGAAGCGCGGCGAACATGACCTCGCGGTCAAGCCGCGAGCCCGTGCTGCGCGTTACGATCGCGGATCGGGTCAGGTGGTGATCGATCTGATAAGTGGCGCAACTTTCTCCTTCCCTGCTATGCTGGGTGAAGGACTGGAACGGGCGACGCCAGAGCAGCTGGAAAAGGTGGAAGTGGCTGGTGCGGGCTTCGGGCTGCACTGGGAAGACCTCGACGCTGATCTGACCGTCGAGGGATTGCTTGCCGGCCGGTTCGGCAGCGCGCGCTACATGGCCGCGCGCTTCGGCGGCGGCTGGGATGCCGAAGCAGCCGAATGAGCTTCAACACCTTCGGCCGCACATTCCGGTTCTCGACCTGGGGGGAGAGCCATGGTCCCGCCATCGGCGCGGTCGTGGACGGCTGTCCGCCGGGGCTGGCGATCAGCGAGGGCGATATCCAGCCGTTCCTGGACAAGCGGCGGCCGGGCACCTCCAAGTTCACGACCCAGCGGCAGGAGCCCGACCAGGTCCGCATCCTGTCCGGCGTGTTCGAGGGCAGGACGACCGGCACGCCGATCAGCCTGATGATCGAGAATGTCGACCAGCGGTCGAAGGATTATTCCGAGGTCGCCAAAGCCTATCGCCCTGGCCATGCCGATTATGCCTATGACGCCAAATATGGCTTTCGCGACTATCGCGGCGGCGGGCGGTCGAGCGCGCGGGAGACGGCGAGCCGGGTCGCCGCCGGCGCGGTGGCCCGGCTAGTGATCCCGGACGTCGACATCTTCGCCTATGTCAGCGAAATCGGCGGCGACGGGATCGACTATGCGCGGTTCGACGCCGCGCAGATCGACGAGAACCCTTTCTTCTGCCCTGACCCGGAAGCGGCGAAGCGCTGGGAAGCGCTGATCGACGGCGCGCGCAAGGATGGATCGTCGCTGGGCGCGGTGGTCGAGTGCGTCGCCAGCGGCGTGCCGGCCGGATGGGGGGCGCCGCTCTACGCCAAGCTCGACAGTGACCTCGCCGCCGCGATGATGAGCATCAATGCGGTGAAGGGCGTCGAGATTGGCGACGGTTTTGCCGCGGCACGCCTGCGCGGTGAGCAGAATGCCGACCCGATGCGCCCGGGCAATGACGGCAAACCTGTTTTTCTGGCCAACCATGCGGGCGGCATTGCGGGCGGCATTTCGACCGGCCAGCCAATCAAAGTCCGCATCGCCTTCAAGCCCACAAGCTCTATCCTGATCCCGGTCGATACCGTGACCCGCGAGGGCGAGGCGGCCGACATCATTACCAAGGGCCGGCACGACCCGTGCGTCGGCATTCGCGGCGTGCCGGTGGTGGAGGCGATGGTCGCGCTGGTGCTCGCCGATCAGGCGCTGCTCCACCGCGCGCAATGCGGCTGAACAAGATCAATTCACGCCGCGTGTAATCATGCGAATCGTCAAGCTGAACAACGGTTAATAATCACTTCAACCTTGTCACGGCACGTTTCACCTTCCCGGTAATATTTCACTTCGGAATCGTCGGGGTGAATCGGTGCCGCATTAGGATCAAGTGACGATACTGTCGCGATTTTCTCCCTATACTGCCCTCACAACAGGGGAGCACCAGGAGAAGATTTATGAAGTTCCTGCACATTATCGCCGCCAGC
>DASVND010000045.1:0-9502 GCA_036384035.1 Sphingobium sp. | reverse complement strand
GCTTCGAGCGTAGTCGAGAAGTCTCGCGCTGGCTACTCGACTACGCTCGAAGCGAACGGAGGTGGGAGGTGATTAGACAGACCCTCAGCGCACCTGCATCCATTTGCCGGGCCAGCATTGCGCGGGCTCCACGGCGCTGATGCGCGTGGGGTTTTCCGGGCGGATCCATGACGGCATGTCGGGCAGGGGAGCCAGATAGGAGCCCTTCGGGAATTTGGCGAAGCTCTGGTCCCACGCCTTGAAGAAGGTGCAGGTTCCGCGCGGCGAGGGGGCGTTGACGAGGGCGCGGCGGGTCTGGACGATGCCGGTCGCCGAACCCAGCAGCAGGATGATGCCCAGCCACAGCTTTGCGGGCGCCATGCCGGGCTGGAACAGGCGACGGATGACCAGCACGGCGAGGATAGTGAGCGCCGGGATGCTGGCGCGCATCATGAAGTCCAGCGACCAGCCGATCTGAACGAACGGCATCAGCAACAGGCAGGCGGCGACGACCAGCAGCAGCGGGATGTCCGCGCGCTGGCGGATGGCCCAGGCCATTACGGGAATGAGCAGGGGCAGGACCTCGACGCCCTCGAACAGCGCATAGTGGAGCCAGGGGATCGGGTAGAAGCGGACGCCGACATCGCTTCCGGCCGCGCCGAGATAGGCGAGGGTGGGTAGGATCAACAGGCAGGCCAGGGCGGGCAGGGCGAAGGTCGGCAGCACGATGCGGCGCGCGCGCAGATCCTGAAACGCGGCGAGGGCGGCGAAGGGCAGGCCGCCGAGTAGGCCGAAGGGCGACCAGAGCGCCGTCAGCGGCAGCAGCGCGAGGAACACGCCCAACGGGATGCGCTTGGCATGCCAGAGCAGGAAAAGGAGCGCGGCGATCCAGCCGGCCAGCGCATGCTGCGGCACCCAGAAGGCGAGGGTTATGTTCGACGAATATTGCAGGCCCGACCAGATTTCGATGCGGTCGTTGACCGTGCCCCAAATGGCGTATTGGCCGATAATGTCCGGGCCGCTGAAGAGGATGAGGATGAGGAGGGCGGCGGCTTTTTGCCAGCGCAGCGCGAAGAGGTGTGAACCCAGGGCCAGGACGATCGAAAGCAGGGCGGCATTCTGGACCAGCAGGGTGATATCGGCTGCCCTTGGTCCTGCCGCCTTCCAGGCCAGGGCGGGGACGAAGAACATGCCGATCGGCGCGCGCAGCACGTCCGGTACTGTCCGGGCGGTGTAGACGAAGGGCCAGGGATTGACCGCCATGTCGCGCAGGGCGGCGTCGCGTACCTGCCAGTCAATGTTGGCATAGAAGAAGCGGCCCTCTCCGCCCAGGATGAGCAGGGCGAGCGCGACGGCGAAGCAGATCAACAGCGTGCGGGCGGTGGGGCCGGCTTGGTCGGGGGCCGGTAAGCACGATGTCGCGCGGACCAAGCTCCAGACCAGCGCGCCAAGCAGCAGCAGGCCGAGCGGATAGGCCCAGACGGGCATGACATTGAGGAAGCGCCACAGGAGAAGCTGGCTGAGGCCAAGCCATGTGGCGAGAATAGCGATCAGCCATCCCGTGGGGATGATCCCCGTTGGAACGGCTGGGCGCGTCACCGGGGGGAAACTCCCTCGGCGGCTTGGATCAACCCGCCTTCTCCGCGAGGACGGTGAGGCCGCTTTCGTTCACTTCGGCGAAACCGCCGACGACAGGGATGCTCTCCGGCGCGGCATTGGCGGTAGCGAAGACCTGAATCTCGCCGTCGCGGACGGTCGACATGAAGGGGGCATGCCCTTCAAGCACGCCGAAATCGCCCTCGCTGCCGGGGACGACGACCATGTAGACGCTCTCCGAACGGACGAGCTTTTCCGGGGTTACGAGTTCGAAGT
Source organism: Sphingobium sp. (assembly GCA_036384035.1). Taxonomy (GTDB): domain Bacteria; phylum Pseudomonadota; class Alphaproteobacteria; order Sphingomonadales; family Sphingomonadaceae; genus Sphingobium. Next base: position 7,651 of record DASVND010000045.1, on the reverse strand, counting down.
GCAGTGCCATTTTTTACTTCTTTCTCCCCTCCTTTTCAGGGAGGGGCCGGGGGTGGGTGCCATCGCAACGCGATGGCCTGCGCCCTAGCCAGAGGGAAGAAGCTCGCTTCGCTCGCTACCCACCCCTCAATCCCCTCCCTGGAAGGGAGGGGAGGTTTTGAATTTACGCGGCCTCGGCAGCCAGCTTCTTGCCCTTTTCGACGGCTTCGTCGATGCCGCCGACCATGTAGAAGGCGGACTCGGGCAGGTGGTCATATTCACCCTCGACCACAGCCTTGAACGACTTCACCGTGTCCTCGATCGCCACGAACTTGCCGGGGATGCCGGTGAAGACTTCCGCGACGTGGAAGGGCTGCGAGAGGAACTTCTGGATCTTGCGCGCGCGGGCGACGGTGACCTTGTCCTCTTCCGACAGCTCGTCCATGCCCAGAATGGCGATGATGTCCTGCAGCGACTTGTACTTCTGCAGGATCGCCTGAACGGCGCGGGCGGTCTCATAATGCTCCTGGCCGACGATGCGCGGCTCCAGAACGCGGCTGGTGGAGTCGAGCGGATCGACGGCCGGGTAGATGCCCAGCTCCGAAATCGCGCGGTTCAGCGTGGTGGTCGCGTCCAAGTGCGCGAAGGAGGTGGCGGGCGCCGGATCGGTCAAATCGTCCGCGGGGACGTAGATGGCCTGGACCGAGGTGATCGACCCCTTGTTCGTGGAGGTGATGCGCTCCTGCAGCGCGCCCATGTCGGTCGACAGGGTCGGCTGATAGCCCACGGCCGAAGGAATACGGCCGAGAAGCGCCGACACTTCCGAACCCGCCTGGGTAAAGCGGAAAATGTTGTCGACGAAGAACAGCACGTCCTGGCCTTCCTGATCGCGGAAATATTCAGCGATGGTCAGGCCCGACAGGGCGACGCGTGCGCGGGCGCCCGGCGGCTCGTTCATCTGGCCATAGACCAGGGCGACCTTGGAGCCTTCGGAGATGGCGTTGCCGTCGGCGTCCTTGGCGATAACGCCGGCGTCGAGGAATTCGTGATAGAGGTCGTTGCCCTCACGCGTGCGCTCACCGACGCCCGCGAACACCGAGGTGCCGCCATGGCCCTTCGCGATGTTGTTGATCAGTTCCTGAATGAGCACGGTCTTGCCGACGCCCGCGCCGCCGAACAGGCCGATCTTGCCGCCCTTTGCGTAAGGGGCGATCAGGTCGATGACCTTGATGCCGGTGACCAGAATGCCGCTCTCGGTGGACTGGTCGACGAACTCCGGCGCCTTGGCGTGGATCGGCGCGCGCAGGTCGGTGCCGACCGGGCCGCGCTCGTCGATCGGCTCGCCGATGACGTTGAGGATGCGGCCGAGCGTGGCCGGACCGACGGGAACGGAGATCTGCGCGCCGGTGTCGGTGACTTCCTGGCCGCGGGTCAGACCGTCGGTCGCGTCCATCGCGATGGTGCGGACGGTGTTCTCGCCGAGGTGCTGGGCAACCTCCAGGACGAGGCGCTGGCCGTTATTGTCGGTCTCCAGCGCCGAGAGAATGGCGGGGAGGGCATCGGGGAAGGTCACGTCGACGACGGCGCCGATGACCTGCGATATGTTGCCGACATTGTTGGTGGCGGCACTCTTGGTTCTTGCCATGACTAGGTTCCTTGCCTTCTTGTCCTGTGCCCCGGCTGTCCGGGGGCTTTAATGCTTACAGCGCCTCTGCGCCCGCGATGATTTCGATCAGTTCGGTGGTGATCGCGGCCTGACGGCTGCGGTTATATTGGATGGTGAGCTTGTTGATCAGCTCGCCCGCGTTGCGCGTGGCGTTGTCCATCGCGCTCATCGATGCGCCCTGTTCCGACGCCATATTCTCAAGCAGCGCCTTGAACAGCTGGATCGAGATGTTGCGGGGCAGGAGGTCGGCGAGGATGGTTTCCTCGTCCGGCTCATATTCCACGGCGGCGTTGCTGGGGCCGGCATTGGCCGGGACCAGAACGGGGATCAGCTGCTGCTCGGTCGGGATCTGCGCCAGCGCCGACTTGAAGGTCGAGAAGAACAAAGTCGCGACGTCGAACTTGCCCGCGAAGAACAGGTCGGACAGCTCCTTGGCGATCGCCTGCGCTTCGGTGAAGCCGGGCGTGCGGACCTCGGTCGTGTCGAACTGGCCGACGATCTTGCCGGGGAAGGTGCGGGCGATGACCGCGCGGCCCTTGCGACCGACAAGGTAGAATTGCACGGTCTTGCCCGCGGCGATCAGTTCGCGCGCCTTGAGGACGGCGGCCTTGACGATGTTGGCGTTGAACGCGCCTGCCAGGCCCTTGTCACCCGTGGCGACGACGAGCAGCTGGACATCGTCCTTGCCGGTGCCGGCGAGGATCTTCGGGCTGGATTCGCTGACGCTGACCTTCGAGGCGAGCGAAGCGACGACCCCCTCCAGCCGCTGGGCGTAGGGGCGGGCGGCTTCGGCCGCCGCCTGTGCCTTGCGCAGCTTCGCCGCGGCGACCATCTGCTTGGCTTTCGTGATCTTCTGGGTCGACTTGACCGAGGCGATACGACCCTTGAGTTCCTTCAGACTTGCCATTTATGCGTTCCGAGCCAGGGCCAGACGGCCCGCCAAACCAATGAATGCGACGCCAAGGGCGCCTTCGAACCAGCGCATCGCGCTGCTTTGCCCGACCTTGCGGCCGGCATGTGTCGCCAGAGCCGCCAGCGCCATGCACCAGACGAGCCCAAGAGCGTAGACGATCGCGATCAGCAGCACGCCATGCAACGGCGCGTTGGGACCCGTCCCCACGAACTGCGGCAGGGCGGCGAGGAAAAACACCGCGACCTTCGGATTGAGGACCGTGCTGACGAAACCCTGACGGAAGGGCGCACCGACGGGCATGACCTTCTGCGCACCCGCCGGGGCGGGACGGACAGCGCCGCGCAGCATCTGAAAGCCCAGCCACAGCAGGTAGATGGCACCGGCGATCTTCACGATCATGAAGAGACCGGGCACGGCGTTCAGCACCGAGAGGAAACCGAAGCCGCAGAGCGCCATGTAGAAGAGGCCGCCGAGCTGAATACCGCCGATCGCCGCCATGCCAGCCCGGAACCCACGCCGCGCCGCATGACCCGCCACCAACATGGTGTCAGGCCCCGGAAGCAGCACCAGGCCGATCGACAGGATCGTCCAGGCCAGGAGGGATTGCTGGGTCAGCATCGAACTAAAACGGTCTTCCTGTTCTTCATTTCTGTTCGTCATTCCCGCAAAGGCGGGAACCTATCTCCTGACATCGTCCCAAGATCAACGGTTGGGAGATGGGTCCCCGCTTTCGCGGGGATGACGGTATCGTATGTTTACGCGAACGACTTCGTGAACGTGTCGAGCGCGGCCTTCAGCTTGGCCTTGGGCTCGTCGCCCAGGTCCTTGCTGTCGCGGATGGCGGTCAGCACGTCGGCATGGTCGTGACGCAGGAAGGAGAGCATAGCCTCCTCATAGCGGTTCACGTCCTTGACGGCGACATTGTCGAGATAGCCGTTGGTGCCGGCGAAGATCGACGCGGTCTGCTCCTCAAAGGGCAGCGGCGAGAACTGGGGCTGCTTGAGCAGCTCGGTCAGGCGCGCGCCGCGGTTCAGCAGCTTCTGCGTCGAGGCGTCGAGGTCCGAACCGAACTGCGCGAAGGCAGCCATTTCGCGATACTGGGCCAGCTCCAGCTTGATCGAGCCGGACACCTTCTTCATCGCCTTCGTCTGCGCGGCGGAGCCGACGCGCGACACCGAGAGGCCGACGTTAATGGCCGGACGGATGCCCTGATAGAAGAGGTTGGTTTCGAGGAAGATCTGACCGTCGGTGATCGAGATCACGTTGGTCGGGATGTAGGCCGACACGTCGCCCGCCTGCGTTTCGATGATCGGCAGCGCGGTCAGCGAGCCCGAGCCATTGTCGCTGTTCATCTTCGCAGCGCGCTCAAGCAGGCGGCTGTGGAGATAGAAGACGTCGCCCGGATAGGCTTCGCGGCCCGGAGGACGACGCAGCAGCAGCGACATCTGGCGATAGGCGACGGCCTGCTTCGACAGATCGTCATAGACGATCAGGGCGTGCATGCCGTTGTCGCGGAAATATTCGCCCATGGTGACGCCGGTGTAAGGCGCCAGATACTGAAGCGGAGCGGGCTCCGAAGCGGTCGCGGCGACGACGATCGAATATTCCATCGCGCCGTTTTCTTCGAGCTGCTTGACGATCTGGGCGACGGTCGAGCGCTTCTGGCCGATCGCGACATAGATGCAGTAGAGCTTCTTGCCCTCATCCTTGCCCGCATTGACGCCCTTCTGGTTGATGAAGGTGTCGATGGCGACGGCGGTCTTGCCGGTCTGGCGATCGCCGATGATCAGTTCGCGCTGGCCACGGCCAACGGGGACCAGGGCGTCGATGGCCTTGAGCCCGGTCTGCACAGGCTCATGCACCGAGGTGCGCGGGATGATGCCGGGCGCCTTCTTCTCGACGCGCATACGGGCTTCCGAAACGATCGGGCCCTTGCCGTCGATCGGATTGCCAAGGCCGTCCACCACGCGGCCGAGCAGGCCCTTGCCGACGGGAACGTCGACGATGGTGCCGGTGCGCTTGACGGTGTCGCCTTCCTTGATCTCGCTGTCCGAGCCGAAGATCACGACGCCGACATTGTCGGCCTCCAGGTTGAGGGCCATGCCCTGCACGCCGTTGGCGAACTCGACCATTTCACCGGCCTGGACATTGTCGAGGCCGTGGATGCGGGCGATGCCGTCACCGACGGAGAGCACGGTGCCGACCTCGGAGACCTGCGCCTCCGTGCCGAAGCTGGCGATCTGGTCCTTGATGACCTTCGAAATTTCTGCGGCGTTGATATCCATGACTTAGCCTTTCATCGCCTGGGCGAGAGTGTTCAATCTTGTGCGGATGGAGCTGTCGATCATCTGGCTGCCGATCTTGACGACCAGGCCGCCGAGAATCGCGGGATCGACCTTCGCATCGACAGCGACATCGCGGCCGACGCGCGCCCTCAGGCTCTTCTGAAGGGCGGTGATCTGGGTCTTGGTGAGGGCGTGTGCGGAGGTCACCTCCGCGCGGGCCTCACCCTTATGATTCGACAGCAGCGTCTCATAGGCGCGGATGACCGCGGGGAGCTGAGAGAGACGGCGGTTCTGGGCGAGGACACCCAGGAAGTTGGCGGTCAGGGCGTCGAGGCCCATGGAGGCGGCGACGGCGGCGACCGATTTGGTCGCGGCTTCACGGCCGATAAGAGGGCTATTGGTCAATGCCTTGAAATCAGGGGATTGCGCCAGCGCCGCTTTCAGCGCGCCAAGGCTTTCACCGACCGAATCGAGGCTCTTGCCGTCACGGGCCAGCTCGAACAGCGCCAACGCGTAGCGCCCGCTGAGGCTTGCCTGAATACCGCTGGAATTCTCCACGCGCTTACCGTCCTCCCACCTGAAATGCCGGTCATGCAAAGAAAGGGAAGCGGTAGCCCGTCCCCCTGTTGTGCGGGCCGGTTAGCAGGGGGGAGGCAGGGATGCAATACGCCTAAGGACCATATGTGACGGTAGCGCGGGAGCCGGGGGAAGCGATCGCAAAATGGGACATCGGACAGCGCGGCGATGCATATCGGCCCGGGAGAAGGGGCGCACGCGACGTCGTCTCACGCGCCGGCGGCGCTCACTGCGTGCGCCCAATGGCCGCCATTAACCATTTTGTGACAGAAAAATGACCTTTTTATGACGGTTTTCCAATGTCTTGACCGGCAGGAAGGCGCCGTTTTGTTAACGATATTTTCAAGAGCGGATGCGAAAGGGTGTGCAGCGGGCATCAAGTTCCGCGTCGCACAGGGCCGTCACACGATTATGCAGATCCCATGGAAATCATGGACGAAATCCCAAAAGGATGAGCGGGTCTCGTTGATCCGGCATGCGCGCGCCGCGGTGATCGGAATGTCCGTCGCCCTGCTTCTGCTATCGCTGTTCGTGCTGGCGGTGGCGTCCATTAACCAGTTGGGCGTCGCCCGGCTGGTCGATCACCGTTTCGGTCCGCTCGGGGACCTGCAGACCGTCACGAGCAGCTATGAACAGGCGCTGGGCATCGCCAACAAGGTGCATAGCGGCAACATGACCCCGGAAGGCGGCGCCAGCGCGATCTCCTCCCTGCAGGACAGGATTGCCGGAGCCTGGAAGGCGCTGGACGGGGAAGTGCCCGACAAGGCGGGCGGGGTCGCGTGGAGCGACCTGCTGCAAGAGCGGGTGCAGGCGGACAAGGGCATGGCCCAGCTCCGCACGCTGCTGGAACAGGAAAATCGCGACGGGTTGGACTTCTTCCTGTCCGGCACATTCTACACCCATGTCGATCCGCTGCTGACCACGTCGGGCGACTATATGGAGGGCCTGCGACAGATGGCGCTGGCCGAGCGCCGTACGCTGTCCGCCGTTGCGACGGCGACGCAGCTGCTGTTCAGCGGCGTCGTCATCCTGGGGATCGGCATCGGCTGGTACATGCTGCGGCTTGCGAACCGGAAGATCATCGTGCCGCTGTCCGACATTGCCTCCTTCACGGCCGCGGCCGGCATGGAGGGCGAGGGAGAGGCGCCCCATCAGGACCGGAGCGACGAGATCGGCGACATCGCCCGCGCCATTGCGCTTGCGGGGCAGCGCGCGCTGGAGGGGCGGCGGCTGCGGGAAGAGAACCGGGTTGCGGAAGCCGCGCTCCAGTTGCGCGAGCAGGCGGCGGCGGAGGCCAAGCAGCGGCGGGCGGAATCGCTCGACCATATTTTCGGCCAGTCCGACGCGGAGCTGCATATGCTGGCAAGCGGCCTGGCGGCGGCGGCGCAGTCGATGCGGGACATGGCCGAAGGCATGGACCGGGCGTCCGGCACGTCGCAGGACATGGCGATGGCCGCCAGCCGCAACGTAGACGACATCGCGGCGACCATGACCCAGATCGAGGATGCGAGCACGGCCCTGTCCGGGATGGTCGGCGAGGTCCAGGCGACGATCGGGTCGACCCGCGAGCAGGCGGCGAAGGTCTATGCGCGCAGCCAGGACAATCGGGCGCACGCCGACGCCCTGCGCGAACTGGTGCAGGGCATAGCGGGCGCGCTGGACCAGATCAGCGGGATCGCGCAGCAGACCGACATGCTGGCGCTCAACGCCGCGATCGAGGCGAGCCGGGCGGGCGCCGCCGGGCGGGGCTTTGGCGTGGTGGCGCAGGAAATCAAACTGTTGGCATCGCAGACGCAAACCGCTGCGCGGGATATCGGCGCGCAACTGGCGCGGATATCGGACACCAGCGACGAAGTGCTCGACAGCGTGTCGCTGGTCGAACAGATGGCGGCGGGGGTCAGCCGCAATTCCGACCGGATCGTCGAGGCCGTCACCAGCCAGGGGCATTCGAGCCGCGAGATCGCAATCGCCGTCGCCCATGTCCGGTCCGGTGCGCGCAGTACCGCCAATGGCGTGAGCGAATTGCGGGACCGGGCGAGCGATGTGCGTCGGGCTGCAGGGAGCCTGCTGGAGACAGCCGACGCGATCGCAGGGAAGGCGGAGCGGCTGCGCAATGCCTTCGGGCGGCTGGCGGACGAGGTGCGGACGGCGGCGTGAGGCGCCGGAGAACCACATCCTACATCCGTTCGTCTCGAGCGTAGTCGAGAAGCTGCGCGCCGGTTTCTCGACTAC
>DASVND010000044.1:0-19641 GCA_036384035.1 Sphingobium sp. | reverse complement strand
AGCCTCCGAGCGCCTCCATTCTGTTTCAAGTAAAAACCTTTCTAAAACATAGGCGCGCTGCGTCCCGTTTGACAGGATATTTCACAAGCAATCGAGCAATGGCTCCGACGGTCCTTGCGGCGTCCAACGGATGGATATCGGTTCCATCGCCTGAGCCGCAAATGGGTGACGAACGCGGGCGCTCGAGAATCCCCTTAAGATGCGACGATGACGAAGAGCACGATGCTCGGACCACATGGCTTGGGAAAGGAGAGGGGTGGGACGGGACAGGGAGTATCCGGCAGGAATGAACCACCATGCACAATTCTAAGATAGTTTCACTACTTCAAGATCTTGGAGCCTATCTGTTCGACGGGGCTTGGTCCTGGTCTCGCCACAAAGCCCCGCCGTTTTTTCGTCGTCTTGCTGGCGTTGCCGATCGACTGGGCGATACCCGCCATCCAGCAATTGCAGTCGCCAGAGCCAGGCTGGAAGGTGCGCCCGTGCTGCGCATTGACGCCGACGAAACCCGTGTTGAGGAGGCTCCTCAGGGCGTGTGGGTCAGAGGATGGATTTGGGTCGAGCAGCACGCCTTGGACTCCGGCGATGCGAAGCAAGAGGCGAAGTTACGCAGTGCCCTTGCGGAGCTGCCGCAACAAAGGCGCGTCATCTATCTCGCCCATTGCGTCGAGGGCCTCACCTATCCGGCGATAGCCACCAGGCTCGATCTCGACGTCGCTGAGGTCCAGCGCGAGTTGGCGGCGGCGCTTCTTGCACTGTCGCTGGCTCTTGATGAGACATGATGAATGGCTCAGCCGTAGAGCGTGCTGCGATGGAAGCTCTCCAACTGGAGTCCCAGGGCGCAAACCTGTGCCGCCAACTGGGAGGAACATGGCGAAATGACCGGGGCCTGTGTCTGTGTCCGGCTCATGATGACCATAATCCCAGCCTGTCGATCCGTGTGGGCAACGAGGCATTGCTGTTCAAGTGCTTTGCGGGTTGCGACACTATAGACGTCCTGCGGGCAATCCGGCGCCTGCACCTTGCGCTTCCCGAGCGGCCGATCTCGGCTTCGCCACGCAAATTGCACATCGACTGGCCCAGACCCGGGCCTAGCCTGCGGGTTTGGGACGCATCCGCATCCATCGCAGACACTCCCGCGCAAGCTTATCTCGTCAGCCGTTTCCTCTTACTGCCCTGGCACGATTTGCGCTATAATGCCCGTACGCCGCTGGGGCGTGGTAATACCGTCGTATTCCGTCCCGCGATGATTGCAGCGATCCGCGAAGGGCGTCGGATCGTCGCTGTCCACCGAACCTTTCTCGATCCGACGACTGCCTTGAAAGCGGGTGATCTGGCGGATCCACGGTTGATGCTTGGACGGCCGGGTCGCGGCGCCGTGCAACTTGCCGCCGCGACCACGGTCCTCGGCCTTGCCGAAGGGATCGAAACGGCGCTCGCCGCGATGCGTCTTCATCGTATTCCCGTCTGGGCGACGCTTGGCACCGAACGTGCCGCGCATATCCTGCTGCCCAGTCGGCTGGAACGCCTCGTTCTGCTGTTTGACCGGGATGATGCCGGATGGAAAGCGAACCGACGCGCCCGTCTCGCCTATGAACGCCCCGGCCTTGAGATCATCAGCCCATGGCCGCCGGCGCCCTTTAATGACTGGGCAGACGTTCTGGAAGGGCAGGAGCGCGCTGCCTGATAGTCGTAAAATAGCGACGCCGCCCTGTCGGCACGGGACAAGGCGGCGCGCTGCTCAGCCGTTCAGACGATCCTTCACCGCCTTGGCAGGCGTGAAAGCCAGCTTCTTTGAGGCTTTGATGCTGATGGTTTCCCCCGTCGCCGGATTACGGCCCTCGCGCGCTGGCGTGTCCTTGACCTTGAACTTGCCGAAGCCGTTAAGCGAAATTTCTTCGCCCTTTGCTGCCGCATCGGCGATCTCTGCGAAGACGGCATCGACGAGCTTGCGCGCGTCAGCCTTCGTCAGTCCGTGCGCAGCCGTAAGCGCCTCAGCCAGTTCAGAATTGTTCATAGATTTCCTCCTTAAAATTACGAAGTCAAGATTGATAGCGTTGCGCTCGCCTGTCGTCACGAACCAAAACGGCAACGAAAAGGGAGGGGGGAGGAGCAAGGTGCGCGGTTCGATACCCGGGCCGCTTCTGTGGAGCTCTGACGAATGACCACAACACCCATCCTCGTCCCCGCCAGCAATCTCGCCAAGTCGCCGGTCAATGTCCGCAAGCGGACGGATGCGCGCGCCGATGCCGAATTGGAAACCAGTATCTCCAATCATGGCCTTATCCAGAACCTCGTCGCGGTACCCGTAGCCCGCAAGAACGGCCATTATCGAGTCACAGCCGGCGGCCGCCGGCTCGACGCCATCCATCGGCTGATCGAGAAGGGCACGCTGTCGATCGACTATGAAGTCCCGGTTCTCATCCTGTCCAACGCCAAAGATGGTCGCGAAATCAGCCTTGTCGAAAACTACGATCGTTTAGCCATGTCCCCCGCTGAAGATTGCCTGGCTTTCCGCGACCTGATCGAAGTCGAGGGCCGCACCCCTGCCGATATCGCCAGGCGCTTCGGTATCGAAGAGCGGTTCGTGCTGGGCCGGCTCCGGCTCGCCAATCTATCCGATCGCATCTTTGCCGCGCTCGAAGCTGAAGAAATCACGCTCGATATCGCAAAAGCCTATGCGACGACCGCCGATACGGGTCGCCAGACAGCGGTCTGGGAGGCCGTGCGAGGAACCTGGTCACGCGACAATGTCAACGAGATCCGGCGACTGCTTAAAAATTACAGCTATCGCGCGGATGACCCCAAGGCCCTGCTGGTCGGGCGCGATGCCTATATCGCAGCCGGCGGCCGGGTCGAGGATGCGGACCTCTTTTCCACCGCAGCCGATGAACGCTGGGTCGACACGCATATCCTCGATGCACTGGCCGACACGAAACTGCTGGCCGAAGCCCAGGCTATTCAGGAACGGGAAGGGCTGGGCGAGGTGCGCGTCATTGCCGATTCCCGCATTCCCTATACGGAGACTTACGCACTGCGGCCGCTGACCGGCACGCCAGCGTCGCTAACCCAGGAGCAGGAGGTCCGCAAGCTGGCGATCGAAGCGCAGATCGCCGAGATCGAAAGCGACTCCGACCAGGAGGGCCATGAACCCCATGGCGAGGACGAGCAGCGCCAGGCCGCGCTCCGCGCTGAACTGGCGACGATCGTCGATCGCGCCCCGCTGTACGATGCCGAGCAGAAGGCGTCCGCGCTTGCCTATGTCATACTCGCGCCCGATGGCCGCCCGCAAATCCATCACCAGCTTTACGTTGCGCCTGCCGATGAAACGGTGGGCGAGGATATGGCAGACGGCGGAGAGGGTGACGCCCACGCGCAGATGCAAGAGGGCGCCACCGACGAAGATCCGAAACCAATGATCAGCCAGCGTCTTTACGATATGATGGCGATGATGAAGACACGGTTGCTCGCGCTCCATGTCGCGAGCGATCCGGGCTTCGCACTCGATCTTGGTACGTTCATCATGGCCGATGAGCAACGCCAGTTCGCCGGTTCCGGAATGCCCAGCGACCTTCGCGCACCCATGCCGTCACCGCTCATCGCCGATTTCAAACCGGAGACGCCCGCTGCTGTCGAATGGGCCAGGCTGGATGAGACGCTCGATCGCAGCTGGGTTGGCCATAGCACCATCGAGGAGCGCTATGATGCGTTCTGCGCGCTCCACGAAGATGCACGGGGCGCCTGGCTGGGCTGGGTGATTGCCCGTACGCTTCGTTCGGTTCCGGCTGGGGCAGACGGCTCCGGCTTTCTCGATCATCTGGGCCGCAAGCTCGGCATCGATGTCGCCGCCTGGTGGCGACCCACCGCGCTCACCTTCTTCGACAGGTTGACCAAGCCCGGCATCCTGGCCCTGTTCGAGGAGGTCGGCGGCGAGGAACTGCGCCTGCGCTATTCCGGATCGAAGAAGCATGACCTCGCCGCGTCCGCGGAACGCCTCTTCGGTGGCCGGGTCATCATGGAACCGGAGGTCCAGAAGCGCGCGCTGGCGTGGCTTCCCTATGCCATGCGCTTCGATGTTGCGCAGCGTGAAGTCGAACAATACGTGCCGGACGCGATTAGGGACCATGGCGCCATCGAAATGGCCACCGACGCCGAAAGTGATGGAGAAGATAGCTTCGCACAGGCGGCCTGATCTCCTCCGGGGCCGGAGCTTTTCGTTTCGGCCCCGATCGCGGCGTCCCTTTCAGTTCAGGCCGCAGCATTTCTTGTACTTGCGTCCCGAGCCGCAAGGGCAGGGATCATTGCGGCCAATCTTCTGGCGACCGATCGTCGCAGGCCGGCTCGGATCATTCTCCAGCCGCCATTGGTGCAGCATGTCCACCCAGGCCGGAATGAGGTCGGGCGCTTCCGCGTCCCAGCGATCCTCTTGTACGCGAGTGAGTTGCGTCGAGCCATCGGCAAAAGCACGCAGCACCCGGAGGCCTTCGATCGCCGCCCTGCATCCGGGATCATCATCCGCCAATATGCGCTGCCAACCGCCCGGACTGAGGTTCATCGCCTGCCCGAAACCTTCGACCCACATTTCCAACAGGGTTTCGTCGGACCGCGTGTCGATTTCCAACACCGGTTCATAGTCGCCCGGTCGAGCCAGCGATGTCAGGATGGTGTGATAGTGGTGCATCACCAGATCGATGAAATGCTGCATCCCGCCGACGTCGTCGAACCGGGGAATACCCTCGCCGTCGTCGCCGGCCCAGATAAGCTTCAGCCATTGGCTTGGCGTGACCAGGTCGGGACTGACGATGATTCCGGTCAGGAAACCATCCAATTGGGTCAACAGCATGCAATCCTCGCCCTGGTCGAGCAGCAGGCGGTCGAGTTCATCGAGATAGTCGAGTGAGGAAGCCATGGCTTCTTCTAGCGCCGGCGCGCGATGCCGTCACCGGCAGCGAACGCCTTGTTACGGGATGCCCACGCCCTGCTGGAAGGGGAGAGGGGGAAGAGACGAACGCAGTTTCCAAAATTCACCGAGGTGCCCATGAATCCCTTCCAGTTCGCCCCCTCGCCACAAGCTGACATGCCGTCCCGGTTGCACGACGTCGCGAACTCGATCGCGCAGCGTTTGCGGTCTGCCGGTGCCGTTACGCGCCAGGCTATCAAAAAGCGCATGATCGACGCGTTCGGTGCCGACGACGCCAATGGCGCATGGTCGATGCGGGACGCCTATGACGCCCTGGAAGCCGCGCAGGTCATTCTACTCGCTGACGCCGAGTGTGCGCTTCTCCAAAGCAACTCGGCGCCGGACATCTGCGCCAAGCTGCGCGCGTTCGAACGTGGCCTCCCGACCCAGACCTACCGCTCCGAACGCCAGGTCGATCTCCAGCAATTCAGCACGCCGGTAACGCTTGCCTGGTTGGCGGGCCTCGCCGGGCAGGCACGGCCCGAAGACATCGTGCTCGAACCGTCTGCCGGGACCGGGATGCTCGCTATTCACGCAAAGCGCATCGGTGCCCGGTTGCTCCTTAATGAATTCGACCCCCGGCGCGCCGACCTGCTCGCGCGCATCTTCGATCAGCCCGTCACACGCCATGATGGTGAGCATATCGACGATCTTCTGTCGGCCATGCCGCGACCGACGCTGGTTCTGATCAATCCGCCTTTCAGCCGAAGCGTTGGGCGCGGCGTTGATCGCCATGCCGGTGCCCGCCATCTTCGCGCTGTGCTGGCCCGGCTTGCGCCCGGGGGCCGATGCGTCGCTATCATGCCGCCGAGTTTCGCAGCCGATGGGACGGCGGCGCTTGGCTATACGATGGTGTCGGAGCTGACGCCACCGCGCGTCGAGATCACCATTCACGGCAATCCCTATGCCAAGCACGGGACGAGCATTGATGTGCGCCTCGTCGTCTTCGACAAAGGCTGGACGGGAGATCCGAAGCGCCATGAGGTAGACACGATTGATGCGGCACTGGCCATCGTACTGGCCATTCCTGACCGTCTAGATCTCGCCGATCCGCCGCCGCCGGCCACGCCGATCGCGATGCGTTCCATATCCTCGCCACGCCCATCGGCGAACAGCATTTTCGCGCGAACCGCGTCCCGCCAGCTGGCACCACCTGACCGCATCGCCGCGCAAGGCGACATGGTCCAGCCACTCGACTATCAACTCCTCGACGTTTCACTGCCACCCGGCCCCCCGGTCGGCCTCTATTCTCCCTGGCGCCTGGCGCGGATCATGATCGATGGGGCTAAGCCGCATCCCGACGATCTGGTCGAGTCCATCGCCATGGCCTCGATTCCTCCACCCGCTCCGACCCATCGACCCTTGCTCCAGCACCGCGCGGTAGCGGCTCTGTCCGATGCCCAGCTCGAAACGGTGATCCTCGCGGGCGACGCCTTTTCGCGCGACCTATCCGGACGATTCCTGCCCAACGCTGCGGGTGACCGCCTCGAAGAGAATGCCGCGGGAAACATCTACCGGACCGGCTTCTTCATCGGGGACGGCACCGGCGTCGGCAAGGGCAGGGAGGTCGTCGCCTGCATCCGTGATCGCTGGAACCAGGGACATCGCAAGGCAATCTGGATCAGCCGTGGGACGGCTCTCCTGGAAGACGCCCGCAGAGACCATGTCGCGCTGGGCGGCTTGTGCATCGATATCCAGCCGATCGACAATTTTCCGCCCGGAAGCCCGATCATCATGACAAGCGGAATCCTGTTCCTGACCTACGCGTCGCTGCGCTCTGCGCGCCATGATCGGCAATCGCGTCTGCAGCAGATCATCGCCTGGGCGGGCGATGATTTCGAAGGCGTGCTGGTCTTCGACGAGTCCCATGAGATGGGCAATGCCGCCGGCACGGAAACCGAGTTCGGCACGGCGCGCGGGTCTGAGCAAGGGCTTGCCGGTGTTCGCCTGCAGAACGCCCTCCCGCGTGCCTGCGTGCTCTATGTCTCCGCGACCGGCGCGACAAAGCCTGAAAATCTGAGCTATGCTTCCCGCCTCGGCCTGTGGGGACCCGGCACCGCTTTCGCCGACCGTGACATCTTTCTTTCTTCCATGGAGGAGGGCGGCGTCGCCGCGCTGGAAATCGTGGCCCGCGACCTCAAAGCCCTGGGGCTATATACCGCCCGGGCGCTCAGCTTCGCCGGTGTCGAATATGCGCCCCTGGTCCACAAGCTGACGCCCGAGCAGATCGCGATCTATGACATATTCGCAGACGCCTGGAGCATCGTGCACAGGCATCTCGAGGCGGTACTCAAGGCAACAAATATCCTTGATCGCATCTCGGGCGCTACGCTCAATTCCCGCGCCAAGGGATCGGCGCTGAGCCGGTTCGAAAGTTCAAAACAGCGCTTCTGGCTCGCTCTTTTAGTGGCCATGAAAATGCCCAGCTTGCTGCCCGAGATCGAGCAGGAAATCGCTCAGGGCCATGTTGCGGTGATCCAGCTCGTCACGACGGCGCAAGCCATTCTCGAGCGGCGCCTTGCCGCATTATCGCCCGAGGAGCGTGCCAACCTTGCTGTGGAGGTATCTCCGCTCGAGATTCTTATCGAGTATCTCCGTCACGCCTTTCCGGTCCAGCAGATGCGCGTATTTCGCACCACCGATGGTGCCGATAGGTCCGAGCCGATGCTAAATGCCGACGGCCAGCCGGTGCTCAGTCAGGAGGCAATTTCCGCGCGGGACGAACTGATCGAGCAACTCTGCGCCCTGCCTCCGGTGCCCGCCGCACTAGACACACTGATCGCCCATTTTGGGACTGACCGCGTCGCCGAGATCACCGGCCGCTCGCGCCGCCTCGTCGTCAAGCCCGACGGCCGTCAGGCGATCGAACGCCGCAGCGCCCGAGCCAATCTTGTCGAGACCAGTCTGTTCATGGATGGGATCAAGCCGATCCTGGTGTTCAGTTCCGCAGGCGGCACGGGCCGCTCCTATCATGCCGATCGGGCTTCCAAAGCGGGGGACAGGCGGCGCATCCATTTTCTGCTGGAGCCGGGGTGGCGGGCCGATGTCGCGATCCAGGGGCTCGGGCGCAGCCATCGCACCAACCAGACCGTGCCGCCGGTGTTTCGCCCGGTGGTGACCGACTGCAAGGGCGAACGCCGTGCCATCTCCACCATCGCGCGGCGGCTCGACAGTCTGGGCGCGCTGACACGCGGGCAGCGGCAGACAGGCGGGCAGGGGCTGTTCGACCCATCCGATAATCTCGAAAGCGACCTGGCGCGCGAGGCGCTGGGGCAATGGTACCGTCTTCTGCACGGCGGCAAGCTCGCCAGCGTCACACTTGCCGCCTTCCAGGACATGACCGGTCTCAAGCTGGTCGACGATCAGGCCGTGCTGCTGGAACGGCTCCCGCCGATCCAGCGCTGGCTGAACCGGTTGCTGGCTCTGCGTATCGCTGTGCAGAATGCAATCTTCGAGGAATATATGGGTCTTATCCAGGCCCGCGCCGATGCGGCGCGTGAGGCGGGGACGCTCGATGTCGGCGTTGAGACCATCCGGGCCGAGAAGATAGTGACGCTCGCCGACCAGCGCCTGCGTGTCGATCCGAGAACAGGCGCCGAAACCCGGCTGCTCCACCTCGAACTTCACCTCAAGCCGCGGATCACCAGCTGGGACCGCCTGATGCGGATCTGGGGCAACAGCGACGGCGTTGCCTGTCTGCACAGCGCCCGCTCCGGCCGCGTCGCACTGGGCGTGCCGTCCTGGTCGATCACCGACGAGGAGGGCCGTGTCATCCCGATGCTGTCGCTTGAACGCCCGACCGGATCCTCGCGGATCAGTGAGGCTGAACTGGCGCTCAGTCACTGGAAACAGATTGAGCAGAATAGATTTCACGATCTATGGGAGGCCGAATGTCTCGATGCATTGACGAAGGTCGATACCGAAACGGTCCATGTCGCAACCGGCCTTCTCCTGCCGGTCTGGCACAAGCTGCCTGGGGACGATGTCCGTGTCTGGCGGATCGACGATGGCGCCGACACGACGATCCTGGGTCGCATCATTCACCCGCGTGCGCTCACTCGGCTCCAGTCGGAATTTGGATTGAGCGGGAACACTACAAGCCTCTCGCCCGACGAATTGCTGCGCGGCGCGGAAACTACAGGCGGTGTTCCAATCCCGGGCCTCAAGGGAGCGAGGCTGGTTATGGCGACGGTCAATAACAGCCGGCGTCTAGAAATCCGCCACTACGCGCCCGAACATCGTAACTGGCTCAAATCCTGCGGTGCGTTCAGCGAGATTCTGGCCTTAAAGACCAGACTGTTTCTGCCGCCGGACAATGCGCGTGCCATCCTTGAGAAGATTGCCACGGCCGTTTGAAGGCCTGGAAGACGGCGGGCTTGATAACAGTTGATAAGGCGCCGATCCAGCTAGCATAAGCCTTGAAGGATTCCAGTCATGATCAGCGCCGATCTGGGCCAGCAGCTCGAAACTTTTGTGACCGGTCTCGTTGAAACCGGTCGCTACAATTCAAAGAGCGAAGTTCTCCGCGAAGGCGTGCGCCTGATCCAGGAGCGCGAAACGCGGCTGTCGGCTTTGCAGGTATCCATCGCTCGCGGCCTCCTGGATATGGAAGCCGGCCGCACGACGACGGCCGAGCAGGTCTTCGACCGGCTTGAGGCCAAATATCAGGCGATGCAGCATAGCGCGGAATGATTGTCGAATTTGCCAGGGCGGCTGAAGACGATCTTGAGGCAATCGGCGACTATGTCGCCCGCGACAATCCCGTACGAGCCCTGAGCTTAATCAGGGAATTACGAACCGCATGTCTAGATCTGGGCACTAGCCCCGAGCGGTTTCAAATGCCCGCCGCCTTCGAGAGACAAGGTATTCGCCGTCGACTGCACGGAAACTATCTGATCTTCTACCGGGTCGATGGCGCACGCATCGCCATCATCCACATCCTGACGGCGCCAGCGATTACGCATCGCTCATTTTTAGCAACTGATCGGACGGGCGAGGTCAAATTTCCCGACCCCACCCGTGCCGGTTGCTTCAAACGCTTGCGGGTTCTTCCGCATTGGGTGCAGTTTCCGCAGCAGGTTCAGATGCCTTCGCTTTGGTCACTCGCTTGCCGGTCTTTGGTTTGCTGTCCTGCTTGGCTCCTGCGACTTTAGAGGCTCTGCCGGCTTTGACGGCCGGTGCCGGGGCAGGGGCTTCCTTCACACTTTCTGCGCCGGGCCTGGCTCGCGGTTTGCGGCCGGGCTTGGCTTTGACCGGCTTCTCGCTCGCTGCGTCGACTGATGGACTGTCCGTTGCCGCTACTGTCGCACGCTTGGCCGGAGCGGCCGCAACGGGCCTCTCGGGCTCGGCGGCAA
This sequence comes from Sphingobium sp., assembly GCA_036384035.1. GTDB lineage: Bacteria > Pseudomonadota > Alphaproteobacteria > Sphingomonadales > Sphingomonadaceae > Sphingobium. The sequence continues at coordinate 9,327 of DASVND010000044.1, read as the reverse complement.
CAGTAACATCACTGGCTTCCACTTTCTTGCGGCCAAGGCCAAGCCGATGCGCCACCTCCCGGCGCTGCTCGGAATAGCCTGGCGCGACCATCGGATAGTCCTTCGCCAAACTGTAGCGTTCTCGATACTCGGCGGGGGTGAGACCATGCCTGCCGATATGGCGCTTCAGGCTCTTGTAGGGCTTGCCGTCGATCAAGCTGATGATGTGGTCGCGCGAGGCAAGGCTCTTGCGGACCGATACGGCCGGAACATGATCCGGTTCCGCGGGCGTTGTGACGGCGCTCTTGCGCTCCAGCGCCGTGCGTGTCGTTTCGATGATCCCCGGAATATCGGAGGCCGGTACCTGATTGTTCGCGAAATAGGCGCTCAGTAGTTGGACCGTCATCGCGGTGAAGTCAGGTTCGATGGCATCGGACATGGAAAACTCCAGATCGAGGAAGAAGGAGATGGACGCCTCTGGCACAAAAACGTTGCCGAACATCTAAACGCGAAGCGCCGATGACCACAAGACGGGAATGTATATCGCTTGTGCGGGCTGCCGTTGCAAATTGAACAGCAGCATTGAGAGAGGGAGAGGGGAGGCTAGAGACGAGATCGAATGAATGGTCTCGATTTTGCGAAAGACAGCTCATGGCCAACCGCGTGTCCGCCCATATCCAGATCGGCGGGGTCTTGTCCCGCAGCCGATACCCCGAACTCATATCTGCGATCGTTGACGATGATCCCGCCATCGACTGGGACGGCACCCCATTCGATCCCTATGATCTACCGGCCACCGGTCCGTTATGTCTGATGGATCATGATGTCGCCGAGGGCCGCTTCGACGAGATCGAGCAATGTTGCCGGTCGCTTGGGCTATCCTATGTTCGCTGGCGGGCCGGCTACAGTGGAAGCTTCCCGTCAGACAGGAAAATCTGCTTCGGGACTGGCGAACCAGAAACTTTCCTCACCACCGAGGAAGACACGCTGATCTTCACGATCGAGCGGGTTCGCGAACTCGGATCTTTGGATGCGATCGAGGCTGAATATGCTCGTGCGCATTTCAATCCGCCGCCTTTGACGACCATCGATGACGATCCTGCCGACTGCGAAGCAGTGGAGACGGTCCATGGCTGACTATTATGTCCAGGGTTCCTTCTCGTTCACCTGCACCGCGGCGGAGAGCGCGCTCATCGAGGAAGTGTGGCAACATGCCGTTGACCTCGGTGCTAAGGCGGTGCCAGGCGAACCCAGTGCCGCGTTTCTCGCGGCCTTTCCGCCGACTGACCTCGGCAATCCGTTCAACGGCCTGCTCGAGATATTCGACGATCCGAACTTCCCAGCATTCGGCGCGGATATCGAGATCAGCGGCGCGGATACATGTCTGGTAACTATCTTCGGCGATACGGATTTTCAGCCGGACACGATTGCAGCCCTGGTGCAGCGCTGCTGCCGGCAGACGCTATCTGAAGCCCCAATTGGGTTTGAATGGAGCTATAGCTGTTCGCGCCCGCGCGCCGACGGCATCGGTGGCGGATGGTGTGCCATCTTCGTCGACCGGATCGAATTTGGCGCCACGCCCGAACGTCTGGCGAGGACGCTCCGCCCCGCCACTCATCGCGATCCCTGGATCGAAGAGCCCGCGCATCCCCTGTCCGACTGGAGAAGCGAAGTGGCCAATGACGATACCCGCTTGGGCTATCTCGACTGGGTCGATGCCCGAAGCGCGGCTCTCCCTAATCCACGATAGCAGGATTTCGATCAGATCCCCGTCCGAAAGCCTTGCATATAGGTTCCAGCGGATAGTCCCGGTTTCTCCCTAAGAACCCGCATCCCCGAGGATATAGCATATGACCGACGCTCCCGCGCCGGGCGCATCCGTGCGCCTGTACAGCCAGACCGACCATGACGAACGCGGCAACTTCCATTATGAGGGCGATCTCTATCGCGCCGACGAAGCACTGACGTCGCTCGCCGCGCGGATCGAGCACAATCTGGCACAGCATTTCGCCGAAGCAACCTTTACTATCCGCACGGAAAAGTTCTCCGGCGGGCGCAAGGTCATCGCGGAAGTTCTCGATACGCCGACTGTTCTCACCGGCCGCGATGCGCAAAACGCCTTCATCGTCGAGGTCCGTGATCAGATGGAAAGGTTCGGTTTCACCCGCACCAATCCGTTGCAGGATTTCTGGTCGTGCAGCTTCTATTGCGAGGTGCGCATCGGCCAAGCCTATTGGGCGGCGCTCGCCAAGCGGCAAGGTATCCGCAACCCTGTCGACACGGTTATATCGCTGGCGGCGTTCAAGAAGCGCGTCAAGGCGGGCGACCGACTGAAACTGGTCGGCGCCCCGGCAGGCCATCGCCTGCTCGGCACGACCCGCGAGATCACCAAGGTGCGGTCCGGCGACCTGATCCTCGAGGGTCGTTCCTATCTGGCCTTTCCGCGTGCATCCGCCTTTGCCTGTGACGGGCGTCTGGTCAGGATCGCTATCGGTTCGGAATATGGCCCCGATGACCACCTCCTATACGAATGGCAAGCTGCCTGACCGGTTTGGAGCGGCGGCCTGGATCCGCTACCTGCGCATCGTCATCGTCGGGCGCATACCGTTACAAGTCCGCGCAACGAAGTGTGCGGTGAACCGTCAGCCTACGGTGGAAACGGGCGTCAGGATCGCTCGCGCGGCATGGCTGCGAGTTCCCGGGCATGACCCACGCCGGACCAGGCGCCATGAGACCCGACGACATAAAGATGCTGCTTGGCTCGCGAAGCAGCGACATTGAGGATATTCGGTGTGCCAGCCGCCCAGTTGCGCGCGCCATTTTGTGAGGCCTTCGGGGCGCCCAGAACCAGAATGACCGCCTCCGCCTCCCGTCCCTGAACCGTATGAATGGTCCCGATCCGGTCGCTGGACCATTCCCGGATGTCGACCCCGGCCGCGGCGAACATCGCCCTCTCTTTCTCCAAACGGCGACGCATCTCCTGGGCCACGATGCGAAAGGGGGTGATGACGAACAAGTCCGGGCTGACGACGCCGGCGTCGATGATCTGCCGAATGAGCGAGACGATCTGCTCGCCTTCGTCGGGGGACCATTTGGAGTCCGCCTCGCCGTCGACGTCGATCCATCGGGAAGGACCAAGCGCCCGACCGATCGCACTCTGGCGAGGGCCGGGCGCATGGACCATCTGGCCGTCATAGGCGATCCTGTTGGAGATGCCGAACATGGGTTCCTGGCAACGGCGGTGAACGAGCAGCGGAATACCAACCCGGCGGGCACCCTGGTCCGACCGGAACGCGGCCTGATAGGGCGAAGCGCGATCCGCCAGAGTCTGCGCTGACGCGTCCGGTGCCGCCCAGACCGGCTTGTCGACCCTGAAGTGTCGGCAGATCTCGGCATTCAGGCGCTCGGGCAAGGCAACGACGGGCGGTATCTGCAACGGATCGCCGACGATGATCGCGCGGCGTGCGCGCAGGATCGCGCCGACGGCGGCCTGGGGCAGCGCCTGTCCCGCTTCGTCGACCAACAGCCAGCCTATGCCGCCGACCGGCAGGTCGCCCAGCATGCGCTCGACTGAGGCGAAAGTCGTGGAAATGACCGGTACGACCAGGAACAGGGTCGCCCACAGGTCCCCAAGCAGCGCCTTTTTCGCCGGATCCTTGGGCGCTCCGCCGGAAAAGACGTCCATCAAGACGCTGAGATTGTGCAGCATCTTTTGCGCCGAGGCGTCGATGAAGGCCTTATGCACGTCCAGCGCGGCGATGAAGAGGTCTTCGCGGAGACGATGGACGGCGTCGCTGATCCACGGCGCCTCAAGGTTCGAGGCTTCATGGCCTCGTGCGAAGAAGGCTTCGTCGATGATGCGGTCGCCCAGTTCAGGACGATGGCGGTCGATCTCGCTTGCCAATCGCGTCGCCACCGCTCGCGGCGCGGCGAGCCGTGTTTCTCGTCCGGCGATATCCTGATCCAGAGCGGCAAGGGCGGCATCAGCCTCGGCGGACGCACGCTCGACGGCCCGTAGGGCTGTCCAGGCTTGCGCCTGGGCCGCGACCAGAGGTGCCTGGGCGGAGGTCCAGGCCGCCCATCGCGCCGTGCGGAACACGCGTGAGAAGAAGCCGGGTCGTTCGGTGCGATGTGCCGCAATCGCTGCGATCCGCTCGCCATGGACGCGCGCGGCGTTTTCAACGTCGATCTGTCGATCGGCGCAGTCGGCCTCGATGTCCGGACGACGCGAGCGCGTCTGAGCCAGTTCCGTTTCGTCCCTCGCGATCGCCTTTCGAGTTTCCGCCAGCCGAACGCAGAGGATCCGGACGGCTTCCAGCGCCGCCAATCGCCCATCTACCGTCTGTTTGAGTGCGAGCAGGCGGTCACGCGCCTTGTGCCAGTTTCTCAAGGCGAATGCGGGCGAGGGCGGCTGCTCGGCGAGCACAACTGGCGGGGTGCGGCGCTCGATGATCTTGCCGGTCTCGGGATCCCTGATCTCCTGAATGACCGGGTCCCCCTTGGCGGCCTTGAGGTAGGTGCGAAACCCCCAGTCCTCATGCCACCAGAAGCTCTGCTGAAAAGCTCCACGGTTGCGCGCGTTGCCCAGCACGGCCGCGATCAGGCCCCAAGTGTCAGCGGGCTCCATCGGAACGGCGGGACCATCTTCATCCTCGATCGACGCGCGTGGGCTATAGACGAGGTCGCTGACGGACTTGAAATAGCTTATGTCGTCGGTCGAACGGCCAACGGCCTTGGCTGCCGGAAGCTCACGACTGACATTCTCGACTGCCTTGTTGTTGCTGGAGGCGACCAGCATTTCATGTCCCTTGAGCGACGGGTCCAGTGCATAGAGATGAAAGAAGGCTTTGGGACCGAACGCCTGTCGTTCTCCTGAAGGCGTAAAGGCCTTTGCCGGGTCGTCGAACGATGCCATCGCCATCGCGCGATCGAGCACGGTTGCGGCAACGATGTCGCGAAGGAGGGTGGTCTTCCCGGTTCCAGGAGGACCATTAACGGCGATCACGCCACCGCCGTCGGCCAGTGCCGAACGGGCGAGATTGACAGCGGCTTGCTGCAACAGGACCAGGGGATGGCCACCAGGGCTTGGCCAGCGCGCCGCGGGCGTTCTGGCCGGGGCCACGGCCGACTCGAGCGCGGCCCTGTCCGAGAACAGGTCGATCGTCCTGCTGGGCGCACCCATACCCAGATACTGACGAAGGCCGCCGGGTAACTCTCCCTTCGCGCACAGATCGGCCGCTTTCGAAAGGTCGCCCATGAAAAAGGAATTGAGTAGCGAGACTTCGGGCGGATTTCTCGCTTTGAAATAGTGGAAGACCCTCAGGGCAAAGCTCGGCGGCTCGATTAGATGGTCAGGAATGCCGAACTGGGCGACGAGCCAGCGGTGCGCCTGGTCGATCGTCGCGAGATCCAGGGGGACCGGGTTTCCTGCGTCGTCTGTGCGGCGCAGGATTTTCTCAAGCGCCTCGATGATCCGCACCTCGATACGAGGCCATGCGCCGAGCGCGCCCAGCTTCAGCTTGAGCGCCAGGGGAAGCGCCCAGGCGAAGCTTGAGACCGCGATGCTGTTGTCCTCAAGGAGGACGCCGTTCTTGTCGACCATGACCGCGCCGATCGCGGCCTTCTCCCGCTGCCGCGTGCTCCGCTCTTCATCTGCGCCGAAGGCCTTGACCAGATCCTCGGTCGCACGATCCATCGGGATCGCGCCAAGGATCACCTGATAATAGAGCTGCCGCTTGGGGCGCGACCGTTCACCCTTGCCCCAGGGAACCTGGCCTCGTGAGAGATCGGCGACACAGCTGCGATCGCCGGAGGCAAGGTCTTCGGGCTTTCTATAGGTCTGTGGCGACAGTGCTTCCAAAGCGGTCCAGGCCGCGAGCATGCCGACGGGCGTATTGTCATGGTCCGGCGTCGCGACAGACGGCAAATCGCCCAACGCCAGGACGGGCGGCAAGGATGTAATAAAGGATGGCGCTGCTTTGCCAGCGAACGGGTCAGAGGCCGTGCTCGGTGGGCGCGAAAATCGCGTCTCGGAGCGCTCGGGTGCGTTGGCCGGTGGCGTTTTGCTCGCCGGCTCCGTCGCAAGGGCGTTTGCAATGCTGGCGCTCAAGCGCGCTGCTCGATCCGTCGTACGAAAACTCAGTTCATGGTCAAGAAGACGAAGGATAGCCGCGTCCGACTGAGAGGTCCGGAAAATTGCCTCCAGTTGCGCGATCGAATTTTGAAAATAGGGGCGAGCCTTTTCTGCACTCAAACTTCAGTCCCCTTGATGATCCATTGCGGAAATCCGCTCTATGTCCTTCGACCCGGCGGGCAACCGCAAGTCAATATGGTACCGAAGGGGCCAGGACGGTCTGAAGCCGACCGCGCGTTCTCTGCCGCGGACCTTGGAAGGTGGTGCCCTGAGGAGCTCCGTCTTTGCCTTATCTCTCTGTTTCCGGAAATATATGCACTGTTTCAACAGAAGTGCAGGCATCGTCCAGGCCAACTGACGATTATCCCCGCTCTTTCGGAGCGAGCCAAAGGTTCCGGTAGGATGCGCACCGCCGCATCAGGTCACCATGGGTGCCGCTGCCAACCAGCTGCCCGCCGCGTACGAAGAGAACCTGTTCGGCGGCCTTCGCTGTGGCGAGGCGATGGGTGATCATGATCAATGTCGTCGCGTTCCTGGCCCGGCTCCGCAATCTCGTAATGACACTTGCCTCACTGGACGGATCGAGCGCAGACGTGCTTTCATCCAGGATCATGACCGGCACATCCACACCGGCCAACCGCGCGAGCTCCAGCTTCTGGATCTGACCTCCCGACAGACGCTCGCCTTGCTCTCCCAATTCCATCTCGAAGTCGATTGGTCTCCCCGGCTCATAGAAACGCCAGACGTCAAGCAGTTTCTCGACCTCGTGGATCGCCTGGCTCGCCGGGGGATAGAGGATGTTTTCCCGCAACGACCGATTGAAGAGGCCGATGAATTGCGGCGCATAGAGAATATTGCGGTGACGCTCTTCCCATGGGATCGTTGCAATATCGACCCCCGCAATCTCGACTTTCCCCGAGCTAGGCGTGAGCACGCCGGCCAGCAGCTGTGCAAGGGTAGATTTGCCCGAGCCGTTGGGGCCGACGATCGCGACGAAGCGGCCCGCCGGGATAAAAAGCGAAACGCCGTTAATAGCCGGCATGTTGTCGCCGTAGCAGAAGCTAACGTCTTCGACCGTCAGATCCGCAGCACCTGTGGGACCGAGCTGCGTGGTTCTCGGCACTTCATGGGCGTTCGTGAATGCCAGGACATCGCGGATGTTGGCGATCGCGACACCGGCCTGCGCAAGGATATAACCCAGCGCGCTCAGCGGAACCGTCAGCCTAAAAGCATAGGTCTGCAACAGGACGAAGTCGCCTGCGGTCATGTGTCCATTGCCTACATCAAGGCCGGCAAGCATCAACAGCGCCACAAGTCCGACGCCGACAATGCAGAATTGTAGCGCCGCCATGACGGTCAGCGAACGGTACATGCTGGCGGTGGCCTGCCGTTTCGCCCTCAATATATCGTCGGCATAACGCAGTTCACGATCAAGAGCGCCGTTTAGCACCACGCGGCGGGCATTGCGGACGATGTCACCGATCGTGCGGGACACATGCGATGCCACCGCATTGGTCGCGTCCGCGTGCACGCGGTGGCGTCTGGCCCCGATCCAGGTCGCGCCGACGAATCCCAGGAGCGTAAGCGCCAGCACCAGCACATAACGAGGCTGAATCAGGCTGGCGATCACTGCAAGACTGGCGATAGCCTGTAGGAACACCGGCCCGAGCCGCCAGATCAATCCTTCCACGACTAACGTTAGGCTATAGGGCAACCGCTCCAGCATGCCGGGCACCCGTCCGCTCTGACTGTCGCGCGCCGCCGTGATGTCCGGCAGGGCGGCGGCAAGCGCCTGGGTCGTGAAGTGCCGTGCTAATGCATCGACCATTTCCGCTGTGCAGGCGAGTCTTGCCGTTTCGACGATGGAAGCGCCCGCCCAGCATCCTACGAACAGCAGGATGAAGAGGACTAACTGCAGGGGCGATCTCGCCGGTCCATCCAGCGCGTCGATCAACAGCTTCAGTGCATAGGGACCGGCGACGCCCATCGAAATCACGACGGCTTCCAGGCCGAACGCGTTTACCAGGCTTCGCCTTGTACCCAGGCCCGCAGATAGCATCAGCCGTGTCAGCCGGGCCAATGTTCCGAATGTCTTCACGAGTAGGACCTCCTGGCGATCGATGGATGAGCCAGAAGGAGGGTTGGAACGCGGACGCTATCTTAGCGCCAAATCAGGTCATTGCGAAGTCAGGATCCCAAGATATCGGAAAGGGAAGGGAGGGGCGGGAAAGTGACGGGAAACGGGGATCGGCCCGTTGCCCCTCTAGCTCCAGGAGATGGTTCCCATGGCGAGCCTTGCCCGCATGACCGACACGCCCCCCGTGTCCGCACCCTATCGCATCGATGTGTCGCGCGGTAGCCGCAGCGGCCGCGTATCCTCGGAATGGTTCTCACGGCCCGATGACGAGAAATTCCTTTCGCTTTCCAGTCTCTACGACAGCGTGCGCGCCCGCGCCGAGCGCTCAACCACGCGCATCGTTGAAAGTCGCGCGATCCGGGTGGAAGCCAGGAGCGACAATCCCGAACGGCTGATGCTGATCGCGCCGGGGGATGAACGGCCTGTCGCACCGACCAACTGGTCCTTCGGCCAGATATCCAGCCTCGTCGGTGCGCCGGCCTCCTATCTACGTCAGCTTCCCGCCGCCCTGGCCGGGATCAACCTGCAACACGGCCTCATCACCCATCGCGGCGAACAGGTGAAACTGCTTCAGACCGACGATGGCCGCACTGAACTGCGTGCCGCCACTGGCAGCGAATATGGTCGTATTTTCGACTGGGAATTGGTGCAGGCGATCATGGCTTTTGCCGGCGACGGTGTCGGTGACACACGCTGGAAGGTGCCGGGGATGATCCAGTGGGGCAGTATGACCTATAACCCCTTCGTCGACATCACCACGGATACGACGACGCTCTACGCCTCGGACAGGGATGTGTTCGTATTTCTGGTCGACGACACGCACCCGATCGAGGCCGGAAAGTTGCCCAATGGCGATCCCGACCTCTATTTTCGCGGGTTCTACGCGTGGAACTCCGAAGTGGGGTCGAAAACTCTCGGCATCGCGACATTCTACCTTCGAGGGGTTTGCGCCAACAGGTGCCTCTGGGGCGTCGAGAATTTCGAGGAAGTGAACATCCGTCACTCCAAATTCGCAGCCGCCCGTTTCTCTCACCAGGCTGCGCCCGCGCTGGAGCAGTTCGCGAACTCGTCACCGCAG
>DASVND010000043.1:0-68286 GCA_036384035.1 Sphingobium sp. | reverse complement strand
CAGTTCCTTTAAGGAACTGGCCGCCCAACTTATCCCCTCCAGGAACGATTTAGCGCGAGGCGAACTGTTTTCCGCGAAGATTGGCGGGAAGCGAGGCGACCTGTTTGGCGCGGCCCCTGGCATTGGCCCACTGATCCGCCTTCGGAGCGCCCTCGCCTGCGCGTACGAAACAGCTTCCGCCGCTCGCGCGAACCGTCTGACACAAACGGTCCGCAGCGACGCGATCGGTAAAGCCGCCAACGGCCAGGCGGTAGAACAAGCGACCGTCAACGGTCGCGGTGCTGTTCACCACAGGGAATGCGCCAAGTCTGACATTGTATTTCCCCATGCGCTGCCATTTGTCGGCGGCGATGGCGGCGCTGTCGAACGCGCCGAGCTGGACCACCCAGGGGCTGGCCGAATTGCCGGTCACGGGCTTGATATACGCAACCTTGCGAAAGCTGGGCTTCGCGGCCGGAGGAATGGCGACCACCAGACGAGGCGCGGCAATCGGCTGGCTGAACTGAGTCATCGACGGTTCGACGCCCGTCTTCTGAACGACCGCAACTGCGCTGGCGAACTTGATCGGTGCGGCTTCAACCGAAGCTGGAACAACCGGCGCGGCGGCCGATGCCTCCACGATTGCGGGAAGCGGCGCGGGAGTTGCCTCTGCGGTCTGGACAACCGGAGCCATCGGCGCGGCGGGCGCAAGAGCCAAGCGTGTCGGCATGCCGGCGTCCGCCTGCGGCACGATTCCCATCAGGGCGGCGACGCGCTGCGCCTCCAGCCCCGGCTGCGCCATTTCGGCCCAGGCGAGAACGCGCTTGGCGGCGACGAGCGGATCGACATCCTGCTCGGCGATCATGCGGGCCTCACGCCATTGGCCGTCGAGCGCATAGGCATAAGCCAGATTCTGGCGGGTCTTGGCATCGGCGGACGGATCGTGGATCGCCTCTCCCAGAACGCGAACGCCCTCATCAGCGTCACCGGCCATTGCCATCGCCAGGCCATAATCAGCGGCTGGAATGTGATCCATATTGTCGATCAGCAATTTGCGCGCGCCCTGCGCATCGCCCTGCGCAACGTCAATCAACGCCAGGCTGACAACGGTGCGGGAATCGACATTGCCAAGCGTCATCGCATCCCGGAATGCCGTCTGCGCCGAAGCGAAGCGGCCATTGGCGAGATAGGCGCGGCCAAGCAGCGTGCGATAGGCGCCGCTGTCGGGCTGGGCCGTAACGGCCGCCTCGGCATGCGTGAGCGCCATTGAATAATCCTTCTTCGCCAGCGCGCGTTCGGCGAGCGCGGCAAAGTCCGCCTTCTGCTCCCCCTTCGCCCCTGCGAGCGAGGGTGATGTGCGATAGGCGGCGCCTGTGCAGCCAACCATGGATACGGCGAGGATCATTGAAGTCGCGCCGACTTTTACCAGGGCATTGCGGTTCATGAGCGTGGTCCCTCGTTCAATTTTTCTTCGCGTCGCGCGATACGCGCTCGGCCAAAGCATCGATTTCCGGCCGACCGTTCAGAAACGCGTCCAGCGCGTCCGTGACGATCTGCTGCGCGGATCGGTTGCCCACGGCGCAGGCAAGACGCAGACGCAGGTGGCGTTCCGGATCAAGGCGAAGAGTGAAGGCCGCCTTTGCCGTACGGGCCGGCGCAGGTGAGGTCTTCACGACGCGCGCGGGCTTTGGGGCCGGCGTCGCGATTTTTTCCGCCAGTTCGCGACGTTGTTCGACTACGGGCGGCAGCGGCGCGGGTGCAGCAGCTTCCCGTTCCGCCGTCTTGAAGACCGGCGCCACCACTTGCGGCATCGGCGTCAGTCCCGTGGTGACCAACGGGGGGGTATCGTAGCTATGCCCTTCCCCCATATCGTTCCAGCCCAGATCATCCTGTGCGCTATCGCCCAGAGCAACCTGACGGCGCATGGCCGGGCGCGCGCCGCCCTTGCGCGCGAGCAGGCTGGAGGTCAGCGATGCAAATGCCTTCGGCTCGTTCATGGCGGCCATGTCCTTATTGCCCGATCACGCGGCGGCCAAAGCCACCGAGCGGACGGGGGGCGCCGGAATAGCCGGTGCCGTTGTTGGGCACGGCGAAGACGGTGCGGCGGAAATTCTTCTCCAGCCGGTCGGAAACATAGCTCCACAACTGGACGACTTCATTGGCGGAGCGACCGTTGGGATCGACCTCCATCACGGTACGGCCATCGATCATCGAGGCCGCGAAATCGGTGCGATGATGCAGCGTAATCGGGGCGACGGTGCCGTGCTGCGACAGGGCAACGGCGGCTTCCGATGTGATCTTCGCTTTCGGCGTCGCGCCATTGACGACGAAGATCAGGGGCTTGCCGGCACGTTCGCACAGGTCGACGGTTGCGCCGACGGCGCGCAGGTCATGCGGGCTGGGGCGCGTCGGGACGATAATCAGTTCGGCGACGGAGATGACGCTCTGGATCGCAACGGTGATCGCCGGCGGGGTGTCGATGACAGCGAGCTTGAAGCCCTGCTGGCGCAGCGTCTCAAGGTCGGACGCCAGGCGGGACACGGTCGTCTGGGCAAAGGCAGGATATTCGGCCTCGCGCTCGTTCCACCAATCGGCGAGCGAACCCTGCGGATCGATGTCGATGAGGACCACGGGACCGGCGCCGGCGCGCTGCGCCTCGACGGCCAGATGCCCCGACAATGTGGTCTTTCCCGAACCACCCTTTTGCGATGCCAGTGCCAATACCCGCACGCCAAACCCCCCAAAAATCCGAAATTCAGGAAAGTGGTGCCACGGTTGCGCCTAAGATTTGGTTAACTTCGGCAAAGCCTTTCCGGCCATTATGGGGGGTGTGGGCGGACGGCATGAAAAAAGGCTCGCCATTGCTAACGCGCTGTTAACCACATCTAGGGTTTATCGCGCGTAATCGCGGGAATCATCTGGGAGCATGTTGCGCATGAAAACTTTGGTCATGGGAATGGCTGCCATCATGGCGATCAGCCTCGCCGCGCCGGGTGCTGCCGACGTAAAGGCGGGCTATGACGCATGGGGCCAGGGCGATTATGCCAAGGCGGTGAAGGAATGGCTGCCGCTGGCGGAAGCCGGCGACGCCGACGCGCAATATAATATGGGCCAGGCATACCGCGCCGGCCAAGGCGTCCCGAAGGATGAGGACGCCGCGACCGAATGGTTCCGCAAGGCCGCAGAGCAGGGCCTGCCCAAGGCCGAGGACACTTATGGCCGGTCGCTGTTCCAGGCGGGCAAGCGCGCCGAAGCGATGCCATGGGTCCAGAAATCTGCGGCGCGGGGCGAGCCGCGCGCGCAATATATTCTCGGCACGGCGCTGTTCAACGGCGAGTTCGTGGGCAAGGACTGGGTGCGCGCCTATGCGCTGATGACCCGTGCGGCCGCGTCCGGCCTGCAGCCTGCATCGAACAGCCTGGGGCAGATGAACAGCTACATCCCGGTCGAGCAGCGGCAAAAGGGCCTCGCCCTGGCGGCGGAACTGGAGAAGTCGGACAAGGCGGCGGCGCTGGCGGCGGCGGAGATCGATAACAAGGCGAAGGCAGCGCCCGTAAAGACCGTAACGACGCCGAAAGCCGCGCCAAAGTCCAAGCCGGTCGAGCTTGCCAAGGCCGAGCCGCAGATAAAGCCGGTCGCAGAACAACCCGAACCCAAGACACCTTCGAAGCCGGCCCCGGCCAAGCCAGCGCCCAAGGCCACCATTCCCGCGCCGCAATCAGGCGGCGCATGGCGCATCCAGATGGGCGCATTCAGCGAGGAAGGACGCGCCCAGTCGCTTTGGAAATCCCTGTCGGGTAAAGTCAGCGGGCTATCGGGCTATCAGAGCTTCTATGTGAAGGGCGGCCCGGTCACGCGGCTGCAGGCGGGGCCGTTGGCCAGTTCCGCAGATGCCGAAAAGCTGTGCCGTGCGATCAAGGCTGCGGGAACGGACTGCATTCCCAAGAAGATGTAATACGCGCTTACTGCGCCACCCAATCACGCCGCATGATCCCCTGCGCGTAAAGCAGGGCTGACAGATCGCCGTAGCGGATCTCCGCGTCCGCCGCGGCGCGCGCCTTTTCCTTGGCGTGATAGGCGACGCCCAGCGAGGCGGCCTCGATCATCGGAATATCGTTCGCGCCATCGCCGACGGCCAGCGTGAGCGCCGGATCGATGCCATGTTCGGCAATGGCGGCGAGCAATTCCTCCTGCTTGCGGGCGGCGTCCACGATCGGCAGGGCGACGGTTCCGGCCAGGCGACCGTCGGCAATCTCCAGTACGTTCGCCACGGCCTTCTCAAAGCCGATCTCCTGCGCCACCGGGCCGGTAAAGCGCGTGAACCCGCCCGAGACGAGGATAGTCCGCGCGCCACGCGCCCGCATCGTGCCAACCAGCGCCTTTGCTCCGGGCATCAGGCGCACACGCTCGGCGCGGCACTGGTCGATAACGGCGTCTTCCAGCCCTTTCAGCAGAGCGACGCGGGCGTGGAGCGCTTCGGCGAAGTCCAGCTTGCCCTGCATCGCCTGTTCGGTGACTTCGGCGATCTGTGCCTTGATGCCTGCATAGTCCGCCAGTTCGTCAATACATTCGACGGTGATCATCGTGGAATCCATGTCGGCCACCAGGAGCTTCTTCTCCCGCGTGGCGACTGGCTGAACAATACTGTCGATACCCTCACCCAGATCGGCCAGCGCGGCGCGGGCAGCTTTGGGGTCGGCGGCGAAAAGAATGTCGGCCGCCTTTGCCGGTTCCAGCCAATTGCTGTAGCCGGGCGTGCAGCCCGCCTGCGAAAGGCGATCGGTGGCGGCGGAAATATCCCCCTGCCCCAGCGTCCCGCTACCCACTAATGTCACCAGGAACATGACCGACCAAATGCCTCCAGAAAATGGCGAATCCCGCAAGCCGCCGGTCGCGCTTATTGCCGGGCCGACCGCCAGCGGCAAGAGCGCCATTGCCGTGGCGCTGGCACAGGCGACGGGCGGCGTGGTGATCAACGCCGACGCCAGCCAAGTCTATGCAGACCTTTCGGTGCTGTCCGCCCGGCCGACGGCGGAGGAGATGGGGGATATTCCCCACCGACTGTTCGGTCATGTGGATGGCGGCGCGGCCTATTCGGCGGCGCGCTGGGCCACAGAGGCAAAGGCCGAGATCGTGGCGGCGCATAAGGAGGGCAAGCTGCCCATCCTGGTCGGCGGCACGGGCATGTATCTCCGTACGCTGCTGGATGGCATCGCGCCGGTGCCCGACATCATGCCGGACGTCCGGGCGCGCGTCCGCGCCATGCCGGTCGCGCTAGCCCATGACGCCCTTGTGCAGCATGACCCGGACGCCGCGCAAAGGCTGGCCCCCGCCGATACGACGCGGGTGGCGCGGGCGCTGGAGGTGGTCCTCTCCACCGGAAAGCCGCTCTCCCACTGGCAGGCGCATATGAAGGGGGGCATCGGGAAGGATGTCGCCCTTCGACCCCTTATCCTGCTGCCGCCGCGCGACTGGCTGATCGCGCGATGCGACGTGCGGTTCGAAGCGATGGTCGCGCAGGGCGCGGTCATGGAGGTCGAGCGCTTGCTGGCGCGCGGTCTTGCCCCGGAACTGCCGGTGATGCGCGCCATAGGCGTTCGGGAAATCGGCGACTGGATCGTTGGGGTAAGCGACCGCGCAACGATGCTCGAACGCGGCAGGATCGCCACCCGCCAATATGCCAAACGCCAATATACCTGGTTTTCCAACCAGCCTCCCGCAGATTGGCCGCGCGAAAGCCATCCAATCGATAACAAGATTATTGATGATATCGTAATTAAATTACAATAATAACTGTTGACACAGCATTTTATGACAAATAGAGGCGGGCACCTTGCCAGATCGCCCGGCCTATCCCAAGGGCGCTGACTCGCATTTACGGAAGGAATCGACGTGGCCGAAATGAGCGGCGCGGACATATTGTGCCAGGCCCTGATCGATCAGGGCGTCGAGGTCGTGTTCGGTTATCCGGGCGGCGCAGTGCTGCCCATCTATGACAAGCTCTTCAACCACCCGAAGATCAAGCATGTGCTGGTGCGTCATGAACAGGGCGCGACCCATATGGCGGAGGGCTATGCCCGCTCGACCGGCAAGCCCGGCGTCGTCCTCGTCACGTCCGGTCCCGGCGCGACCAATGCGATCACGGGCATCACCGACGCGCTGATGGATTCCATCCCGATGGTCGTCATTACCGGCCAGGTCGCAACGCACCTGATCGGCACGGACGCGTTCCAGGAAGCCGACACCGTTGGTCTGACGCGCCACTGCACCAAGCATAATTATCTGGTGAAGTCGCCCGCGAAGCTCGCCCATGTCGTCCATGAGGCGTTCCATATCGCCACGTCCGGCCGCCCCGGTCCGGTCGTCATCGACATCCCCAAGGACGTCCAGGTTGCAACCGCGCCCTACACCAAGCCGCAGACGACGGAGCATGCAAGCTATCGTCCGCAGATAAAGGCCGATGCGGGTGCCATCTCCACGGCGGTCGAGATGCTGGCGGCGGCCGAGCGGCCGATCCTCTACACGGGCGGCGGCATCATCAATAGCGGGCCAGAGGCCAGCAGGCTGCTGCGCGAACTGGCCGCTTTGACGGGCGCGCCGGTTACCTCGACGCTGATGGGCTTGGGCGCCTTCCCCGCGTCCTCGCCGCAATGGTTGGGCATGCTGGGCATGCATGGCACCTACGAAGCCAATATGGCGATGAACAAGGCGGACCTGATCGTCTGCCTGGGCGCGCGCTTCGACGACCGGGTCACCGGGCGGCTGGACGCGTTCAGCCCACTCAGCCGCAAGATCCACGTCGATATCGACCGCAGTTCCGTCAACAAGACGGTCGATGTTGACCTGGCCGTCATTGCCGATGTCGGTAGCGCCATGGCCGACATGATCGCCCTGTGGACCCAGCGCAACCACGCGGCCAACGACATGACCGAGTGGAATGCGCGGATCGATGGGTGGCGCGCGCGCAAGAGCCTGGACTATGTCGAGACCGGCACGGAGATCATGCCGCAGCGCGCAATTGCCGACCTGTTCACCGCCACGAAGGCGACCGGCAAGGACGTCATCATCACGACCGAAGTCGGCCAGCACCAGATGTGGGCCGCCCAGCATTATCATTTCGACGAGCCCAACAAATGGCTGACGTCGGGTGGCCTCGGCACGATGGGCTACGGCTTCCCGGCGGCGATCGGCGCGCAGATCGGCAACCCGGACTCGCTGGTCATCTGCGTCGCGGGCGATGCGTCGATCCAGATGAACATCCAGGAGATGGGCACGGCGAGCCAGTACCGCCTGCCGGTCAAGATTTTCATCCTGAACAATGAATATATGGGCATGGTCCGCCAGTGGCAGGAGCTGACCTATGAGAGCCGCTATTCCAACAGCTATAGCGACTCCCTGCCGGACTTCGTGAAGCTGGCCGAAGCCTATGGCTGGACCGGCATCCGGATCGAAGGGCCGCAGGAATTGCAGGCCGGTATCGCCCAGATGATTGAGACGCCCGGCCCGGTGATCGTCGATTGCCGGGTGGCGAAACTCAGCAACTGCTTCCCGATGATCCCCTCGGGCGCGGCGCATACCGACATGCTGTTGGACCCCAGCCAGGTTTCAGGCACAATGAACGACGAGGCCAAGGCATTGGTCTAAAGCATAACCGGGGGGCCACCATCATGACCGCACATCTCAGACTTCGCCTGCATATCAGCGAACCCTTTGATTTTGAGCGGATCACCGGCCTTGAGGAAGTATTCGGGTGGACGGTGGACCACATCCCGCCCGAAGACGAAGAACCGAACGAGGAATGGGAAGTGACGCTGGACGAAGGCTTTGACTATCACGGGCGCCGCATCCGGCGGTTGCTGGTCAGCCCTCGTTATGTCGGAGAACATCTGACCCGCATATTCGACGCAGTGGTGGGCTTTCCCGTACGGGTTGCCCATCGCCAGGACGGCGGATGGCATTATGCCCTGACCGGCATGCTCTCCATCCGCCCCGACACCGAAGACGATCACACAGAAAAGACGGATTGATGCACATCCAGGAAGAAACAAGCCAGCGACACGTCCTGTCGCTGACGGTCGCCAATGAGGCCGGCATCCTCGCGCGGATCGCCGGCATGTTCACGGCGCGCGGCTATAATATCGACAGCCTGACCGTGGCGGACATCACGCCCGACCATGCGATCAGCCGGATCACCATCGTCACCAATGGCCCGCCCAAGGTGATCGACCAGATCATCGCGCAGCTCGACCGGCTGGTGCCGGTGCACAAGGTCACCGACCTCAGCGAGAACGGCCCCTATGTCGAGCGTGAGCTGGCGCTGGTGAAGGTCGCGGGAACCGGCGAGGACCGGATCGAGGCGCTGCGCCTGGCCGACGTGTTCCGCGCCAAGGTGGTCGACACCACGATCGAGAGCTTCATCTTCGAGATTACCGGCCCGTCCGAAAAGATCGACACGTTTATCAGCCTCATGCGCCAGATCGGCCTTGTCGAGGTCGGCCGGACCGGCGTCGTCGGCCTCGTGCGAGGCAAGGAACCCATTTGAGCTAATTGCTCCTTCACGCCCTTTCGAGGGCACATCATCCTAGGGAAGAGATTGAACAATGCGCGTTTATTACGATTCTGATGCGGATATTGGCCTGGTCAAGGGCAAGAAGATCGCCATCGTCGGCTATGGCAGCCAGGGCCATGCCCACGCCCAGAACCTGCGCGACAGCGGCGTTGCCGACGTCGCCATTGCCCTGCGTCCCGGCAGCGCCACCGCGAAGAAGGCCGAAGGCGCCGGCTTCAAGGTGCTGAGCAACGTCGAAGCGGCGAAGTGGGCCGACATCGTCATGATCCTGGCGCCCGACGAGCATCAGGCGGCCATCTATGCCGACGACCTGCACGCCAACATGAAGCAGGGCGCTGCCCTTGCCTTCGCCCATGGCCTCAACGTCCATTTCGGCCTGATCGAGCCGCGCGCCGACCTCGACGTGTTCATGATTGCGCCCAAGGGTCCCGGCCACACCGTGCGCAGCGAATATGTGCGCGGCGGCGGCGTCCCCTGCCTGATCGCGATCGCGCAGGATTCGACCGGCAACGCCCATGACGTCGCCCTTTCCTATGCCTCAGCCGTCGGTGGCGGCCGTTCGGGCGTTATCGAGACGACGTTCCGCGAAGAATGCGAAACCGACCTGTTCGGCGAGCAGGCCGTGCTGTGCGGTGGCTTGACCCACCTGATCCAGGCGGGTTTCGAGACGCTGACCGAAGCCGGTTATGCGCCGGAAATGGCCTATTTCGAGTGCCTGCATGAAGTGAAGCTGATCGTCGACCTGATGTATGAGGGCGGCATCGCCAACATGCGCTATTCGATCAGCAACACCGCCGAATATGGCGACATCCACACCGGCCCGCGCATCATCACCGCCGAGACCAAGGCGGAAATGAAGCGCGTTCTGGCGGACATTCAGGGCGGGCGCTTCGTCAAGCGCTTCATCCTCGACAACCGCGCCGGTCAGCCGGAACTGAAGGCTGCCCGCAAGCTGGCCGCCGCCCATCCGATCGAGCAGACCGGCGAGAAGCTGCGCGCCATGATGCCGTGGATCGGCAAGAACGCCCTGGTGGACAAGGCGAAGAACTGATCCTGGCGGGACCGGAACATAGCGTTTCCGGTTTCGCATCTGGAACAATCGGGGGACGTGGTCTATTTGAGGCTGCGTCCCTTTTTCTTTCCCCAGGACCACCCAAGAACGGAGACCGATGTCGATGCGCAAGATCCTCCTCCCCGCCGCCCTTGCCCTCTCGCTGCTCGGCAGCGCGGCCGTCATTGCACAGGGCATGGCGAAGCCCGGTTCGCCCGACCCGGCGCTGGTGACCGGCGGCAATTATGTGGTCGAATCCAGCCACACCCAGATTTTCTTCGCCTATGACCATATGGGCTTTTCCAACAATATGGGGCTGATCTCCCAGCCGACGGGCACGCTGAGCCTCGACCCGAAGAACCCGGCGGCCGCCAAGGTATCGATCACCGTCCCCATCGAGAATCTGCGGACCGGCATTCCCAAGCTGGACGAGCATCTGATGAAGCCGGACTTTTTCGACAGCGCCAAATTCCCGACGGCAACCTTCGTGTCGACCGGCGTGAAGGTTGACGGCAAGACCGCCGACATCAGCGGCAACCTGACCATCAAGGGCGTCACCAAGCCGGTTGTGCTGGATGCGACCTTCTATGGCGCAGGCAAGGGCCCGCCCCAGATGGGTGGCAAGGAAAATGTCGGCTTCAACGCCACCACCACCGTCAA
The DNA here is from genome assembly GCA_036384035.1 of Sphingobium sp. Lineage (GTDB taxonomy): Bacteria > Pseudomonadota > Alphaproteobacteria > Sphingomonadales > Sphingomonadaceae > Sphingobium. Next base: position 58,027 of record DASVND010000043.1, on the reverse strand, counting down.
ACGCAGCGATTTCGGCATGGGCTATGGCGTGCCGATGGTCGGCGACGAGATCGAATTGAAAATCACCGCCGCCTTTATGAAGGAATAAGGACTGGGGGGAAGCAGTCCTCCCTCTCCACACGCCCCTTTATACTCCGTCATCCCGGGCTCGACCCGGGATCCATTGGCTCTTCGTTGCAGGAATGCACGGAAGTTTGCGCTCATGGATCCCGCATCAAGTGCGGGATGACGGTTTCCTTGGGGGCTGCCCGACAAAAACGGCTGGACGTCCTTAACCCTTTGCCGTTATAGCCGCCGCATCATGCAGCGCGCGCTTCTATCCCTGCTACGACTTATACGCCCTTAGGCGTGGTTTTCTTGTGCGCGCCTTGCATGGCGGCACACATCGCCTAAGGGCTTATCCGAACATCGACAGTCACCGGGCAGAGAGCGCCTTGCGCCCGCCCGAAGCAGGAATGCCGTTATCATGATGCTGAGCGACCCTTCACAGAAATACCGCGCCTTTCCCCAGGTGGACCTGCCCGACAGGCAATGGCCGTCCAAGACCATCACGAAAGCCCCGCGCTGGCTTTCCACCGACATGCGCGACGGCAACCAGTCGCTGATCGACCCGATGAACGCCGAGAAGAAGCAGCGCTTCTTCGACCTGCTGATCAAGGTCGGCATCAAGGAGATCGAAGTCGGCTTCCCGTCCGCGGGCGCGACCGAGTTCGATTTCATCAGCGGCCTCGTCAAGAATGGCAGCATCCCTGACGATGTCATCGTGCAGGTGCTGACCCAGGCGCGACCCGAACTGATCGCCACGACCTTTGAAAGCCTGCGCGGCGCCAAGCAGGCCATCGTCCATGTCTATAATGCCGTGTCCCCCGCCTGGCGGCGGATCGTGTTCGGCATGGAGCGGTCCGAGGTCAGGCAGATCGCCATCGACGCGGCAAAGCTGTTGCGCGACAATGCCGCGGCCCAGCCCGATACGGACTGGTTCTTCGAATATAGCCCGGAAACCTTCTCCACCGCCGAACTGGATTTCAGCCTGGAATGCTGCGAAGCGGTGATGGACATCCTGCTGCCGACGCCGGAAAAGCCTCTGATCCTGAACCTGCCCGCGACGGTCGAGGCGGCGAGCGCCAACATCTACGCCGACCAGATCGAATGGATGTGCCGCAATATCTCCCGCCGGGACAGCGTGGTCATCTCGCTCCACCCGCATAACGACCGGGGCACCGGCGTCGCAGCGGCGGAACTCGGGCTGATGGCCGGGGCCGATCGTGTCGAAGGGTGCCTGTTCGGCAATGGCGAGCGTACGGGCAATTGCGACCTCGTGACCGTCGCGCTCAACATGTACACGCAGGGCGTGACGCCGGGCCTGGATTTCTCCGACATTGACGAGGTCATTCAGACGGTCGAATATTGCAACCAGCTGCCCGTCCACCCGCGCCATCCCTATGCCGGCGAACTGGTGTTCACGGCCTTCTCGGGCAGCCATCAGGACGCGATCAAGAAGGGCTTTGCGGCGCAGGAAGCCCGCAACGACCTGATGTGGGACGTGCCCTACCTGCCGATCGACCCCAAGGACCTCGGCCGCGATTATGAGGCGGTGATCCGCGTCAATTCGCAATCCGGCAAGGGCGGCGTCGCCTGGGTGCTGCAACAGGACAAGGGCCTGAAGCTGCCAAAGCGGATGCAGGCCGATTTCAGTCGCGTCGTTCAGGAACTGGCCGACAGCACAAGCCGCGAACTGGGCGCTGCCGATATCTGGGAAGCGTTCGGCCAGCATTATCGCATCGGCGGAGAGCAGCCCTATACGCTGGTCGACTATCATGAGACCGGCCCGGCCGGTGATCGGGTATTCGTCGGCAAGATCGGTTTCGAAGGCGGCGAACGGAGCATATCCGGGCGCGGCAATGGCCTGATATCTGGCGTGCTGGCGGCGTTGCGCGACGAGCTGGGACTCGAACTGGAAGTCGCGGATTACAGCGAACATGCGATGGGAGCGGGCACGGATGTGCATGCGGCGGCCTATGTCGAGTGCCGCACGCCGGACGGACGGACGATTTTTGGCGTCGGCATGGATTGCGATGTCGCTACGGCATCCGTGCAAGCTGTGCTTTCGGCGGCCAACGGTTTGGCGGCGCAGAGAAATTAGGGGTTTACCGCCAGCAATCCTTTCTCCAAGTCCGTCATCCCTGCATGGGATTTGAGCCTGCGCAGGGATGACGGATTGGATTGCCAAGACATGCCCCTGCCCTCACCTCTGTTCGATACCCTGCGCCTGCCGGTCATGGGATCGCCCATGTTTCTTGTGTCCGGCCCGGAACTTGTCATCGCCCAGTGCAAGGCCGGGATCATCGGCAGCTTCCCGGCGCTGAATGCACGACCCCAAAGCCAGCTCGACGAATGGCTGCATCAAATCGGCGAGGAACTGGCCGCCTGGGACAGGGATAATCCCGACCATCCCGCCGCCCCCTTCGCCGTCAACCAGATCGTCCATAAGTCCAACAATCGGCTGGATGAGGACATGGCGACCTGCGCGGCGCGCAAGGTGCCCATCCTCATCACGTCTCTCGGCGCGCGCGAGGATGTGAACGCCGCAGCCCATAGCTGGGGCGGGATCGTGTTTCACGACGTCATCAATGACCGCTTTGCCCGCAAGGCCGTGGAAAAGGGAGCCGACGGCCTGATAACCGTCGCCGCGGGCGCGGGCGGGCACGCCGGCATGCTCTCCCCCTTTGCGTTCATGCAGGAAGTGCGGGCCTGGTTCGATGGCCCGATAGCACTGTCCGGCGCGATCGCCCATGGCCGGTCGATCCTGGCCGCCAAGGCGCTCGGCGCGGATCTGGCCTATATCGGCAGCGCCTTCATCGCCACCAAGGAGGCACGCGCCGTCGACGACTATAAGCAGGCGATCGTCAACGGGCGGGCAGACGACATCGTCTACACAAATCTGTTCACCGGCATCCACGGCAATTATCTGCGCGCCTCGATCATGGCAGCGGGACTCGATCCAGAGAACCTGCCGGAAAGCGACCCCAGCAAGATGGACTTCGGCTCCGGCGGCAATCAGGCAGCCAAGGCGTGGAAGGACATTTGGGGTTCCGGCCAGGGTATCGGCGCCGTTACGCAGAACCAGCCGGTGGCGCAGTTTGTCGAGCAACTCGCAGCGGAATATGCCGCAGCAAAAGCCGATATCTGCCAAGGAGCGAACCGGGGCGTCTAGTCTCGGGCGCTTCCAGTTATGCGCAAACCTGCGATCAGAATGTCGACAAGGCGGTTCGCGCCATCCTGCCAATCGGGATCAGCCCCAACATAGGCAACGCCCGCCAGCGCGCGCAGCAGATCGAACGGTGCTTTTACCGGAACGATATCCCCGCTGGCGACAGCCCGATCGACGAGCATGCCGATTGCTTCCTTCACCTGAGCCCCGGAAGCGGCGTAGAGGTTGGATGCACCGCCCACGAGCGCGTTGAGCGCCTCCGCCATCATCCGCTTGGTGGCCATGTGGTCCACGAACAACAGCATCCAGCTCCGCAGGGCCTCCACAGGCGGATTTTCGCCCGCGAGCCGTATCGCAGCGTCAATGAGCAACTGCGCCTCATTACGATATACCGCCTCGACCAGAGCGTCCCGCGTAGGAAAATGCCGGTAGAGCGTGCCGATGCCCACGCCGGCCGCCCGCGCAATTTCATCCAGGTTCGCTTCGGCGCCCTTCTGGGCAAAAACGGCTTTGGCAGTCGAAAGCAACAGAAGCCGGTTGCGCGCAGCGTCAGCGCGCAACCGGCGCTCACCTGACGGGCCACCTTTTTTTACCACTTTCCCACCACCGGGCACTGCACCTCTTGATAAACGGAGGAACCCTCCGTATATACCAATCGGAGACCCCCTCCCCTTATATCTTTTTATTCTTCGCAGCAACATCGGCCAACCATCGGGGTTGGACGCGATTAATCGAGGACATGACCATGACCACTGCTTTCAATGGGACATCGACGACAGACGACGTTTTGGGAAATATCGACCTAAGCGGCAAGCGCATCCTCGTCACGGGAGTTTCGGCCGGACTTGGCGTCGAGACCGCCCGCAGCCTGGTCGCTCGCGGCGCGCAGGTCGTTGGCGCGGCGCGCGATCTGAAGAAGGCTGAGGCCGCAACCGCGCAGGTCCGGGCCGATGCGGCGAAGGGCGGCGAACTGGACCTTATCGAACTCAACCTCGCATCGCTTGCAAGCGTTCGCGCCTGCGCAGATGCCCTGGTCGCGGAAGGCAAGCTCTTTGATCTGGTCATCGCCAATGCAGGCGTGATGGCCACGCCGCAGGGCAAAACCATTGACGGGTTCGAAACGCAGTTTGGCACCAACCATCTGGGCCACTTTGTGCTCGTCAACAGCATAGCGTCCATGATGGCCCCGGGATCCCGGCTGGTGAATCTCGCGTCCTCGGGCCACCGCTTCGCGGACGTCGACCTTGACGATCCGAATTTTGAAAGCACGGCCTACGAACCCTTCGTGGCCTATGGCCGGTCGAAGACCGCCAATGTGCTGTTCGCCGTTGAATTCGACCGGCGGCACAAGGATCGGGGCGTGCGGGCCACGGCGGTGCATCCCGGCGGCATCAATACGGAGCTGGGTCGCCACATGAGCCCCGGGGATCTTGAACAACTGGTGGCGTCCATCGATGCTCAGGCGGCGGCCGAAGGAAGGCCACCGTTCAAGTGGAAGACCATTCCCCAAGGGGCCGCGACTTCCGTTTGGGCGGGCGTCGTTGCACCTGTCGAGGATGTGGCAGGCCGCTATTGCGAGGATTGCCAGGTATCGGACGTCACCGATGGCCTGATCAGCCCGGCAAGCGCAGGCGTACGCTCCTATGCGCTGGACGCGGAACGCGCCAAGGCGCTTTGGGCAAAAAGCGAGGAGATGGTCGGCGAGCGATTCTGACCCGCGCAATTGGCGGCATGGGGCGTGGCGGGAGGTCTGCTACGCCCCTTCCCATTGCCTGAGGCGCCCTGCCGATGCCACCGAACCTGCCGAGGAAAGAGGCTATCCAGCGTCCTGGCCTGCTGAATATGCCGGGCGATCAGAACAGACCCGGTACCTCGCGCTGCGCCGTCCCTGGCCTGTCCGGTATCAGCAGCTCCCGACGCTGCTGATTGAGGGACTGGCTCGATACCGTTCCCGATATGGGTGTACAGGATGCGCCGGCAAGAAAGTCGAGCGCTTGGCGCGTCAGGGCTTCGCGGGGGTCTCCCAGCTGGTAGCCGATATCATCCGGCGCCTGGCAACTGGCCTGGACAGAACCAGCCAGACCATTGAAATAATTTGAATTACCTGCACTGTTTTGTGTGGCGAAAGCAACCACGCGCAGCCGGTCGTCACAGGCGGAACGGTCCAGCGCTACCTGACCGACAGGCTTGCCATATGTGTTCGTGCCGATCAGGCCCGCACGGGCATTGAGATACGGAATGAAGCTGTTGATGACGAGTTCACTGGCGGACGCCGTGCCGTGGGTGCCGATAAAGGCGATGCGCGTTGGCGCGATAGATTCCGGCTGTGCCGCAAAATAGCGTGTCTCGTTCTCCGACGCCTTTTCCGGCCTGAAGATGGTACGGGTCAGCACATCCGACGAGGATCGTCCGCCTCCAAGCAGGTCGCCCAGAAGCGTCGCAACGGACACGAGCCCGCCGCCATTATAGCGCAGGTCGACAATGACCTCTGTCACCCCTTGCGACCGGAAGCGTGCAAAGGCGTCGCGCAGCGCCGGCCCGGCGGTCGTGATGAACGTGCGCAGGTTGACATATCCGATCTGGCGGCCGCCGTCGGTCAGAATCTGCGCGCCGTAGCGGCTCGAAACGGGGGTGATGTCGAACTCCCGCTTGGTAACGCTGACCTCGCGGGTGCCCGAAGCATCGGCTATGCGTAAAAGACGCGTGGTTCCGGTCGTGTCGGGTCCCAGCGCATTCGACACGCCATCCAGTCCTTCGCTCGCCGTGATGGCGCTCACCGTCCGCAAATTGGCCGAAGTCGTGCCGATAGCCAGTATTTCCGCGCCACGGTCGATGCCAGCGGCCAAACCCGGCCCGCCCTCAAACGCTTCCGTCACGAAGATGCGCCGTTGCGCGGAGTCCGTCGCCAACCGCAGACCTAGCCCGGCGGAGGAGCCCGAACTGTAATAGGCATTCTCCTCGGCAATGGAGGTGAGATAGGTAAAATACCGATCTCTTCCCTGAGATCGCGCGGTCGCGGTCAACGCATCGACATAGTCATCCACATTGGAATAGGGCGACGGATCGAACGTTGCCGGCAATGTCTCCGGGAACAGATACCATTCGCGCAGCTGGTCTGCGGCCCAGTTCTGACGCTCCCGTATGGAGCAGCCGGACGTGGGGGCAGGTGTCGGCGTGGGCGCGGGTGTCGGCGCGGGTCCTGTCGCTGTGCCCCCGCCCGAAGAATCCCCGCCGCATCCAGAAAGCAACATGGCCGCACACACCGTTGCCGACCACAGACGCAAACCTGTCTTCATCGTCCATTCCCCCGCCCGTCATGGTAGGCGCTAGACACAAATCGTGAAGAAATTACATCAGGAAATGCCGCCGGAACGGGCCAAAATCGATGGGCGGGCCGGTGCTAGATTTCGACCTGGCTGCCCAGTTCGACGACCCGGTTGGTCGGCAGGCGGAAGAACTCCATAGCGCTTTCCGCGTTGCGCAGCATCCAGGCAAACAGCTTTTCCCGCCATATCGGCATGCCCGGACGCGCCGAGGGCAGCAGCGTCTGCCGCGCCAGGAAGAAGCTGGTATCCATCATCTTGAACGTCTGGCCGCAGCCCGTGACGGTCTTGAGCGCGGCGGGCACGTCCGGTTCCTGCATGAAACCGTAATAGAGGACGAGGCGGAAGAAACCGCGGCCCAAATCCTCCAGCTTGCAGCGTCCGTCATGCTCGACCACGGGCACGTCCATGATCTTGACGGTCAGCAGGATCACCCGTTCGTGGAGGACCTTGTTGTGCTTCAAGTTGTGGAGCAGGGCGTGCGGGACGCCGTCGGGCGTCGACGTCATGAACACGGCGGTGCCCGGAACACGCACCGCGCTGTTGGCGGCGGAGGCGACGAACACGGGGATCGGCATGGCGGATTCGCGCATCCGCTCGATCATCAGCTTGCGGCCACGCGACCAGGTAGTGAGCAGCGTGAAGACGATGAAGCCGATGAACAGGGGGAACCAGCCGCCATCGGGTATCTTGGTGAGGTTCGCCGCCAGATAGGCCCCATCGACGATATAGAAGACGCTGAGCAGCGCCACCGCGCCCGCCCAATGCCATTTCCACAGCTTGAACACCAATACGGTCAGCAGGACATTGTCGATGAACATCGCGCCGGTGACCGCGATGCCGTAGGCCGCCGTCAGGTTGGACGATGTGCGGAAGCTGAGCACCAGCAGGATCACCATGACCATCAGGCCCCAGTTGATCAGCGGAATATAGATCTGCCCCGCCGTGGAAGCGCTGGTGTGCGAAATGCGCAGTCGCGGCATGAAGCCCAGCTGGATCGCCTGCTGCGTGACGGAGAATGCGCCGGAAATCACCGCCTGCGACGCGATGATCGCCGCCATCGTGGCCAGGGCGATCAAGGGCAGTTGCAGCGACTGTGGCGCGAGATTGTAGAAGGGGCTGTGCAGCGCGGAGGCGCCCTCGCGGAACAGCAGGGCCCCCTGCCCCATATAGTTGCACATGAGCGCGGGCAGCACGAAGAAGAGCCAGGATACGCGGATCGGATTGCGACCGAAATGCCCCATGTCGGCATAGAGCGCCTCCGCGCCCGTCACGGCCAGCACCACCGCGCCCAGCGCCAGGAAGGCGGGCAGCGGGCTGGTGACGAAGAACATGAATGCCCAATACGGGTTGAATGCCTGAAGGATGCCGGGTGTCTGCCAGATGCTGATGAGGCCGAGCGCGGCAATCGTGCAGAAATAGAGCAGCATGATCGGACCGAACATGGTCGCCACCCGGTTGGTCCCGGCGCTCTGTATCCAGAACAGGCCAAGGAGGATCACAACAGCGGCAGGCAGTATCAAGGGCTCCAGCGCCCGGTTGTAGACCGCGAGCCCCTCTACCGCGGAGAGGACCGACACCGCCGGGGTGATCATCGAGTCGCCGTAGAAAAGCGCGGTGGCGAACACCCCGAGCAAGATAATGCCGGAGGACCAGCGCTTGGTGCGGGTCTGTCCACTGATGAGGGCAAGCAGGGCGAGGCTGCCTCCCTCCCCCTTATTATCGGCGCGCATGATGGTGGTGACATATTTGAGCGTCACGACCAGCATCATCGACCAGAACATCAGGCTGATGACGCCCAGAATATGGTCTGGATCGAGCGTCAGCTTGTGATGGCCGGCAAAGGTTTCGCGAAAGGCGTAGAGCGGGCTCGTACCGATGTCGCCGAACACGATGCCGATGGCACCGACCGCCAGCTTCAGCGTAGCCTTGCCCTGGTCATGGCCACCTGCCGCATGACCATGGTCGCCCTCTCCCGACTCCGCCGCCACGGGGGCAGTCTTATCCGAGTCAGTCATATACGGACAGAAGTGCTGTCATGCTGGTGTTTACCTGCCTTTACGCCTCAACCGGACCTACCGGGCGAGGTGCAACGCGAGCGCCCTATCATGGGTCATAGTGCGGTGCAATAAAGCTGAACAACGCATTAAAGACTGTCCGGTTTCGGGAGGGTTTCACCCGACGTCTATTGGCCCTGCCTCTGCTGGGCAGCGAGCAAGCGATCAATGATCATGAGCTTCTCCTCCAGCTCCAGGCGCAGGCTGTTTCCCGCCGGCAGCTGGGCCGCCAGCCCCGCCCATATGGGGCGCGCCGCCTCCAGCTGACCGGACCGGATAAGGGCAATGCCGTAGAAATAGGGCGCGGCGGGCTTGGCCGGATCAAGCGTCATCGCACGGCGAAAAGCGAAGTCGGCGGAGGGTGACATGACCCCGTTTCCATGCGCGACCAGCGCGTTGCCCAACGCAGCCCAGAGGTTGGGGTCATCCGGGCTCTGCCGAAGACCGGATACAAGCACATTCGCAGCCTCCCGCGTCTTGCCCTGCCGGGCAAGGCCATCGGACAGGATCAGCCATTGCGCAGCCTTGCCGAAGCGATCCTCCATCGACCGGCGGGTTTCAGCCGCCTTTTCATCGAAGGGTTTGGCCTGCGCCTGTGCCGACCGTGGCGCGGCAGCCAGATCTGGGCGACCCTGCCAGGCATATCCGGCCAGACCAAGGATAAGCGCCGCGCCAACCAGTTCCCACGTCGCGCGCGGCAGGCGGCCCATGCCGATGATTGCGGCGGCGGCGACAAGCCCAAGACCTGTGGCGATCATCCAGCCCATCAGCGTTTCTTCCGCCGGATACGGCTGCGCACGAGAAACCCGCCAGCCAGCAGAAGCAGCAGCGGCGCCGCCCAGAGCGGCCAGAGGATCGGCGCGGCGGTGGGCGCATAGCTGACCCAATCGCCATAGCGTTCGATCAGCCAGACGCGGATATGCTCAGGCGCCTCGCCCTTCGCGATGCGCTGGCGGATTTCCGAGCGCATGTCGCCGGCCAGGCTGGCGTTGCTGTCAGCGATCGACTGGCTCTGACAGGTCAGGCAGCGGATCGTCGTCATCAGGTCACGCGCCTTCGCCTCCAGCGCCGGGTCGTCCAGTTGACGGTCGGCATAGGGCGCGGGCGGCAGCGCGGTCTGGGCCAGCGCCGGCGCGGCGAAGAGCAGCAGGATAAGGACGAGCAGCCGCGTCACCGAGCATCCTTCACGATCTTCAGGATATCGGCCACGTCATCCACGCGAATATCGCCGATATGCTGGTGCAGGATCTTGCCCCTGCCATCGAGGACGAAGGTTTCGGGGACACCGGAGGAGCCGAGCGCCATCTGCACGGCGCTGCGGGCGTCAAGGCCGATGCGGGTGTAGGGATTGCCGTAGCGGGCGAGAAAGCGGTCAACATCCGGGCGCGCGTCCCGAATAGCGATGGCGTCGATCTCCACGCCCGCCTGCTTGAGCGCCAGCAACTGGGGCGCCTCCGCCGCGCAGGGCACGCACCAGCTTGCGAAGATGTTGAGCAGGCGCGGCTTGCCGGTCGCGAACTGTGTGCTGGCGAGGGCTGGTCGGTCACTGGCGGCGGCTGGCAGCGAGAAGGCCGGGAGCGGCTGGCCGACGAGGCGCGAATTGATGAGATGATCGTCAGGCTTCAGCAAGCCGCTGGCGAACAAGCCGAAAAACGCCAGGAACAGCAGCAACGGAAGCCAGATCAGCGTGCGCGTCATGCCATCGCCCTCCTCTTGCGGATCTTCATGAGCCAGCCCCGCCGCTCACGGCCCAGCAGCGCCAGCGCGCCGCCGAGGGCGATCATGATGCCGCCCAGCCAGATCAGCGTCACGAACGGCTTCCACCATATCCGCATCTGCCAACGGCCCTGCTCCGCCTCCTGGCCCAATACCACATAAAGCTGGCCGTCCCAGCGCGTGAGCAGCGCCGCCTCCGTTGTCGTTGTCGGCGGGTTCGTGAAGAAGCGCGATTGGGGATGAATGGCTATAGGCGCGCCATTGCCGCGCGAAACGGTCATATTGCCCTGAAGCGCTGTCCAGTTGTCGCCGGCGATCGGCACGATCTGGTCGAAATGCAGAGTCCAGCCCGCCGTTCTGATCGTATCGCCGGGTTTTGCCGCAACCAGCTTCTCCACGGTGAAGGCGGAGTCCGACGCCATGCCGGCAAGGCTGACCGCGCAGCCCAGATGCGCGATCACCATGCCCCAGGTGAAGAGCGGCGTGCGGCGCAGGTTGCGCTTCCACAGCGGCGCGACGCTGCCGACCGCCACGGCCGCGGCGACGACCAGGCCAAGGAAAGGGAGGATGCCGATGCGACCCCAAGCCAGCGCGCCGAACGCGACGAAAGCAAGGGTCAAAACGACAGCGGGAACCAGCAAGCGACCGCCGACCGCCTGTGCCCGGTCCTTGCGCCAGCGGGTCAGCGGCCCGGCGGCCATGAACATCACCAGGACGAGCGTGATCGGGCCGACGATCCGGTCGAAATAGGGCGGGCCGACGGACACCTTATGCCCGAACGCCTCGGTCATCAGCGGATAGAGCGTGCCGATGAGGACGAGGCCAAGGATCACCGTCAGCAGGAGATTGTTGATGACCAGCATGGTCTCGCGGCTGACCAGTTCGAACTGTTCTCCCTCTCTCACCGTGCCGATGCGCAGGCCGAACAGCGCCAGCGCGCCGCCGATATAGAGGGCGAGGAGTCCAAGGATGAAGGTGCCACGCTGCGGATCGACGGCGAACGCGTGTACGCTGGTCAGGATACCGGACCGGACGAGGAAGGTGCCAACCATCGACATGGAAAAGGCGACCACGGCCAGCATGATCGTCCAGGCCCGCAATGCGTCCCGGGTGGCGAGGACCGTGGCGCTGTGCAGCAGGGCGGTAGCCGCCAGCCATGGCATCAACGACGCATTTTCCACCGGGTCCCAGAACCACCAGCCACCCCAGCCCAGCTCATAATAGGCCCAGTAACTGCCCGCGGTGATGCCGAGCGTCAGCATAATCCAGGCGGCGAGCACCCAAGGACGCATGGCTTTTGCGAAAGCCGCGTCGACACGGCGGGTCAGCAGCGCCCCGACAGCGAACGAAAACGCCACCGAGAGGCCGACATAACCGACATAAAGCGTCGGCGGATGGAAGGCGAGGCCCGGGTCTTGCAGCAACGGATTGAGTCCCTGCCCGTCCGGCGGCGCGGGATCCAGCCGGGCAAAGGGGTTGGAAGAAAACAGCAGGAAAGCGTAGAAACCCAGGCTGATCGCCGCCTGCGCGCCCAACGTCGCCATGTGCGTATCGCGGCGGAGCGCGCGCTCAAACAGTGCAACTGCGCCGCCTGCTACGCCCATGACGGTGACCCACAGCAGCATGGAGCCCTCGTGGTTGCCCCATGTCCCGGCGACCTTGTAGAGCCACGGCTTCATCGAATGGCTGTTGGTGGCGACCAGCGCGACGGACATGTCCGATTGCACGAACAGGGTGATCAGGCACAGAAACGACAGTCCGGTCAGCACGCCCTGTGCAATCGCAACGGGGCGCATGGCGGACAGCAGCTCATCCTTGCCCCCGACCAGCCCGAACCACGCAAGGGCAAGCTGAAGGAAAGCAAGCGCAGCGGCGAGCCACAGCGCGGCAAGGCCGGCTTCGGCGATCATTGCGTCCGAACGCCGATATTGTCATCCTGACGAAAGTCAGGATCCGTTGGCTCTAACGTCGTGCGAACCACATACGAGGCTCTCATGGATGCTGAAACAAGTTCAGCATGACGGAAGCTGAAACAGGCGAGCGCCCTCACTTCGCCTTCCTCATTTCGTGCGTCTTCTCGTCATAGGTCATGCCCTCAAGCTCTTTGGGCATGTAGCGTTCATCATGCTTGGCGAGGAGATTGGTGGCGACGAACGTGCCGCTCCTATCGAATGCCCCCTCCGCAACGACGCCGGAGCCCTCGCGGAACAGGTCGGGCGCTATGCCGGTGAAGGTCGCCGGGACGATCGCCTTATTGTCGGTCACATCGAAGCGGATGGTCACACCATCATGCGCGCGGTGCAGGCTGCCCTTGACGACCATACCCCCCAGGCGGATCGCCTTGCCCGGTTCCACGCCCTTCGTCTTCGCGTCGCTGGGCGTATAGAAATAGGCCGCTTCATCCTTCAGCGCGGATGCGGCGAGCAGGGCGGCTGCAATCAACGCCGCAAGCGCTGCGAGCACGAGAATCAGGCGTTGATGCTTCGCCTTCATGACCGTCAGTCCTGACCCCGCTTCATCGCGTCCGCGCGGCGCTCCGCAGACCGCATGGCGCGCCAGCTAACGACACACAGCAGCGCAGTGCCGAGCAAGGTAAGCGCATAGGCGGTAATGACGAAAGGCCAGGGGTTCATCAGCGCCTAGTCCCGCGCCATGCGGCGCATACGGGCCTCTATCCGCGCCTGGGCCAGGATCGTGCGCATGCGCATGAGGACGATCGCTCCGAACAGCAGGCTGAAGCCCAACAGCGTCAACCCGAGCGGCCAGAGCAGCGACGGCGCGATGCTGGAGCCGCTCAGCGTGATGCTCGGCCCCTGATGCAGGCTGTTCCACCACACGACCGAACGGTTGATGATCGGGATGTTGATGGCGCCGACAAGGCCGAAGATCGCCGTTACCCGGCTCACCCCGCCCTGTTCGGCCGACGACGCGCTGGCGCTGGCGAGCGCGATATAGCCGAGATAGAGAAAGAAGAGGATGAGCATGGAGGTCATCCGCCCGTCCCACTGCCAATAGGTCCCCCATGTCGGCCTTCCCCAGACTGCGCCGGTGATGAGGCATAGGGCGGTAAACAACGCGCCCGGCGCCGCGATCGCGCGTCCGGCAATGGCGGCGAGCGGATGACGCCACACGATCTGAAATATTCCCGCGACCGCTATGCCCGTCCATCCGCTCATGCCAAGCCAGGCCGCCGGCACATGGATGTAGAGGATGCGGACCGTCTCCCCCTGCAGATAGTCAGCGGGCGTGAAGAAAAGTCCGGCGACGCATCCGGTGAGCAGCAGCGCCAGCCCAGGCCAGAACAGCCACGGCGTCAGCGGACGGGCGATGGAAAGGAACCGCGCGGGATTGGCGAAAGCATGCATTGATGGCGTCTTTAGCCTCGGTGCCAAGCCAAGGCCAGCTATGCTTTATGACGACGCGGGGGACAGGTGCAGAAAGGCGCCTGCCGCTTTTTTGTTACAAGAGGGCGACAAACCGGAATGGTACGCCTATATGCCCTCAGATCAGGCGCCCGTGGGGCGCAGATTGGCAGCGGACCTTTCGGCACATGCTTACCACCCATCCGTTCGACGACGATAAGTTGCGCGAAGAATGCGGGATTTTCGGCATTTCCACTGTGGAGACCGCTTCGGCAGTCGTCGCGCTGGGCCTGCATGCCCTTCAGCATCGGGGCCAGGAGGCGGCGGGAATCACCAGCTGGGATGGCCGTGATTTCCATACGCATCGGGCGATGGGCCATGTGGCCGGAAATTTCGACCGGGATGAGGTGATTCGCGCACTGCCCGGTGAATCGGCCTGCGGCCATGTCCGCTATTCGACGACGGGCGAAACATCGCTGCGCAATGTGCAGCCGCTCTATGCGGACCTTGCTTCTGGCGGCTTCGCGGTCGCACATAACGGCAACATCTCCAACGCCATGAAGCTGCGCCGGGAACTGGTGCGGCGCGGATCGATCTTCCAGTCGACGTCCGACACGGAAGTCATCATCCATCTCGTCGCGACATCCAATTACCGGACGCTGCTCGACAAGTTCATCGATGCGCTAAAGCAGGTCGAGGGCGCGTACTCCCTGATCTGCATGACGCCCGAGGGCATGATCGCCTGCCGCGATCCCTTGGGCATTCGCCCGCTGGTGATGGGCAAGCTGGGCGATTCGGTGATCTTCGCGTCCGAGACCGTGGCGCTGGACGTTGTCGGCGCAGACTATGTTCGCTCGATCGATCCTGGCGAACTGGTGATCGTGACCACGAGCGGGGAAGTGCGCAGCCACCGCCCGTTCGGCGACACCCATGCCCGCCCCTGCATCTTCGAGCAGGTCTATTTCTCCCGTCCCGATTCGATCATAGACGGCACCAGCGTCTATTCCGCCCGCAAGGCGATCGGCGCGCAGCTGGCGATCGAGAACCCGGTCGAGGCGGACTATGTGATCCCCGTGCCCGACAGCGGCGTGCCAGCGGCGATCGGTTACGCGCAGCAGTCCGGCATCCCATTTGAACTCGGCATCATCCGGTCGCACTATGTCGGCCGCACCTTCATTCAGCCGAGCGACAAGGTCCGCCATCTGGGCGTCAAGCTGAAGCACAACGCCAACCGCGCCCTGATCGAGGGCAAGCGGATCGTGCTGATCGACGACAGCATCGTGCGCGGCACCACGTCATTGAAGATCGTGCAGATGATGCGCGAAGCGGGCGCAGCGGAGGTCCATATGCGGATCGCCAGCCCCCCGACCAAGCATAGCTGCTTCTATGGCGTCGATACGCCCGAGCGGACCAAGCTGCTTGCCCACAAGCTGGACGTGGGCGGCATGCAGGATTTCATCCATGCCGACAGCTTGTCCTTCATCTCGATAGACGGCCTCTACAAGGCGCTGGGCGAAGCGAAGCGCGCGGACATCCGGCCGCAATATTGCGATGCCTGCTTCACGGGCGACTATCCCACCACATTGACCGACCAGGATGAGGCCGTGGTGCAGAATCAGTTCGAGCTTCTGGCCGAGCGGGTCGTATAAACCCACATCCGTTCGGGCTAAGCCTGTCGAAGCCCTGCCCTTCCCCTTTTAGAAATACAGCCCTTTCACTAGCTCAGGGCGAACGGAAAACATGATGTCCGAAAATCTTCCCCTCTTCGGCAAGCTCGCTCTCGTCACCGGCGCGAGCCGAGGCATCGGCGCGCAAACGGCGCTCGCTTTGGGCAAGGCGGGCGCACACGTCGTTTTGACGGCGCGAACCAGCGGCGCGCTGGAGGAGATCGAGGAAGCGATTCACGAGGCCGGCGGCAGCGCAACTATTGCTCCGCTGGACCTGACCGATGGCGAAAGCATCGGGCGGCTTGCGGGAGCGGTCGCCGGGCGCTGGCAGGCGCTGGACTATCTCGTGCTGAACGCTGCGATGCTCGGAACGCTGGCTGCTGTCCCGGCGATCGACGCGAAGGAATTTGCGCGACTGATGACCCTGAACGTGACAGCCCAGCAGGCATTGATTGCGGCGTTCGACCCGATGCTGCGGTCGAGTGCCGATGCGCGGATCGTCGCGCTGACCTCAACAGTCGGGCAGACGCCGCGCGCCTATTGGGGCGCCTATGGCGCATCGAAGGCGGCGCTGGAAATATTGGTGCAATGCTATGGCGAGGAGATGAAGAATATCTCCGCCATCCGCACCCATATCGTCAATCCGGGGGCAACCCGCACCGCAATGCGCGCCAAGGCGTTTCCCGGCGAGGACCCCGCGACGCTGAAAGGACCCGAAGTGGTCGCCCAGGCAATTCTCGACCTGATCATCGCGGACACGCCAACCGGATATAGCGGCGCCCGGATCGACGGCTAGGGTCTAGCCGGCCTTCACCAGCGTGACCTGCATCACGTTGATGCCGCCGCCGCGAAAACCACCTTCGCAATACATCAGATAGTAGCGCCAGAGCTTCACGAAGGATTCGTCGAAACTGGCGGGCAGCTTGCCGGCCTGCACGACATCATCGAACCGTTCGCGCCAGCGGCGCAGCGTCTCGGCATAATGCTCACCAAAATGCGCCGGATCGCGCCATGCCAGCCCCTCCGCCTCCGCCAACCTGCGAAAGCGGCTCTCCGATATCAGCAAGCCCCCGGGGAAGATATATGTCTGAATGAAGTCGGTATTGGCCGCGTATTGGTCAAAGATCGCGTCATCGATCGTGATGAACTGCAGCGACGCCTTGCCGCCAGGCTTGAGCAGACGATTGATGGCAGAGAGATAACTGCGCCAGTATCCCTGCCCAACCGCCTCCACCATCTCGACGCTGGCAATGGCGTCATATTGCCCGACCGCATCACGATAATCGGTCAGAAGTATTTGCGCGTTCCCTTTTGGCGAAAAGGGCGCAAGGCGCTTTTGCGCATAGTCCCGCTGTTCGACGGAAAGGGTCAGGCCGTCGTAGCGGATGGCGGTGCGGGACAGGGCGACCTCGGCCAGGCCCCCCCACCCACAGCCGATCTCCAGCAACGTGTCCCCGTCCTCCAGATCTAGCCGGGCCAGCACGGCATTCGCCTTGCGCTGTTGGGCGACGTCCAAAGGCTCAGATGAATCCTTAGGATCAATATACAATGCACTGGAGTAGTGCATTTTTTCATCCAGCCAAAGCTGGTAGAAATCGTTGCCCAAGTCATAATGGAAGGCGATGTTCCGGCGTGATCCTTTCCGGCTGTTTCGGCGGAGGGCATGAACCGCCCAGCCGATCCAGCGGGCCGGCCCGCTCGCGCGGGCGACCCCGCCCAGGCTCTTTGCGTTCGCCATGAACAATGCGAACATGGCGACCGGGTCCGGACTGCCCCATTCTCCTAATGACCATGCCCGATACCAGCCGGCCGACCCGGAAGTCGCGAGGCGGACGAGCGCGCGCCAAGTGCGCAGACGCACTTCGCAGGTCGGCCCCGGCGCGCGGCCGCCAAGCATTCGAAAGCCGCCGTCGGGCAGCCACGCCTCCAGCCTGCCTTGCTCCAGACCGGCGTCGATCTTGTCGAGAATCCGGTGAAAACTGCCTGCCCAAAGGTGCGCGAACATGCCTCCGCCCGTCGCAAAACGACCGCCGGCCTGTACCAGATGGCGGCCGCGTTTGGGTGGGAGGGCATTCATGACGGCATAGTGCCGCAGAGGGTGGGATTCTTCAATCTCAGCGTTTCGTTTTTCCATAGGCGGCAAGCGCTCTTTCGCGCGCTTCCCGATGGCTGATAAGCGGGGCGGGATAAGGGGCCGGGCGACAGCCTGCCGTCTCCGGATCGTGAATGGCCGCGTCCGGCAGATCCGCGAGTTCGGGCACCCATTCCCGAATATAAGTCGCAGCCTCGAATTTGGGCGATTGGGTGAGCGGGGCCATGATGCGGGAGAACATATTCGCGTCCACACCGCTACCCGCCGTCCACTGCCAATTGACGCTGTTATTGCCATAATCAGCATCGACCAGCGTGTCCCAGAACCATTGTTCGCCATGACGCCAGTCGATCAGCAGATGCTTGATCAGGAAGCTCGCCGCGATCATCCGGACACGGTTATGCATCCAGCCGGTCGTCCAGAGCTGCCGCATCCCGGCATCCACGATGGGGTATCCGGTGCGTCCCTCTTTCCACGCGCGAAAATCGCTGCCGGCTTCCCGCAGGTCCCGCCACGGCATGCTATCGAACGCCTCGCGACCATTCTCCCGGCCGTAGGAAGGGAACTGGCAGATGATATTCTGGGCATAGTCGCGCCAGGCGATCTCCTTGAGGAAGACCGTGGGATCGCCCTTTGCCTTCAGCAGCCGATGCCAGACATAGGCGGGTGAAACCTCCCCGAAATGGAGATGAGGCGAGAGGCGCGATGTGCCCTCTCGCGAGGGAAGATTGCGGGCATGGTCGTAATCGGCGGCTTCATCGGTAAAGTCCGAAACGCGCTCCCGGGCGGCTTCCTCGCCGGGCGTCCAGTCCACGGAGAAGCCCTTTGCCCAATCGGGCCTGGTGGGAAGCAGGCCCCAGTCCTCCAGCTTATCCGATTGCGGCCAGGCCGATGGGGCGTCGATCCGTGCCGGGGCGGGATGCGGGGCGGTGGGTGGCATATGCTCGGACAGCGCGCGCCAGAAAGGCGTGTAGATTTTATACAGGCCGCCGCCGCCAGTTCGCAGGGTTCCGGGCGGGAGCAGATAGTTGCCGTCATGCAGGCACAGGTCCAGGCGATCGGCCACCTTCCGTTCGGTGTTGCGCCACCAGGGTTCGTAATGGTGAAGCGCGTGGATGCGGGTTGCGCCTGCCTCCTGGGCCAGCTTGGCCAGGACATCGGCGCTGTCCCCGCGCCGCAGGATCAGGCGCGATCCCTTCGCCCTCAACGACGCGTCGAGGCTGGCGAGGCTGTGATGCAGCCACCAGCGGGATGCGCCGCCCATGCGGCGGTGCCGGGGCGTATCGTCGTCGAGGACATAGACCGGGATTACCGACCCCTCCGCCGCCGCCGCGATCAGGGCAGCCTGATCGGACAGGCGAAGATCACGGCGGAACCAGAGGAGGACGGGATCGGGCATGACACCGCAATGCCCGGTCCGATGCGGGAGTTCCAGAGATTATGTTCGCGGCGAAGTGGGCGATAGGCAGGGGGTGGTGCGGGCGGTCGGAATCGAACCGACACTCCTTTCGGAACCGGATTTTGAGTCCGGCGCGTCTACCAGTTTCACCACGCCCGCATGACCGTGTTCCAACATCGGCGGCTAAGCGTCGCCCGATACTGGCTGGGCGGCCCAGATGGCAAAATCCATGCCCACAGTCCAGCCCAATTCCATAGGACGGCGCAATCCAACACTAATCACCCAAACCCTAAGACCTTGGTCGCAATGCTGCCCCAGGTTAGGATTTCCGAAACCGTGGGGATCGCAGGCGCGGAGGGAGGTTGGACACGGTCGTCCAGCCCAAAGAGAAGACACGCCGTTTGTTCACCATTGCCGCCCATCCCCGCCGCAAATTGCTGCGCGTGACCCTGCAGGGCTTCTTCACCGTCGAAGAGGTCGGCGCCTTTGCGCGCGCCGCGCAGGACGCCGTCGCCAGCATGGGCTGCCGGACGGGCGACTGGGTGCATATCTGCGACATTTCGGAGATGAAGCTGCAAAGCCAGGAGGTGGCCGAAGCCTTCACCCGCTTCATCAACACGCCCGAGCGGCGGTCGCGCAAGCTGGCAATCGTCACCGGACAATCCCCCGTCCGCATGCAGATCAAGCGGGTTCTGGCGCGTCCGGATGCGGGCGTGTTCAAGACCGTGCTGGAGGCCGAACGGTGGGTTTCGGAAAATGAAACACTGGAAAACAGGATGCGGGCATGATCGAACGACTTCTGCAGGACCATGACAAGATGCGCGGGCTTGCGCAGGATATTTCGGAGATATTGCGCAACCCGGCGCCGACGGACATGGACCGTCTGGCCGAGCTGCGCTGGGACATGGCGAGCACGATCATGTCCCACCTCGCCTTCGAGGACCGGGCCTTTTACAGCAAGATCGAGGATGATCCGCGCGAGCATGTCCGCACCCTCGCCCAGCGTTTCCGCGCCGAACTGACCGAGCGGTTCGGGGCCTATAGCGCCCATACGAAAAACTGGACGCCCGAGCGGATCGCCAAGGACTGGCATGGCTATCGCACATCCTCGCTGGCATTCCTCGACTGGCTGGTCGACCGCGCCTATCGCGAGGAAACCGAGCTGTTCCCCATGATAACGTCAGGGATGATCGACACGACATCGCGCAATCTGACGCCCGTAAGCTGGGCGCGCGAGGCGTTCACGCTGAAGGACAGCATCGGCATTTAACGGCATCGATCGGTACATCAGGATCATCCTGCCTCCGTTCGTCCCGAGCGAAGTCGAGGGACCACGCGCGGCGCCAAGGTGTCTCGACTGCGCTCGACACGAACGGGTGTTGGTTGAATGCAGACTGCTCCAGGTCGGATCGGCGTTCAGCGCTGAGGTGGCGATCCGACCAAATACGCCCCTCCATCCCTAAATGCGCATTTAGCGCGCCTTTTCGTTGCGGTGCGGCAACCAGCCGCTATAAGCACCCTCACGTGCAGAAAACCAATTTACGAAAACGGTAAGGGGAACGCCTTTTGACCGAACCATCTGCCACGCTTATCCTTTTCGGTGCGACCGGGGATCTGGCGCATCGCATGCTCTTCCCTTCGCTCTACAACCTGCTTGGCGACGGCCTGTTGCCCGAAGATTTCCTGATCGTCGCATCGGGGCGCACGGCGCTCGACGACGAGGGATTTCGCAAGGATGTCGACGCCGCGCTGCAGAAATTCCTGCCGGCCGACCGCTATGATGCCGGGCAGGCCGAAAAGCTGTGCGGCATGGTGATCTATTCGCCTGTCGAGGCGGGCAATGCCGACCAGTTCCGCGCGCTGGCGGAACGCGTCTCGGGCCGCATGGACAAGGGCATTTCGGTCTATCTCTCGACGCCCCCCGCCCTGTTCGCGCCCACCGCGCAAGGGTTGGCCGATGCCGGGCTGGTGGGTCCCAAGACCCGGATCGCGATGGAAAAACCGATCGGCAAGGACCTTGCCTCCTCAAAGCAAGTGAATGACGCCATCGGCGCGCTGTTCGCCGAGGAGTCCATATTCCGCGTCGACCATTATCTGGGCAAGGAAACGGTCCAGAACCTGCTGGCGCTGCGCTTTGGCAACATGCTGTTCGAGCCGCTGTGGAACGCTAACGCCATCGACCATGTCCAGATCACCGTGGGCGAGACGGTCGGGCTGGAAGGGCGCGTCTCCTATTATGACGGTGTCGGCGCGCTGCGCGATATGGTGCAGAACCATATGCTGCAGATCCTGTCGATCATTGCCATGGAACCCCCTGCCCGGTTCGATTCCACCGCCGTGCGCGACGAGAAGGTGAAGGTGCTGCGATCGCTGCGCCCGATGGACGGGGACAGCGTGAAGGCGCAGAGCGTGCGCGGGCAATATACGCCCGGCGCGGTCGCGGGCGAGATCGTCACCGGCTATGTCGACGAACTCGGCAAGCCGTCCGACACCGAGACCTTCGTGGCGCTGAAAGGCTTTATCGACAATTGGCGCTGGACCGGCGTGCCCTTCTACCTGCGCACCGGCAAGCGAATGCCCGCGCGCCAGTCCGAAATTCTGATCCAGTTCAAGCCGGTCGCCCATTCCATCTTCGGCAAGCGCGGGGGCGGATCGGGCCTTGAGCCCAACACGCTGATCATCCGCCTGCAGCCGGAAGAGAAAATCCGCCTGCTCATCATGGCGAAGGAGCCAGGGCTGGATGGCGTGAAGCTGCGCGAGGTCGGCCTTGACGTTTCGCTGGACCATGAGTTTGGCGGCCAGCGCCGCCGCATCGCCTATGAACGCCTGCTGCTCGACCTGCTGGAAGGCGACCCGACCCTTTTCGTCCGCCGCGACGAGGTGGAGGCGCAATGGGTGTGGATCGATTCGATCATCGATGGCTGGAAGGAGGCGGGCATGAAGCCGGCATCCTATGCTTCGGGGAACTGGGGGCCGTCCTCGGCCATTGCTCTTATCGAACGCGATGGAGCAAGCTGGCATGACTGACCTTCACCCCACGATCGCCGCCGTCACGGAGCGAATCGTCAAGCGCAGCGCCCCGCGCCGCCGGAAATATCTCGACCTGATCGAGCGCGGCCGAGACGCAGGCACCAACCGCGACCAGCTGTCCTGTGGCAACCTGGCCCATGGCTTTGCCGCATCGGGCGAGGACAAGGCGGTCATCCGCACGGGTTCCGCCATGAACATCGGCATCGTCACCGCCTATAACGACATGCTTTCAGCGCATCAGCCCTATGGCCGCTATCCCGAGGCGATCAAGATCGCCGCGCGGGAAGTCGGCGCGACGGCGCAGGTGGCGGGCGGTGTCCCGGCCATGTGCGACGGCGTGACGCAGGGGCAGGCCGGCATGGACCTGTCGCTGTTCAGCCGCGACACCATCGCCATGGCGACCGCGATCGCGCTGAGCCATGCGATGTTCGAGGGCAATCTGATGCTCGGCATCTGCGACAAGATCGTGCCGGGCCTGCTGATCGGCGCGCTGCGTTTCGGCCATCTGCCCACGATCCTGATCCCCGCCGGTCCCATGCCATCGGGCCTGGCCAACAAGGAGAAGGTCCGCATCCGCCAGCTCTATGCGGAGGGAAAGGTCGGCACCGCCGAACTGCTGGAAGCAGAGAGCGCATCCTATCATGGCGCGGGCACCTGCACCTTCTACGGCACGGCCAACAGCAACCAGATGATGATGGAGGTGATGGGTCTGCACATGCCCGGCGCGGCCTTCGTCAATCCGGGTACGAAGCTGCGCGGCGAGCTGACGCGGGCCGCCGTGCATAGGGTGGCGTCGATCGGATGGGATGGCGAGGATTATCGTCCGCTCGGCCACTGCATCGACGAGAAGGCGATCGTGAACGCGATCATCGGCCTGCTTTCGACCGGCGGATCGACCAATCATGCGATCCACCTGCCCGCCATCGCGCGGGCGGCGGGGATCAGCATCGACTGGACGGACTTTGCCGAACTGTCCGACGTCGTGCCGCTGCTGGCGCGGGTCTATCCGAACGGATCGGGCGACGTGAACCATTTCCATGCCGCCGGCGGCATGGCGTGGATCATCACCCAGTTGCTCGACAATGGCCTGCTCCATCGCGACATCATGACCGTCGCCCGCCGCGACCTGACCGACTATGGCAAGGAGCCGGCGCTGGAGAATGAGGCGCTGGTCTGGAACGACTGCCCAACCGAATCGCGGGATGCGTCTATGCTGAGCCCGGTGTCCGACCCCTTCAGCCCCGATGGCGGCATGAAGCTGCTGTCCGGCAATCTGGGTCGCTGCATCATGAAGGTCAGCGCCGTCGCCCCCGCCCGCTGGACGATAGAGGCCCCGGCCCGCGTCTTCCAGGAACAGGACGATGTGATCAAAGCCTTCAAGGCGGGCGAGCTGGAGCGCGATGTCGTTGTCGTCGTCCGTTTCCAGGGGCCGCGCGCCAACGGCATGCCGGAACTGCACAAGCTGACGCCTTCGCTGGGCGTCTTGCAGGACCGGGGTTTCAAGGTCGCGCTGCTGACCGATGGCCGCATGTCCGGGGCCAGCGGCAAGGTGCCCGCCGCGATCCACCTGTCGCCCGAAGCGCTTGGCGGCGGGCCGATCGGCAAGCTGCGCGACGGGGATATCGTCCGCGTCTGCGCCGTGACCGGCCAGGTCGATGCGCTGGTCGATCCCGAGGCATGGGAAGCGCGCGAGGGGGCGGATGCGCCGCCGCCGCCCTACGACACGGGGCGCGAGCTGTTCGCCCTGTTCCGCCATCATAGCGACCTTGCCGAGGAGGGCGCGTCCGCGATGCTCGCGGCGATGGAAACGGAAATCTGACATGGTTGACATCATCGCCGCCGATATTGGCGGCACCAATGCCCGCTTTGCCCGGGCGACGCTCGACGAGCGCGGCGTCCCCACCCTGGGCACGGTGCGCAAATATAAGGTCGCCGAAACCCCCAGCCTGCATGCCGCGTGGGAGCAGTTCGCCAAGGATGAGGGCGAGCCGCTGCCCAAGGCGGCGTCCATCGCCTTTGCCACCGCCATCGGCCGCGACGTCATCAAGCTGACCAACAGCAGCTGGGTGATTCGGCCCAAGACGCTGGCGGCCGATCTTGGCCTGGAGCATCTGAAGCTCGTCAATGACTTCGAGGCCGTTGCGCATGCAGTGTCGAAGCTGCCGCAGGGCAATCTGGAGCTGCTGTTCGGGCCGGACGAGCCGTTTCCGCAGGACGGGTCGGTCACCATTCTCGGCCCCGGCACTGGCCTGGGCGTCGGCATGATCGCCTATGACGACGGCGTGCCGCATGTCGTGGCGACGGAGGGCGGCCATCTGGACTTCGCGCCGCTCGATCCGCTGGAAGGGCGAATCCTCGATTATCTGCGGGACAAGTTCCGGCGCGTGTCGACGGAGCGGATCGTGTCCGGGCCCGGCCTCAACAATCTCTACAAGGCGATTGCGACAATCAATCATGAGCGGGTCGAGCTGATGAACGACGCCGACCTGTGGCAGGCGGCGCTGGACAATAGCGACGCCTTCGCCCGGACGGTGCTGGATCGCTTCTGCCTCTGCTATGGCTCGGTTGCGGGCGACCTTGCGCTGGCGCAGGGGCCGCATTGCGTCGTGCTGGCGGGTGGCCTCACCCAGCGGATGAAGGATGTGCTGCTGCAAAGCGGCTTCCACGACCGCTTCACCGCCAAGGGAAGGTTTGAGGGGCTGATGGGGTCGATCCCCGTCCGCCTTGCCGTTCACGAAGAAATCGGCCTGTTCGGCGCCGCCGCGGCCTTCCGGGAGTCCCATACATGAGCATCACCGTCGATCAGGTCATGGACCTTGCCCCCGTCATCCCCGTGCTCGTCATCGAGCGGGTGGAGGATGCGGTTCCCATCGCGCAGGCCCTGGTGAAAGGCGGGCTGCCCGCGCTGGAGGTGACGATGCGCACCCCCGTCGCGCTGGAGGTGATGCGGGAGATGGCGCAGGTCGAGGGCGCGATAGTGGGCGCGGGGACGGTGCTGAACCCCGCCGATCTGGAGAAGGCGCTGAAGGCCGGCGCGCAGTTCATCGTCAGTCCGGGCCTCACGAAGCCGCTGGGCAAGGCAGCGATCGCGGCGGGTGTCGCCTTCCTTCCGGGCACGGCGACGGCGGGCGACATCATGCGGGGCATGGACATGGGCCTGTCGCGGTTCAAATTCTTCCCGGCGGAAACGTCGGGCGGGTTGCCGGCGCTGAAGGCGCTGGCCGCGCCGCTCTATACGGCGCGCTTCTGTCCCACGGGGGGGATCACTGCGGAGAGCGCGCCGAAATGGCTGGCCGAGCCGGCGGTAAAGTGCGTGGGCGGAAGCTGGGTCGTGCCCAAGGGGCCGGTGGATGTCGCGCAGATCGAGACGCTGGCGCGGGCTGCGGCGGGGTTGCGGGGTTAGGTTTTCTCCCTATCCCGATTTCCTAAGCCCGTTCGCTTCGAGCGTAGTCGAGAAGTCTCGCGCATACTTCTCGACTACGCTCGAAGCGAACGGAGGTAGCGGCTAGCCCTCAGCCCCCGCCTTCACCGTCCAGGTCTGGCCCTGGGAGACCAGCTTCTGCAGGTCGGGCGTCTTGCCCTTGGCGGCAAGCGCGTTCTGCTGGACAACGGCGCTTTCGAAGGTCGGCACGGGATCGTCGTAGAGGACGCCGAGCGCCATCGGGAACGCGCCGAACGGCATTTCGACAAGCATATGCGCAACCGATCGGTTGGTGACGTCATGGACGATAACGCCGGCCGCCTGCCAGTCGCCATTCTCGACCATAACGACCTTCAGCGTCAGTTTCTCGATGTCGAGCGCGATACCTTTCGCACCCTTGGCGAACAGCATGGGCTTGCCCTGCTCCAGCCATAGCTGGCCCTCGTCGGCATTCTTCTTCTCGGTGAAGTCGGCGAACACGTCCTTGTTGTAGACGATGCAGTTCTGGAAGATTTCCACGAACGCCGCACCCTTATGGGCATGGGCGGCTTTCAGGACATCGGGCAGGTTCTTCGACACATCGAACCCGCGCCCGACGAAGCGCGCGCCCGATCCCAAAGCAAACGCGGCAGGCTTGGCGGGATGATCAACCGAGCCGAAGGGCGTCGAGGGACTCTTGGTGCCCTCCCGGCTGGTGGGGGAATATTGGCCCTTGGTGAGGCCGTAAATCTCATTGTTGAAGAGCAGTATCTGGCAGTCGAGATTGCGGCGCAGGATGTGCATCGTGTGATTGCCGCCGATCGACAGCCCGTCGCCGTCGCCGGTCACGATCCATACGTCGAGGTCCGGATTGGCGAGCTTCACGCCTGTCGCCACCGCCGGCGCGCGGCCATGGATGGTGTGGAAGCCGTAGCTTTCCACATAATAAGGGAAGCGCGAGGAACAGCCGATGCCGCTGACGAACACGGTGTTCTCGGGCGTCGCGCCGATGTCCGGCAGGGTGCGCTGCACAGCTTTCAGGATCGCATAGTCGCCGCAGCCGGGGCACCAGCGGACCTCCTGGTCGGTTTCCCAGTCCTTGGGCGTCAGCGCAACGGGGGTCATGTCGTTCATTTCGTCACTCCGTTCGTCCCGAGCGAAGTCGAGGGACGGTGGCGCGAACGTGTCTCGACTTCGCTCGACACGAACGGATGCTGGAACCTAGGCAAGGGCTTCCTCGATCGCTGCTTCGATCTCCGCGATGCGGAAGGGTTGGCCCGAGACTTTGTTCAGGGGTTTGGCGTCGACCAGATATTGGTCGCGCAGCACGGTCTTGAGCTGGCCGGTGTTCATTTCCGGTACGAGGATCTTCCCGTAGGACCGCAGAAGATCACCCAAATTTCTCGGCATCGGCCAGATGTGGCGCAGGTGGATGTGGCTGACATCCAGCCCCTTCGCCCGCGCGCGGCGCACCGCCTGATAGATGGGGCCGAAGGTCGAGCCCCAGCCGACGACGGCCAGCTTCCCGCCCATCTGGCCCAGTTCCACATCCTGTTCGGGAATGGTGTCGGCAATGCCCATCACCTTGTCCCGGCGCAGCTCCGTCATCGCCTGATGGTTGGCGGGGGAATATTCGATATGGCCGGTGTTCAGCGCCTTTTCGATGCCGCCGATACGATGCATCAGGCCGGGCGTGCCAGGCTTGACCCATGGGCGCTTCAATTTCTCGTCGCGGCCATAGGGCAGGAAACCGCCCTCCTGCGCCGTTTCCATGAACGTCACCGGGAACGGCGCATAGCTGCTCATGTCCGGCACCTTCCACGGCTCGGCAGCGTTGGCGATGTAGCCGTCGGTCAGCAGCATGACCGGAGTCATATACTGGACCGCGATCCGCACCGCCTCTATCGCGCAGTCGAAGGCGTCGGCGGGCGAACGGGCAGCGATGACGGGCATGGGCGCGTCACCGTTGCGGCCATAGACGGCCTGATAGAGATCCGACTGCTCGGTCTTGGTGGGCAGGCCGGTCGAGGGGCCGCCGCGCTGCGAATTGACGATCACCAGCGGCAGTTCCGTCATGATGGCAAGGCCGATCGCCTCCCCCTTCAGCGCGATGCCGGGGCCGGACGATGAGGTGACGCCAAGCGACCCGGCGTAGCTGGCGCCGATGGCCGAGGCGATCGCCGCGATCTCATCCTCCGCCTGGAAGGTGGTGACGTCATATTCCTTCAGCCGGGACAGGTGATGCAGGATCGCAGAGGCCGGGGTGATGGGGTAGCCGCCGAAGAACATGGGCAGTGACGCAAGCTGTGTGCCCGCGACGAGGCCAAGCGAGATGGATTCCGCGCCCGTCACGGTGCGGTACAACCCGTCCGGCGCAGGCGCAGCGGCAATGTTCAGCTGGCGCAGACCAAGCCCCGCCCCGCCGATCTCTGCCGTTTCGCCATAGGCATGCCCGGCATTGAGGGCGGCAATGTTGGCGTCGGCCAGCACCGGCGCTTTCGCAAACTTCGTTTTGAGCCAGTCAATGATCGGGTCCCGATCACGGTCGAACATCCAGAGCGCCAGACCCAGCGTCCACATATTCTTGCAGCGCAGGGCTTCCTTGTTGCCCAGGCCGAACTCCTTGACGCTTTCCAGGGTGAGTTTGGAGATATCGAAGGAGAGAAGCTGCCATTTCGCGAGACTCCCATCCTCCAGCGGATTGGCATCATATTTCGCCTTGGCAAGGTTGCGATCGCCAAACTCGCCGGCGTCGGCAATGATGAGGCCGCCTGGCTTCAAATCCTTCACATTGGTTTTGAGCGCCGCCGGGTTCATGGCCACCAGCACGTCGGGCGCGTCGCCCGCCGTAGTGATATCGGTCGATCCGAAATTGATCTGAAAGGCGGACACGCCGAACAGCGTTCCTTGCGGCGCGCGGATTTCCGCGGGGAAATCCGGGAAGGTCGCAAGGTCATTGCCCGCCAGCGCGGTGGAAAGGGTGAATTGCCCGCCGGTCAACTGCATCCCGTCACCACTGTCGCCCGCAAAGCGGACAACAACCGCCTCCGGCGCCGCGCCCGCAGCCACGGATGAGAGGGGATCGAGAACGGCAGTCGCCATAGCGTCCAATCCTATGCAATGCTCCGGTGTGCCGGTTACAACCTACTACGCTTGTTATCCAACCGCTTCAAAGTAGATTTGTTGCGGGCGTCGCATATGGCAGGTTTCCCGGTGCGCAGCGCGTTAGCGGTAATAGCTCATCGCCATGATGCGGATGGCGTCCACATGCCGCCGGGCAACCGCGCCCTGATCCGCGCCATAGCCGCCGCCCAGTACCGACGCGAGCGGTATGCCCCGCGCACGCGCCACGGACGAGACGAGGCTGTCCCGGATATGCAGTCCCTCATCCGTGAGGGCCAGCCGCCCCAGCTTGTCGTCCCGGTGCGGATCGACCCCCGCCTGGTAGAGGATGAGGTCCGGGCTGCTGTCATCGATCATCCGGGGAAGATGATAGTCGAGCAGATCGAGATATTCCTCATCCTCGACGCCGTCCGACAGCGCGACGTCCAGGGTGGACACGGCCTTTCGCGACGGAAAGTTGCGCTCGGCATGCATCGAAAATGTCTGGATATCGTTCCGCCCGGCAAGCAGCGAAGCCGTGCCGTCGCCTTGATGCACATCGAGGTCGACGATGAGAATGCGGCGCGCTTCGCCGTCCGCGATCAGGCGATTTGCCGCAACCGCAAGGTCGTTGAAGATGCAGTATCCCGCCCCGGTGTCATGCAGCGCGTGATGGCTGCCCCCCGCCGTGTTGGCCGCATAGCCATAGCGCAGCGCCAGCCTTGCGGCCTCCCATGTCCCCCCGGTGGTGCGCTGTGCCCGGCGGCTGAGCGCGCCTGTGACCGGGAAACCGATGCGGCGGGCCTTTTCCTTTGGAACGGTCGCGGACAAGACCTGCTCAACATAGGCAGGGTCATGGATCGCCTCCAGCCATGCGCGCGGCATCATGGGCGCCTCATGTTCCTCCGCCACCGGCGGGGAAGCGCGCAGCATGTCCATAACCAGCGCATATTTGTCCCACGGGAAGGCCGCGACACCATCCTGCCGCAGTGTATAATCCAGATGATGGACGACAGGGAACATGCGTCCTATCTACAGCCTAGATGGGGGACGCGGCAAATCCGATTCCTCCTGGACGACTGATCCTAACCGGACGAGACGAGAATGCCCCAGGTTGATGACGAACTGCCCTATCGCCCCTGTGTCGGCATCATGCTGGTCAACATGGATGGTAACGTGTTCGTGGGCCAGCGGATCGACAACAAGGTCGAAGCCTGGCAGATGCCGCAGGGCGGGATCGATCCCGGCGAGGACCCGAAAAAGGCGGCGTTCCGCGAACTGGGCGAGGAAACCGGCATCGACAAGTCGCTGGTGAAGATCATCGCGAAGTCCAAGGAAGAGCATTATTACGACCTGCCGCCGGAGCTGATGGGGCAGATCTGGGGCGGGAAATATCGCGGCCAGCGGCAGATCTGGTATCTTGCCCGTTTCCTGGGCACCGATGCGGATGTGAACATCCAAACGGAAGAACCGGAATTCCGCGCGTGGAAATGGACCGAGCCCAAGACGCTCCCCAACCTGATCGTGCCGTTCAAGAAGAAGCTGTATCGCGATATCCTGAAAGAATTCCGCGACCTTATCTGACGATATGGCGCGTTTCTGCGCCGTACCGCCTTCAAAAATATGGTAAAGGCTGTAGGGTGGCGCGGATGCTGAAACGCCTCCCGCTTCTTTCGTCCCTGCTGTTCCTGTCCTCCCCCGCCTTTGCGGACGAACCCGCGCCTTTGCCGCCCGCCGTGCGCGCGATGATCGAACAGGCGATCGCCGGCGGCAACCAGAGCGACATCGATACCGTCGCCCGCATCGCCCAGAAGACCTATCCGGGGGCCCAAGCCGAGGTGGCGGCGATGGTCAACGCCTATGACAAGCAGAAGGCGGAGGAGAAGAAGGAGAAGATCGAACAGGCGGGCGTCCTCCAGCTATGGGAGGGTCGCGGCGAGATCGGCGGATTCCGGTCGACCGGGTCGACCAGCGAGATCGGGATCAGCGCCGCCCTGAACCTCACGCGCACCGGGCTGCACTGGAGCCACACCCTGTCGGGCAGCGCCGATTATCGCCGGGCCAATGGCGAGACATCGCGCCAGCGCTTCGTCGCATCCTACCAGCCGCGATACCAGTTCGATCCCAGCGGATTCGCCTATGGCCTCGTCCAGTTCGAGCGCGACCCGATCATCGGCTTCGACAGCCGTTATACGGGGTCTGCCGGTATCGGTTACAAGCTGATCCAGAGCAAAAGGGTCAACCTGTCGGTCGATGCCGGTCCGTCCGTCCGCCATGTCCAATATATCGACGGGAGCGGCGAGACGAAGCTGGGCGCGCGATCGTCGATCGATTTCGGGTGGAAGCTGTCCGACACGCTGACATTCCGGCAGACTGCGTCGGGCTACGCCGAGAATGACGTGCGAAGCCTGATCGCCCAGACCTCGCTCACCACCCGGCTGGTGTCGCGGCTGTCGGCCAATTTCTCCTACAACGTCCAGTATGAAACCCAGACCCGCCTGACCGACGAGCGGCTCGACACGCTGAGCAAGGCGACGCTCGTCTACGACTTCTAAGCCAGCGGCGAGGGGTGGAGGAAGGCGCGGCGCTCTGTTAGAGTGTTGCCGATGAGCGCAATATCCTTATCGGAGAGGTCTGTATTGGAGGCAGCGGCGGATGCGCCGATGCTGGCGCAGGTCGAGCGCTGGGCTGCGGTCAATAGCGGGTCGCGCAACCTGCCGGGACTGGCCGATATGGCCGGATTGCTGGCCGACTCATTCTCGGCCCTGCCCGGCGACGTCGATCTGGCTAATCCCGATGAAGTCGATGCCGTCGACACGGATGGGACGATCCGCATCGTCAATCACGGCCGGCATCTGCATGTGACGGTGCGGCCGGAAGCGCCGGCGCAGATTCTGCTGACCGGCCATATGGACACGGTCTTTGCCGCGAGCGACCCGTTCCAGGATTTGCGCTGGCTGGATGACGGCGTGCTGAACGGCCCCGGCGTCGCCGATATGAAGGGCGGGATCGCGCTGATGCTCGCCGCGCTGAAAGCGGTCGAGGCGAGTTCGGTGGCGGCGAGAATCGGCTATGAAATCATCATCAACAGCGACGAGGAAGTGGGCAGCGCCTCTTCCGCCGCGCTGATCCGACAGGCGGCGCAGGGGAAGATCGCCGCGCTGACCTATGAGCCCGCTTTGCCCGACGGCACGCTGGCGGGCGCACGGGCGGGGAGCGGCAACTTCTCGATCATCGTCGCCGGGCGCAGCGCGCATGCCGGGCGCAATCCCGAGGAAGGACGCAATGCGCTGGTGGCGGCGGCCGATATCGCCCTGCGCCTGAAAAGCGCGAGTGGTGCTGGCTTCTCCTGCAATCCGGCGCGGATCGATGGCGGCGGGCCGAACAATGTCGTGCCCGCGCATGCGGTGCTGCGGGTCAATTTTCGGCCGAAGACGCCTGAGGATGAGGTCGCAGCGGGCGCCCTGCTGGACAAGGTGATTGCCGATGTCGCGCGGGAGCATGACGTGCATATCCACCGCCATGGCGGCTTCGGCCGTCCGCCCAAGCCGATCGACGCGGGGGCGGCGCGGCTGTTCGGCCTCGTCAAGCAATGCGGCGCTGACCTTGGCCTGCCGATCGCCTGGCGCGATACCGGCGGGGTGTGCGACGGGAACAATATCGCGGCGTGCGGCGTCCCTGTGGTCGACACGATGGGCGCGCGCGGCGGCAGCATCCACAGCGCCGAGGAATTTCTGATCACCGACAGCCTGCCCGAGCGGGCGCAGCTGTCAGCGCTGACGATCCTGCGGATTGCCGAAAGGGGAACGGTTTGACTTTCTTCATGCGCCCGGCCCGGCCGGACGACCTCCAGACATTGTACGAGATGGCCAAGCTGACCGGCGGCGGCTTCACCAACCTGCCGCCCGACCGCAAGTCGCTCTCCGCCAAGCTGGAGCGGACGGCCGAGGCGCTGTCGCGTGACGCCGACAGTATGGAGGACGAGATGATCGTCCTGGTGCTGGAGAATAGCGAGACGGGCCAGGTGCGCGGCACATGCCAGATATTCAGCACGGTGGGGCAGAAATGGCCCTTCTATTCCTATCGCCTGGGCGTGCTGACCCAGCATAGCCGGGAACTGGCGCGCACCTTCCGGGCGGAGATGCTGTCGCTGACCACCGATCTGGAGGGGTCGACGGAGGTTGGCGGCCTGTTCCTGCATCCGCGCGAGCGCGCCGAGGGGCTGGGGCTCCTGCTCGCCCGCAGCCGCTATCTCTACATCCGCCAGCATCGCGCCCGCTTTGGCGAGAAGGTGATCGCGGAACTGCGCGGGGTGATCGACGAGGCGGGCGGATCGCCCTTCTGGGATGGCCTTGCGGGCCGCTTCTTCGGCATGAGCTTCCAGGAGGCGGACGAGTTCAACGCCATCAACGGCAACCAGTTCATTGCCGACCTGATGCCCAAGACGCCGATCTATACGGCGATGCTGACCGATCATGCCCGGTCGGTGATCGGCCTGCCCCACCCCAATGGCCGCGCCGCGATGCGGATGCTGGAGGCGGAGGGGTTCGCCAATGCGGGCTATATCGACATATTCGACGGCGGGCCGACGATGGTGGGGCAGATCGATGGCCTGCGCACCGTGTCCGACGCGCGGGACGTGACCTTTGCCGGTACGCATGACGGCGGCGGCACGAAGGTGCTGGCGGCGCGCGGGCGGCTGGGCGACTATCGCTGCGCCTATGCCTTCGTCGTCGAGCAGGCGGACGGGTCCGTGACGCTGGACGCGGTGGGGGCGAAACTGCTCGAGATGTCCGAGGGCGACACGCTGACCCTGGCGGACCGCTGATGAGCGTGCGCGAGATCAATTTCGACGGGATCATCGGGCCGAGCCACAATTATGCGGGCCTCAGCCCCGGTAACCTCGCCTCCGCGCATAATGCGGGCGCGGTCGCCTATCCCCGCGCGGCGGCCTTGCAGGGCATCGGCAAGATGCGCGCGAATATAGCGCTTGGCCTGACGCAGGGGATATTCCTGCCCCAGCCGCGCCCCGACATTGCGTGGCTCGAAAAGCTGGGCACGGACATGGAGAGCGCCGAACCGCATATGCGCGCGGCGGCGATGTCGGCCTCGTCCATGTGGGCGGCGAATGCGGCTACGGTTTCCCCGGCGGCCGACACGGCGGACGGCAAATGCCATCTGACCGCCGCCAACCTCGTCACCATGCCCCATCGCAGCCATGAATGGCCGCACACGATCCGGCAGTTGCGCATCGCCTTTGCCGACAGCGCGCATTTCCGCGTGCATGACGCAATCCCCGCGCCGTTCGGCGACGAGGGCGCGGCGAACCATATGCGGCTGTGCGATCATCATGGCGCGCCGGGCATAGAGGTGTTCGTCTACGGCAAGTCGGGCGGCCCCTTCCCCGCCCGCCAGCATGTCGAGGCCAGCAAGGCGATCGCCCGCATCCACGGGCTAAATCCCGAACGCACCCTGTTCGTGCAGCAGTCCGAAGAGGCCATCGCCGCCGGGGCGTTTCACAACGACGTGGTCGCCGTGGCGAATGAGCGCATCCTGTTCGCGCATGAACAGGCTTTTGCGGACAAGCAGGCTTTCTTCGACGCCCTGCGCGAGAAGCTGCCGTCCGTCGAGATCGTCGAGGTGCCGGCCAGCGCGGTGAGCCTTGGCGACGCCATCGCCAGCTACCTTTTCAACGCGCAACTCGTGACCCTCCCCGAAGGCGGCAGCGCGCTGATCCTGCCGACCGAGGCGCAAGGCATCCCCGCCGTCTGGAACTGGCTGGAGGCGCATGTCGCCGGCAACGGGCCCATCCGCAGGCTGATCCCGGTCGATGTGCGCCAGTCCATGGCCAATGGCGGCGGCCCCGCCTGCCTGCGCCTGCGAGTCGTCGCCGATCCTGTGACGATCGATCCCCGATTTCTGGTAAATGACGGAAAACTGGACGCAATATCCGCCGTCGTGGCAGAGCACTGGCCCGAGGAAATCGCCATATCCGACCTGCAAAGCCCCGCTTTGATACGGCAGGTCCAACAATCATGGTTAAGCCTTGTTGACCATTTGGGGCTTTCGCGCGACCTGTCGTGATGTGGCGGCGATGCCGTTTCCATCACAATTTCAGGGTCGAGATGCAGCGGATCAAACGCCTTTTTACGATCAAGACAAAGTTCGAGGCGTTCCTGATCATCTACGCTCTGGGCATGGGCGCCGTGGAGCGCGGCATCGTCTATATGGACCAGTATCCCGGTTTCGGCGGCAAGCTGCTGGCGCTGGCCTGCACCGGCGCAGTGTTCATGGCGGGCGGCAAGGTGCTGGACGCGGTCGCGATCCAGCGGGAAACGGAATTTTAGGTCAGTCCATATTATTCCGTTCGGGCTGAGCTTGTCGAAGCCTTCTGCTGAGCGCAGCGAAGCGACCTCCCTAACGGTCGGTCGAGCCCTTCAACTTCGCTCAGGGCGACCGCATAGAATATTCAGGCCGGCGCGCGCTTGCGGATCAGGTAGCGATAGACGCCGAACAGGTTGATCGCGAACAGCACGAAATTCTGGCTGGTCAGCGGCCCCTCGCTGTCGATGAAGCCCGATACGATCCAGGCGATGCTGGAAAATACGAACAGAACGAACCCCCATCCGGTGACCTTCCGGCCGCTGTCGAGCGACACCATGAAGGCCGCGACCATGCCACTGACGGACGCGAACCATTTGAGGGTTTCGAGCATGGGGTGATCTCCGGGAGGAAACGCAGGCCCGGTCTAAACCGATACGCCCGCGTTTCGCTCCCGAAGGGGCGTTCAGTCGGCCTTTGCCCGCAGAACCGCCGCCGTCTGGCCAAAGAGGATCTTGCGTTCCTCCTCGGTCCGGATGCCCGGCGGGTTAGGGTTGATCGTCTTGGCCAGGTCATAGGCGCGAATGGTCGCCGGGCGCGCTGCGATCGCTTCGAACCAGCGTTTCAGGTTCGGGAAATCATTGAGGTCCTGTCCCTGGGCTGCGTAAGGCACGATCCAGGGATAGCTGGCCATATCGGCGATGCTGTAATCGTCGCCAGCAACAAACGCGCGATCGGCCAGCCGCTTGTCGAGCACGCCGTAAAGACGGTTCGTTTCCTTCACATAGCGATCGATCGCATAGGGAATTTTCTCCGGCGCATAGCCGCTGAAATGGTGGTTCTGGCCCGCCATCGGGCCCAGGCCGCCCATCTGCCAGAACAGCCATTGCAGGACTTCCGCCCGGCCATGCAGGTCCGACGGGAGGAACCGGCCGGTCTTTTCCGCCAGATAGAGCAGGATCGCGCCGGATTCGAACAGGGACACCGGATCACCGCCGCCGGCCGGATCATTGTCGACGATGGCGGGAATACGGTTGTTGGGCGCTATGACTAG
This sequence comes from Sphingobium sp., assembly GCA_036384035.1. Classification (GTDB taxonomy): domain Bacteria; phylum Pseudomonadota; class Alphaproteobacteria; order Sphingomonadales; family Sphingomonadaceae; genus Sphingobium. The sequence continues at coordinate 22,293 of DASVND010000043.1, read as the reverse complement.
AAATTCGGGCGTGAACTGCTCGCCCTTGCCGATATTCACGCCATGAATGCGATAGGGAAGCCCCGCCTCTTCCAGAAAGAGAGTTACCTTGTGCCCGTTCGGCGTAGTCCAATAATAGAAATCGATCACCCCAGCCTCCCTGATCCGACATATCCGTTGCGAATACGAACGGAAATTGGGTGTCGGATCGCGGATGTTCAACCACAAGATCGCGCGGGCGGCAATTTATTCGCCGTCTAGCGGCTGCCGTTCGGCGTGCTCGTCATGGCGGGCGCCATTTTCGGGCAAACGCTCTTGCGCACGGCATCGGCCATGGAAGAGGTCGCAATAGGCTGCGGGTCAGGATTTGCGGACTCGGCATCCCACAGGATTGCGCCCTTGGGCGAGAAGCCGATGGTCGCGCGCACATCCGTCGTGCCCGCCATGCAATCGAACTGCTGCAAGCTGCGAGTGATGCGCGCCTTGGTCGACTTGTCGGAACTATGGTCCTTCGTCACCCAGACCACAGGCCGGAAATTATCCTTGTTCGCCATGTCGCCCGCCCGGACAAACCAGACGACGCCGTTGGCATCCTTTCCGACCAGGATGAGCGCGCTTTCCCATGCCGCGCCCGCCGGCGCGGACGGCAAGGGCGCCGCATGCGCGGGCGCGGAGGCAGCAAGCAACAGCAATGCGGACGAACCAAACATGATGCCCCCAGGATGACGACCGGGCCCGCAGCCGGTATCAACAGCATGGCGAAACCATGGAATAATCGCCCCGGGCGACTCAGATTATAGCATGATTTTTTAACCTTAAAAATCCGGCTTTCGGCAAGGCGCGGGCGATGCGTGGCAAACCGACCCATGCCCGGCCTAACCACCTGAACATCCACTGGAAAAGAGATTCCAATGCGCCTGCCATCCCGCATGAGGCCAATGGTGGCGGCGCTGACATTGGCCGCGCCGATGCCAAAGACCCCCATGCGCCCTGGGGCCGAACCGGGCCGGGGCTTCGCCCGGCGGAACGTCAGCCAACGGAACGCCTGGCGGGTCCAGCGGTTTATCGGGCATGATCCATCATGGAGAAGGACAATGATCCGCCCGAACATGACCGCCGCCGGTTTGACCCTTGTCGTTATCGGCCTGTGCACCGCAGCCCCCGCCTTCGCCGATCGCGCGCCGAGCAAAGAGGAGATGCAGGCCATTGCCGCCAAGCTGACATCGGAAGGCTTCAAAAGCTGGAACAAGGTCGAATTCGACCCCGACGGCCCGATCTGGAAGGTCGATGACGCCCGCGCGCTGAGCGGCAAGACCTATGATCTGCAACTCAGCCCCGATGGCTATGGCATTGTGAAGAAGGACGGCGATTGATCGCTGCAGGGGCGGGATTTTCGGGGTAGGATATCGGCATGATGCTGCGATTCCTGCCCCTGGCGCTCCTTCTAACCCTGCCCTTTTCCGCGCTTGCCCAGGACGCGCCAGCCCCGCCCGCGGCTTCGGCGCCCGACCCTGCGCTGATCCGCGTGGTCCTGACGACCAGCGCGGGTCCCATCACCCTGGCGCTCGACCCGGTGCATGCCCCCATCACCACCGCCAATTTCCTGCGCTATATCGACGGCAGGAAGCTGGACGGCGTGACCTTTTACCGCGCCATGAAATTCGGGCCGGGCGAAGGGTTGATCCAGGGCGGCGCACGGGGCGATCCCGCCCGCCTGTTCCCGCCAATCGCGCATGAGCCGACCAGCCAGACGGGCCTCAGCCATGTCGCGGGTACGATTTCCATGGCGCGCTATGCGCCCGGATCGGCGACCTCCGACTTCTTCATTACCGCCAGCCCGATGCAGTCGCTCGACGCCAGCGCATCAGGAGAGGGGGATATCGCCGGCTTCGCCGCCTTCGGCCATGTCGTGGAAGGCATGGATGTGGTGCAGAAGATATTGGCCGCGCCCACCTCCCCCACCGAAGGCGAGGGCGTGATGAAGGGTCAGATGCTTGACCCGAAGATCATGATCCTGAGCGCACGCCGGGCCAGATAGCCCGGGCGGCGGCCGCCATCCCGCCGCCGAAACGATTGACGCCCCTTGCGCCTTACCCTAATGGCCCCGCTGCGACAGGTTCCCCGGTACCGGGGATGAAAACGGGAACGGGGTAAAATCCCCGGCTGCCCCTGCAACTGTAAGCGGCGAGCCATCGGTTCACAGGCCATTGGGATACCAATCCCGAGAAGGCGAACCGGAGCGGCGTTGACCCGTGAGCCAGGAGACCTGCCCGTCGCGGTCGTTCTTCGTGCGGACAGGGTGTGCCGGACGGACGGGGGTCAACCCGAGTGACGGCATGATCGGACCGCGTGACCTGCGGGGGGAATGTCGTGGCCACCGCTTGCGCATATCTCCCGTAATGGCGGGGTCCCCATGTGGGGTAAATATGATGAAATCTCTCTCTCTTCTTCCCGCCTTGTTGTCCACGGCGGCATTTGCGCAGGATGCGCCACCGGCCGACGCGGCCGCTAACGCAGATTCCATCGTCGTCACCGCGACGCGGCTGGCAACGCCGCTGGACCAGGTCGCCGCATCGATCACCGTGCTGGACAAGGCCGCGATCGATCGCGCGCAGGACATGGGCGTGACCGAAATCCTGCTGCGCACGCCCGGTATCAGCATCTCCCGCAACGGCGGCTATGGCACGGCGACGTCATTGCGCATCCGTGGCGCGGAAACCGACCAGACCGTGGTGGTGATCGACGGCGTGAAGCTGAACGATCCCTCATCCCCCGGCGGCGGGTATAATTTCGCGAACCTGCTTGTCGGCGACGTCTCCCAGATCGAGGTGCTGCGTGGTCCGCAATCGACGCTGTGGGGCAGCCAGGCGATCGGCGGCGTGGTCAACATCGTAACGCCGCTCCCGCAAGCGCCGCTGGAAGGCAGTTTCGACGTCGAGGCAGGATCGCGCCAGACGGCAAGCGGCCGCGCGGCGCTGGGCGGGAAGACCGGCCCGGTCACGTGGCGGATCGGCGCGCAGACGTTCACGACCGACGGCATATCCGCCATCGCCCCGGCCTTTGGCGGCGGCGAGAAGGACGGGTACACCAACCGCAGCCTGACCGGCCGGGTGGAAGTCGCCCTGACGGACGGGGTGTCGGTGGACTTGCGCTCCTATTATTCGCGCGGGCATGTGGACATTGACGGGTTCAGCGGGGACACCTCCGAATATGGCCTGACCCGCGACTTCGTGGGCTATGCGGGGCTGAACGTCGCCTTGCTCGACGGGCGTTTCCGCAATCGCTTCGGCTATGGCTATACCGACACCAAGCGGAGCAATTACAACCCCACCCTTGAGCAGACGAACACGTTCGATGCGGCCGGCAGGAACCAGCGCCTGGAATATCAGGGCAGTTTCGCCTTCAATGACGCCATTACCGCCCTGTTCGGTGCGGAGAATGAGCGTTCCCGCTTCCGCAGCGTTTCGCCCTCCCCGTTCCTCGCGGACCCCATCCCGGCTCCGACGCGGGGCAAGGCGGAGATCACCAGCTTCTACGGCGAATTGAAAGTGCAGCCGGTTTCCGGCCTGACCCTGACAGGCGGTGTGCGTCATGACGATCATAACCGGGTGGGCGGCAAGACGCTGCTGTCTGGCGGCGGCGTGTGGACACTCCCCACCGGCACTGTGCTGCGCGCAAGCTATGGCGAGGGGTTCAAGGCCCCGACGCTGTATCAACTCTTCTCCGAATATGGGAATGCCGCGCTTAATCCCGAGCGGTCGCACGGTTGGGAAGCAGGCGTCGAACAACGGGTCATGGACGGGGCGATCACCTTCGGCGCGACCTATTTCGAGCGCACTTCCACGGATCAGATCATCTTCGCCAGTTGTAACTTCCCCTCCACCCTGCCCATCTGCTTCATCCCGGGCACGGCGATCAGCCGGTTTGGCTATTATGACAATGTCGCACGGGCCGAAGCGCACGGGATAGAAGCGCAGGCCGCGGTTCATCTGTTCGATCGCCTGACTATCGACGGCAACTATAGCTGGACGGTGGCGAACGACAGGTCGGTGGGGTCAAGCACCTTCGGCAAGTGGCTGCCGCGCCGACCCCGCGACACCGCCAACGGATCGATCAGCTACGCCTGGCCCTTTGGGCTGACCACCGGCGCGGCGATCCGCTGGTCCGGGAAAAGTTACGACAACGCGTCCAACAGCCGGAAGCTGGACGACTATACGCTCGTCGATCTGCGCGCCGAATTCGCGGTGTCGCCCGCCTTCTCCCTGTTCGCGCGGGCGGAGAATCTGTTCGACGAGAAATATATGACCGCTTATCGCTACGGCTCGCTCGGCCGCAGCATTTATGCGGGCATTCGTGGCCGTTTCTGACATGACGGCGTGAACATCACCCCCCCTTGCGCAGCGGCGCAACGGGGGGATGATGCGACAGGAGGCTACCCGATGCTGACGAAAGTGGACGATGGCCCGGCTGTGGTCGCATGCAACACCTGCCGTCACAGCCGCGACGCCCGCGAAGATGGCGATGGCGTTCGCGGCGGCGCGCGCATGGTGGAGGCGCTCCGCACCGTGCAGGGATCCGATCCGGCCTATGCAGGGGTCATGGTGCAGGAAATGCCGTGCCTGTTCGCGTGCACCGAATTTTGCACCGTGCATCTGCGCGCGCCGGGCAAGGTCGGCTATGTGCTCGGCCGGTTCGAACCCGGCGAGCAGTCGGCACGGGCGATCCTCGATTATGCCGCCCATTATGCGGCAAGCGATCATGGACGGGTGCCCTTCGCGAAATGGCCGCAGGGCGTGAAAGGGCATTTCATTACCCGCACGCCCCCGGAAGGCTTTGTGGTGACAGAATGATGGAATTCCAGACGATCGCAGCGTTCGAGGCCGCTCTTCGCGACCTCCCCGCCCCCGACCGGGCGGCGACCGACGCCGCCAGCGCGCGGCAGGCGCAATTGACCAAACCCGCCGGATCGCTGGGCCGGCTGGAGGAGATCGCCCTATTCCTGGCCGGATGGCAGGGCCGGGAAAGGCCGGTTCTGGACAAGGCGCTGATGGCGATCTTCGCCGGCAATCACGGCGTGACCGCCCATGGCGTCAGCGCCTTCCCCCCCGAAGTGACTGTTCAGATGGTGAGCAATTTCGAAGCGGGCGGCGCAGCCATCAATGCGCTGGCGGGCGCAGCGGGCATGGCATTGAAGGTCACCGCCCTGGACCTGGATAACCCGACCCAGGATTTCACCCTCGCGCCCGCCATGAGTGAAGAGGAATGCCTTTCCGCCCTGTCGCAGGGCGCAGCCGTCGTCGACGCCACGCTGGATCTGCTGGCCGTGGGGGAGATGGGCATCGGCAATTCAACGGCGGCCGCCGCCCTTTGCGCGCGCAGCCTGGGCGGATCGGCGGCGCACTGGGTCGGTCCCGGCACCGGGGTCGACGATGCCGGCATCGCGCGAAAGATAAAGGCGATCGACAAGGCCATCGCCTTTCACGCCAAGGCACCGGCGACACCGTTCGAGACATTGCGGCGGGTCGGTGGACGCGAGATCGCGGCGATAGCGGGCGCGATCATCGCGGCGCGCCACGCCGGCGTGGCGGTGGTGCTGGATGGCTTCATCAGTTGCTCGGCACTTGCGCCAATCGCCTCCGTCTTCCCCGCCATCACCGAACACTGCATCGCCGGGCATCGATCCGCCGAGCCAGGCCATATCCGACTGCTCGACCGGCTGTGCCTGAAGCCGCTTCTCCAACTGGACATGCGCCTTGGCGAGGGCAGCGGCGCCGCCGTCGCAGTCGCCGTGATCCGCAGCGCCCTTGCCGCGCACAATGGCATGGCGACCTTCGCGGAAGCAGGCGTCTCCGGGGCGTGATGCCAGAATTCCGCCTGCATCTCCTCCGTCATGGCGCGCCATGCGAGGCGGGGAAGATGATCGGCCGGACGGATTGTCCATCAACGCAGGAGGGGATCGCCGCCTGCGTTGCACAGGCAGCCGACCTCGACATCCGCGCGCTTGTCACGTCGGACCTGGCCAGGGCACGCATGGCGGGCGACGCACTTGCGCAGGCGATGGACCTGCCATTGACGATCGATCCCCGCTGGCGCGAACTGGATTTCGGCGCATGGGACGGCCTGGCCCCGGCCGATATCGGCATGGACGCCCTTGCCCCATTCTGGAATGATCCGGAGGCATCCCCTCCGCCGGGGGGCGAACGCTGGTCGGCCATCGTCGCGCGCATACAGGCGGCGATCGCGCAGTTGGAGCCGGTCGACACGCTGATCGTCACCCATGGCGGCGCGATCCGGGCCGCGCTGGCAACCTTGCTGGGCCTCGATCACCGGCAAGTGTGGACGTTTGACTTGCCCTACGCCGCGCTGCTGTCATTACGGATATGGCCCGGTGATGCGCCAGCCGCTCAGATCATGGGTCTACGGCGATGAAAGGTTTCATCATTGCCCTGCAATTCCTGACCCGCCTGCCTACGCCCCGCGTGACGGTGGATGAGGCGGCCTTTGCCGCTTCGATGCGCTGGTTCCCCGCCGTCGGCCTGGTCATCGGCCTGCTGGTCGCCGGCGCGGCGTGGTTAGGCGGACGGATTGATCCCTGGACCGGCGCACTGGCCGGGCTGGTCATATGGATATTGGTGACGGGTGCGCTGCACCTTGACGGGTTGGCGGACCTCGCCGACGCGGGCGGAGCGGCCCATAAGGACCGGGCGCGCACATTGGCGGTGCTGGCCGATCCGCACGTCGGCAGTTTCGGCGTCGTGGCGATCGTGCTGCAACTCATTGCCAAGCTGGTCCTGCTGCACGGCGTCATCGCGGAAGGTTTGACGCCCCTGCTGGTGGGCGTTCCCTTCGCGGCGCGGATCGGGCCGTTGGCCTGGACGCTTTGGCTGCCTCCACTCCACGCCGGGCTCGCCGCGCGGTTCAGGGACAGCGTGCGAGGTGTCCATATTGCCCTATGGGCCGTCGCGCTCATTGCGAGCGCATGGATCGTCCCCGCACTTCTTGTCGCGCCGCTGCTGATCGCACTGTGGGGCTGGCGCGTGCGCGCCACATTGGGCGGCATATCCGGCGACGGCCATGGCGCGGGAATAGAAGTGATCGAAACCGCGCTCCTGATGACACTTCTTGCCGCCACAAAGATCTGAGCCGAAAGATAATTGCAGGCAAAAATGCTGCCTTGCCGTGCAGATTAACTGAAAATGAACTCGATCATTATGATGCCGTACAATAGTCGGACCGGATATTTCATATTATTCGCCGCATGATGGTTGTCATAAAATGATTTAACGCTGTTCATGAGAACCATTATTATAAATTATCATACTGCGCCGCGCTTCATCCGGATTTTTATTTTACGGTTATACAACAGCTATGACGTCATTGTATCCGCTGACCAAGGTCAGTCCGGGATCGCCTGGTCGCGCGGGTCGCAAAGTGACGCGGCGGGTGATCCCGGTTAGGGGCCGCTTACCGGCAAGCGCGCCAGCCCATCGCTCCCCGCTCCGCCTGATCGAGATGCAGATGGTCGCGATGCGCGGCGTTGTAGTCCGGCGACAGCACGGTGGAAAACAGTCCGCATGCGCCGTCACGCACCGCGCGCAGGAAGATCGCGCCCTTATCGGCGGACCCGTCCTCCCGCCAGTCGCGCACGACACTGATCTTTCTGCCGTCGGCCAGAACGAACCCCGCAATATCGATGGCGTCCGCCGTCGCATGCTCGCTGAAGTCCCCTGTGGACCGCCCATACATCCGGCGGCAGCTATAGCTGCCATAATGGGTGATCCGCACGACGGACTGGCCGAATATCCGTTGCGCGGCCGGTTGCACGACATGCCATTCCCACAGCTTGAGCGCCGCCACAACCGGGCAGGAAGGCGCGACATTGGCCGGCGATAACCCGATGGCGCCATGGGCGGGCATCAGGCGCACCGCGTCGACGGCGCTGCACCGCCCCGATCCCTGCGGCTGAAGGGGCGTAAACGCCACGCCCGCCTTGCGCAGCATGCTCCGGCATGCCTGCGGGTCCTGCGTAAGCCCGGCAAGTTTCCGTCCAGTGAATTGGCCGACCGGCTGGGCCAGGTCGAGCGGCGTCCACGGCAGATCCTGCGGCCGCCCCCTGAGCAGGGCATAGGCAATGAGCGCCAGGATCATCGCCATGACGACCCAGATCGTTCGCCGGATCAGCCGGATCATGCGCTACATCGTCTTTCCCGGAACCGTCGATGCAATGCCGATACACTCCAGGCGGCGAGGATAAAAAGAACGCCTCGCGCTATGGGACGCGAGGCGCTCAAACCAACGGGTCGCTGCGCGTTGGCGACATAATAAAATGTCGGCGGCGCCATTGGTTCCATCATGGGATCGGCAACTGCCTCCGCCAGCGGCGCTCAGGCCCGCTCGGATCGGGTCGGCAGGGTGCGCGCGGGGTCCAGGCACCAGATGCACAGTCGACACACCAGCGCAGCCCGCGCCAGGAACAATCAAGCCATTCTGATGGAAATCCCTGGTGCACCCGGAGCGATTCGAACGCCCGGCCCTCAGATTCGTAGTCTGATGCTCTATCCAGCTGAGCTACGGGTGCACAAGGGAAGTGCGCAGATAGAAGGGGGAACAGGTTCTGGCAACCCCCTTTCAACGGATTATCTGACAAACGCTTTCCGGCCTTTTTCATGGACCGCAACCAATCGCCCGATCGCCGGTTCTAATGCTATGGCATGGTGGAGGATGAAGGATGGTTATCGCGGCAAATCTGTGGGTCATGCTGGGCATCACCCTGCTGATCGGCTTCATTTTCGGCCTCTTTGTCAGCAACGCCGGCAAGCATAAGCGCCGCTGGCGCGAGGAGGTGCGGCTCCGCGAGAAACTGGAGAAAGAAAGGGCCGTGCTGATCCGGGATCGGGACAGCGCTCTGTCGCATCGCGACGCGCGCATTGCGGAACTGGAACAGAGTCAGGCGGCCGCGGCGTCCACGACAGCTCCGCTCAACCTCAGCAGGGATAGCGCCGTGGATGGACGGGACCGCCTTTCGGCGATCACCGGCATCGATCCGCAGGATGAGATCCGGCTGAATGAGGCGGGCTATTATCGCTATGATCAGATTGCCGGGCTTGGGTCGTCCGACGAGCGCGCGCTGGAAGACCGGCTGCATCGCGAACGCGGGTCGATCCGCGATGAGAATTGGCGCGAACAGGCAAAGCTGCTGGCGGCCGGAAACAGCAAGGAGCATCTGGAGCGTTACGGCGCGTCCCACCGGGTGGTGTGACGCGCCGGTAACGCAATAGGCTCTGCGCTCAGCCCTTGGCCTTGAGCGCTGCCTGCGCCGCCGCAAGGCGGGCGATGGGCACGCGGTAGGGCGAAGCGGAGACATAATCGAGCCCCGTGGCCTCACAGAAGGCGATCGAGGCGGGATCGCCGCCATGCTCGCCGCAGATGCCGAGCTTGATGTCGGGGCGTGACTTGCGGCCACGCTCCACGGCGATCTGGATCAGTTCGCCCACGCCCTCTACGTCGATGCTGACGAACGGATCACGCGGGAAGATGCCCTTGTCGACATAGCTGCCGAGGAACCGGCCAGCATCGTCACGGCTGATGCCGATCGTGGTCTGCGTCAGGTCGTTGGTGCCGAAGGAGAAGAATTCGCCCACCTCGGCGATCTCACCGGCCTTCAGCGCCGCGCGCGGCAGTTCGATCATCGTGCCGACCAGATAGTCTACGCTGTCGCCCTCCGCCGCGAAGACTTCCTTCGCCACGCGATCGACGATCGCCTTCATCAGTTCCAGCTCCTTGCGGGTGGCGACGAGCGGGATCATGACTTCGGGGATCGGGGCCGCGCCGGAACGCTTCTTGACGATCAGCGCCGCCTCGAAGATCGCCTGCGCCTGCATCTCGTAGATTTCCGGATAGGTCACGCCCAGACGGCAGCCGCGATGGCCGAGCATCGGGTTGAATTCATGCAGTTCCGACGCGCGGCGGCGCAGTTCGTCGACGCCCACGCCGGCCGCCTTGGCGACTTCGGCGAACTCGGCCTCTTCATGCGGCAGGAATTCGTGCAGCGGCGGATCGAGCAGGCGGATGGTGACCGGCAGGCCGGCCATCACCATGAAGATCTGCGCGAAGTCGTCCCGCTGCTCAGGCAGCAGCTTCTCCAGCGCCTCGCGGCGGCCCTTCTCGCTGTCGGCCAGGATCATCTGGCGCACGGCAGTGATGCGGGCCGCGTCGAAGAACATATGCTCGGTGCGGCACAGGCCAACGCCCTCCGCGCCGAATTCGCGCGCGGTCTTGCAGTCCTGCGGCGTTTCTGCGTTGGCGCGCACCTTCAGGCGACGGACCTTGTCGGCCCACACCATCAGCGTGCCGAAGTCGCCGGCGAGTTCCGGCTGCACGGTCGGCACCTCGCCCGCCATCACCTCGCCGGTGGACCCGTCGATGGTCATCACGTCGCCTTCGGTCAGCTCACGGCCGCCGACGCGCAGCACCTTCGCCTTGGCGTCGATCGACAGGCTGCCCGCGCCGGAGACGCAGGGACGGCCCATGCCGCGCGCCACGACGGCGGCGTGGCTGGTCATGCCGCCGCGCGCGGTCAGGATGCCCTTTGCCGCGTGCATGCCGTGGATGTCCTCTGGCGAGGTTTCGGTGCGGACCAGGATGACGGCGTCGCCCAGCTCGCTGCGGCGCTCGGCGGTGTCGGCGTCGAACACGACGATGCCGGAGGCTGCGCCCGGAGAGGCCGGAAGCCCCTTGGTCAGCACATCGCGCGGCGCGCTGGGGTCGAGCGTCGGGTGCAGAAGCTGGTCGAGCGCGGCGGGATCGACGCGGGCGACGGCTTCCTCTTCGGTGATCAGGCCCTCGGCGGCCATGTCCACGGCGATCTTCAGCGCGGCCTTGGCGGTGCGCTTGCCGGACCGGGTCTGGAGCATCCAGAGCTTGCCCTGCTGCACCGTGAACTCGATGTCCTGCATGTCGCGATAATGGGTTTCGAGGATGTTGAAGACGTTCGCCAGCTCGGCATAGGTCTCCGGCATCGCCTCTTCCATCGACAGCGGCTTGGCCCCTGCCCGTTCGCGCGCGGTGGTGGTGAGATATTGCGGCGTGCGGATGCCGGCGACGACGTCCTCGCCCTGCGCGTTGATCAGGAACTCACCATAATAGACATTCTCGCCGGTGGCCGGATCGCGCGTGAAGGCGACGCCGGTGGCCGATGTATCGCCCATATTGCCGAACACCATCGCTTGCACGTTGACAGCCGTGCCCCAGTCGCCGGGAATGTCGTTGAGGCGGCGATAGACCTTCGCGCGGTCCGCCTGCCAGCTGCCGAACACGGCGCTGATCGCCCCCCAGAGCTGGTCATGCACGTCCTGCGGAAAGGGCTTGCCCCACTGTTTGTCGACGATCGTCTTATACTCGGCGACCAGGCCCTTCCAGTCGTCGGCGGTCATCTCGGTATCGAGCGTGTAGCCCTGGTCTTCCTTGGCGATCTCCAGCGCTTCCTCGAACGCGCCATGATCCAGCTCAAGCACGACGTCCGAATACATCTGGATGAAGCGGCGATAGCTGTCCCAGGCGAAACGCTCGTCGCCCGAGGCGGAGGCGAGGCCGATGACGGTGCGGTCGTTGAGGCCCAGGTTCAGGACGGTGTCCATCATGCCGGGCATCGACACGCGCGCGCCGGAGCGGACGGAGACCAGCAGCGGATCGGCCTGATCGCCGAAGCGCTTGCCGGTGATGCCCTCGATATGGGCGATGCCGTTGGCGACTTCCGCGCGCAGGCTGTCGGGGAACACCTCGCCATCGACATAATAGCGCGTGCACATCTCGGTCGTGATGGTGAAGCCCGGGGGCACCGGCAAACCGATGGAGGCCATGCCGTCCAGGTTGGCGCCCTTGCCGCCCAGCAGGTTTTTGTCGCCCTTGCCGCCGTCATTCACGCCACCGCCGAACCGATAGACATAGCGAACGTCCGTTGTGGTCTTCTGGGTCTGCACTTCCATCACATCCACCATTTTTGGCCCTTCGTCTCCAAAACCAAGGGCGCTGTTGTGCACTGCAGCACGGATTCGATCAAGCCTAACCGGCGGCGTTTCAGCCCTGTATCAATTCGGGCCAGCCAAAACGAGTCCGGAAAACGGCGCGGCGATGCCGATTGGGCGTAGCGGCTATCCCTCGATACGGGAGAAATCCGCGACGCCATGGACGGCCGCACGGACACGGGCGAGCAGGCCAAGCCGCGCGGCGCGCTTGTCCGGGTCCGCGTCATTCACCGTGACCTCCTCAAAAAAGGCATCGATCGGCGCGCGCAGGGAGGCGAGAGCGGACATGGCGCCCTCGAAATCCTCCGCCTCGACAGCGGCAGCGGCGCGCGGTTCAGCGGCATCGAGCGCGGCGATGAGGGCAGCTTCGGCGGGTTCGGGGGTGTAGGACAGGCTCCCAACCCCGTTCGTCCCGAGCGAAGTCGAGGGACCATCCCCCGGTGCATCTGTGTCTCGACTTCGCTCGACACGAACGGAGGTGGTGACGTCCACCCCTTCCTTCTTCAGGATATTCGCCGCCCGCTTGTACCCAGCGAGCAGGTTCGCGCCATCCTCGGTCGCGACGAACGCCTGCAACGCCTTCACCCGCGCAAGCAGGCGGACGAGATCATCCTCGCCGCCAAGCGCGAACACCGCGTCGATCAGGTCGTGGCGGACACCGGCTTCGCGTTGCTGGACTTTGAGGCGGTCGGCGAAGAAGTCGAGAATTTCGTCTCCTTCGGTCAGATGGAAAGCCAGCTTTCCTTTCGACGGGTCGATATCCGTCTCGCCGGCATCGAAGGCTTTGGTCAATCGAAGGTATTCCCCCAGATCACCAAACGCGCGGTCGATGTCCTGAGCGTGAAATTCGCCCATCGCTCGATGTAGCACTTTTGCCAAATTGAAACGCAGGCCATTACCGATCATCCGAATAACGCCCAGCGCCGCACGCCGAAGAGCAAATGGATCACGCGAGCCTGTCGGCTGCTGTCCGATACCGAAGAAACCGACAATTGTGTCCAACTTGTCCGCCAAGCTCACCGCCACCGTCACCGGCGCGGTGGGGACGTCGTCGCCCTGCCCGACCGGCTTGTAATGGTCGCGGATCGCGTCGGCCACGGCGTCCGGCAGGCCCTCTGCGCGAGCGTAATAGCCGCCCATCACGCCCTGCAGTTCGGGGAACTCGCCGACCATCTCGGTGACGAGGTCGGCCTTGGCGAGGCGCGCGGCCTGTTCGGCGAGAGTGGCGAGTTCTTCCCTATCTTCGTCATCCCCGTGCAGGCGGGAACCCATCTCCGGCGCGGTGTCCGGATGCGAGGTAGGGAGATGGGTCCCCGCCTGCGCGGGGATGACGGATGTAGCGGAAGAGACAATCCCCTCCTCAACCAGCCAGCGCGCCAGCTTCGCCACGCGCTCGACCTTGTCGGCGACGGTGCCCAGCTTCTCGTGGAAGGTGATGCGGCCCAGTTTCTTCGCATGCTCCTCAAGCGAGGTCTTGCGGTCCTGTTCCCAGAAGAAGCGCGCATCAGACAGACGTGCGGCCAGCACCTTGCGGTTGCCCGCGACGATCGCCGCGCCGCCGTCCTTCGCCTCGATATTCGCGGTGCAGATGAAAGCGGGCGCGAGATTGCCGTCCGCGCCCTGAACCACGAAATATTTCTGGTTCACGCGCAGGGTTAGCTGGATGACTTCAGGCGGAACCTCAAGGAAGGCCGGGTCGAAATCGCCGATCAGCGGCACCGGCCATTCGGTGAGGCCCGCATTCTCCGCAACCAGCCCCTTGTCCTCGACCAGCACATAGCCCTTGGACGCGGCCGCCTCCGCCGCCTTTTCCGCGATGATCGCCTGCCGCTCGGCATGGCTGACGATCACATGGCAGGCGCGCAGCTTCTCGGCATAGTCGTTGGCGCCGCCGATCGTGATATCGCCCGCATGATGGAAACGGTGGCCGACGGTCGTGAATCCGGAGCGCACCCCATCAATCTCGATCTCGACTAGATCCTCGCCCAGAATCGCGACGATGCCCTGCAAAGGGCGGACCCAGCGCAGGCTTTCCGTGGTCTGGCTCGCCCTGCCCCAGCGCATCGACTTGGGCCAGGGGAAGGCGCGGACGATCGCCGGGATCGCCTCGGCCAGCACGTCGCTGGTGGCGCGGCCGGGCTTTTCGATCACTGCGAACAGGATGGCGTTGCCCTTGGCGTCCGCGCGCTCGACCAGTTGCTCGCGGGTGAGGCCGGTGGAGCGCAGGAAGCCTTCGAGCGCCTGCGCCGGCGCATCGGCGCGCGGCCCCTTGCGCTCTTCGCTAACGGGCTCGGTCTGGAGCGGTAGGCCACGCGCGATCAGCGCCAGACGGCGGGGCGTGACGAAAGAGTCGATGGCGTCGGGCTTAAGGCCCGCCTTCGCCAGTTCCTCGGTGAACAGGCGGGCAAGGTCCTCGGACGCCTTTAATTGCATGCGCGCGGGAATTTCCTCGCAGCGCAGTTCGAGGAGGAAGTCGGTCATTGCAGCACGCCCGTCAATCTATCCCGTTCGGTTCGAGCCGGTTCGAGCCTGTCGAGAACCGAAAGGTCGAGAACAGTTCTCGACAAGCTCGAACCGAACGGATGTGGGTTGGCGCGCATCCGGGTCACGCCGCCCATCCGTTGGTTTTCATCCACGCCTCGCACGATCCCTTCGCCAGGTCGCGAACGCGGGCGATGTAGCTGGCGCGTTCCTGGACGGAGATGACGCCGCGCGCCTGAAGCAGGTTGAAAACATGGCTGGCCTTGATCGCCTGTTCATAGGCGGCGATGGGTACGTCCTGTGCGATGCATTGCTGGCACTCGGCCTCGGCATCCTTGAACCAGCGGAACAGCTTGTCGGTGTCGGCGATCTCGAAATTCCATTTCGACATCTGCTTCTCATTTTCCAGGAAGATATCGCCATAGGTGACGCCGGCGTCGTTGAACCTGAGGTCGTACACGCTGTCGACATTCTGGATATACATGGCCAGCCGCTCGAGGCCGTAGGTCAGTTCGCCCGACACCGGCTTGCAGTCGAAACCGCCCATCTGCTGGAAATAGGTGAACTGGCTGACTTCCATGCCGTCGCACCACACTTCCCAGCCGAGGCCCCAGGCGCCCAGTGTCGGGCTTTCCCAGTCATCCTCGACGAAGCGGATATCGTGGACCAGCGGATCAATGCCGATCTCCACCAGCGACCCCAGATACAGCTCCTGAAGGTTTGCCGGGCTTGGCTTCATGATCACCTGATACTGGTAATAATGCTGCAGCCGGTTGGGGTTCTCGCCATAGCGGCCGTCGGTCGGGCGGCGGCTGGGCTGCACGAAGGCGGCGTTCCATGCGTCCGGCCCCAGCGCGCGCAGCGTGGTCGCGGTGTGGAAGGTGCCTGCGCCGACCTCCATGTCATAGGGCTGCAGGATGACGCAGCCCTGTTTACTCCAATAGGCATGGAGGGTCAGGATCATGTCCTGAAAGGAAAGAGGTTCGCCTTCGCGCACGCTATAGGGGGCTTTCTGCAGGCTGTTATTGGGGCCGTGCCTTGGCGCATGGGCGGCGCAGGGTCAAGACGGTTGGCTTGCCGGGAGCTTGGTTAGCCTTTGACATGAGACATTTCCTCTCCGTTCGTCCTGAGCTTGTCGAAGGACTGCACTTCTCTTCAAGGGGAAGGACAGGGCTTCGACAAGCTCAGCCCGAACGGAGTTTTGTAATGAAGACCCGCGCCCACCATCAACACCCCGGTAACATCGCGTACACCCCTCACCGGATAGAAGGCGCTTGCCCCGGTCCCGTCCGGGCCGCATGGAGACGACATGACCAGACTGCTTTCCCTGTTCGCTGGCATCGGCCTGCTTTTCGCGCCCCTGCCGCTTGCCGCCAAAGAGCCGGCGAGCGCCAGCCCTGCGCTGTGGGTGGTGAAGGATGCGGACACGACCGTCTATCTGTTCGGCACGGTGCATGTGCTGAAACCGGGAACCGTGTGGTTCGATGACGAGGTAAAGGCAGCGTTCGACCGTTCCGACGAACTGGTGCTGGAAATGGTCGAGCCTCCCGCCGCCGAAATGGCGCAGACCATGGGCGAACTCGGCCTGGCCAAGGACCGCAAGCCCCTGTCGGAGAAGCTGAGCGAACCGGCGCGCGCCAAATATCAGGCGGCGATGGAGCAGGCCGGCATCCCCTGGCAATCGTTCGAGCGGTTCCAGCCGTGGATGCCAGGCGTCATGCTGTCGGTCATGCCGCTGGTGAAGGGCGGCTATCTGGCCGAAGAGGGTGTCGAGAAAGTGCTGAGCGCCGCGGCGACGGCAGCCGGCAAGAAAATCGGCGGTTTGGAAACCGCATCGGAACAGCTTGGCTATTTCGCTGGCCTGCCGGACGCGCAGCAGATCGCTTTCCTCAATGAGACGGTGGACGGCCTGCCGCAGGCCGACGCCGAATTCGCGACGCTGATCAAGGCGTGGAAGGCGGGGAAACCCGACAGCCTCTCCCGCCAGATGAACCGATCGCTGGAGGCGACGCCGGAACTGGCGCAGGTTCTGCTCTATGGCCGCAACGCCAAATGGGCGGCATGGATTGCCGAACGCATGAAGACGCCTGGCACGGTGTTCATCGCAGTAGGCGCCGGGCATCTGGCAGGCCCCAAAAGCGTGATCGCCGACCTGGCGGCCGACAACATTGCGGTGAAGCGGGTCAAGGCGAGCGAGTTCCGGGGGAAGTAGGTCAGTTTAACAAGCATCAATTCTCCGTTCGGGCTGAGCGAAGTCGAAGCCCTGCACTGAGCGGAGCGAAGTGACTTCGCCTTCGGCTCAGTCGTTGAAACGAGGCACGTGACTCATTTCAACTTCGGCTTCGCTCAGGGCGAACGGTTTTCTAAAGCCGGAAAGCTCTTATCTAGCCATCATGCGCAAATCCCTCACGACCTTCCTCGGCCTCGCCCTGCTGCTGCTCACGGCCTGCAGGGCGGAGCCGTCGTTGCGGGAGGAGCCTCAGGGTCCTGCCCTCTGGAAGATACAGAAGGGCGACACCACCGCCTATGTCTTCGGCACGATCCATATCCTGCCCAAGGGGCTGGCATGGGAAACGCAGGGGATGCGCGACGCCATGGCCGGGTCCGACCGGCTGGTGCTGGAGGCGGCGGGGCTCGACAATGCTGCGGAATCGCAGGCGATCTTCGCGCGACTGGGGCAAAGTCCCGGCCTGCCGCCGATCGCCGACCGGGTGCCGCCCGACAAGCGCGCCGCGCTGGACGCGCTGATCCGGCGCGGCGGGATGAGCGCGCAGATGCTGTCCTCCTACGAAAGCTGGGCGGCGGCTATGCTGGTGTCGACGCTCAGCCAGCAGGAGCTGAAGCTGTCGGGCGACGAGGGCGTGGAGGCAGCGCTCACCGCCGATTTCCGGCAGGCGGGCAAGCCCGTCGAGGGGCTGGAGACCATAGAACAGCAACTGGGCATCTTCGACCGCATGCCGGAGACAACCCAGCGCGCCTTCCTGGCGGAGACGGTGGGCCAGTCAAAGGACGTCGCCGCGCAGTTCGAGCGCATGAAGACCGCCTGGCTGAAAGGCGACATGGACGCCATCGCCCGTGATGTCATTGCCGAGATCGCGCCGGAGCCTCAACTGGTCGGTCCGTTGCTGACCGATCGCAACCGCGCCTGGGCCAACCGGATCGCCGCGATGAGGGGGCGCCCCTTCATCGCCGTTGGCGCTGCGCATCTGGCGGGACCGGACAATCTGATCGTCCAGCTACGGGGCAAGGGCTTCACGGTGGCGCGAGTGCAGTAGCCGCTGTTGCCCGATTGCCACGCTGGCGGGACTATCGTCGCCAGTGCGCGCCTGGGGAAACATTCTGTCATTATAGCGACATAATCGCGCCCTAGCTCCCCGCGCATCGGCCGGAGCAAAGGAATATCCGCGTCGAAGGGCTTCACGAAATCGCGCCCTTCCTGTTCACATATCCATTGGGGAATCATCTTGTCCAAAGCCACTTTCGGACGGTCGGCATTGCTGCTGACCGCGGCGCTCGGCGCCCTGTCTGCCACCGCGTTCGCCACGGCAGCCCATGCGCAGGACACTGCGCCGGACGCCTCATCGCTCGACGAGATTGTCGTGACGGCGGAACGGCGCTCCGAAAATCTGCAGAAGGTGCCTGTGTCGGTCGGCGTCGTCGGCGGCGCTGACCTGCGCACGTTCCAGAGCGGCGGTGACGATACCCTGCTCGCCCTTTCGGGCAAGGTCCCGGGTTTCTACGCCGAAACCACCACCGGCCGCATCTTCCCGCGCTTCTACATCCGCGGCCTGGGCAATATCGATTTCTACCTCGGCGCGTCGCAGCCGGTCTCGATCATTCAGGACGACGTCGTCCTGGAGCATGTCGTGCTGAAATCGAACCCGGTCTACGACATCCGGCAGGTTGAAGTGCTGCGCGGTCCGCAGGGTTCGCTGTTCGGCCGCAACACCACGGCGGGCATCGTCAAGTTCGACACGATGCGCCCGACCCAGGACTTCACCGGCCAAGCGTCCGCATCCTACGGCAGCTACAATACGATCACGCTGGACGCCGGCGTCGGCGGGCCGATCGTCGCCGACAAGCTCGCGTTCCGAGTCTCGGGCCTCTATCAGCACCGCGACGACTATGTTGATAACCTCTATGCGGGCGCCAGCGCCGACGGCACGGTCTCTCCGAAGAAGGACGCCATGGGCGGCTTCGACGAGAAGGATGCGCGCATCCAGCTGCTGATGACCCCGACCGAAAACCTGTCGATGCTCTGGTCGGCGCATGCCCGCGACTATAGCGGCACCTCCACCCTGTTCCTGCGCAGCGCGCTGACCAAGGGCAGCAACAAGAGCGACGCATCGCGCAAGGCCGTCGCCTATGACGAGGCGAACAACAATCCGCAGGCATACAAGACCTATGGCGGCTCCTTCCATCTCGACTATGATTTCGGCCCGGTTACGCTGACCTCGATCAGCGCCTATGAGACGACGTCTGGCTACAGCCGTGGCGACACCGATGGCGGTTCCAGCCAGTTCGGCTACAACCCGCTTGGCACCGCCGCCTGCACCGATTGCGGCCAGTCGCAGGGCCAGATCCGCGACCTCGACCAGCTTACGCAGGAAGTGCGCCTAGCCAGCAGCGGCGAGAGCCGGTTCAAGTGGCAGGTCGGCGGCATGTATTTTGACAGCCGCGACACGACCGATTTCTACCAGCGCCGCTATTTCCTGACGACGCCGTTCAATCCGGCCACGCCGGGCAACGCCAATACCAACAACCCCAATAACTGGGTCCGCCTGCGCGACAAGAACACGTCCTGGGCGGTCTTTGGCCAGCTCAGCTATGAAGTGCTGCCCGGCTTCACCATCACGGCCGGCGGGCGCGAAACCAAGGACACGAAGGAAACCCGGCTGGTCAAGACCGCCGATGGTCCGACCGGCGCCGTCACCTACAGGGGCCGGACCTATGTTCGCCTGTCCGACAAGAAGCCCAGCTGGGATCTGAGCGCACTGTATCAGGTCAGCCCGGACGTCAGCGTCTATGCCCGCGTCGCCAAGGGCTTCCGTGGTCCGACGATCCAGGGCCGCTCGGCGGTCTTCAACGCCGACTTCACCACGGCGGACTCCGAAACGATCCTGTCCTGGGAAGGCGGCTTCAAGAGCAGCCTGCTGAACGATACGCTCCGCTTCAACGCCAGCGGCTTTTACTACACCGTCAAGAACATTCAGTTGAACGGCAATGATTCCAACGGCAACGGCGTCCTCTTCAACGCCGACAAAGCGCAAGCCTATGGCCTGGAGGCTCAGGCAGACTGGAAGCCGGCGCAGAACCTGACCATCAGCCTTGGCGCAAGCTGGCTGCATAGCGAGATCAAGGACAAGCGCGTCTATGCGCAGGTCTGCGCGCTCGGCGGCGTGGTGGTCTGCACGGTGGAGGATCCGACGATCAAGGTCGGCGCCAACACCTTCGCCCAGATCGACGGCGAGCCCCTGCCCAATGCGCCGGAATATAATTTCAACGTCACGGCGCGCTATGACATGCCGATCAGCGACAGCGGCAAATTCTTCGTCGCGACTGACTGGAACGTTCAGGGCTACACACAATTCGTCCTCTACAAGACGAAGGAGTTCACCTCGAACGGCAATTTCGAGGGCGGCCTGAAGGTTGGGTATAGCGGAAATAACGGGCAGTATGAAATCGCCGCCTTTGCCCGCAACATCACCAATGAGAAGAACCTGAAGGGCGTCATCGAAAACTATATGGCCGCCGTCTACAACGATCCGCGCATCATCGGCGTATCGCTGAGCGGGAAGTTCTAGGGCTATTCTGATCCGGGTGGCCACGCCCGTTCGTTTCGAGCGAAGTCGAGAAACGGATGTGCGTGGCTTCTCGACAAGCTCGAAGCGAACGGAGGTGGGTACTACCGCCTCAGCGCTTCACAGCCTCCGCCCGGGCGATCAGGGCCTTTGCCGCTTCGACGTGCATCGTCTCGATCATCGCGCCTTCATGCCGTTCGGCCCCGCCGGTCGCCGCATCGATGAGCCGCCGCGCATCGGCCAGCGCCGCCTCGTCCGGACCGAAGGTCGCGTTGGCGATCTCCACCTGATTGGGATGGATCAGCGTTTTGCCGTCAAAGCCCAGCGCATGCCCTTCCCGGCATTCCGCCGCGAACCCCTCGCTATCGTCCAGCTTGTTATAGACGCCGTCGAACACCGCCTTGCCCGATGCGCGCGCAGCCAGCACCACGGATTGCAGCGCGAAGGATAGCCCGCTCCGCCCTGCACTTGCTGGAATATTCAGGTCCCGACGCAGATCGTTATTGCCCATGAAGAGCCCGGCGACGCCCGCGAAACCGCCGATCGCGACCGCCTGGGTCACGCCCAGCGCGCTTTCGATCATCGCGATCACTGGCTTGGCGCACACGCCGTAGACGTCATGCACCTGCTTGAGCGCCTCCACCTTGGGCAGCACCACGAAGTCGGCGGCGCTGTTCTTGGCCGCGATCATGTCCGCCCCGTGCCAGGACGTACCGGCCATGTTGATGCGGATGCCGACCAGCTTGCCGGTATAGCCCGCGGCCGCGTCGATCACGCCGGCCCGCGCCTCTTCCTTGCGGTCGTCCGGCACGGCGTCCTCCAGGTCCAGGATGACCATATCGCAGTCCAGCCCTCGCGCCTTCTCCACTGCGCGCGCGTTCGATGCAGGCAGGAACAGCAGGGAACGGGCGTGGTGGAGCTGAAAATTATGGTTGAGCATGAGCCTTAAACATCCTTCCACCTTGGAAACATCTTTCCCCCTCTCCCTTTTGACGGCATAGTCAAGGCAGTTACCCCGGGGGAGGTTTTCGATGGTCACGACTTTTGCACTGACGGTCGCCATACTGGTCATCATCTATCTGGCGAGCAGCATGAAGATCGTGCGGCAGGGCTATCAATATACGATCGAGCGGTTCGGCCGCTTTACCGAAGTGGCGCGGCCCGGCCTCAATTTCTACCCCGCCTTCTTCTATTCCGTCGGCCGCAAGATCAACATGATGGAGCAGGTTGTTGATATTCCGGGGCAGGAAATCATCACCAAGGACAATGCGATGGTGTCGGTCGACGGCGTCGTCTTCTTCCAGGTGCTTGACGCCGCCAAGGCCGCCTATGAAGTGTCCGAACTCTATGTCGCGATCATGCAGCTCGCTACCACCAACCTGCGCACCGTCATGGGATCGATGGACCTCGATGAAACGCTGTCGAAGCGCGACGAGATCAACGCGCGGCTGCTGTCGGTCGTCGATCATGCCACCAACGCCTGGGGCATCAAGATCACCCGCGTGGAGCTGAAGGACATTCGCCCGCCCGCCGACATCGTCAATGCGATGGGCCGCCAGATGAAGGCGGAGCGCGAAAAGCGTGCGCTGATCCTTGAATCCGAGGGCCTTCGCGCCTCGGAAATCCTGAAAGCCGAGGGCGCCAAGCAGAGCCAGATCCTGGAGGCCGAGGGCCGCCGTGAAGCCGCCTTCCGCGACGCCGAGGCCCGCGAGCGCGAGGCCGAGGCGGAGGCCAAGGCGACGCAGATGGTATCCGACGCCATTTCGGCGGGCAATCCGCAGGCGCTCAATTACTTCATTGCGCAGAAATATACCGAAGCGGTCAGCCAGTTCGCCGTGTCGCCCAACGCCAAGACCATCTTGTTCCCGGTTGAGGCGACGCAGCTGATCGGCACGCTGGGCGGCATCGGCGCGCTGGCCAAGGAAGCGCTGGGTGACGGCGCAACGCCCCCGGCCCCGCCCGCGCCGCGCCCCCGCCCCGGACCGTTCGAGCAGGGCGGCCGCTGATGG
>DASVND010000042.1:0-2352 GCA_036384035.1 Sphingobium sp. | reverse complement strand
GATCGATCCATCCGCCCGGCAAACCGCCATCGACCAGTTCTTCGACCGGGTGCCGGCTGAGGTTCGGCATGGCGGCGACCGGGCCTTCTTCCACCCAACATTCGACTACATCCAGATGCCGCATCGCCGATCGTTCAGGACGATGGATCACTACGCATCCGTGCGAGCCCACGAGACCGTCCACTGGTCAGGCGGCACCGCCCGCCTGGCGCGTACCTTCGGCAAGCGGTTTGGCGACAAAGCGTATAGCTTCGAAGAGCTCGTGGCCGAGATCGGAAGCGGCCTGATCTGCGCCCATCTGCGCCTGCCGAACGAACTGCACGACAATCATGCGAGTTACGTCGCCCATTGGCTTTCCATTTTGCGGGCGGACAAGACCGCGATCATTCACGCTGCCTCCAAGGCCGAGCAGGCCTTCAATTACCTGCTCGCTTTCGGTGACAACAGCGAGACGACCGCCCCGGTCGAAGCCGTGACACCAATTCCGCAGGCGGCATGACCTGTCGTTGATCCGATCTTTCCCCGACATTACAGGAGATACCGATGGGCTGGCTCACCATGTCCCGTTACCACATGGGCGGTCACAAGACCGCCAAGGACTATCTGGACGCGCAGTTCACCTACAGCCGCGACGACGACGGCACCATCAAGGGCCTGAAAGTGCTCGCCTCGTCCTGCCCTCTGAATCGCACCTATTACGCCGCCGCTCAGGTGACGGTCGACGGCGTCGGTAAGGAGATCTTCGCCATCGTCTGCAAGGTGATGTGGAACCCCAAAAGCAAGTCCGGCGAGCATTTCGGCTATAAGAGCATGGACGAGTCCTTTGGACCCTATGAGGATAGCTGCCCAGGCCGCATCCTTGGTCTCCTGACCCCAACCGACCGCGAGCACGCCCTGGACTGGCGCGCGCGGTGCCACGCCAACCTGGCCCGACGGGCGCGCAGGATCGAGGACGGCGACCGGATCAAGCTCGCCCATGCCTTGAAGTTCTCCGACGGCCATGTGGGCGACGAATTTATCGTCGTGAAGCGCGGCCGCCGTCTGAGCTTCCGCGATCCCGAGACCCGCTGCGGCTATGCGATCAGCCGGTTCATGGAGCGCGATTGGGCGATCGTCCAGGTGACCAAAGTCCACAAGACGATCTTTGCATGAATGCGCCGATCAGTATCATCCCCGCAGCAGGGAGGAGTCATCATGTTTGCCGCGTGTCGTAATCTTTCGCCCAAGCGCCTCCAGCTTTGCAGTCGCGAGAATGCAAATCGCGTGGCCGGCCGTGTTTTCGATGAGCGACCAGGCCGGGTGTCGATCGTGCGGACCGGCGACCCGCTGCAGCCCTTCCGGGTGAGCACGGCGCCGGCAGCTGATGATCATATCGAGGTGGAGATGACGTTTTGATCCGAGTGGCGACGACCATCATGCTCATCGGCAGCGCGCTTCTCGCCTCGGCCTCATGGTCACAGACTTTCGATGCAAAGGCCCGTGCGATCGACGGCGATACCGTAGCCATCGACTTCCGGCTGTTCGGGGTTGACGCGTTCGAGCGCGGGCAGCTCTGTCGACGCGTCTCAGGATGCTGGGAGTGCGGCAAGACGGCGCAGGATTTCGCAGCCAATGCCCTGCGTTCCAAGACCGCGACGATCCGGCTTGTGTCTTCATCCTCCTATGGAAGACCCGTGGCGGTCGTGACGGTTGATGGTGCGGATCTGGGAGAACGCCTCATCCGCGCTGGCCTCGCGACCCCGCAGGCGAACTACCTCAGGGGCGATCCAGTCCGCCTGCGCACATACAACGCAGCGTTCATCGCCGCCAGGCAGCGACGGGCAGGGGCCTTTGCCGGCGACTGGATCGAACCATCGCGCTGGCGGCGCGGAGAACGTCTAAGCTGCGAGCGCTGATGATCAGGCCGACAAGGTCGGGTCGGCCCACCATGACGGACCCTGCTCGAAATTCCCGTCCATAGTAACCAGCGGACCATCGGGCGCGTCGGCCACATAGGGATTGACGAGCGGCATCACAGTCGCCTTCATGCGCTTCTGTTCTCCGGCGACGCGCCCACGCCGCTCAAGCAGGTCTTCCAGCCACTCAAGATCGTCAAGCATCGACACCACGCCGCGGCCGGCGACGCAGAAAAAGACGCAGCGCTGAAAATCGTCGGCACCATCATTGCCGAGGATCTCCGCCAGCTTGAGCTTTCCAGCCGGCACGCCTTCATGCACCCAGCTCACTGCCTCGCGCAGCTCTCGCACCGAGTAATAGGCGTCCTCGACATGCACGCCGATCGCCGCGTTCGCAATCATCCGGCGGGTCGGCCGATTGTCCGCGTCCACCGCAGCATCCCGCAACGTGATGTCG
>DASVND010000041.1:0-38360 GCA_036384035.1 Sphingobium sp. | reverse complement strand
GCCGCCAAGGCGATCGCCGCCCAAGTGCAGGGCGGCAAGACGCTGGCCGCCGCCGCGCAGGCCACCGGCCTGTCCGTCTCCACCCTGCTTGGCCAGACGCAGGCGCAACTTGCCGCCGCCTCTTCGGCGCAGACCGCCGCGCAGGGCTTTGCTGCCGCGCAGGGTGGCCTGGTCGGCCCGGCACGCGCCGCGCTCGGCTGGAGCCTGCTGCGCGTCACCGCCATCGACAGGAAGCCCGCCCAGACGCTCGATCAGGTGAAGGCGAAGATCCTCGAAACCCTGCGCGCGCAGAAGGAACAGGCGCTGCTGTCCGATTTTACCGGCAAGATCGAGGACCAGGTCGGCAATGGCGCGACCTTTGACGAGGTCGCCAAGGACAATGGCCTCGCCATAGAGACCACGCCGCTGCTCGTTTCCACCGGCCAGAATGTCGAGGACCAGCTCTACAAGCCCGGTCCGGACATCATGCCCCTGCTCAAGCCCGGCTTCGTCATGGCGGCCGATGACGACGCGCAGATCGTCCCCATCGCCCAGGATAAGCGCTACGCCCTGCTGAAGGTCGGCAGCGTCGCCGCCGCCGCGCCGCCGCCGCTGGCCAAGGTGCGCGATCTTGTCGTGGCGCAGTACAAGCTCGCCCAGGGCGCGATCAAGGCGAAGGCCGTTGCCGAGCAGATCCGCGCAAAGGTCGCCAAGGGCGCAAAGCTGGAGGAGGCCATGGCCGCTGTCGGCGTGCCCCTGCCCCCCGTCCAGAAGGCCGCCGGCCGCCGCGCCGACCTGATGCGCGGCGACAAGGCCCCGCCGCCGCCGCTCGCGCTGATGTTCAACATGGCCAAGGGGACGATCAAGGCGCTGCCGATCGGCCAGGATCGCGGCTATTTCCTCGTCCAGCTCGACGAGGTGCAACAGGACGATGCGGGCAAGCAGCCGCAACTGGTCGAACAGGTGCGCAGCCAGCTCGCCGGCGTCATCGGCAATGAATATGCCGCGCAGTTTGAAAAGGCGATCGAGAAGGACCTGAAAGTCGCCCGCAACATGGCGGTCGTCGCCGGCGTGAAGCAGGAGCTGCGCCGCGCCAATGGCGCTGAGCAGTAAGCGCCTGACCGGCATGCGCGAGGCGGAAAGGCAAACGACAGACCGCGCCCGGGAAGCGCTTGCCGCTGGCCGGTCCGCCTTCATCTGGCGGCGGCAGATCGCCGATACCGACACGCCGATATCCGCCGCTCTCAAGCTGATCGAGCCTGACCGGGGCGACTTCCTGCTCGAATCGGTCGAGGGCGGCGCGGTGCGCGGGCGCTACAGCCTGATCGGCCTCGCCCCCGACCTGGTCTTTCGCGCCGTGGGCGACAAAGCGGAGATCAACCGTCACTGGGCCACCGACCGCACCGCCTTCGCGCCGCTGCCGGGCGGGGCCCTTGCCGAACTGCGCGCCCTCGTCGCGCAATGCCGGGCGGAGCTGGGCCCGGAGCTTCCCCCCGCCCTCTCCTGCCTTGTCGGCCATGCCGGCTATGAGACGGTCGGCCTTGTCGAAAAACTGCCGCGCCCGCCGGAAAATCCCATCGGCGTGCCGGACATGCTGTTCGTCCGCCCGACCGTCATCCTGGTGTTCGATCGCCTGGCCGACATCCTGTTCCTCGTCGCGCCGGTCTGGAGCGATGCTGCGCCGGACGCGGAAAAGGCCATCGCGGCCGCGCAGGACCGTATAGACGCCGCCGCCGCACGCCTTGCCGGGCCGATTCCGGATGATGCGCCCACCGCCGATCCCGCCGATATCGCCGTCACCCCGATCCTGCCGGAGGGTCGCTATGGCGAGATGGTCGCCCGGGCGAAGGACTATATCGTCGCCGGCGACATTTTTCAGGTGGTGCTGGCCCAGCGCTTCACCAGCCCCTTCACCCTGCCGCCGATCGCCCTCTACCGCGCGCTCCGCCGCATCAACCCGTCGCCCTTCCTCTATTATCTCGACATGCCGGGCTTCGCGCTGATCGGCTCCAGCCCCGAGATCCTGGTCCGCATGCGCGACGGCGAAGTGACGATCCGTCCCATCGCCGGCACCCGCCCGCGTGGGCGTACGGCCGTAGAGGATGCCGCCAATCGCGAAAGCCTGCTCGCCGATCCCAAGGAGCGCGCCGAGCATCTCATGCTGCTCGACCTTGGCCGCAACGATGTCGGCCGCGTCGCCGCCCCCGGCACGGTGAAGGTGACGGAAAGCTACACCGTCGAATTCTACAGCCACGTCATGCACATCGTCTCCAACGTCGTCGGCGGCCTCGCGCCGGGCAAGGATGCGCTGGACGCCCTGTTCGCCGGATTCCCCGCCGGCACGGTCTCGGGCGCGCCCAAGGTCCGCGCCTGCGAGATCATCGCCGAGCTGGAGAGCGAGACGCGCGGGGCCTATGCCGGCGCGGTCGGCTATTTCGGGCCAGACGGGAATATGGACAGCTGCATCGTCCTGCGCACCGCCGTGCTCAAGGATGGCGTCATGCATGTGCAGGCGGGCGCAGGCATCGTCGCCGACAGCGATCCGGTCTATGAACAGCGGGAGTGCGAGGCGAAATCCGGCGCACTGCTCGCCGCCGCCAGAGAGGCCGTCGCCCTCGCGCGCAATGCGAAGTTCGGCCAATAATATCCTGTTTTATCAGGTATCTATGGAATTGAGCCAGCGTCGCATATTGGCGGCCAATACCCGCGCACGCGCAAACGCATCGGGATAGCGCCGCTCCCACGCGACCGATCGCACCTCATTGCTCAGGACAATGCCGGGCGGCAACGCCCGATAGAAATCGTCAAGCGGCAGCACGCCCTCGC
This sequence comes from Sphingobium sp., assembly GCA_036384035.1. GTDB lineage: Bacteria > Pseudomonadota > Alphaproteobacteria > Sphingomonadales > Sphingomonadaceae > Sphingobium. The sequence continues at coordinate 35,555 of DASVND010000041.1, read as the reverse complement.
CCATGTCCAGCCGATGATGCCGTGCCTCCTCCAGCAGTCCGGCGGCAGAAACGTCGGCGGGCGGCGGCCCCGCGTCGCAAATCTGGGCAAAGGGCATCAGCGCGGCCGGAATGCGCTTCAGGTCGGCGGGCACCCCGCCGCTCCGGGCGAGGTGGATCGGATCGGCCAGAATATCCACCTGCCCGTCGGCGCGCGACACGGCGGCCAACGCCGCATCGACATTCCGGATGGCCGTGAACGCCCCGAATTCCAGCACCGGCCGCACGCCCGCCAGACCGGCAATCTCCGCAAGATGCGCCAGCAGGTCCGCATTCCGGTCCGCATCGTCGTCCATGCCCACGACGATCAGGTGCGGCATGCCGATCTCCGCCGCGATGTCGATAATTGCCCGGTCGCGATCGCCGATCGCCCCGCCCATCCGGATAACCTCCGCCTCCAGCGGTGCGACCCCGGTCTGCGCGAACGCGTTGCGCACCTCCCGCGTCATGGCCGGAACCCATCGATCCAGGTCGATATAGACACCCGCGCAATCGAATCCTGCCTCCGCCGCCGCCCGCACCACGTCACAGGGTTCAAGCTCACGCACCACCTGCGCCTCAAGCCCTATTCTGTGCATAGTCCTGGCCTCCCGCTCGTCAGATGATGCCGCTATGGACATCCTTGCCCAGAAAATAAAGCGCTTGCCTTATTATGATCGGGCAAAGGCGCTGGAGGTTCGGAAAGGGAATATGGTCCTGGCGATCAGGACTCTGGCCGTATCGTGATCATCCACACATCGGGCGGGGCGGCCAGGCGCAACGGCACGCTGCTCGTCCCCACGCCGCCCGACACGATGATCGTCTTGCCGTCCACATCATAGCGCCCGCATGTATAGGGCAGCTTCTGCGGCACATAGACCGGGCCATAGAAAGGCAGCGCCACCTGCCCGCAATGGCTGTGCCCGGCCAGCACCAGCCCGCGCCACCCGCCAAGCTCCGTGACCGCATCGACATTGTGAGTCAGGAATATCGGCGCGCCGCCCAGCGCGCGCATCGCCCTGACGGTGGCGGGAACGTCGGGCGCATTCTTGGTGAAATCGGGGATGCCGCCGATCGCCAGCGGCCCGCGCCGCACGGCCTCGTTCATCAGCAGGCGGATGCCCGCATCCTGGAAACCCTGCATCAGCTTGGGCGCCGAACTGCCGTCGTAGTGGGAAATTTCATGATTGCCCAGCACGGCGAAGACGCCCAGCGGCGCCCTCAACCGCGCCAGCGGCGCTATCATCTCGCTATTGCTGTATATCTTTCCGAACGGCTTGTTGCGGCTGACATAATCGCCGCCGAGCAGGATCAGGTCAGGATGCATCCCGTTCACCTGGTCGAAGATGCGCGCCAGCCGCTCGGGCGAATTGTCCGGCCCCGACAAATGGGTGTCGGTGATCAGCGCAACCGTCACCGGCGTTTTTGGCGCGTCCGCAGGATAAGGAAGCGCCACCTCCGTGGTCCGGATGACCGGCATCGACTGCGCCAGCCAGAACATATAGCCGATCAGCCCCGCAAATCCCGCGCCGATCAGGACGCAGACCAATATCCAGCGGGGCAACCGCATAGGCAGTGCGCCGTCCGTTCAGAGTGTGGCGATCAAAGCCTGCGCCTCGGCCGCAAAGCGGATCTGTGCGCCGCCCTCAACGATCCAGCATTCGCTTTCCCGCCATGCCTGCCCGTCAATCTCTCCCGCGCCCGCCAGGGGGATAAACCAGCTCAGCCCCTCCGGCAGGGTCAGGCTCTCGCCCGCCGCCTGGGCGACCATGTCCAGCGTGAACGGCTTGTCCGCGCCCTCCAGCATCCGGGCGGCGCTGCCCGCCGGGAATATCTGCTCCGCCATGGGGTAAGGGACAGCCTTCGCCACCGCCACGCCATCGTCCAGATGCAGCTCGCGCGGCCGCCCATAATCATACAGGCGATAGGTCACGTCGTTGTTCAGCTGCACCTCGACCAGGGTCAACCCGCCGCCGATCGCATGAACGGTGCCTGCGGGAATATAGTAGAAACTGCCCTTGGCGACCGGCTTCCAGTCCATCAGCTGTTCGATCGACCCGTCCAGCGCCGCAGCGCGCAACGCCTCGGCGCTCAGCGGCTTCTTGAGGCCAATGCCCAGCACCGCGTCCGGCTCCGCATCCAATATGTACCAGCATTCGGACTTGCCGCCGGGCAGGCCGCGTTCCCTGGCCTCCGCATCGTTGGGATGGACCTGGATCGACAGCTTCTCACTGGTGAAGATATATTTGACCAGCAGCGGCGGATGCCTGCCTTCCGGCCCGTCGAACCAGATCTCGCCGATCTGCTTGGTATCTGGGTTGGGGAAGATCGACGGAAGATCGGTCCGGCCCCACGGTTTTTCCACGGATTTCGTATGCAGCTTTACAGCGCTCATAGCGATGGCTTTCCTGTCGTCTCACTGGCCTGTGCTGCCGGGGGCGCGGTCTCGCCCTTTACATAGACCCGCTTGCCGCCGATCCATGTCTCAAGAACCTGAATATTCTGTATCTCTGCGGGCCGTGTCATGCTGATATCCCGGTCGATGAGCAGGAAATCGGCCCGCTCGCCGGGCGCCAGCGTGCCGAAACGGTCTTCGGCGAAGCCTGCATAGGCGCCGCCGCGCGTGAAGGCGGCCAGCGCCTCCTCGAAGGTCAGCCGCTGCTCGGGCATCCACCCGCCCGCCGGCTCGCCCTTCGCATCCTCGCGCGTCATGGCGACGGAGATGCCGGGGAAGGGATTGGACGATTCGACCGGCACGTCGGACCCGAAGGCCAGGGGGACATGCGCGTTCAGCATAGTGCGCCACGCATAGGCGCCTTTAAGGCGCGCCTCGCCCATGCGGGCGGTCGCCATGCGCCAGTCCGACGCCTCATGCACGGGCTGCATGGACGCGATGGTCCCGTTCTGCGCAAAGCGCGGCAGGTCGACAGGATCGATGATCTGGGCATGTTCCACCCGCCAACGCCTGTCGCCCTTGTAGGTTTCGGAAAGCTCGGCGATGGCGTCCACCACTTCGGCATTGGCCTGGTCGCCGATGGCGTGCACGGCGACCTGAAACCCGTCCATCGCCGCCCGGCTCATGCTGTTGCGCAGTTGCGCGCCGGTCATCAGCGGCAGGCCGCGCTGGCCGGGCGCATCGCTATAATCGGCCTTCAGCCAGGCCCCGCGCGATCCCAGCGCGCCGTCCAGGTACAGCTTGACTCCGCCCATCCGCAGCCGGTCGTCATACAGCCAGGGCGTCGGGGCTGGCCCTGCGATGGCGACCATATTCTCGATGCCCTTGGCATAGACCATAAGGCGCACGCGCAGCCTGTCCCTGTCGCCCGCCCGGCGATAGGTCTGCCAGTCGTTCATGTCCGCGCCCATGTCGGCAATCGCGGTGATGCCCTGCGACAGCAGCAGATATTGCGCCTTCTCGAACGCAAGGTCGCGGTCCTTGGGCGCTGGCGGCGGCACGACGCGGTCGATCAGAGCGCTGGCGGCGTCGACGAACACGCCTGCGGGTCTACCTGCCGCCGTCTCGATCCGGCCGCCTGTGGGCGCCTTGGTCGCGGGCGTGATGCCTGCCGCCTTCATCGCCGCACTGTTCGCCCAGCCGGCATGGCCGTCGACCCGCTCCAGCCACGTCGGGATGTCGCCGGTCACGGCGTCCAGTTCCGCCGCCGTCGGGAAACGGCCCAGGCCCCAGGTCTCCTGGTTCCATCCGCCGCCCAATATCCATTTGCGGCCCGGATTATCCTTCACATAGGCGGCGATCTTCGCCTGCGCCTGCGCCAGCGATTTCGTCTCGCTCAGGTCGAGCGTCAGCAGGGAGAGGCCAAGCCCCATCACATGCCCATGCGCGTCGATCATGCCAGGGATCAGCGTGCGGCCCTGCCCGTCCAGGCGAAAGCTGTATGTGGGGGCGGGCGGCGTATCGTCGCCCTTCTTCCGGCGCTTCTTCTCCGGTGCGCGCGGCTCCTCGACCTTGCCCTGCACCAGCTTGGCAACCTTGCCCTGATCGTCGATGATCAAGCCATTGAAATGGATCAATTTTCCTTGCGCGTCGAGGGCGATCCCGTTGACGTTGTCCACCACCCCCGCCGCCATCAGCGGCCCGGACGCCAGCACACCCGCCGCTATCACCCACTTCGCCGCGAACTTCACGCCCGGGTGATCCGCCGGACCAGCGAACTGGTGTCCTGCCGCCCGCCGCCCAGTGCCTGCACATCGGCATAGAATTGGTCGACCATCGCCGTCACCGGCAGCGTCGCCCCGCTCACCCGCGCCTCATCCAGCGCCAGCCCCAGATCCTTGCGCATCCAGTCGACGGCAAAGCCGAAGTCGAAACTGTCCTGCGCCATCGTCTTCCAGCGATTCTCCATCTGCCAGCTTTGCGCCGCGCCGCCGGAAATCGCCTCGAGCACCTTGTCCAGGTCCAGCTCCGCCGCCTGCGCGAACCGCAAACCCTCGGACACGCCCTGGAGCACGCCGGCGATGCAAATCTGGTTGACCATTTTGGTCGTCTGCCCCGCGCCTGCCGCACCCACATGCACGACGCGCGCGGCATAGCAGCCCATGGCGATCCCGGCCGCCGCCACGGCGGGTTCCGTGCCGCCGCACATGACCGACAGCTTGCCATTCTCCGCGCCCGCCTGTCCGCCCGAAACCGGCGCGTCGACGCAGTGGATTCCCCGGCTCTCCCCTTCCACGAACAATTGCCGGGCGATCCGCGCCGACACTGTCGTATGGTCGATGAACAGAGTCCCGCTGGCCATGCTGCGGAACGCGCCGTCCTTGCCCATCGTCACAGCGGCCAGATCATCATCATTGCCCACGCATGTGATGACGATGTCCGCGCCCTGCGCCGCATGGGCGGGGCTGATCGCCACGGCCCCGCCATGCGCCTCGTTCCAAGCTTTCGCCTTGGCGATGGAGCGGTTGTAGACGCTAAGGTCATGCCCGGCCTTGGCCAGATGCCCGGCAATGGGTCCGCCCATCACGCCAAGCCCGATAAATGCGATCTTTGCCATGGGTCCCGCATAAGGGCAGTTTTGCGGGAGAGCCAGCCCTTCTTGGCCGGTTTCCTCACGGCGCAATATCGGTTAGGGGGCATGCCCATGAACACGCTCAGCAAGATCGAAAGCGCCCTGCCGCTCCCCGTCACCGTCGATGACATATTGGCGGCGCGGGCGCGCATTTCGGGCGCGATCGTGCGGACGCCCACGCTCGTCAGCAAAACCCTGTCCGACATGCTGGGCGCCAAGGTCTATCTGAAGTTCGAGAATCTTCAGTTCACGGCCGCCTATAAGGAGCGTGGCGCGCTCAACCGCCTGCTGCTGCTGGATGAGGCTGCGCGCGCCAAGGGCGTCATCGCCGCCTCGGCCGGCAATCACGCGCAGGGCCTTGCCTATCACGGCGCGCGCCTCGGCCTGCCGGTCACCATCGTCATGCCGCGCACCACGCCGACGGTGAAGGTGATGCAGACCGAGGGGCATGGCGCGACTGTCGTCCTGCATGGCGAAACCTTCGATGACGCCTATGCCCATGCCCGCGCTCTGGAGACGGAGCGCGGCTTGACCTTCGTCCATCCCTTCGATGAGCCGGACATCATCGCCGGACAGGGCACCGTGGCCCTGGAAATGCTGGAGGACGCGCCGGATATCGACACGCTGGCGATCCCCATCGGCGGTGGCGGCCTGTTCTCCGGCATGGGCACCGCTGCGCGCGCCATGAAGCCGGACATGCGGCTGGTCGGCATCCAGGCCGAACTCTATCCGTCCATGTACGACCATATCAAGGGCGCGGACCTGCCGTGCAGCGGCGACACGCTGGCCGAGGGTATCGCCGTCAAGCAGCCGGGCCTTTTGACCCGCCGCTTCGTCGAGCGGCTGGCCGATGACATCGTGCTGGTCAGCGAACGCAGCCTTGAACAGGCTGTCAGCCTGCTGCTGCAGATCGAAAAGACCGTGGTTGAGGGCGCGGGCGCCGCCGGCTTGGCCGCCATGCTCACCCATCGGGACATGTTTGCGGGCCGCACGGTCGGCCTCATCTTGTGCGGCGGCAATATCGACACGCGGCTTCTCGCCAATGTGCTGCTGCGCGACCTTGCGCGCTCGGGCCGTTTGGCGCGCCTGCGCATCCGCCTGCAGGATCGGCCCGGTGCGCTCTACCATGTCGCCCGCATCTTCGACGAGCAACAGGTCAACATCCTGGAGCTCGCGCACCAGCGCATCTTCACCAACCTGCCGGTCAAGGGCCTCAGCCTCGACGTGGAATGCGAAACGCGGGACGGAGAGCATCTTCAGCGCCTGATCGTCGCGCTTCGCGAGGCGTCCTACGACGTGTCGCCTATCGAGGTGGCGTAACGACAACGCCGTTTCGGGCGAGGACATACGCCCGTCGATGCCAGCCTATCCGGCCAGCAGCGCCAGCGCGAACAGGAACATCGCGCCCGCCGTGCCGATCAGCGACAGCGCCGGCCACGGCATGAAGCCCACCTTGTCCGGATCACGCCGCGCCAACCGGCGCCGGTCGGCGACATGCGCCAGTATGGAAAGGCCCACCGCAGCGGCGCCAAGGGCGGCAAAGGTCGCTTGCATCGGCCGGAACCCTTCTCCACACTCTCCCGGCCAACCCTGAGAGGAGCCTCCCCCTATGCGTATCCGCCACGCGCTTGCAAGCGCCGCCGCTTTGACGGCAATTGCCGCCATCCCGCTATCGGGGGCCTTCGCGAAGAAGGAGTCCGCCGCTTCCGGCCCGGTTGCGGCGCCCATCGCGGCGGCCGTTGCCGCCTCCACCCGCACGCCGAGCAACATAGCGCGCGACAAATATCGCCACCCGGGCGAGACGCTGACCTTCTTCGGCGTGAAGCCGGGACAGACCGTGGTGGAATATTCGCCGGGCGGCGGCGGCTGGTACACGGAGATTCTCGCGCCGCTGCTGAAGGACAAGGGCACGCTCTATGAGGCACAGTCCACCGGCAAGGGCTTCGATTCGCTGAAGGCGAAGATGGACGCCGACGCCGCCACTTATGGCAAGGCAAAGCTGGTTCCCTGGCCCGACGCCACCGGCGTCATCCCGGCGGGCAGCGTCGACACGCTGCTCACCTTCCGCAATGTCCACAACATGGTGATGGCGGGGAATGCCGACGCCACGTTCAAGGCTTTCTATGATCTGCTGAAGCCTGGCGGGACGCTGGGCGTCGTTGACCACCGCCTGCCCGAAGATCGTGACGCCGCGCTGGAAAAGGACAGCGGCTATCTGAAGGTCTCGACCATCAAGGCGCTTGCCGCCGGCGCCGGCTTCACCTTCGTCGCAGCGTCAGATGTCAACGCCAATCCGAAGGATACCGCCAACTGGCCCAAGGGCGTCTGGACGCTGCCCCCCACCCTGACGACCGGCGAGGGCGATCCCGACCGCGCCAAATATCAGGCGATTGGCGAGAGCGATCGCATGACGCTGAAGTTCGTGAAGCCGAAATAACCCGGGCATGCGGCGCGGGCGCGCATTGCGCGGCGCGGCAATCCCTCTAAAGCGGCGGCATGGAAATGCCGTCCATGACATCGCAAGCCATGCCCGCTCCTCCCGTGCCGCCACTGCGGGAGGAGCGTCCGCTGTTCGCCATCGGCCTGCGCCTGGCGGCCATGCTGTTTCTCTCGATCATGTTCGCTACGGTCAGGCTGCTCAGCGCCCATGGCGTGCACCTGGCCGAATCCCTGTTCTACCGGCAGGCGCTCGCCCTGCCGCTCGTCTTCGGCTGGATCGCCTGGTCGGAGGGCGCCGGGGCTGTCCGGACGAACCGCATGGGCGCGCATGTCAGCCGCACGATCCTCGGCCTCATCGGCATGGTGCTGAACTTCAGCTCCTATATCCTGCTGCCATTGACCGAAGCGACGACGATCGGCTTCACCATGCCGATCTTCGGCACGATCCTGTCCGCCATCCTGCTGCGCGAGGCAACGGGCATTCATCGCTGGAGCGCCGTGCTCCTCGGCTTTGCAGGAGTCCTGGTGATGGTTCGCCCGGATGCCGGCCATTTCCCGCTCGCCGGCGTCGCCGTCGCCCTCAGCGCCGCTTTGGTAACGGCCAACATCTCCATCCTGCTGCGGGAACTGGGTCGGACGGAGGGCGCGGCCGTCACTGTCTTCTGGTTCACGCTTCTGTCGATACCGCCGCTCGGGCTGACGCTTCCCTTCTATGCCCAGCCGCATGACGCCGGAACATGGCTGCTCATCGCCCTGATGGGCCTGTCGGGCGGCATGGCTCAGCTGTGCATGACCGGCGCCCTGCGCTGGGCTCCGGTGTCCGTCGTGCTTCCCATGGATTACAGCACGATAATATGGGCCACTCTCTTCGGCTGGCTCATATGGAGCGACTGGCCGCTGCCCTCGACCTTCGCGGGCGGCGCGCTCATCATCCTCAGCGGCCTGTACATCGCCTGGCGAGAGCATATCCGCGCGAAACGGATCAGGACGGCCCTGGACGCCGCTATAGGATAGGCAAGCGTCCAGCCCCAACGGTCCGCAGAGGCCGGCCGATCGCGTCCGCCCGTTACACTTTCTGACACTTATTGCCGAACGCTGGCACATTCGCGCGACAGCTGTCTCCTAATCGGTCCCTATCGCTTCTTGAATGGGACGGACGAAAATCATGACACGCATCCTCTGCACACTGGCCGCGACAGCGATCACCGCCTCACTGATCGCACTACACGCGGGCGGCGCCGTGGCGGCGCAACCCGGCGCGCGGCAGACCATTTCCGTGACAGCCGATGGCCAGCCGATCCTGTTGAAGCGCATGATCGTCACCGCCACCGCCCTGCCGGACACGCAAAAACCCTGAGGCGGCGGTTGGGCGTCCTTCAGGCGCTGATCGAAAGATCGTGCGCCAGCAGCCAGGTTTCCGCAGCGGCTGCGGAGCAGAACAGCGCCAGGTCCTGGCAATCGGCGACCTCTCGTACATGGACCTTCAACAGGCTGCTCTTGACCACCAGGGCGGAGCGATCGCCCGGTTGGCGCAGCTTGCCGGACAGCGCGTTGATCCGCGCTTCGATCGCAGGGGACTGCACCTCTGCGCCGCTGACGTCGGACAGGATCCGCACCACTTGGCCACGCCTGCGAACGTCGCTGATAATGTCGCCCAGCTTCATGAAGTGGGCATCGACCTCCTCGGCGGTCCACCGTCCGGTTCCCACCGTCCGGATGATGCCTGTGCGTTCATCAATTGAAACTTCGATCATGCCGCTTGCTCCCATGGGAAACGTAGCGGCCAGTGCGTCAAAGGAATATTAATTGGCGCGGAACCGGCCAGTCGATTAGACGAATGTCGTAAGCCTTCAGTCTTAATCGGCGGGGCTGCCGCCTGCGCAGCGCGATGGCGAACGTCACCGCGCGGTGAGCAAGGCGGGGTTCCACGCCCTCTGCTGCCGCACCGGGACTCAAAAAAAACGGCGGCCCTTTCGGACCGCCGGTTCTTCCACCCCCGGAGTAATTACCCCGTCACCCGATCATGTCAGGCGACGCGGGATTCCAGTTCGATATCCTCGTCCGGATCGCGCAGCACATAGCCGCGGCCCCATACAGTCTCGATATAATTGTCGCCGTTGCAGGCCAGGGCCAGCTTCTTGCGCAGCTTGCAGATGAAGACGTCGATGATCTTGAGTTCGGGCTCGTCCATGCCGCCATACAGGTGGTTCAGGAACATTTCCTTGGTCAGCGTCGTGCCTTTGCGGAGCGAAAGCAGCTCCAGCATTGCATATTCCTTGCCGGTGAGGTGAACGCGGTTGCCGTCCACTTCCACGGTCTTGGCGTCCAGGTTGACCGCCAGCTTGCCGGTGCGGATGACCGACTGCGAATGTCCCTTGGAACGGCGCACAACCGCATGGATGCGGGCGACCAGTTCTTCGCGATGGAAAGGCTTGGTGACATAATCGTCTGCGCCGAAGCCGAAGGAGCGGACCTTGCTGTCCATCTCGGCAACGCCCGACAGGATCAGGACCGGCGTCTGCACCTTGGAAGCGCGCAGCTTCTTGAGCACATCATAACCGTGCATGTCCGGCAGATTGAGATCCAGACAGATGATGTCGTAATCATACAATTTGCCCAGATCGAGACCTTCCTCGCCCAGATCCGTCGTGTAGACATTGAAGCCTTCGGTCGTCAGCATCAACTCGATGGCCTTCGCCGTCGTCGGCTCGTCTTCAATCAGCAGCACGCGCATTATGCAGCCCCTTGCTTAAGAGTGCGTTGACCCAACAACGCCCCAATACCCCCATTGCGTTCCCTGTCGGAAGCCGCAGCGGCCTATTCCATTAACCAAACCATCAATGAACGCAAAAGGTTAATTTTTACCTAAGTGGCCTGAATCCACGAGTCGCGCATTCCCGAATCACTTTTCATCGTCTTAACGGCACCTGAAAAAACTTTGGCGGAACAGCCATAATGGGCGGAAAACGGCATGGTTGCGACATGCCGGTGCGACAACCGGCCTTGAAAGATTAACGGCGGTGGGCGACAAACCTTAACTTCATGAAAGCGTGGGAAAATGCGATGAACCGCATCTCTTTACCAATGATTCTGGTCGTTTTGGTTGCAGGATGCTCGCCGGGACAGAAGCCGACTCCGAATGCGCAGGAGGACGTCACGTCGAACGCGGCGGCAATCACCGCTCCCTTGTTTGATCCGAAGACTTTGTCGGAAAGTGAACGGCTGAAGGCCGCGTTCACCGTCGCTTTTCCCAAAGCGGATATGAGGTTTAAGGATCAGGAATATCATTTCAGCGCGGCAAACCTGCATCAGGCCGGTGATCACTGGATTTTGATCTCGACCGCCACCGGAGAGGATTGCCATGGCTGCGGAGGGCTTCTGGGCGTCACCTATCTGAAACCGGCGGAAACCGGCTTTGCGCTATCTGGCTCTTGGCCGGACCTGATCCCGGGCGGCTCCTTCGGCCAGCCGCCCCAGTGGAAATTGCGGGATGATCTCATGGGCTCGGCCGTGATCGTTGCCAGCGGCGGCGGAACGTTCCAGGGCTACACATGCGAAACGTCGACGCTGGTGGCATTGACGCCCTCCAGCCCTACCATCGTCGCCGACAGCGTTCCGACTGCATATTCCAACGACGGAACCATGGAGGCTGAGGAAAGCGGCAAGGCCGAAACGATCGAAGGCAGGATCCTTCCGGACAAGAAGGACGAGAGCTTTAAAGTGACATATAGCGGCACGTCGCCCGGATCGGTGCGCTATGTCCGGGCGGGTGCGATGTTCGTCCCCGCTCCCGGCACGTTTCAGCCACCCACCTGCTGACATTCCGCGCTGATCCGCTCGGCCAGAAAATCCAGCAAGGCTTCGACCCGCGCGGGACGCAGGCGAGATGGCGGCGTCACCAGATGCAGGCCGATGGGCGGCGGGGTCCAGTCCGGCAATATCGCCTCAAGCCGGCCGCTGGCCACATCCTCCCCAATGATGAAATCGGGCAACATGGCAACGCCTAGCCCGGCGTGCAGCGCCATCTGCATCGCTTCACCGCTATTGGTCAGGAATCGCGGCTTCATTTGGATCGACACCGCCTGCCCACCCGGCCCGCTGAAACGCCAGACGTCCGGCGTCTTGGAATTGGTATAGAGCAGCCCGTCATGGCGACCCAGGTCTGACGGATGGCTCGGCCGGCCTCGCGCGTCCAGATAGGCGGACGATGCCACGATATAGATGCGCACATCGCCCAGCCGCCGCGCGCGTAGGGAACTGTCCGGCATGGCCGCGACCCGTAACGTTGCGTCCAGTCCCATCTCGACAATGTCGATATGGGCGTCGGATAAGTGCAGGTCGACGGTGACTTGGGGGTGTTGCGCCATGAATTCGGCGACGAACGGCGCCACCCGCTTCAGGCCGAACGTCATCGGCGCCGCCAGGCGGACAAGGCCGGCGAGTTCGGATATCTCGTCGCGCGCTGCTTCCTCCGCCGCCATTCCCTCGCCCACGATCCGGGCGGCATGGTCGGCCAGCCGACGGCCGCTTTCGGTGAGTGCCAGCCTGCGGCTGGTGCGGCTGAACAGGCTGGTGTCCAGATGCTGCTCCAGGCGGCCCACGGCCTTGGAGACTGTGGCTTTTGATACTGACAGCGCCTTTGCGGCGTCAGTGAAGGAACGATGCTCGACCACGGCGGCGAATATGGCCCAGGCTTCGAAATCCGGTAATCGCATAGGGAAACAATCCGTTTCAACATTGCCTGTTTCGGAAACGATCCTGACGCCTATCTTGTAGGAAATCAAGCGGCGCAGGGCGGACTTCCACCCACTTCGCCGCTAACTTTACTCTGGGATTTTGGCTCATGATTGAGAAACGCGCCTTCGCTACTCTCGGCCACGCCGACCATGGCTGGCTCAACGCCCGGCATCATTTTTCCTTTGCCGACTATCACGATCCCGCCCGCATGGGCTGGGGCGCGATCCGGGTCTGGAACGATGACGAGATCGCCGCCCGCAATGGCTTCCCGCCCCATCCGCACAGCGACATGGAAATCATCACCTATGTCCGCACCGGCGCGATCACGCATCAGGACAGCATGGGCAACACCGGCCGTACCGTGGCCGGCGACGTCCAGGTGATGAGCGCCGGCACCGGCGTGCGTCACGCCGAATATAATCTGGAGGATGAGACCACTACCCTCTTCCAGATCTGGATCATCCCCCGCGAACGCGGCGGCGCGCCCAGCTGGGGGGCGAAGCCCTTTCCCAAGGGTGATCGTACCGGCAAACTCGCGGTGCTGGCCAGCGGCTATGATAATGACAATGAGGCCCTGCGTATCCGCGCCGACGCCCGGCTGCTCGGCGGCACGCTGAAGGCCGGCGAAAGCATCACCCATGCCAGCGTCGAGGGCCGCCACCTCTATCTCGTCCCCGCCACCGGCAAGGTCGAGATTGACGGGGAGATTTTCAACGCCCGCGATGGCGCCGCCATCATCGGCGGCAAGCCGATCACCATCACGGCGGTCGAGGACAGCGAGATCGTCCTGGTCGACAGCCAATAATATCCTCACCCGATAGGCCAGACCGGCCTAGCCGCCCGCGTATCCTCCCCCTCCCTTGCGCGGGCGGCACCCCTTTTCACAGCAGGAGACATCCCATGGCAAAAGTTCTGGTCCTCTATTATTCCTCCTATGGTCACGTCGAGACGATGGCGAATGCCGTCGCCGAGGGTGCGCGCTCTGCAGGCGCAACCGTCGATGTGAAGCGCATCCCTGAAACCGTTCCCGAAGAGATTGCCAAAGGTGCGCATTTCAAGCTCGACCAGAGCGCCCCCATTGCAACCGTTGCCGAACTGGCCGACTATGACGCGATCGTCTTTGGCGCCGGCACCCGTTTCGGGCGCATGTCCAGCCAGATGGCGGCCTTCCTGGATCAGGCAGGCGGCCTGTGGGCAAAGGGCGCCTTGAACGGCAAGATCGGCGGCGCGTTTACGTCCACTGCAAGCCAGCATGGCGGGCAGGAAACAACCTTGTTATCGATCATCACCAACCTGCTACATTTCGGCATGGTGATCGTCGGCCTTGACTACGGCCATGCAGGCCAGATGGGTCATAAGGAAGTTGTGGGCGGCGCGCCTTATGGCGCAACGACGATCGCGGGCAGCGACGGCAGCCGTCAACCAAGCGAGGCTGAACTGGAGGGCGCGCGCTATCAGGGCCGCCGTGTGGCCGAGGTCGCGACAAAGGTGCACGGCTAACGATCATGAAGGACGGAGCCGGCTTGCCGGCTCCTTTCTATTTGGGCTGACCCAGGAAAATGGCGCGAGTCAGCCGAGTCAGACTGAACAGATAATAGGACAGCAATGGTATCACCATCGCCAAGATGAGGATTATCGGACGCGGCAGGTAAGACAGATAATGGATCACCGGGACATGGAGGTACATGATCACCAGCGACGCCTTTCCAAGCACTGACAAAGGCTTCATAGCCAGCGAGGCCCAGTGGCTGACGCGAAAGATCAGCAAGGACGTGGAGATCGCCCCCGCCATCGACAGCAGCGGCCAGCCATAATCTCCAGCTTTCATGTTGAGCGCCGGAAAAACAGACAATCCGGCAATCGATAGCGGCACAAGCAGCCAGATCATCCACCTTCGCCATCCCAAGACATGCAGCGCCGCCCCCGCCCACAACAGGAAGAGCGCCATCGGTACGGTCAAGAGCCCCAGGGGTGAGACGTCCGTCGCCCAGCCCAGAAGATAGGCCACCGCCAGAACCGCTGGTGCGATCATCCACCACGCCTTGCCCAACGGATCCGGGAAACGCGCGACAATCGCATTGAAAAGGATGCGGGCGACGATCAGGCAAGGCAGGAACCAGAAGACGGTGAACGGCCCCCGCAGCTTGGACCCCCCAAAAGCCAGCCGTCCGATATCGGCGGGCCATGTGTGGAATATGCCGCGCCCACCACGGCTCCCCTCGATAAGCGTATCGACGATCACAAGCAGCGCGAGGAAAGCACAATAGGACAGGCCCTGCCAGATCAGCTGGCTGCGCGCGAAAACCAAGATCGGTTTTGGCCGAAACAGATAGCCCGATAGCAGGAAGAATAGCGGCATGTGGAAGCTGTAGGTCAGGCTATGCGGCAAGCCCCGGCTCCAGACATGGCCAATGACGACCGCGACAATGCCGATACCACGGGCCACGTCGACCCATTCGAACCTTTGTGCGGCCGCAGCCCTTTCCCCGCCCATGGCAAGTGCCTATAGCAACCGCGATCTGCGTCAATTGTCCCCATGGCCGGGACCATCGTTCATCGGAACCCGCCTTGACCCTGCTTACCGACCGCGTGCTGTTTATCGATGGAGAGGCGATCATCCTCGACAAACCGGCGGGCCTGCCGGTCGATCCCCCGCGAGACGGCACGATGAGCCTGGAAAACCACCTCGCCTCACTGACATTTGGGTTCCAGCGCTGGCCGCTTGCCGTGCATCGTCTGGATCGAGATACCAGCGGCTGCCTGCTGCTCGCCCGCAATCCCAAGGCGCACAAGCGCTTCACCGCGGCGTTTGAGGCCGGCACTGTGGAAAAACGCTATATTGCCATTATAAATGGCATTCCCGAGGGCGAGAGCGGCACCATCGATCTGCCGCTCAGCAAGATCAGCAGTGCCGAACAGGGCTGGCGCATGGCGCCTGACAGGAAGGGTAAGGCAGCCACCACCCACTGGACCCTGATCGCCACGGTGCAAGGCCGTTCCCTGATTGCTTTTCGTCCGGAAACCGGGCGCACCCACCAGATCAGGGTTCATGCGCTGCATGGCCTGGGTGCGGGCATTGTCGGCGATCCCGTCTATGGCAAACCGGGAGAAGCATCCGCGACATATTCCGGAAAGGGCATGTTGCTCCACAGCCGCTTCCTGTCGATTCCACGCGGCGCGAAAATGCCGGCACAAGCGGCAGCCCCACTGCCTGCGACATTTGCGGACGCAGGCTTCCCTACGCAACTGATCGACGATGCCGGCCTTTGAGGTTCCCGAGGACGCTCTGGATGAGCGGTTCATCACGGCCGGAGGGCCGGGCGGTCAGAACGTCAACAAGGTCGCCACGGCAGTACAATTGCGCGTGGATGTTTACCGGCTCGGCCTGCCTCCCTTTGCCTTTCGCAAACTGAGGGAGCTTGCAGGCTCGCGCATGACCGCGACCGGCACGCTGGTCATCCAGGCGCAGCAATTTCGTACCCAGGAAGCCAACCGGAAGGACGCCCGCGACCGCCTGGAAGCCTTACTGATCAAGGCGCACGAGCGCGACGCGCGGCGTATCGCGACCAAGCCGGGCAAGGCAGCCAAGGCCCGCCGGGTGGACGAAAAAAAGGCGCGGAGCGGCATCAAGCAAGGCCGTGGGAAGGTACGGCTTGATTAGGCCATAAGGTCTCATGACGGCCGGGCGACATCACGAAAAGCTGATTGCCCTTGATCCTGTAACATGGGGTAAGGCAATTGAGGTCATGGCACGCAGCATATCCGGTTCCGATCTTCTGATCCTGCAATCGGTCGACATCTATGATGGTTCGGCGCGCCCCGCATGGCCGTCCCTCCTTTACGCCCTGTTCGCAACAATAGCCGTCGCAGCGCTGCTGGTTTTCGTCCAATGGGAAAGGATTCCCGTGAGCGAAAAACGTGACGTAGGCGCTATCAGGGCCTGCCAGCAGCATATCCGCTTCAAGCTGCCTCCCGAACCGGGCCTGGAGATTGTGAGTTATGCCGTCCAATCATCGACGGACTCGCCCAGCATGCGCTCCGTCTTTCTTGCTTATCGGGCGGACAGAGCCCAGGGGCCTGACGGCAGGCCAAGGCAAGGTATGCAGCAATGCGCCTTCGAAACGGAGGATGACGGCAATTTCCCCCCCTTCAAGGACCTGTCCCGGGCCGTGTTCCGGTCCGAGGGCGAGACACAGGTGTGGAAGGAACGCTTCCTCCGCGGCGAGAAGGTGGCCGAACTTGAACCGGGACGTCCGGAATGCTGTCTTCCTATCCCTCAGGGCGGCGATGACGGCAGTGGGAACATCATATCGGTGCGCTAAAGACTTTCGTGCAGGGGTGACGAATGTCCGGCACTTCCCTACATCTGCGTCATGTTCGCTTTTCAGCCCGACGCCGCCGCCCCCAAGGCCATTCTCTACGACGATCTGATTGCCGCGGCGATCGCCGTGACGGAAGGGGAGAGCGACGCCGTCGCCAATATGGCGAATTTGTCGGCGCTGATCTGGCAATATCTGCCTGATCTCAACTGGGCAGGATTTTACCGGCTGGTTGGAGACGAGCTGGTGCTTGGCCCCTTTCAGGGAAAGTCGGCCTGCATCCGGATCGCCATGGGCAAGGGCGTGTGCGGTACGGCTGCAGCCGCGCGCGAAACCCAATGCGTCGAAGACGTTCACGCCTTTCCGGGCCATATCGCGTGTGACGCTGATTCGCGGTCGGAAATTGTAGTGCCTGTGATCCACGGAGATCATCTGATCGGCGTGCTGGATCTCGACAGTCCGAAGCCTTCCCGTTTCGATCAGAGCGATGTCGCAGGACTTGAACATCTCGTCCGCCGAATTTCCAGCCGCCTTTTCTGATTACCCAATATATCTGCGTTCTATCTCACTGAAGAATTATCAACTTTGCCCTGTTTTGGGACGGTCTGGTCACCTGTCGATTGGAACGTGGGAACTCAGATGCTAAATTCCCGGTTAACGAGACCGGGCAGTGCGCCCGACATAGTGTGTGACTGGAGCATCAACCATGCGGGCGATTTTGATAGCAGGCATCTGCGCTAGTCTTTCCGGAGCCGCCGCACCAGCAATGGCCGCTAGCGCGCCTCCCGTCCGGGCTGCTCCCCCGCCTGTCCGGACGGTTTCGCCGACGCCGCAGACCATGCATCGTTGGGGGTCAAGGGTCGACGGGCGATGGCGGGCGGGTCGTGACGCGCCCGGCGGCTGGGCCGCATATCGCCGCCCCGTTCGCGGCTTTGCCCTGCCCCGCTATTGGGTACAGCCAGGTTTTTATATCGCCAATTATGGCGCCTATGGCCTGCCTGCGCCCGGTTACGGCTATGGCTGGTCGCGCTATTATGACGATGCCGTACTGACTGATCAATATGGCAGCGTTTATGACAGCCGCAGCGACATCCAATGGGAGCGGTATGAGGGCGGATATGACGCCGATGCGCCTGGCGAACGCGCCGTCGTAGCCGCAGCGCCGCACACCGCGCCCTCCGAAAGTCCGCCGCCGGGTCTCAGGCAGCCCATGCCCTATGATGACAGCGTAACGTCCTCCAACGAATATCCGGGTCCGGCGGAATATCATGGCCAATGGCGGGGCACCTGGCGAGGCGACGACGGGCGAATCTACAGCGGAACCTATGAGGGCGTCTATAACGGCACTGCGGACGTCGGACCGCCGCAACCTCAAGGCGGCCCGCACTGGATGGGCGGCCCGGCCAATGGCTACCCTCCCGGCGCGACTGTCTACTACGCTGCGCCCGGCACTACGGTTATCATCCAGCCGGGCACCACAACGACCATAACCTATGAGGAAGAAAACGTCGTTCCGGTACATCACCGCGCATGGATGCGGCATGGCAAGACCGTTCGCTGTGGATGCTAAGGATATGGCGCAACGATCTGAAAAGCTGATCCGGAGATCGATCTCCGGAGCCTAATGCAGCGTTACTTCCGAAAAATGCCGCTGGCTTCGACGGGCGGCAATGCGCCGGTGTCAGTGGCGGAAACGTCCCGGATTGCCTCTGCCTGCTCATCCGGATCGAACCGGGTCCAGCCGCCCCGGCTCAGCCGCTCAAGCGGGCGGTAGCGGATCTTGTACTGCATACGCTTCGAACCCTCGACCCAGTAGCCGAGATAGACATAGGCCAGGCCGGCATCGCGCGCGCGCAGGATATGGTCCATGATGATAAAATTGCCCATGCCCGGCCGGGTTTCCAGATCGGGATCGAAGAAGCTGTAGATCATCGAAAGGCCATCGGCCTGACGATCCGTCAGACAAGCGCCGACCAAACGCCCCGGACGTCCGCCGACGCCTTGCTCACGATATTCGATGACATGGCTGTCTACCGGAGTTTGCTCGACCATGTCGGCATAATCCACCTCATCCATCTCGGTCATACCGCCACCGGGATGACGGGCGCGCAGATAGCGCTGCAGCAGTGCATATTGTTCTTCGGTCGACCAGGGCTTGCAGGCGGTGACCACGAGATCGCTGTTCCGGCGGATCAGCTTGCGCTGCGTGGCGTTCGGCCGGAATTCATTGGCGACAACCCGCACGGAGACACAAGCGGCACAATCCGCGCAACTTGGCCGATAGGCGACATTCTGGCTGCGGCGAAAGCCGATACGGCCAAGCGCGTCGTTCAGTTCGCCAGCATGATCCCCCGAAAGTTCGGTAAAGACCTTCCGCTCGCTCCTACCGGGAAGATAGGGACAAGGACTTGGATTTGTTACGAAAAATCGCGGAAAGCGAAAGGGCGCGGTCATGGGCCCACCCTTCTTAAATTGGCTCGAACATCTGTCACTGCCAGACTATGCCCCCCGCCCCCGGTGATGAAAAGCCCATTTACTAATAAAGCCTGCAATGAAGCGGACACCAGCCCATAGGGCCAATCCCTTAACATCATCTCATCAGCCCGCACGTCAACGGCGCGACTCCGTCAAGCCGCAAAAAACGTCGCATTCCAGGGTGGATCAGCTCTGGGCATAGCGCCGATACCAGGAAACGAATTCCGGCACGCCCTTTTCGATCGGCGTCGTGGGCCGAAAACCCAGATCGCCCGAAATCGCACTAATATCCGCATAGGTGGCGTGGACATCGCCCGGCTGCATCGGAAGCAGTTCAATCGTAGCCTTTTTGCCGCAAGCCTCTTCCACCACCTCAATAAGGCGCATCAGTTCCTCAGGCTTGTGGTTGCCGATATTGTAGATCCGGTGGGGAGAGCGGCTGCCACCCGCCTTTTCCGCCCCGTCGTCCGGCGGTGGATTGTCATGCGTGGCAATCACGCCGGACACGATATCGTCAATGTAGGTGAAGTCCCGCCGCATCTTGCCGTGATTGAAGACGGGAATGGATTCGCCAGCGAGGATCTTCCTGGTAAAAATCCACATGGCCATATCCGGACGGCCCCATGGCCCGTAGACAGTAAAAAAGCGCAAACCAGTCTGAGGCGTGCGGTAGAGATGCGCGTAGGTCTCGCTCATCAGCTCGTCCGCCTTCTTTGTGGCGGCGTAGAGCGAAACGGGATGGTCCGCGCGATCCTCCACACGGAACGGCAGATTGTCATTGCCGCCATAGACCGAGGAGGATGAGGCATAGACCAGATGCCGGACCTGCCTATGCCGGGCCAGTTCTAAGATATTGACGTGGCCAACGAGATTCGATTGCACATAGGCTTGGGGATTTTCGAGCGAGTACCGCACGCCAGCCTGCGCCCCCAGATGCACGATGCTCTCTACCAAATGCCCGTCTAGGCTCGCGAGCAAAGCGGCGTTGTCCGCAAAGTCGCAGACTGTGAACGAAAACAGCCCGCCGTGTTTCGCCTGCAGCTCAGCGATGCGATCCCGCTTCAGCTGCACCGTATAATAATCGTTCATGTTGTCGATGCCTATGACGGCGCGGCCGGCCGCCATGAGGGCGTCCGCGACGTGCATACCGATAAAACCGGCAACGCCCGTAACAAGGATCGTCATTGGTGCTCCAAACTCGTTAACCTTCTTGCGATAAACTGTGCCAAATCCGTTCAATCGAGCCTTGAGCCGCTCATAAAGTCTTTAAAAATATTGCATAAGCGAAGAAGCCTAGGCATGGTAGCGCGAATTGGGGTCGCTTCCTGTCAGGCAGCGAGGATTTATATGCTATTAAGCGCCCGGAACCAGAATGCCATGGTCGATGCCGGGACACTGCCTGGCAGCGTAGGCAGTGATGCCGTCGGTGACTATAGTGTTCCCGCCAATGATCGAGGCCGGAGCCGGAACAAGTTTCAGATGCGGCTTATGCTGCGGTTCGCGCTGCTCGCCAGTGAGATCGTAGCGATCATCGCGACTTTCGGCGTTGCGGCCTATATCCGTCACGGTGTTGACGGATTGGACCAATGGCTGACGCTGATGTTCGTCACTCTGCCGGTCTATCTTGGAACCGCCCTCAACAGCAAAGCCTATGATCTCGACGCGATTCGGGATTTTCGGACAAGCGCGAAGCGCTCCATCATGGCGTTCCTGTTCACGATCGGCACTGTGATGCTGATGGTGTTCTTCCTGAAGGCCAGCACGGATTTCTCGCGCCTGGTGTTCGGCATGGCCACGGTCATGTGCGTCCCCATCCTGCTCGGCCTGCGCCTGCTCTTCATCCGTCTGACCCGGCGCGTGATGGGCACCAATCCCTTTTCCGAACTCATCATCCGCGATGGCGTTGCGCTGCCGGAAGCCTACGATGCGGTCGTCATTGATGCAGCCGCCTATGGCCTGCAGCCATCGACCCGCGACCCCAACAATATCCAGCGGCTCGGCAGCTTTGTGCATAATGTCGACCGCGTGGTCGTCGCCTGCCCGCCCGAACGGCGGGTGCAATGGGCATTCGTCCTCAAGGCACTTGATATCGACGCGGAGCTTTGCGTGCCGGAGCTTGACGAGTTGGGCGCGGTGTCCATGTGCCAGCTCGGCAACAGTTCCACCATGGTGGTGTCGGCCGGGCCGATGGGCCTGCGCAGCCGCCTAATGAAGCGCGGCTTCGACGTCGCGCTGGTGCTTAGCGTATTGCCCTTCCTCGCCATCCCCATGGCGCTGGTGGCGCTGGCTATCAAGCTGGAGTCGCCCGGCCCGGTCCTCTTCCGCCAGGTGCGGATCGGCCGGGGCAATCGCCCGTTCCATATCCTCAAGTTCCGATCGATGCGGGTCGAACTGTGTGACGCGCAGGGCAATCGGTCCGCAGGCCGTGACGACGATCGCATCACCAAGGTGGGCAACTTCATCCGCAAGACCAGCATCGATGAACTGCCGCAGATCCTGAACGTCCTGCTTGGCAGCATGAGCATCGTTGGCCCCCGCCCCCATGCCGTGGGTTCGCGTGCGGAAAATCTGTTGTTCTGGGACATTGATGACCGCTACTTCCATCGCCATGCGGTCAAGCCGGGCCTTACTGGCCTTGCCCAGATTCGTGGCTTTCGTGGCGCGACCGAGGTGCGTGAAGATCTGTCCAATCGCCTGCAGGCGGATCTGGAGTATCGCGCGAACTGGTCGCTGTTGAACGACATCATGATCATCATGGCGACATTCCGGGTTCTGGTACACAGAAACGCCTTCTAGATTTCGATGGCCATGCCAGGCAGAGGCAGACTGCCGAAAAGGCCACCGGAGTGATCCGGCGGCCTTTCCCGTTGGGCTTTAAAGACCACAACCACACGATAAGCCCTGGGAAATTGTGACCTTCCGCAATCGGCCGGCAGGCTCTTAGGGACCAACCCTCGCCACCTGGAGGTTTACGAATCGACGCCTCTCGTGACACGCGTGCCGGATTCTGTCGGGGTTAGCGGCTGCGCCAGGGACTCGATGCCACTGGGGATGCCCCGCGTTCGCTTCCCACATTTCCCGCATCACTCGACATTTTGTTACACACGGGCGATCCTATCGGAAAGCACACAACAAAGAAGGATCAGGCAGCGAGAAAGAGTGGTCCGCACACATATCGCGAGATAGGCGAGTAGGACAGCAACAAGGCAGGCGACGACCATTCGCCCCCCATCCAAAGTTTGCGGAAAACGGCTAGGGCCGACCCACGCAGCCGATCGCCTCCAGATGGACGCGCAGCGTGTCCATATAGCCCGGTTGCCAGCGGGATGGGCGGACTCCGAGGGGGCGGAAAGCGCTGCGGTCGAAGACGCGGACGGTGTAGGCGGCACACAGGTGGTCGAGGGCTGCGGGGGTCAGCGCACCCAAGTTCATGACCATGGGCCGCCGCAGGTCGCCATGATCCGACCGGACGAGATCAGTGGCGAAGAGGCCGCCGCGCGGGTCGACCAGGACGACATCGGCGTTTGCGGCGTGGATCAGGCGATGGCTGGCGGCATAGGGCGCGACATAGTCATGGGCGCGGCTGGTGAGGAATGCGCCGGTGACGAGGGCAAGCACGCTGGCGAAAACGACCGGCCAGAGCGAACGGGCGCCGAGCCTGACCCAGCCATAGGCGGCGAGCAGACAGAATGGCCCGATAAAACCATGGGCATAGCGGAAGCCCCAGCCATAACCCTGCCACAGGGCGAAGGCGCAGGCGGCGATGCAGCCGATGGCGAGCGGCAGGACGAGGGTCTCGCCCCGCAACGCGACGCGCCATTTCATCGCGGTGATGGCGAGGACCGCAAGGGGGACCATCAGGATATTGTTCCAGCCCAGGAAGCGGCTGAGGTTGAACAAAGGCTGCCACTTGTTGCCCATGCGGCGGAGCAGGCTGGCCGCCTTGTCGCCGACCCCCGCAGACGCGCGCACGTCCGCCGGGGGCCCAAGCTCATGCAGCAGGAAACCGGGCCACAGCTTCGCCCAGATAACAACCAGCGCGATAAGCGCTGCGCAATGGATGGCGAATACTCCCCAGCGACGGCCGAGCGCCATCCAGAGCAGGAAGGGCGCAAGGAACAAGGGCGGAAAATGATATTGGTGGAGGCCCGCCGCAACGATCGCGACGATCACCGCGCCGCCATGACCGAGCCAGCCGCCGCGCAGGACGAGGGCCAGCCAGACCATATTCAGGGCGAAATGGCCGGTCATGGCATAGGGCGTCATCGCCGTGACGGAGAGCTGTGCCGAGGTGAAGGCCAGCAGCAGCGCCACCCAGACGGCGTCGGGCCGGTCGGGGAAGAGCCGGAGCGCCACCCGCCACAGCGCGATCAGGCCGACTGCCAGCAGGACCGGCCCGGCGAGGTTGGGATCACCCAGATGCCAGAAGGCAGCGCGGATCGCACTGTTGACCGGTAGATAGGCGGATGCCCAATGGCTCGCCGCGCCGAAGGGCGAGAAGAATTCCGGCATGATCGCCCGGCGATATTCCACCCATTCGGGTGGGATCGGCCGGGAGAGCAGGCCGTCGCGCAGATAGGCCGCGCCGAACTCGGCCACCTCCTCGTCGCGGGACAGGGCGTAGTCCTGGAATACCAGATAATGGCCGGCCCAGCTCCACAGCGCGCAAAGGAGGATGAGGGGCAGGATCAGCCGCGCGGTGGGCGCAGGCAGGTCGATCCGCGCGGCGCTGGCCAGCGGCGCGAACAGGGTCAGCCCGACAAGGGCAAGCAGCAGCGCGGGAAAGTCCTGATCCAGGAACAGGATATGGGTGATCTGCCGCCCGTGGCCAAAGGTGAAATGGACGCAGACCACGGCCAGCAGCCACAGGGTTATAGCGCCCGCCGCCGCCAGGAAGAAGCGGCGGGGATCGATCGGCCCGGTGTCAATCAGGCGGGGCGACTCCACCAGGCGGGGCGTCATGCCTGTGCGTCGGCCAGGGCGCGGCTGATGAAGATGCCGTCCATCTCGACCAGCAGGGGGAAATGCCCCTTATTGTTGGCGAAGAAGGCGGACGGCACGAAGCCACGCTCCTCAAGCCAGCCGATCATCTCGCGATAGCCGGTCCCGCCCTGATAGAGCGGGCGAACGGCGAGTTCGGTCTGGAGGCCGAGCATCGTCCCCAGCGCATCCCCCGCGCCGGTGCAGACCGCGCGGTCATGCCCCTGCGTATCCATCTTGAGGAAGGGGCGGGAGAAGCCCTGCTTCGCCATAAGATCGGGCAGCAGCCCCTCAAGGCGGCGGCATTCCATCTTCACCGTCCGGGTCACCTTGTTGCGGTCGACGAAGATGTCATCGAGACCCTCGGCCGGGCGCTCAAGCGAACTGAACTGGTCGGCGGCCATGATGTTGAAATCCGCCGTACCGTCGAAATCGGACAGAGCAAGGTTGAAGACGTGCCACTTGGCGTCGGACGCCGCTGCTTTCGCTAGCAGGGCGAACACGTCCGGATTGGGTTCGAAGGACAGAATAAGGCCGGCAAAGCCCGCCTCGCGCCGCAGCATGGTCGCATATTGGCCGGCATTCGCGCCGACGTCGAACACGCAGTCGACGGCGAAGGCCGAGAAGAAACGGCGGAGCGCCAGAATCTCGGGATATTGATGGACGCGGCCCAGCGTCGAAAGGCGCACGGCCAGCCAGCGGCGCGACAGTTCGCTGCGGATACGGCCGCTCATCGCCTGGCCTTTCGTGCAATCGCCGCTTCGTACACCCTGGCCGTCCGCACCGCCACATCCTCCCAATCGCCCAGCTTTTCCGCCAGCCGCCTTGCCCGTTTGCCCGCCTGCTCCCGCGCTGCGCCGCCGCCGACAAGGGGCAGGAGCGCATCGGCCAGCGCGGCCGCGTCGCCAGCGTCTACCAGCGAGACGGCCGGTTCACCATCGGCATCGGCGGGCAGGCCGCGAAACATGCCGGCGTTCGATGCGACCATCGCCTTCCCATAATGCAGGGCGGAAAGGAACGCGCCGCTCGAATCGATATGACGATAGGGGAAGGCGATGATGTCGGCCTTGCGCAGATGGGCGTCGAGCCGCTGTTCCTTGAGGAAGCCAAGGTCGAGGACGAGCCGGTCGGCATGGCCCGCCGCACGCACCGCAGCCAGCAACGGCGCGATGTCCATGAAGGGCTTGCCGGCCACGGCCAGCTCGAAACGATGGCCGGCGTTCCACAGCGCCAGGCACGCCTCCACCAGCAGGTCAAAGCCCTTATAGGGCCGGATCGTGCCGAAGAAGAGGATGCGGGGCAGCGCGGGATCGGGGACAGCGGCCAGCGAATCAGCATCGGCTTGCGCAAGGCGCATCGGCGGGTGTGGGACGATGTGGATCAGCGCCGGATCGATCGCTTGGCGGATCAGCGCATCGCGCGTCGGTTCGCCATGGGCGATCAGCGCGTCGAACTGGTCGAGGAGGAGACGATAGCCCCTGCCCTGCACCGCCGCCATGCGGCCATCGCCATGATAGGGCGTGGCGTTGTGGACGGTGTGGACGAGCGCCGTGCGACCGCGCAGGCGGCGGAGCATGTGGCGGTCGGCGGCGGCGAAGGGCAGCCACTGGACGTGGACGGCGTCCGCCCGGGCGATCGGGCCCAGCGCCCCCATCATGCAGTCGAGGCTATATTCCGCCGCCTTCACGGCACGAAATGCCTTCCCCTCGCCAGTCAGCGGACGCAGACGCTCGCTGAGACCGAAGAAGCGCGGCGCATAGGCATAGCTATGGGGCTGCAGGGCGTCGGTGGCGCGCATCCGGCGCCCGTAGAGCGTAACCTGATGCCCTTGCTCCGCCAGCGCCGCGCAGAGGCTGTCGTCATACCGCCCGGTGAACAGCGACGGATCGACCATAGCTACCTTCATCGGGCAACCTTCATTGCGTGGACTTCATCCCGTGCAGCAGCCGCGCGAGGGAGATGCCGTGCAGCGCCGCCGTTCCGGCGAACACCAGCGTGTAGATGGCGAGGAAAGCGAAGGAGAAGCTGAGGCCGACGATAGGGGCAAGCACGAGCGCGACGGGCACGCTAAGCAGCGATCCGATCAGGAAGGGGATCGACTGTTTCAACACGATCGAGAAGCGTCCAAGCGACCCCTGAAGATAAACGGACACGCAGATGGTCGACAGGGTCAGCATCAGCAGCATGATGAGCGCGATTTCCGTGTAGGCAATTTCTATCTTTCCGTCGAAGAGATGCTTGACGATGAACTGGCCCAGAATGGAGAGCGCGACGCCCGCGCCCATGGCGGCGCCAGCACCGACGCCCAGCGCCCGGAACAGCAGCTTGGCGAACCTGTCGCGCGCATGAGCATAATAAGCCGAGGTCAGGCCAGGCATCGCAGCCTCCATGAGGGCGCGGCACACCATGGTCAGCGCGCGCGTCATCTTGAAGGTGAAGTCGAACAACAGCATCGGCCGCGCGTCATGGGTCGCCATCGCGATCGTGAAATAGGGCGCGTTATAGGCCATCATTTCCGAGAGGGTGAGCGACATGGTCGAGCCGATATCGCGCAGGTAGCGCGCCTTTACATGACGCCCACCCCGGCGGATCGCCAGCCAGTGCCGCTTCTTCATGCCCACCCTGCGATGCAGGCGAATGCCGGCGATGCCGATGCCGGCCATCGCCAGCAGCAGTTGCAGCGTGACCGAAAGCGTCAGGTTGAAGCCCACCAGCACCGCGAGCAGCACGGCAAGCGTCAGTCCCCGGCGCACCAGATCCAGCAATTCCCAAAACAGGTTATGGTCGGTCGCCATCAGCCCGCGCTTCACCAGCAGCAGCGGCAGGTTGATGCAGGAGGACAGGAAATAGATGAAGAAGAGCAGCGGCAGGCCAGTGCTGACCCAGCCGGCCAGCATCGCGCCGCCGAGCAGGAGGCCGGCCACAACCACCATGGCGATCAGCAGGAAGAAGAGGAAACCGATCTCCTCCATGCGGAAATCATCCTCATCCGCCTCACCCGATGAGCGCAGCCAGTAGCGACGCAGCCGGGCATAGATGATGCTGGTGAGGCCGAATTCCGCCGAGACGGTGAAATTGCCAAACGCAACGAGTAGCAGGAATGCCTGAAATTCCGCCAGCGGCAGCGCGCGGACGAACACATAGGTGACCGCGAAGCCCCAGATCATGGTGATGCCGACATTGGCCAGCTTGGCCATCGCGAGCACGCGCGACGAGCGTTCCAGGCGGGCGAGCAAGCCGCTGCTGACCATCATATTCAGCCATTTCCCCGGGATATAGTGGCGGGCTTGCGCGCGCGAAAAAGAATGTCGCCCAAGGCATGGCGTCTGCGGATAGCGGGATCGATGCCGCTGGCGGCGATCGTCTCAACAGTGAAACCGGCGGCAGCGATGCGATCCGCGAAATCCATGCCGTACTGGCGAACATGATCCCACTGGCCAAAGCGCCGCTCACGCTCGCGCGGCGGCATGGCGTAGCTGCCATCCTCGGTCGGCTTCTCCCACAGGGGCACGATCAGCCAGGCTTCGCCGCCGGGCTTCAACGCGCGGAAGATATTGGACAGCACTGCGGCGTCATCGGGCACATGCTCCATGACATGGCTGGCGTAGAAGAGATCGAACCGGTCCCGGTCGGCAAGCTCCATCAGATCGACCCTGGTCGCCCCGGCCACTATGTAGCGCGAAGGGTCGAGGTCGGCAGGGACATAATCGGATGCGGCCGCGCCGAAGCGACGCACCAGCGTGCCCTCATTGGGGGCTATGTGCAGGATCGCGCCATCGGTCAGCGGCAAGCGGCGCGAATCGACAAGATAGTTCATCAGCCGCTCGCGCGGAGAGGCGCCGCAGCTGGGGCAGCCCCATTCGGCGCAGTCGCCATAGCGGAAAAAGCCAACGACGCCTGCCCCGCAGGCGGAGCATTGAAACACAGGCCTGGCGCCAAGCGCGGCGCGCAGGGCTAGAACCGCCCTCGACACATGCTTGCCGGCCGCTTTCGCCGCCCGCTTCGTTGTGATCACTTCTATCTCCGGCTGACCCTCAAATCGCGCTATACATCAGTCTCCGCGCTTTGCGAGAGGGATGACGCAGCTGCGAGAGGATTGCGCCAGAAGGGCACAGGGGCGTTCGGATCGTCGCGGGCGAAACGAAAGATCGGACGAGGAAGGTTTGCGGCCATAAAACAGCAAATCTTCATCCCAGCGGAGGCTGGGATTTCGTGAAGCTTGGTCTGCCGCAATGGGCCTGAGACCCCAGCCTGCGCTGGGGTGACGAAGTGGACGACGATTGAGGCTCATGGATCGCGCATCGGATGCGGGATGACGGCGGTTAGTGTGTCGAAAGCCTCAGCGCGACTTGGCGGGATTCCAGACGGCGAAGGTCTTGCCCCGCATTGCGCGGATCAGCCCCTGTAGCGTCGCCATATAGGCAAGGACGATGTCGGCGACCTTGGCCAGCGGGCCGCTGTCGCTGAGCAGGCCAAGGCTCAGAACGATCGCGCCAGCCAGCGCCAGGGCGAGCGCCAACCGTATATCGACCATGCCCGCAAGCCCGAGCGCCGCCAGCCCCCCGATCGCGAGGAAAATCGCGCCGAACCAGCGCACGATCTTTCGCGACGCATATTTGAAGCGATCGGTCAGAGTCATGCGGCGCAGCTGTGGCCGCAAATAGCGATGCGTGTGCCAGGCGCGCGCGGCGATGCGGACCTTGCGGCGATATTCATCCTTTCGCCCGGCAACAAGGCGTTCGTGGGCGATGACGTCGGTCACCTTAATCAATCGCTTGCCCGCAAAGATGACGGCCATCGACACGGTCAGGTCGTCCAGCACGGTATCGGGAAATTCGGGATACAGAGCGCGGCGGATCGAGAAGATGGACCCGTCCGCGCCCAGCACATTGCCGCTGCGTGATTCCAGGTCCTTCAGCCGCTCCTCAAGCTTCCAATAGGACTGGCCGACCGACGCGGTCGCGCTGCTTTCATCCTGAAGATAAAGCAGCGAACCCAGAACCCCGCCGACCCCCGGATCGCCATAATAGGCAAGGAGGTTGGCGACCGACTCCGGCGTCAGGACGACATTGGCGTCGGTGAAAATGAGCACATCTCCGGTCGCCATGGCGGCGAGGCGCTTCATGCCGTGCGCCTTGCCCGACCGGTTGCCGCGGACGAGGGTGATGATGTCCGACCGGTCGGCAAGCTGCCGCGCCGTGTCGTCCGAAGAGCCGTCGTCGAAGGCGAGAATCTGCAAGTCCGGATGCAGCGCCTTGATCGCCGCCAGATTGGCGATCTTCTCCGGCATCGCCGCCGATTCATTATAGGCGCAGAAGAGCAGCGAAGCGGAATGCGCGCCGGGCTGCGCGCCGACCGTGCGGACAGGCAGCAGCTTCAGCAGCGCGGGGTAGATCAGGAAGGGGTAGAGAATTGCCGCCATGCACAGCAGCAGGACGATAAGCAGAAAGATGGCCATGGTCAGACCTACAGCTTGTCGTACTGGTAATGCGCGTTGCCCTCGCCAAGCTTCGTCATGATCGCGCCGGATATCGGCGCATCGACGCCATCCAGCCGGTCCAGCGCCGCGCGGACCGAGCGAACGCCCGCGCCGCCGGCCTCGACGACGAACAGGATGGCCTGCACCGACCGGGCCACGAGCGGCGCGTCCTGCAAGTCCAGCAGCGGCGGCGTGTCGACGATGACATGATCATAGGATTGCAGCAGCTGGGCGACCAGGATCGTCATCCGGTCGCCGTTCAGCAGCTCGCCGGCGGCGGGCGGCACCGGCCCCGCGGGCAGAAGCGTCACCCCACCCGACTTGGTGCGGCGTACCACCGCCTTCCAATTGTCGTCGCCCGACAGCAAGTTGCTGAGGCCCCGGTCGTTTTCGACATGCATATAGTCATGCAGCACGGGGCGGCGCATGTCCGCATCAACCAGCAGCACCTTCTTGCCGGACCGGGCCGCCGCCATGGCGACTCCCAGCGCGGTCGTGCTTTTCCCCTCCCCCTCCCGCGTGGAGGTGACCATGAGCGCGCCATGCCCTTCGGGTAGTCGGGACCAGATGCGCTGATAGGATTCCGAAAGGGCGGACTTGGGATCGGCCAGCAGGCTCTGCGCGTCGCCCTCCTGCAACTCCCGCGTGGTGCCGAGCAGCGGAATGCCGAGGATTTCCTGGATATCGGAATTTTCCTCCACGCCATTGTCCGTCCGCTCCAGCATGGCGGTGACGATGATCGAGAGCGCAACGCCGATCAGCAGCGCTAGCGCAAGATTCTTATAGAGTTTGGGCGATGACGGCTTTTCCGGCACTTGGGCCAGGTCGACGACGGATATGTCGTTCGCCCCAACATCCGATACGCTCAGTTGCTTGTAGCGTTCGAGGAAGCCGTCATAGAGCGCGCGGTTGGTATCGGCTTCGCGGCGGTAGATGTCATATTGCACGCTGTCGCGGTTCTGCTTGTCCAAGCGCGATTTCGATTGGCCGACTTCCTTGCGCAGGCGGTTTTCAAGCTGCGCGGCGTTCTGCGCCTCCGACGCGACGGAGGCGCGGACGCGGACCTCCTCGCGCGCGATGCTGTCGTCCAACGCCTTCAACTGGCGCCCCGCAGCGGCGAGCGCGGGATAGGCGGGCTTGAACCGGGTGGAAAGCCGGGCATAATCGGCGGCGACTTCCGCCCGGTTGGCGCGCAATATGGCGAGGGTCTGGGCGGCCGAATCGGCGCCCCCTGCCCCGGCGGCTTCTGCACCCGATTGACTACCCACCACTGCGCGCCGGACCATCGCTTGATGCAGCGCGTCGTTGAGCGCCGCAAAGTCGGTGGAGGCGAGCGTCTGTTCCGCCCGCCCTTTGCCTCGCCCATCGACCGAGGCGGACAGCGGAATGATGCCGGATATGGAGGCGTAGAGAGTGGCGTTGCGTTCTGAGCGTTCGATGCTGGCGCGCAGTTCAGCGAGACGCCCCTGAAGAAATTTGCGCGCGGCGGCGGTAGACATCATCCGACGCTCTACGGCCGAATTCACGAACTGCCCGATCCAGGCGTTCACCACCTTCGCCGACCAGACCGGGGAGCGGCTGGTATAGCTGACGTCGATCAGCGACGAACCGCGGATCGGCTTCACCTCGATATTGTCCTCAAGCAGCTGCACGGCGAGGCGTTCCCGCTCGCTGCGGTTCTGCGGCGTAAACTGCGGGGCCTTGCCCAGGGTGACGACTTCCGGCTTACCCGGCGCGGACAAGCCGTGCGCCGCGAAGAAATCATCATTTTCGGCGAGCTTCATCGTGCGCACGACCCGGATGGCGAGCGACTGGGCCTGCAGCAGATAATATTGGGTGTTGTAGAAATCCGTGTCCTGGGCGGCATCGGGACCCAGCCCCTGCGGGCCCGCAATCTTCTTCTGGTCGCGGCTGACCTCTATCCGGGAACTGGCGGTGAAGCGGGAGCTCATCATCAGTGTCACGACCGCGCCGATGACAAGGCAGGTCGCGATGATGCTGAAGATGATTGCCTTGCCGCGCAGGGCAGCGCGGCCGAAGCGACGCAGGCGCTGAACGAGCGCATGGCCGAACGAGACCGGGGCGGACTGGGAACGCATGCGCGAGGCCATGCTATTCGCCGGCCTTAAACGCAACGACGAGCGGCGCGCTCATCAGCGACGTTTTGGCTTTCACGCCCCGGAATATCCGGTTGGTCTGCGAACTGCCGACGACCACCATGTCACCCGCGAAAATCTCCGGGTCGGCATAATTGCCCCGGTAGATGGCCGTCAGATTGTAGACGGCGGCCATGTCCTGATCGTTCACCTTACGATAGATCGCGACACGCCCGAGCCGCGCGATCGCCTTCGCGCCCTTGGCCGAAGCGATCGCCTTGCGCAGGGTCATGCGGCCGACTACGGGATAGAGGCCGGGATCATTGACCTCACCGTCGATGGTGACGACCTGGCTGACCGTCTGTTGCAGCGAAACCGTGACCTGCGGGTTCTTGACGAAGCTTTCCCGCAGGCGGGCGGCGACCATGGCGGCAAGTTCGTCCGTCGTCATACCGGCCGCTTCCATGCTGCCAATAAGCGGAAAGGCGATCGATCCGTCAGCGGCGGCCTGCACTTCCTTGCCACTCAGCTCCGGGACCTCAAAGACATCGACGACCAGCTTATCGAAGGGGCCTATGCGATAGCCGCGATCCATCATGGATACGTCTATACCCGAGGGCGGAGGAAGTTCCGCAAGGTCAACGACCTCCATCCTGCCGTTCCGCGCGCCTAACGACAAATCGCCAAGCGACGCGCATGACGATATCAGGAGGAGGCAAGGAAGGCTGAGCAACTTTATCAGGGACATTCGAGGCATCGTTAGTCCCGCCACGGAATTGTTCAACATCGAACCCGGCTCCTTATGGAATTAGTCGGTGGAAACCGGGCTGTCCGGGTCAAGTTTCGCGGCGAGTATCTTGTCAATTACCAATAAGGGACTTGCCCCTAACAAGAACGATCTCTGGTCGCCATAGCGAGACAGAAAAGTCGCGGCAATGCTGGGAGGCGATTTCGTTTTCGGCAGTTTGGCTTTGCAATGATTCGTGCGGACATCCTTGCCCTGCCCGATATGTGCGACATCAAGGACCCCACGCAGAACATCACCGACTGTCTCGGGCGGGCTCGGACAGTCTCACGCGACGGTCTGAGACTCATTATTTTCGCCGCCTCAGCCCGCGAACCTCGTCTCATGCGCATGCAAGGCAGCCCCCGGAAGCGCAGGACAGATCAGGTGGCCAGTTTGCCAGCAGGAATTTTTTGCGGGATTTTTCTGGTTCCAACCCCCACAAGGAAATTCCCTCATGCTGCTGACGGAAACCGAAGTCCGTGACGCCCTGCCTGGCAAGGCGCCCTACAAGCTCTGGGACGGTGGCGGCCTTTATCTCGCCGTCCAGACCAGCGGATCCAAGATCTGGCGCCTGAAATGCCATGTCGGGCGCCAGGAACGGGTGATCGGCTTCGGGCGATATCCTGCCGTGTCGCTTGCCGAAGCCCGGGTGAGACGCAGCGATGCGCTCCATGCGCTGGCGCAGGGTCGCGATCTGTTGACCGATACCAGGATCAACCCGGCACCCTCGCTTCGATTTGAGGCTGTTGCGCGCAACTGGCACAAGAGCCGTGCGCGAAGCCTTTCGCCATTCTACGCGAACCGGCTGCTGGCACGGCTGGAGCTTGATATGTTCCCAGCGTTTGGGGAAAGGATCATCACCCGCATCACGCCGTTCGAGGTCCTGACAGCCCTTCGCAAGATCGAGGATCGTGGGGCACTGACGGTCGCCCTGCAGATGAAGCGCGCGGTCGGACAGATATGCCGCTACGCCATCGCGCATGGCTGGATGGAGTCGGACCCGACAGCCAATCTGCACGACGCGCTCAGGCGCCGCCCCCGCCCTAGGCATCAGCCGCGTGTCGGTTTTACAGAGTTTCCGGATTTTCTGAGGGCAGTGTGCGGTTCAGGCGACGCCAGCGACTGGAAATGCAGGGAGGTTACCAGAGACGCACTTATATTCACGCTCCTCACCTGGGCGCGGACATCTGAAACACGCGGCGCAACATGGTCGGAATTTGAGGACCTTGAAGGGACCAACCCGCTCTGGAGGATACCGGCCGAGCGTATGAAGGCGCATCGGGAACATCTCGTGCCACTGTCTCGTCAGGCAGTCCAGCTGCTGCTGTCGTTACGCAAGCAAAGTTCTACTTCGCATATATTCCTCGGGCGCGATGGCGTTCAGCCAATGAGCCAGGCCTCCATGATCAGCACATGCTATCGCTTGGGATTCCGCCGCCGACAGAGTGTCCATGGCCTGCGGCGTGTCGCTTCCACCTGGGCGAATGAAGCGCTCAGATATAGCCCGGATTGTATCGAGATGGCCTTGTCCCATCACGTCGAAGATACACGCGGTGTTTACAACAGCGCTCTGTATCTGGGCCCGCGCCGGGTCATGCTGCAACATTGGGCAGATGTTCTCGTCACGATGGGCCTGTGCCATTCGAATCTGCCCGTTCCTGCGGAAACCGCGGATCAGCCAGGTAAACATGGTTTGAGCG
Source organism: Sphingobium sp. (assembly GCA_036384035.1). GTDB lineage: Bacteria > Pseudomonadota > Alphaproteobacteria > Sphingomonadales > Sphingomonadaceae > Sphingobium. The sequence goes on along the minus strand of DASVND010000041.1, from coordinate 1,499 downwards.
GACTATCGCATTTCATTTCAATCGCGGGGCCGCCAGTCAGTCACTGGGCCAGCTGGAAAATGTCTACGCCATGATGACGCCGCAGCAAGGCGGATACAGGGGCACCTCGCTTCTTCTCCTCTCGCCGACGCTTCGCAGATGGTACGCTTTACCAGGCTTAGCTGCCGCTCGCTGAGTGACGAAGCGGACAACATATGTTCGTCACGGGCAGCCTGCGCAAACGTATCACCGCGCCTCAGCGAGCGAGCAGACTCGGTTCAAACAACAGACTTTCGCATGGCTCAGCGGCGTGTTCAGGCCTAAACGGGTAGGAGAATGGATCACGTTGCCAATCGTTGATAGCGGATTCACGCCAGCCGACGCAGCGCTCGGCAATGCGGACCTGTTTTGGAAAAGTGCCTTGTCGCACCTTTCGGTAAAGGGTGGCGCGGCTGAGGCCCGTCCGATGAAGGACCGCTTCGATGCGCAGAAAGCGATCGGGAGTTTGCAAGATATGATCCTGTGTCATTAGATGACCTTTCGTTGCTTTTCTGTCACCAAATTCGCGAGGTAGAAGAGAAGCAAGTGCTTCATACGCGATTGACCTGGGCCCGGCACAACCGGTCGCCCGTAGCATGAAAAATGCAGGTCTTGTGCCGCGCCTCTGGCGATTTACGCCAGCGTGGACAACGCGAACGGCGTTATGGCGTTTGGCGATTGCTCGCAGGAATATAATTCTGTTTGGCGGTGCTTCGATACTGTTCAGCGAAACCAATGCCTGCAGTCCTCGCAGCGACAGTAGGTTGTAGCTGTCGACACCGGCGCTGAGAATCCGTGTAGTCTGGGCCAGACGCAATGGCCGAATTTCATCAAATCCGCTCTTACGCCGAGCCATACTTTCCTTGTCGTACATACTCCATTTTCCATGAGCTAAGGGTTGCAACGGCTCCCGGCTCAGAAGATGGGATAAGTCTGATCCATTATGCAAGTGGGGGGAAAGAGCGCTAATCCTGCCCGGTGGGCAGCAAAGGGCGCCAAAGGGAAGCAAGGGGCACGAAGGGTCCCCAAGGGTCCGCAATGGTCCGCAAATGTCGGTCATTTTGGATCAAATTTTTCTGCGCGCCGCGCGGATTTGAGACTTGTTTCATGCCTTTTCGGCGGACTTTTTTGGGGCAAACGGCATGACCGCGTGATTCGCGACCTGTGGGTTTCCTGCCGTCCCGCCCCGTTTGGGTCGGCCGCGCTCTACCTCCCTGTGGTCGGCCGAGCCACGCGTGCCGCGCGTCTCGTCGGTGCCAGTGACGATCGCCTGACGGGGGACGGCCTTGGGGCCTGAGGCGGTCGCGCTGCCGCGCGGCGTTGTGGGTGCGGACCGCTTGGGGTGGCGGGGTGTGGGCGTCGTTACCCGATAGGCCCACCGCGGGGCGCTGCAACCCGGACAAGCCGGGTCCTTCTCTTGGCGTTGCGGTTCTTGGCAGAATGCAGCCCCCCTTCCTCGGTGCGCCTTGCGGTCCACTCCT
>DASVND010000040.1:0-5962 GCA_036384035.1 Sphingobium sp. | reverse complement strand
GAGCGACGCAAGCCAGGCATCGATGTCTGCGGATTGCGTCATTGGGCAAAGGCCCGTCACGTCCATGAAGCCGTACTCCATGCCGTGGCGCCCGACGTCGTCGACCTCGACCGCGAACTGCTCGACAGGAACGAGGGTCAGCGGCGGCAGAGGCGAGCATTCCTCGATACCGGGGACATATTCGTAGAGAACGTCCATCTCGAGACGCCAGGCATGATGCTCGTCAGGCAGATCGGTGAGCGCAGCGTGAGCATCCTGCAGTTCGCGCAACGCCCGGCGAAGGACAGTCGGTAGCTTCGACTGGGGCGCCGCCTTCGCCGCAAGCATCCATTCCGGCCGCTTGGCGTTCATGGCGGACGGCATGATCTGGGCGTCGATCTCGCTGGGATCATTCCCGTGAAGTCCGATCAATGCTTCGCGGGCGGCCTCATCCTCGATCTCGCCATCCCAATAGTACATCGAGATGTTGTCGAAGAGATCGTCATAGCAGAACACCGGGAGGGCGTTTCCGAGCGTGCGTTCGAGCGCTCGGTAGGCCACAGCGCGCCATGGGATGGGCCGATTGCTGTCCTCGATCCATCCAAGATCCAATTGCCCAACGCTGTCGCAGACAATGGCGATCGCCGGCGCGTCGCAGGATTCGCCATTGAGGACGACGACGCGCAAGTCCGCGATCGTGCAGCTCCGCAGGATATCCAGAACCTTCGCCGTGAAGACCTGTTCGATGTGCCGCCGCGCCTCGGGGCGCGTCAGACGCGCAGTCGCCTCCTCTTTCGACGCGACCCAGCTGCCTACCAACTTGTGATGGCCGACCAGCGGTCGATCGAAGATCACTGGAATATCGGGCGAGAGACGGACGGACCGTCCAGCCAGATCAGCCGAGCGGAGGGAGGGGCAGTCCGGTGGGCGGTGGGATGGGATCGGCGGGACCGTCGTCTTGCGCGCCCGCGCCAAGGACGATCTGCGCATGGAGGGCCTGGGCCTGCTTGCTGCAGGAGGGCCGGGAAAGTCCGGGAGTGTCGCCATGGTCGTTCTCGATCCATTCAAGGAGCGTGCTGCGTGGTGCGGCGGGGATGGCCGCTGCTTGAGGGCGTGCCACCTCAGCCCTTCGTGCCAACGGCGCGGCGATATTCGGTGACGTGGACACCGCCGGCGACTCCGGCATCGACCAGGTCAGCGTTGAGGATCGCCGGATAGAGGGTGGCGTGGTAGGCGCGCAGCCCCTGCGGGTCGTTGGCAAGGTGCGGCGGCTGCGGAAGGTCGATACCGTCATAGCGGTAGACGCGGGCAAGATGATCGATCTGCATCGGAATGTCCTCGTTGGAATTGCAAAGGGGCCTCGGTTAAATCCGGTCACCAGAGGCTGGCGGGCTCCTCCGATTTCGCATCGGCCGGAAGGGCGCCTTGTGCCGGCGAAACCGGCGCGCTGGTCGTGGTGGCCGCAGGCTTGGGAGGCGCTGACGCAGCCTTCGCCTTCGCCGCCTCGGCGGACGCCGCGCGAGCGGCCTCGGCCGCGTCGCGCTGGGTGGCGATCTGGTCTGCGAGCGTCTTGCGCGTGGCAATCAGTCCCCCAAGCGCACCTTCGGCGCCCTTCGCAAGCTCGGCATCGATCTCGGCGGCAGTCGCGATGATCGAGATCGGATGCAGCTCGCCGGTCTCGGCCTTGTGCGATTTGCCCTCGGCGATGCGGGGAATGACGATGAGTGTGACAACACCATCGGCGCCGGCGACGAGATCGAAGGCGAGCGAATAGCTGCCCAGCAAGGGCAGAAGACTTGTGATCAACATTTGGGTGATTCCTTGATTGGAGAGCTGAGTGGGCTCAGGCGGCCAGATCGGTGACCACCTCTTGGATTTTCGCGGGCGGAAGGGACTGGGGCGGCAAATAGCGGCCATCGAGGGCCATCGCGCTCGGAACCCGGCCGGCCCAGTCGAACCCGACCGCATTCAACATGCCCGAGATGAGGTCGCCCTTCTTGGCGCCAAGCAGTTTGGCGAAGGCTTTCTCGCCCATATGCGCCACCAGGCCGCACTCACCGGCGATGAATTTGAGCTCGTCCTTCGTGTAGCGTTCGAGGAACGCCCGATCGACCTGCCAGACGGTCCGGATGTCGATGCCAAAGGCGCTGGCAAGATCGGCGACATGGGAGAACGACTGGACGTCCCGGGCATAGGCGGCCCCGATCGCTGCGAGCACGGTCGTTGCCTGTCCGTCCGACAGGTCGCGGATCTGCGCGATCTGGTCCTTGAAACCGCGGTCGGGGAACGCGGCGTCGACCAGCAGCGCGGCGCGCGAGGTCAATGTGCCTGCCTTGATATGCGAAAGCGTGCCGGTCAGCGCCGCCACGAGGATCGCCGCTTGCGCATTCGATGGATCGTCCGCCAACCCGCGCGCGAGTGCCGTCCGCCACGTCGCCTCCCGGAGGTCGGACGTGCGACCCGCGATCGATTTAGCGGTGATGCTCGGCCCGGTACTGGTGGTAACCTTCCGCACGACGGTGCCGCGGCCAACCAGAGGCGCGGCGGCGGCGCCATCGATCAGACCGCCGGTCTCCCCGCTATGCTCCATCCCGTCGTCATCGCCGGCAAGATCGTCCTCGTCGCGGTCATCGACCGCGATCGCTGCGGCAGCATCCTCGGCCTCGGCGACCGCCTCCGCTTCACGGCGTGCGGCTTCGACGGCCTCGGTCTTGAGCTGGAAGCAGGTGGCGTTGGTGCAGTGGCCATCGTCGACGTGGGTGTCGAACAAGGCGCGCTGCGTACCCGAATTGAACGGGCACGTCGTGCATTCCGTCTTGTCGAAAACGGCGTCGGCCAGGCGTTGCGTGACCCGCATGAGGAGATCGCGGGTCTTGGCGATGTCGAGGCCGGCAGCGATGATCGTCTCGAGCGCCTTGTCCTGCTTGTCGGCGGGAACGGCGGCGAGCAGCTCGGCGTGTCCGACCTTGATTCGACGCTCGTCGAGCGCGGTTTTGACGGTCTCGGAAAGGTCTGCGAGTGCGAGCCGACGATCGAGCTTTGCGCGAGACCAGCCAAGCCGCCGGGCAGCCTCGGCTCGGTCGCCTTGGCACGCCGCGAGGTAGCGAACGGCCGCGTCCGCCTGCTCGGTCTCCGAGGGGTCATCTCGATCATCGTTTTCGGCAATCGCCGCGTCGAGCGCTTCCTGGTCGGTCATTTCCCGGATAAGGACCGGCACCTCGCCGTCGTCGCCGAAGGCTTCGACCGCCGCCCGGTAGCGCCGGCCGCCGGCGACGATCGTGAAGTGCTCCGGCAGGTCGGCAGCGGGCCGAACGAGCATGGGCTGCAACATGCCCCGCAGGCGCAGGGACGCGACAAGCTCGTCGTGCTTCTTCCGGTCGAAGTAGCGGCGGGGATTATATCCCACGGCGATACGGGCGAGCGGGACCATGGCGGTCCCGGCGGGGTGCGATGCGGTCAAGGCGATTCTCCTAGTGGGAATGGCGGCGCACGCGCTTTGCCCGCGACATGCACCCTTTCGGTGAGCCTGATGCTCACCCTTCCATCCCCCCTCCCCTTTCACCGTTCGTCTGCCTCGCCATGGAAGATGTCGACGGCCCATTGCTCGATCCACGGCTCGATCACCTCGTCATGATCGAGATCGCCAGACTCGATGAGGTCGCGGATTTCGGCACGGGCTTGCGCGATCGCGGTCTCCCAGGGATCGATCGGCGGAAGATCTGCGATCGCAGACCGTTGCTGCGGAAGACGTCTCGGCCGCTCCGAGAGTCGGCCTCGCTGGCTGGCCAGCCATTGTTCCATGTGATCGGCCACCATGCGATCCGTCTTGGACATGCCGGTCTTCAGAGCCGCCCGCCGGGCGCCGACGCCATAGGCCTGGCTGTCGATCGAGGCGACCCGGTGCGCGAAAGGCACGAGATAGGGCAGTGCCGAGCCTTTGACGCCGAAAGCGTGAAGGCGAACGCCCGGAGGCAAGATTTGATCGAGGTGGTCGATGACCGCGATCAAGCCTTCAGCTCCGTGAATATCGCGCCGGCACATGCTTCCGACGCCGATCAACGCCCCGGGACGGATCGAGCCCCAGAGCGCGTCGATGCAGCGTTCATAGTCGCACGGACGCCGACCCTGGATCACCGGCATCAGCCTGTCAGCGATGCCGGCATCCTCACCCCGTACCCGACAATCGCGGTTGGCGCGGATGGTGCGCGACAGGCGGTCGATTACCTCATCGCGGTCGCGGGAGATCTCGGCCTCGACGCAGTAATCGGCGCTCGCCCACCATTGGAATGGGTAGGCCGACGCCAGCGCCACATAGTCCGGCAGGGACCACGGGAAGCCGCCATAGCGAGCCGCTGCGACGAAGCCCGCTGAGTCGAGGCAGAGGCCCGGCAAGCCCTGTGCGTTCTGGAGCTGACCCATGCGCCAGCCCGACCATTCCCGCCAACCCCGCTTCTCGGACCATCGCGAAAGGGCATTGGCCGAGATGAGCGCGGTCCGGCCTAGCGCGCGAGCGCGCTGAAGGATCGGCCCCTCGTTCAGATGCGGCAGGCCGATGATGACGTTGATGGGCATGACCCGCACTCCGATCGACATGGTCAGCGCGAAGACGATTGACGGTCGCCTATGTTCATGTTATGTTCCAATGAGTAGGAGATTTGCCATGGCGACGCCCAGCTTCAGAGACCTGTTCGATCTCGACATCACGTTGCGCGATGCTGGGGTGGACGCGGACAATCGGCCGACCCGCCGGATGATCGCGAACGCGGCGATCGGCGTGCATGTCGAGGACGCCTATTACTCGGTGCGGGAGCTGCGCGAGGCGGTGAGCTGGGTGCATGAAGGCGTGCCGGCCGGAAAGCTGAAGCTGGCGGAGATCCTCGGCAATGATGGTGCCGACGATTTTCAGCGCTGCGTCTATTTCTGCCTCGCCGGCCGCGGTGTGGTGTCGATGCTCGACGATCTCGAGTGGCTGGAGGACCTGCTGGAGCGGCGCGGGCGCGTCGCTGGCAAGCAGAAACGCCTGAAGGCGACTGTGATGCCGCTGGTCAATCCTTATGTGGCCGACGCGCCTGACGGTCCGCTGGTCAGGATGGATGGGAATTTCGAGCAGGGGCCTTCGTGGTGGGCCGACCCGACCTTCTCGGCCTGATCATCAGCGCTCGCAGCTCAGACGCTCTCCGCGACGCCAGCGTGACGGCTCGATCCACTCGCCGGAAAAGGCCCCTGCCCGTCGCTGCCTGGCCGCGATGAACGCTGCGTTATATGTGCGCAGGCGGACTGGATCGCCCTTGAGATAGCTCGCCTGGGGGATCGCGAGTCCCGCGTGGATGAGACGTTCTCCGAGATCCGCACCATCGACCGTTACGACCGCCACGGGTCGCCCGTAGGAGGATGAAGACACGAGCCGGATAGTCGCTGTCTTGGAACGCAGGGCATTGGCAGCGAAATCCTGCGCGGCCTTACCGCACTGCCAACATCCCGAGACGCGCTGACAGAACTGCCCGCACTCGAACGCGTCAACGCCGAGCAGCCGGAAGTCGATGGCCACCGTATCGCCATCGATCGCACGGGCCTTGGCATCGAAAGTCTGTGACCATGAGGCCGAGGCGAGAAGCGCGCCGCCGATGAGCGTGATAGTTGCCGCCACCCGGATCAAAACGTCATCTCCACCTCGACATGATCATCGGCTGCCGGCGCCGTGCAAACCCGGAAGGGTTGCAACGGATCGTCCGTCCGCACGATCGACACCCGGCCTGGTCGCTCATCGAAAAGACGGCCGGCGACGCGATTGGCGTTCTCGCGACTGCAAAGCTGGAGGCGCTTGGGCGACAGATTACGACACGCGGCAAACATGATGGCTCCTCCCTGCTGCTGGGATGATACTGATCGGTGCATTCATGCAAAGATCGTCTTGTGGACTTTGGTCACCGGGACGATCGCCCAATCGCGCTCCATGAACCGGCTGATCGCATAGCCGCAGCGG
>DASVND010000039.1:0-22533 GCA_036384035.1 Sphingobium sp. | reverse complement strand
GAAGCGGCGCTGGCCGAGGCCGGCGTCCGCTATCGCGCGGAGACCTATGCGGGCGCGGCGCATGGCTGGATGAAACCCGACTTCCCTGTGTTCAACAAGGCCGCTTCGGACCGGGGCTGGTCCGAACTGCTCGCCCTCTTCGACAGAGTATTGCACGCCTAGAGCAATTCGGGTTGTTCGCTTCCCGATATTGAAAATCGCCGCGCGGCGATGAACAGGAGGAGAAAGGCGATCGGGAGCGCCGTGACGCCCACGAGCGCCAGCGAGTCATCGATGCGCAGTTCATCGACGAACACGCGATCCGTAAAGAATGCAGTCAGCGCCGGGCCGCCCGCCACGCCGATGACGCTGGTGACTATGAGGTACACGGCGGAGACCTGCCCCCGGAAGCGCGGCGGGGTGAGGAGCTGGACCGCGGCGGGCCCGGATCCGAGCGCCAGCGGGCCCAGGAAGAAGCACACCGCCAGAAGCGCGATGGTCGCGGGCGCGCTGTGTACGAAAGCGATGCCGATGAGGCACGGCAGAAGCAATGCGGATTCCACCACGCCGACCACCACCGGACCCGCCGAACGTCCGCTCCTGACAAGCCGATCCGCGAGGATGCCGCCCGCCAACGCGCCCAGCGGGCAGAATATCAAAGCGCACACGCCCAGTGCATATCCAACCGCCGATGGCGTCCAGCCATAGGTCCGCATCAGGAGCGCCGGGGCCCAGGCGAGCACCGCATAAACGCTTAACAAGATCATCGCATACCCCACGAACATGGGCGCGATCAGCGATGCGCGGGCCTTCAGAAAGCGTCCGGTTTCGATGAGCGGCAGGGCCGTCGCGCTATGTTGCCGGCTCGGCTCCCGAAGCGGCAATATCAGAAGGCAAGCGGGTATCCCCACCAGACCGAGCAGGATGAGCAGCAGCCGCCAGCCCGACCAATCCAATCCCGATAGGCTGGCGATCGTATCCGCAATCTGCGTGACTTGCCCTCCCAGCAAGAAAGCGCTGCCCACGCCAAGCCAGGCACCCAGGGAAAAGACGGAGATGGCGGACGAGAGCTTTTCGGGCGGATACATGTCGGCAAGCAGGGAGTAGGCGGCCGGTTGCAGGCTCGCTTCGCCAACGCCAAGGCCGATGCGCGCCAGGAAAAGTTCGGTGAAATTGCGCGCCAGCCCGCAGGCGACGGTCATCAGGCTCCAGAATCCCACGCCTGCGATGATGATCTTTTTGCGGTTTCGCGTGTCGGCCAGGCGCCCGAACGGCAGGCCGAGCACCATGTACAGAAGGGCGAAGGCAAGGCCGTGCAGCAGGCTTATCTGCAAATCCGTCAGGGCCAGCTCGCCTTTTACCGGCGTAACGAGCAACGATAATATCTGTCTGTCGATAAAACTTAACGCGATCGCAGACGTAAGGACGAACAGTACATAACCGCGAGACACGCCTGGCATCATCTAATCCTTATATAGCCTGTGCAGATGCCAGCGCTCGCGCCGGCCCATTGTGCGCAAGGCCCTAACCTCCCGGGAAATTGGAAACGCTCCGCTATCCCTCCCCGGCAGTCAGGATAGCGGAAGTTTGGTGGCATCGCTCACGACTTTCCGGCACGACTGATCTTCCGCCATGCGCACTTCTCAGTCGACCGGCGACCGCTACATACGATGTCATTGGATATTCGGGATAGATCGTAGCCGGCGCCAGGCAATCCGGCGGCGGTCGTGCGATCGGGTCCCGTTCCTTTCTGGCGATGTCCACGCATGTGAAGCAAGAGCGCGCAGGACCCGGTCGGCCAGGAGGGTGCGGTCAAGAGAGCCCGAAAAGGGCAATGGTGAGGGGAGAGGAACGATGGATATTTTGCGGGGAACATGGCGCGCGGGGTTATTCCTGTCCACGGCGGCGGCGGCCTTGACCGGGCTGGCGGGCCCGGCATTGGCGCAGCAAGCCGGGGCGCAGCCGGGCGGGAGCACGGCTGGCGGGCCCCAGAGTGAGGCGCAGCAACGAAGCGAGGCGCAGCCGCAAAGCGCGGCCGACGCGCTTACCACCGATATCCTGGTCACCGGCCGGAGGATGGGACGGGGCGAAGTATTGCAGGATGTCCCCGCGGCCGTGACCGCCTTTGGCAGCGCGCAACTGGAGGCTGCGCACGTTCGGGATCTGCAGGGCATCAGCTATTCGATTCCCAACGTCGCGCTGGATGCCGGCGGGACATTCGCAGGTCTGCAGAACTTCATGATCCGCGGCCTTGGCGTCAACAGCTCCGTTCCCTCGATCGACCCGACGGTGGGCGTGCTGGTGGACGGCATCTATATCGGCTCGACCTATGGCGTCCTCACCGACATTTTCGATCTGGAAGGCATCGAGGTCTTGCGCGGGCCCCAGGGTGTGGCCTTCGGGCGCAACGTTACCGGCGGCGCGATCCTGTTGCGGACGAAGGCGCCGGGCGACGAGTTTGAGGCGAAGTTTCGCGGGACGGTGGAAAGCGGCGGTCCCGAATGGGGCCTTGCCGGCGCGATCAACCTTCCCGCCGGCGGGATAGTGTCCACTCGACTGACGGCCTATTACAAAAGGGATGAGGGCTATTTCAAAAGCTCCGTCAGCAACCATTATGGCGAAAGCGAAACGTTCGTCATTCGGCCCCAGCTGCGGATAAAGCCGACGAGCGAGACCGAGCTGATCCTGCGCTATGAGCATGGGAAAATCACCGGGGACGGCGCGGTCTGGCAGAATGCCACCTTCTCGACCGGCTTCGATACGGCGGCCAATGACGAAGGCGCGACAAATCTGCGCTGGGATCAGTTCATTGCCGAAGCCAATATCGACGTCGCATTCGGTGACGGCCGGATCACCAATATCTTCGGCTGGCGTGATGTCGGCCAATATAGCCGGACCGATCTGGACGGCAGGCCGCTTATCCAGTTTCACGCAGACATTCGGTTCGATCAGGATCAGATCAGCAATGAACTCCGCTATAGCGGCACGCCGCTGCCCGGCGTTCGCTTCACCCTGGGCGCCTTCTACTTCAAGCAGGACATGGGCTATATCGAGCGGCGCACCTTAAGCGGCGGCGCAACCATCGGCACGCTGGGCGGTGCGCAGGATTCGTGGACCGCGGCCGGTTTCAGTGCTGCCGATATCGATATAACCGACCAGCTGATACTCAACCTCGGGCTCCGCTATACCAAGGAGCATAAATCCGCGCAGGTCGCGACGTTCAGCGCGACGGCTCCGCGCTGCGATCTCGTGGCCCGCAGCTGCGTCTACGACTTCACCGACAGCCGGAGCTGGAATAGCTGGATGCCGAAGGTCGGGCTGCAGTGGAAGCCGGGCGAAGATTTGCAGTTCTACGGTTATTGGACACGCGGAAATCGCAGCGGCGGATATAACTTCCGCAACATCAATCCGCGGGTGCCGCCGGGGCCGATCGATCAGGAAACCCAGGACGCTTTCGAGGTCGGGTTCAAGTCCGACTGGTTCGACCGTCGGCTGCGGCTGAATGGCGCGCTCTTCCTGAGCAACCTCAAAAACCTGCAGCGGGATATCAATTTGCCCAATCCGGTGACCGGAAACGCTCAGGTCATCCGCAACACCGCCGATGCGCGGATTCAGGGCGTCGAGCTGGAGATTGTCGCGCGTCCCATCCCCAATCTCGTCCTGTCCGGGACGCTCGGCTATACCGACGCCCATTATACGAAGGTGGTGTTCGACATTAACAACGACGGTCGGATCGACCAGAAGGATCTTGATCTCAAGCTCACGCGGGTAGCGCCCTGGTCCTATGGCGTGAGCGCAACCTATGAGGTTTCGCTCAGCGGTTCGGGAAGCATCGCGGCGCGGGGCCAATATTCGCATCGCGACCGGGCCGCCTATAGCGACCCCAACACCACTTTCCTTCCGTCATCGGATCTGGTCGATGCGAGCCTCACCTATCAGACGGAGGATCGGCGCTTCAGCCTTTCCCTGTTTGGCCGGAATCTGACGAACGACAAGACGATCAACACGCTGACGCTGACAGGTTTCGGCCTGTTGCAGCAGCCGGGCAAAGGGCGTCGCTACGGCCTGGAGGCGAATGTCAGCTTCTGATCGGCGGATGGGGGCGTGCGCCCGCTATTGTTTCATTTGACCGGCCTTGCGGCCTTGGCGGCCAGTTTCCACGAGGGACGCTGGCCGCCAATGTCTCAATGAACCGGCCCACGCCGTTTCAAGGGCGCAACAGCCTATTGGGGATGGACCATGACATTGCGTTTCGCCGAACCGGCAGCCGAGGCTTATCGGTTTCCGCTGACCATCCGCCACCTTCTTGACGGTGTGCTGACGAAGGCCGGGGATCAGCGCATCTTCTATCGCGACCAGGCAAGCTACAGCTACCGGGAGTTTTTCGGGCGGATCGGCCGGCTGGCCTCGCTCCTTGCGGGCGTCGGTGCCGAACAGGGCATGACGGTCGCCATGATGGACTGGGACAGCCACCGCTATCTTGAATCCTATTTCGCCGTACCGATGATGGGCGCGGTGTTGCAGACGGTGAACGTCAGGCTGCCGCAACCGCAGATCGCCTATACGCTGCGGCATGCCAGGGCCGAAATATTGCTCGTTCACCGCGATTTCTTTCCGATCGTCGACGCCGTCCTGCCGGAGCTTCCGGACGTAAAGGCAGTCATCGCGATTATGGACGGGGAAGACGGCGTGCTGCCCGACTGGGCGATGGGGGAATATGAGGCATTGTCGGCGGCGGCTTCGCCCGACCATGTGTTCGAGGATTTCGACGAGAACGCCGTCGCCACGACCTTCTATACCACCGGCACCACCGGAGACCCGAAAGGCGTATGCTTCACCCATCGCCAGCTCGTGCTGCACACTCTGGCCACCTGCGGACCGTTCGGGGCGTCGACGGCGTCGCCGGACATGGGCCTTGGCGACGTCTACATGCCGCTTACGCCGATGTTCCACGTCCATGCATGGGGCTTCCCGTTCATCGCGACGATGCTGGGCCTGAAGCAGGTCTATCCCGGACGTTATGATCCGGCGACGATATGCCGGTTACGCGACGCGCATGGGGTCACTTACTCCCATGGCGTGCCTACGGTCCTGAAGATGATCCTTTCGGAAGCCGAGCAGTCCGGTGTCGATCTTAGCGGCTGGAAGATGGCGATCGGCGGATCGGCACTGACCAAGGCGCTGTGCGCCGAAGCGCGCGGGCGCGGCATGCTGGTCAGCGCCGCGTACGGCATGTCCGAAACCTGTCCGATCGTGGTGAAGGCGGCCTGCCGTTTCCCCGGCCAATATGGGGACGAAGAAGCAGCGCTGAGCGCCCTTACGGTCTCCGGCATTTCGACGCCGCTGGTCGACATCCGCATCGTGGACGAAGCGATGCAGGCGATGCCGCATGATGGCACGACGCGCGGGGAACTGGTGCTGCGCGCGCCCTGGCTGACCTGCTGCTATACCGGGAATCCCCAGGCGTCAGACGCACTGTGGTGCGGCGGATGGATGCACACGCAGGATATCGCGACCATCGATCCGCAGGGACATGTGCAGATTCGCGACCGGCTCAAGGATGTGGTGAAGACCGGCGGCGAATGGGTGGATTCGATCCAGCTGGAGGAACTGGTCGCGACCGCCGAGGGGATCGCGGAGGCGTCGATCGTGGCCGTGCCGGACGCCAAATGGGGCGAACGTCCGCTTGCGGTGGTGGTGTGCATGCCCGGAGCCGCGCCGACCCTGGATGGGATCAACGTGCCGGTCGAGGCGGCGATCGCCGCCGGCGTCGTCACCCGTTACGCGAAACTGGACAGGTTCGTCATCGTCGACGCGCTTCCGCGCACCAGCGTCGGCAAGATCGACAAGAAGGTCCTGCGCGCACGCTATGCGGACGAGGGCGCGCAGCTCTGATCGTCAACGGAAAAGGCGCAGGCGGCATTGCATCACCGCGAACCTGGCGGAAGTTCACTCGTGCCCGGAAGTCGCGCGCGGCGCCTGTGGACTTGCAGTATCGTCGGATACCGAACCGAAGCGACAATGGAAAGTATTGCCAGTCATGACAGCCGAACCGACGACCCAAGCAGCGCCGTTCGACGCCAGATATGCGAATTTCATCGATGGCCAATGGGTCGATCCGGTCGACGGGCGCTGGTTCGACAATCACTCGCCGATCGATGGGCGCGCGATCTGTCAGGTGGCGCGGAGTCAGGCGGCGGATATCGAACTGGCGCTCGACGCGGCGCACCGCGCCAAGGATGCCTGGGCGAATACCAGCGTGGGGCAACGCGCCTTGATCCTCCTGCGCATCGCCGACCGGATGGAGGAGAATCTCGCGCTGCTGGCCACCGCCGAGACGTGGGACAATGGGAAGCCGATCCGCGAAACGGTCGCCGCGGACCTGCCGTTGGCGATCGACCAGTTCCGCTATTTCGCGGCCTGCATCCGCGCGCAGGAAGGGGGTATCTCGGAAATCGACAGCGACACCGTCGCCTATCATTTCCATGAGCCGCTGGGTGTCGTCGGGCTCATCATTCCGTGGAATTTTCCGTTGTTGCTGGCGTGCTGGAAAATCGCGCCGGCGCTTGCCGCGGGCAACTGCGTCGTCCTGAAGCCGGCCGAGCAGACCCCGGCCTCGATCATGGTTCTTGCCGGGCTGATCGCCGACCTTCTCCCCCCCGGCGTGCTGAACATCGTCAACGGTTTCGGGGTGGAGGCCGGCAAGCCGCTGGCGCAGTCGCCGCGCATCGCCAAGATCGCCTTCACCGGCGAAACGACGACAGGACAGCTCATCATGTCCTATGCCGCGCAAAATCTGATTCCGGTCACCCTCGAACTGGGGGGCAAGAGCCCGAACATCTTCTTCAGCGACGTCGCCGACGATGACGACGATTTCTTCGACAAGGCCGTCGAGGGCTTCGCCATGTTCGCCCTCAATCAGGGGGAGGTCTGCACCGCGCCCAGCCGTGCTCTGGTCCATGAATCGATCTATGACCGTTTCATGGAGAAGGTGATCCCGCGCGTGGAGGCCATGGTTCAAGGCAATCCGCTTGAGCCCGGGACGATGGTCGGCGCGCAAACGTCGGCCGAGCAGATGGACAAGATATTGCGCTATGTCGATATCGGACGCGAAGAGGGTGCGACGGTCCTCACCGGCGGCGCGCGCTTTCAGCCTGCGGGACTTGACGGCTTCTATGTAAAGCCGACGGTGTTGCGCGGCGACAACCGCATGCGCGTATTCCAGGAGGAAATCTTCGGTCCGGTCGTATCGGTCACGACATTCAGGGATGACGAGGAAGCCCTGTCGATCGCGAATGACTCGCTCTATGGGTTGGGTGCCGGCGTATGGACGCGCAACGGCACGCGCGCCTATCGCATGGGCCGCGCCATTCAGGCCGGCCGGGTCTGGACCAACTGCTATCACGCCTATCCGGCGCATGCGGCGTTCGGCGGCTACAAGCGCTCGGGCTTCGGGCGCGAAAACCACCGCATGATGCTCGACAGCTATCAGCAGACGAAGAATCTGCTGGTCAGCTATTCCGCAAGGAAGCTCGGCTTTTTTTGACCTCTGAAGCCTGGGAGCAATGGCGCAATCGGGCCTGAAAAATAGAGTGCATAATACACTTGACTGTTACCGCCCCGTCTGAAAAACTGCTGTGCATAAAGGCGACAGTCCGTGTCGCGAGATCGGCTGCGCAAGCGTCAAAGCGCTTGCCCGGTTGAGCGCGGCCATGATGCTGATCGCCCGCTTCGGGAAAGGGGCAGGAGGATGGACAGGCTCGGCAGTATTTCGGTTTTTTTGAGCGTCGCGGAACATGGGAGCTTCGCCCGCGCGGGGAGCGCGATCGGCGTTTCGGGATCGGCGGTCAGCAAAAGCGTGTCGCGGCTGGAGGATCGGCTCCGCGTGCGGCTGTTCCATCGCACGACACGTGCGCTGAGCCTCACCGACGATGGACGCGAATTCCGCAGTCGCTGCGCGCATATCCTTGCCGATCTGGAGGAGGCGGAAAACCAGATGTTCGAGCGCGCCTCGGCCCCCAGTGGCGTATTGCGGATCGGATTGCCGGCCGCATTGGGCAGGATCAAGATCGTGCCGGCCCTTGGCCTGCTTACCAGTCAGTTCCCCGGCCTGCGCGTCGAAGCCTCGTTGACCGACAGCGCCGTCAACATGGTCGACGCCGGCGTGGACGTCATCGTCCGGATCGGCGAACCGCGCGATTCCGGCCTGATCATGAAGCGCGTCGGCACTGTCCGCTATATCGTCTGCGCCGCGCCTTCCTATCTCGCCAGGAACCGCCCGCCCGTGACGCCCGACGACCTGTCGCGGCTCGACTGCGTGAAGCGCCTTCCCTATCCCTGTTCACCCGGGGGCGCGTGGAAATTCGCGGACCCGGTTACGGCCGCTCCCTTCGAACGGCTGGTGTCGGGAACGTTGAGCTTCGATTCCGCTGATGCGGTGCTGGACGCTGCGCTGGCGGGGTCGGGCCTGGCCCAGCTTCATGACTATATGGCGGAACCCTATCTGAATTCCGGCGATCTGGTCCAGGTGCTGGACGGCTACGCCGCGGAGGGACCGCCGGTGTGCATCCTCTACCCCTCCACGCGCCACCTTGCGCCGAAGGTGAGGGCGTTCATCGACATCGTCGCCAGCCAGATGTCCGACCGTCCGCGTTCTATCCCGGCGCTGGCCGCATGACGGGCAGGCGGTTACGGGCTGCTGCGCGCGTAACCGCCCGTTGCCCTGCCGCGACGCCTGTCAGACGACGGGTATCGAACCGCCGTTGATCGCAAAGTCCGAGCCTGTGGCAAAGCCGGGACGGTCAGAAGCGAGAAACACGCACAGGGAGGCGACCTCCTCCGGCGTACCCAGGCGCCCCAGCGGCAGGCGGCGGACCTCGGTCGCGAACCGCTGGACGGCCGTCTCGCGATCCACGCCGAATTGCTCGGCCAGGATATCGGCAAAGCCCCCTGGACGATCCCACATTCCCGTGCGGATCGGGCCCGGCGTGACGATGTTCGACCGCACGCCCTTGGGGCCATATTCGATCGAGATCGTCTTCGAGAACATCAGCATCGCGGCCTTGGACAACGCATAGTCGACGAAGAACGGGTCGGGCATCCGTCCCGCGTCCGACGCGACGCTGACGATGGCGCCGCGCCCCTTTGCGACCATTTCGGGGAGCGCAGCGCGGCATGCCCGCACCATGCTCATGAAATTGATGTCCATCGTCTTTTGCAGATCATCGTCGGTGATGTCCGCGAAACCACCCCGGACAGGTCCTACGCCCACGCAATTGATGAGGATGTCCACGCCGCCGAATTCCTGTTTCGCCCGCTCGATCAGCGACCCCGGGCCCGTCGGCGTGCCAAGATCGACCTCCACGCCCACGAGCGCGCCGGAGTCGATCAAGGGCTGAAGGCTCCCAATGGCGAGATCCCCGGCGAGAACGCGGACGTCCTCCTCAATCAACAGTCGGGAAACCGCATGCCCGATGCCCGAGCCGGCGCCGGTAACCACAGCGACTTTTCCCTTGAGTCCGAGATCCATGAAAGCACTCTCCTGGCGATTACCCCGATTGCGGCACAGTCGCCCGACGGGATTGCTTCTTGCGCCAGGCCGGAATCGCCCAGGCGCGCGCCGGAATAAAGCCCCGGGGCCGTCACATCACTCGTGCCGCAAATTCGCGGATCAAGGGCCGCTAATCCATTGATGAATTTCAGGAACCACTCCCGTTCCCGCGGACGGCCTCACGCGATGACGTCCCAACCGATAAGCATTGCGAACAGCAACTTGACCTGGGAACCGGAATGAACGTCCTCATCATATATGCCCATCATGACCCCAACTCCCTTGCGCGAGCGATGCGTGACCGCGCGCTCGACGTGCTGGCAAGCCAGGGGCATGAGACGCGCGTTTCCGATCTTCATGCGATGAAGTTCAAGGCGGTTGCCGACGACGCCGATTTCACGACGCCCAGAGCGGATAGCCCCGGCGCCCTCACAAGCTATCAGGCGCGCCAGAAAGCCGCGGCGGGGGATGGAAGTTTCGCCCCGGATATCCTGAAAGAGCATGAGAATTTGGTGTGGGCGGACGCGGTCCTGTTCGTCTTCCCCTATTATTTCTTCAACATGCCCGCGATCCTGAAGGGATGGTGCGAGCGCGTCATCGTATACGGCATCCACTACGACAGTGATCATCCCACGATCGGCGCCTACGCCACGGGTGGATTGCGCGGAAAGCGCGCGCTGATCGGCATGAGTTCCGGGGCCCCACCGCCCCCCGGTAACGCGGGCGTGAGCCGCCACCATGAGCGGATCGAGGCGATGCAGAACGGGTCCCTCAACTATTGCGGCTTCGACGTGATGGTTCCCTTCATCGCCTGGGGCGTGCCCTATATCGGCCACGATCGGCTCGTCGCCTATCTCGACCAATGGGAAGGCCGGGTCCGCAATCTCTTTACCGATGCGCCTGAGATACGCGGAGCCGAAGGGCCGACGCCTGCTCCCGAAATGCTCACCGGCCGGGCACGCGCGCCTGGCGACAGGGTGTGGCCCTATGGCGGCGACAAGGCGATCGCGGAGAAGGTCATTCTGGTGAAACTGACGGCCCGGAACGGGGAGGTCGAAACCCTGATCGGCAAGCTCAAGACCTATGTCGAAGCGGCGGTCAACGACATCGGCGCGCGGATCTACTCGCTGTTGCGCTCACCCGAACGGGCGGATGAGGTCTGGCTGATCGAATCCTATGCGGACGGCGCGGCGCATGAGCGTCACACGCAATCCCCGCCCTTCCGCGATATCGCCACGGATGTCGGCGATCTCCTTGCCAAGGCGCCGGAAATCACGGCGCTGCGGCCGGAATTTTCGAAGGGTCTCTGAGATGGGGCGCATTATCCAATTCAACCATATAACGGGAATTCATCATGGATAGAGTCGAAATCACGCATGTGTCTGTCGTGGCGTGCGACATTCAGACATCGATCGACTGGTATCAGGACATATTCGGCGCCGAGACGATCGTGCGAATGCCCAGTCCGAAGCATGTCGGCCCGACATGCTGGATGCGGATAGGCCATCTCAGCATTCATCTCGCCGGATGGAAGGAGCCTGTCGATGCCCGTCCCAACCATTTTGGCATAGGCGTCCTAGACCTGGACCTGTTCCACAGCATCTACATCAAGGCGCGCGACCGCGACCTTTTCGACCGCACGACCTTCGGCTCGCACATCTATGAAATGCCGAGCGGTGAAATTCAGATGTATCTGCTCGATCCATACGGGAACGTCGTCGAGGTGAATTTTCCCGATGCGTCGAAGGTCGACCGCAGCATCATCGACACCATGCCGAAGATCGCCGAACTGTATCAGCCGCAACCGGAGGATGCGGGCCAGAGCACGCTATTCTACTGGCTTCGCGATCTGCAGGCCGAAGGCAAGGCTGTCTGAATGTCCGAGGATCGCGAAGATGGGCAAGGGCCGCTCGGATGGATCGTGCGCGGCAAAGACCCGCCCAGAATTGCCCGCTCGCTGATCGCGCGTCTGGAGGCCCTTGACGATCTGTCCAGCACTATATCCGATGTGCTGGACGAACTCGGGCTGGTCGGCGCGGCCTGCGCGTCGACGCTCCGGCCCACGCTTCCAGGCGGGCGTGTCATCGGCACGGCGATCACCGTCAGGAATCAGGAGCAGCGGGCATCGGCGTTCGCCAATGTTTCCGCGCGCGACTGGAAAATGGCCGAGCTTGTCGCGATTGCCGGGGCGCAGCCCGGCGACGTGCTGCTCATCGAAGGCGTGCCCCATGTGTCCAACATGGGCGGGATCATGGCGACGACGGCCAAGCGGCAGGGAATCGCAGGCGCGATCGTCGATGGCGCCGTCCGCGACGTGGGGCATTCACGCAGCATCGAATTTCCGGTCTGGTCACGGCATGTCAGCCCGGTCACGGGCAAATGGCGGTGTATCACGCGGGAGATCAACGGCCCGGTGACACTGGCCGGCCTCACGGTGTCGGCGGGCGATCTGGTGATCGCGGACGAAACGGGCATATGCTTCGTCCCCCGAGATAGGGTTGCGCAAGTCGTCGAGCGGTGCGAACAGATTTCCGCCTATGAGGCCAGGCTTCAGGACGAAATCGCGCAGGGGCTTTCGGCCGACGAACTCATCGCGCGGCTTTACGGTCAAGCGGCCGCCAATACGCCCGAATAGGCCGACTGTTCGAGTGCCTGTCCCGCGCCCATGGCGACGCATATCAGCGCGTCGTCCGCCACCTTGACGGGCAAGCCGGTCGCCTCCGACAGGGCTATGTCGATCCTTCGCAACAAGGCGCCGCCGCCGGTCAGCGTGATGCCTTCCTCAATAATGTCGGCCGACAGTTCGGGCGCCGTCGCCTCCAGCGCCGACATGACCGCGCCGATGATCTGCGCAACCGGCTCCGCAAGGGCGCTGGCAATCTCCGCCTCCGATACAGTGACTTCGGACGGGCGACCGTTGACCAGATCGCGGCCCTTGACGATCATGGTCGCGCCCTTGTCGGACGGCATGATCGCCGATCCGATCACATGCTTCACGCGCTCCGCCGTCACTTCGCCGATCAGCATATTGTGGGTGCGGCGGACGTGCGAGGAAATGGCGTCGTCCAGCTTGTCGCCGCCGATGCGCACGGAATTGCTGTAGGCGATGCCGCTCAAGGACAGCACCGCGACCTCGGTCGTGCCGCCGCCGATATCGACGACCATCGCGCCGACCGGCTCAGTGACGGGCAGCCCGGCGCCGATCGCCGCGGCCATGGGTTCCTCGATCAGCTGTACGCGCGACGCCCCGGCGTTGGACGCCGCATCGCGCAGCGCCCGGCGCTCGACCATGGTAGAGCCGGACGGCACGCAGATCACGACCTCATAGCTGCGCGGCAGGCGTGCAGGGCCGCCCAGCGCCTTGTCGATCAGATGTTTGATCATCTGTTCGGCGATGTCGATGTCGGCGATCACACCGTCGCGCAGGGGCCGGATCGCCTGAATGTTGTTGGGCGTCTTGCCCATCATCAGCTTGGCCTCGTTGCCGACCACCTTCACGCGGCGGATGCCGTTCAGGGTTTCCAGCGCGATTACGGACGGCTCGTTGAGCACGATGCCGCGATCGCGGACATGGATGACGGTGTTCACGGTGCCAAGGTCGATGGCCATGTCATGCGTGGTGGAGGAAAAAAACCGGGGAAATTTCATGTAGGGCGAACTGCAGCTTTCATGTCCCCCGGGAATGGCGGAGGGCTCTTATACCGGGAAATCCATTGATCCCTAGGACTTACGGTAAAATGGTGCAGATCGTCTTGGGGAATGCGGCGGTCTGCCGGTTTCCCGGGTCTTGATGAACGGGAAGCTGCGTTCAACGCGCCTGCGCGCCATAGGCGAACGCCTCGCCGTCAATGGCAAATTGTCCGCGCGCAGCGTCGAATGACCACCATGTGGCGAAGGGCGCGCGCATGGTAGCGGAAATCATGGCGCCGGTGCGGGTGATGTCGAACTGGCCGCCACAAAGGCGCATGGTGGCTGCGCCGGAGGCAAGGGCGAGTTCCGTCTCTTCCCGCTTATAGTGCGATGGCGACTGCGCCGAGACGGGTTTGGAAAGGTCCTCGCCGCCGCTGGCCTCACAGCGCAGCGTCAGGGCAGAGGGAGTCACTTTGCGCACGATCAGACGCCTGTCATAGGCAATCTCCGGCGACAGGAGGATGTCGCCATATTCCGCGATGACGCCGACGCCGCCGCTTTGGCGGTAGGTGAAGATGTTGGCCCTGGGCCAGGCCACGCCGCTTGCGCTGGACACGCCTTTCTCGCCCTTCAGCGTCAACGGTCCCTTGAGCGTTGAGATCGTGGCGGCGGCCATCGGCTCGTTCAGCTTGCGCAGGGTGGCGGTGTCCATCTGCTGGCCGGTGCGTGAGGACAGGCAGAGCTGATAGGCGGGTTTGCCGGGCCGCGAAGGGTCTTGCGCCAGGGATGTGCACGCCTGACGCTGACCATCGACAAGCCAGGCCGAAAACAGCGTTCCGGCGGGAACCGTGGCTGGCCGCGCCCCATCGATTGCGAGGGGGGCGGCGATCGTGCCGGCGAGCTGTTTGAACGTGATCGTCTCGCTGTAGAGGACTGCGCCCTCGGCGGCGGTCACCGTCGTCGTTGCGGCCGATGTCTCGACGCGCGGGGCCATCCAGATGGCGGTGGCCTCCATGTCGGGAAGGCTCTTGCTGATCCTGATACTGGTCTTCTGACGTCCGGCATCCGCGGCCGACGGGGATATCGCCAAAATGCAAAGGCAGAGCAGGCGCTTTTTCATGGGAACCCTCACGCAATCGAACAGTCGTTCCGCTGCTATCGGCCAAGCATGAACAATCGCTTTCCCTCGGGTTGGAACTCGGGCGCTTTTCCCGGAAGAATGATCCATCTTGGGCGCATTCGTGCCGGTGTTGCGCTCCGTCCTGTCAGCCGGTATAGGCGGCACTCGCAAAGGGCGGCCCGGCGGGGGCCGCCTTTTTGCGTTTTGACGTACAGCGCAAGTTCCAGAAGGGAAGGTATCATGTCGATTACGCCGCTCATGCCCGTGTATCCCCGGTGCGATGTACGTCCGGTCCGAGGCGAGGGGTGCTATCTGATCGGCGAGCGCGGCGAGCGCTATCTGGATTTCGCCAGCGGCATCGCGGTCAACCTGCTGGGCCATGGCCATCCGACGCTGGTGAAGGCGATCGCCGACCAGGCCGCGACGCTGATGCATGTGTCGAACCTCTACGGCAGCCCGCAGGGTGAAGCCTTCGCCAAGCGGCTGGTGGACAATAGCTTCGCTGACACGGTGTTCTTCACCAATTCGGGCGCCGAAGCGGTGGAGTGCGCGATCAAGACCGCGCGCCGTTTCCACTATGCCGACGGCAATCCGCACAAGCACAAGATCATCAGCTTCGACAACGCCTTCCACGGCCGGACGCTGGGCACGATCTCCGCGACCAGCCAGCCCAAGATGCGCGACGGGTTCGAGCCGCTGCTGCCCGGCTTCACGGTGGTGCCGTTCAACGATCTGGAGGCAGCCGCCGCACAGGTCGACGACAACACCGCAGGCTTCCTGCTGGAGCCGGTGCAGGGGGAAGGCGGTGTCACGCCGGCGACCAAGGAATTCCTGACCGGCTTGCGCACGCTGTGCGACGAGAAGGGCCTGCTGCTGATCCTGGACGAGGTCCAGTGCGGCTATGCGCGCACCGGCACATTCTTCGCGCATGAGCAGTACGGCATCACGCCGGACATCATGGCGGTGGCCAAGGGCATTGGCGGCGGCTTCCCGATGGGCGCATGCCTGGCGACGGAGAATGCGGCCAAGGGCATGGTGTTCGGCACGCACGGCTCCACTTATGGCGGCAATCCGCTGGCGATGGCCGTGGGCAGCGCGGTGCTGGACGAGGTGCTGGCGGACGGGTTCCTCGATAGCGTGAAGGCGAAGGGCGCGCGTCTGCGTTCCGCGCTGGAGCAACTGATCCCCAACCATGACGGCCTGTTCGAGGATGTGCGCGGCATGGGGCTCATGCTGGGCCTGAAGATGAAGGACAGCGCCGACGCGCGCGCCTTTGTCGGCCATCTGCGTGACAATCATGGCCTGCTGACGGTGTCGGCCGGACAGAATGTCGTCCGCATCCTGCCGCCGCTGATCGTCGAGGACAGCCATATCGCCGAATGCATCGAGAAGCTGTCCGCCGGCGCGCGGGACTTTTCGGCAAAGGCGGCCTGATTCAATCATCTCACCGCCGTTCGGTTCGAGCTTGTCGAGAACTGTTCTCGACTGACGCTTCTCGGCTTTGCTCGAAGCTGCTCGAACCGAACGGGAGAAATCGGGGGAAACATGACAAGACATTTCCTGAACCTGTCCGACGCAGGCGGTGACGCCATCGCCGCCATGATCGCCGACGCCATCGACCGGAAGGCAGCGCGCGCCGGCTGGCCCAAGGGCAGGGCGGACGCCGACGCGCCGCTCGCCGGCCATACGCTGGCGATGATTTTCGAGAAAAGCTCGACCCGCACGCGCGTGTCTTTCGACATGGCGATCCGCCAGCTTGGCGGCACGTCGATCGTCATGGACGGCGGATCGATGCAGCTCGGCCGTGGCGAGACGCTGGCGGACACCGCCCGCGTGCTGAGCCGCATGGTCGACGCGATCATGATCCGCACCGACGATCATGCCAAGATCGAGGAGATGGCGCATTATGCGACCGTGCCGGTCATCAACGGCCTGACAGATCTGTCGCATCCCTGCCAGATCATGGCGGATCTGCTGACGGTGATCGAGCATGGCGTTGCGCTGCCGGGTTCGGAATGGGCGTGGCTGGGCGACGGCAATAATGTGCTGCATTCGGTGATTGAGGCGGCGGGCCTGATGAAGTTCAACGTCCGCTTCGGCGTGCCGCAGGGCTATGAACCCGATCCGCGCTTTGCCGATGAGGCGGAGAAGCTGGGCGCGAAGATCACCCTCTCCCGCGATGCGCAGGCCGTGGCGACGGGGGCCGATGTGGTCGTCACCGATACCTGGATATCGATGGGGCAGGAGCATGCGCACAACAAGCTGGCCGCGATGATGCCCTATCAGGTGACGCCGGAGCTGATGGCGCTGGCCAGGCCGGGCGCGAAGTTCCTCCACTGCCTGCCCGCGCATCGCGGCGAGGAAGTGACGGAGGCGGTGATCGACGGGCCGCAGTCGCTGATCTGGGACGAGGCGGAAAACCGGCTGCATGCGCAGAAGTCAGTGCTGCTCTGGGCGCTTGGAAAGCTGTAGGGCGCGCTTATATTTCGCTCTCCCCGCCGCTGACGCGGCGAATCCACCCCCACCCCTCCCTTCCGGGGAGGGGAGAAAGACAGGCTTTGGCGCTCTCTTCCCCCACCGACCTTGACCAGACCATGGGCTTCACGATCCCGTCCCGCCATGCGCGCGGGCGGATCGTGCGGCTGGGCCCGGTGCTGGACGAGGTTCTGTCCGCACATAGCTATCCGCCGCCGATCGAACGCTTGCTGGCCGAGGCGCTGGTGCTATGTGCGCTGCTCGGGAGCACGCTCAAGGATGCGGGCGGCCAGCTCACCATGCAGGCGCAGACCGAGAATGGCGTCGTCAGCCTGCTGGTCGCCGATTATCGCGGCGGCGAAGTGCGCGGCTATGCCAAGTTCGACGCCGACCGGCTGGCCGAGCTTGGCGCCGATCCCAGCCTGTTCGGGCTGTTCGGCAAAGGCTATCTGGCCATCACCTTCGACCAGGCGACGACCGGCGAGCGCTACCAGGGCATCGTGCCGCTGGAGGGGCCTTCGCTGGGCAAGGCGGCGGAGCATTATTTCTTCCAGTCTGAGCAGATCCCCAGCTACGTCCAGATCGCCACGCGTCATGACGCGCAGGGATGCGTCGCCGCCGGCATCCTTCTCCAGCATCTGCCCGAGGGGGAAGTGGGCCGCGAGCGGCTGCATGTCCGCCACGATCATCCGGAGTGGGAACATGTGCAGGTGCTGGCGCAGACCCTGAAGGATGAGGAACTGAGCGACCGGACCCTGCCGCTGTCCGACATCATGTGGCGGCTATTCCATGACGAGGGCGAGATCCGGGTGACCGACCCTGTCCCGATCGGCAAGGGGTGCCGGTGCAATATCGATCATATCCGTGACGTGATCAGCCGCTTCCCCGCCGATGAGCGGGCGGCGATGGCTGACGACAATGGCAGCATCAATGTCGACTGCGCCTTCTGCTCGCGCATTTTTCCCGTGACGCTCGTAAGCCTCGAAAATTAGACCCAAAACGGTCTCAAAACGATACGCTCCTGTTACAATTGTTGCAATTGAGGCGGGACGTGCCATTTCTGCTATGAAATTGCCTTATTCGGAGGCTAGGCGGACAGCGTAAAGGGCGCGGTTCCGCCTGGACCTGAATTCGGGCCGGTGGCGAGATTGGAATTTGAGCGATGCGTGTCGCGGTCAAGCGTCTTATCTATGCCTGTGCAATGGTGACGGCCAGCGGAGCTGTGGCTGGGCCAGTGCAAACGCCGGTCATTGCCGGGCTGAACAGCCTGGAGTCGGGCAATTGGGAATTGCGCAGTCGCGAGCCGGGCGGCGCGGTCCGGCATATGTGCCTGTCGGACATGCGGCAGTTGCTTCAGATCCGTCATGCGGGACGCAGTTGCAGCCGGTTTGTCGTGACCGACACCGCCACCCAGGTTGTGGTCACTTATGACTGCGCCGCGGCGGGCAATGGCCGCACGGCGCTGCGGATAGAGACGCCCCGTCTGGTGCAGATCCAATCGCAGGGCATTGCGGACAGCGCGCCTTTCGATTTCGCCATGGAAGGGCGCCGGATCGGCGCCTGCGTTCAGGCCGCGCGCTGACCTGCGGACGGCTTGCCGCAGGTTAAGCCCTTTTCCATGGACAGAGAGGGGATGAGAACATAACATGAACTCATGCCTCAGTTGGATACACGGCGAAAACTCGAAATCCTTGCCGACGCGGCAAAATATGATGCGTCCTGCGCATCGTCCGGCACGGTAAAGCGGGATTCGGCAGGAAAGGGGAAGGGCATAGGATCGACGGAAGGCATGGGCATCTGCCATGCCTATGCGCCGGACGGCCGCTGCATTTCGCTGTTGAAAATCCTGCTGACCAACAGCTGTATCTTCGATTGTCATTATTGCATCAATCGGCGCAGTTCCAACGTGCGCCGGGCGCGTTTCACGGTGCAGGACGTCGTGAACCTCACCCTGAACTTCTATCGGCGCAACTATATCGAAGGACTGTTCCTGTCTTCCGGGATCATCCGCGATCCCGATTATACGATGGAGCAGATTGTCGCCGTCGCGCGCGCCCTGCGGGAAGAGCATCAGTTTCGCGGCTATATCCACTTGAAGACCATACCCGATGCCGACCCGGACCTGATCCGGGAAGCGGGCGTCCATGCCGACCGCATATCCATCAATGTCGAATTGCCAACGGCGTCCGGGCTGACGCGCTTGGCTCCAGAAAAATCCTCTACCCGGATCGAAGGTGCGATGCACGCCATGAAGGGGAATATCGAGGAAGGGCATGATGCGAAAAAGCGGTTCCGGTCCGCGCCGGACTTCGCGCCGGCCGGGCAATCGACGCAGATGATCATTGGCGCAGACAGCGCCAATGATGGGGAGATCATATCCACCGCAAGCAGCCTCTATGGCCGGTTCGGGTTACGCCGCGTCTATTATTCGGCCTTCAGTCCGATCCCGGACTCCAGCGCGATCTTGCCGTTGCGCCGCCCGCCTTTGATGCGCGAACATCGGCTTTATCAGTCGGATTGGCTGATGCGCTTCTATGGCTATAGCCCTTTCGATGTGCGGGACGCGACCGACGATGCGGGGATGCTGCGGCTGGATATCGATCCCAAGCTGGCCTGGGCGCTCAAATTCCGGGGGCGGTTCCCGGTCGACGTCAATCGCGCGCCGCGCGCCATGCTGTTGCGGGTGCCCGGGCTGGGCGTGAAGGCAGTGGATGCGATCCTGGCCGCGCGGCGCTGGCGGCGGTTGCGGCTGGCGGACATAGGCCGGTTGACGGTTTCGGTGGCAAAGATGCGGCCGTTTCTGGTGGCCGAGGACTGGCGGCCGGTGGGGCTGACGGATCGCGCCGACCTGGAATCGCTGGTGACGCCGCGCACGGAGCAGCTGGAACTGTTTGCGGCCTGACCATGGGTGTGATGCGACGGATCGCCCTTTCCCAGGAGGATGATTTCGAGGGCTGGCGCAGCGCGGCGCGGGAACTGGCTGCGGCAGGCGTGCCGATGGATGAGACGATCTGGCAGACCGATGGCGGCGCGGGCGATCTTTTTGGGGGAATGGCACCCGGCATAGCGGGAGGAGCTGTGCAAGAGGGCATACCGGCGTTCTGCGTGCCGCGCGCCTTTATCGATCTTGCGCGTACGGTCATCTGTCACCGGGACCCAGCGCGGTTCGCGCTGCTTTACGGCGCGCTGGTCCGGTTGCGCGGCAATCCGGCCTTGCTGGAGGATCGCGCCGACCCGATGGTGCAGCGGCTGGAGGGTATGGCGAAGATCGTCCGTCGCGACATGCACAAGATGCGGGCGTTCGTGCGCTTTCGCGAAGTGGGCGAGGGCGACGGGCAGCGGTTCGTCGCCTGGTTTGAGCCGGAGCATCATATCGTCCGCGCCAATGCCGGGTTCTTCGTCCGGCGCTTTGCCACCATGCGCTGGTCGATCCTGACGCCGGAACTGTCAGTGCATTGGGATGGCGAGACACTGACGGAAGGGCCGGGCGCGACCCGCGCCGATGCGCCCGAAGGCGATCCGGTCGAGGAGATGTGGGGCGCCTATTACGGGTCGATCTTCAACCCGGCGCGCGTGAAGATCGGCGCGATGCTGAAAGAAATGCCCAAGCGCTATTGGAAAAACATGCCTGAAACCGCGTTGATCCCTGATCTGATCGCTGGGGCGCAGGCGCGGGAGCGCAACATGGTGCAAATGTCGAAGGAGAGGGTGGGCGGCGCCAGCGCGACAAGCTGGCAGGCGCTGCGCGAGGAGGCAATGGGCTGCACGCGATGTCCGCTCCATTGTCACGCCACGCAGATGGTGTTTGGGGAGGGGCCACTGGACACCGGCCTGATGCTGGTCGGCGAGCAACCGGGCGATCAGGAGGATTTGGCCGGGCATCCTTTTGTCGGACCCGCAGGTCAGTTGCTGGACAGGGCGCTTGCGGAAGCCGGGATCGACCGGGCGCGGACGTATCTGACCAACGCCGTCAAGCATTTCAAGTTCGAGCAGCGCGGCAAGCGGCGCATCCACGCCAAACCCAATGCCGGCGAGATTGAGGCGTGCCGCTGGTGGTATGACCGGGAGCGGGAGTTGGTGCGGCCTGCCATGACGATCGCACTAGGGGCGACCGGGGCGCGGGCCATGCTGGGCAAGGCCGTGACGATTTCTGCGGTACGCAATCACCCCCATCGACTTGCCGATGGGGGTGAGGGCCGGGTGACGATCCACCCCAGCTATCTGCTGCGCATCGATGACCGGACGCAGGCGCAGGAGGAATATGTCAGATTTGTCAACGACCTGCGCGAAGCGGCCACACAGAATTGATCCTGGCCAGTAAGATTTTGTCATTTCGGAGTGAAGTATAACGGAAACTAAACGGGTTTTTGCGAAGCTGTTCCTGCGACCCGAGGAAGGCCCTTTGTTGGGCTCCCTCTCATGGCCCGGCTTCTCTTGAGAAGCCGGGCCTTTTTGCATGATCGCCAAGCCCTGATAAATTTCGTCACGTCCGATCTAAGGCCAGACGCCTTCACACGGCCCAACGACCCAGCGTCCTTGGCATGCACCACTGACGCATCATTCTTGGCGATTGGCGCTGAGCTTGTGAGGGGCATCAAATCTTATGCTGCAATCGTAGCAGATTTGAGGATCGCGCAGGGTCAAGCTCTTGCCGCAGTCTGCGCAGCGGTGGTGGCGCAGCCTTCTGCCACGAATGCGCGCTATGACGGGAATCAAGGTGGCTAAAGTGAATCCAACCGCAAAGTAGATTCCGAGTGCCAACAACATGGTTAACGGTACCGCGCAACACCGCGTCTTGCAACGAATTCCAGAAAATTCCTAATGCAGTTCCGCGGGATGCGATGCGCTATGCACGGCATGGCAAAATGCCTGCAGGTCAAATGTCAGTATGTCTAAGCAAGGTTATGAAGACGAATTAACGATTTTGGCGGCTATTGACGAGCAGCCGCGAGCGGTTAACACTTGCAATGACTATGTTGATTCTCTTTCTTCTTGGCCTGATCGCGCTCGTTATTGCATTCCTATTGCGTGGCATTGCGCGCGCGAAAAACGATCGCGCCTGGGCGTTGGCTAAGCGTGACGCCGAGCTATTATTAGAACAGCGTAAGCAAAAATTCTCAAATTCTCCTGATTTCCGAGAAAATATACAGTGAAGATCATTGTATAAGGTCGGCTGATCAAGAAATCCAAAGTGAATTTTGATCAGAATTCCTACCCAAAATTTATCGCACGATGAATCTGACGTCTGCCGATTTGCCAGATCGTCTATGACAGATTTATATGGGGTTGGGATATCGTTGCCGATGCCTGTCTCGGTTCGGGCCATCCGAGCGCAATATTGTTTATCTCATGTTGCGGTTGAATGCCTTTGAGACTGTTCGTCTTTCGGCTCGAAGAAGGCAGCGGCGAATACCAATCCATCCTTCCATGCGGCCCGCCTCGCAGCAATGCCATGTGCAGATACCGTGGTGCGTTTTTAAATCGCGCCGAATCGAGGAAGATGCGTGAGCCATTTTCCTAAATCCAACATAGAGCGACGCGCATGGCGCAACGCCATGGCAATGAGGAATTATGGATGCCAGCGATTGACGACCTAGCCACGGCCACAGCGATCGTGCCGGTCATTCTGTCGGGGGGCTCTGGAACGCGGCTCTGGCCCGTCTCGCGCCCCGAGCGCCCCAAGCAGCTCCTTGCCCTGACGGGGGAGGAGACAATGCTGCAGCTGACGGCGCTGCGGATGGAAGGCATTGTGGGATCGGGCCACCCGATCATCGTGGCA
>DASVND010000038.1:0-4742 GCA_036384035.1 Sphingobium sp. | reverse complement strand
CAAAGGCCCGTCACGTCCATGAAGCCGTACTCCATGCCGTGGCGCCCGACATCGTCGACCTCGACCGCGAACTGCTCGACAGGAACGAGGGTCAGCGGCGGGAGAGGCGAGCACTCCTCGATGCCGGGCACATATTCGTAGAGAACGTCCATCTCGAGGTGCCAGGCATGATCTTCGTCCGGCAGGTCGCAGAGGGCTGCGTGGGCATCTCGCAATTCGCGCAGCGCCCGGCGAAGGGCAGTCGGTAGCTTTGATAGGGGCGCCGCCTGCGCCGCAAGCATCCATTCCGGCCGCTTGGCGTTCATGGCGGACGGCATGATCTGGGCGTCGATCTCGCCGGGATCATTCCCGTGGAGCCCGATCAGCGCTTCGCGGGCAGCATCGTCCTCGGTCTCGCCGTCCCAATAGTACATCGAGATATTGTCGAAGAGATCGTCATAGCAGAACACCGGGAGAGCGCTGCCGAGCGTGCGCTCAAGCGCCCGATAGGCCGCTGCGCGCCATGGGATGGGCCGATCGCTGTCCTCGATCCATCCAAGATCCAACTGTCCGACGCTGTCGCAGACAATGGCGATTGCCGGCGCGCCGCAAGAATCACCGTTGAGGAGGACGACGCGCAAGTCCGCGATCGTGCAGTTTCGCAGGATCTCCATGACCTTCGCCGTGAAGACCTGTTCGATATGCCGCCGTGCCTCGGGGCGCGTCAGGCGCGCGGTCGCCCCCTCCTTCGACGCGACCCAGTTGCCGACCAACTTGTGATGGGCGGCCAACGGTCGATCGAAGATCACCGGAATATCCGGCGACAAACGGACGGACCGTCCAGCCAGGTCAGCCGAGCGGAGGGAGGGGCAGTCCGGTGGGCGGTGGGATGGGATCGGCGGGACCGTCCTCTTGCGTGCCCGCGCCAAGGGCGATCTGCGCATGGAGGGCCTGGGCCTGCTTGCTGCAGGACGGTCGGGAAAGTCCGGGAGTGTCGCCATGGTCGTTCTCGATCCATTCAAGGAGCGTGCTGCGCGGTGCGGCAGGGATGGCCGCTGCTTGCGGGCGTGCCACGTCAGCCCTTCGTGCCGACGGCCCGGCGATATTCGGTGACGTGGACGCCGCCGGTAACCCCGGCATCGACCAGGTCGGCGTTGAGGATCGCCGGGTAGAGGGTGGCGTGGTAGGCGCGCAGCCCTTGCGGGTCGTTGGCAAGGTGCGGCGGCTGCGGAAGGTCGATACCGTCATAGCGGTAAACGCGGGCAAAATGATCGATCTGCATCGGAATGTCCTCGTTGGAATTGCAAAAGGGCGCCGGTTGATTCCGATCACCAGAGGCTGGCGGGCTCCTCCGATTTGGCATCGGCCGGAAGGACGCCGGGCGCTGGCGAAGCCGGCGCGCTCGCCGACGTGGTGGCCGGCTTGGGAGGCGCTGTCGCAGCCTTTGCCTTCGCCGCCTCGGCGGACGCTGTGCGGGCGGCCTCGGCCGCATCTCGCTGGGTGGCGATCTGGTCGGCGAGTGTCTTGCGCGTGGCGATCAGTCCTCCAAGCGCGCCTTCGACGCCCTTCGCGAGTTCGGCATCGATCTCGGCGGCGGTCGCGGTCATCGAGATGGGTCGGAGTTCCCCAGCCTCGGGCTGATGCGATTTCCCTTCGGCAATGCGGGGAATGATGACGAGGGTGACGACATCGTCGGCGCCGGCGACAAGATCGAAGGCGAGCGAATAGCTGCCCAGCAAGGGCAGGAGACTTGTGATCAGCATTTGGTGATTCCTTCTTTTGAGAGCTGGGTGGGCTCAGGCGGCCAGATCGGTGACCTCCTCGTGGGTCTTCGCGGGCGGAGGGGACTGGGGCGACGAATAGCGGCCATCGAGGGCCATCGCGCTCGGCACCCGGCCGGCCCAGTCGAACCCGACCGCATTCAACATGCCGGAGATCAGGTCGCCCTTCTTGGCGCCAAGCAGCCTTGCGAAGGCTTTCTCGCCCATATGCGCCACCAGGCCGCACTCGCCGCCGATGAATTTGAGCTCCTCCTTCGTATAGCGTTCGAGGAACGCCCGATCGACCTTCCAGACCGTCCGGATGTCGATGCCGAAGGCGCTGGCGAGATCGACGACGTGCGAAAACGACTGGACGTCCCGGGCATATGCGGCCCCGATCGCGGCGAGCACGGTCGTTGCCTGTCCGGCCGACAGGTCGCGGATATCTGCGATCTTGTCCTTGAACCCTAGGTCGGGGAACGCGGCATCAACCAGCAGCGCCGCGCGCGAGGTCAACGTCGCTGCCTTGATGTGCGAAAGCGTGCCTGTCAGCGCGGCCACGAGGATCGCCGTCTGCGCATTCGACGGATCGTCAGCCAGCCCGCGCGCGAGAGCCGTCCGCCAAGTTGCTTCGCGCAATTCGGCAGTGCGGCCCGCGATGGATTTTGCGGTGATACTCGGCCCGGTGCTGGCGGAAACCTTCCGCACGACGGTGCCGCGACCAACACGAGATGCGACAGTCGCGGAGCCATCGATCGGGCTGCCGGTCCCGTCGCTATCTCCCATCCCGTCGCTGTCGCTTTCGCCGGCGAGATCGTCCTCGTCGCCGCCATCAGTATCGATCGCTGCGGGAGCTTCCTCGCCCTCGGCGGCGGCCTGCTCTTCACGGCGCGCCGCCTCGACGGCTTCGGTCTTGAGCTGGAAGCAGGTGGGATTGGTACAGTGGCCATCGTCGACATGGGTGTCGAACAGGGCGCGCTGCGTGCCGGAATTGAACGGACACGTCGTGCATTCCGTCTTGTCGAAGAGCGCATCGGCCAGGCGCTGGGTGACCCGCATGAGGAGGTCGCGGGTCTTGGCGATATCGAGACCGGCCGCGATAATTGTTTCGAGCGCCGTATCCTGCTTGTCGGCGGGAACCGCGGCCAGCAGCTCAGCGTGTCCGACCTTGATCCGGCGCTCGTCAAGCGCGGCCTTCACCGTCTCGGAGAGGCCGGCCAGCGCCAATCGCCGGTCGAGCTTGGCGCGCGACCAACCCAGGCGGCGGCCGGCTTCGGCGCGATCGTTCTGACAGGCCGCGAGGACACGCACGGCAGCGTCGGCTTGTTCCGTCTCCGACGCATCGTCGCGTACGTCGTTCTCGTCAATGGCGGCTTCCAATGCCTCCTGGTCGGTCATCTCCCGGATGATGACCGGCACCTCGCCGTCGTCGCCGAAGGCCTCGACCGCGGCCCGATAGCGTCGACCACCGGCGACGATCGTAAAGTGCTCCGGCAGGTCGGCAGCGGGCCGAACGAGCATTGGCTGCAACATGCCCCGCAACCGCAAGGACGCGACAAGCTCGTCGTGCTTCTTCCGGTCAAAATAGCGGCGCGGATTGTAGCCCACGGCGATCCGGGCGAGCGGAACCATGGCGGTTCCGGCAGGGTGCGATGCGGTCAAGGCGGTTCTCCTACTGGGAATGGCGGCGCACGCGCTCGCTCGCGACATGCACACTTTCGATGAGCCTGATGCTCACCCTTCCATCCCCCCTCCCCTTTCACCGTCCGGACGCCTCGCCATGGAAGATGTCGACCGCCCATTGCTCGATCCACGGCTCGATCACCTCGTCATGATCGAGATCGCCGGACTCGATGAGGTCGCGGATTTCGGCACGGGCCTGCGCGATAGCGGCCTCCCAGGGATCGACCGGCGGAATATCTGCAGCCGCCGGCCGTTGCTGCGGAAGACGTCTCGGCCGCTCGGCAAGTCGGCGGCGCTGGCCAACTAGCCATTGTTCCATGTGATCGGCCACCATGCGATCCGTCTTGGACATACCGGTCTTCAGAGCCGCCCGCCGGGCGCCTACGCCATAAGCCTGGCTGTCGATCGAGGCGATCCGGTGCGCGAACGGCAGGAGATATGGTAACGACGTGCCTTTGACGCCGAATGCGTGAAGGCGAACGCCGCGAGGCAAGATTTGATCAAGGTGGTCAATGACCGCGATCAAGCCTTCAGGTCCGTGAATATCACGCCGGCACATGCTCCCGACGCCGATCAACGCCCCAGGACGGATCGAGCCCCAGAGCGCGTCGATGCAGCGTTCATAGTCGCACGGCCGCCGGCCCTGGATCACCGGCATCAGTCTGTCGGCTATGCCGGCATCCTCACCCAGGATTCGACAATCGTGATTGGCGCGGATGGTACGCGACAGGCGGTCGATGACCTCGTGGCGGTCGCGGGCGATTTCGGCCTCCACGCAGTAATCGGCGCTCGCCCACCAATGGAATGGATAGGCCGACGCCAGCGCCACATAGTCCGCCAGGGACCACGGGAAGCCGCCATAGCGGGCCGTTGCAACGAAGCCCGCTGAGTCCAGACACAGGCCCGGCAAACCCTGTGCGTTATGGAGCTGGCCCGTACGCCAACCCGACCATTCGCGCCAACCCCGCTTCTCCGACCATCGCGAAAGGGCGTTGGCCGAGATGAGCACGGTCTGGCCAAGCGCGCGGGCCCGTTGAAGGATCGGCCCCTCGTTTAGATGCGGCAGGCCGATGATGACGTTGATGGGCATGATGGGCACTCCGCTCGTCATGGAATGTGCGAGGACGATTGACGGTCGCGTTTGTTCACGGTACGTTCTAGTGAGTAGGAGATTTGCCGTGACGACGCCCAGCTTCAGAGACCTGTTCGATCTCGACATCACGTTGCGGGATGCTGCGGTGGACGCGGACAATCGGCCGACCCGCCGGATGATTGCGAACGCGGCGATCGGCGTGCATGTCGAGGACGCCTATTACTCGG
>DASVND010000037.1:0-6746 GCA_036384035.1 Sphingobium sp. | reverse complement strand
GCCCGCCGACGTGTCATGACGGCCGCAACTGTCGGATATGACGGTCAGCATGACATTGCCGATGTTGGACAGCAGCTTCGTATTGACGGTGATATAGGCGCTGCCCTGTTCACGCAGCGTGTCCTGGGCGCTGTAGCGCTCTGCAGTGTCGTGGGGGTTGTAAAACAGCGTGTCGACGGCCTGCTGGCCATACGTATCGATGAGCCTCAGGATTTGGCCCTTGCGCAGCACGCCCGACCAAGGCTTGAGGGCCGGAATGCGGTGTTGAAATCCCAGCGGCCCGCGGGCGCCGCCGATGGCGGGGAGGGTGTTGTCGTTCATCGTGAACCTCTCAGGTAAGGAAGGCATCTGTGTTCTCAAAGCCGCGAAGGGCTTCGGGCGTGCCGGTGCGGCAGAAGTCGGCCGGATCAACGGGCACCCCTGAAAGCCTGGTAATCTCGAGTGGGCCGGGGGCGTAGGTCCTGGCCGGATCAAGCGGATGGGGGCAGTTGGAAATGGCGATCATCAGATCCATTTCCGCGCGCAGCTCGACAAAATCCCCGGCCTTGCGCTGATCGTCGTTCCAACCGATGTGGCCGGTCTGATCCACGGAAACCGGCGCAAAGAAGGAGACCAGCGGCGGGATATCGCGTCGTCCAAGGCCGAACTTGGCGGCCGCCAGCAGAATGTTGGTCTGGGTGTCACGGATAGCCCGGCTGGCGCCGTAGCGCGCGAGGTTGCCGGACGGCGAGGAGCCGCCGACCAGGACATCATGGGCGCCAGATGTGTCCTCGACGATCGACAGCAGCACGCGGCCCATATCCGAAAACAGCACGCGGCCCTTCTGCAGGGCGGCGGTCCACTGGATCTTGATCGTGTCCGCGTGGTTCAGTCGTTCCGACGGGTCGCTGGCACTCCAGGCGAGGAGTGCGGCGGACGATGTGCCCTCCTTGTTGACAATCCTCAATCTCTCGCCGCGCTTCAGCAGGTAGTTTGCGTACCAGCCGCCGGGGATCGTCTCGCGGGCGATGATCGACGACGGGTGGATGGGAGTGGCGTCCGGCGCGGTCGCCGGCGGCATGGAACGTGGCGCCTGGCCCGTGCCCGCCGATTTCAGCGCTTCATAGCGTCGGCGGTTCTCGGCGATCTGCGCTGCGTCTTCCTGTTCAATGATGTCCATGGTCGTTCCTCGCACTTCGCGTTTCTACGCAACATGCCCAACAGGGCTTTCACGGCTCCATGTGGCGTCCCAGAAGCCTGCAGGGTCCGTGACGATGATATCCGTGATGGTCGGGTTCGGAGGAGGGATGACCTTTCCACCCGTCCGATGTTTCAGTTCGACTTTCGCTTTTTCGACGGTTGCAGGTGACAGTACCAGCGCCACGACACCGAGCGTCAGTGCCTCGGAGGCCATCAGCGGCCCGGGGCTGCTGGATTTGTGGCCGGACAGCGCCGTCCATGCCCAATGATGGATCGGCACGTTGCTCGGATAGGCCCAGTTCACCCGTCCAAGGGGGATCTGCCAGCTGATATCGCCATCGTCCTGCCCGTAATAATCGATGCCGGTGTCAAAATATTCGAGCTCGCGTGGCAGGTTGAAAGGGCTGCCCGGATCGCAGGCGGCCGACAGCTGTTCCATCCACGCGATGTCTTGCTCCGTCCAACGCGGCGGACCGATCTCGGCGAGACAGTCGGCCAGCAACCGGCCGACGGTGTCGTTGCCGAGATAACCGCGGCAGGCGGCGATCGGCTGCGGATAGAACTCGACACCGCGTTGATCGCAAATCGACCGATAGGTCTCCGTCATCAGCCTGTAGCCTTCGACAACGGTGTCGAAGTCGTGGTGGCGCACCGACGACCAGAGACGCACTTCCTCCGGCGTGACGCCGGGGGTGATGCCGGCGGTGCGATAAACGTGCTTCAGTTGTAGTCCTGGCAAGGTTTTCAGGCGCAACCGGTCAAACGCGGCAAAGGCCGCCTCAGCGGTTTCGAGCGCGTTCTTCCCGGCAACCTTGCCGCCATGGGCACTTTCGCCAGTAAAGCGGAATTCGCCGCTTGCTATTGCGTGGCAGGGGCGTGCCAGTGAGCCGTTCTGATAGTCGCCATGCGATGTCAGAACCGTATCGAGCTCGTCGAAAACGCCGGCGGCCTGTAGCGCAAGCTTGCCCCAGCCGATCTCTTCGGCGGGGCAACCGATGATGACGATTTCGCCTTGTAGATCGAGCTGCAGAAGCGCCTTTGCCGCAGCGATGCCGGCGCCGGTGTTGGCGGGTCCGATATGGTTGTGGCCGCATCCATGCCCCGGCAAGCGACGATTGCCCTGACGATAGGGCACGGCGTCATTGTTCAAACTCGGCAACGCGTCGTATTCCACCAGAATGCCGATCTTCGGCCCATCGCCATTGCGTACACGAGCACGGAACGCGGTGGGGACGCCGCCAACGCCACGCTCAACGGTCAGGCCATGGCTTTCCATCCATTCGCTCAAAGCCTGCATCGAGCGATATTCCATGCCGGGAAGTTCCGGCATGTGCCACATCGTTGAGAACATCGCTTCGATCTCGGGACTGAGGGCACTCCAGATCTTACGAATGTCGTCCTGTATTTCAGTCTGCATCGGTCAGGCAACCTTCCGTGCATCATGAGCCGCGAAAGCCGCAATCATCTCGTCAGCGGTACGGCGCGCGCCATGCTGCAGATATTCCATGGCGATCAATGCTGCGTCGTGGGCGGCGAGATCGGAGCCGGCAACGGCATCCTCGACCACGCGCACGTGGAAATCCTTCTGGTGGGCGTCGGCAAAGGTGTAGTGCACGCAGACATTCGTCAAGCCGCCAATGAGGATCAGCGTGTCGGCCTTATGCCCCTTCAGCAAGATTTCCATGTCCGTGCCGATGAAACCGGAGTAGCGGCGCTTGACGATAACGTCGTCATCATCGCGCAGGCCGACTTCTTCCGCGGCGATGGCCGTGCTGGCCCAATGTTCCATGCAGTGCTCGTCCTCGTCGCCGTCCAGTTCGCGGCCGAGGTCGATACCGGATTTGCGATGGCTTTCCTGCAGGAAGATGATTGGCACGCCGCCTTCGCGCGCCGCATCGATGACGGCGCGGGCGCGCAACATGCGCTCGGCCATGCCCGGCATCAGGGCAATCCCCCTCGAACCGGCTTCGAAGGCACTCTTCTGGATGTCGACGACGATCAGAGCTGGCTGACCAACGATGATAGGATTCTGTTTCTTCTGCATTGTGTTCTCCATTGGTTGGGTTAGGCGCGCGCGCCCAGAAGTTTCGGAAGATTGCCCATGCGGGCGACGGCTAAAAATCCGCATAAACCGATCAACATGAACAGGACCGCACCGACGCACATCGTCGGTGAAAAGCCAGTGCGCATGTTCGAAAAGATTTTCACGGGCATGGTTTCGGCAGTGAAGCCCGCCACCATGAAGGCAATAACGTATTCGTTGAGGCTGAAGATCGCGACGAAGATCATGCTCGAAATGACGAAGGGCATAACCAGTGGAAACGCCACAGTGCGTAGCACATCGTTGTTCGTCGCCCCCATGGTTCGCGCCGCCTCGACAAGCGATTTGTCGATCGAACTAAAGCCGAGCGAAATCATGACCAGCGGCATGGCGATGAACGTGACCGCATGGCTGATGACAATGTTCTCGATCTGGCCGACATGGCGGACGGTGCCCCAGAACAAGAGGAACAGCACAGCAATGATCACCGGCGGCAAGACAAAGGGCGCGCCGGCCATGCCGCCGAGGATTTTCGACAGCTTCGAGCCCGTCTTCCACTGCGCATAAGCGATCGGGAAGGCTATGCTGGTGGACAGCAGTGATGTCAGGCATGCGACGATGACCGAACGCCAGAAGGCGGATGTCCACGACGGATCGCTGAAGAACTCCCCGTACCACCGTCCGCTGATTGACTGCGGCGGGAATGTCATCTGCGCTGTGCTGTTGAGGCTGACACCGGCGACGATGACCAAGGGGGCGGCCAGGAAGACGGCCAGAAGAATGAGGAAGACGGTGCGCGCCGCGGCATTGAAGGTGGTTTTCACGACGTATAGCCCTTTCCGCCGATCCGGCCAATCATAAGGATCAGCGCTCCGGTGACAGCCATCAGAAGGACGGCGATCGCTGCGGCCTGCGGCAGGTTTTGTGCAGACACGGCGACCTCGCCGATGATCACGCCGATCGTCCAGTTGGCCGGTCCGCCGAGGACCAGCGGAGCTACATAGGCGCCGATCGTAACGACGACGCTGGTAAGGTACGCGGTGGCGATCGGCCGGCGCATCAACGGAAGCAATATGTTGAAGAAGGCCTGGTAGGGCTTGGCGCCGAGGGTGGACGCCGCCTCGATATATGAGCGGTCCATCCGCGACAGGCCGGGAT
Organism: Sphingobium sp.; assembly: GCA_036384035.1. Taxonomy (GTDB): domain Bacteria; phylum Pseudomonadota; class Alphaproteobacteria; order Sphingomonadales; family Sphingomonadaceae; genus Sphingobium. The sequence goes on along the minus strand of DASVND010000037.1, from coordinate 2,368 downwards.
AGATAGTCATGACGTTAAAGGGAATTACGACATAGACCAGGCATCCAACCACACCGGCGAAGCTTGGCGTCAGCGATACGGGCCGGTCGAGGAGGCCTAAAAACACCGCTATATTGGAGATGCCAACCCGTTTCGACAAAATAATCTGCCAAGCAAAGGTGATCAGCACCTCCGATAGAGCGAGCGTTGTGAGGAAGCCGATCAGCCAGGCGATTTGCGTCTTGCGTCGCATGCCGGCGATGAAATAGGTGGCTGGAAACGCGATTAATATGCTGATCGTGGCCACGGTCAGGGCAAGGACAATGGAAAATGTCAGGCCGTGCAGCACCACCGGCTCGATCAGCCCGGCATAGGCGTCGGTTGTCCAGCCGCTGCCTTGGTAGAAAGCCAGGTCTCGGCGCGCGAAACTGACGCGCAGCAGCAGGAAGAAGGGCACTCCGAAGAAGGCGACGATCATGAAAAACGGCCACAGCAGGCCTGTCCACGACAGGCTGCGGTCGCGAGCAATATCTTCGCTCAGCAATGCGGTGGAAACGGATGGTACGGTCACGCTCATCAGCTAGTCCTCCAGAACGCTGGCGGCGCCGGCGGCGAAGCCGACCACCAGCTGCGGTTTACCTTGCAATTCCGCCCAGCGGGCCGGCGATACCGAGGCAACGATCTGACGCGCGCCCCAAGCGAGATGAACTTCAACGCTTGACCCGACATCGCGCACGAAACTGACGTCGCCCTTTGCCGCGGTTCCGCCGTCAGCGGGCGCAGCGGAGAGCACGACACCTTCAGGGCGGATGCAGACGGTGACGTCCTGGCCGGCGCGGATGTCGGCGGGTGCTGGAGCCACCGCAACCGAACGACCGTCAATCAGCACTTGACCAGGATCGATGACCGTGGCGGCGATGAGATTGCTCTGGCCGATGAAGTCCGCAACAAACCGGTTGACAGGACGCCGGTAAATTTCAACTGGGATGCCGACCTGTTGGACCTTGCCATGCGCCATAATGACGATCTGGTCGGCGATCGTCATCGCCTCGCGCTGGTCATGCGTCACGAAAATCGTGGTGATTTTCAGCTTCTGCTGTAGTTGGCGTAGCTCGAGCTGCATGTGGTCGCGCAGTTTTGCATCCAGCGCGGAGAGCGGCTCGTCCATCAGGAAGAGCCGCGGTTCCTGCGCCAGGGCGCGGGCAATGGCGACGCGCTGGCGCTGGCCACCGGAAAGCTGGTCGACACGACGCGCCTGCATATCCGGCAGATCGACCAGCTTTAGCAGTTCAGATACCCGCTCACGCTTAAAGCGGGCGTCCATGGTGCGATAGCGCAGACTGTAGCCAATATTGCCGGCCACGACGAGATGCGGAAACAAGGCGAGCGACTGGAAGACCATGCCGAAGTTCCGTTCGTTGGTGGGGAGTCCGGTGATGTTCCGGCCATCCAGCAGAACCTTGCCGCTGCTCGGCTCTTCGAGCCCGGCAATGATGCGCATGAGGGTGGTCTTGCCGCAGCCCGACGGGCCGAGAAAGCAGACGAACTTACCCTGTTCTATGGTCAGCGACACATCGGAAACGACGGTGTTCACACCGAAGGATTTTGTCAGATGGGAGATTTCCAAGCCTTGCATGTTCTTATCCCGCCTCAGGCGCCCATCATCTTCAGCATCCGCTGCGACATATAATCCGCGTGCTTGACCCTGGCTTCGGAGGCAACGACAATTGGCTTTCCCGGCCCGGATGCACGCGCGAATTCCGTATCCGTCACCTTCAGCTTGGCGCGCTCGATCAGCGGCGCGGATCCGACATGGCGGACGATCAGCTCATGGCAGGCCGGCGTCGCAGTCCAATCCAAGAAGGCGACCACGCGATCCGACACGGTACCGACCTTTGGTACGCACCAGGCATTGAATCCGAGCACCGCCCCCTCCTTGGGGAAGATTGAGACAAGGTCGGTACCTTCATCCTTCATGATCATTGCGACGTCGTGGTAATACATCCCGCCAATCACTTCGTCGTTCTGGAAGGAGGTCTGCATGGAGCCTTCATCCGTCCACCAGAGTTTGGCATTCGGCTTTAATTCAGCGATCTTGGCGATCACCTTGTCGATGCCGGCTTCCGTGTCGAGAATCGAAGGGCCCTCGAAGTAAACCGAGGCCACGATGTCGAACAGCATCGTCGTTCCACTACCTTGGAAGCCCCAAGCAGAAGGGCGGGCCTTCCACATGTCGGTCCAGCTATCCGGCAGCTTCTCGAATTCGTTGGGATTGGCGATCATCGTTATATACCACGCCATGGCCCCGACGCCGTCGACCGCCTTACCGTCACGGTAGACATATCCATCCATAATGTTGCCGAGATTCGTAAACCTGCTTTCTTCGATC
>DASVND010000036.1:0-43251 GCA_036384035.1 Sphingobium sp. | reverse complement strand
GTTTCTCGACTTCGCTCGAAACGAACGGAGGTAGGGCATTGTCCAAAATCGGAAGAAAAAGGCTGTCGGGATTTCCCCAACAGCCTTCTGGTTTTTACTGACCCAGCTTCACCACATTGGCGCGGCGTGGGGCTTCGATTTCCTCGCGGTAGAGGCTCGCCATCGGCTCGTCGTCGAGTTCGATGATGGTCTCCGACGAGAAGCCGTTGAACCCGGTTCGCATGGCGGCGCCATAGGCCCCGAGCATACCGATCTCGATATAGTCGCCGGCCTGTACGTCCGCGGGCAGCATGAACGGGCCGACCATATGGTCCATGTCGTCACAGGTCGGGCCGTAGAAGCTGAAGCCCTTCATCTCCGACTCGCTCTCCTCCTCGCGCAACAGCGCGACGGGGAAACGCCAGCCGATATGGGCGGCGTCGAAGAGTGCGCCATACGCGCCGTCATTGATGTAGAGCTCGTCGCCACGGCGACGCTCGACGCGCACGATCAGCGAGGAATATTCCGCCGACAGCGCCCGGCCGGGCTCGCACCACAGTTCCGACGAGTAGGACACCGGCAGGCTTTCGAAACCGCGATGGATCGCGTCGAAATACAGCTCCAGCGCCGGAGGCTCCATGCCCGGATAGATGGACGGGAAGCCGCCGCCGACATCGATGATGTCGACCGTGACCGCTGCCTCGACGATCGCGGCGCGCACGCGCTCGATCGCCTGGGTATAGGCATGGGGCGTCATCGCCTGGCTACCGACATGGAAGCAGATGCCCAGGGCATCCGCCGCCTGGCGGGTCGCCATCAGCAGTTCCTTGGTTTCGCCGATTTCCGCGCCGAACTTCGACGCGAGGCTCAGCTCCGAATATTCGGACGATACGCGGATGCGGACGCACAGTTCCAGATCGGTGGCGTCGCCGGTGGCGCGCATGATCTTTTCCAGCTCGTCGATCGTGTCGAGCGAGAAGGTGCGCACGCCATGCGTGTGATACGCCTCGAAGATCGCTTCTTCCGCCTTCACCGGATGCATGAAGCACAGCTTGGCTTCCGGCAGGGTGCGGGCGACGAGTCGGACCTCGGCGATCGAGGCGACGTCGTAATGCGTGATTCCGCTATCCCAGAGCGTCCGGAGGAGTTCCGGCGATGGGTTGGCCTTCACGGCATAGAGCGAGCGCCCCGGAAACTTCTCGACGAAGAATCGGGCGGCGCGGGCGGCTGCCTGCGGGCGAATAAGCGTTACCGGGGCTGCCGGTTTGAGGGCAATTGCTACCCCCAGCGCGCTGGGATGCTCGTACAATTCAAGGGACCTCCAGTGTCGTTCAGCAGAAATAAGCTGCCTTGCGGTGGAAGTCCCATGGGGCAGCGGACGTGCGATATATGAGTAAGGGGGGGTCGTGTAAAGCGGCTGCGTAAAAAATTGTGTAACAAGAATGTCATGAAAGCCGATTCTTGAAATCCGCATAGCCGAAACGGCGAATCTCCCGCAGCGCGTCGGTGTCGCTGTTCCACAGCCAGATGCCGGGAAGCGGGACGCCGTTGAACATGGTCGTCTTGACCATGGAGTAATGCGCCTGATCGAGGAAAGCGATCCGCGCCCCCGGTTCGGCCGTGCCCGGAACGCGATAATCGCCGATGATGTCGCCTGCGAGGCAGGATGGGCCGCCAAGGCGGGTTACCGGGCCATCGGCAGGCTCATGGAGCATGGCGGGCCTATATGGTGCCTCTATGACGTCCGGCATGTGGCAGGTGGCGGAGATGTCGGTGATGGCGACGGGCATGCCGTTGTCGATGACGTCGAGGACCTCGCCGACGAGGATGCCCCCGTCCAGCGCCATCGCCTCGCCAGGTTCGAGATAGAGCTCGAGGCCGGTTTCCTGGCGAATCTGGCGGATGAACTCGACCAGATCGTCACGCTGGTAATCGGCACGGGTGATATGGTGGCCGCCGCCCAGGTTCAGCCATTTGAGCTGGCCATAATAAGGCGAAATCAGCGATTCGATCGATTCCCAGGTGCGTTCCAGCGGCAGGAAGTCCTGCTCGCAAAGGGAGTGAAAATGCAGGCCCGAGACGCCTTCCAGATGCTCCGGCTTCAGTTGGGTGATGGGGAAGCCGAGGCGGCTGTGCGGCTGGCAGGGGTCATATTTTGCGACCTCGCCCTCGGCATGCAGCGGATTGATGCGCAAGCCGATATCGAACAGGACGCCCGCTGCCCGCGCGGCGTCGATCTGCGGCCGGAAGCGGGCGATCTGGCCGGGGCTGTTGAAAATGACATGATCGGAAATGCGCAGGATTTCCGGCAGGTCCTCGGCCTTGTACCCCGCGCAATAGGTGGCGATCTCGCCGCGATACTCTTCGTCGGCAAGGCGCGCTTCGTAGAGGCCGGAGGCGCAGACGCCGTCAAGATATTCGCCGACGACGGACCCCAGCGACCACATGGAGAAAGCCTTGAGCGCGCCGAGGACCTTCGCGCCGGAGCGGTCGCGGACATCCTTCAGGATGGCGAGGTTGCGACGAATCGCGGCTTCATCCACCACGAATGCGGGTGAGGGAACGCGGTAAAGGTCGAAGCGCGCAAAGGCGCCGGGATCGCCGGCTCTGGTTTCCATAATTGTTCTTTCGTCATCCCCGCGAAGGCGGGGACCCATCTCCCACGCTATCCGCAGTTGCAATGGCTGGAGATGGGTTCCCGCCTGCGCGGGAATGACGGCTTATTGAGGCGGCGGCCGAATCAGAAATCCAGCGGTGCGTCCAGTTCCTTCACCTGCCAGGGCAGGCCATGCTTGTTCAGCATGTCCATGAAGGGATCGGGATCGAACTGCTCGATGTTGAACACGCCCGCGCCCGACCATGCGCCGGTCAGCACCATCGCCGCGCCGATCATCGCCGGGACGCCGGTGGTGTAGCTGACCGCCTGATTGCCGGTTTCGGCAAAGGCTTCCTCATGGTCGCAGATGTTGAGGACATAGACGGTCTTCTGCTTGCCGCCCTTCATGCCGGTGGCGATGTCGCCGATGTTCGTCTTGCCCTTGGTGGTGACGCCCAGCGAGGCGGGCTCGGGCAGCACGGCTTTCAGGAACTGCAGCGGGATGATCTCCCGGCCTTCGTACATGACTGGATCGATACGGGTCATGCCGACATTCTGCAGCACTTCCAGATGCTTGAGATAGGCGTCGCCGAAGGTCATCCAGAAACGCATGCGTTTGATTTCGGGGTAGAATTTCGCAAGGCTCTCCAGTTCCTCATGATACATGAGGTACATGTTCTTCTCACCCACCTGATCGAACAGGAAGGGCTGCTTGTGGCTGAGCGCAGGCCCCTCGACCCATTCGCCGTTCGCCCAGTGGCGCGAGGGGGCGGTGACTTCGCGGATGTTGATTTCCGGGTTGAAGTTGGTCGCGAAATGCTGGCCATGGTCGCCGCCATTGCAGTCAAGAATGTCGAGCGTGTCGATGCTGTCGAGCAGATGCTTCTTGATATAGCTGGCAAAGACGCTGGTGACGCCGGGGTCGAAGCCGGAGCCGAGCAGGGCCATCAGGCCAGCCTCACGGAAACGATCCTGATAGGCCCATTGCCAGCCATATTCGAACTTGGCTTCATCGCGCGGTTCGTAATTGGCGGTGTCCATATAGTGCACGCCGGTCTTCAGGCACGCGTCCATGATGGCCAGGTCCTGATAGGGAAGGGCCAGGTTCACGACGAGCTTGGGCTGCACCTTCGCAATCAGGGCGGCGGTTTCCTCGACATTGTCGGCGTCGACCTGCGCCGTGGCGATGGTGACGCCGGTCCGCGCTTTCACCGATTCGGCGACGGCGTCACACTTGGCGATGCGGCGGCTGGCCAGGGTGATGTCGCTGAATATGTCCGTGTTCATGGCCATCTTGTGGACCGCTACCGACCCGACGCCGCCTGCGCCGATGACAAGGACCTTGCTCAATGCCTATCTCCATGCTTGACCCGCGCGACGCGCGAAAGCGCCCATATAGGGATGTGACATGACATCGCAAAGTCACAGTGCTGGCCGGACCCCGTATAGACATGGCGTTGAACGCGCGGCGGCGAAAATCGCCGCCATCCTGCCGCCGACGCCCCTGCTCCCAATCGAGGTTGAAGGCGTGACCCTCTGGTGCAAGGCGGAGTGTCTGCAGCCTATCGGCGCGTTCAAGATACGCGGCGCGTGGCACCGGCTGTCGGATATGACAGGCGAGGAGCGGGCGGCGGGCGTCGTCGCCTTCTCGTCCGGCAATCATGCGCAGGGCGTGGCGTGGGCGGCGCGGCGGCTGGGGATGCCCGCGACGATCGTCATGCCCGCCGATGCGCCGGTGGCCAAGACGGCCTCCACGATAGCGCTCGGGGCGACAGTCGTGACCTACGACCGGATGACGGAAAGCCGGGAGGAGATCGCCGGGCGTCTGGCGATGGAAAAGGGCGCTGTGCTGGTGCCGAGCTTCGACGATCCCTGGGTGATCGAGGGGCAGGGGAGCGCGGGCGTGGAGATCGGCGCGCAGATGCCGGGCGGGGCGGTGAGCCATCTCGTGATCCCCTGTGGCGGTGGCGGGCTGGCAAGTGGGTGCGCGCTGGCCTTGCCGGATGCGCAGGTCACGATCGTGGAGCCGAAGGGCTGGGCGGACATGGGCGAGTCGTTGCGAGCCGGGGATATCGTGCCGGTGGGGCCGAACCCGCCCTTCACCAGTTGCGACGCCTTGCAGACGACGCGCGTCGCGCCGCTGACCTTCGGAATATTGCGGGATCGCGGCGCAACGGGCGTCAGCGTGAGCGAGGCGGAGATCGGCGCGGCGATGAAACTGGCGATGACCCGGCTTGGGCTAGTGCTGGAGCCGGGCGGCGCGGTTGCGCTGGCGGCGGTGATCGCTGGCAAGGTCGCGCTGGTCGAGGGTATGGCGGTGCTGCTGTCCGGGCGGAATGTCGATCCGGGGCGCTATGCCGTCATGACCGACGCCTGCCCCTAGAAGCTGGCGCCGTCTACCTTTGTGATCTTGAGCGTGTCGATGTCGACGTCCGGCACGCAGCGCAGGTTGATCGCGCGCATGGCGGTTCCGTCGGGCATGGCGCTCGCGGCGAAGGCTTGGGTGCCGCAGGTCGTGCAGAATTGATGGTCGATCTTGTGCTTGTAGAATTCGTAGTTCCCAAGCGAGTCCTCGCCGCTCTTCAGCGTGAATTGCGCAGCAGGCACGAAGGTCAGGACGAAACCCTTGCGCGAGCAGTGGGAGCAGTTGCAGGTCATCGCCTCGGTGGGCGGATCGGCGTCCACGCTGAACGCCACTTTGCCGCAATGGCAGCTTCCCTCATAGGACATGATTGCGTCTCCCAAGTTTAGAGCAACATAGCCGTTCGTTTCGAGCGAAGTCGAGAAACAGGCGCGCGGTCTCTCGACTTCGCTCGAAACGAACGGAGTTTGAGAGTGGGAATTCCTAGCTGATCATCCGTTCCAGCGTCTCGATCACATCCGCTTCCGCCGCCGGCTTGTCCCTCCGGATGCGGGAGATGCGGGGGAAGCGCATGGCGAGGCCGGATTTGTGGCGCTTGCTCTGATGGATGGAATCGAAGGCGACCTCCAGCACTAGCGTCTTTTCCACCTCGCGCACCGGGCCGAATGTCTTGACGGTGTTGGTCCGCACGAAGCGGTCCAGCCACTTCAACTCCTCGTCGGTGAAGCCGGAATAGGCTTTGCCGACCGGCAGCAATTCCCCCTCCGCATTCCAGCAGCCGAAGGTGTAGTCGGAATAGAAGGACGAGCGTTTGCCATGGCCGCGCTGCGCGTACATCATCACGCAGTCGGCGGTGAGCGGATCGCGCTTCCATTTGTACCACAGGCCCGTGCGGCGGCCGGCGACATAGGGGCTGTCCCGGCGCTTGAGCATCACGCCCTCGATGGCGGCATCGCGGGCCCCTGCGCGGATGTCGCCAAGTGCTTCGAAATCGGGGGCGTCGATGATCGAGGATATGTCGAAGCGGGCGGGGTCGAGTGACGTCATGAAGGCTTCGAGCTGGGCGCGGCGTTCGGCCCAGCCCAGCGCGCGCAAATCCTCCTCGCCGTCGAGCAAGATGTCATAGAGGCGCACGAACGCTGGATAGTCGCCCAGCATCTTGGCCGAGACCGTCTTGCGGCCAAGGCGCTGCTGCAGCGCGTTGAAGCTCGCCGCGGACCCGCCATGCGCCTCCGCCCCCTGAACCTCGCCCTTCACCAGCAGTTCGCCGTCCAGCACGGCATGGCCGGAAAAGGCGTCGGCAATCTCCGGGAAGCTGCCGGTGATGTCGTCGCCCGCGCGGCTGTAGAGGCGGGTGTCCTTGCCGGTGCCGACGATCTGGACCCGGATGCCGTCCCACTTCCATTCGGCGGCGTAGTCGGCGAGGTCGACCGTGCCGTCCTCCAGCGGATGGGCGAGCATGAAGGGGCGGAAGAACGGCGTGCCCGCCGGGTCGGGGCGATCCCCGCGTCCCTCCGCCCAATCGAACAGGGCGGCATAGGGCGGGGTGAGGGCGTGCCACACTTCCTCCACCTCATCGACATCGAGACCGAACGCCTGCGCAAGGCCCGTCTTGGCAAGGCGGGCCGAGATGCCGACGCGCAGACCGCCGGTGGCGAGCTTCAGCAGGGCAAAGCGGCCGCTGGCGTCGAGATGGTCCATCATGGCGGCAAGCGCGGCGGGCGCTCCGGCGCGGCTGACGGAGGACAGGCGTTCGACAATGGCCCCGACCGTGAGGGAGCCGTCATCGATTTCGGCGGGCTGATCCTCGGACTTCGGCCAGAGCAGGGCGACCGTTTCGGCAAGGTCGCCGACATAATCGCGGCTCATCTCGAACAGGACCGGATCGACCCGTTCGCGGATCATGTCGCCGATTGCGGAAGCCTTGACGGCTTTCAGGTCGAGATTGCCGGTCAGCGCCGCCAGCGTCCAACCCCGGTCGGGATCGGGCGCGGTGCGCATATAATCAGCGATCAGGTCCAGCTTCCCGTTGCGGGAGCGGGTGTAGACAAGGCCGTCGAGGAGCTGGGAGAATTGCCTCATCCCTCGTCCTCGTCTTCCTCATCCTCGCGGCCCACCAGCGCCAGCGCCTTGGCGCGCATCTGGCGCATGGCGCACCAGTGGACCAGCGCGTCGTCGCGGCCATGGGTGACCCAGGTTTCGGACGGCGCAACCTCCAGGATCGTGCTGGTCAGCTCGTCCCAGTCGGCATGGTCGGAGATGATAAGCGGCAGCTCGACATTCTTCTGCCGCGCGCGCTGGCGCACGCGCATCCAGCCGGACGCCATGGCGGTGATCGGGTCGGGCAGCCGGCGGCTCCAGCGATCGTTGAGCGCCGAGGGCGGGGAAATCACGATGGCGCCGCGCATCTCTTTCGCGTCGATGCCGGTGGCGGGCCGCAAGTCGCCCATCTCAATGCCGAAATCCGCGTAGAGCGCGCACATGCGTTCGAGCGCACCGTGAATATAGATGGGGTCATGATGGCCGCGCGCCCGCAGTTCGCAAATGATCCGCTGCGCCTTGCCCAGCGCATAGGCGCCGACCAGCACGCACCGATCGGGATTGGCGTGGAGCGCGCCCAGCAGCCGGTCCATCTCGCTGCCGGTGTCTGGGTGGCGGAAAACGGGCAGGCCGAAGGTGGCTTCCGTCACGAAGATGTCGCAGGGCGTGACCTCGAATGGCGCGCAGGTCGGATCGGGCCGGCGCTTATAGTCGCCGGTCACGATCACCCTTTCGCCGGCATGTTCGAGCAGGATTTGCGCGGAGCCCAGAACATGGCCAGCCGGAATATAGCGAATGTCGACGCCGCCCAGCCGGATCGTCTCGCCCAGCCCAACGGCCGTGCCCTCCGCCGTGCCGTAGCGCAGCGCCATGATGGCCAGCGTCTCGCGCGTTGCCCAGACATGGCCGTGCCCGCCGCGCGCATGATCGGCATGGCCGTGCGTGACGAGGGCGCGCTCACGGGGAAAGGACGGGTCGATCCAGGCGTCGGCCGGGCGAACGTAGATGCCGCTCGGGTGCGGTTCGATCCAGTGGGGTGTGGGCGGCATGCATCCTCAATGTGGGGCGGTGACGATCGGTTCCGCAAGGGGCCATGCTGGCCGTAGAGAAATCGGTCGCCTATGCCCGCGCACCGGCGCGCACCGCCGAAATGGCGAGCATACGCCGCGCGGTTTCCCGCTCCGCCATGACGATCTCCTGAACCCCCAACTGCCGAAGATGCTCGACTTCCGCATCGGAATGCGCCCGCGCTATGACCCGGACGCCGGGCGCTATTTTCCTTGCCCGCTGGAATATCGCTCCAGCCTCATACCCCTCCGGTATGGCGATCAGCATGGCGCTTGCATGAGCGATTCCGGCTGCTTCCAATATGCGCGGCTCCACGGCATTGCCGCGCACAACGTTGAAGCCATCGGCCGTGGCGCGTGCCGCGTCCTCCGCCTGATCCTCGATGATGACCAGTTGCCCGCTCCTCTGGCGCAACTCCGCCGCGACGATGCTGCCGACCCGTCCATAGCCGACAAGGATTGTGTGGGCGTTGCGCGCCGGCTGTCGGGCGGGGTCCGCCTCCTGCATTTCGTCTTCCTCCTCCGTTTCTCTTTTTGTTGTGACGAAGGAGAAGAGGAAGGGGTTGGCGAAAATGGAAATCAGCGCGCTCGCCAGGATGATGTCGCGGGCCTCGGCGGGCAATATGCCTAACCCGGTGCCAAGGGCTGCGAGGATGAAGGAAAATTCCCCGATCTGCGCAAGGCTGGCGGCAATGGTGATGGCGGTGCGGCCGGAGTGGCGGAACGCGCGCACGATCGCGTAAGCAGCGACAGATTTGCCGAAGAGGATGATGGCGACCGCCGCGAGAAGAGCAAGCGGTTGGTCGACCACGATGCTCGGATTGAACAACATTCCAACCGACACGAAAAACAGCACGGCAAAGGCGTCGCGCAGGGGGAGCGTTTCCTCCGTCGCCCGGCGGCTGAGCGGCGTATCGCCCAGGATCATGCCTGCGAAAAACGCGCCTAGCGCGAAGGACACGTCGAATATCATCGCCGCGCCGAACGCGACGCCGAGCGCGATCGCCAGCACGGCAAGGCGGAACAGCTCGCGCGATCCGGTATGGGCCACCCAATGGAGGGCGGCCGGAATAACCCGCTTTCCCACCACAAGCATCAGAGCGACGAAGCCGGTGACCTTGAGCAGGGTCAGGGCCAGCGGCTTGATGATTGCGGATATCTCTCCGCTGGTCCCTTCGGCCATGATGTGGGCGAGGACGGGAAGCAGCACGAGTGCAAGGACCATCACCAGATCCTCCACGATCAGCCAGCCCACCGCTATGCGGCCGCGCTCTGTATCCACCAGGTCGCGCCCCTGAAGCGCGCGCAGGAGGACGACGGTGCTGGCAACCGACAGGGCGAGGCCGAACACCAGCCCAGCCATCAGGCTCCATCCCATGATCCAGCTCAACCCCATGCCCATCAGGGTCGCTGTGGCGATCTGCACGATCGCGCCGGGTATGGCGATCTTGCGCACGGCCAGCAGGTCGCGCAGGGAAAAGTGCAGGCCGACCCCGAACATCAACAGGATCACCCCGATTTCGGCCAGCTCATTGGCGAGTTTCGTGTCGGCGACAAAGCCCGGCGTGAACGGGCCGACCAATATTCCGGCCAGCAGATAGCCGGCGATCGGCGAAATCTTCAGCCGATGGGCCAGCGAGCCCATCAGGAAGGCGACGACCAGACCGGCAACGATGGTTGCGATCAGTGGCGAATGATGCGGCATGGGCGCTCCCCCAAATATTCAGACATGACTGTCGTGAAAAAATCGCCGCCGGGATGCAGAATGAGGCGGATGAAATCGCCCGCACCCCGGCGACGGAAGGCAGAATTACTCTGCGGTGACGGTAACCAGAGCGGCCATAATGCCGGCAGCGCTGGCCATGCCCATCAACACGGTCGGCATGAACCACCAGGGCGGTCTTTTACGCTTTCTTCTCATGATGTCCCTCGTTCGGTCGTCGGCCGAGGGCACTTCCGCGAGGTCGAAAATTCAGGGGAAGTGCACGAAAACAGCGCGTTAAGCGCTGTCTGGCCAAGGGTAGGAAAGGCGACCGGAGCCGCCCGCCTGCGTCAGAACAGGGGAGGTCCCCGAGGGTAGATCGCGCTTAAAAGGCGCAAGAGAGGCAGGGCGTCATGCCATGTGAGGATGTTCAGCACACGCCCGGCATCTATGGCCGGCCGGCCATCCATGGGGGTAAGCGGAACTATTGTCTGGTCGCCGGGATGAGGACCGGGATGAGACGCCGTCACACCGTCGTCGTCCTTGCCCACAGCTATTTCCGCGTCATGCAGCGACGCGATGGCCTTGGCTCTCAGGGCGACGACCGAGTTGGAGGGGTTGAACGCCGAGCCGCGGACCTCGCTGCCGGGCAGGCCCGCCGGAACGGTCGCGCACAGAAGGACCGTAACGAGAGCAAGCCAGAGCGCGCCGAGAAATGGCAGTCGCTCTCTAAACGGGCTTGTTCTGCTTACCATAGTCCATCGGGATATAGAGAAGGGGCAAAGGTGACAACGCCCCAGAGAGGCAATCGATCCGGAACATAACGATATTGGAACGAACCGCGTAGCTGCGCCTCTTCTGCCATGGTCCATGAGTATTGTGGCGTGGGGTGCGGCCTTTTCGGTCACCAAACTTTACCGGCTCTCATCACTTGAGACCGCCCTGTTGCAATATGCGGCCAAAAGCGATCACGCACCTATTGGCGCGGCCCGCGCGACATGGGGCTGAGCCGCTTTTTCAAGGTCTGAGACGCTTTAAAGGAGGGACGATCAGGCCGCCTGGGCTTCGCGCAGTTCCAGCCGGTCCCAGATTTCCACCAGCGCCCCCACCAGGTCCCGCATCATGCTCTCGTCATGGGCGGGGCCGGGGGTGAAGCGCAGGCGCTCTGTCCCGCGCGGCACGGTGGGATAGTTGATGGGCTGCACATAGACGCCATATTCGGCCAGCAGGATGTCGCTGATCCGCTTCGCCTTCACTGGGTCGCCGACCATCAGCGGCACGATATGGGTGGTGGACGGCATGACCGGCAGGCCGGATTCCGCCATCAGGCGTTTCAGCATCGCGGCCGAAGCCTGCTGGCCTTCGCGTTCCTCGCTGGAGGATTTCAGATGCCGCACGCTGGCCAGCGCGCCGGCGACCAGCACCGGCGAGAGCGATGTGGTGAAGATGAAGCCCGGCGCATAGCTGCGGATCACATCGACGATCATCTGGTCGGCGGCGATATAGCCGCCCATGACGCCGAACGCCTTGCCCAGTGTGCCTTCAATGATGGTGAGACGGTCAGCGACCTCGTCCCGGTCGGAAATGCCGCCGCCGCGCGGGCCGTACATGCCGACGGCGTGAACCTCATCCAGATAGGTGAGCGCGTTGAACTCATCGGCAAGGTCGCACAGTTCGGAGATCGGCGCGACATCACCATCCATCGAATAGACCGATTCGAAGGCGATCAGCTTGGGCGCTTCGGGATCGGCGGCACTCAGCAGTTCGCGCAGATGCGCGACGTCATTGTGGCGGAACACCTGCTTCTCGCAGCCCGAATTGCGGATGCCCGCAATCATCGATGCGTGGTTCAGTTCATCGGAAAAGATGATGCAGCCGGGCAGCAGCTTCGCCAGCGTCGACAGGGTCGCTTCGTTGGAGACATAGCCGCTGGTGAAAAGAAGGGCGGCTTCCTTACCATGCAGATCGGCAAGTTCATGTTCCAGATCAACATGATAGTGGGTGTTGCCGCCGATGTTGCGGGTGCCGCCGGATCCGGCGCCGACATCGTGCAGCGCCTCTTCCATCGCGGCGATGACCTTGGGATGCTGACCCATGGCGAGATAGTCGTTGGAGCACCAGACGGTAATCGGCTTGGGGCCATTATGACCGTGGAAGCAGCGCGCGTTCGGGAAAGCGCCCTTGTTGCGCAGGATATCGATAAAGACCCGGTAACGGCCCTCGCCATGAAGGCGTTCGATCGCCTGGCTGAAGATGTGCTTGTAATTCACGCCTTAATCCCGCTTCCTCAACCCCTGACCGGGGCATTTATACGCTACGCCAATGATTTTCCAGCGCTAACGGTTCGCAACTTTATGGGGAATTCCGGTCACTGCAATCGGACATTTGGTCCATGTACCAAAAGCGGGCTTGTCTTACAGACCCTCGATTCTGGACAGGCCATAACCGGCGAGGGCGGGGCGGAGCGCCTCCACATCCGGGTCGAGCCGGGTGAAGACGGCGACGCCGTCCTGTGGTGAGGCGGGCCAGTCCTGTCCCTGGGTCAGATAGGCGACGCGCCGGGCGATGCCGGGGCCGCCATGGGTAAAGATCAGGGGCCGTGGACTGGCCGCCTCAAGTTCCTCCTGAACCAGCGGAAAGTGCGTGCAGGCAAGGACGACGACATCCATGCGATCCCCGCCGGGCTGGTCGAAAAGCCCGGCAAGGGCGTCCTTTGCGATCGCGGGATCAAGCGGTTCGCCGCGCAGCTTGGCCTCGGCCAGAGCGACGAGCGCCGCTGATCCGTGGCGCAGGATAAGGCAGTCCGCGCCATGTTCGGCGGCCAGCCGGTCGACATAGGGCTGGCGCACGGTGGCGTCCGTTCCCAGCACGCCGATGACACGGCTTTTCGACTGGAAGGCGGCGGGCTTGATCGCCGGGACGGTGCCCACGACCGGGATGTCGAGCGCCGAGCGGACGGCCGCCAGCGCGATGGTGGACGCGGTGTTGCAGGCGATGACGGCGAGCCGCGGGCGATAGCGTTCCACGAGGCGGCCGAGCAGCGCCGGCACGCGCGTGGCGATTTCCGCCTCGCTCTTGGTGCCATAGGGAAAACCGGCGCGGTCGGCGGCATAGACCACTGGGGCTTGCGGAAGCGCCGCGCGCGCGGGGCCTAGGATCGAAAGGCCGCCGACGCCGGAATCGAAGAAAAGCAGCGGGGCGTTGGCGGGGACTGACATGGGGAGGTGATGTCGGTCGATGCTTGGCGCGAGTCAACCTTTGGCGCGAGTTTGCCGTTGCCCCGCCAGCCGTCGCCACTATGATCCGCCCGCAATCAACCCGGGGGACATTCATGCATTCGCTCTGGCAGGCTCCGGCACTGGTGCTGCTGATCGGCTATCTGTTGGGCTCGGTTCCCTTCGGGCTCCTGCTCACGCGCCTGTCCGGCGGCGGCGATCTGCGGCAGATCGGGTCGGGCAATATCGGCGCGACCAACGTGCTGCGCACCGGCAAGAAATGGCTGGCGGCGCTCACCCTGCTGCTGGACCTTGGCAAGGGTGCGGCGGCGGTGGCGATCGGCGCGCAGATCGTCGACGGCGGCGGGGCGATGGCGGGCGTCATGGCCTTTATCGGCCATTGCTATCCGATATGGCTGCGCTTTGCGGGTGGAAAGGGCGTGGCGACCATGATGGGCGTGGTCCTGGCGCTCTATTGGCCAAGCGGGCTGGTGTTTGCTGCCGTCTGGCTGGGCGCGCTCTATCTGCTGCGCTATTCTTCGGTTGGCGGCATGTCGGCTGCTCTGAGCGCGCCCGTCAGCGCACTCGCCTTCGGCGCGGTGCAGTTCCTGCCGCCCTTCCTGGCCATGGGCTTGATCGTCCTGTGGCGGCATCGGGCGAATATCGCGCGGCTGATGAAAGGGGAAGAGCCCAAGGTCGGCAAGAAAGCGAAAGAGGCCGCCTGAGCGTGGACGCTGACCAGTTCGACCGGCTGCGCCTGATACGCTCGGCGCAGATCGGTCCGGTGACATTCCTGCAATTGCTGGCGCGGTTCGGCACGGCGGGCGCGGCGCTGAAGGCGTTGCCCGACCTTGCCGCCCGTGGCGGTGGCAAGGCTCCTCGTGTCGCATCTGTTGAGGATGTGGAGCGGGAGGTCGCCGAGACGGCCCGGCTGGGCGCGCAGTATCTGTTCCTGGGGGACGCACATTATCCGGCGTTGCTCGGAGAAATAGAGAATCCGCCGCCTGCACTGATCTACCGGGGCCATATCGATCTGTTGGCGCGCCGTTGCGTCGGCATGGTCGGCGCGCGCAATGCATCGGCGGCGGCCTGTCGGTTTGCACGGACGCTGGCGCAGGAATTGGCAGGCCAGGCGACGGTGGTGTCCGGACTGGCGCGGGGCATCGACACGGCGGCGCATATCGGATCGCTCGGTGGCGGGACGGTCGCCGTGATCGCTGGCGGCATCGACGTGGTGTTTCCGCCGGAAAACGCGGAGCTTCAGGAAAAGATCGCCAATGATGGCCTGCTTTTGGCCGAGATGCGGCCCGGGACGCAGCCCCATGCCCGGCATTTCCCTTGGCGCAACCGCATCATTGCAGGGATCAGCGCCGGAACGGTGGTGGTCGAGGCCGCACCGCGCTCCGGGTCGCTGATCACCGCGCGGCTGGCCGGGGAAGCGGGGCGCGAGGTGATGGCAGTGCCCGGATCGCCGCTCGACCCGCGCGCGCAGGGATGCAACCTGCTGATCCGGGAGGGCGCGACCCTGATCCAGTCGGCAGCCGATGTGCTGGAAGCGATCGGGCCGATCGATCCGCGCATGGTGCGGCAGGGGCGGGCCGGTTTCGAAGGCGGCCCGGTGTCGCCGGATGCCGACGACCGATCGCGGCGGTCGGTGACGAGCCTGCTCGGCCCCGTTCCGGTGGCCATCGACGAACTCATCCGTCAGTCGGGGATTGTCCCGGCGATCGTCCAGACCATATTGCTGGAGCTTGAACTGGCTGGGCGGTTGGAGCGGCACGCCGGCGCGCGCGTCAGCCTGATCGCCTAGATGCTTGACGGGACCCCAAACCCGTTTCCAGACTCGCGCGTACACGTAAGGGACCGATTCAGCACGTCATGCAGCTAGTCATCGTAGAGTCGCCGGCGAAGGCGAAGACCATCGAGAAATATCTGGGGGGGGATTTCCACGTTCTGGCCTCCTACGGCCATATCCGCGACCTTCCGGCCAAGGACGGGTCGGTCAATCCCGACGACGGCTTTTCCATGTCGTGGGAGAATTATGGCGACAAGGGCAAGCAGCTCAAGGCGATTAGCGACGCCGCCAAGGGCGCGAGCCGCCTGATCCTGGCGACCGACCCTGACCGCGAGGGCGAGGCGATCAGCTGGCATGTGCAGGAGGTGCTGCGCGCCAAGAAGGCGCTGCCCCAGACCGTCGACCGGGTGACGTTCAACGCGATCACCAAGACGGCGGTGCTGGACGCCATGGCGCATCCCCGTGCGCTGGACGAGGATTTGATCGACGCCTACCGGGCGCGGCGCGCGCTGGATTATCTGGTCGGCTTCACCCTGTCGCCGGTGCTGTGGCGCAAGCTGCCGGGCGCGAAGTCTGCGGGCCGCGTGCAGTCCGTGGCGCTGCGGCTGGTGGTCGAGCGCGAGCGGGAGATTGAGAGCTTCACTGCGCAGGAATATTGGTCGGTCGCCGCCGAAATGGAGCAGGGCGGGCAGGGCTTCACCGCGCGCCTCACCAAGTGGAAGGGCGACAAGATCGACCGGCTGACGATCGGCAAGGAGGGTGACGCGCTCGCCGCCAAGGCCGATGTCGAGGCGGGGCGCTTCACGGTCGAGAAGGTCGAGACCAAGCCGGTCACGCGCAACCCGCCGCCGCCCTTCACCACCTCGACGATCCAGCAGGAGGCCGCCCGCAAGCTCGGCTTCTCCGCCAGCCACACGATGCGGATCGCGCAGCAACTCTACGAAGACGGCGCGATCACCTATATGCGGACCGACGGCGTGCAGATGGACGGCAGCGCCATCTCCGCGGCGCGCAAGGCGATCGCAGATCGCTATGACGGCGGCTATGTGCCGGACAAGCCCCGCATCTACCAGACCAAGGCGAAGAATGCGCAGGAAGCGCATGAGGCGATTCGGCCCACGGACTTCTCCCGCGACAAGGTGGGATCGGGCGATCATGCCCGCCTGTACGACCTCGTCTTCAAGCGCGCTTTGGCGAGCCAGATGGCCTCGGCGCGGATGGAGCGCACGACGATCGAGCTGGTCGACGGCACCGGCCAGCATGCCCTGCGCGCCACCGGACAGGTCGTGATCTTCCCGGGATTTCTCGCCCTTTATGAAGAAGGTAGGGACGATTCCGAAGATGAGGACGGAAAATTGCTGCCGCGCCTGTCCGAAGGCGACGTGCCGGCGAAAAAATCCGTCAGTGCCGAGCAGCATTTCACCCAGCCGCCGCCGCGCTACAGCGAGGCGAGTCTGGTCAAGCGGCTTGAGGAACTGGGGATCGGCCGTCCGTCGACCTACGCGTCCACGCTGCAGGTGCTGAAGGACCGCGACTATGTGCGGATCGAGAAGAACCGCTTCTTCGCCGAGGAGAGCGGGCGGCTGGTGACGGCCTTCCTGGAGCGCTTCTTTGAGCGTTATGTCTCCTACGACTTCACGGCGGGCCTTGAGGACGAGCTGGACGATATCTCCGGCGGCCGGGCGCAATGGCAAAAGGTCCTCGAAGCCTTCTGGCGCGACTTCAAGCCGAAGACCGAAGAGGTGATGGCGCAAAAGCCGTCCGACATCACGGCGGAGATCGACACCTTCCTGGCCCCGATGCTGTTCCCGCCCAAGCCGGACGGCAGCGACCCGCGCCTTTGCCCCAATTGCGGTGAGGGCAGGCTCAGCCTGCGCGGCGGGCGGTTCGGCGCGTTCATCGCCTGCTCCAACTATCCCGAGTGCAAATATACCCGCAAGTTCGGCCAGCCGGGCAGCGACGGCACGGCGGACACGGGGCCAGAGGTCATCGGCCAACATCCCGAGACCGGGCAGGACATCACCCGCAAGAGCGGGCGTTTCGGCCCCTATATCGAGATGGGCGAAGGCAAGGAGGCCAAGCGCGGTTCCATCCCCAAGGATCTGCCCGATGGCGAGATGACGCTGGACTGGGCGGTGAAACTGCTCAGCCTGCCGCGCACGGTCGGCGATCATCCGGAAACGGGTAAGCCCATCGTCGCCAATATCGGTCGGTTCGGCCCGTACCTTCAGCATGACGGCAAATATGCGCGGCTGTCCGGCACGGCGGAGATTTTCGAGACCGGCATGAACGCCGCCGTCGCGAAGCTGGCCGATGCCGCCAATAAGGGGCCGCGCGCGGGCGGATCGCGTGAGCCGCTCAAGGTGCTGGGCGCGCATCCGCGCACGGAGCTGGAAATCAAGCTGATGGAAGGCCGCTACGGCGCCTATGTCACTGACGGCACGACCAATGCGACCCTGCCCAAGACGGTCGACAAGGATCAGTTGACGCTGGAGGAAGCGGCGCAGCTGATCGACGCGCGCGCCGCGGCGGCACCGGCCAAGAAGGGCAAGAAGAAGGCCGCTCCCAAGAAGCCCGCCGCCAAGAAAGCGCCCGCCAAGAAAGCCCCGGCGAAAAAGGCGAAGGCCGAGTGAATGCGACCAAAGTCTAAGGACTAGGAGCCTTCCCGGCCGCCCATTTCATGCTTCCTTAAAGGCGATTTGGCATGCCTGACGCCCGCATATAGGGGCGTTGATGGTCTTGACGGATAAGGGTTTCTGGAGGTGCCTGACGGCGCTGCTGTTCGGCATCGCCGTCCTTGCCGCGTCTCCGGCATCGGCTTGCACCGTCAGCGGCACGGTAACCAACAATGTCGGCCCCTATTCGCCGGCTGCGGTGAAGGCGGGCGCGGTCCCGGCGATCAGCAATCAGGCCGGATTGTCCTGCGGCACGGCGGTGCTGGTCCTGCTGGGCGGCAGCTATATCCGGGCGACGGTTAGCAGCGCCAACAACTTCCTGCTCAAGCCGTCGAGCGGCGCGAACATCAGCTATACAGCCTCGGCCGATTCTGCAGCGACGGTGCCCATAACCCAGGGCGCAACCGTCGATTATATGCAGAACAACCTGTTGAATTTGCTTGGCCTTCTCGGCGGAAGCGACGCCGCCCTGCCATTCTTCATCAAGCCGTCGAGCAGCACGCTGGTGGCTCCGGGAACCTATAGCGACACGATCACGATCAACTGGAGCTGGCGGCTCTGTTCGGGCGTCTATGCCGCTGGCCTGTGCATTCTTGGTACGTTGGACCAGGGCACGGGTCAGTCGGTGATCACCGTCAATCTGGCCGTCGCGCCGCACAATATGACGATGGTGATGAGCACCGCGACCACCTGGGACAGCTACAACACCACCACCAATCCCAAAGCTCTGCCGGGTAGCAAGCGGCGGTCCTCTGTGGTGCTGACCAATCCCGACATCGTTCCGCTGGACAGCAACACGGTGTCCGTCGTCGTGCCTACGCCCCCCGGCACCTACATCGCGCTGGACGGGGACGGTAGCTCGGGCGGGGCGGCGATCCAGTTCGCGCAGGGCAATCCGGCGTCCGGCCTGACCTTTTCCTATGTCTCGCCCAGCAGCACGAGCGACAATGTCGAATTTTCCGCCGACGGGGGGAATTCGTGGGGCTACACGCCCGTGTCAGGGAATGTCGCCAGCCAGTCGGCCGTCACCCATATCCGGCTGAAGCCGCAGGGCGTCATGGCGGCGGGATCGTCGTTCAGCGTGTCGCTGTCCTACGCCGTCAAATAGCGCCTATTTGCGCGGCGCCATGCCGCCAAAGGTGATCAGGCTCTCTGCGCCATTGGCCGCGACCGCCGCCACGCCGATGAACGTATCGTCCACGACCACGTCCAGGGTCGCGCCCGTCGCGCCCTTCACCAGCCGGGATTCGGTCCAGCCGCGCGCATCGGCGCGCCGCCAGTAAATGCGATAGGCCACTGCCCCCGGCACGGCGTCCCAGGCGACCTTGGTGGTCATGGAGAGCGCGCCGTCCAGATTGACCGTGGCGGGGGCTGCAGGCGCCGCGGCCAGCGCTCTTATCGTCGCCACGTTCAAAGCGGTCACCTTCGCGAGATAGGGGAAGTCCATGCCCTCCACCGTGTCGCCGAAAATACGACCATTTTCCGTCCGCAGATTCTGGTGCTGCCGGTCGTAATTCTCGACCCCGACGGTGAAGCGGACGGCGGGAAAGCCGAGATCCAGGAACGGGGAATGGTCGCCGCCCCGGCCGAAGCGGTCCGGCCGCCGGACGGCGAACACGTCGAGACCGATCGTCGGATTGCCCTTGGCGATCGCGCCGATCTTCTTGGCCAGCGCGCGGGACGGGCCGTCATCCTCGCCGCCGATGGCGCGGCGGATCAAGGCTTCCTTCGGGTCCTCGGACGACCGCGCGCCCTCGGAAAAGACCCGGACGAGGCCATCGACACGAGTGCCGTCCTGCCCGATGCTGTTGCCGACGATATCGTTGTTCAGCATCGCCCGGACCTGCCAGCCGCGCGTCTTCGCCGTGCGGGCCAGCAATTGCCCGCCCCACAAGCCCTGCTCTTCGCCGGACAGCAGCGCGTAGACGATTGTCGCTTCAAACTTCTGCCCCGCAACCAGCCGCGCCGCCTCCATGACGAGCGCGCTGCCCGATCCGTCATCGTTCGCGCCGGGGGCGTCGCTGGTGGTGTCCATCACGTCGGACACACGGCTGTCGATATGGCCGGCCACGATCACGACCTGGTTGGGATCGCCCGTGCCGGGCTGGATGGCAAGGACGTCGGCGACTTCGACCCCGTTCGGCGCGCGCGGGCCGGCGAAACGGTCGGCGATCGTCTCCACCTTCAGGCAGCCGCCGCAGCTCTTGCCGATCTTGCCGAACTCGGCAGCGACCCAGCGGCGTGCGGCGCCGATGCCGCGCTTCCTGTCGGTCGTCGAAGACAGGGTATGGCGGGTGCCGAAGCTGACCAGCTTCTCCACCGTCGCCTTAAGACGCTCGGGGCTGGGTGCGGGCGGGCCGGACGGCGCAGGAGCAGCGGCCAGCAGGAGCAGGGGGAGCAGCGCTTTCATGACGCCATAGTGCCTCCAGTGCGGAAGCGGCGCAATATGGGGTCAGTAAAGGGATTCAGGCGCCTGTCGAAAGATACCAGCGGTCAACGCCCTCAAGGCCGATCGCCGTCAGCACGCCGCTGCGATAGGCTCCGGTGTCGATGCCGATCCGGTTCGCCCGCTCGTCCACATCCCCGGTAATGGTATGACCATGGACGATGATTTTGCCATGCTGCGGCTTGTGGTGCAGGAATTCCTGCCGGATCCAGCGCAAATCGCGCGGATCCTGATCCGCCAGCGGGACATCGGGGCGGATGCCGGCATGGACGAAGAGATAGTCGCCCGTCTCGATCATATCCTCAAATCCGTCGACGAAATCGACATGGGATCGGGGGATTGCATTCATCACCCAGGCGGACAGTTCCTGAATGTCCATCCTGTCATAGTCGGCCTCCGTCAGGCCGTAACTGAGGATGGTTTCCCGACCGCCGATGCGGCAGAAAAAGCGCAGGGCCTGCACGTCTCCGCTGGCGGCGGCGACAAACACCTCCTCATGATTGCCCTTCAGGAACCGGACGGGCGCGTCACTGTGCGCCATGCGCATCCCGCCCTCGATCACCTGCCGGGAATGGGGGCCGCGATCGATCAGGTCGCCCAGCAGGATGATCCGGCATGGCCGGTGATCGCGCGCCGCATGGTCGGCGCCGATCATGTCGAGCAGTTGCGCAAACAGGTCGGCGCGGCCGTGAATGTCGCCGATCGCATAAACGCGCTGGTCGCTGCCCACGGACGGGGCGTCGGGACCCGGACCGGACTCCATGACGGGGTCCGGCGAATCCTCTCGCCGCTTTCGGAAAAAACTGAACATATGCAATATCTTCTACAGCATATGCCCGATGAGCCAAATATGAACGGGCCGAGCTTGTCGGCAGCGCTACAGGCGTGGAAGCGTGACCCCGCGCTGGCCCATATATTTGCCCGCCCGGTCCGCATAGCTGACCTCGCACGGCTCATTGCCCTGCAGGAACAGGAACTGGCAGGCGCCCTCATTGGCATAGATTTTGGCGGGAAGCGGCGTGGTGTTGGAGAATTCCAGCGTCACATGCCCCTCCCAACCCGGCTCCAGCGGCGTGACGTTCACGATGATGCCGCAGCGGGCATAGGTGGATTTGCCCAGGCAGATCACCAGCACGTCGCGCGGAATGCGGAAATATTCCACTGTGCGGGCAAGGGCGAAGCTGTTGGGCGGAATGATGCAGCAGTCCGTCTTGCGGTCGACCAGGCTGTCGCCATCGAAATCCTTGGGGTCGACGATCGTGCTGTTCACATTGGTGAAAATCTTGAACTCGTCGGACACGCGGGCGTCATAGCCATAGGAGGACAGGCCATAGCTGATGCAGCCATCGCGCTTCTGCGCCTCCACGAACGGCTCGATCATCCCCGTTTCCAGGGCCTGGGTGCGGATCCACTTGTCGGAAAGAATGGCCATGTGCGTCAGGCGTCCCTTGATTCAACGGCGGCGCGGGCAAAGCCGGATGTGATGCCCAGATTGGCGGGGCCGAAGGCGTGCGGCAATAGGCCGGCGACGCTGTGCCGCTGGACTGCGTCGCCTTCCGCGCCCGCGCACAGGATAGACAGGGTGCGCCCCGCCATCTGCTCCGCTTCGTTCAGTATCTGCCGGCAGCGGCCGCACGGCATGATGACGGCGCTGCCGCCGATCCGCCCGGACGCCTCGATCGCGCCGCCCGCGACGGCGATGGCCTCTATGTCGGCGAGGCGACCCTGCGCATTGGCGGCGGCGATCGCCACCGTCTCGGCGCACAGCGACAGGCCGTAGCTGGCATTTTCGAAATTGCTGCCCTGGATGATCGCGCCATCGGTCAGGCGCACCGCCGCGCCGACGGCGAAGCGGCTGTAGGGCGCGTGGGCATGATGCATGGCGGCGCGGGCCGACGTGACAAGCGCCAGTGCGGAGGGAGAGGGGGAGAAGTCTGTCATGGCGCCACGACATCCCATTCCACCGGCGCATCCACCCCGTCAAGGCGGCGGATGGTCGACGCGGTCCACATCACCCAGGGGCGTCCGGCATAATCGGGCTTCAGGAAATTGCGGTCGAGCCACAAGGTCCGGTAAATCCCGCCACCCACATCATAGATGTCGTTGAAATCCTTCGAAACCCGGACCAGCGCCGTCTTGCCGCTATGCGCCTCTATCAGGTTGAGGAAGGTGTTGAGGCTGGAGAGAAGCGCATCGCGGCTCGGGCGCGTCTTGCAGTCGGTGTGGAGGGTCAGATGGACGACCGGCGGCAGGGCCGCATTGTCCCGCGGCACCGTCGTCACGAACATCGTCGCCTGGTCCGCCGCGGGCGCGCAGAGGGAAAAATCGTGCATCGCCCCATAACGCAGGCCCACCCGGCGCGCGCCTGCCCAATTGGCGGCGAAGGCCGGATCCCGGAAGGACGCATTGGCGGACGCGCGGATATAGGCGAAGTCCGCGTGGCTGGCATGCAGGCTGCCCCAGTCGATATCGCCTGTCGAGGAGTCGACGGATACGCCCTGCACCGGAAAATCGGTGCGTGAGGGTTCCCAATTACAGGCATAGATCCATGCCGCCGCCGCCAGGGCCGCCAGGACAAGGATCGCGACCCCCGCACGGAGGAGCGCGCCGCGATAGGTTGGGGGTCGCATCGGTCAGCCCTTGATATGCAGGACGCACAACAGGGTGAACAGCCGCCGGGCGGTGTCGAAATCCACCGCGATCTTGCCTTCAAGCCGCTCCTTCAGGATCTCGGCCGCCTCGTTGTGGATGGCGCGCCGGGCCATGTCGACAGTCTCGATCTGCTGGGCGGTCGCGTTGCGGATCGCCTGATAATAGCTGTCGCAGATCGCGAAATAGTCCTTGATCGCCCGGCGGAACCGGCCGAGTCCCAGGATGACCGCCTCCAGCGGCGTGCCGTCCTCCCGGTCGATCTCGATCGCCAGCCGGCCTTCCTCGACCCGCAGCCGGACCTTATAGGGCCCGGCGTAGCCGTCCGGCTGTTCCCGCAGGGCCGCGAAATAATTCTCCTCGAGCAGATCGAAGATCGCGATCCGCCGTTCCTGCTCGACATCGGCGTTGCGCCAGATGATCGTTCGCTGGTCCAGCTCAATGTCTATGATGCGCGGATCGGCCATATGAGCGCACAGTCACTGCGGCGGAAGGGCCGGAATTGCAAGGGGCTGCGCGGCGCAAGACGGGCCGCGCGCCAGTTATCCACAGCTTGCCCACAGTCTGTTCGCAAGCGATCCACGGGCCTGTCGCGCCTTTGCCCTTGCCCCGCCCGGTCAAGAAGAGGATGATATGGCCATGGCCGAAACGATGAGAGTGTTGCAAGCAGCGGACCCCGCGCGCCCCGAACTTCCCCGCAACGTGGAGGCGGAGGCGGCCCTGCTGGGCGCGCTGATGATCGACAACCGAATCGCCGAGGATGTGCAGATGAAGCTGCACGCCGAGCATTTCTTCGAGCCGCTGCACGGCCGCATCTACGACGCGATCATGAAGCTGCTGGAGCGGAACATGATCGCCAACCCGGTGACGCTCAAGCCACTGGTGGAGAATGACCCGGCGCTCAAGGAACTGGGCGGTCCGGCCTATCTGGCGCAGCTGACCGGCAATGGCGCGGCGCTGATCGGCGCGCGGGATTTCGCGTCGCAGATCTACGACCTCGCGCTGCTGCGTGAACTGGTGGGCGTCGGCCGGGAACTGGTCGAAAAAGCGCTGGACACCAGCGAGGATGTCGACCCGCGCGGGCAGATCGAGGCGGCCGAGGTCGCGCTCTACAAAGTGTCCGAGGGCGACGTCGAGACAGGATCGGTCAAGAGCTTCCTGCAGGCCAGCACCATGGCGGTGCAGATCGCCGAACGCGCGCTTAACAGCGGCGGCCATCTCTCGGGTATCACGACCGGCATCAACAGCCTGAACGCCAAGATCGGCGGCCTGCACAATTCGGATCTCATGATCCTCGCCGGGCGTCCCGGCATGGGCAAGACGTCGCTGGCGACGAACATCGCCTATAATGCGGCGTCGCGCTGGGTGCGGGACGATGCCGACGGGATCGACGCGAGCAAGAATATGGGCGCGCGCACGGCCTTCTTCAGTCTGGAAATGTCGGCCGATCAGCTGGCGACGCGCGTGCTGGCGGAGCAATCCGGCATCAGCGGCGAGGCGCTGCGCATGGGCCGTATCAGCCGGCAGGACTTCCAGAACCTGTCGCGCGCCGCGCGCGAGCTTCAGGAACTGCCGCTCTATATCGACGATACGCCGGGCCTGACGATCGCCGCGCTGCGCACGCGGGCGCGCAGGCTCAAGCGCCGCCACAATATCGGCTTCATCGTCGTCGACTATCTCCAGCTGCTGCAGGGGACAGGCAAGGGCGGCGAGAACCGCGTGCAGGAAATTTCGGAAATCTCCCGTGGTCTCAAGACCTTGGCGAAGGAACTGCATGTCCCGGTGCTGGCTCTGTCGCAGCTCAGCCGTGCGGTCGAACAGCGCGAGGACAAGCGGCCGCAGCTATCGGATCTGCGCGAGTCCGGATCGATCGAGCAGGACGCCGACATGGTCTGGTTCGTGTTCCGCGAGGATTATTACGAGGCGGCCAAGGAACCCAAGCCGGATGACGAGGCCGCCTATTCCGCGTGGAAGGAGAATATGGAGAAGATCTACGGCCTCGCCGAAGTGATCGTCGCCAAGCAGCGCCACGGTTCTACGGGTCGCATCCGCATGAAGTTCGATGCAAAGATCACGCGGTTCAGCGATCTGGCGGACGATTCCTATGCGGATACCAGTTACGAATAATCGACGGTGGGATGCCCCGCACCGAACCGCATCTGCATTGGCACTCGATTGTCTGATCGCGGCGAAACGGATACCGAAAATCCATCCCGATATCGGCTGGATTCGCCCAGATGACGACAACTGCTGCGCCTGAACTCCATTATATTTCCAACGACAGTTTCATCGCCGATGTCCACGCCGTGGCGCGGCAGGTGGAGAAGGATGCGTGGAGGCCCGATTTCGTCATAGGCATCGGGCGCGGCGGACTGGTTCCCGCAGTCTATATTTCCCATCAGATCGATCTGCCGATGCTATCCATCGACCACAGCGCAAAGGTGGCCGGCTTTGCCGACGAACTTCTCGCGAAAGTCGCCGCCCAGAGCGCGACCGGCGTCCGCTTTCTGCTCGTCGACGACATCAACGACAGCGGCGGCACGATTGACCATGTGCGCCGCCTGCTTTCGGATGGCGGCGCCGACAGCGGCAACCTGCGGTTCGCCGTCCTCATCAATAACAGCCGCTCGCGGGTCGCCGTCGACTATTGGGCGCGGATGATCGACCGGGACGAGGACAAGCGCTGGTTCGTCTTCCCCTGGGAAGCGGTCGGCCAGAAGGGCGCGATCCTCAAAGAGGCCATGTCCGTGCCGGAGCGGCTCGCCTGAGCGCACTGCGCGGCCTTCATCGCAGCGTCAGTCCGCCAGCGCTGCGACAAAGGCGCGCACGACCGCGGCGGAATTGACCGACGCTAAAGTCATAAAGGTGATCATCTGGTTCCCGCCCGCGTCTCCGCCGGCCAGGTCGGACAGGCTGCGGAAGACGATGACGGGGACCTTGTTGGCATAGGCCACCTGCGCCACGGCGGCGCTTTCCATGTCGACCACCCGCGCCTTCCAGGCGGAGTGGAGATAGTCCCGGAATTCGGCATTGTCGGCAAAAACCCCGGCGCTGACGCCGGTCCCGCCCACGACGATCTTGGGTTCATGGGCCAGGCATCCCGGGGCGGGGGCGGGGGGCGATGCTGGATTGGGCGCATGGTCATAGCGCGAAACCTTACCCGTCACGCACCGTTGCAACGTCACGCTGGCGGCGACCTTGCGGGCGAGGGCGAGCAGGGCAGGGTCAACCGGCAGAGTGTAATGGCGGCGCATCGGCTCGGCGGCATTGCCCACGCGCACGCCGCGCGGGAACATCATGCCGTAATTGGGCGGGGCCACCGTATCGAGCGGCTCGGGCGTGACCCAGCCGTCCTTCGTCTGGCGGGCGAAGGAGACCTCAAGATATTGCGCCCAATCCTCCGCCACCACGACGTCGCCGATCGAGAGTGACGGGTCGACGCCCCCGGCGATGCCGGAAAAGACGATGCGCTTGACCGTGAAGCGATCGAGCACCAGCTGGGTGTTCATCGCCGCGTTCACCATGCTCACATTGCTCTGCATCAGCAGCACCGGCTTCCCCGCCATCTTGCCGGTGACAAAGGTCATGCCGTTGATCTTGCGCTCGACCGGCTTGGCGATGGTGTGGACCAATGCATCCCATTCGGGGGAGAAGGCGGTCATCACCACCGTGCGGGGCGTCCTGTCGACTTTCTTGGCAAAGGCCGGGGCGGGAAGCGCCAGCAGCGCGAACGATATAAGAAAGAAAATCCGCATCATGCCCCCGCACTCATCCAGACGAAACGCACGACGAACAGGCCCGCGAGCAGAAGCAGGAACCAGTCCGATCTGGTCGCCCTGCCGCGCAGCAGCTTGAGCGCGGCATGGGCGGTTATGCCAAAGGCAAGGCCGTTGGCGATGGAGAAGGTCAGCGGGATCATCACCACGGTCAGGAAGGCGGGGATCGCGGAATAGGAGTCCTCCCAGTCCACCTCCGTCAGCGGCAGCAGCATCAGGCCGCCGACGATGATCAGCGCCGGCGCCGTGGCGGCCAGCGGCACGATCTGCGCATAGGGCGCGACGAACATGGTGATCAGGAACAGCAGGCCGGTGACCACGGCGGTCAGGCCCGTGCGTCCGCCCGTCTGCACACCCGCCGCGCTCTCGACATAGCTGGTGACGGTGCTGGTGCCCGCCACTGATCCGACGACCGTCGCCACGGCGTCCGTCATCAGGATGCGGTTCAGGCCGGGAATGCGCCCCGCGGCGTCCATCAGGCCCGCCCGCTTCGTCACCGCGACCAGCGTGCCGATATTGTCGAACAGGTCGACGAACAGGAAAACGAACAGGATCTCGACCAGGCCAAGCCCATGGCTGCCGGTCAGGCCGAAGACGCCCGGCAGGTCGAGCTTGAAGGCCGTGCCCGTCAGCGCGGACAGGCTGTAGGGATCGGGCTTGACGACGACCAGGCCGATGACCCAGCCGATCAGGGTGGTGGCGACGATGCCGATCAGCATCGCCCCGCGCACGTTCCAGACGCTGAGCGCGCTGATCAGCAGCAGGCCGAACAGGGCGAGTGCTGCGCCGGGGTCCTTCAGATTGCCCAGCGCGACGAACGTCGCGGGGTTGGCGACGATGATGCCGGCATTCTTCAGGCCGATGAAGCCGATGAACAGTCCGATGCCGCCCGCGATCGCCGCGAAAAGATGGGTCGGAATGGCGGCGACGATCATCTGCCGCGCGCCCGTCAGGGTCAGGATCAGGAAGCATATGCCGGAGATGAAGACGCAGCCCAGCGCGATCGGCCATGGCACGCCCATCTGCTGGACCACGGTGAAGCTGAAATAGGCGTTGAGGCCCATGCCCGGCGCCAGCGCCAGCGGCGTGTTGGCGACCAGTCCCATCAGGATGGAGGCGAAGGCGGCTGCGAAGCAGGTCGCGGCCGCCACCGACGCGACCGGCATGCCCGCCTGGCCCAGGATCGCCGGATTGACCAGCACGATATAGGACATCGTCAGGAACGTGGTGAAGCCCGCCAGGATTTCCGTCCGTGTCGACGTGCCCCGTTCCGCCAGTTTGAAATAGCGGTCGAGCCGTCCGCTGTCCGTCTGCGTCATTCTGTGTCCCCCTGAAATGACTCCGGCCGAAAAGACCCTGGCTGAAACGATCCCGGCGGCGGCGTTACGCCGATCAGCCTTTTCCTCCCCCAGCCTGCCTATCAGGTGCAGCCCCGGCGGCAAGCCCATGAAGAAGATCGCTTAGGGTGAGCGCCAGATTTCCCCCGGCCCGGCCGGCGCGTGCTTGTCGGGGATTTCCGCCGATCCGATGATCGGAAGGGCTGTGCTCAATCCAGGAAGAGCTGGCGGCGATACAGCCTGGCGCTGGTCTGGAACAGGGCGCGCGTGGAGGGGCCCGCTTTGTCCAGAAGGGCGTCCACTTTTTCGGGAAGCTGGCCATTGTCGCCGTTGCCGTCGTCAAAGACCATCGCCCACTGACCGAACTGCCGTTCGGCGACATGGTCCTCGCCTAGGATCACAAGGCCATAATGGCGCGGATCGCCCGATATCCGATCGTACAGGTCCCGCACCACATCTTCCCGCCCTTCCAGAACCTGGACAAAGCGCCGGGAATTGAACAGCAAAAGGCCCGTAACGTCGATCAAGCCATTATATATGCTCGATTTTCTCTGGATCGCCTGGCAATCCGCACCATCAACCCCGTCCCGCGCGGTGCTGATATAGGTAAGCTGGAAAAAGGACGGCATCCCGACATCATAACAGGGTCAAAACAACCTGCATTGATATGGATCAATCTCAGAACACCGGCTGGTTGGCCGGGTCTTCGGGGTCGACGGTCGGGATCGGCGTATGGATGCCGCACTCCACCTTGTCCCATCCGCGCCAGCGTCCGGCGCGCGGGTCCTCGCCCTCCTGCACCTTGGACGTGCAGGGTTCGCAGCCGATCGACAGATAGCCCTGCGCCTCCAGCGGATGGCGGGGCAGGTCATGCTCGGCGAAATAGGCTTCCAGATCGGTCTTGGTCCAGTCGCCCAGCGGGTTGACCTTCAGCCGGCCATTCTCCACCTCGAACCGGGGGATGTTCTGGCGGGTCACCGACTGGAACGCCTTGCGGCCGGAAATCCAGCTGTCCAGCCCGTCCTTGGCGCGGGCCATCGGCTCGACCTTGCGGATTTCGCAGCAGCCGTCCGGGTCATAGGACCAGCGCAGCCCGGTCTCGTCCTTCTTTTGGATCACGTCATGCTGCGGCGTGACGGTGAAGCTGTTCTCGATGCCGAATGCGGAAACCAGCGTGTCGCGATAGTCCAGCGTCTCCGGAAACATCTTGAGCGTATCGACGAAGATCACCGGCACGGACGGGTCCGCCCGCGCGATCAGGTGCAGCAGCACCGCGCTCTCCGTGCCGAAGGACGATACGGTGGCGACATTGCCCAGCACGCCCTCGGCAAACAGGGTGCGCAGCATCGGCAAGGTCTCTACGCCCGCGAACCGCGCGTTCAGCGCGTCCGCATCCGCCTGGGTAAAGGCGGGGCGGGCGTCGATCACGTCACGTTGGCGGGCAACGGCTTCAGCCATTTACAGTCTCCGGATGCCGCTTCGCCCACACGGGCGCACGGCCATCAATGGTCTTCTGATACACGTCGTCATACCGCTCCAGCGACGCCTTCACGACGGCGTCGTCGAGCGGATGGTTGGGCTTGAACGCATCGAAGCCGCAGCGGCGCATGGCCGTCAGCTGGTCGACCAGCACGTCCCCCACCGCGCGCAGCTCGCCGGCATAGCCCGCCTCCCGCAGGATGCGCGCCGCCGAATAGCCGCGCCCGTCGCCAAACGCCGGAAAGTTCACCTCCACCAGCGACAGGCGGTCGAGATGCGGCAGCAGGTCGCGCGCATCCTCGCCCGGCTCGATGCGGACGGCGGTGGCGTTGGTCTGGCCGGTGAAAGCCTCGACCGTGACGGCAGGCTCCTGCGCGGCGTCTCCGGTGCGGAAGGAGAGGAACTCAGCCATAGATGGCCTCCTTGAAGGGCTTCATGCCGAGACGGCGATAGGTGTCGAGGAACCGCTCACCCTCCTGCCGCTCTGCGACATAGAGGTCGGTGACCTTCTCGATGGCGTCGACAATGCCGTCCTCGCCGAAGCCGGGGCCGGTGATCGTGCCGATGCTCGCATCCTCCGCGCCCGATCCGCCGAGCAGGAGCTGGTAATTCTCCACGCCCTTCCGGTCGACGCCAAGGATGCCGATATGCCCGGCATGATGATGGCCGCAGGCATTGATGCAGCCGGATATCTTGAGCTTCAGCTCGCCCAGGTCCCGCTGCCGCGCCGGGTCGGCGAAACGGTCGGCGATCTTCTGCGCCACCGGAATCGCGCGCGCATTGGCCAGGCTGCAATAGTCGAGGCCGGGGCAGGCGATCATGTCGGTGATCAGGCCCAGGTTCGGCGCGCCAAGGCCCGCTTCGTCCAGTTGCTGCCACAGGGCGTAGAGATCGGCCTTCTTCACATAGGGCAGGACGATATTCTGCGCATGGGTGACGCGCACCTCGTCCAGCGAATAGCGCTCGGTGAGGTCGGCGATCAGTTCGATCTGGTCGGCCGATGCGTCGCCGGGGATGCCGCCGACCGGCTTCAGGCTGATATTGACGATCGCATAGCCCGGCTGCTTGTGGGTGACGACATTCTGGTCGATCCACAGGGCGAAGTCGGGATCGGAACGGTCGACAGCGTCGGACAGGCCGGTCTCATAGGCCGGATCGGCGAAATAGGTGCGGATGCGCGCCAGCTCGGCGACGGGCGGGTCGATGCCCAGCGTCTTCATATGCGCGAACTCTTCCTCGACCTGACGGCGATATTCGTCCGCGCCGATCTCATGGACCAGTATCTTGATCCGCGCCTTGTACTTGTTGTCGCGGCGGCCATAGCGGTTGTAGACGCGCAGGCACGCCTCGGCATAGGAGATCAGCTCCTCCTCCGGCACGAAGTCCTTGATTTCCGGCGCGATCATCGGCGTGCGGCCCATGCCGCCGCCCACGAAGAACTTGGCGCCTACCTTGCCGTCGCGCTTCACCAGTTCGATGCCGATGTCGTGCAGGCGCATCGCCGCGCGATCTTCCGCGCTGGCGATGACGGCGATCTTGAACTTGCGCGGCAGATAAGTGAATTCCGGATGGAATGTCGACCATTGGCGCAGCAGCTCCGCCCAGGGGCGCGGATCGGCGATCTCGTCGGCGGCGGCGCCGGCATATTGGTCCGAACTGATATTGCGGATGCAATTGCCGCTGGTCTGGATGGCGTGCATCTCGACCGTCGCCAACTCGGCCAGGATATCGGCCGCGTCCTCCAGCTTGATCCAGTTATACTGGATGTTCTGGCGGGTGGTGAAATGGCCGTAGCCCTTGTCATATTTGCGCGCGATATGGCCCAGCATCCGCATCTGCTTGCCCGACATCGTGCCGTAGGGGACGGCGACGCGCAGCATATAGGCGTGCAGCTGGAGATAGAGGCCGTTCATCAGGCGCAGCGGCTTGAACTGGTCCTCGGTCATTTCGCCTGCAAGGCGGCGGCGCGCCTGGTCGCGGAATTCCTCCACGCGGGCGTCGACGATCTCCTGGTCATACTGGTCGTAACGATACATGGCTCAGGCCCTTACGATGGGAATGGCGGTGTTGATGGCAAGGTCGGCACGCACGGTCGGGCCGCTCGCCCGGATGCGCTCCTTGATGTGCAGGGGCAGGGGGCCGGATGCCGTCGCCTCGGCCTCCACGGAATATCCCGCATTCACGTTCCGCGCGGCGCTCTCGCGCGCCAGGATGGCATCGGCCTCGCTGCCCGCATCGACGGCCTCGCCGACATGGCGGGACCAGCCGGAACCCGTCCACCAGATCACGTCGCCCGACGCCAGGTCATTTCCCGTCAGCAAGATCACGCAAGACTCTCCGTATATGCCACAAGGGCGGCCAGTTTATCATCGGCATTCGCACGCAGGACGACGTCGCCGACCACGATCAGCGCCGGGCTTTTCACGCCCTCGCGCACCACCATGTCGCCAAGGTCGGCCAGCAGCGACCGCATCGCCCGGCTGTCGCCGCGCGTACCCTTTTCCAGCACCGCGACCGGGGTGCCCGGTGATACGCCGTCCGCCATCAGCTTGTCGGCAATGTCGGCGGCGGTGGCCACGCCCATATAGATGACGAGCGTGCGGCCCTTGCCCGCAAGGCCGGACCAGTCCTGATCGGTCAGGCCCTTGCACTGGCCGGCGACAAAGGTGACGGCGCTTGACGCATCGCGATGGGTCAGCGGAAGCTGGGCCTCCGCCGCGCAGCCGATGGCGGCGCTGATGCCGGGGATCACTTCAACCGGCACGCCCGCGGCGCGGCACGCCTCGACCTCTTCGCCGCCCCGGCCAAAGATGAACGGATCGCCGCCCTTCAGGCGCACGACGTCCCGCCCGGCCAGCGCCTCGCTGACCAGCAGGGCGTTGATCTCTTCTTGCGGCAGGGAATGGCGGCTGCGGCTCTTGGCGACGGAAATGCGGCGCGCATCCGGCCGCGCCATGCCCAAAATCGCCGGATCGACCAGCCCGTCATGCACGATCAGCGATGCAGCGGCCAAAAGGCGCGCCGCGCGCAGCGTCAACAGCTCCGGATCACCCGGACCCGCGCCGACAAGGTAGACTGTTCCAGACGTACCACGCTTCATGCTGCCCAGATGCCCCCCGCTACGCTGCGTCGCAACGGAGAATGTGTATGCGTGAGGCTAGTAAATGTTTCGTTGCTGGATGTGCGGGACAGATTTGCGGATGAGGAACGGACCATGGCCTATTTTGTCCGTCATCCCTTTCCCTTTTTCCCGTCATCCCAGCGAAGGAGTGGATGGCGGGCGCGGTTCGCCACAAAAAAGCCGCCGTCATCCCGGACTTGATCCGGGATCCATGAGCGTCAATCGCCGCCTGAATTCGCTGCTGTCGAGCCAATGGATGCCGGGTCGAGCCCGGCATGACGGCGAAAGAGTGGTGTCTGCAAAAGGGTGGCTTTCTGCCACTCCCCCCTTCGTCATGCTGAACTTGTTTCAGCATCCATTGTGCCCCACAACCAAGGCTCAATCCGGAGAAATGGATCCTGAAACAAGTTCAGGATGACGACGAAAGGGACCGTCCGCTTCTGGTCGTTTCCAGACCAACCCACCCTCACTTCACCGCCGTCGCTACCTCCACATCCCGCAACCCCACGCCCATCGTCGCGCGCGGCTGGTCCGCCTCGGACGACACCACGGGATAGGCGCAATAGTCTGCGGCATAATAGGCGCTGGGGCGGTGATTGCCCGATATGCCGACGCCGCCGAACGGCGCGGCGGAGGATGCGCCGTTGGTCGGCTTGTTCCAGTTGACGATGCCTGCCCGGATATTCGCCCAGAACTGGTCGTAATGGCTCGGCGCTCCGCCGATCAGCGACGCCGACAGGCCGAAGCGCGTGTTGTTCGCTTCGGCGATCGCGCTGTCGAAATCGGGAACGCGGATGACCTGCAGCAGCGGGCCGAACAGCTCGATGTCCGGCCGCTCGGGCATCTCCGTCACGTCGATGATCGCGGGGGAGACGAAGGGCAGGTTCGCCTTGGGCCGGACCATATGCTTGATCGGCCGGCCGCCATTGCTCATCAGGATCAGGAAACTTTCGGTCAGGCCGTCGGCGGCCAGATTGTCGATGACCGGCCCCATATAGGGCACCGGGTCGGCATGGGGGTGGTCGATCACCATCCGGTCGGCGAGCTTCTTGACCTCCGCAATCAGCAGCGGGGCAAGACTTTCCTTGACGATCAGGCGCTTGGCCGCCGTGCAGCGCTGGCCGGCGGACAGGAAGGCGGACTGGGCGATCAGCACGGCGGCGCTGGCGATGTCCGGCGTGTCCCAGGCGATGATCGGGTTGTTGCCGCCCATCTCCAGCGCCAATATCTTGTCTGGTCGGTCCGCGCAGGCTTTGTTGATGGCGATGCCGGTGGCGGCGGAGCCGGTGAAGAGAATGCCGTCGATCCCGTCATGCGACGTCAGCGCCCGGCCTTCGTTCGGGCCGCCGATCACCAGCCGCACCACATCCTCGGGAACGCCCGCCTTGTGATAGAGCTCGACCAGCTTGGCGCCGACCGCTGGCGTCTTTTCCGACGGCTTGAACACCACGGCGTTGCCCGCGATCAGCGCCGGGACGATATGGCCGTTGGGCAGGTGCGCAGGGAAATTATAGGGGCCGAGCACGGCCATGACGCCATGGGGCTTGTGCCGCACGGCCTGCCGCTCGCCCATCGCGCCTTCATGCCGTTTCTGGCCGGTGCGCTCGGAATAGGCGGCGATCGAGATATCGACCTTGCCGATGACGGCGGCGACTTCGGTGCGCGCGTCCCATAGCGGCTTGCCTGTCTCGCGGGAGATCAGGTCGACCAGATCCTCCTCGGCGGCGCGCACGGCGTTGGCGAAGCGGCGCAGCGTTTCCACGCGGAAGGTGAGGGGCTTTGCCGCCCAGGCCAGCCATCCGGCCCGCGCCCTTCCCACTTCCCGGTCGACATCGCTGATCTCGGAGTCCCAGAGGTGCGCGCCGGTTGCGGGTTCGGTCGAAACGATCTTGGCTGACATGGATGCGATATGGCCGAAATGGTGTGATCTTTAAAGGGGGCAAGTCGGAAAGAGGGGTCAGGGGATCGGCGGAGGGTCGCCCATGGCCTCGCCCATGTCGCGGATCGCCGCGACCTTGGCCTGCAGCGGCCGCCAGTCGTCGTCCCTGTCGATCGCCGACCAGATCGCCTCCACCTCCGCGATATGCATGGAGCAGGGCGCGTCCTGCCGCCAATAGGGATGATCGGCGCGGGACCCTGTTGGAGAAAATCCAACAATGGCCTCCCGAACGTCTTCAAACCCCGCCCTTGCGCACACTTCGCCACGAACATCTCCGTACCGCCAGTCCAGGAAGAAGCGGTCGATCCCGGTCCCCGTCTCGATCATCGCCTTGACCGCCGCCTCGATGAAAGCCGTCGATTCCGTCTGCGTCCCGGGCGCAAGGCCAAGCCGCCAGAAGAAGCGCGTCACCATCCGCTCTGCATAGACATCCGGGAAACGCTCCAGCTGTTCGATCAGCGGCGGCGCATCGGACAGCAGGCGCAGGGACACCGCCAGCTGCGCGACATCCCAATGGATCGCCTCGGCCTGCCGCCCGAAGGCATAGAGGCCCTGATGATCGAAATAGGCCGCCGTGAACGCCGGGTCCCATTGCGGCGTGAATCGCCAGGGGCCGTAGTCGAAGCTCTCCCCGGTCACATTGATATTGTCGCTGTTGAGCACGCCATGGACAAAGCCCGCCACCATATAGCTCGCGGCCAGATCGGCGGTCCTCTCGACCACCCGGCCCAGAAGCTGCGCCGGGGCTTGGTCGCCGGGCGTTTCGCCGTACAGCTCTTCCAGCGCATAGGTGACGAGCCGCTGCATCAGGGCGTCGTTGCGCTCATAGGCCGCGCGCTGGAACGTGCCGATGCGGATGTGGCTATGGCTCAGCCGGGTCATGACGGCGGACCGGGTAGGGGAGGGCTCGTCACCCCGGTGCAACGCTTCCCCCGTCTCGACGAGCGAGAAGGTCTTGCTGGTGTTGACCCCCAGGGCGTCGAGCATTTCCGTCGCCAATATTTCCCTGACGCCGCCCTTCAGCGTCAATCGCCCGTCGCCCGATCGACTCCATGGCGTCCGCCCCGATCCCTTGGTGCCCAGGTCCAGCAACCGCCCCCCGCCGTCGCGAAGCTGCGCGAACAGAAATCCCCGACCGTCACCGATATCCGGATTATACACCTGAAACTGATGGCCGTGATAACGCAGCGCCAAAGGCTGCTTCAGCGAACCGGGCAATGGCCGGAACCGTCCGAAATGCGCGATCCAGTCTGCATCGCTGAGATTGTCGAGGCCGACCGTGGCCGCCCAACGGTCGTTGCGGAACCGCAGGGTCGTTTCCGGGAAATTGGCGGGCGCGACCGAATCGGCGATGCCGTCGCCCAATTCGGTGATCCGTGTCTCGGGGCGGAATTTGCTGGCTTGCAGGGATGTGCGCATGCAGCGATATGGGGCAGGCATGGCGGAAGGATCAAGCGTGCCCGGCTATAACGACGGATATTGGTGGTCTCCCGACGGTCTTCGCCTGCATTACCGGGACTATCCCGGACAGGAGGATGGCCGGCCCGCGTTGCTGTGCCTGCCCGGCCTCACACGCAACGCGCGCGATTTCGAGCCGCTGGCCGAGAAACTGGCCGGGCGGTGGCGGATGATCTGCCCCGACCTGCGCGGGCGGGCGGAGAGCGCCTATGCCAAGGACCCTATGACCTATGTGCCGCTCACCTATCTGCATGACCTTGAGCGGCTGCTGACCGATCTGGCGCTGACCCGCTTTGTGATCGTCGGTACGTCGCTGGGCGGCATCATCGCCATGATCATGGCCTCGACCCGGCCGGACAGGATCGCCGGCGCGGTCATCAACGATGTCGGGCCGAAGATCGAGGAAGCGGGGCTGGCGCGCATCCGCGGCTATGTCGGGTCCGGCAGCACCCATCCGACCTGGGTCCATGCAGCGCGCTCCGTGGCGGAGAATAACGCCGATGTCTTTCCGGGCTACCGGCTGGACCAATGGCTGGCGATGGCCAAGCGCCTCTATCGCCTGAACAGCAGCGGTCGTGTCGTTCTGGACTATGACATGCGGATTGCCGAACCGCTCAGGGTTCCCGGGGGAGAAACCGGCGTAGATCTCTGGCCGACCCTGGCGGGCTTCAGGAATGTGCCCACGCTCATCGTGCGCGGGGGCCTGTCCGACCTGTTCAGCGCCGCAACGGCCGAGCGCATGCGCGAAGACATTGGCGGCGACACGGAAATCGTCACGGTTCCGCGTGTCGGCCATGCGCCGCTCCTCAACGAGCCGGAAGCGCTTGCCGGAATCGAACGCCTTCTGG
This sequence comes from Sphingobium sp., assembly GCA_036384035.1. Lineage (GTDB taxonomy): Bacteria > Pseudomonadota > Alphaproteobacteria > Sphingomonadales > Sphingomonadaceae > Sphingobium. Next base: position 6,767 of record DASVND010000036.1, on the reverse strand, counting down.
AGCGCGTGTCGGCCAATGGCTGAAGGCCCGGCGGAGCGGCGGCCGCGCCTGCTCCATCTTCACAGCAGCTTCAATCTCGGCGGCAAGGAAGCCCGGGCCGTTCAGCTCATCAACCTCTGGGGCGACAGAGCCGAGCATGCGATCGTGAGCGGCGTGCCGGCAGCGATGGGCGCGAAAAAGGCGATCGCGCCGGGCGTGCCGGTCGATTTTCCCGAAGCGCCGCCGCTCACGGGGCGGCCCAGCCTTCCGCGCTTCCTGGCGCTGGCGCGGTTCATGCGGCGCTACGACCTCGTCCTCACCTATAATTGGGGCGCGGTCGACGGCGTCATGGCGCACCGGATATTTCGCTGGATCCTGGGCCTGCCGCCGCTGATCCACCATGAGGACGGCTTCAACGAGGATGAGGCTGCGGGTCTCAAGCCTGCGCGCAATCGCTACCGCCGGATTGCGCTCGCCGCCGCTGACGCACTGGTGGTGCCGTCAAAGCGCTTGGAAAGCATTGCGCTGGGGCCATGGCGTCAGCCCCGCGCGAAAGTGCATCTTATCTCGAACGGCATCGACACGGCGCGCTACGCCGACAAGACCGTGGCGGACGGATTGCCGGGCTTTCATCGTTCGCCGGGCAAGCTGGTGGTCGGCACGCTCGCGGGGTTGCGCGCGGTGAAGAATATTCCCCGGCTGGTGCGCGCCGTCGCCGCCAATCGCGATCGCCTGCAACTGGTGGTCGTGGGCGAGGGGCCGGAACGGGAGGCGATCCTGCGCGAAGCGGCGGCCCATGGCCTGACCGACCTGCACATGGCCGGCTTTCTCCCCGAGCCGTGGCGGTTCGTCGGGCTGTTCGATATCTTCGCGCTCTCGTCGGACAGTGAACAGTTTCCCATCTCGCTCGTTGAAGCCATGGCGGCCGGATTGCCGGTGGTTTCCACCGACGTCGGCGATGTTGCTGAGATGGTGTCCCCGGCGAATCGGCGTTTCGTGATTCCCTTGGCGGATGAAGCCGGGCTGGCCGCCGCGCTGGCGGAATTGGCGCAGAATGACGCGCTGCGCTATAGCCTTGGCGAGAGTAATCGCGCCAAGGCGGTCGAGGCTTTCGGAGAGCCGGATATGCTAAGGTCTTACGCTCGCCTCTATGGCAAATCGCTGGCCAGACCGGATGTTTTGCTTTAGGGCGCGGACCAATTTTTAACCGTCCCCGCCGAGAAAGCTGATATAGAGCGTGCTCGGCCATTGGGGATGGTTGCGATTTCTTGGGAGAAGTCATTGTTCAAGGGTTTGAAACCCATCCTCTATGGCGGTCGCGAAGTGTGGCCGCTGATCGAAGGTGGCAAGGGTGTGTCGGTCTCCAACCACGCAAGCTCCGGCGCTTGGGCGGCGGCCGGCGGTATCGGCACGGTGTCGGCCGTCAACGCCGACAGCTATGATCCCACCGGCAAGATCATCCCGCAAAACTATCACGGTCGGACCCGCCGTGATCGCCATGAGGAACTGATCGCCTACGCTATCGACGGCGCTGTCGAGCAGGTGAAGCGCGCCTTTGAACTTGCGGGCGGCAAGGGCGCCATTAACATCAACGTGCTGTGGGAAATGGGCGGCGCCCAGCGCATCCTGCACGGCGTTCTGGAAAAGACCCGCGGCATGGTCGCGGGCGTTACCTGTGGCGCCGGCATGCCCTACAAGCTGTCGGAGATCGCGGCATCCTATAATGTCAGCTATCTGCCCATCGTCTCCTCTGGCCGCGCATTCAGCGCTCTGTGGAAGCGCGCCTATTCCAAGGCGGCGGAATGGCTGGCTGGCGTCGTCTATGAAGATCCCTGGCTTGCGGGTGGCCATAACGGACTGTCGAACGCCGAGGACCCCAAAGTGCCGCAGGACCCGTATCCGCGCGTCAAGGCGCTACGCGAGACGATGCGCAGCGGCGGCATCTCGGACGATGTACCCATCATCATGGCGGGCGGCGTCTGGCATCTGCGCGAGTGGAACGACTGGATCGACAATCCGGAACTGGGAACCATCGCCTTCCAGTTCGGCACCCGGCCGCTCCTGACCCAGGAAAGCCCGATTCCGGAGGAATGGAAAACCAAGCTCACGCAGGTCGAGAAGGGGGAAATTCTTCTTCATCGCTTCTCGCCGACGGGTTTCTACAGTTCCGCCGTGCGCAACCCCTTCCTGCGCAATCTGGAGGCGCGGTCGGAGCGTCAGATCGCCTTCAGCCTGGAGCAGGCCGGCGACCATACCCATCAGCTTGACGTGGGTGTGAAGGGCAAGAATTTCTGGGTGACGCGCAACGATCTGCTGCGCGCTCGGGAATGGGTGGGGCTTGGCTTCACGACGGCGCTCAAGACTCCGGACAACACGCTGGTGTTCGTCACCGACCCGGAAAAGAGCATCATCCGCAAGGATCAGGCCGATTGCATGGGATGCCTGTCGCAATGCGCCTTTTCAAGCTGGATGGACAGCGAGACCAATTCGACCGGGCGTCTCGCCGACCCGCGCAGCTTCTGCATCCAGAAGACGCTGCAGGATATCGCGCACGGCGGCCCCGTTGACGAGAACCTCGCCTTTGCCGGCCACAGCGCATATCGTTTCAAGCAGGACCCTTTCTATTCCAATGGCTTTGTCCCAACGGTCAAGCAGTTGGTGGACCGCATATTGACCGGCGACTGAGGCGTCATGGCTGATATCCCCGGTCTGGCAGTGCTGCGATACGATACGCCGCATTATGACATCGTGCGGCCGGGCACATTTGTCCTGTGTGCCGTAACGGGCGAAAAGATCGAGCTGGATTCGCTGCTCTACTGGAGCGGCGAGTTTCAGGAGGCTTATAAGGGACCGGCGGAAGCGACCGCCGCTTTCAGGAAGCACCGCGGCCTATAGGCTCCCGGATCTCGCCTTGCCGCCCGGTTTCAAAAGCAGCAATGGCAGCGTTAGCAGCGTGGTTATGACGACGGACCAGATCAGGACTGCGCCGATGCCCAGGGCCTGGTCGGCCAGGCGCGCCTGGGTGTAGAGGCGGGTGTTCACGAGCGCGAGCAGTAGGGCGCCGATGACGCCGCCAACCGCATGCACGGCAAAGATATTGGCTGGATCATACGCATCGAGCAGGCGCGGGATGGCCGTGGCGAGTTGGCAGACGACGCCCGCGCAAATGCCGGTCAGGACAGCCCCCGACATATCGGTGAAACCGGCGGAGGCGGAGATCGCCGCGAGGCCGGCCAGTGCGCCACAGCCCATGCCGCTGGCCGTCGCGTGGCCGGTGCGCACGCGTTCGACGATCGCCCAGCCCAGCAAAGCGCTGCAAGCCGCCAGATGCGCGTTCAGGATTGCGGCGACGGCGTCGGCGGTGGCTCCGAAGGCCCAGCCGCCACTCAGCCCCAGCGAACCCAGCCAGAACAGGCCGCAGCCCGTGACACCAAGCACGGGCGCGCCCGGCGCATGATCGCCCGCGAGACGACCCGGCCGAAGTATGACAGCAACGGTCAGGACGGAGACGCCCGTCGCCAGATGGAGGGCAAGGGCGCTGGAAAAATCGACGACCCCGGACTGTGCAAGCCATCCGCCGGCCGAGACGGCGCGGACGATCGGCGTGTAAACCAGCAACAGCCATGCGACGGCCAGAAGCGTGACCGGCAACAGCCGGTAGCCGGAAAAGCCGCCGGTCAAAAGGCCGCAGGCAAGGGAGGCAATGGACGCCTGAAAGATCATGAAGGACACTTCGGAGATCGTCAGCCCCGCGTGAAGCGCCGCCATGTCGAAGGAAGAGGCGCGCCGCACCTCGCCCAGCCAGAGTGTGCCCGGAGCATAGGCGAGCATGTTGCCCGCGCACGCCCATAGCAGCGTGGCGATCGTCGATGCGGTCAGGACCCGCGCCATGGCGGAAGGTGCGTCGCGGGCGGGCGACGCCCCGGCGAGGCGAAGGGCAAGGCCGGGGATGACGGCGAGCAGCACAAGCGCCGTGCAGATCAGCATCCAGGACATGTCGCCGCTATCGGCAACCTGCACCTGCGCCAGCGCCGGCGTTGGCGACACCAGAAAGGCCATGGCGCAGACGGGCAGGGCGCAGGCAAACAGGTCGCGGGCAGGCAGAAGACGCATGGACCCCCGTTCCCCCTTGCATCACGGCGGCGGCAGAGCGCGGATACCTGCGCCGTGCCAGGCCAGGTCTAAATCCATCCCTCCAGCACCTGGTCGGGCGGGCGGTGGCCGTCGACCCAGGTGCGGATATTGGCAATCACGCGCGTACCCGTCGCCTCGCGCCCCTCAAAGGTGGCGGAGCCCATATGAGGCAGCAGCGTTACGTTGGACAGGGCCAGCAGCCGGGGGTCGACGGCGGGCTCATGCGCATAGACGTCGAGGCCGGCGCCCGCGATGCGCCCTGTTTCCAATGCGTCGATCAAGGCGCCTTCATCGGCGATTTCTGCGCGGGAGGTATTGATGACGTATGCGCTCGGCCTGAGCAGCGCGATCTTGGCTGCGTCGATCAGCCCCTTGCTATCGGTGTTGAGCGGGCAGTGGATGGAAAGGATATCGCTCTCGCGCAGCAGGCCGTCGAGATTCTCATGGAACACCGCGCCGGTCTCCGCCTCGACCGCTTCGGGCAGGCGATGGCGGTTATGATAGGCGATCGACAGGCCAAAGGCCCGGGCGCGGCGGGCGACGGCCTGGCCGATGCGCCCCATGCCGACAATGCCGAGCTGCTTGTCGCCGATCCGGTGGCCCAACATCGCCGAGGGGCTCCATCCACCCCATGCCCCGGCGCGCATCAGCTTCTCACCCTCCGCCAGCCGGCGGGGGACGGACAGGATCAGCGCCATCGTCATGTCGGCGGTGTCTTCGGTCAGCACGCCGGGCGTGTTGGTAACGATGATCCGCCGCTTCCGCGCAGCCTTAAGGTCGATATGGTCCACGCCATTGCCGAAGCTGGCGAGGAGCTGCAGCCGGTCCGACGCTTGCGCCAGCAGATCCGCGTCGATCTGGTCTGTGACGGTCGGGACCAAAACGTCGCAGTCGGCCATGGCGGCGGCCAGTTCCGCGCGGTTCATCGGCCGGTCCTCGACATTGAAATGCGTGTCGAAAAGGTCGCCCATGCGCGCCTCCACCGATGGCGGCAGACGGCGGGTGACGATGACTTTTGGCGTGGCCGGGCGTTCTCGTCTTGGCATGTTCAAGGCGCTATGCCGGTGGCGGGGCGCAGGTCAAGACCTTATAGAATGCGATCACCAGTTGTCCGGGGGCCGGACATTGGGCAAGGATGGTTTTGCAGGGGGCGATAACCCCAGCAGGTGTTTGGGAAGTGATGCAGCTATGAACGGGCGATTTAAGGGTGCAGCGCTCGCCGCCCTGCTGGCGGCGTCCTTGATTGCGGCGGGTCCTGCGCAGGGGCAAGCAAAGAAGAAAGTGCCCTATTGGGCTTCCCTGTCGCAAAGCGAGGCGCGGATGCGAGTGGGGCCGAGCCTCGACTACCCGTCCAACTGGATATACCGCCGCCGCGATCTGCCCGTGAAAGTGGTGCAGGTCCATGGAAACTGGCGCAAGATCGAGGATTCGGCGGGAGCGCAAGGCTGGATGCATGTACGCCTGCTCAGCGATACGCCGACCGCGCTGGTGACCGGCGGCATTACGCCCTTGCGCGCTGCCCCCAATAACGGCTCGGCGACGCTCTATCGGGCCGAACCGGGTGTGGTCGGCCGGCTTTCGGATTGTTCCGCAGGATGGTGCAAGATGGATGTCGCCGGGCAGAAGGGCTTCGTGCGCGCCGACAGCATATGGGGCGCGGTGACGCCCTGAGACGCGGGAGCGCCACGCATATCCAACGAAGTTGCGGAAGTTGCGGGTTGCCATTGCAACTCGAGACTTCGCTCTTTTGCGGACTTTCTGAATTACGGTTGTATCGTGCAGCAAGGCGGGAATTGGAGGTTTTCTTACGCTGCCCATAATCGTCTTCCTAAAGCAAAACCGGCCCAAACACCGTTCGTGCTGAGTAGAGACTGAGCTTGTCGAAGCGCATTGGGTCGGATCGTCCCCCGGACGATCCTGAAACATCCGGGGGATGTTTCACCCGATGCGGTATCGAAGTACTTCGCGCCAAGCTCATGTCCTTCGATACGCCATTTCGACTTCGCTCAATGCCTGTCCTGAGCGCCTGCCTTGGCAGGCAGTCGAAGGGGCTACTCAGGACGAACGGTGAAGGTAGTCGCGATACTGCTATGCGTAGACTGAGCTAAGTTCTGTAGGACAGCCCAATCCCAAACAGGCGATGCCCGCCGGAGCGGGTGCTACCGGCGGGCATCTGCGCAGGCGGATCGGGTCGCGGTCCTCAACGCCTGCGGTCAGGGAGCAAGGATTAATCCTTTGCGGGAGCGGCGGTTTTCGCGCCGCTGTCCTGCTGCTTGGCTTCCTTGCGGACCTCGCCCTTGCTCATGGCGGAGGTTACGACATCGCCCGACGCGGTGAAGTTGGAGGCCGGAAGCGTGGCGATGCGGTCGCCGGTGTCGACCAGCAGCGAGTCCACCTTGCCATCCGCATTGGCCTTGGCGGAGCGGATCGTGCCGATGGCATGGCCGCTGGCGTCCTGCACCATCATGCCGGGGCTGACGGCGAAGTTGCCTGCGCCATTGGCGGCGCCCGATCCGGCGAGGGCAAGCTGGCCCAGAGCGCCGGACGCCATGCCGTTACCGGCGGCTGAACCCGCCGCATTGCCGGAGCCGCTGGCGCTGCCGCCCGCATTCCCTGCGGCAGAGGCCGCCCCGGTGGCCGAGCCGACAGCATTG
>DASVND010000035.1:0-239117 GCA_036384035.1 Sphingobium sp. | reverse complement strand
CCCTGGTTCGTCGAGGACGTACTGAAGGAGAAAGGCTCCGTCGTCGAAAACGGTGCGGCCTGGAGCTCCAACGTGGTCCGCGACGGGAACCTCATCAGCGGGCAGAACCCGCAGTCCAGCGAGGACGTGGCGCAGGCGGTCCTCAAGGCTCTCGCCGGATAGGTCCCGACGGGCCGCCGAAACTAAACATCCGCGGAGGCCGGGTCCGGGCTTCCGGACCCGGCTAAGCTAGCGGCATGGCCATCAAATCCACAGCAGACAAAGTCGCCACCATCCAGAAGGGTTACACCCTGGAGGGGCCCACGATCGAGCTGGGAGCCGCGATCGTCGACGGCGAACTCCACAAGGACGCCCCCGTCAGGCTGCCCCTGTCGATGATGAACCGGCACGGACTGGTGGCCGGCGCGACCGGCACCGGCAAGACCGTCACGCTGCAGGGCATTGCCGAAAGTTTCTCCGCGCAGGGCGTCCCCGTGTTCCTCGCAGACGTGAAGGGCGACCTGTCCGGCATTTCCATGGCCGGCTCCCCCACCGCCAAGAATGCCGACAAGCTGGTCGCCCGCGCCAAGGAAATCGGCGTCGAAAATTACAGCTATGCCGACAATCCCGCCATCTTTTGGGACCTGTATGGTGAGCAGGGCCACCCGATCCGCACCACCGTCAGCGAGATGGGCCCGCTGCTGCTCGCCCGCCTGATGGACCTTAATGAAACGCAGGAAGGCGTCCTCAACATCGCCTTCCGCTATGCCGATGAGGAAGGGCTGCTGCTGCTCGACCTGGGCGATCTCCAGTCGATGCTCGCCCATTGTTCGGAAAATGCCGACACGCTGTCCGCCAAATATGGCAACATCACCAAGGCCAGCGTTGGCACGATCCAGCGCCAGTTGCTTCAGCTCGACAGCCAGGGCGGCGGCCATTTCTTCGGTGAACCCGCGCTCGACATCCACGACTTCATGAAGGTGGACGAAAAGGGGCGCGGCTATGTCAACGTCCTGGCCGCAGACAAGCTGATGCAGAGCCCGAAGCTCTATGCGACCTTCCTGCTCTGGCTGATCTCGGAAATGTTCGAGACCCTGCCGGAGGTCGGCGATCCGGACAAGCCGGTCCTCGTCTTCTTCTTCGACGAGGCGCATCTGCTGTTCGACGACGCACCCAAGGCGCTGCTCGACAAGATTCAGCAGGTCGTGCGCCTGATCCGCTCGAAGGGCGTCGGCGTCTATTTCATCACCCAGAACCCGATCGATATCCCCGAGGATGTCGCCGGGCAGCTCGGCAATCGCGTTCAGCATGCGCTGCGCGCCTTCACGCCCCGCGACCAGAAGGCGATCCAGGCCGCCGCCGACACCTTCCGTATCAACCCCGACCTCAATGTCGCAACCGCGATCACGGAACTGAAGGTCGGTGAGGCGCTGGTTTCGCTGCTGCAGGAGGACGGCTCGCCCAGCATCGTCCAGCGCACCCTGATCGCCCCGCCGCGTTCGCGCGTCGGGCCGGTCGACGCCAAGGAGCGGGCGATTATCCAGTCGATCTCCCCGGTCGAGGGCAAGTACGACACTGCCGTGAACCGCGAATCGGCGCAGGAAATCCTCGCCGCGCGCGGCAATGCCGCTGCAGCGGCGGCCGAGGCGAGCAAGGCGCAGGTCGAGGCTGACAAGGCCGCCGCCGTGCAGGCGAAGCTGGAGGCCAAGCAGCAGGAAGCGGCGCTCAAGGAAAAGGCCCGTCAGGACGCCATTGCGGCGCGCGAAGCCGCCAAACCCAGCGGCTTCGACAAGGCGATCCAGTCCGCCACCCGCGCCGCCGGATCATCGGTCGGCCGTCAGGTCGCGAACGAACTTGGCAAGGCCGTCTTCGGGGGCTCCAGCCGGAGCAAGTCGGGTGGCATCGCGGGGCAGCTCGTCCGCGGGATTTTAGGCAGTCTTTTCAAATAGATATATTTTGGCTAAAATTTCTACCCCTCACTAGCACCCACTTCGCCGGAAACATCGGGCGGCTGCAGGAACTCTCGCCACAGCATCACCAGCACCGCCATCGTCGCCGGCCCCACGAACAGCCCGAGCAGCCCCAGCGTCTCGACCCCGCCCAATATGCCGATCAGCACCCACAGGAACGGCAGGCGCGTCGCGCTGCCGATCAGGATCGGCCGCACGAAATGGTCGGCGATCCCGACCACAATGAGTCCGATCACCATGACCGCCACAGCGCCTCCCACCGCGCCCTTACCGAGCAACAGCAGCGCCGCGATCCCGAACATCAGCGCCGCCCCGAACGGGATCATCGCCGCAATCGCCGTCGCGGTGCCCAGCAGCAGCGGATGCGGCACGTCCAGCAACACATAGACCAGCGCCATCGCCACGCCCTCGCCAATGCCGACCAGCACCAGCCCGTCGATCGTCCCGCGCACCGACCGCACCGCCTGCCGCCCGATCCGATCGCCCGCCGGGCCGAAGATCAGCGCCCCCGCCCTGCGGCTCTGCGCAATGATCGCCGCCCGGTCCCGCAGCAGGAAGAACAAAGCGATCAGCGTGAAGGCGAAGATCACGGAGCGGTGGACAAGACTCGACCCGATCAGCTTGGTATGCGCGATCAGGCTCGCCCCGCTCAATTGCTCGAAGCGAAGCGACGCAGCCTCCGGCGTCGCCAGATTGGCCTGCCACCACTGCACCGCCGCTCGGCTTCCAGCGGGCAGATGGTACAGCCATTGCGGCGCCGGCAGGCCATGCGTCCGCGCCGCATTGATCCAGGCGCCCAAGTCATAAGCCTCGCGCGCCGCCTGGGTGATGCCGATGCCGATCGGAATGACCACGAGCAGCGCAACGGCCAGCGTTACGACCGCAGGCAGCATGCTCGACCGTGCGCCACCTGGCCAGCGTTCCTCGGCCTTCACATACAGCGGATCAATCGCGATCGCGATGATCACCGCCCATAATAGCGCAGGCACGAAGCCGGAGACGATCCACAACCCGAACAGGATCAGCGTCGCCGTCAGCGCGATCCGCAACGGCGCGATGCCCTGAAGCGCCCCGCCCTTCGTCTTGCCTGTCATCGCCATGGTCGTTCCCACTCCCGCCCGCGCAACTTCTGTACCGAAACGAGATAGCAAATGTTGCTTTCTAGCCAGCGCCGCGCCGATTACGCATAAGCGGATTTCTGACCTCGTCTATGCCGGATTCGTCATGCCCATATCGTTTGTCACGCCAGCCGCCATCTCACTCGCCGGGTGCATGATTTGACGCGCTTTATCGGGACTGCCGTGACGGGGCGGTTCTCATGATCGCGATCAACCCGATGTATTCGCTGGCGGGGCTTTTCGTCGGCATATTGGTCGGCCTGACGGGTGTCGGCGGCGGCTCGCTGATGACGCCACTCTTGGTGCTGCTGTTCGGATTCCACCCCGCTGTCGCGGTCGGAACCGACCTGCTCTACGCGTCGATGACCAAGACGGTGGGCAGCCTGGTGCATGGCTGGCAGGGCGCGGTCGACTGGCGCATCTTCCGGCTATTGGCTTATGGCAGCATGCCGGCGGCGCTGGTCATGCTGATGCTGCTATCCCATTGGGGCAGGCCGCCGGACACCGCAACCCATGTAATCGCGGTCGCGCTGGGCATCATGCTCATGCTCACCGGCACCGCCCTGCTGTTCCGGCACCGGATCGTCAACTGGTCCCGCGCGCATCTGAAAGAGCGCAGCGAACGGCAGACGATGATACTGACCGTCGTGCTCGGCATAGTGATCGGCGCAGCGGTATCGCTGACGTCGGTAGGCGCCGGCGCGATCGGCGCGACAGTGCTGTTGATCCTCTATCCCCGGGTCCCGCTCAACAAGATCGTGGGAACGGATATCGCCCATGCCGTTCCGCTTACCCTGGTCAGCGGCATTGGACACTGGTTGATCGGCACGGTCGATATGTCCCTGCTCGGCTCCCTGCTGATCGGCTCCATACCGGGCATCATCATCGGCAGCATGCTGGCGTCGCGCGTCCGGGAAAGTCTCCTGCGCCCCGTCCTTGCCGTCGTGCTGATCGTCGTCGGCCTCAATCTGGTGATCTGACGGCCCGATGTTCTGAAAGGGCCAGCTCAGCCCTTCTTCACATATTTGCCGAACCAGCCCGTCGCCGCCTTCCACGCCGCGGCGGCAGCTTCCGGATTATAGCTGGGGCGATAGTCCGCCATGAATCCATGGTCGGCTTCGGAATAGACGGTGATGACATCTGCCGGCTTGCCCACCGCCTTCAGCTTGTCGCGCATCGCCGTGACATCCTGCGCGGTGATGCCCTTGTCCTTGCCGCCATATTGGCCAAGCACCGGCGCGCGCAGGTCGCCCGCTATGTCGATGGGGCTTTTGGGCTGCAAAGGCTTGGGTTCGCCCACAAGGCGCCCGTAGAAAGCCACGCCCGCGTCCAGATCCGCACTATGCGCCGCATAGAGCCAGACGATCCGCCCGCCCCAGCAAAATCCGGTGATCCCGCGCCTGCTTGCATCGCCACCATGTGCCCCGGCCCACGCAAAGGTTGCGTCGATATCCGACATGACCTGCACGTCCGGCGCCTTGGACACGATGCTGCTCATCAATTCCTTGATGTCCGCGATCTTGGTGGCGTCGCCATGCCGCGCGAAGAGATCAGGCGCGATCGCATAATAGCCTGCCTTGGCAAAACGGCGGCAGATATCCTTCACCCATTCATGCACGCCGAACACTTCATGGACGACGACGATGATCGGCGCGGGCTTCCCATGGTCGGGCCGCGCGACATAGACCGGCACGGCAAAGCCGTCGCTGGCGGGAAAGCTGGCCGTATCCGTCACAAGGCCGGTGGCGGGCGTACTGATCGTGGTCGCAGCGACGGGTTGGCATGCGGCGGCGAAGCCAGCCGCAACGACACCACCCGCCAGCAGGCTGCGGCGATCAAGGCCCGTCGATTCGACCCAGTTGCGGTCTTCGGGAAGTCGGCTGTCCGTCATCATGCTCTCCTGACATCCCCCGCAATCATCCTAGCGCGTACGCACGCCGGAGCAACGGATCAGGCGAGAAAATCTCCGCTGGCGATCAGGGATGTTTGATCGACGGGCCAGGCATAGACGTAGGTCCACGCCTGCGCCGCGCCGCGCTCCCCCAGGACCGGAATGATCTCGCGCCGATATTCCTGCGGTTCCGGCCAGGCCCCGCCACATTGCTCATACGCGTCGAGCACGGCCAGTAGCGGAACATTCTGTCCTATATCGAACAGATCGCCCATCACCCGGCCGCCCGCCGCGTCGGAAACAAACCCCGGATAGCCGCCGATCGAATACAGAAACCCGCGCGCTTCGGCCCGGCCGATCCAGCGCGCTTCCCGCTCCAGCCGCGCGGCGAGCGGCGCGCCGCCACCCTTGCGCAGGGTGCCGTAGACGAACAGCAATGTCGGAGAGACGAACACCGCCCGAGCATAGAGGAGCAGGTGATATTTTGCGAGACGCGGAGCGAAGGCTTAAGGAGCGCAGTAATGAAATCCCAACATGTGTGGAAAATTACCAACTGACAGTGGGAACAAATCCGCACGCGGCGATCCGGAGGCGCCAAAACGCCCATTTGGCGGCGAAAATCGAAATTGGCACGACCCCTGCAATCTACCGGATATCGCCGGGCAGCCGGCTTCACACAGCCATTCGAAGGATACCATCATGGAGCGCACTTTCACCCTCGACCGCAGCAATGCCAAGATCATGGGCGTTTGCGCGGGCCTTTCCGCCCGGACCGGCGTCGATGTGCTGATCATCCGCCTCGGCGTTGTGCTGTTGACGCTCTGCGCGCTTGGCCCGGTCGGCGTCGTCGCCTATCTGCTCGCCGGCTGGCTGGCAAAAGGCTGAGCCTCGCCAGACATAAAAATGCCGCCCCAGGCTGTGCCGTGGGCGGCGTTTTTATAAAAATGTCTTTTCCGATGGCGGAAAAGTAGAGGTCGTCCGTTCAGGCGTAGAGTACACCGTAGAAGGCGAGAACCTGAACACCCACTGCCACCAGAACGGTGGCGCCATTGACTGCATAACGCATTTCTTTGCTCCCTTGCCCGACAATATTGCGGGAGGGCGCGACTAGGCGTGTAACAGCCCTGTCACAATCGCAAAGAACGCCTTCGCACTTGCAGCAAACGCAACCGTTAACGAACGGTAATGATTCAGGCTTTTTGAAGGCGCGCGATCAGCGCCTGGGCCGCCGCCGGATTTCTGACCTTGGCGCCGGAAATGAAAAAGGCGAACGCCTCCCCCCGCTTTTCCCATGACCGCGCCTTTCCGGCCCAATCGTCCAGTGCCGTGGGTGCATATCCCGAAACCTCTTCCTCCTGCGACCGCATGAGGCGGGCGTAGGTGAAGTCCGCCGTGTCGGCTTCGATCAGCGGATATTCCGCATGATCGGCATGGACGATCGCCACATTGGCGGCCTTGGCGAGGGCCGGGAACGCCGGATCACGAAAGCTCTCGTGCCGGACTTCCACGGCGTGGCGCAGCGGCACGCCGTCAACCGAGCCCGGCAGCAAAGCCAGGAAGGCACCAAAATCGTCGGCATCGAATTTCTTGGTGGGCATGAACTGCCAGAGGATGGGGCCGAGCTTGTCGCCCAGTTCGGAAAGACCCTGATTGACGAAGCGTTGCACGGACTCGCCGCCCTCGGCCAGCACCTTGCGGTTCGTGCAGAAGCGCGATGCCTTGACCGTGAACCTGAACCCCTCGGGCGCGGCGTCCGCCCATTTGCGGAAGCTCTCCGGCTTGAACGTGCTGTAATAGGTGCCGTTGATCTCGATCGCGGTCAGGTGGGACGCGGCATAGGCCAGTTCGTCCTTTTGCTTGAGACCTTCGGGATAGAAGGTCCCGCGCCACGGCTCGAACGTCCAGCCGCCAATACCGACATATGTCTTGCCCTTGGTCATGCCTTATCCTGCCGCAAAGTCGCGCGCGGTTCCACTGGCTTCCGCGCGGCAACCGCTTTAGGGGCAGGACGATGCTTTTCGATCCTGCCACCCTCGCCGCCGCCTGCCTGGCGGTCATCATCGTCGGACTGGCAAAAGGCGGATTTTCCGGGGTCGGCGCGTTGGCGACGCCGGTGCTGGCGATGGTCATGCCGCCAGTGCAGGCGGCCGCGATCCTCCTCCCCATCCTGATCGTGCAGGACGTCGTCAGCGTCTGGGCGTTTCGCAAGACATGGAGCCGCCGGATTGTGGCGATCATGCTGCCCGGCGCGCTGATCGGCATTGGGCTGGGCTGGGCGTTCGCGAAGATATTGCCGGTCGCGGGCATGATGGCGACGCTGGGCCTGATCTCCATGCTGTTCGGCCTGTGGCGGTTGTGGACGGAGCGGGGCGGCCGGATCGTCGCGGCGGCGCATGCGCCCGACTGGGTGGGCGTCGTCGCGGGGATCGCCACGGGTTTCACCAGCCAGGTCGCCCATGCCGGCTCACCACCGTTCCAGATCTATGTGACGCCCAAGAAGCTGCCGCATGAGGAGTTCGTCGGCACCAACGCCATCCTCTTCGCCATCATCAACTGGGCCAAGGTCCCGGCCTATATGGCCCTGGGCGAGTTCACCGCGGACAACCTCCACATATCCGCCTGGCTGATGCCGCTGGCCATCCTGTCGACCATCGCGGGCGTGTGGCTCATCCGCAGGCTGGATGCGCCCCGCTTCTACACGATCGTGTACCTGCTGATGATCGGATTGGGCGTGAAGCTGATCGTGGACGCGTTCTGACGCCGGTCATGTTTGTGGCGAAGTGTGCGGAAGTCGGGGGTGCGCGACCAATAGATATACGTTCGTATAATTTCTCATGTCGTTGGTGGAAAAGCGCCTGCGTCGGCGCACGTTAACCATCAGGAGCGGCTGCGTAACGAAACGCCGGCATGAGGAGGCGAAATCAATGCATGGCTATGACAATGACGCGCGTTCCACCGGCAAGCGCGACCTGCTGCTGACGATCCTGCTGACCCTGATGCGCTTCAACCCGCAGGAAGCGATGATCGTCCGCGCGGGCCTGAAGCATCTGGCGATGACCCTGTCGCGGACCGCCGCCAGCCTGACGCCGCGCGGCGCGACCGCATCCTATGCCCTGGCGCTGTCCTGCATTGCCCTGTTGCTGCCGGCGGGGCAGTTGGCCGGCCAGTTGTCCTAGAGTTGGCTCAGCAACACCGCCCAGAATGAGCGCTGTTCGGCGCCGGTCGCCACGCGGGGCGGGCCATAGGCAGAGCATTCCAGACAGGCCGCACGCACCGCGCTGCCCTCTATCAGGCTGCGCGCGTCGCGCACCGCCTGCATCGCCCATTGCCGCTGCAGGAAGGATTGGCGGCTGAGCCAGTCCTTCGGCATGCTGGCGGCGCGCGCCTGTTCCTGCCCGCTGTCATCCAGCAGGTTCTGGACGAACTGCGCGAAAATGTCGGGCTCCTTCTCGATATAATAAGGGCGAGCCTTGGCAGGATCGATCTTGGCCAGCTTCGCGGCTTCGGCGATCGCCTCCTCAAGCCCGCCGAACTGATCGACCAGGCCATTCTGGCGTGCGGTGCCGCCATCCCAGACGCGCCCCTGGGCAATGGCGTCGATCTGTTCGGGCGTGCGCTTGCGGGCCTCTGCAACAAGGCCGACGAACCGCCCGTAAATCTGCTCGATCCCCGATTGCGCCACGGCGTCGAACTCCGGGCTGAAGCCCCCGAACATATCCGGCTGTCCGGACAGAGGCGTGGTCTTCACCCCGTCGCTGGTGACGCCGATCTTGGCCAGCGCGCCCTCAAAACTGGGCAAGATGCCGAACACGCCGATCGATCCGGTGATCGTGCCCGGCTCGGCGAAGATACGGTCGGCCGGGGTCGATACCCAATAGCCGCCGCTGGCCGCGACATTGCCCATCGACACGACGATCGGCAACCCTTCCTTCTTCGCCTCCAGGATTGCGGAGCGGATCTTCTCCGACGCCAGCACCGATCCGCCCGGCGAATCCACCCGGACCACCAGCGCTTTCAGATCCTTTTCGGCCAGTGCCTCATAGATGAGGCCGGAAATGGTGTCGCCCGCCGCCGTTCCGGGACCTCCCTCGCCATCGACAATGTCGCCCGCGATGGTCACGACGCCGATCTGGCCATTGTTCGACGGCCTATGCGACTTGACGTAGCCGGCAAGGTCGATCGCCGCGAAGCCGCCGGGCCTGCCGCCCGGGTCCTCGCCCGCAATTTCCGCGACATGATGGCCGAAAGCCGCCTCGTCGCCGATCTTGTCGACCAAGCCGGCGTCCATCGCCGCCTTCGGCACGTCGCCCTGCACCGCCGTCACGGCCTTGACCGGGTCATTGACATAGGGCGCGAGCTTCGCCGCCGGGCGCGCCTTCGTCACCTCGTCCTGCCAGTCCTGCCACAGGGCGTCGACCAGCGCCTGATCCGCCCTCTTGGCGTCCGGTGACTGGTCGGTCCGGGTATAGGGCTCCACAAAGCTCTTGTAGGTGCCGACGCGATAGACGTGGGCATTGACGCCGAGCTTGTCGATCAGGCCCTTATAATAGAGTTGCGATCCGCCGGGGCCGGGCAGGAACACCTGACCATAGGGGTTGAGCCACACTTCACCTGCATGCGCGGCAAGCTGATAGCTGTCGCTACTATAAGTAGTGGCGTAAACCAGCACTGGCTTCTTCGCCGCGCGCAGGGCGTCCATCGCCGCACCGACACGGGAGAGCGCCACCTGACCGCCGCCCATGAAGCCGTCGAGGTTCAGCACGACCGCCTTCACCTTGCTATCCGTCTTCGCTGCCTCCAGTGCCGCGACGATGTCGCGCAGGCGGAACTCCTTCATCTGCGGACCGGAGCTGGTGAGGAAGGACAGGGAGTCCGCCTCTTGCGGCTGTTCGACGATCACCCCTTCCAGATCGAGCAGCAAAGCGCCCTTCGAAACCGATGCGACCGGCCGGGGGGAAAAGGACAAGGCGGCATAGAGCAGACCGAAAAAGAGCAGCATGAACAGCAGGACCAGCGCGTCCTTCACCCCGACCAAGATGCGCCAGGCGCCTTTCACAAATGCCAAGATAGTCTCTCCGTCGAGGATTTCCGCTGAACAGTTAGTGCCTGGGCGGGATAACCGCAATGGACGCGGGCCGATTGCCGACACGCCGGTCGGTCATCATCTGGTAACGACCCGTCCCTATTGCGGACGCAGGCATCGCATCGTGCTGGACGGCAGGGAATTTTTCCGCTTCCCGCTCTTGACCCTCCCGGCCAATGGGCCATATGAGGCGCGCTGGCACTCTCCCATGGGGAGTGCTAACAACCAAAGAGTTCATTGGGAGCAGGGGAAGCCGGAAGGCTTGCGGGGGCGTTCCCCCCGAAATGCCGACCGCCGATAACCGCTCCCTTATCGAAGGGAAAGGCACTCCATATGGCATTCCGTCCGTTGCACGACCGCGTTCTGGTCCGCCGCATCGAAGCCGAGGCGAAGACCGCCGGCGGCATCATCATTCCAGACACCGCCAAGGAAAAGCCGCAGGAAGGCGAAATCGTCTCCGTCGGTTCCGGCACGAAGGCCGAAGACGGCAAGGTCACCCCGCTGGACGTCAAGGCCGGCGACAAGATCCTGTTCGGCAAGTGGTCCGGCACCGAGGTCAAGGTCGATGGCGAAGACCTGATCATCATGAAGGAATCGGACATCCTCGGGATCGTCGGTTAATTCACGAGCTCCACACCCGTTCGCCCTGAGCGAAGTCGAAGGGTTCGACCGACCGTAGGGAGGTCACTTCGCTCCGCTCAGTGGAAGGCTTCGACTTCGCTCTCCTGAGCTTGTCGAAGGGCCGAACGGATTTTAGATTTCACATTCAAGCAGAGGTATTATCTCATGGCTGCAAAAGACGTAAAATTCTCCCGCGACGCGCGTGAGCGCATCCTGCGCGGCGTCGACATCCTGGCTGACGCGGTCAAGGTGACCCTGGGCCCCAAGGGCCGCAACGTCGTCATCGACAAGAGCTTCGGCGCCCCCCGCATCACCAAGGACGGCGTCACCGTCGCCAAGGAAATCGAACTGAAGGACAAGTTCGAGAATATGGGCGCGCAGATGGTCCGCGAAGTTGCTTCGAAGACCAACGACATCGCCGGTGACGGCACCACCACCGCGACCGTCCTGGCCCAGGCGATCGTCCGCGAGGGCATGAAGTCGGTTGCCGCCGGCATCAACCCGATGGACCTGAAGCGTGGCATCGACCTCGCCGTGATCAAGGTTGTCGAGAATCTGAAGGCCCGTTCCAAGCCGGTCGCCGGTTCGAGCGAAGTCGCGCAGGTCGGCATCATCTCCGCAAACGGCGACACCGTCGTTGGCGAGAAGATCGCCGAGGCGATGGAGAAGGTCGGCAAGGAAGGCGTGATCACCGTGGAAGAGGCCAAGGGTCTCGACTTCGAACTGGACGTCGTTGAGGGCATGCAGTTCGACCGCGGCTACCTCTCGCCCTACTTCATCACCAACCCGGAAAAGATGCTCGTCGAGCTTCAGGACCCTTACATCCTGATCCACGAAAAGAAGCTGTCGAACCTGCAGGCGATCCTTCCGATCCTGGAAGCCGTCGTTCAGTCGGGCCGTCCGCTGCTGATCATCGCCGAGGATATCGAGGGTGAGGCTCTGGCCACGCTGGTCGTCAACAAGCTGCGTGGCGGCCTGAAGGTCGCTGCCGTTAAGGCTCCTGGCTTTGGCGATCGTCGCAAGGCGATGCTTGAGGACATCGCGATCCTGACCCAGGGCGAGATGATCTCCGAGGACCTGGGCATCAAGCTCGAGAACGTCACCATCGGCATGCTGGGCACCGCCAAGCGCGTTTCGATCGACAAGGACAACACCACCATCGTCGACGGCGCCGGTGATGCGTCCGCGATCAAGGGCCGCGTCGAAGCGATCCGTGCCCAGATCGAGAACACCACCAGCGACTATGACAAGGAGAAGCTCCAGGAGCGTCTTGCCAAGCTCGCCGGCGGCGTTGCCGTGATCAAGGTCGGTGGTTCGACCGAAGTGGAAGTCAAGGAGCGCAAGGACCGCGTCGACGACGCCCTGCACGCCACGCGCGCAGCCGTTGAAGAAGGCATCGTCCCCGGCGGCGGTACGGCCCTGCTGTACGCCACCAAGGCTCTTGAGGGCCTGAAGGGCGCGAATGACGACCAGACCCGTGGCATCGACATCATCCGCAAGGCGATCACCGCGCCGGTCAAGCAGATCGCCCAGAACGCAGGCGTCGACGGCGCCGTCGTTGCCGGCAACCTGCTGCGCGAGAATGACGAGACCAAGGGCTATAACGCGTCGACCGACGTGTACGAGAACCTGGTCACTGCCGGCGTGATCGACCCGACCAAGGTCGTTCGCACCGCCCTGCAGGACGCGGCCTCGGTCGCCGGTCTGCTGATCACCACCGAAGCCGCGATCTCGGACAGCCCCGAGGACAAGGCCGCTGCCGGCGGCATGCCCGGCGGCATGGGTGGAATGGGCGGCATGGGCGGCATGGACTTCTAAGTCCTGCGTTCAGCAGCTTAAGGCACAGGAAGGGGCCGGTGGAGCGATCCACCGGCCCTTTTGCCGTCCTACCCGGCTGCCATGCGATATTTGCGCGAACCGCGCTTTGTCATCGTCAGATCAATCGTCCTTGCAGGCTTTCCGATAGGATCGCCCGCGCGTAACAAAATGTCGAATTAGGCGGGAAATGTGGGACGCGAGCGCAGGGGAAGCCCATAGCGGGGACCTTGCCAACCCCAGGATCATCCGGAGGCCCCGGGCTTATTTGCCCGGCGTGCGATAGGGCACGAAATCGCCCAGCGCGCACGACCCTGACAGCATACCGACGGTAAGGTTCGCCACCCGCGCGATATCGCCACGGCATAGCTGCCCGGTGAAGCTCTGCGTGATCAGCGTGTCGCCGCGGCTGAGGCCCGTGCAGCTCCCAAACACCTCATTCTTGTATACCAGCCGGTTACTAACCTTGTAGAGCAGCACCTGATCACTGATCACCTGAAGGTTGGTCTGGCGATACTGGGAGATGCAGGCTTGCTTCTCACCCGCGACCTTCCCGTCCAGCGCCTTTTCCAGCGCCTGCGTCTGCTTCTCGGTCAGCTTGGGCGGCCCCTCCGGCCCGGTCGCGCAGGCGGCCAGCAGGATCGGCGCGAGACATATCAGGGAACGCATGACGGAAATCCTCTCATTCCTGTGTCCGCTCCACGGAAACAGGACGCCGCCATAGGGCATTTTCCGTCAGAACGCATCCTTCGCCGCGCGCAAGGACGCCAGCGTTTCGATGTCGCCCGCCCGCATGAAGACATTGGTCCGCCGCTCCAGCCCGATGCTGGTCGGCACCGTCGCCCTGCCGGCCGCGCGCGCCGCATCGACATCGTCCATACGCTGACGGATCGCCGCATTGTCCGGCTCCGCGACCAGCGCGAAGCGGCCGTTCGACTGGGTATATTCATGCGCGCAATAGACGGCGGTGTCGTCGGGCAGGGTGGCGAAACGGGCCATATTGTTGAACATCTGCGCCGCCGTCCCTTCAAACAGGCGACCGCACCCCATGGCGAACAGCGTGTCGCCGACGAAGATGATTTCCTCCTCCGCCAGATGATAGGCGATGTGCCCAGCGGTATGCGCCGGCACCGCCATCACCCGCGCCGCATGCGCGCCGATGGCCACATAGTCGCCCTCTCCCACCAGCCGGTCGAGCGTGGGTATTTTCGCATATTCGGCGCCGGGACCCGTGATCAGGCAGCCGGTCGCCGCCTTGATCTCCGCATTGCCGCCGATATGGTCCGGGTGCCAGTGGGTGTTCCAGATCTGGCTGATCGGCCAGCCCCGCTCCGCCGCCGCCGCCAGGACAGGCTCGGCCACGGCCGGATCGATCACCACCGTCTCGCCGCTGGCGCTATCGTGCATCAACCACACATAATTGTCGTTCAGCACCGGAATACGGTCCACTTCAAGCATCGGCGGTCTCCTTGTTCATATGGGCCATCAGCGCCAGCGCGCCGGCCGCCAGCGACCGGGTCAGCGCCTCCGCCGACATTGGCTGCGCCAATGGCGCAGCCTGTCCGCTCCACAGGGATGTGAAGGCGCTGCTCCCCCGCTTCTCCGCCGCGGCCTTCAATGTGGCAAGCGCGTTCGATGCATAAGGGAAGGCCGGAGCGGCATCACTGACCGGCCCAAGTTCCTCCATCAGCCGGTTGGGCAGTCCGCGCGCGAGCCTGCCCGTGAAAAGGTTGGTGAAACGCGTTACCCCCGCCTCCGGCCCTTGCAGCAATCGCCTGTGCGTTTCGCTGGCGCTGCTCTCCGGCGTCAGCAGATAGGCCGTGCCGACCTGCACCGCGCTCGCGCCGAGCGCCAGCGCCGCCACCACGCCGCGCGCATCGGCTATGCCGCCCGCCGCGATCACCGGCGCGTCCACAGCGTCCACAATCTGCGGCAGCAGCGCGAACAGGCCCATCTCGGTCCCCGCCGGGGCAGGCAGGAACCGTCCGCTATGGCCCCCGGCCTCAAACCCCTGCGCGATCACGGCGTCGACGCCATGCGCCGCCAGCCATCGCGCCTCGGCTACGGTCGTGGCGGACGACCAGACCCGCGCGCCCGTCGCCTTCACCCGCGCCAGCAACGCCGGATCGGGCAGGCCGAAATGGAAGCTGACAACCTCCGGCCGCACCGCCTCGACTATGGCGCAGCGGACGGCATCGAAGGGCGCGCGCACGGGCGGCGGCACGGCGGGGGGGCCCACGCCAAGCTCGGCATAATAGGGCGCGAGTGCCGCCACCCATGCGCCGTCGTCCATGGCATCGGGCAGGACATGGCAGAAGAAGTTGAGGTTGACCGGGCCGTCGGCCGCCGCGCGCACCGCCGCCACCTGCCCGGCGATCTCATCAGGCGGGACCAGCGCGCAGGGCAGCGACCCGACGCCCCCGCCCCGGATCGCGCCTATCGCCAGGTCGACGCCGCCCGACCCCGCCATCGGCGCCTGAATGACCGGCGCCTTTGCGCCCGTCATCTGGAGGATGCGCCGGTCGGACCAGGCGGCCATCGCCCTTACCAGACGCCCGTATTGGGCATGGACGCCCAGGGTTCGGCGGGTTCCAGATGCCCGTCCTGCAGCAATTCGATCGAGATATTGTCGGGCGTGCGGACGAAGGCCATGTGCCCGTCGCGCGGCGGCCGGTTGATTGTCACTCCGGCATCCATCAGCCGCTGGCAGGTGTCGTAGATATTCTCGACCCGGTAGGCGAGATGCCCGAAATTCCGGCCGCCGTCATAGGGCTGCGGGTCCCAGTTATAGGTCAGTTCCACCTGCGCCGCCTCGTCGCCCGGCGCGGCGAGGAACACAAGCGTATAGCGCCCCTTCTCGCTGTCGAACCGACGCTGCTCCTCCAACCCAAGCAGGTTGAAGAACCGCACGGTGGCGTCGACGTCGGTCACACGGATCATGGTGTGCAGATATTTGGGCATGGGAAGGGTTTGACTCCGGCGGGTGGGATACCGTCGCCCGTAAGATAGGACAGCCCGGCGGCGAAATGAAGGGCACGCGGCCTATTTCGCGGGCTTTTCCGCCGCCAGTTGGGCCAGATTGGCCGCCGCCGCCTTGCCCGGCCCACTGTCACGCGACAGCTTCACCGCGCGTTCCCATGCCAGCTTCGCGATATCCTCATGGCTGGAGAGGATGGCGATATTGCCCTCCTCCAGCGCGACGGAGGCGTCGTCCGGCGACAGCTTCACCGCCTGCGCGATATGCTTCTGCGCCAGCGGCAGGTCATTCATCCGCCGCGCCAATGTCGCCGACAGCAGCCAGGCAAGCGGGTCCTGCGGCACCATCGCCAGCGCATTGTCGAGGTCGGTGCGCGCCGCCGGCAGATCCTTCAGCGCGACCATCGTCCGGGCGCGATCAAGCTGAACCTCGCCCTTGCCGACGCCATCGGGCAGACCGCGCGCCAGCGCCGCATCAAAATTGCTCTTCGCCTTGGCCGCATCGCCACCGGCCAGCGCAGCATTGCCCGCCTGCGCCCACAGCCGTGCGCCATCCTGCATGCTGCCCGCCCGTTCCGCCTCGTCGGCGGCCTGTTCCAGCGCCACCAGTGCCGCGGGCCAGCGTTCCGCCCGGGCCAGCGCAAAGCCCATGCACTCGCGTGCATGGAACCCGCCGCCGTCGATCCGCCACGCCTCGGCAAAGCGGACGCCCGCATCCGGATCGCCTGTGCTGGCGTCCAGGCATCCCTGAAACTTGGCGGCGACGTCCGCCGGCATCGGCAAGGGCCTGTCGACGCCCTGCCGCGCGTTGCTGGCCGCAACGCCATCCACACCCGTTTGCGCCGCTTTCTCCGCGCGCTTGTCCGCCGCCCGCTGTCGCGATCGGTTCATCACCGCCTCGGTCTCCGGGCTGTAAGCCTGCATCATCAGGAGGGCAGCGGCGATGATCATAGGGCTTCCGGCATATGGGCGATGGTGCGGATCAGCAAAGCGATGTCCGCGTCACGGGACAGGCGGTGGTCGCCGTCCTTAATCAGCACGGTCTGCACGTCGGATGAACGCACCGCCCTTGCGATCCGCAGCGCCGTTTCCCAAGGCACGTCCGGGTCCTCCTGCCCCTGCAGCAACCGCACCGGGCAATCGATGGCGATCTCTGCGCCGCCAAGCAGTAGGTTCGCCTGGCCCGAATTGCGGAACGCCAGCGTCGTCACATAGGGATCGTCGCCATAGGGCGTCGCCTCGACCAGCTTGCCCTTCGCCTCCATTTCGGCGATCTCCGCTTGAGAAAAGCCCCAGTCGGTAAAGTCCGGCGCGGCGGCGATCCCGACCAGCCCCGCGACCCGATCCGGCCTGGCGATCGCAATCAGCAGCGCCAGCCACCCGCCCATCGACGATCCCACGACGATGAACGGCCCCGCGACCAGCGCATCGATCAGCAACAGCGCATCGTCGCGCCAGATATCGAGCGTACCGTCCTCAAACGCCCCGTCACTCGCGCCGCACCCGGAATAATCGAGCCGCAGCATCGCGCGACCCTGGCGCACCGCCCACGCCTCGACCGCCAGCGCCTTCCCGCCCTCCATGTCGGACATATATCCCGGAAGAAACACGACCGCCGGACCAGCGCCGGGGCGATGATGATAGGCAAGGCGCAGGCCATCGGGGCGGGGGTGGTAGCTTGGCATGGGAGCGCTATGGCAGGAAAGGATGCGGGGCGACAGATGCGACTTCGACACCCGCCCCGGCTTGACTTCGCCGCCCGCGCTGGACATGGCAGGGCGCTTATAATTTTCCCACGGAAAGCCCATATCCCCGCCATGCCCCAGATGCTGAAGATCACCCTGCCCGACGGTTCCGTGCGCGAAGTCGCGCCCGGCACTACCCCGGCGGACATCGCGGCGGCGATCGGGCCGGGGCTGGCCAAGGCAGCGATCGCGGCGCGCGTCGATGGCGAGTTGCGCGACATCATGCGCCCGCTGGAGCAGGATTCCGCCCTCGCGCTGGTGACGGCACGGGATGAGGCGGACGCGCTGGAACTCGCCCGCCATGACTTCGCCCATGTGCTGGCCGAGGCGGTGCAGCAGCTTTTCCCCGGCACGCAGATCACCTTCGGCCCGTCCACGGACGACGGCTTCTATTATGATTTCGCACCAAAGGATCGCCCTTTCACGGACGAGGACCTGCCTGCGATCGAGGAGGCGATGCGCAAGATCATCGCCGCCGACAAGCCGTTGGTGCGGCAGGAGATTGATCGCGCGGAGCTGATCGCCAAATGGCGCGCGGCGGGCGAGACGTTCAAGGCGGAATGGGCCGGCGAACTGTCCGGCGACGAGCCGCTGACCGTCTATCATAGCGGCCCGATAGATCAGCCCGGCTCCTGGTATGACATGTGCCGCGGCCCGCATCTTGCCTCAACCGGCAAGCTCGACAGTCAGGCGTTCAAGCTGACGCGCGTGTCGGGCGCCTACTGGCGCGGCGACCAGAACAACGCGATGCTCAGCCGCATCTACGGCACGGGCTGGCTGAACAAGAAACAGCTCGACGCGCACCTGCAGCGCCTTGAGGAGGCCGCCAAGCGCGACCATCGCAAGATCGCGCAGGAAATGGATCTCTTCCACCTGCAGTCGGAAGCGCAGGGCTCCGTCTTCTGGCATCCCAAGGGCTGGATCATCTGGCGCCAGATGGAAGCCTATATGCGGCGCAAGCTCGACGCGGGCGGGTATGACGAGGTCAAGACGCCGCAGCTGATGGACGCCAAGCTCTGGGAAGCCTCCGGCCATTGGGGCAAATATCGCGAGAATATGTTCGTGGTGCCCGATGAGGTGCCGAATACGGAGGACGATCAGCCGATCTTCACCGGCAAGGGCGACCTGATGGCGCTCAAGCCGATGAACTGTCCGGCGCATGTCCAACTGTTCCGGCAGGGCATCCGCTCCTACCGCGACCTGCCCATGCGCCTCGCGGAATTCGGCTGTTGCCACCGCAATGAAGCGCATGGCGCGCTGCACGGCATCATGCGCGTGCGCCAGTTTACGCAGGACGACGCGCACATCTTCTGCCGTGAGGACCAGATCGTCGACGAGACGCGCAGATTCTGCGACCTACTCGACGACGTGTATCGCGACCTGGGCTTCGAAAGCTATGCGATCAAGCTCGCCCTGCGGCCCGAAAAGCGCTTCGGCTCCGACGCGATGTGGGACCAGGCGGAGGCCGACCTGCGCGAGGCGGTGCGACTCGCCGGCCGTCAGGGGCCCGAATATGGCTGGGAGGAGCTTCCGGGCGAAGGCGCCTTCTACTCGCCGAAGCTGGAATTCCACCTGACCGACGCGATCGGGCGCACCTGGCAATGCGGTACGCTGCAACTCGACTATGTCCTGCCGGAGCGCCTCGACGCCAGCTATATCGGCGAAGATGGCGAACGGCACCGGCCGGTCATGCTTCACCGCGCGATCCTGGGCACGTTCGAGCGCTTCATCGGCATCTTGATCGAGCATCATGCCGGGCGTTTCCCGCTCTGGCTGGCGCCGGTGCAGGCGGTCGTCGCGACGATCGTGTCCGACGCCGACGACTATGCGCATCAGGTGGTCGAGACGCTGCGCGCCGCCGGAATCCGGGCGGAAATCGACGTGCGCAACGAGAAGATCAACTACAAGGTGCGCGAGCACAGCCTGGCGAAAGTCCCCAACCTGCTGGTCGTCGGCAAGCGCGAGGCGGAGGAAGGCACGATTGCGCTCCGGGTGCTTGGCGAGCAGGCGCAGACCATGCTTTCGCTCGACGAGGCCATCGCACGGCTTGCAAAAGAGGCGCTTCCTCCCGATATGCGGTGAGGCATGGATGCCACAGGGTGCGAGTCCTTCTGATGTAGAGGGACCCGCGCCCCTTTTCGCCTTCCATGAAATCCGCTATTAGGCGGCCGCAAAGCATTTTAACGACCACAGGAGATTCCGCTATACGTCCCCCAATGATGCGCCGCCCGCTGGCGCCGATGCCGAAATCCGGCCCTCGCTACAACGAATTCATCACCGTTCCCAAGGTGCGCGTGATCGATGACGAAGGCGAGAATCTGGGCGTGATGTTTACGCAGGAAGCGATCGAACAGGCGGCGGAAGTCGGCCTGGACCTGGTCGAAGTCTCCCCCAACGCCGATCCGCCCGTCTGCAAGTTCCTCGACATCGGCAAGTTCAAGTACGAGGCGCAGAAGAAGGCGAATATCGCCCGCAAGACCCAGAAGACGCAGGAACTCAAAGAGATCAAGATGCGTCCGAACATCGACGATCATGACTATGAGACGAAGATGAAGAAGGTCCATGACTTTCTGGGCGAGGGCGACAAGGTCAAGATCACCCTGCGTTTCCGCGGCCGTGAACTGTCGCACCAGCAGCTCGGCATGGCCCTGCTGCAGCGCGTGGCGGAAGACACCAACGAGGACGGCAAGGTCGAAGCCTATCCCCGCATGGAAGGCCGCCAGATGCTGATGGTGCTCTCGCCGAAATAAGGCGCTGGCGCAGAGATATGGAAAGCGGGGCCTGCGGGCCCCGTTTTTCGTTGGGGGCGATGCAACGGCAGTCGGAGGATGCACTTCCCCTCCCCGTTCGCTTCGAGCGTAGTCGAGACGCGAACGGGGGTTGGGTTTACCGAGCCGGCGCTACGCCGAAACCCGGTCCCCATAATATTGCGGGAACAGCTGT
Source organism: Sphingobium sp. (assembly GCA_036384035.1). Classification (GTDB taxonomy): domain Bacteria; phylum Pseudomonadota; class Alphaproteobacteria; order Sphingomonadales; family Sphingomonadaceae; genus Sphingobium. The sequence goes on along the minus strand of DASVND010000035.1, from coordinate 218,976 downwards.
TTCAGCGCCGCGACCTTCTGCGCGTCCCAGCGCAGGATATAGGGGTGGCGGGGATTGCGGGCCAGGAAGTTCTGATGCTCAGCCGGGCCTTGCTGGAAGCCGGTGAAGCGCTCCACCTTCGTCACGATCGGCCCGTTCCACAGCTTCGCCTGGGCCAACTGCGCCAGATAGGCGTTCGCGGCCTTCGCCTGCTCGGCATTCAGCGGGAACAGCGCGGTGCGATATTGGGTGCCATGGTCGGGACCCTGATAGTTCAGGGTTGTCGGGTCGGCGATCACGGAAAAGAAGATGCGCAGCAGCGTGCCGTAACTCACGACCTGCGGGTCATAGGTGACGCGCACGGACTCGGCATAGCCGGTGTCGCCCTGCCCCACCCGGTCATAATCGACCTTCATCGTGCGCGGCCCGCCGGCGAAACCGGAGACGGCGAGCTTCACGCCCTTCACATGGGAAAAGACGCCCTCCACGCCCCAATAGCAGCCGCCGGCGAATATGGCGGTCTCCAGCTTGCGGGAGGGGACGGCGTCGATTTTCGGGACGGGGGCGAGGACGGCGGACTCCGCCGCCAGCGCCGGGGGGAGCAGGCCGGGCGACAAGGCCCAGACGCCGCCCATCAGGCCGCCGCCAACCGCGGCAGCCAGCAGCAGCGGACTAAAGCGCTGCCTTAGCGCCTGCCGGAGCCGGGCTCGCCTGCGCGACCGTGCTGTATCCGGCGCTGACGGGGGCTGGTGTCTGGTCATAATGCGCCTCCGCGCTTTGCAGGCTCAGGATGCCTATCGTACCCAACACGAATCCGCCCGCAAAGTTGCGGAACATGTCGGACTTGAGGAATGCGATCATGTCGCGGCCTTTCCTGTTCTTGCACCCTGTTCGGGCGGAATCTCCTGCGGGTTACGCAGCGGTTAAAAAAATTCGCCTTGCCCCTGTCTGAACGAAGTGCCGGAAACCAGAAGTTCTCGGCAAAGCCGACCCAAGGATCGACCAACGCGCAGATAAGTTGCATAACGCAACGGGGATTTAGGGACGTTGCGGCGCGCTTCAAGACGCGCTGCGAAAATAATCCGCAGGCGCAGACCTTATTTCAGCGCGGCGCAGGCTTCCTGGATGCGGGTGCAAGCCTTTTTCAGCAGCTCGTCCGACGTCGCATAGCTGATGCGGAAGGCCGGGCTGAGGCCGAACGCCGCGCCATGCACCGCCGCAACCTTCGCCTCGTCCAGGAAATAGGCGATCAGCGCCTCGTCCGAGTCGATCTTCACGCCCTTCGGCGTCGTCTTGCCGATCACGCCGCTGGCGTCCGGATAGACGTAGAAGGCGCCCTCCGGCGTGGGGCAGGACAGGCCCGGCGCGTCGTTCAGCATGGCGACGACCATGTCGCGGCGCCGCTTGAACGTCGCGTTGCGCTCTTCCAGAAACTCCTGCTCGCCGGTCAGCGCCGCGAGCGCCGCCGCCTGGCTGATCGAGCAGGGATTGCTGGTCGACTGCGACTGCAGCTTCGCCATCGCCTTGATGATCCACTGCGGCCCACCGGCGAAACCGATGCGCCAGCCGGTCATGGAGAAGGCCTTCGAACAGCCGTTCACCGTCAGCGTGCGCTCATACAGGTTCGGGCAGACCTGCGCGATCGTCGCGAAGGGCGAGGGCGCGTACCAGACATGCTCATACATGTCGTCCGTCATCACCAGCACATGCGGGTGGCGCGCCAGCACCTCGCCCAGCGCTTTGAGCTCATCGGCGGAATAGGCCGCGCCGCTGGGGTTGGACGGCGAATTCAGCATCACCCACTTGGTGCGGGGCGTGATCGCCGCGTCGAGCTGAGCGGGCGTGATCTTATAGCCCTGCGCCGCCGGGCCCTCGATGAACACCGGCGTGCCGCCCGCGAAGTTCACGATGTCGGGATAGCTGACCCAGTAGGGCGCCGGGATGATGACCTCGTCGCCCGCTTCCACGGTCGCAACCAGCGCGTTGAACAGGGTGTGCTTGCCGCCGGAATTGACGCTGATCTGGCCGCGCTCATAGACAAGGCCGTTGTCGCGCTTGAACTTCAGCGCGACCGCGTCCTTCAGCGAAGCGGTGCCGTCGACATCGGTATATTTGGTCTGGCCGCCGCGGATCGCCGCGATCGCCGCGTCCTTGATGAAGTCCGGCGTATCGAAGTCCGGCTCGCCCGCCGACAGCCCAATCACGTCCACGCCGGCGGCTTTCAGCGCATTGACGCGCGCGCTCATGGCGAGGGTGGCGCTGGGCTGGATACGGCCAAGGGCGGCGGACGTTTTCGTCATCGTGGTTCTCTTTGCGGAAGGGTCTTTGAACGGATGCCTTTCGGACGGGCGGTCCATAGAGGGAGAAGGCGCTTGGGGCAACCGGCTTCGACCGCCTGGAGACAGTGCTCTTCGCTTATGATAATCCGCGAACAATCTCACAGCTATCTGGCTTGAAGGATATCTTTATGGACCAGGTTTTTGTAAAAATGCCCAATGGTACGACAATTGAGCAGGCATTTGTCAGAGCGCCTTGCGTCGGTGAGTTTGTCCTAATTCAATCCACCCTCGGTACGAAACAGTGGATGACGGTCGAGGCGGTAGCCCACGGTGTCAATGGCGGAAAACCAGCAATAACCCTTGCAGTTACGCAAAAGGATAGCTCGCACTTCGCGGATTTATGACATGATCAAATCATATATTCAAACCAACGTCGCGGCGACCATCCCCCGCGCCGCATTCCCGATGAAGAACCCCTTCTCCAGGTCATAGGGCCGCAAATCGCCCTCGACCGCCTCGCCCATGGCGATCAGGCTTTCGCGCAGGACGCCGGGGAGGACGCCGCGCGACAAGGGGGGCGTCACCAGCTTGCCGCCCCGCTCCAGGAAGAGGGAGCTGAAGCAGCCTTCGGTCAGGTAGCCGTCCGCGTCGGTCATCAGCACCTCGAACGTGCCGCCCGCCGCCAGCGCCTCGCGATAAACGCTGCGGTCCGTGGTCTTGTGGCTCAGGCGGGGATCGTCGCTGTCGGCCGGGCGGGGCGCGATCGCCACCGGCACGATCGCCTGCGGCCAGGTGCGGTGCGCGCGCACCTCTATCGCCACCGATCCCTTTTGCGAGACCAGCATGCGCACCCGGCTGCGGTCCCGCACGCGGAACGTCGCGGCCTGAAGCTCATTGCGCGCGCCGTGCCGGTCGAACGCGAAATCCAGCGCCTTCGCGCTGTTTTCCAGGCGGCGCAGATGATATTCCAGGAGGGGGATGCCCTCCACCGGATCGAACGCCATCGTTTCCAGCAAATCGAAACGCCCGTCGGCAAAACCCACCAGATCGATCCTCGTTAACCTTCAACAAGGGCGGCACAGTAACCGCGCGGGGGGCAGGCGCAAGGGTGTATGGGCGTTGATCCACAGGGTATTTTGGGGCGGTGCGGTGCGCGGCATTCCAACGCCTCGCCATCCCGGACTTGATCCGGGACTCATCTCGCCTTCGGCACTGAAGGCGCGGGGAAGAGAGATGGGTCCCGGCTTCCGCCGGGATGGCGAGTGAGGGATCATGGGAGATAGCCCCCAATCCCCGTTCGTTTCGAGCGCAGTCGAGAAACCTGTACGCCGTGCTTGGTCTCTCGACTGCGCTCGAGACGAACGGAGGTGGTTGGCGGAGGTGAGGCAGAGCCTCAAACCCCCGCCAGAAACCGCCCCTTGGCCAGGCATTCCTGCCACTCCGCCTCCGCTTGCGAATCCGCAACCACGCCGGAGCCAAGACCAATGCGGGCGGTGTTCGACCCGTGCGGCAGGCTGAGCGTGCGGATGGCGACGTTGAAGGCGGCGTTGCCGTCCGCGTCGATCCGGCCGATCGCGCCGGTATAGGGGCCACGCGCGAAGGGCTCGGTGAGCGCGATCACCTCCATCGCCCGCATCTTGGGCGCGCCGGTGATCGAGCCGCAGGGAAAGATGGCGCGCAGCACGTCCACCGCCGAAAGACCAGGCAATATCCGCGCCCGCACGGTGGAAATCATCTGGTGGACCGTGGGATAGGTCTCCACTTTAAACAGGTCCGGGACGGTCACGCTGCCCGCCAGCGACACGCGCGACAGATCATTGCGCAGCAGGTCGACGATCATCAGATTTTCGGCCTGCTGCTTGGGATCCTCGCGCAGCTCCACGATCGCAGCAGCGTCCGTGGCGGGATCGGCGGCGCGCACGGCGGTGCCCTTCATCGGCCGGGCGGTGAGCTGGCCGCTCGCCAGGGTGAAGAAGAGTTCGGGCGAGAAGGACAGCAGCCAGTGGTCGCCGGTATTGACGATGCCGCCATAACCGCCCCGCGCCCGCGGGCGGATCGCGGCGTAGAGCGCCAGCGGATCGCCGGTGACGTCGACCTCGCTGGGGAAGGTCAGGTTCGCCTGATAGATGTCGCCGGCGCGGATGCGTTCCTGCACCTCGGCAAAGGCGGCGAAATAGGCGGCCTTGTCGATCAGCGGGCGCAGCGGTCCGGCGGCGGCGTCCCCGGCCGGCGGCAGCATCGCGGCGACATCGTCCGGGGCGACGAAGCGGACGCCGTCGAACAGGCCGAACCACAGCAGCGGCATCGGGCCGGGCTCGGCAAGCGGACACAGCCGCTCCTCCAGCGCATAGCCGGCTTCATAGGACATGTAGCCGGCGACGTGCAGGCCATCGTCCCGCGCCTCACCGATGCGGTCGAGCGCGGGCTGCACCTGCGCGGGCGTACGCGCGCAGACGATCTCCACCGGATCGCGATACACGCGCGCAGGCGCCGCGCCGGTGACGCGCGCATCGTCGAGCAGCAGGAAAGGCTCCGAAGGACCGGGGAGGCGCATGGGGGGAGGTAATGGCAGGGTGCGCGGTCGCGCGCCAGTGTGCGGGTGGGGGAAATGTGTGGGGAAAATCGGAGGCGATTGCAGACACCGCCTATTCCAAGCATAATCTGTCCATGACGTTTTTCAGAGCTCGGGCAGTGGCTGCTGCCATGGGAATTTTAGCATCGGCATCTGCCAATGCTGGGTCGTTCCCGCCCATCGCTTTCATCGCGATGGGGTATAGAGAGACGACCCTCGATTCCTTGACCGGCAGCGGACATTATGCCGCCAGATTGGCCGACCCCTCGGGGTTTCTGTCCGTGACCGCCGACTTCAATGGCGACGGCAAGAATGACGAGGCGCGCATATTATCGAACAAGGCGCGAGGTGATGCGCGTGTCGTCGTAGTTATCCAATCGTCCGATAAAATCGACACTTATGTCCTCGATTCATTCGCCATCAGCGACCTCGACGAAGTTGGCATCCGGCTGGTGCCCGCCGATCATCTTCACACCACGCCCGGCTTGGTGATATTTCGTTTTGGCGGTGGGGAAGAGGTCAACCGCTTTAACGGCGAAGAATTTGATCACACACCGCTTTCATAATAAGCGCCCATGCCCCCGCTCCCCATCCTCTACAGCTTCCGCCGCTGCCCCTATGCGATGCGGGCGCGGATGGGGGTGCTGGCGAGCGGGATTGCGGTGGAGATCCGCGAGGTTGTCCTGCGCGACAAGCCTGCGCAGATGCTGGCCGCTTCGCCCAAGGGGACGGTGCCGGTGCTGGTCCTGCCCGACGGCGCGGTGATCGACGAAAGCCTGGATATCCTGCACTGGGCCTTGGCGCAGAATGATCCGGAGGGCTGGCTGGCGGGCGATGACGCCGGGCTGATCGCGGCCAATGACGGGCCGTTCAAGCATCATCTCGACCGCTACAAATATCCCGACCGGCACGGGTCAGACCCGCTGGAGCATCGGGCGGCGGGGCTGGCGATCCTTGACAGTCTCGACCAGGGGCTGTCGGCACGCGCGCAGCTATGCGGCGATGCGCGGAGCCTGGCCGACATCGCTCTGTTTCCCTTCATCCGCCAGTTTGCGGCGACCGATCAGGCGTGGTTCGACGCGCAGGGTTTGCCGAACCTCCAGCGCTGGCTTGCCGGGCATGTGGGGTCAGACCTGTTCGCGCGCGCCATGGTGCGGCTGGCGCCGTGGAAGGCGGGGGATGTGGCGGTGGGGTTTGGCACAACGTAACCCTCTCCCGCCGGGAGAGGATATGGACGCTTGGCGGCTTGCCGCCTAGCGGTAGTTGGTGAGGGGTTCCGCCCTCCCGATAGCGCACAGCCCCTCTCCAACTGCGACTAGGGCCATTGGCCCAAGTCTTCATATCCTCTCCCCGAAGGGAGAGGGTTCTTCAGATCGCCTTCCCTGCCCGCGCCTTGTCCACTGCGGCTTTCAGCGCCTCATAGCCCACCGCGCCGTTCAGCACCTGATCGCCCACCACGAAGGTCGGCGTACCGCTCGCCTGCAGCGTCTGGGCCAGCTTGATGTTGGATTCGATCTCCGCATCGTAGGTCTTGGACACCATCGCCGCCTCGGCCGCCTTGCGGTCGATGCCGACGCTGGCGGCGGCGGCGAAGATGGTGTCGCGCGTCACCTTGCCGCCCGCATAGAGCGCCCGGTGGAAGGGGATATATTTGCCCCTCTCCGCCGCGAGCAGGCTGACCTTGGCGGCGTCGGGGCTGGCGGCGGAGATGATCGGCAGCTCGCGATAGACGATCTTCACGCCCTTGTCGGTCTCGACCAGCTTGGCCAGATCGGGGAGCGAGGCGCGGCAATAGCCGCAGGCATAGTCGAAAAATTCGACGACGGTGACATCGCCCTTCGCCGCACCTTCCCAAGCGCCCGCGAACGGGGTTTCGATCGCCGAGCGGTTCTCGCCGATCATCGCGCCGGTGCGCTTGCCCTGCAGCTTCTCGATCGCCTGCGGGATGATCTCGGGATGCTCCAGGATATAGTCGTGGACGATCTTCTCGATCGCCGCCTTGTCCGTGGCGCTCACCGCAGCGGGGGCCTGCATGGCAAGCGCGGCGGTCGCAGCCGCCGCGACAAAGACGGTTCCGCCTAGCATCATCTGTATGGTCCTGTTCGATAGGGCAGCCCGGAAACCGGGCGGGGGTGTGGTCATCTCTTCTTCTTCCGGTTGGCGTCGACGGCGGCGCGCGACACCATGGCGATATCCTGCGCGCGCAGCCAGTCCGTCGTGCCTTCCTTCAGGCCCTGCATCGCCTGATCGGCGTTCAGCAGGGCAAGCTGGTTGTTGCCTTCCATATTATAGCGTTCGGCGGTGGCGAGCGCGGCGCGCGGCGTGTCGCCGCGATGCTCATAGACGACGCCGAGCTGATACCAGGCGAAGGGGTTTTCCCGGTCGCGGGCGATGGCCGTGCGGAGCACCTGTTCGGCCTCCTTGAAATTCCTGTCATCCTCGGTGGCGATCAGCGCATGACCCAGCAGCACGGAGATCAGCGGCTGATTGTTGGACTGCGCAACCGCCTCCCGCAATGGCGGGATCGCCTCGGCCGGGTGGCCGCTTTCGAGCAGGATCTGCCCCTCGAGCTCCAGGAAATAGGGGTCGTGCGGATAGGCGGCGAGCAGCGCCTGCACCTCCGCCATCGCCTTGTCGGGATAGGCGCTCTTGTGCCACGCATAGGCGCGGGCGTAGTGCGCGGGGATCGACTTGTCGGTCTCCGGATAGAGTTGCAGGGTGCGGGGCGGGTCGGACACGAAGCCGACCAGCTTCGCCTTCACCCGCTCGAACCGCTGCTCCAGCGTCGGATTGATCGGCGCGTTCCAGGCCGGGTCAGGCTCATAGACTTCGCGCAGCACCGCGATACGCTCGCCCGACAGCGGATGGGTGCGCGCATAGCTGTCGTCCTGCGGGATGGCGAGGCGATATTCCTGGTTCTGCAGCTTCTTGAAGAAGGCGAGGCTGCCTTTGCCGCTAATCCCGGCGGCGCTCAGATAGCGCGCACCGGCAAGGTCGGCGGAGCTTTCCTGCGTGCGGGAAAAGGCGAGATATTTGCCCATCGCCGCCTGCTGCCCGGCGGCCATGATGCCCATGCCCGCCTCGCCGCCGCCCGCCGCGATGGCGGCCGCGCCCAGGACCAGGCTGAGCAGGGTGATGTTGGTCGCGGTCTTGATGCCCTCCGATGAGCGGATGATGTGACCGCCCTCGATATGGCCCAGCTCATGGGCGATAACGCCCTGCACTTGGTTGACGTCGTCCGCCGACGCGATCAGGCCGCTGTGAATCCACACATATTGCCCACCCGCGACGAAGGCGTTGATCTCCGGATCGTTGATCAGCAGGACCTGGACATTTTTGGGGTCCAGCTTCGCCGCGCTGATGAGCGGGCGGGAAATGTCGTTGAAGAGCGCTTCGGTTTCCGCGTCGCGCAAGATCTGCTGCGCCGCCGCCGGACGGGCCAGCAGAGCGAAAGTGCATAGAAGAATAGCGAGCAGGCGAAGCAGCGTCCTGCCGCCGGGCAGGGCGTTCGGAGCGGATTGTCCCGTCATGCCTGCGCCTCCTGACAGAAGGGCGATGAACGCCGCGTGAAAGGCGTCCGGCCCCCGCCGCGCGAAGCAATCTTCGGGCGGAAGGGGCCGGGCGTCTATGCCTTTATGCGCCGCCCTTACGCACCAAATGTGCGCTGCCACCAGCCGCGGCGCGGCGTGCCGTCTTCCTCGGTCTCTTCTTCCGAAGGCGCACCGCTGACGAACTCGCCGGTGTTGGCGCTGGCAAGGCTGGGCGTGGGTTCCGGAGCGGAAGCCTCTTCGGCCGGCGCCTCCTCGACGACCGGCGCGGCCTTCTTGGCGCGGGTCCGCTTCGGCTTCGCGGCGGGCGCTTCGGCCTCCGGCTCGGCGGCCACCGGCTCGTCGACTGCCTCTACCGCTACGGGTTCGGCCGCAGGCGTCACCTTCTTGGCGCGGCTGCGCTTCGGCTTGGCGGGCGCTTCGGCGGCAACCTCTGCAACCGGCGTTTCAACGAAAGCCTCCATCTCAGCGGCGACCGCTTCGACCGGAGCTTCAGCCGCCGCAGCTGCCTTGCGAGCGCGGGGACGGCGGCGCGTCTTGGGCGCTGCGGCTTCCTCAGGCTCGGCCTCGGCGGCGACCTCAGCCACGACTGGTTCGGCGGCTGGCGCTTCCCCGTCGGGGGTTTCGGCTTCGCCATCCTGCCCGGCATCACCCTGCTCGGCGGAGCCTTCACCCTCGCCACCACGGCGGCGGCGGCCACCACGGCGACCGCGACGGCCACGGCGGCGGGCTTCGCCTCCGTCTTCCGCCGTCACTTCGCCGCGCTCTTCCTCACCGGCCTCGGCGTCCGATTCCTCGGCCTCGCCTTCACCCTCGGATGCCTCGGACGCTGCGCCCTCGCCGCCCTGCTCGTCATCGCGACGGTTGCGGCGGCCACGGCGGCGGCGGCGGCGACCACGGCGCGCGCCGTCGCCATCCCGATCACCGTCTCCGCGCGGTTCGCGGCGCTCAGACTCGTCGGAAGCCTCCTCGGCTTCCTCTTCCTCGTCCAGCTCTTCCTCGGGCAGGTCCAGATCGTCATCATCCTCGACGATCGGCGCATAGGTCACGACCTGCGTCGGGCGGGGACCACTGGCCTCCACCGACATGCGCGCGCCTTCGACCTCGCCATCGGGCAGGATATTGATCGACACGCCGTAGCGCATCTCGATCTCGTCCAGTTCGCGACGCTTGTTGTTGAGGACGTAGAAAGCCGCTTCCTGGCTGGCGCGCAGCACGATGAAGGTGCCACGGCCGCGCGCGGCCTCTTCCTCCAGCATGCGGAGCGCCGACAGGCCCGCCGACGACGCCGTGCGGACAAGGCCGGTGCCTTCGCAATGCGGACATTCGCGGGTCGATGCCTCGAGCACGCCGGTGCGCAGGCGTTGGCGGCTCATCTCCATCAGGCCGAAGCCGGAAATGCGGCCGACCTGGATGCGGGCGCGGTCGTCCTTCAGCGCTTCCTTCATCGCCTTCTCGACCTTGCGAACGTTGCCGTTCACTTCCATGTCGATGAAGTCGATGACGACAAGGCCGGCCATGTCGCGCAGGCGCAGCTGCCGGGCGATCTCTCGCGCGGCCTCCAGATTGGTGGCGACGGCAGTCTGCTCGATGCCATGTTCGCGCGTCGACCGGCCGGAGTTGATGTCGATCGACACCAGCGCCTCGGTCGGGTTGATGACCAGATAGCCGCCCGATTTCAGCTGTACGACCGGATGATACATGGCGGCCAGCTGATCCTCGACGCCGAAGCGCTGGAACAGCGACACTGCATCGGCATAGGGCTTTACCCGCCGCCCATGGCTGGGCATCAGCAGGCGCATGAAGTCCTTGGCGGCCTTGTAGCCATGCTCGCCCTCGACGATCACTTCCTCGATATCCTTGTTGTAGATATCGCGGATCGCCCGCTTGATGAGGTCGCTGTCGTTATGGATCAGCGCAGGCGCGGCGGCCTTGAGCGTATTCTCGCGGATCTCGTCCCACAGGCGGGCGAGATAGTCAAAGTCGCGCTTGATCTCGACCTTGGTGCGCTGCAGCCCGGCGGTGCGGACGATGCAGCCCATGGTGGAGGGCAGCGCCATTTCGGCGATGATGGTCTTCAGCCGCTTGCGGTCCGCCGCGTTGCTGATTTTCCGGCTGATGCCGCCGCCATGCGACGTGTTGGGCATCAGCACGCAATAGCGGCCGGCCAGCGACAGATAGGTGGTCAGCGCAGCGCCCTTGTTGCCGCGCTCTTCCTTGACGACCTGCACCAGCAGCACCTGGCGGCGCTTGATGACGTCCTGGATCTTGTAACGGCGGCGCAGCGACATGCGCTTGCGGCGCAGTTCGTCGGCAGCATCGTCATTGCCGCGACCGGAGCGTGCGGGGCGGGGCGCGGACTCTTCGCCCTCGCCGCCCTCATGCGCTTCATCCTCGTCGTCATGCGGGTGATCGACATCGACGACGCTGCCATGATCATGGTCATGATCATGGTCGTCGTCATCATCGTCATCGGCGCGCAGCGCGGCTTCTTCCGCCGCATGCTGGGCTTCCTCGGCGAGGAGCGCCATCTTGTCCTCACGCGGGATCTGGTAATAGTCCGGGTGGATTTCCGAAAAGGCCAGGAAGCCGTGGCGGTTGCCGCCATAATCGACGAACGCCGCCTGAAGCGACGGTTCGACCCGGGTTACCTTGGCAAGATAGATATTTCCCTTGAGCTGCTTGTGCTCAGCGGATTCGAAGTCAAACTCCTCGATCCGGTTTCCCTTGACGATGGCGACGCGGGTTTCTTCCCGGTGGCGCGCATCGATCAGCATACGCAATGTCATGTATAATACTCCGGGCATGGCGGGCCGCGACGCGGGGCCGGGCGGCCATGCTGATAAAAAGGGACTTCCGCGGGCAGCATGCGACCTTGTGCGAGTGCTGCGGCGGCGTCCGGGTTTGCAGGATAGTGTTCGCGTCTGCTGCAAAGGCAGGGCAGGCGATGTCGCCATGCCAGGCTTTGGCCGTCCACGCCCGTGGACCCGGAAGCGGGCCGTTCGGGGACGTGGAAAAATGCCTCATGCAGCGTCAACCTGTTGGATCGCCACGAAATTGGCGATCGTTAAAGCCCTGACAGTGTGCCGTTTTGGAACGGACTTTTCAGGATTGATGATGGGTAGCAGCGGTGACGCAAACGCGCAACGTTTTTGCTGGAACGCCATCATCCTGTCCCGGCAATGGCGCCGATATGGTTAAGATTGTCTTAATTTCCCATGAAACACCGGGAATATGCCCGTTCCAATCCACCGTGAAATTCGGCTGGACGGCACACCGGATGCAGTAGCACAAGCACGCCATGTTCCCCTGTCTTGCCCTGGCGGTCGCGCTGCTCACGACCCAACCCACGCCGGCCCAATCCATGCCAGCCGGCCTGCCTGCGCTTGCGGGGATCGGGGCAGGCAATCCGGCGGGCATGATGCGGCCGCCACGCCGGACCCACAGCATCACCGTGCCGATTCCCGCGACCGCGCAGGGCATCACCCTGCCGCCCATACAGGGGCCACGCGACACATCGCGGCCGCTGGTCGTCATCGACGCCGGCCATGGCGGCCATGATCCGGGCGCGATCAACAAGACGACCGGGCGGCGCGAGAAGGACATCACCCTGGCGATCGCCCAGGCGATCCGGGGCGAGCTGTTGAAATCCGGCCGGGTGCGGGTGGCGCTGACCCGCGACGACGACCGCTTCCTGATCTTGCAGGAACGCTATGGCATCGCCCGGCGCATGAATGCCGACCTGTTCATCTCCGTCCATGCGGACGCGGCGGAAAACCCCGACGCCCGGGGCGCGACCGTCTACACGCTGTCGGAAACCGCGTCGGACCGGGAGGCGGCGCGGCTGGCGGCGCGGGAAAACAAGGCGGACATCATCAACGGCGTCAATCTGGGCAACCAGAGCAGCGACGTCTCATCCATCCTGATCGACCTGACACAGCGGGAGACGATGGCCACGTCGGCCAGTTTCGCCCGGCTGCTGCAGCGGGAGGCCGCGCCCTATGTCACCTTCCGCACCACCTATCACCGCTTCGCCTCGCTGATCGTGCTGAAGGCGCCCGACACGCCGTCTGTGCTGTTCGAGACGGGCTATATCAGCAATGCGGACGATTCGGCCGCGCTCGCCTCCGCGGAGGGGCAGGACAAGATCGCCAAGGGCGTCGCGAAAGCAATTGAGGTTCACTTCGCCAAACGGCTGGTCGCGAAGTAGCGGACGGCGAACATAACCCTTTGTTAACCACGGCGCTCTAGTTTCAACGGCCTGTCTATCGAAGGATCGGCCATGACATTGCTGTCCCTGCTCACCACCAGCACGCAATCCAGCCAGACCTACACCAGCAGCGGCCTGAGCGCCGCCGCGCAGAAGGTGCTCGCAACGGCCAAGGCGACTGCAGCCCAATCGACGTCGCCAAGCGCAACCACGCCAGCCGCGTCGACCCAGTCGGACGTGTCCATTTCCGCCGAGGCCCTCGCCGCCGCGCAGGCCAAGGACGACAATGCCAAGGACTTCGCCACCCTCTCGGCCGAAGTCCGCGTGACGCTGAACAGCCAATATGCAGCGCAGAAGAAAGCGGGCAAAAGCGGGACCTCGCCCGACCTGTCGTCCCTGTCCGGCCGCGCCGTCGCGGCGATCGCGCTTAACCGGACGGGCGCATTCAGCCGGTCGGAGGTCATGGCCGCCAAGGCCGAGCTGCGCACGCGCACGCAGGAGGAATTCGCCAAGTCCACCATGGCGTCGGGCGGCGGCACGGCGGGCATCGCCGCCTATAGCAGCCAGATGGTCAGCCAGTTCGACGCTATGAGCGACGAGGAACGCGAGGCGCGCGGATGGAGCGACAGCACCCGCGCCAACGCCAGCGCCTTCGTCCAGAAATCGACCACGCCCTCGCTCTGGGAAAAGCTGAACAGCAGCGACGCATAAGCGGTAGATAATCGCCGCGCCCTTCTCTCCCACCGCCTGTCGATCCCCACTGGCAAAGCGCTCCGGATTTCCCTAGAGCCCTGTCCGGTATGGAAGAGGCCGAAACGACCAATCCCGAAAAGAGCGACGTGGCGTACCGACTGCGCAGGGGCGCGGGGGGCGCAGCGTCCTGGTTCAGCGGGCGCATTCGCAACAAGTGGCTGCGGCGCCTGATCTGGCTGCTTGCGGGCCTTCTCATCCTGTTCGGCCTGTTCTGGGTGATCTTCGCGCGGGACCTGCCCGATGCGCGCACCCTGCTCGCCTATGAGCCGCCGCTGCCCACCATCGTGCGCGACGTGAACGGCCAGCCGGTCTACAGCTATGCCCGCGAGCGGCGCGTCCAGCTGCAATATGCCGATTTCCCGCCGATGCTGATCCACGCCTATCTGGCGGCGGAGGACAAGACCTTCTTCAGCCATCACGGCGTCGACATCCCCGGCTTCTTCGGCGCGGTGTTCGACTATGCGCGCAAGTTCGGCTCCGGCGAACGCGCGCGGGGCGGCTCCACCATCACGCAGCAGGTGGCCAAGAATCTGCTGATCGGCGACGCCTATTCGCCCACGCGCAAGATCAAGGAGATGATCCTTGCCTATCGCATGGAGAATGTCCTTACCAAGCAGCAGATCCTGGAACTCTATCTCAACCAGATCTTCCTCGGCCGGAACGCCTATGGCGTGCAGGCGGCCGCGCGCGCCTATTTCGACAAGGACGTCGCCGACCTGAAGCTCAACGAAATGGCCTATCTCGCCATCCTGCCCAAGGGTCCCGCTAACTACCGCCCCGAAAGCGAGACCGGCTATCAGCGCGCGATCGAGCGGCGCAACTGGGCGCTGGGCGAGATGCGCAAGAATGACTGGATCACCGACGCGCAATATCGCGAGGCGCTGGCCACCCCGCTCAGCACCGTGCGCCAGCGCGGATCGCCCTATGGCAATGCGGGCGGCTATTATATCGAGGAAATCCGCCGCCGCCTGATGGAGAAGTTCGGCGAGAAGGCGTCGGACGGCCCCAACAGCATCTATGCCGGCGGCCTGTGGGTGCGCAGCCCGCTCGACCCGGCGATGCAGGCCCATGCCGAGGAAGCGCTGCGCGCCGGCCTCATCCGCTATGACGCGGGCAAGGGCTGGTCCGGCCCGGTCGGCGAGATACAGCTAAGCGACAACTGGCGCCGGGACCTGGCCGTCAGCAATATCGGCATCGACTATAATGACTGGAAGGCCGCGCTGGTCGTGTCCAAGGACGCCGGATCGGCGGAGCTTGGCTTCACCGACGGCACGACCGGGACCCTGCCCGCCTCCGCCGCGCAGATGCTCTACCGCAAGACCGACCGCCCCGCCTTCGATTCGCTCAAAGCCGGCGACCTGATCGTCGTGGCGAAGAATGGCGGCGGCTGGGCGCTGCGCAACATCCCCGGCGTGTCCGGCGGCATGGTGATCGAAAGCACGCATGGCGGCCGCGTCCACGCGCTGCAGGGCGGGTTCGACGCCCGCCTCTCCTCCTACAACCGCGCGACGCAGGCGCTGCGCCAGCCCGGCTCCACGATCAAGCCGTTCGTCTACGCCGCCGCGCTCGACAATGGCATGACCCCGGCCTCGATCATCGTCGACGGCCCCTTCTGCGTGTTCCAGTCGATCCGCCTCGGCCAGAAATGCTTCCGCAACTTCTCCGGCGGCGGCGCGGGGCCGCAAACGATGCGCTGGGGCATCGAGCAATCGCGTAACCTGATGACCGTGCGCGCTGCCAGCCAGACCGGCATGGAGCGCGTTGTGCGCGAGATCAAGGCGATGGGGATCGGCGATTATCAGCCCTATCTCTCCTTCGCGCTGGGCGCGGGCGAGACCACCGTCGCCCGCCTGACCAACGCCTACGCCATGCTCGTCAACCACGGGCGTCAGTTGGATTCCAAGGTCATCGACTATGCGCAGGACCGGCATGGCAAGGTGATCTGGCCCGAACGCTGGCAGCCGTGCCAGGGCTGCAACATGCCCAATTGGGACGGTCGCTCCATGCCGCGCTTCTCGAACGAGGGGCGGCAGTTGATGAACCCGATGACCGCCTATCAGATCGTCCACATCACCGAAGGCGTCATCCAGCGCGGCACCGCGACGACACTGCGCGACCTGGACCGGCCGCTGTTCGGCAAGACCGGCACCACCAACGGCCCGACCAATGTGTGGTTCGTGGGCGGATCGCCCGACCTGGTCGCCGGCGTGTATCTCGGCTACGACACGCCGCGGAGTCTCGGCGGTTACGCGCAGGGTGGCCGCATCGCCGCACCGATCTGGAAACAGGCGATGGCGCCGATCCTCAAAGACATGCCCAAGACGCCCTTCATCGCCCCCAACGGCATCCGCATGGTCCGCATCGACCGGCGTTCAGGCAAGCGCGTCTATGGCGCATGGCCGACCGATGACCCCAAGGCATCGGTCATCTGGGAAGCCTTCAAACCCGAAACCGAACCCCGCCGCACCATCCGCAAGGAAGAGGTCGAGGCGCAGGACAAGGCGGCGGCGAGGACCGGCGCGACGGGTAGGCCGACGAACGACAATGACTTCCTGCAGCAGCAGGGGGGGATTTATTGAGGTTGGGAGGGTTGGTGGCGACGCCGGGCACTATAGCCGACCCTTACTCACACTTCCCCGTTCGTGCTGAGTAGAGACTGAGCGAAGTCGAAGGCTCGTATCGAAGCACTCTCACGCCAAGCCATTCTGGCTCGGCTAAGATGCCCGCCGGTGTTCAGCCATTAGCGGCGTTCATGTCTTTGAGGAAGGCATCGAAGTCGAATGGACGGGGTTCGCCGCTCAGTTCCCCTTCAATCAAAGCCTGGCGAGCAAAATCAGCATCCACTGCCATGTTGGAACGGCCTTGCCCAGCCTCGACGGAAGCGCGCGCCGCGACGACCTTACGCTCCAGAAACGCGCTGTGGTCGCGCTGCACCTGCTGCCGGATTATTGACGGCCCTTGGAATTGCATCACGTCAAATTCATTCGGACGTTTTAGAAAATCATCCGCTGTTCGCCTGAGGGATCGAACAAGCCAAGGCGTTACGGGTCCTAATGTTTCATCATCGGTTGGATATCGAAGTGGATATGGTGCTCCCCCATGAAGAATCCCCAAAGCAAGTATGTATTCCTCTATCAGCGCCGTCTCATCTACGCCGATCGGGACTCCTTCATAAATTCCTTCATCCCGCGCATCACTAACCTCTCTGATTGCGTTACTATAAACATGCCCTCTTACGGGTTCACAGGCATCCATCTCCCACATATCATTGACACGATGCCCGGCCTTTCCACTTGTCGGCGGTGAGATGCTATTGTGGTAAAGGCAGGCTTTGAGCATCAGCTCCAAACCATGCCCAGCAAGTGCAAGCGTTGGCCGGAATAGCACCTTGCCTTTTAGCCGCTGCGCCTCGTCAAGGATTACAGCGGCTTCGAGGTACTGCACACATATAACGAGATGTCGCCCGGCAGGGCTATTCCAAAAATCAGGCATACCGATGCGTACAGCATGGACGGCAGGCCGTGAAGTCGTCAGGGCAGGAACATGACTCGATAGACAGGCGCCTTGTAAGTGAAGGCGGGGGTGAGCGCGCAATCCTGCGGCGCCTTCCCATAAGCTGCCTTGTCGATGCAGACCGCTGCCGATGCGATGTTTGCCATCAGAGCAACGCGGCCCACTCCTGTTGCGCGCGATGTTCCATCACCGCCCTTGGATTCGGCAGATGTCGTGATCTCGCGGTTGAAAATGACTTGCCCATTGTCGATCCGGACCAAGCTCCACGCCATGCGCACGCTTGTCCGGCTGGAAAAGGAAACTCTGAACGGCGCATCCATCCCCAGCCAGCGTGGCGTCAAACGCACTTTCGCTTCAACGGGGCTAGGAGCAAGCATGTTGAGCTTTTCCAAAGTTTCGCGAAGCGCCTTCTCGAAACTGGCGCGTTTGGCGGCACCTATAATTCCCCCGGTCGCCGACGCCCCCACCACGACGGGCATGTTAACCACGGACTCCAGCGCGATCCGATGATAGAGCGGATGATCGGGACCGACCGCCTCGGGCCTAGCGGGGCTGAAAGGCAATCCAAGGGGCGATAGCGGCACGTCCGCCGCATGGGCCGACTGGCTTAGCATAACGGCGGCGACGGGAATCATGAAAGAGCGCATGAGCAGGTAAGTGACACAGCTGCTCTACCATTTAGTGCCGATATTGGGTTAATGCCCCGCGCAGTGGTGCCCGCACTTTCCCTGTCCTACACCACGCCACCCATGCTCTACTCCCCCGCATGGAACCTCACCCCGCCCTCGCCCCACATCTCACCATCACTCCGATGGCCCGCGATGCGACGCACATGCGACCTAACCGCGACGTTCCTGCGACCTACATGAGACCCAACTGCGACGCAGATGAGACCAACATGAGACGCACTCGGGACGCATATGAGACGTACCTGCGACCAACATACGACCTTATTGCGACTTTCCGGCCCAAAACGCGTCGCAACCCGCAACTTCCGCAACTTCGCCCCGCCGCATGCCCCTGCACCGCCCCAACCGCCGCCCGAATCCCCGTCCACCCCGCAATCCGGCACCCCGCCCACCCCCTCCGACCCCGTCCCGCTTGACGAACGCGCAAATCCCCCGGAAAGGACGGCGCTTGCGCCTGCCGGGCCGGGTGGGTGACTCGCCCCTCGCGGCGACGCCCCCGCCTCCCCATATCGGGGGCGATACTGGAAGTGGAGAATCCCCATGCGCGCCGAAGCGCAGCAATATATCGACCGTATCGACGCCGCGCTGGACCTGCTGCGCCGTTTTCTGGACTGGGACCGGGCGCTGCGGCGGCTGGACGAGCTGAACGCGCGCGTCGAGGACCCGACGCTGTGGGATGACGCGAAGAAGGCGCAGGAGGTGATGCGCGAGCGCACCCGGCTGGACAGCGCGATCGGCGCGACCCGCGCCATCGACAGCGAGAAGAGCGACACCGCCGAACTGATCGAGATGGCCGATGCCGAGGGCGACGAGGAAATGGCCTTGGAGGGCGTCGCTGGCCTCAAGGCGCTGGCCGAGCGTGCGGACGAGGACAAGGTGAAGGCGCTGCTGGCCGGCGAGGCCGACGGCAACGACACCTATCTGGAAATCCATGCGGGCGCGGGCGGCACGGAAAGCCAGGACTGGGCCGAGATGCTGCAGCGCATGTATCAGCGCTGGGCCGAGCGGCGCGGGTACAAGGTGGAGCTGGTCGACTATCATGGCGGCGAGCAGGCGGGCATCAAGTCCGCCACGCTGCTGATCAAGGGCGAGAACGCATACGGCTATGCCAAGACCGAGAGCGGCGTCCACCGCCTGGTCCGCATCAGCCCCTATGACAGCTCCGCGCGGCGGCACACCAGCTTCTCGTCGGTCTGGGTCTATCCGGTGATCGACGACAATATCGACATCGACATCAATGAGAGCGACCTGAAGATCGACACCTATCGTGCGTCGGGCGCGGGCGGGCAGCACATCAACACCACCGATTCCGCGGTGCGCATCACCCATGTACCGACCGGCATCATCGTCGCCTGCCAGAACCAGCGCAGCCAGCACAAGAACAAGGCCGAGGCCATGAACATGCTGAAGGCGCGGATGTACGAGGCGGAACTGCAGAAGCGCGAGGCGGCGGCGAGCGCCGAACATTCGGCCAAGTCCGACATCGGCTGGGGCCACCAGATCCGCTCCTATGTGCTGCAGCCCTATCAGATGGTGAAGGACCTGCGCACCGGCGTCGTGTCATCGTCGCCCGACGATGTGCTGGACGGCGCGCTCGACCCCTATATGGCCGCCGCCCTGTCGCAGAAGGTGACGGGCGAGACGGTCGACGTCGAGGATGTCGACTGATGCGCGGGCTCCGCGCGGCGTTCGCCATCGGAGCCTTCCTCTCCGCCGCCCCGATACTGAGCGGATGCCACATGCTGGGCGATGCGGATGAGTCCAACCGCCCGCCCAGCGCCCGCGCCTTTCCCCGCGCCGACCGGCCCGTCGCGCCGATCGTCTCCACCCGCTGGTCGACGGAGGAAGCCCGCGACCGGGTTAACGAGGCCGGGGACATCATGACCCGCGCCGGGATCAAGCCCGGCATGACCGTCGCCGACATCGGCGCGGGCGAGGGCTACTACACCGTGCGCCTCGCCAAGCGCGTCGGCCCCACCGGCCGCGTGCTGGCCGAGGATATCATGCCGGAGACCATCGACGCGCTCGGCCGCCGCATCAACCGCGAGGACTGGAAGAATGTGAGCGTCAAGCTGGGCACAGCGGACGACCCGAAACTGCCGCCCGACAGTTTCGACCGGGTCATGATGGTGCATATGTATCATGAGATTTCGGAGCCCTATGCCTTCCTGTGGCATCTCTTTCCGGCGTTGAAGAAGGATGGCGAGGTCATCGTCGTCGACGCCGACCGCCCCACCGACCAGCACGGCACCCCGCCGCGCCTGCTCGCCTGCGAATTCGCCGCCGTGGGCTATCGTCTGGAGCAGGTGATGCCCAAGCCGACCGCCGGGGGATATATGGCCCGCTTCCGCAAAGTGACGGCAAGGGCGGACCCGGCAAGCATCGTCCCGTGCGCGATGCGGTAACTGATACCCGTTCGCCCTGAGCGAAGTCGAAGGGCTCAACTGAACGAAGTGAAGGTCCTTCGCTATGCTCAGGGAAAGGCTTCGACTTCGCTCAGCCCGAACGGTGTTTGGGTCATATTCCCCCGGCCCGTTCGTCTCGAGCGTAGTCGAGAGACGAACGGAGGTGGGTTGTAGAAACCCAAGGATCGTCCTTAGCCATATCCTAACCCTTCCCGCCTATGGCGAACCCATGGACATGGCGCCCGATCCCGCCCTGAAAGCCGGCAATCCCGGCACGATGCCCGTGGGGCAGGCAGAGCGCTGGGCGGCGCTTGCGGCCGATGCGGCGGAGGCGAACTGCTTCTACACGCCCGACCTGCTGCTGCCCGCGCTGGCGCATCTCGACGGGCAGGACATCCGGCTGATCGAGGCGGAGGAGGATGGCGCGGTCATCGGCCTGATGCCGGTCGGCCTCGCAAAAACCTATGGCCGCCTGCCCATCCGCAACGCCGCCAACTGGATGCACCGCCATTGCTTCTTCGGCGCGCCGCTGATCCGCAAGGGGCATGAGCAGGCCGCATGGCGTAGCTTCCTGGCGCTGCTGGACGCAACGCCGGAGGCCGGGAATTTCCTGCACCTCTCCGGCCTCGACGCCGCGGGCGCAAACGCCGCTGCGCTGGAGGCCGTCTGCTTCGCGCAGCGCCGCCCCATTGTGGAGATCAAACGCTACGACCGCGCGCTCCTCCGCAGCGACCTCACCGCCGACGCCTATTGGGAAACCCATGTCCGCGCAAAGAAGCGCAAGGAAATCCGCCGCCTCCAGAAGCGGCTGACGGAATTGGGGACGGTACAGAGCCGCACCCTGACCGATGCCGCTGATCTTGCGTCCTGGTGCGAGGATTTCCTGACGCTGGAGGCCGCCGGATGGAAGGGTGCGGAGGGCACGGCGCTCAAATGCCATGCGGGCGACAGCGCCTTCTTCCACGCCGCCTGCGCCGCAGCTTTCGCTTCGGGCGCTCTCCATTTCCTGCGCATAGATCTGGACGGCCGCGCCATCGCCATGCTGGTGAACTTCCGCCACGCGGGCGGCGGCTTCTCCTTCAAGATCGCGTTCGACGAGGCGCTGGGGCGCTTTTCGCCCGGCGTGCTGATCGAGATCGACAATCTCCACGCCGTGCAGGATGATCCGGCGATCGACTGGATGGACAGTTGCGCCGCCGTCGATCATCCGATGATCGACAGCCTGTGGGCCGAACGCCGCAGCATCGCCCAATATCGCGTCGCGCTGAAAGGCCATGGCCTGACCCGCGCGCGCAGAACCGCCGCCTTCGCCGCAGCCGACATCGCCGAGCGCGGCAGCGCCTTCATCAGAGGATTGAAAACCCCATGACCGCCCAGCGCCATATTGTCGGCAAGAGCCCTTGGCTGGCCTTCTCCCAAACCGCGCGGGAGGCGTTCGGCCGGGCCTATCCCGACGAACCCGTCATGCTGACCCACGAACTGGCCGGACACCCGCTCTTCTCCCGCGAGGCGCTGGCCATATTGGCGGAGCGGATGGCGCCGGAGTCCGTCGAATATAATCTCGGCAAGCTGCCGCTGGGCGTAAACCCGGACGAGACGCCGGACAATGGCCTGACGCTGGGCGAAACGGTGCGGACCATCGACACCAACGGAAGCTGGGTGGTGCTGAAGAATGTCGAGCGCGACACGGAATATGGCGCGCTTCTGGATTCAGCGCTGGCGGAGATCGAGCATCTCGTCATCCCTGCGACCGGGCCGATGCTCCACCGGGAGGCGTTCATCTTCCTGTCCTCACCGGGCAGCGTAACGCCATTCCATATGGACCCGGAACATAATATCCTGCTGCAGATCGACGGCGAGAAGGTGATGACCGTGTTCCCGGCCGGCGACGAAGCGCTGGTGCCGGGCTTGCAGAGCGAGACGTTCCACGCCGGCGGTCATCGCAACCTGACATGGGATGATGCGTTCCTGGCCAAGGGCACGCCCTTCACGCTGGTCGCGGGCGAAGCGATCCTGGTGCCGGTCAAGGCACCGCATTTCGTGCGGAACGGCGCGGCGGTGTCGGTCAGCTTCTCGATCACCTGGCGATCGGAGCGTAGCGTAGCGGAGGGCGAACTCCACGCCTTCAACGCACTGCTGCGGCGTCGGCATCTGCCGACCGGCAAGGTGAGCGGCCGACCCGAAACGCAGAAGATGCGGCGGTTTTTCTATCGCGTGATGCGGAAATTGGGATTCTAGTCCCCTACCCGTTAACCCCCACCTCCGTTCGTTTCGAGCGCAGTCGAGAAACCTCGCGCACAGTTTCTCGACTGCGCTCGAAACGAACGGAGGTTGTGTGTATCCCTAAGAAACCGGCCGCCTGAGCACCTTCCGCAAAACCGCTTCCGCCTCCAGCCGGGGGGAGAACCGCTCCAGCGACCACCATTCCAGCGTCTCCGATCCCGTCGACAGGCTCTGCTTGTAACGGTCCTTGCCCGCCAGCAGCGAATATTGGTCCAACCCCCCATCCGCATAGCGGCCAACCGCCGCCGCATGGCACAGCAGGCCCGGCTTCCCCTTCGGCCCCAGCGGCGCGGCGAAGGCGGACTGATAGTTCATCGCCCGCCCCCGATGAACGAAGTTGAGCAACAGTCCGAGCAGATGATCGCCGATGGTGATGCGGAGCAATTCCACCTCCCCCGTCGCCAGCCCCCGGCGCAGCAGGGTTGCGGCGAAGGCGCGGAAAACCACGTCATCCCAGGCATTTTCCGCATGACGGCCGGTGTTCAGCGTCTGCATTTCCGCCAGCCAGCCGTCAATATCCCCAGCGCTCGCCAGGGCGATGACCGGCGCGGCGGTCCCATAATCCTTGGCCGCCCGCTTGATCTGGCTGCGGGTGTTCGCGCTGAGCAGGGAGAGATAATCGCCCGTCGCTGCTCGCACCGCGTCGAGATCGACATGATAGGCGGGCGACGTGTCGATACGCACGCGGCGGCGGAAGGGCGTCGCCAGCAAGGGCGAGTCCGGCGCAACGCCCGACAGCCGAAGCGCCCGCCAGTCGTTGCGGCGCAGGATCGCTGCCATCGCAACGTCATGCAATTCCGGCGGCGCACCCCTTGCCGCCAGCAGGCCGTTATATTCCATGAAAGGCCGGTCGGCCTGATATTGCCCCGCCTGATTGAGCCACAGGGTCGGCGTCGATCCCAGCAGCCGCTTGTCCAGCGACCGCCCGATCAGCGCCAGCACAACATCCGCGCTGCTCTCATCCTTGACCGCCAGCAATTCCGGCGTCGCGCCCGTCGCGGACAGCCAGCTTTCCATCCAGGTCCAACCCAGGAAGAAGCTGCCGTCCGCCCGCGCCTCCAGCGCCCGCCAGCGTGGCTCCAACCCGGCAAGCGGCGGCAGCGGCAGGAAGGTCGCGGTAAGCGTCATCCCGCCGCTATTTCCGCGCACGGCGATGCGGTCAAGCGAATAGCCGCCCGGACCGAATCTGCGACGTATCAAGCCTGGACGATAAGCCGCTCGATCTCCGCCACCGGATGGCTGGCCAGATCCTTGCCGATCTCGCCGGTCAGGCGGCTCTGCAACGCCTTGTGATAATGTTTGCGCAGTTCGCCCAGCGTGTTGGGCGGCGCGACAATGATCAGCTTCTCATAATCGTTCGACAGCGCCCGCTTGTTCAGCATCGCGGCGGCCTCGGCGGCGAAGCGGTCCTCGCTCTGCTGGTGGAAATCGGTCTGCTCGAATGCGCCCTTGCGCGATCCGCCGGGCGCTGCGTTGCGACCGGGGGCGGACGATCCCTGTTCGCGCGTCGCCTCGTCATCCTGCGTCAGCGCCTGCTCGACCTCCAGATTGGGATAGTCTGCGTCGCCCTTGTTTCGGAACAGCAGCATCTTCGCGCCGTCCACCACCATGACCAGCGCGTCATTATCGATCTGCATATCCGTATCTCCTTATGCTTGGTTCTCCTTTCCTAACGTGCGGCGGGGGCCAAGGGTTGCGCGGCTCGTCGCGCGGCGGCATAGGGCTGGCCATGCATGACATCCGCTCCATCCGCGAAAATCCCGCCGCTTTCGACGCCGCGCTCGCGCGCCGGGGGCTTGATCCTGTGAGTGAGCAGATCGTCTCACTGGACGAGAAGCGGCGCGCATTTGCGACCGAACTGCAACTTGGGCAGGCGCGCCGCAACGAAGCCAGCAAGGCGATCGGCCAGGCGATGGCGAACAAGGAGGCGGAACTCGCGCAGCAGATCAAGATGGAGGTCGCGGCCCTGAAGGACCGGCTGCCCCATCTGGAGACGCAGGAGAAGGAAACCGGCGAAGCGCTTGACGGGATCCTCGCCGCCATCCCCAACCTCCCCGCCGACGATGTGCCCGCGGGCGAGGACGAAGCCGCCAATGTCGAAGTCAGCCGCTGGGGCGCGGTGCGCAATTTCGATTTCGCGCCGAAGGATCATGCCGATTTCGGTCCGACCCTGGGCCTCGATTTCGAGGGCGGCGCGGCCCTTTCCGGCGCGCGCTTCACGGCATTGCGTGGACAGATGGCCCGCCTGCACCGCGCGCTCGCCCAGTTCATGCTGGATCGCCAGTCGGGCGAGAATGGCTATGAGGAGGTCAACCCGCCCCTGCTGGTGCGCGACGCCGCGCTCTACGGCACCGGCCAGTTGCCCAAATTCGCCGAGGACCTGTTCCGCACCACCGACGGTCGCTGGCTGATCCCCACCGCCGAGGTGTCCCTGACCAACCTCGTCGCCGACCAGATCGTGCCGGAACCAAGCCTGCCGCTGCGCTTCACCGCGCTCACCCCCTGCTTCCGTTCCGAAGCCGGGGCGGCGGGCCGCGACACGCGCGGCTATATCCGCCAGCACCAGTTCGAGAAGGTCGAGCTGGTCACCATCTGCCGCCCCGAGGAATCCGAGGCCGAGCATGAACGCATGTGCGCCGCGGCGGAGGGCGTGCTTCAGGCGCTGAACCTCCCCTATCGCAAGATGCTGCTGTGCACCGGCGATATGGGCTTTTCCGCGCGCAAGACCTTCGACCTCGAAGTCTGGCTGCCCAGCCAGAACACTTTCCGCGAGATCAGCAGCGTGTCGAACTGCGGCGACTTCCAGGCGCGGCGCATGAACGCGCGCTACAAGCCGGAGGGCGAGAAGCAGACGCGCTTCCTTCATACCCTCAACGGCTCCGGCCTCGCCGTCGGCCGCACGCTGGTCGCGGTGCTGGAAAATTACCAGAATGCGGATGGCAGCGTGACTGTGCCGGATGCTCTGGCGCCGTACATGGGCGGGATCACGACGCTCATTCCAAAATCCTGACAAACCTCCGTTCGCTTCGAGCGAAGTCGAGAAGCCTTCGCCCAGTCCCGTTTCTCGACTTCGCTCGAAACGAACGGTCTTAGTATCGGAAAGAGTCCATGCGCATCCTCCTCACCAATGACGACGGCGTCCACGCCCCCGGCCTCAAGGTTCTGGAGGCGATCGCCCGCACCCTGTCCGACGACATCTGGATCGTCGCGCCGATGGAGGAGCAGTCGGGCGCGGGCCACAGCCTGACCCTCACCCGCCCCCTGCGCATCCGCAAACATGGCGAAAAGCATTACAGCGTCAGTGGCACGCCGACCGACGCGGTGATGATGGCGGTGCGGCAGTTGATGAAGGACAGCCCGCCCGATCTGGTCCTGTCCGGCGTCAATCGCGGCGCGAACCTGGCCGAGGACATCACCTATTCCGGCACCGTCGCCGCCGCGATGGAGGGGGCCATATCGGGCATCCGGTCGATCGCGCTCAGCCAGGTCTATTCGCGGGAAGGCATGGGCGACACCGTGCCCTTCGCCTGTGCGCAGGCATGGGGAGAGAAGGTGCTGCGCCCGCTGATCGCCATGCCGTCTGGTCCGCGCACGCTGATGAACGTCAACTTCCCCGCCATCGACCCGGCCGCTGTGAAGGGCGTCCGTGTCGTGCGGCAGGGTTTCCACGACGTCGACCGCACCCGCATCGTCGAGGGCACCGATCCGCGCGGCTATCGCTATTACTGGTTCAACCTGGGCAACAGTGACGCCCTGCCTGAGGGCAGCGACCTCAAGGCGATATCGGAGGGCTATGTGACCGTCACGCCGCTCCATTACGACCTCACCCATGACGCATCGCTGGCCGCCACCGCCGCCGCGTTCGAGGCATAGGCAGGCGCGATAAAAGCCGTTAGCTTCGCGGCAATGCAACGGCCCATGCATAGCGGGGCGCAGTGATGCGCCTCCACCAGCCCCCGCCGCGTGAGGGCAACGGCTTCCTGCGCCGCCGCTCCGCGCTGCCGGTCTGGGCGGATCTTGCCTGGCGGATCGCGCTGATCCTTTTTCTCGGCGGGGCGGTGCTGCTGCTCCACTGGGTCGGTCGTGATGGTCTCAAGGACAACTACGACAATCATATCAGCTTCATCGACGTGCTCTACTTCACGACCGTCACGGTGACGACGGTCGGCTATGGCGACATCGTGCCCGTCACACCGGACGCGCGCCTGTTCGAAACCGTGATCGTCACGCCGATCCGCCTGTTCATCTGGCTGATCTTCCTCGGCACGGCCTATAGCCTCTTCTTCCGCAACATCCTCTACAGGTGGCGCATGGCACGCATTCAAAATGACCTGCACAACCATATCGTCGTCGCCGGCTTCGGCACCAGCGGCAATGAGGCGGTGAACGAACTGCTCTCCCGCGGCACCGACCCGCACGAGATCGTCGTGATCGACACGGGCGAGAAGGCGCTAAACGTTGCCGAGGAGCTGGGCTGCAACATCCTGTGCGGCGACGCCACCCGCGACCGGACGCTGAAGGATGTGCGGATCGATCGGGCGCGCACGATGATCGTGTCGGCGGGGCGGGACGACACGTCGATCCTCATCACCCTGACCGCCCGGCACCTGGCGCCCAAGCTACCGATCAGCATCGTCGTGCGGAACGAGGACAATGAGCTGCCCGCGCGACAGGCGGGCGCGACGACCGTCATCAATCCGGTCAGCTTTGCGGGGCTGCTGCTCGCGGGCAGCTGCTCCGGCCCGCATATCGCCGCTTACATGGCGGACCTCGCCTCGGCGGGCGGGCGCGTGCAGCTTGGCGAGCGCATGGTGCGCCCCGATGAGGTCGGAAAACCGCTGTTGGCGGCGAACCCAGGCGTGGCCCTGCGCATCTATCGAAACGGCAAACCCATCGGATTCTGGGAGGATGGCGCAAAAACTTTGCTGGCCGGCGATATGATTGTCGAAGTGTTGCCGGGCAACGGCCCAGACCGCGAAGCCGCAGATAGAACCGAAGTGGATGATTCTACCGGCTAATTTTTGCGTTGCAGCATGGGGCGATCCTCTTCGATACTGTCCCGTAATGATACGCCGTTAACCAATGCGTTCTTTGCAATCGGCATGTTGCAAAAGCCCCATAGCGTCACGGCGTCGATTCTCGGGGGCGGAGTGGGGCGCTGCGCGTACATGCGATCTGTTATTACCGGGGGATAGGGGCCGGATGGCCCGAAGTATGGCGGGACGTTGATCTGGAGGCGCGCAATCTTATCGGCGCGCTCAAGCAGCTCGGCTTTGCGCAGGATTATGGCTATGCCATGACCGGCTTCGGCATCGGCCTGGGTTCCAACGCGGCCAGCAGGCCGGAGACGCCATTGATGCTGGCGTCCCGGCTGATGCTGCGCGCCATCAAGGCGGCCGGTTATGATCAGGGCGCGGCGATCATTCCCATCCCCTCGTCGACACATACGCGGCCGGGCAGCGATTTCGTCGGCGGACGCATCGCCCGGTCCATCACACTGCGCGACCCCAACTATATGGCGCTGCCGATGCTGCATTTCTCCCGCGCGGTGCCGGCATCCTCCGCCAGCCGCCGACGAACGGAGACGGCCCTGCGCGTCAACCTGCGCGCCGCCGACATGCCCGTGCCGCCCCGACGCGTCGTCCTGCTCGATGATGTGATGACCACCGGCACGCATATCCGCGCCGCCGTCAGCTTCCTTGCGGAAAGGGGCATCCGGGTGGACGACTGCTTCGTATTCGCGCGGCAGGCGGTGAACTGTCCGGAGAATATGTTCAAGGTGCCGGTGCTGGAGTTGTAAATGCTCTCTCTTCCGTTCACCCTGAGCGAAGTCGAAGGGCTCCACTGAGCATCGCGAAGTGCCTTCACTCCGTTCAGGCGAAGGCTTCGACTTCGCTCAGCCCGAACGGTGGCAGGGAAAGTTTTGCGACCAATCGCCCTTGCGCCCGCCCGTCCCGCCATCTAGCCCAACCGGGACGATGCGGCACATCCTCCTCTCCCTCGCCCTGATGATCCTGATCGCGTTCGCCCCTCCGGCGGCGGCGCAGATGGCGAACAAGCCGACGCCCGGCTTCGTCCGCGTCCGCCTGGTCACCAGCGTCGGCGCGATCACCGTCGCGCTGGATGCACGCCATGCGCCGAAGACGACCGCCAATTTCCTCGCCTATGTCGACGATGGTCGGTTCGACGACACGCAATTCTATCGCGCGGCGCGGCGCAAGACCGACCCCAAGCTCGGCTTCATCCAGGGCGGTGTCGGCACCGACGCTCGCCGCACCCTGCCCGCCATCCCGCATGAGCCGACGACGATGACCGGCATCACGCATCAGGACGCGACCATCTCCATGGCGCGCAACGCGCCCGGGTCGGCGATGGGCAATTTCTTCCTGACCGTGGGATCGACACCCAATATGGACGCTGCCGGGGCCTATCCCGGCTATGCCGCCTTCGGTCATGTCGTTGGGGGCATGGATACGGTGCGCCGCATCCTCGCCATGCCCACCGGCGGCGGCGAAGGCGCGATGCGCGGGCAGAAACTGCTGAAGCCCGTGACGCTGATCCGGGCCGAACGGATCGACGGCAAGGCGGGCACCTCAAGTCCGATCAAACCCTGGCTGATGAAGACGCTGCGCAAGGACATGAAGCCCCGCAATCGCACCCCGTGACATTTGCCCCGGGAAACACTATGTGCCGCGGCAATCATGGCAACTGCATTCCCCCCCGCGCCCAAGGTCGGCATGGTGTCGCTTGGCTGTCCCAAGGCGCTGGTCGACAGCGAGCGCATCCTCACCAAGCTGCGTTCCGACGGCTATCAGATGTCCCCCGACTATGCCGGGGCCGACGTCGTGCTGGTCAACACCTGCGGTTTTCTCGATTCCGCCAAGGAGGAATCGCTGGAGGCGATCGGCGAGGCGATCGCGGAAAATGGCCGCGTCATCGTCACCGGCTGTATGGGCAATGAGGCGGAATTGATCCGCGCGCGCTTCCCGACGGTCCTCGCGGTCACCGGCGCGCATCAATATGAGCAGGTCGTCAATGCGGTGCATGAGGCGTCCCCGCCTGTGCCCAACGCCTTTGTCGATCTGGTGCCGGAGGGCGGCCTGAAGTTGACGCCGCGCCACTACAGCTACCTGAAGATTTCCGAGGGCTGCAACCACCGCTGTTCCTTCTGCATCATCCCCTCGCTGCGCGGCGACCTTGTCAGCCGCCGCATCGACGCGGTGCTGCGCGAAGCAGAGAAACTGGTTTCGGCTGGCACCAAGGAACTGCTGGTCATCAGCCAGGACACGTCCGCTTACGGCGTGGATACGCGCCATGAACCACGCATGTGGCATGGCCGCGAAGTGCGCGCGCACATGACTGATATGGCGCGGGAACTTGGGCAGCTTCGCACGGCCGACGGGCATGCGCCTTGGGTGCGGCTGCACTATGTCTATCCCTATCCGCATGTCGATCATGTCATCCCGCTGATGGCCGAGGGCCTGCTGACCCCCTATCTCGACATTCCGTTCCAGCATGCCGCGCCGGCCGTTCTCAAGCGCATGAAGCGCCCGGCGAACGAGGCGAAGGTGCTGGACCGCATCCGCAACTGGCGCAGCATCGCTCCGGACATCGCCATCCGCTCCAGCTTCGTCGTCGGCTTCCCCGGCGAAACCGAAGAGGATTTCCAATATCTGCTGAACTGGCTGGAGGAAGCCCAGCTTGATCGCGTCGGCGCATTCCGGTTCGAGGCGGTCGAGGGCGCGGCGGCGAACGCGCTCGACAATCCGGTGCCCGAAGAGGTGAAGGAAGAGCGCTACCAGCGGATCATGGAAAAGACCGCAGCCATCTCCGCCGCCAAGCTGCAGGCGAAGGTCGGCCGCACCCTGCCCGTCATCATCGACGAGGTCGGGGAGCCTGACGAAGAGGATGGCAGCATCGGCGCGACCGCGCGCAGCCAGGCCGACGCGCCGGAAATCGACGGCAACGTCTTCCTGCGCGACGTGAGCGAGGATATGAAGCCCGGCGACATCATCGACGTACTGATCGAGGACGCCGACGACCATGACCTCTTCGGCGCGCCGGTGGCGGGGTGAGGGCTTAACGGCCTCACAGACCCCACCTCCTTAGAGCACCCACCTCCGTTCGCTTCGAGCGTAGTCTAGAAGCCTTGCGCAACCGTGTCTCGACTTCGCTCGACACGAACGGAGATTGGTTCGATCGGGTCAAGGCCATCACCCCACAAGACTCCGCTGGAATCCCCGCTCCCCCTTGTCTAGAGCGGGTCGCATGAACGACACAGTCTCCTTCGGCTATCGCGACGTCGACGCTTCGGAAAAGGCCGGCATGGTCCGCGGCGTCTTTTCCAACGTCGCCTCCAGCTACGACCTGATGAACGACGCCATGTCGGGCGGCGCGCATCGCCTGTGGAAGGATCAGTTCGTCCGCCGCGTGAAGCCGCGCCCGGGCGAGGCGATCCTGGACATGGCGGGCGGCACCGGCGACATCGCCTTCCGGATGCACGCGCGCGGCGCGAATATCACCGTGTCGGACATCAACCCGGAAATGCTCGCCGTCGGCATGGAGCGCGCGAAGAAGAAAGCGCTGACCGGCTTCGCCTGGTCGGAGCAGAATGCCGAGGCGCTGACTTTCAACGACCGCGCCTTCGACGCTTATACGATCGCCTTCGGCATCCGCAACGTCACCCATATCCAGCAGGCGCTGGAAGAAGCGCACCGCGTGCTGAAATTCGGGGGACGGTTCTTCTGCCTGGAATTTTCCGCGACCCTGTGGCCCGGTTTCGCCGACATCTACGACACCTATTCGCACAAGGTCGTGCCGAAGCTCGGCAAACTACTCGCGAAGGATGAGGACAGCTACCGCTACCTGATCGAATCGATCCGCCGCTTCCCGGACATGCCCAAGTTCGAGGGGATGATCCGCCAGGCCGGCTTTATCAGCACGAAGGTGGAACCGATCCTGGGCGGCCTCGTCGCGATCCACAGCGGCTGGAAGGCCTAATCCACCCTTGACCAGCCACATCACCCATCTCTGGCGGCTCCTGAAATGGGGACGGACGCTCGCGCGGCACGGGGCGCTCACCGGCATCGAGCGCGATCCGATGACGCCCGTCCCGGTCCGCCGCCTCGCCCGGATCGCCCGGCTGGGCGCACGCGTGCCGAAACAGCCCCATTATGCCGATGCCTTCCAGGCGATCGGCCCGGCGGCGATCAAGCTCGGACAGACGCTCGCCACCCGCCCCGACCTGGTCGGTGAGGAAGCGACGCAGGATCTGCTGCGCCTCCAGGACGCATTGCCGCCAGTACCGTTCGACACCATCCGCGCGCAGATCGAATCCAGCTTCGGCCGCCCGCTCGAAGAAATCTACGCCAGCTTCGACGAAATCCCGGTCGGCGCCGCCTCCATCGCGCAGGTCCATCGCGCCCGCACGACGGAAGGCCGCGACGTCGCCGTCAAGGTGCTGCGCCCCGGCGTCATCGACCAGTTCAACCGCGACATCCAGACCTATGAATGGGCCGCCGCGCATCTGGAACAGCTCGGCGGAGAGGTCGCGCGCCTGCGCCCCCGGCTCGTCATCGCGAACCTCAAACGCTGGACGGCGCGCGAACTCGACCTGCGGCGCGAAGCCGCATCCGCCTCCGAACTGGCCGAGGCGATGCAGGCCATGCCCGGCTACACCATCCCCGCCATCGATTGGGACCGCACGAGCGGCCGGGTCATGACGATGGCGTGGGTCGACGGGGTCAAGATATCCGACCGCGCCGCCCTGGTCGCCGCTGGTCATGACCTGAAGGCCATCGCCGCGCGGCTGGTCAACGCCTTCCTGCGGCAGGCGATCGCCGAGGGCTTCTTCCACGCCGACATGCATCAGGGGAACCTGTTCGTGACGCCGTCCGGCGACATCGCTGCGATCGATTTCGGCATCATGGGCCGGATCGACCGACGCGCGCGCATGTGGCTGGCGGAAATTCTCTACGGCCTGATCACCGGCAATTACCGCCGCGTCGCCGAGATTCATTTTGAGGCGCAATATGTGCCCGCCCATCATGACGTCGCCGAATTCGCCACAGCCCTGCGCGCCGTCGGTGAGCCGATGCGCGGCAAGCCCGTCAGCGAATTGTCGGTCGGCGGTATGCTGGACGGCCTGTTCGCCATCACCCGCGATTTCGACATGCAGACCCAGCCGCACCTGCTGCTCCTGCAGAAGACGATGGTGATGGTCGAGGGCGTCGCCACCGCGCTCGACCCCCAAATTAACATGTGGGAGACGAGCGGCCCCTATGTGAAGGAATGGCTGCGCACCGAACTGGGGCCGGAGGCCGCGCTGGCCGACGGCCTGATCCGCAATGTCCGCACCCTGCAACGCCTGCCCGATCTCGTCCGCCGCATAGAGGACGCCTTCCCCGAAAAGGGCGGCGCGCCACCCCCGCCGCCGCTGACCGAAGTGAAGCTGATCCGTGTCGGCGGCGGGTGGAAATATGCGCTGGTGGCGGTGATTGCGGCTGCGGCTGGCGCGGCGGCGACTTTGCTATTATCTTGAGGGGCATGACCCGCGAGGAAGCCATAGCCCGGATCAAGCCGCACGAAGGAGAACTTCGCGCCGGGGGAATGGCTGCGCTCTACCTGTTCGGTTCGACTGCCAGGAATGAGGCAAACGCACAGTCCGATATCGATCTTATGTGTGAGCTGGACCCGGCCCGTCGCATTGGACTTATCGCATTTGCCGGCATGCTCCTCAAAATGGAGGAGCTGATGGGCAGCCAGGTCGATCTGGTTGAACGACAGTCTATGCGGCCGCGCATTCTCGCGCGAGCGGAGACAGACATGGTGCAGGTCTTCTGACGAACGTCATGTCCTATCGCGATATTGACCGGCTCGAACTCATCGCGGAACTCATTGGGCATGTGCAACGTCGTTTGGCTGGAAAGTCACAGGACGAGTTTTTGCGGGATCAGGACGAAATGGACCTGACATCCTTCCGCATGATGCACATCGGCGAAGCCTCGCACAAACTATCTGCCGCATTGAAAGCGCGCCAACCGCATATCCCTTGGTCTGCAATCTATGCGATGCGCAATGTCATCAGTCATGACTATTTCGGCGTCAACGCCACGACCGTTTGGCACGCGGCAACAACTGAACTAGATGGGCTGCTCCTGTTGTGCCGCGAAGAACTGAGCCGCCTCTCCGAATGACCCAACCCCGCATCCTCCTCATCGTCTCCGGCGGCATCGCGGCATACAAGGCGCTGGAGCTGGTCCGCCTGCTCCGCCGTGACGGCATTGCCGTGCGCGCAGTGATGACGAAGAGCGCGGAGAAGTTCGTGACGCCGCTGTCGCTGGGCGTGCTGACGGAGGATCATGTCTATGGCGACATGTTCGACCTGAAGGAAGAACGGGAGATCGGCCATATCCAGCTCAGCCGTCAGGCCGACCTGATCGTCGTCGCCCCGGCCACCGCGGACATACTGGCGAAAATGGCGGCGGGGATCGCCGACGACCTTGCCACCACCATCCTGCTCGCCACTGACAAGCCGGTGCTGGCGGTTCCCGCGATGAATGTGCGCATGTGGCATCACAAGGCGACGCAGCGCAATCTGGAGCGGCTGCATGCCGACGGCATCCACATATTGGAGCCGGACAGCGGGGCGATGGCCTGCGGCGAATATGGCAAGGGTCGCCTGCCGGAGCCCGAAGCGATCCATGCGGAGATCAAACGACTTCTCGCCGCACCACGCCTGCCTGATCCGCTCAGCGGCCAGCCCGATTTCGCCGGGCCGGAACAACCCCTTGCCGGACGCCACATTCTGGTGACGGCAGGCCCCACGCATGAGCCGATCGACCCGGTGCGCTACATCGCCAACCGCTCTTCAGGAAAGCAGGGCTTCGCCATCGCCCGCGCCGCCGCCGCCGCCGGAGCGCGCGTTACGCTGGTCGCAGGGCCGGTGACACTGCCTACACCCGCCGGCGTCGACCGGATCGATGTCCAGACCGCACAGCAGATGCTGGAAGCCGTGGAAGCCGTGCTTCCCGCCGATGTCGCGATCATGGTCGCTGCCGTCGCCGACTGGCGCGCGCAGGCCCCAGCGGACCAGAAGATCAAGAAGGCCGGAAACGCCCCTGAACCGCTCGCGCTCACCGAGAATCCGGATATCCTCGCGACGCTCGGCCATCACGCCAGTCGCCCCGCCTTGCTCATCGGTTTCGCCGCCGAAACGCAGAAGCTGGAGGAGCATGCCCGCGCCAAGCTCGCGAAGAAAGGCGCCGACTGGATCGTCGCCAACGACGTGTCGGGCGACGTGATGGGTGGCGACGCCAACCGGGTTGTAATCATTACCGCCGACGGCGCCGAGAACTGGGAAGACCTGCCCAAAAATGCCGTCGCCAACCGCCTGATCGAGAAAGTGGCCAATGCCCTCACATCCCCTGCCGACGATTGATATCCTGCTGAAACGCCTGCCCCATGGCGAGGGCCTGCCTGCTCCATCCTACACCACGCAAGGCGCCGCCGGCATGGACGTTGTCGCGGCGGAGGAACTGGACCTTGCCCCCGGCCAGCGCCACGCGGTCGCGACTGGTTTCGCAATGGCGATCCCGCCGGGATATGAGGTGCAGGTGCGCCCGCGATCCGGCCTGGCCCTCAAACATGGCGTCACCGTTCCCAATACGCCCGGCACCATCGACAGCGACTATCGCGGCGAGCTGAAGATCATTATGATCAACCACGGGGCCGACGCATTTCCCATTCGCCGGGGCGATCGCATCGCCCAGCTCGTCCCCGCCCCGGTGCAGCACGCCCGCTTCGCCGAGGTAGAAGAACTGGACGGAACGGCCCGTGGCGCGGGAGGGTTCGGTTCCACGGGAGTGTGAGGATGAAGTATCCACTGGCCCTGTTGGCAATCTCCTTTTTCGCGATCACGTCCGCGCAGGCCGCGCCGCCCATGCCCACATCGCTGGAGGCTGCCGAGCCTCTTAGACTATCCAGGACATTTCGGATGGATCGCGTCACCAACCTTAACGGTTTCGCTGCGGTCGAGCGCGGGAAATGCAGCACGCCCGTTGCCGTGGACGGCCGGCTCCATACTATCTCCGTTCCAATCTTCGTCCTCATTTCCGGCGAAGGGCAGATTGCCCGGGTGGTTCCGCTCAACACGGACTGCCCGGCTCTCGATACCATCGCGGCAAAAGAACAGATACGCAGGATGCAGGGAAACACGCCGGTGCCCGCCGACAGGCAGCCGCACTGGTACTGGACTAGGATGGACTTTGCCGTGGAATTTGACGGTTGATGCTGACGGACGATCAGCTTGAACGCTATGCCCGCCATATCATCCTGAAGGAGATTGGCGGGGCGGGCCAGGTCCGGCTACTGTCCGCGCAGGTGGCGGTGATTGGCGCGGGCGGCATCGGCAGCCCGGCCATCCAGTATCTGGCGGCGGCGGGCGTCGGCGCGATCCGGGTCATAGATGACGACTTGGTATCCTTATCGAACCTGCAGCGGCAGACCCTGTTCGGCACGCCGGATGTCGACCGGCCAAAGGCGGAAGCTGCGATGGCCGCCGTCGCGCGCCTGAACCCGGACGTGAAGCTGATCCCGATCAACCGGCGCATCGACGCCGACAACGCCGCCGACCTGCTGCGCGATACGGACGTCATCCTGGACGGGTCCGACAATTTCGATACCCGCCTTGCCGTCTCCGATATGGCGACGCGGTTGCGCATTCCCCTGGTCTCGGCGGCGGTCGGCCAGTTCGACGGGCAGCTTGCCGTCTATCGCGGCTGGGAGGCCGACAAGCCCTGCTATCGCTGCCTGGTCGGCGACGACCCCGCGCGGCCCGACATGAACTGTTCTGATCAGGGCGTCGTCGGCGCGCTGACCGGCATCATCGGCAGCATGGCCGCGCTGGAGGTGATCCGCGCCATCTGCCCCTTTGGCGATGACAGCGCGGGCAGGTTGCTGCTGGCCGACACGCTGTCGCTGCGCTTCCGCACCCTCTCGGTGCCCAAGGACCCGGCCTGCCCGACCTGCGCGACGCAAGCATGCCCGGCCTGAACATCATCGTCCTGACCGCTGACGCAGAGCGGTTCCGGGGCGCGCTCACCATCGCCGCAGCCCATGCCGCGCTGGGGGAAAGAACGGCGGTCCTGTTGCAGCATGAGGCCGCCGCGCTGCTCCGGCAGCCCATATCCGTGCCCGGCGACGCGATGCATGCCGCCCATGGACTGCCGCCGCTGGCGACATTGCTGGATGGCGCGCTGTCGCTCGGCGTGGAGGTGATTGCCTGCCAGAGCGGCCTTGCCCTGTGCGGTCTTGCCGCCCAGGACCTCGACCAGCGCATAACGGCGGGTGGCCCCGTATCCTTCCTCCAGGGCATGCAGGCGGACGACCGGCTGACGCTGGTCTGATTCAGATAGCGCTGTTCAGACGGCTCCGTTCAAACAGGCCGCGTGAAGCGGAACACCGTCGCGGGCGGGAAATTGCGAACCGTCTGGCCCACGCGCTCGACCTCCAGGCCCAGCAGGTTCATCGTATCCCGGCTGATCGGCGGCCGCAGGGAATAGGTGAACTGCACAAAGCTGCCCCCCGGTTTCAGCATGGCGAACGCCTCGGACAGGATGGCGATATGCATGGCCCTGTCCATCGCCAGCAGCGGCAGTCCACTGACGATGATCTGATAATCCCCCGGCTTGCCCGACGCGCTGGACGATACGGATTGCGCGGGCACCTCCAGGATCGATACGCCCGGAAAATGCCGGCGCAGGCCACGGGCGAAGGCCGGATTGATCTCCACGACTTCCAGCATGTCGGCGGGCAGGCCGGTCGACAGGATGGCCCGGGTGAACACGCCCGTACCGCCGCCCAGCTCCATCACACGGCCGCCATCCGGCGCAATGTCGCGAACCATCAGGCGCGCCAGATACCGGCTGCTGGGCACCAGCGATGCGGTCTGCCGGGGCTTTTTCACCCAGGCCGCCAGGAAATTCAGATATTCGGACGCCTGTGTCCGGTGGTCGGGGGAACACTCGATTGCGGATGCGCGGATGCGTTTGAACCTGTTCTGCATTGGCGCGACCCGATGCTCCCTTCATTGCGGAAATTCCCGCTTAACGTGACAGGGGCATTACGTCGATAGCCCGGATGCGATCGGCCGACAGGGAATCGACGCGTTGCTGCAACCATTGGGCGACCGCCGCGATCCGCGCGAGCGTGCGCAGGTCGCCATGGGTAACGAGCCAGAAGCTCCGCTGGATTTCCACTTCCGCCTCAAGCACGGGCACCAGCCGCGGGTCGTTCCGGCCAATGAAGTCGGGCAGAACTCCTATCCCCGCGCTTTCCGCAACCATGCGATGCTGGACGTTGATGCTGGTGCTGCGCAACTGCGCCTCAAGCCCCGTCTCCACCTCACCCAGATAGTCCAATTCGGGGGAGAAAATGAATTCCGGCACATAACCGATCAGCGTATGGTCGCGCAGCGCAGCGCCGCGATCCGGTCGCCCGGCCCGCTCCAGATAGGCGGGCGAGGCGTAGAGATGCAGGCGATAATCGCCCAGACGCCGCACCGCCAGCCGCCCGCGCTGCGGCCGCGCCAGCATCACCGCCATGTCCGCCTCCCGCTTCGACGGATTGAGGAAGCCCGAGGCAGTGATCAGGTCCAGGCGGATGCCGGGATTGCGCGCATGAAATTCCGACAGGCCCGGCGCCAATATCCAGGTGCCGAACCCTTCCGCGACCGACAGGCGCACCTGCCCGGACAGGCTGCGGGATTCGCCCGTCACTTCCTCCATCGCGGCCAGGGTCGCGCTCTCGACGGCCTCGGCATGGCGGAACAGCGCCTGCCCCCGTTCGGTCAGGCTGCGCTCCCCGCCGGACATTTCGAACAGCTCCGCCTCCAGCGACCGGCCGAGCCGGGTCAGCCGCCTGCCTATGGTCGTTGCATCGATGCCCAGCGTGCGCGCGGCCGGCGCAACCTTGCGCGCTCGCGCCACCGCCAGGAAAATCCGCAGGTCGTCCCAATCGAACATCTCGCCGCACCCATGCAAAATCGCAGCTTCGCCTTGCGCATGTGCGCCATTGCATGCATTTCCGCAATAGGCCAGAAGGCGCGCCAACGACTCCATCAGGATCCGTGTCGAGAGGAACCGCTTATTATGCGTGAGATTTCCCACAAACTTGCCTTCGCCCATGACGGCAAGTCCGCCCGTTACAGCGATGTGTTCGATCCCAATAGTGGCGGCGTCCAGGCCCGCGTCGCGCTGGGCGACAAGGCCCTGCTCGACCTCGCCGTCGAAGCCGCAAAGAAGGCGCAGCCCGCCTGGGCCGCCGTCAATCCGCAGCGCCGCGCCCGCGTGATGTTCAACTTCAAGGCCCTGGTCGAGAAGAATATGGACGAGCTGGCCTACCTGCTCTCGTCCGAGCATGGCAAGGTCATCGCCGACGCCAAGGGCGACATCCAGCGCGGCCTGGAAGTCATCGAATTCTGCTGCGGCATCCCGCACGTCCTGAAGGGCGAATATACGCACGGCGCAGGTCCCGGCATCGACGTCTATTCCTTCCGCCAGCCGCTCGGCATCGGCGCGGGCATCACCCCGTTCAACTTCCCGGGCATGATCCCGCTGTGGATGTCGGGCGTCGCAATCGCCACCGGCAACGCCTTCATCATGAAGCCGTCCGAGCGTGATCCGTCGGTTCCCGTCCGCCTCGCCGAACTGTTCAGCGAAGCCGGCCTACCCGACGGCATCCTGCAGGTCGTGCAGGGCGACAAGGAAATGGTCGACGCCATCCTCGACCATCCGGATATCAAGGCGGTCAGCTTCGTCGGTTCGTCCGACATCGCCCATTATGTCTACAAGCGCGGCGTTGACGCCGGCAAGCGCGTGCAGGCCATGGGTGGCGCGAAGAACCACGGCATCGTCATGCCGGACGCAGACCTTGATCAGGTCGTCAACGACCTGTCGGGCGCGGCCTTCGGCTCGGCGGGTGAGCGCTGCATGGCGCTGCCGGTCGTGGTGCCGGTCGGCGAAAAGACCGCCATTGCCCTGCGCGAAAAGCTGATCCCCGCGATCGAGGCCCTGCGCGTCGGCGTATCCACTGATGCGGAGGCGCATTACGGCCCGGTCGTGACCGCTGCGCACAAGCAGAAGATCGAGAACTGGATCCAGACCGGCGTCGACGAGGGCGCGGAGCTGGTGATCGACGGCCGCGGCTTCAAGCTGCAGGGGCATGAGGAAGGCTTCTTCGTCGGCCCGACGCTGTTCGACCATGTCACCACCGACATGGAAGCCTATAAGGAGGAAATCTTCGGCCCCGTGCTGCAGATCGTCCGCGCCGAGAGCTTCGAGGAAGCCGTCGCCCTCCCCAGCAAGCACCAATATGGCAACGGCGTCGCGCTGTTCACGCGCAACGGCCACGCCGCCCGCGAATTCGCGGCCCGCGTCGATGTCGGCATGGTCGGCATCAACGTGCCGATCCCCGTCCCGGTCGCCTACCACACCTTTGGCGGCTGGAAGCGGTCGGCCTTTGGCGACACCAACCAGCACGGCATGGAAGGCGTGAAGTTCTGGACCAAGGTCAAGACGATCACGCAGCGCTGGCCGGACGGCGGCGGCACCGGCGACAGCGCCTTCGTCATCCCGACGATGGGATGAGTCATTGGGGGAGGGGTACATCCCTTCCCCTTTCGTCATGCTGACGAAAGTCAGCATCCATTGGCTCTACCTCTGATCGAATGGCGGAAATCCGAGCATGACGGCCCGATCTTCCCAGAACGGATTATCCTTCTCGATCAGCGCGATCTTCCATGCGCGACGCCATGTCTTAAGCTGCTTCTCGCGCGAAATCGCTCCTTCCATTGTGTCGGCCATTTCGAAATGAACCAACCGTTTTACGCCATAGCGCGTGGTAAATCCGGGCGTAACGCCGGTGCGGTGCTGATCCAACCGTTGCAGCAAATTGGACGTCACACCGATGTAAATCGTTCCGTGACGACCGCTGCTGAGAATATAGACGCAAGGTTGACGATCCATTGGTATGCCGCGCTAATGGATGCTGACTTCCGTCAGCATGACGGATTTCTTCTTATGGACAAGACATCATGACAACCCAGTTCGATCTTACCGAGGACCAACTCGCCATTCAGGACATGGCGCGCAAGTTCACCGCGGACGCCATTACGCCCCATGCGGCGGAGTGGGACGAGAAGCACATCTTCCCCCGCGACACGATCAAGGCGGCGGCCGATCTCGGCTTCGGCGGCATCTATGTGTCGGAGGAGGCCGGCGGCATCGGTCTCGGGCGGCTTGAATCGGCGATCATCATGGAGGCGATGGCCTATGGCTGCCCCTCCACCAGCGCCTTCATCTCCATCCACAACATGGCGGCGTGGATGATCGATCGCTTCGGCAGCCAGACGGTGAAGGACAAATATCTGCCGTCGATGATCCCGATGGACCAGTTGGGAAGCTATTGCCTGACAGAAGCCGGATCGGGCTCCGACGCCGCCGCGCTCAAGACCAAGGCAGTCAAGGACGGCGACCATTATGTCGTCACCGGCTCCAAGCAGTTCATCTCCGGCGGTGGCGAGAATGAAATCTACCTCGTCATGGTCCGCACCGGCGACGACAGCGCCAAGGGCATCAGCTGCCTCGTCATCGAAAAGGACATGCCCGGCGTCAGCTTCGGCGCGCAGGAAAAGAAGCTGGGGTGGCACAGCCAGCCGACCGCGCAGGTGAATTTCGACGGCGTGCGCGTGCCCGTCGAAAATCTCGTCGGCGGCGAGGGTGAGGGCTTCCGTATCGCGATGATGGGCCTCGACGGCGGCCGCCTCAACATCGGCGCCTGTTCGCTGGGCGGCGCGCAGCGCTGCCTGGACGAGGCCGTGACCTATACCAAGGACCGCAAGCAGTTCGGCCAGGCCATCGCCGATTTCCAGGCGACCCAGTTCACCCTTGCCGACATGGCGACGGAGCTGGAGGCCGCCCGCGCCCTCCTGTACCTCGCCGCCGCCAAGGTGACGGCGAATGCGCCCGACAAGACCCGCTTTGCCGCGATGGCCAAGCGCTTTGCAACGGATACCGGATCGTCCGTGGTCGACCGCGCGCTGCAACTGCATGGCGGCTACGGCTATCTGCAGGATTATCCGATCGAACGCTTCTGGCGCGACCTGCGCGTCCATTCGATCCTTGAAGGCACCAACCAGGTCATGCGGATGATCGTCGGACGGGACATGTTGCGGCAGTGATGCGTGTAGTCACCCCTCTTCCGTTCGGGCTGAGCTTGTCGAAGCCTTCCACTGAGCAAAGCGAAGTGCCTTCACTGCGTTCAGTCTGCCCCTTCGACTTCGCTCAGGGTGAACGGAATTTGAGAGATAATCCATGACAGACGAAGTCCTGACCTTCATCGAAAACGGCGTCGGCCGCATCCGCCTCAACCGGCCAAGGGCGATCCATGCGCTGACGCCCGACATGTGTGAGGCGGTGAATGACGCGTTGCTCGCCTGGCGCAAGGATGACGCCGTCATCGCCGTGATGATCGACCATGCGCCCGCGCCCGATGGCGACCCGAAGCTGTCCCGAGGTTTCTGCGCGGGCGGCGACATCGCGCTGATCGCCAACAGCGCCAAGACCGACTGCGTGGAGGCCGAGAAGTTCTTCCGTGTCGAATACCGGATGAACCATCTGCTGTTCGTCTATGACAAGCCGATCGTCGCCTTCCTCGACGGCATTACCATGGGCGGCGGCGTCGGCATCTCCCTCCCCGCCCGCTATCGTGTCGCGACGGAACGGACGGTGTTCGCCATGCCAGAGACCGGCATCGGCCTGTTCCCCGATGTCGGCGGCGGCTGGTTCCTGCCGCGTCTGCCCGGCCGGATCGGCGCCTATCTCGCCGCGAC
Source organism: Sphingobium sp. (assembly GCA_036384035.1). Lineage (GTDB taxonomy): Bacteria > Pseudomonadota > Alphaproteobacteria > Sphingomonadales > Sphingomonadaceae > Sphingobium. Next base: position 176,857 of record DASVND010000035.1, on the reverse strand, counting down.
CGGCGGCCGCATCGACGGCGCGGACGCAAAGGCGATCGGCCTTGCCACCCATTATATAACCTCCGGCGCGCTGGACGATGTGAAGGCCCGGATCATCGCCGCTCCGGCACAGCTCGAAGCCATATTGGACGGCGCGGGAGAGGTCCCGCCCATCTCGAAGATCGAGGCGCTGCGCCCCGGCATCGACCGCCTGTTCGCATCGGACCGCTATGAGGACATCCTTGCCGCGCTGAAGGCCGACGGGTCGGAATGGGCGCAGAAGCAACTGTCCGTGCTCGCCACGAAATCGCCCCAGACGATCAAGGTGGCGCTGCGCCAATTGGTCGAGGGCGCGGCTTTCACGGATTTCGCCGACAATATGCGCAACGAATACCGGATTGCCTGCCACGCCATCCGCCGCCCCGATTTCGTCGAGGGCGTGCGCGCGGTGATCTTCGAAAAGGACAATGCGCCGAAGTGGGAGCCCGCCACGCCGGAAGCTGTTACCGACGCGCTCGTCGATTCGCTTTTTGCGCCGCTGCCGCCTGAGAAGGAATGGACGCCATTACCCGAACTTAGCGCCTGAAATGGGAGCCTGAACCGCATGTCTTATGAAACCATCCTCGTCGAACAGCGCGACGCCGTCACCCTCATCACGATCAACCGCCCGCAGGCGCTGAACGCGCTGAACACGCAGGTGCTGGCCGACCTGTCGGACGCATTCGCGAAATATGACGCCGATCCGTCGCAGCGCTGCGCGGTCCTGACCGGCAGCGGCGAGAAGGCTTTCGCCGCCGGCGCAGACATCAAACAGATGTCCGAAATGGCCGCCGCCGACTTCTTCCTTCAGGACTTCTTCTCCGGCTGGCAGAGCAACGTCGTCGCCACCCGCAAGCCCTGGATCGCGGCCGTCGCCGGTTTCGCGCTGGGCGGCGGATGCGAACTGGCAATGATGGCCGACTTCATCATCGCCGCCGACACCGCGAAATTCGGCCAGCCCGAAATCAAGCTGGGCGTCGCGCCGGGTATGGGCGGGTCGCAGCGCCTGACCCGCGCCGTCGGCAAGGCGAAAGCCATGGAAATGTGCCTGACCGGCCGGATGATGGACGCGGCGGAGGCCGAGCGCGCCAGCCTCGTCGCCCGCATCGTGCCTGCCGCCGATCTGCTGGATGACGCGCTGAAGACCGCGGCGACGATCGCGTCGATGCCGCCGATGGCCGTCATGATGAACAAGGAAATGGTCAACATCGCGTTCGAAACCAACCTGGCCCAGGGCCTGCTGACCGAACGCCGCCTGTTCCAGATCCTGACCGCGACCGAGGACAAGAAGGAAGGCATGGCCGCCTTCGTCGAGAAGCGCCCCGGCGTCTGGAAGGGACGGTAAAGATTATCCCTCTCCCCTTGGGGGGAGAGGGTTGCGCAGACTTGGCGGCTCTGCCGCCTAGTCGTAGCTGGGTGAGGGGTAAGCGTTTCCTTGGAAGCGCGCGAGCCTAAGGCTCGCTCCCCCTCATCCAACTCCGCCGAGTTCGCTGCGCTCACAAGGCTCCATATCCTTCTCCCTTGAGGGAGAAGGTTGCTTAAAGAAGGACTGGGCATGACCACCACCATCGCATTCATCGGACTCGGCAATATGGGCGGCGGCATGGCCGCAAACCTTGTGAAGAACGGCTATGCCGTGCGCGCGTTCGACCTGTCCGAGGATGCGCTGGTGAAGGCGGAAGCCGCTGGCGCGACCCGCAGCACCGGCGCGGCCGACGCTGTCGCGGGCGCCGATGCGGTCGTGACGATGCTGCCCGCCGGCAAGCATGTTGAGGCGGTCTATACCAACGAAGTGTTCGGCGCTGCGAAGCCCGGCGCACTGTTCCTCGACTGCTCGACCATCGACGTCGCAACCGCGCGTCGCGTGATCGAGGCGGCCGTCGCCAAGGATTTCGAGATGGTCGACGCGCCGGTCTCCGGCGGCATCGCCGCGGCCAATGGCGGCACGTTGACCTTCATGGTCGGCGGCGAGGACGCGGCCTTTGCCAAGGCGAAGCCGATTCTGGACGCCATGGGCAAGGCCGTCATCCACGCCGGTGGCGCGGGCACCGGCCAGGGCGCGAAGATCTGCAACAACATGCTGCTCGGCGCGACCATGGTCGCCACCTGCGAAGCCTTCGCCATGGCGCAGAAGCTCGGCCTCGACCCGCAGACCTTCTTCGATATCTCCAGCGTCTCTTCCGGCCAGAGCTGGTCAATGACCAGCTACTGCCCGCTGCCCGGCGTCGGTCCGCAGACGCCGGCCGACAACGACTATCAGGGCGGCTTTGCCGTCGCGCTGATGCTGAAGGACCTGAAGCTGGCGACCGAAGCTGCCGCCTCGGTCAACGCCAGCGTGCCGATGGGCAACGCCGCAGAGGCACTCTATCAGTTGCTCGCCAATAAGGGCGAGGGCGGCCGGGACTTCTCGTCGATCATCAAGCTGCTCAGCTGATTTCTGCTGCGCCCGGAAAGGCGTTCTAACGCGCGGGCGTCAGCCGCGCCTTTCCGTCCGGCGTCTGGAAGCGGCCGCCGGTGAACGGCGCGCCGCCCCAGCGCCAGGACGTCATCTCGTCATAGGCCGGGTTGGATATCGCCGCGTGCCGGCGGATGTCGAACAGGCGCGCGCCTTCGTTGCGATAGGCCGAAAGCCGCGCATGCTCGCGATACACGTCGGCGGGATGATCGAAATAGAAGGCGTCCCGCCAGCCCATGGCGCGGGCGACCCGCGTCATCGCCCACCAATCGGGCCTCGCCTCGCCCGGCGTGGGGAATAGCGGCCGCAGGCGGCTGATCATCCGGTCATACCCCGTCATCGTGCCGTTGCGCTCGCCCCAGCCGGGTGACGGCAGGCTCACGTCCGCCAGCCCGTCTATCGCCCGGCTGCCTGAATAGACGACGAAGACGCCCGACGCGCGCGCCGCCCTTACGGCCTCGATATCTTCGGGCTGTAGGAAATCTCCAACAACCCACAGCGCCTTCACCCCCTCGACTATGCCCAATTTCGCCGAGAACTTCCCGCCCCGCTCGACCATGTTCACCGCCCCCCAGAAGCGGCTGGTCAGCGCGATATGCTCCGCAGTAAAATCCATATGCGCCGCCAGCACGTCGGGCGATGCGCCAACCTCCCGCGCGCCCATCGCGTTACAGGCCGACACCAGCGGAAACGGCCCCGCCCCCGGCTTGCCGATCCGCCCGGTCGCCAGATGCGCATTGACGATCGCCGCCGTCAGCCCCGGATCGTCGAACAGCATGACGGTCCGGGGATGGGCGGCGAACAGGTCGTAGAATGCCTGAAGATCGGCCGGCGCGAGATCGCACGCCCGCGCCGTCGACCACAGGTCATGCCCTTCCTCCAGCGCGTCCCAGAACCCGCCAGGAACCACGACATGCGCGTCGAGGAACGCCCTGTCGACAATCCCCGCCCGGCGCGAAAATGCGAGCAGGCCGGTCATCAACACCTCGCCCATGCCCGGACGGATTGTCAGGGACAGGTCAATGGCGGACTCTTGCTCCGGCTTGCTCGTTCCGATGACGACGACCTTAGCGTCATTCTCCTCCCGCGCCGTCATGATCCTCTGCCAGACGATAGGCAGGCTTTCCTCCACATGCTCCCCGACGACGACAATCAGTTCCGCCCAGTCGAGATCATCGCCGGTCGCCGGCGCGACATCTTCGCCCAGGCTGTAGACAAGCCGATCGGCAAACGGCGCGGCAACCCCTCCGGCACAAACATCCGCCGAGCCGATGAAGCCCTTCATCATCTTATTGGCGACATAATAGTCTTCGGTGAGCAACTGGTCCGATATCCGCAATGCGACTGCCTGTGGACCATGTCGCCCAATGATGTCGGACAGTCGTTTGGCGATATATGTGACGGCCCGGTCCCAGGTCGCCCGCTTTCCTTGGATTTCCGGATAAAGCCGCCTGCCGTCCAGAGCCGCCGTTCCTTCCGGCTGTTCGGCCCGATGGCACAGCGCACCGCGATTGGCAGGATGCCGTGCGTCCCCTTCCACTTTGACCGACCGGACATCCGTCGGATGCGCGATGATCCCGCATCCGACGCTGCATTGCGTGCAAATGGACCGCACCGAAACCGTCATTGTGCCAAGACCGCCACGAACCGTTCCGCGTTTCCGTCTTTGACCGCGACCTTCACAACATGCCCTCGAACGCGCTCATGGATGCGACGCCCTAACGTCTCGCGACAAGGCAGTAAACGCTGGCGGGGTGAAACAGGGCGCGATTCGCTCTTTCAGGTCACGAGAATCCATTCACATTATCGAGAAATTTTCGGCATAGGCGCCAGCGCCAGAATGATTGCCGCAATATTCCCCCAGCGGCTGACGATGCCCCTGGCGCTGGCCCGCATAGGATATGACAGCGGACGATCCACTGCGAAACAAAGCGGAAATATTGATTTACATCAGTTTTTTGCTGCGCTGCGGCAAGCGCTGGACGGGCCGACCGATGCCGAAAAATCCATATGCGCGGATGCGGCCGGCGCAGGCGTTAATTTTCAAGACATTCCCGGAAAGAGACAAAGCCGCCTTTCGCCCCGTTTATCGCGTTTGTCATTTGCAATTTGTCAAAACGTTGTGGACTAATAACCCAAGTCAAGGAATCGTATGGCTTTGCTGAAGTATCACATTTCGTTGCTGACTGACCTTGCGAAAGGCACGCATGAGATAGCGTGGCTTGTTGCTGGGCTTTTGACTGTCGGGCTTAAAACATTCTGTATTTTTGCCTTTCAGGACTCGCAGGAACGGATCGGTTTACTGAATGTTGATGCCTTGCACGCAATGCCTGCAGCATCTGATTTTCCGCTTATGGCCACATGGTCTCTTTGTCTGTTTTTCGTTATTCTTGTCCGAGCCGTCGTAAAGCAGCGCCGGGACACGGTTCTGCTTTGCCGCCTCCGATCAGAAAGTCGATCGATTCGCACGCGGGGGCGTCGCATCTGAGAGACGATATTGCAGCGGGAATGGCACGCCTGGTGGGGGATGCCGGTTTGGAAATCGCATAGGCCGGGCTGAACGCCCGGAGGAGCCAGTTCATGTTCGTTGATGCCAAAGCCCTCGATCAAAACAGCGTCGTTCGCTCCACCATCTGCATAGTCGGGTCCGGTCCTGCCGGCGTAGCCCTGGCGACAGAGTTGCTTAATGCCGGCATCAAGGTTTCCATCCTTGAGAGTGGCGGGCTCGACAAGGATGCCAGCGATCTGGGCCAGCCGGCCAGGACCTCCGTTTTTCCCGATCATCGCGGTATTTGGACCCATCGGCAGTTCGGCGGCAACGGCAATCTGTGGCACGTGAATGCCGGCCTTGGCCCCAATCATCTGCGCCTGCTCCCTATGACAGCCGCGGATTTCGAGGCGCGTCCGGAAATCGCCGACAGCGGCTGGCCGATTTCGCTGGCCGACATGACCCCCTATTATGACCGGGCCCAAACCTGGTTCGGCATGGAATCACGCAGCTATACGCCCGTTGACTGGGAAAGCGCGGAAACCAGCGCATTGGCGCTGGAGGGCTCTGGCCTGCGCACCGGCATGTTCCACTTCGCCTACAAGAACATGATCCTGGAAACCTATCGTGCGGCGATCGACGCATCCAGGGACATCACCGTTTATTACAACGCCACAGCGACGAAGCTGGACATGGACGAGAGCGGCAAGCGTATCACCGCCGTCCGGACAGTCACCGCACCGGGCCATGCCATCACGTTCGAGGCCGACATGTTCATATTGGCGCAGGGTGGTCTTGCAACGCCGCAACTCCTGCTGGCGTCAACCGATCGGCAGCAGAACGGCATCGGCAACGGGCATGATATGGTCGGCCGCTATTTCATGGATCATCCGTTGCTGTTCGGGGGGACCTTCACCCCCGCTTCGCGCAACATGATCGACCGGATGGCGATCTATGACCTCCGGCGCATCGACGGCCTGTCCGCCATGGGTCACCTGCAGTTGACCGACGACGTCATCCGCGCCGAACAGTGCCTCAACATGAGCGGCATCCTGTTCCCGCGACGCAGCATGGGTGCGCGCCGCGAAGCCGGGTTCCAGGCGTCACAGCGCCTGCGCGCCGCCATGCAGAAGCGCGGCAAGTTTCGCGTCGTCGACCTGTTCACTGCGGCGAAGGGCGTCGACGGCATCGGCCGGCAATTCTACGATCGCCTGTTTGCGCCGATTTCACACCTGGGCGTCGGTGGATGGTCCAAACGGGAGAAGCCATCGGAAGAGTTCGACCATTTCGAAGTGCTGCATCAGGTCGAGCAGCCGCCTCGCCGCGACAACCGCATCCTGCTTGGCAAGGAACGCGATGCGCTTGGCAACCGCCGCGTCGAAATCCATTGCACCTGGAATGACGCGGAGATGGATATGATCCGCCGATCACAGCAGATTATGGCGCGCGAAATCCGCAAGAGCGGCATCGGCGAATTCGCGGTCCAGGACCCAGTCGAGGTCAAGACCAGTTCCACGACCCACTTCATCGGCGCGACGCGGATGCATGACGACCCCACAAAGGGCGTCGTGGATGCGCAATGCCGCGTGCATGGCGTCGACAATCTGATGATCTCCGGATCGAGCGTGTTCCCGACCGGCGGCTATGCCAACCCGACACTGTCGATCGTCGCCATGTCGATCCGCGTCGCCGATCAGATAAAACGCGACCTCCAGTCGCCGGCCGTGAAGGCGGCGCGCGCCGGCGAGACTCTGGTCACCGCCTGATTTCGATCCTACACTCCCTTTCCGGCAGTCGGGGAGGGACAGGGACATGAAGAACTGGATGCGGCGCAAGGCGGTCGGGCTCGACAGTCTGGCCAGCCACCACCGCCTCAACCCGACGCTTAGCTGGTGGCATCTGGTTGCGCTCGGCGTCGGCGCGATTGTCGGCACCGGCATCTACACGCTGGTGGGCGTCGGTGCCAACCTGGCCGGCCCCGCCGTTACCCTCTCTTTCCTGATCGCCGGCGCCATTTGCGCCTGCGCGGCGCTCGCCTATGCCGAGGTCGCAACGATGATTCCGGCATCGGGCAGTGCCTATACATACAGCTATGTCGTACTGGGCGAGATCATCGCCTGGGTCGTGGGCTGGAGCCTGATCCTCGAATATTCCCTGGTCGTGAGCGCAGTCGCGGTGGGTTGGTCCGGCTACGCGGTCGGCTTCCTGCACTCGGTCGGCGTCGACCTGCCCCTAGCCATGACAGCGGGGCCGCATGCAGGCGGCATCATCAATATCCCCGCGATGCTGATCGTCGGCGTTGTCGCCGGCCTGCTGGCATTGGGTACGAAGGAAAGCGCTACCGTCAACGCGGTGCTGGTGCTGGTAAAGATCGTGGCACTCCTGATCTTCGTGATCGTGGCGCTCCCGCACTTCGACGCTTCCCACTTCAAGCCGTTCATGCCCTATGGCTTTGCCAAGCATGATGTGGATGGCGTGCAGCGCGGCGTCATGGCGGCAGCGGCGATCATCTTCTTCGCCTTTTATGGCTTCGACGCCATTTCCACCGCTGCGGAGGAAGCCAAGCGGCCGGGGCGGGATCTGCCGATCGGCATCATCGGATCGCTGGCCGTCTGCACACTGGTCTATGTCGGCGTGGCGGCGGTAGCGGTCGGGTCCATGTCCTATACCGTCTATGCCAACAGCCCCGAGCCGCTGGCGCTGATCCTGCGACAACTGGGTCAAGGCGGCACGGCGGCGATCATCGGCGCGGCAGCGGTCATTGCCCTGCCCACGGTGATCCTGGCGTTCCTGTACGGGCAGAGCCGGATCTTCTTCGTCATGGCGCGGGACGGATTACTTCCCGCTGCGCTGGCGAAGGTCAATGCGCGAACCGGCACGCCGATACGAATCACGGTGCTGACGGCCGTGATCGTGGGCATTCTTGCCGGCCTCGTCCCGCTTGATCAGATCGCCGCGCTCGCCAATGCCGGCACGCTCGTCGCCTTTATCGCGGTCGCCACCTGCATGCTCGTCCTGCGTCGTCGATCGCCGGAAGCGCCGCGCCTCTTCCGTTCGCCACTGCCCTGGCTCGTCGGACCGGGCGCGATCATCGGCTGCGCCTATCTGTTCATGAGCCTGCCATCGCAGACCCACAATTTCTTCCTTCTATGGAACGCAGTCGGCCTGATCCTCTATGTGGTTTGGGTGGGTCGCAGATCGTCCGCGAACGCGAACTGACCCTATTGCGTCCGATTTGGGGCAAGTAAATCTAAGGCACGCCATATCAATGCTTGATCGACATATCTCTACGATAACCATAGATAAATCATCGAGCACATGCTCCGCGGCTTTTGAAGGACAGCTTGCTCCGCGTCACCAACGGCTAAAGCGCACGGCACCAAAGCGACTACGCCCGGTTTCGTGTTTCCTGCAGACAGGAGAAGACGATGACCATTCGCAGAAAAGCCAAACCGTCGCGCCGCGACGACGTCCGCATTACCATCCCCCATTCCTCATGGTCGCGCACGCCGCAAATGCAGGCTGGCGTCACGATCCGCCCGGAGGATTTCTGGAAACGGCTGGGCCTTTAACGGGACATGTAAACGGCGAGGTGGGGCGATGAACCCCACCTATGCCAAAATGGGGACGACAATCTTTGAAAAGATGTCGGCGATCGCCCGGGAAACCGGCGCGATCAACCTCGGCCAAGGGTTTCCCGAACATTCCGGGCCGCCGGAAATATTGGAGGCTGCGGCGAGGGCACTGGTCGAGCGGTCAAACCAATATCCCCCTATGGCCGGACTGCCGGAACTGCGCCGTGCGGTTGCCGATCATTATGCGCGGTATCAGAACCTCGACCTGACGCCGAACGAAGTGATCGTCACGTCCGGCGCGACGGAGGCACTTGCGGCGACGTTGCTGGCGCTGATTTCCCCCGGGGATGAGGTGGTGCTGATCCAGCCGCTCTACGACGCCTATCTGCCGCTGGTTGAGCGGGCGGGCGGAATCGCCCGGCTGTTGACGCTGGAACCACCCCACTGGCGGATTACCGCCGAAGCGCTGGAACGGGCGATCACGCCGGCAACCCGCCTGTTGCTGCTGAACTCCCCTCTGAACCCCGCCGGTGCCATGGCGGGCGCCGAGGAACTGGCGAGCATCGCCGATGCCTGCATCCGGCACGACCTGATCGCCGTGTGTGACGAGGTATGGGAGCATGTCATCTTCGATGACCGCCGCCATATCCCGCTGATCGGCCTGCCGGGCATGCGGGAGCGGACAGTGAAGATCGGCTCGGCCGGAAAAATCTTCTCGGTCACGGGGTGGAAGGTGGGATGGATGTGCGCAGCCCCCCGCCTGGCGACCGTGCTGGCGCGGGCGCACCAGTTTCTGACCTTCACCACGCCGCCCAACCTGCAATGGGCGGTCGTGGAGGGGTTGGGCAAGGAAGATGGATGGTTCGCCGCGATGCGCGCGGATTATCAGCGTTCCCGCGATCGCCTCTCGGCGGGCCTCTCTTCGGCAGGCTATAAGATGCTGCCGAGCGCAGCCACATGGTTCTTGTCCGCCGACCTGTCTGCGTCGGGCATCGTGCTCGACGACGTGACCTTCTGCGAGCGGATCGTGCAGGAGGCGGGAGTGGTCGCAATTCCCGTATCCAGTTTCTACGTCAAACAGCCGGTTCGCAGCATCGTGCGCTTCTGCTTCTGCAAATCGGACGCTACACTCGATGCCGCAATCGAATGTCTCGCCCGGTTTCGGGAAACGCTCCCGGACTAATCGGGGCAAGGGTCCATTGCGAGGCGGCAGGACGATACTGCGCATCCCAAGCGGGGATTAGGCGGTCTTTACGGGCGCATGTCCAGAACTGTTTTGTTGCGGCGCAGCATGACAGGTGGACCCGCGCTCTATCAGTTCGAAATCGAACGTCATCGTCGCATCATGCCCGGTTTCAAGGCGGTCGATCAGTAGCCGCGCCGCGCCATAGGCGAGCGCCTGCACGGGCTGACGGACAGTCGTCAGCGGCGGCCATATCATCCGTGCGATTTGATTATCGTCGAAACCCATGATGGAAAGGTCACCCGGGACCTCGATCCCCGCCTCATGGGCATAGGCCAGGACTCCCGCGGCCATATCGTCGTTGCAGGCAAAGATCGCCGACGGCCGGTTCGCCCTGTTCAGCAACTGACGGCCTGCTTCCTGACCGGAGGCGAAGGTGAAAGCACCTTGCGCCGTCAGCTTGTCATCGAAAGGCAGGTCCGCCTTGCGCAGGGCATGCCGGTATCCCTCAAAGCGCTGTGCCGCCGCGCCGTGATCAGGATGGCCCAGGACAAAGCCGATCGCGCGATGGCCAAGGGAAATGAGATAGGTTGTCGCCTGTTCGGCCGCCGACATATCATCCATCAGGGTGAAGCCCGCGCGTTCCAGCGCCACGGTCGGCGCAATACGGACAAATGGCACCCGTCTCGCGTCCAGCGCATCCAGCAAGGGGCGGCAGTCCGTCAAAGGCGGCGACAGGATCAGCCCCTCGATCCGCAGGTCGTCGACCAGTGCGACAATTTCGCTCACCATGTTCGGCGCGTGTACGCCGCATGCCTGCGCCATCAACCGAAAGCCGGACGCGTCGCATAACCGCTTGGCGCCGTCATGCATGGCCTGAAAATAGGCGGCGCTCGGATTATCGTAGAGCAGTGCGATCTGGAAAGACCGGCTGCCTTTCAGGCTTCGCGCGATCTGACTGGGGCGATAGTCGAGCGTGAGCATCGCCTGCTCCACCATCGCCTGCTTTTCCCGGCTGACATGCGGTTCGCGGTTAAGAACCCGGGATGCAGTCTTGATCGATACCCCGGCCACGCGGGCAACGTCGGCAATGGTGGCTCGGGTCATGCGAATGGGCGGTCCGGAATGAGGGGTTTGCTCATCCTTCCTAATGCCTTGGCGCGCGAACACGCAATCACCTTCACCATTTGCCCGGCTGAATGGCGATGACCCAGCCATTGGACGAATTACGCTGACGTCCCCATCATGCCGGTCATGCTGCCGAAATCCGGGCTGCCCTTGCCAATGCGGCTTTGAGGCAATGGTTTCTGGGGCCCCTTCCGCAAGCGGGGCCCTAGGACAGAGCCGTGCAAGCACTTGGTCGACGCAAAGCGCCGTTCACAACCAATTCAATTCCGGCGCGTTATCCCACCAACCTGATCGATAGTTTGAAAGGAGACGGATCATGGCTCCTATAGTGCGAAAACGGAATCGGATTGTCCTGCTAGCCGCCGGAATTGCCGGTATGCTGACATTGGGCGGCTGCGCCACCGATGGCTACGGCTATGGCGGTGTGGATGTCGACTATCCGGGCTACGCCTATAATGACGGCTTTTATGACCCTTATTACGGGCCGGCCGGCTATTATGGCGGAGGCTATGGCGGTTGGTACAACGACTTCTATTATCCAGGCGGCGGATATTTTGTGTACGACCGCCGCGGTGCGCGTCATCGCTGGACGGACCAGCAGCGCGCCTATTGGCAGCAACGACGGCTGGAACATCGCGGAGATGAGGGCAGGCCGAACAATGGCTGGCGCCCGGGAACCCGGAACAAGGATCGCGGTCCGGGCTGGCATGATGGGGGAACGCCGCCAACCAGGCCGGAAGGCTGGCGCGGCGGCGACAGGCGTCAGTGGCGGCGGGATGGCGGGATGGCGCAGCCGGGGCCCCAGGCGGCGCCCAACCCCGAAAACCGCACAGTCCGGGATGCCGGCCAAAACGCCGGCCCGGCCCCGGGCGGTTTCCGCCAGCGCGCCATGGAGGCCCGGCCCATGGGTTCACCCGCATCCTCGCCGCGATCGCGCGGCGGGCGGTCAAGGCCCTGACGCGTCCTATGCGGAACCTCGCCAAACATCGGCTGGCTGCGTCCCTTGCCTGCGCGCTCGCGCTCGCGGGATGCAACCGGACCGAGCGCACGGTGCTGAACGAGACCGCCAACGGTCTTGCCGACGACGACGTCGATCAGAAGGATATCGGCAACAGCGTCAAGGCGGAAGCTCAGGCCATCATGGAGCCATTGTCTCCGCCCGAGCCCGGCACGCCAGGCGGATTGCCCGATGAGCCCGTGCCACTGACGGAAGGGACGATCGACCCCAAAAGTCCCCAGGGCGCGGCCCAACTGGTCCAGGGCTATTACGGCCTGCTGGAGGAAAAGCGTTTTGGCGAAGCGCAGAAATTGTGGGGGGATCGCAGCGATTATGCGCAACAAGACGCCGCCGCCTTCGCACACCGCTTTGCCGGGTTCAGCGAAATTCACGCCAATATCGACGCGCCTGGCGATGGCGAAGGCGCTGCAGGATCGCTCTATGTGACGGTTCCCGTACAGGTCTATGCGCGCATCGCGGCGACCGGGAAGCCCTGGTACGCGTTGCGGTCGGTGACCCTGCGCCGGGTGAATGATGTAGATGGATCGACCGACGCGCAGCGCGGTTGGCATATCGACACTATCGGCTCCTTCCCGCCGCCCGCGCGATGATGCCCCATGACAACGCCTGTCGAAACGGGACGCCCCTGGTCGAGCGCGCGCTTGGCGTTAGGCGTCCTTTGGGTCTATACCAGCGGAAAATCATGTGTCAGGACTCATGCCGCAAATGAAATCCACCTTTCTGCAAGGGGCCGTCGCGTTCGGCGCGCTCGCCCTTATTCCCGCAACGACCGCAGCGCTCGCCGAGGCGGAGGGGAGCAGCTACAAGGCACTCGATGAGTTCATGGATGTGTTCCAGAAGGTGCGCACCGATTATGTGGACAAGGTCGACGACGAGAAGCTGATCAAGGGCGCGATCGAAGGGATGCTGTCCAGCCTCGACCCGCATTCCAGTTTCCTTGATGCCCGCGACTTCGCCAACCTGCGTACCCAAACCGAGGGCAGCTATGGCGGCCTGGGCCTGTCCGTTACGATGGAGGACGGCGCAGTCAAAGTGATCGCGCCGACCGAAGACACCCCGGCCTGGCGTGCGGGCATCAAGGCCGGCGACTATATCACGCATCTTGACGGCGAACTTATCTATGGTGGCACGCTGGACGATGCGGTGGAGAAAATGCGCGGCGCGGCGGGCACCCCGATCAAGCTGACCATCGTGCGCCCCGGCCGCGACAAACCCATCGATCTGACGCTGACCCGCGAGATCATCGAGCTGAAGCCGGTGAAGTGGGAAGTGAAGAACAACATCGGTGTCATCAACATCGTCAGCTTCTCCGCCAATACCGGCGCGGACGTGAAATCGGCGATCCGCAGCATCGACAAGTCGCTGGGCCACAAGCCGACCGGCTATGTGCTCGACCTGCGGTCCAACCCGGGCGGATTGTTGGATGAGGCGGTATCGGTTAGCGACGCCTTCCTGGAGCGTGGCGAGATCGTATCGCAACGCGGCCGTGCGAAGGGCGACGTCGAGCGCTATTATGCCAAGCCTGGCGACGATGCGAAGGGCCTGCCTGTGATCGTCCTGGTCGACAGCGGCTCCGCCTCAGCCTCCGAAATCGTCGCGGGCGCGCTGCAGGATCAGCATCGCGCACTGGTGATGGGCGAGCGCAGCTTCGGCAAGGGCAGCGTCCAGACGCTGCTTCCGCTCAGCAATACGACGGCGCTGCGCCTGACGACCGCCCGATATTTCACGCCCTCCAACCGCTCCGTGCAGGAGGGCGGGATCGAACCTGATATCCTGGTCCCGCAGTTGTCGGACCCCGACTATAAGGAACGCCCGCGCTTCCGCGAAAGCGACCTGCGCCGCCATCTGATCAACGAGGCGAAGGTCGACAACAAGACGCTGGAAGAGGATGGCAAGACCGATCCGCGCTTCACCGCGACGGCCGAAGAGCTGAAGAAGAAGGGCATTGACGACTTCCAGCTCGACTATGCGCTCAAGACGATCGCGCGACTGGCGGCCAAGCCCGCCACGGTCGTCGCGCAGGCTGCGCCGCCACCACCCACCCCACGTGCGAAGCCGGCGACGAAGTAGTGACTCCCATCAGCCGTCATTCCCGCGAATGCGCGAACCCATCTCCCATCATAGCCCCGCGCGAGACGCCGGGAGATGGGTCCCCGCCTTCGCGGGGATGACGAAAGTTCCGAATGACCCACCTCTCCCGCGCCCGCCTGATCGCCATCCTCGCACCTACATTCCTGTTGGGTGGCGCATTGGTGTCGCAATATGTCTTCGGCCTGCATCCGTGCGAAATGTGCATGTGGCAGCGCTGGCCGCATCTGGCCGCGATCCTGCTGGCCCTTATCGCCATCATCCTGCGTAGTACGCCGTCCGCCAGCAAGCTGTTCGCAGCGCTCGCGGCGATTGCGATCCTTGTCAGCGGCGGCATCGGCCTTTTCCACGCGGGCGTCGAATATGGCTGGTGGCAGGGGCTGACCGCCTGCTCCACCACCCCGGTCGGCGGCAGCACCCAGGACGTACTGAACAGCATCATGAACACGCCGCTCACCCGGTGCGACGTGGCGCCCTGGTCGCTGTTCGGCATTTCGCTCGCTGGATATAACGGGATATTGTCACTTGCTGCGGTCGTCGCCATCTTCGCCTTGTTGAAAAAGGCGAAATAATATGGCTGGCCAGCGCGATTTTCCCCGTCCGGGCCACAAGCCCGACACCGCCGCCATGCTGCGGGTGGATCAGGCCGGGGAATTTGGTGCGACCCGCATCTATGCCGGGCAACTTGCCATTTTGGGCGATCGCCATCCGTCCGCTCGTGTCATCGCCGGGATGGCCGCGCAGGAGGAAAGACATCGCGAACGGTTTGATGCGATGATCGCGGAGCGCGGCGTCCGCCCCACCCTGCTTCAGCCTGTCTGGCATGTCGCCGGCTTCGCGCTGGGTGCGGTGACTGCAGCCATTGGCCCGGAGGCGGCCATGGCCTGCACCGCCGCGATCGAGACCGAAATCGAACGTCACTATTCCGAACAGCTTTCACACATTGGTGACGCCGATCCGGAACTGTCGGACGCCATTGCGGATTTCATGGCAGAGGAAGTCGAGCATCGCGACGCCGCACTTGCCGCCGGCGCTGAGGATGCCCCTGCTTACCCCCTGCTTTCCGGGGCAATCCGGCTTGGTTGCCGCGCTGCCATTGCCCTGTCGAAGCGTATTTGAGGATTGAAGATCATGAAGACCGCCATGTCCGCAACGCTCGCACTCCTGATGGCGTTTTCGGGCGCTCCCGCGCTGGCGCAGGAATCGGCAGGCCCGCCTGCACCGAAACCCGGTGGAGAAAAGGTCAATCTGGTTATCGTCTATGGCGATGATGCCTGCCCGCAGGGGAATGGCGAAGACATTGTGGTCTGCGCACGCAAGGAGGAGCAGGAGCGTTACCGCATTCCGGAACCACTGCGCGGCGATCCCAATGCCCCGGCCAATCAGGCGTGGGGGGAACGCGCCCGGTCAATCGAATATGTGGGTAAGAGCGGAACCCAGAGTTGCTCACCCGTCGGCGCAGGCGGTTTCACGGGCTGCTTCGCCCAGATTGCTCAGATGGCGAAGGCGGAACGGCAGCAGGCCGACAATGTAAGCTGGAACGATCTGGTCGCAGCGGAACGCTCCAAGCGTCTCGCGAAGATCGATGCGGATTCTGAAGCCATCGAGCAGCGCGTCAAGGCGGAGGAAGCCGCGAAGGCCAAGGCCAACGCGGCGGCGACGCCCCAACAGTGACGGCAACGGGACGCGGCCGGCGTCCCTGCGACGAAGCCCGCGCATGTAGCGCGATTGTTTCGGGGGCGGACATACAGGGGACATGTGGCTGCTTCAGTGAAGTGGCGGAAAGTAGAATAATCATGAGCCGCTTTGGTGTCGCATTCCTTCTTCTCGCAATGGGTTCCGTCAGCGTGCCAGCGCTTGCGGAGCCTCCGCAGAAAATCACCTCGCTCATCGTTTACGGTAATGACGCCTGCCCCAAAGGCGAAGGCGACGAAGTGGTCGTCTGCGCGCGCAAGCCGGAATCGGAGCGCTATCGCATCCCCAAGAAATTGCGGGAAAAACCGGAAGTCGCCGGCGGCCCCGGCTGGGGTAGCCAGGTGGCGAATATGGAGGATGTTTCCCGACAGACCATCCCGGGCAGTTGCTCGGCCAATGGCAGTTACGGCTTTACCGGCTGCACCGCGGCAATGCTCAAACAATGGTTCGCGGAAAAGCGGATGCAGGAATCTGCGGGCGTTCCCTGACCTCCATTGGGGAGAGCAAATATATCCCGAGAAATTTTTTGTTGATCCCTGTTCATATTCGTGAAAGTTTTGCTCCAAACAAGGGAGCGAGTATGGCGTCGATGTTCAACGAACGGACAGCCGATACGGGCGCGGGCTACGCAAGGCGGATCAGTGGCCACATGGCGGGGGCGCTCGTCGTGTTCGCCCTTCTCCAGATTTTCGTGGTCGCCAAGATGGGCGGCTCGCTTGTCCTGCATTTGGGCATCATCATCGCTATCGGCGGCTTCGCACTGGCGGCACGCGGCCTGGAACATCGCTGGGCGGCTTTGGAGAATAGCCGCCTGCCCGAAGGCGGTCTGGCTACCCGTTTTCGGGTCGATCTGCTCCAATTGTGGGGCGCTAGCCTGATCGCGCCCATGCTCTGGATCCCTGTCGCCATCGTCGGCAAGTTTCTGTTCGGCTGATTGCCGGGCGTAAGGAGCCTTTTACGGCCGACATCGTTAGTCCTCCTCATCCCCGAGGAGGAATTCATGGCCGAAGCCACCATTTTCGATCGCCTGAAACAGGATCATGACGCCCATCGCCAGTTGCTGGCGAAGCTGGATAACGCAAAGGGCGAAAAGGAACGCCGCGAGAAGCTGTTCGCGCAGTTCAAGGTGGAAGTCACCGCCCATGCGGCAGCGGAGGAAGAAACCCTCTACTCGACGATGCTGGCCCGCCCCGACCTGCGCGAAGACGCCCAGCATAGCGTGTCTGAGCACAAGGAAATCGATGATTTCATTGAGGAGCTGGAAGAGCTGAGCTTCGGGTCTGCGAAATGGAACGAAACGTTCGGGAAGCTGAAGAAGCGCTACCTTCACCATATCGACGAGGAAGAGGAAGAGATGTTCCCCGACGCGGCAAAGGAACTGACCGCGAAGGAGGAAGAAAAGCTCGCCCAAAAATTTGCGGAGCGTAAGCCCGCCGAGCTGGAACGGGCGGCGGAAGAGTGATCACCATGCATCCTCGCCCGTCGGGCGGGGATTTTATCGGCCGGAGAATCAGGGCCTTGTCTGGCCCGTGCCCCGCACCAGCCATTTATAGGTGGTCAGACCTTCCAGAGCCACCGGCCCGCGCGCATGGAGCCGCCCGGTGGAGATGCCGATCTCAGCCCCCAGGCCGAACTCTCCCCCGTCCGCGAACTGGGTTGAGGCGTTCCACATGACAATGGCGCTGTCGACCGCGTTCAGAAACCGCTCGGCCACCGCAGAATCTTCCGTGATAATCGCATCGGTATGATGGCTGCCATGAGCGGCAATATGGTCGATCGCCTCATCCACGCCATCGATGAAACGCGCGGAAATGACGGCCTCCAGATATTCCGTATCCCAATCCTCGTCCGACGCAGGCTTTACGCGCGTGTCCAGCGCCTGAACAGCATCATCCCCGCGCACTTCGCACTTTGCCTCGATCAGCGCCTTGACGAGCGCAGCAGCCTCCGAATAGCCGCGATCGATCAGCAGCGTCTCGGTCGCTCCGCAGACGCCCGTCCGCCGCATCTTGGCGTTGACGACGATCGCCTGCGCCATCTTCGGATCGGCGGCCGCGTCGACATAGCTGTGGTTGATACCGTCGAGATGCGCCAGCACGGGCACCCGCGCCTCCTCCTGCACGCGCGCGACCAGCGATTTGCCGCCGCGCGGCACGATCAGGTCGATAAGGCCCGCCGCCTTCAGCAGGGCCCCTACGGCGGCCCGGTCCGTCGTGGGCACCAGTTGCACCGCATCGGCGGGCAATCCCGCGGCGACGATACCCTCCACCATCGCGGCGTGAATGGCCCGGTTGCTCTCCCGCGCCTCGCTGCCGCCGCGCAGGATCACGGCGTTGCCGGCGCGCAGGCACAACGCTGCGGCATCCGCCGTAACATTCGGGCGGCTTTCGTAGATGATGCCGATGACGCCCAGCGGCACACGCACGCGTTGTAGCACCATGCCGTTAGGGCGCGTGCTCTCGCCAATCACGCTGCCCAGCGGATTATCGAGCCCTGCCACAGCCTCCACGCCGTCGGCCGTCCCGGCGATCCGGCCTGCGTCCAGCCGCAGCCGATCAAGCATCGCCGGCGACAATCCATTGGCCGCCGCATTTTCCATGTCCCGCGCATTCGCCGCCGCGATCTGGCCTGCCTGGTCGCGTAGCGCCTGCGCCGCGAGCTTCAGCGCCTTCGCCTTGTCGGCATCGCTTGCGCCCGCCAACAAGGCAGACGCCTTGCGCGCCCGGGCTCCCATGGTGGCGATCAGCATTTCAGGCGTCTGGGTCAGGTCGTTCATTGATCGGGCTCTGCTCGGGATAGTGTGCGCGAAGCCCTAACACGAAACACATTGCCATCCAAAGGGCGGCTGTTAGTTTCCACGCCATGTCGGGGGAAATGGAAGCTGCCGGGGATGCGTTGACGGGGGGCCTTGCCGCCGGAGCGGTCGACCACGAGCTTAATCCGGGCGGAGCAAAGGCTCATCGGGACGCGCATCATAGCACGTGCCTCAATTGCAGCGCCGCGCTGACCGGCCCTTATTGCGCCCAGTGCGGGCAGGCGGCGCATCTCCATCGCAGCCTCCACTCGCTTGGCCATGACATTCTGCACGGCGTCTTTCATTTTGAAGGGAGAATCTGGCGCACCCTGCCGGAGCTGATGTTCCATCCCGGCCGCCTGACGCGCCGTTTCATCAATGGGGAACGGGCGAAGTTCGTGTCGCCCATGGCGCTGTTCCTGTTCACCGTATTCCTCATGTTCGCCGTTTATGGCTTCACCGGCGGCGCGTTCATCAACGCCCCCACAGGAG
The DNA here is from genome assembly GCA_036384035.1 of Sphingobium sp. Lineage (GTDB taxonomy): Bacteria > Pseudomonadota > Alphaproteobacteria > Sphingomonadales > Sphingomonadaceae > Sphingobium. The sequence continues at coordinate 157,923 of DASVND010000035.1, read as the reverse complement.
TCACGGTGCTGGGCCAGGGTCCACAGGTTGGCGACTGGAACGCGGGCGTGCGCGCGGAATATGCGCGGGCGGAAAAGGATATCTCCACGCTCAGGGCCGCGCGATCGGCCCCCGGCATCAGCGATGCGGATCGCGAGAAGCTCGACCGGAAAATCGAGCAGCGCACGGACGAGCGGGACGGGATGGCCGGAGTCGCCGTCGGCGACTGGGACAAGGTGGCGGAACTGGGCAAACGCACGGAAGCAAAGCGCGCCGCAATGAACGATGATGCGGTCGATGTCGACGGGGGGTTGCACACCGGCTGGGCGGCGCTGGACCGCGCCGTGAACGAAGGCGCCAAGAAGGCGAACGAAAATCCGCAACTGTTGCTCTACAAGCTCAAGACCAGCGGATATAAATATAGCTGGGCTCTCATTCCCTTGAGCATTCCCTTCATGTGGCTGCTCTTTTTCTGGCGGCGCGACATTCCGCTTTATGATCACGCGATTTTCGTGACCTATTCGATCAGTTTCATGATGCTGCTGGTCATCCTGCTGTCCCTGGGGACGATCGCCGGGCTGAGCGGCTGGATCTGGGGTGCGGCGCTGACGATTATCCCGCCGACCCATATGTATAAGCAATTGCGCGGCGCCTATGGCCTGACCCGGGCCGGCGCGGCAATGCGGCTTGTCTTGCTGATGATCTTTGCGTTCCTCGTCATGTTCTTGTTCAGCATCATGCTGGTCGCCATGGGCGTACTTGAGTAGTAACGGCGCGCGTCTTCCTCGGTGAATGCCAGATGAATGCTACCGCCAGCTATTGGTCAATATAGTATGGGATTCTCAAGTATTTCCTGTCCGATTTGCTGAACAGCAGATGAACTTCGACAGCCAGGTACAAGTAGATGCTGGTGCGCGGATAACACGGTCAACGAAATTATAACGGCGATTCCTCTTTCGATCGATACAGACGCACGGTTCATCCCGATTCATCGGAGCCATCGGCATCCGTTTTTGAAAAGCGGGCGTTGCTTATGTTGCTATGACGAAACATCTCACCCCCACCCGCCCCGCCTTGGCCGCGATTGCCGCTGTCCTGGCTTTTGGTTCCACCACGGCTTTTGCGCAGGAAGCGCAGCCACAGGTAACGCCTCCTGCGGCCGCTCCGGCCGCGCCAGTGATGCAGCCTAGTGCGCCTATGCCGCAGGTTGCAGCGCCCGAGGCAGCGGCGCCCGCGACCGCGCCCGTGGTGCAGGCTCCGCCGGCTGCTCCGGCAGCGTCTGCCCAGGCCCCGCTGTTCAAGGCGCAATCTCCGGTCGTGCAACCGACTCCCCCGCGCCCGGTAATGGCGGCCCCTGCGCCTGAGGCGGATGCTGCCCCGGCACAGGAGGAGGTTGCGCCCAAGGCTGCCCGTGAACGCGTCACTGCCCGTACCGGCACGCCGGAGGCCGCGTCGAGCGCCTCGTCGGCCAAGGCTCCCGTTGCAACCCCGACAAGCGATGCGACTCCGGTAACCAGTGCGCCGTCCGCCGCGCCGGTATCGATGGCAGATACGGTGCCTACCCCTGCTCCCGCTGCCGTAGCGCCTGCTCCGGTACAGCCGGCCGACAACGGCATGAGCGACGAAGCGAAATTCGCGATCGGCGCTGGCGTGACCGCGATCTTGGCCGCTGGAGCCGCGTTCGCCCTGCGCCGCCGCAAGGGGTCCTATGAAGATGCCGCTCCGGTGACCTATGAGCCGGTCGGCGCGCCGGCCCCCATTGCGCCGACGCTGAGCCAGGAGCCATCCGTCAAGGTTCGCCCGGTTCGCGAGCCGGTGATGGCCACAGCGACGTCAGTCGAGTCGCCCTATGTGCAGCCGGCCTATGCCGATGATGAACATGTGCGTCCGGCAGCGCATGCAGCCGCGCCCAGTACATCGCTTGAGGCGATGGTCGCTGAGTCGCCTTCTGCGGCCAACCCCTTCCTCACGCGCAGGAATCGTTTGCGCCGCGCCACTTTCCTGCTGAACCAGGCGGAGACGGGCAATCACGCTGCACCAGCACGCCAGGAGAAGCCGGTTGCCGCTCCTCAGGGTGAAATGGTCACGAAGGAAGTCCGTGCCCAGCCTGTGTATGATTTCGGCAAGGTATCGACGGGTTGGAGGCGCCTGACCCCCGCCACCACCTGATAACAGCCTGCCTTGCCGCCGCCGTGGGGCCGTGCGCCTCCGGGGGACGGGCCCGCCATCCGAAAGGGTGGCGGGCCTTTTTCGTCCTGCGCCGTGCAAGTCAGGCGAACAGGCCCGATCGATACCAGCCGCGTGACGCGAGCGTCTTGACCAACTGGCATCGGCAATCCCGGCAATGGGTGCGGGTGACGCCGTCATATTCGGATTTCCGGGCAGCGTCCGGCCTGTGCCGCCCGCTGGCGCAAAGCGCCGGTTTCGTTCTTGGTCTCGCCATATCCATACCTTCGCCGAGCCCTTCCCCGGATGCGGGATCGGCCAGGGATGTAACCGGCGAATGTCGCCGTGTAGCGCGATTGTGTATAAGCGCACTGGCCTATGGGCACGGAGCCACGTAAATCCCTTCGCCATGCCTGAACTTCCCGAAGTCGAAACCACTGTGGCCGGTCTGCGCGCCGTGCTGGAAGGCACGCAGTTAAGGCTGGTCGAGCCACGCCGGGCTGACTTGCGCTGGCCGATCCCTATGGACCTGCGCCAGCGCATGACGGGCGCCTATGTGACTAGTCTGTCGCGGCGGGCCAAATATGGCCTGCTCGCCACAGACCGGGGCGACACGATGATCTTCCATTTGGGCATGTCCGGCCGATGGCGGGTGGATCCGGCCGAGATCGGCACGCACGATCATCTGGTGCTGGAAACCGATGCAGGGCGGCGGCTGGCCCTGAATGACCCCCGGCGGTTCGGATCGCTGGATTTGGTGCGCAGCGAGGCGGTTGGCCTGTATGGACCATTTACGCGCATGGGTCCCGAACCTTTGGGGGCGGAATTCACCGCCACCTATCTTGCGGATATATTGTCCGGCAGGGCCGCACCGATAAAGGCCGCGCTGCTGGACCAGCGAATCGTGGCGGGCCTTGGCAATATCTATGTGTGCGAGGCGCTCAACATGGCCCGTATCGCTCCGGGGAGCAAAAGCGGGAGCATAGGCCGCGAAAGACTGGCCCGGCTGGTCGAGGCGATTCGCACAGTACTCACCGCCGCCATCGCTGCGGGCGGGTCGACCTTGAGGGACTATGCCCGGCCAGACGGCGAATTGGGCTATTTTTCCAAACAATGGCGGGTCTACGGACGGGAGGGGCTGCCATGCCCCTGTGGCGGCGTGGTGACGCGCAGGGTGGATGGCGGGCGATCGACCTTCTTCTGCCCTAAATGTCAGCGTTGATCACCGGGGACCGGCCCGAAAATCGCGCAAAACGGCTTCGCGCGGTTGACGCTCCCCCCGTTCCAAGCTAAGGGCCGCTCCTTCATGAGCCGGGCGCATGGATTGCGCGCTGCTCTTTCACGATTTTCGGTTTGAGGACAGGCATGGCAAACACGCCGCAAGCAAAGAAGCGCATTCGTCGCAACGCCCGGCGGGCAGAGATTAACGGCAGCCGCGTCAGCCGTATTCGCACCTTGGTGAAGAAGGTGGAACTGGCTCTTGAGGCTGGAGACAAGGCAGCCGCATCGGCGGCGCTGGCTTCGGTTCAGCCGGAACTGGCCCGCGGCGTTGCGCGTGGCGTTGTCCACAAGAACACTGCTTCGCGCAAATTCAGCCGCCTGACAAAGCGCGTCGGCGCGCTGGCCTGATTCTTTCGCCTTTACTGCTTTTGAAAAGCCCGTTCGGCATCAGCCGGGCGGGCTTTTTCTTCGTCTGGCCCGGCTGCGCCGACGGCCCGAGCAGGACTCCTGCACAAAGCGACGCTTTTCCCGCGATTCGCACGAATCTATAGTTAATTAAGTATAAAAACTGTTTATTTTCATACACTTATATTAAGTGCCTGCATTTGCTGGCGCTTTGACGAGTCAACGTTTTTATTTCATTTTTTTGACTGGTCGTGCCCTTGATCCCCCTCCTTCCGCTTGTCTAGTTTGACTGAACACGGCGGGAATCGAATCAGGTTTCCCGGCGGCTGCAAGGTCTGCAAAAACTCTGCCGAGGCGAAGCCGGTCAGCCGGTTTCTTCTAAGCGGTTTCGCGCGCCCTGTGGATATGGTTGGATTGGGGGGTGTGGGGTCGAATGGCAATCAAGGACGATCAGGCAGCGCAGGACGTGACGGGCGATGACATCGCCCGGATCAATGCGGCTTGGTCACAGATACGCACCGGGCTGCGCCGCGATGTCGGCGCCAAGATGTTCGACCAGTGGCTGAAGCCATCGCAACTGGGGGAATATTGCGCCTTTTCGCAGACGCTCGATATTCTGGTGGCGTCGGATTTCTCCGCAACGTTCGTCACGGGCCAGTTTGGCGATCGGCTCCGCCTTGCCTGGCGCGCCGCCGATGCCGGCGTCCGTGATGTTCGCATCGTGCGCGCGCCTGATGCCGTCGCCCCGCGACTGATGGCTGCGCCCGCACGGGAAGCGGTGGTGGAAGATACGGCCGCGCCTGCGCCAAATGTTTCCGGTTTCCGCCCGCGCCACGCCTTTGCGAGCTTCGTCATTGGCGAAAGCAACCAGCTTGCCCATTCCGCGGCGCAGGCCATGGCGGCGGAGGCCGCCCCGCGCTTCAATCTGTTGTTCATTCATGGCGGCACCGGCCAGGGCAAGACGCACCTGCTGCACGCAATTGCCGACGATTTCCTTGCCCATTCGCCGGCAGCAGCCATCATCTACATGTCGGCCGAAAAGTTCATGATGGAATTCGTGAACGCCATGCGCGCGAACGAGACGATGGCGTTCAAGGCGCGGCTGCGCGCCGCGCGGCTGCTGCTGATCGACGACATCCAGTTCATCGCGGGCAAGGGATCGACGCAAGAAGAATTCCTGCACACCATCAACGACCTTGTCGAAAGCGGCGCGCGCATCGTCATCAGCGCCGATCGCGCCCCGCAAAGCCTGGACGCGGTCGATCCGCGCATCCTGTCGCGGCTAGCAGGCGGCCTGGTGGCCGATATCCAGCCCGCGGACATCGACCTGCGTCTTGCGATCCTGGAGGCCAAGCGCAGCGTTGCAGGCGATCCGCCGGTGCCTGACGCGGTCATTGATTTCCTTGCCCGCGCGATCCGCAGCAATGTCCGGGAACTGGAAGGCGCATTCAACAAGCTGGTCGCCTATGGGCAGCTGACTGGCCGCAAGATCGACCTGGAATTCGCACAGAGCATGCTTGCGGATGCCATTCGCGCCAATGCCCGCCGGATCACGGTAGACGAGATCCAGAAAGCCTGCGCCATTCACTATCGGATTGATCCGGCGGAGATGCGTTCCAAGCGTCGCGCCCGCGCGGTCGCCCGGCCGCGTCAGGTGGCGATGTATCTGTCAAAGAAGATGACGCCGCGTTCGCTTCCGGAAATCGGCCGCATCTTCGGTGGAAGAGACCATAGCACAGTCATCCACGCGATTCGGACCATAGAAGCGCTACGCCGCGACCATGCCGACATCGATGCGGATATTCGTGCGCTGCAGCGCAAACTGGAAGGATAAGGGCGGGGCCACTCCGCACGGGGTCGGCATTAAATTCCCGCACACTGTCGAAACAGATAGTGTCAAAACGGGGAGATGGCCGTCAGGCTTAACGCCGTTGCTGCCAGTCCCACTCCGCAGGAGACGAAGGCTCTGCGAGACAAAGCAGCGCGGCTGCGCCTAGAACCGTTCCCACGGCTGTCGCCGCTAGGGCGGCTGCGCCTATTGCGAGCATGGTCATGGTTTTCTCCAATCTTGTGGCGACAGCCCGGCTTTCCGGCGCGTCGACCAATATTCCTATTGCGACCAAATTATGTCTTCTTGCACAGGAAATATGTGCAGTGCAGCATAGGAAGCCCGGCATCCCGCAAGAGTCCAGCATATTTTGGTTAACATGCGCGTAACCGGGACGGATGGAGTAGTTTTGGCCGATGCGTTGATTATGCCGGCGCGGTTTTGCGGCACACTTGACCTGTCTCGGGCCGGAATCACCAGCAGGCGCGACTCGACTTAAGTGATTCGGATGATTCACCAAAAACCCGGCGATCCTTTCGAACCGCCGGGCTATTCACGCGCGTCGGGAGGCCAACGCTTGCGACATGTCTTGCTGCCTTATGCCTTGGGCTCTGGCGGCAGGGTGATCTTCACGCTCTCGCCAGACTGGCCGGGGAAGTTGGTGAACATCGCCTCGATCAGGTTCGGCACCAGATAGGTCAGCTTGTTGCTGAGCGACTGGGCCGAGGCCGTGCCTTCGAACACCCGCTTGCCGTCGCCAGCGCGATCGATCTTCAGCTCCAGCTGGCTGGTGTAGACGGTGTAGCTCGACACGTCGTTATAGCCGCCAAAGCCGGGACCGAACAGGAACGGGTCGTAAAAGCCGTAGGCGTAGCGGCGTCCGTAGAAGCCGGGATAGCCCCAGCCGCCGCCGAACCGGCCATAGCCAAAGCCGCCATAACCCCAGGGATCGCCGAAGCCGGTGCTGCGGACTTTCTCACGGCCATTGTCGACCATATAGCGCATCCGCACCACCAGGTCGGAATGCGCGGGATCGGATGCCTGGCTGTAGCCAAGCTGCGTCAGCCGCGAGGAGACAACGCCTGCATATTGGGAAAATTCCAGCCCGCCGGCGAGCCGCGTATCATCCGCCACAACCGTGAAGCTCTGGCCCTGGCTGGGCGGGGGAAGCTGCTGAAATCGTGCGACATCCGCCTTGAATGACGTTGCGCAGCCGGAAAGCGCGAACAGCGCCAAAGCCGGCGTCGCGAGCATGCCGATCTTGCGAAACATGGTCATTGTCTTTTGTCCTGTCGTGGGCGGAACGCCCTTTGCATCATGTGTGCGTCAGGCCGTAGCAGAACGCAACTGAACACCGTTTGAACGCATGAACGCCTGGCGGTTTCCATAGAGTTTGACGCCGCCGGACGCCAAAAACCGTCAGCGCATCAGGCCCACGGCGTCATAGGCCCCGCGCAGCGTCGGCGCGGCCGCCGCTGCGGCCTTCTCCGCGCCCTTGATCAGGATGGCGTCGAGCGCCGTTTCATCGTCCTTCAGCGCCTCGAACCGGGTGCGAATCGGGCGAAGCGCCTCGACCAGTACCTCGGCCAGCGCAGGCTTGAACGCGCCGAATCCCTGCCCCACGAACTGCGCGCAGACCGAGTCGGGCGTGCCGCCGGTAAAGCTGGCGAAAATGCCAACGAGATTCTTCGCTTCCGCCCGTCCCTCCAGGCCCGCCGCCGTTTCCGGCAGAGGCTCCGGATCGGTCTTCGCCTTGCGGATCTTCTGGACGATCATGTCGTCATCATCGGTCAGGTTGATGCGGCTCATGTCGGACGGGTCGGACTTCGACATTTTTGACGCGCCGTCGCGCAGCGACATGATCCGCGCTGTCTCCTTGGGGATGATCGGATCGGGGATGGTGAAAAGGTCGACGCCGAAATCGGTGTTGAACTTCGTGGCGATGTCGCGCGCCAGCTCCAGATGCTGCTTCTGGTCCTCGCCCACCGGCACATGCGTCGCCTGATACAAAAGCACGTCGGCCGCCTGCAGCACCGGGTAGACGAACAGGCCCACAGACTTGCCCTCGCGGTCCTTGCCCGCCTTGTCCTTGAACTGGGTCATGCGGTTTAACCAGCCGATACGCGCCGTGCCGTTCAGCAGCCAGGCGAGCTCTGCATGGGCGGGCACCCGTGCCTGGTTGAACAGCACACTGCGATCCGGGTCGATCCCCGCCGCGATCAGCGCCGCCGCCATTTCGCGCACGTTGCGCAACCGCTGTTCGCGCGTTTCATGCACGGTGATCGAATGCATGTCGGCCAGGAAGAAGAAACACTGGCTATCACCGTCCATCTCATCCTGCATGCGGACCCAGTTGCGGATCGCGCCCAGATAATTGCCAAGGTGCAGGTTGCCGGTCGGCTGGATGCCGGAAAGGACGCGCATAGGGTTCAGCTCGTTTTGGAGGGCCGCCGGAACAGCGACCGGAGTTCGGAAATCGCGTAGGTCCGCAGGGCCAACGCCGCGACCGCATAGACCAGACCGCCCAGACCGCACAACAGGACGAGCGCGACGACCCGCTCCAGCAGGCCCTTCGCCATATAGGGGTCGAGCAGCGGGTTGAGGAACCAGAGCGCCACGCCCATGATCGCGCTGGCGCCCAATATGCGGATCGCCTTTGCCCTGAAGCGGTCGTCCATGCGCAACTGGTCGCGCCGGTACAGCAGCCAGTAGAGGACCAGCACATTCACCCACGCCGCAATGGCCGTCGACACCGCGACGCCGACATGCCCCAGCGGCCAGATCAGCACCAGATTGCCGACTAGATTGAACAGCATGGAAAAGACCGCGACCCGCACCGGCGTCTTGGTGTCCTGCCGCGCGTAAAAGCCGGGCGTCAGCACCTTGATCAGCACATAGGCGGGCACGCCGATGGCAAAGGCGGCCAGAGCGCCCGAGGCGCCAATCGTGTCGGCGGCGGTGAACGCGCCATGCTGCAACAGGCCCCGGATCAACGGCACGGCGGATATGCAGAGCGCCACCGCCGCGGGCAGAGAAAGGAACAGCGCCAGCTCCATCGCCCGGTTCTGGGTATGCGACGCCGCCGCTTCATTGCCGGAACCGATCTGCCGGGACAGTGAGGGCAGGATCGCCGTGCCGACGCCGATGCCGATCAAACCCAGCGGCAGCTGGTTCAGCCGATCCGCATAATAGAGGTAGGATACTGCGCCCTGAGGCAGGAAGCGCGCCGCCAGAGAAGTTGAAACGAGCAGGTTGAACTGGATAGCCCCGGCGCCAAGCGCGGCAGGCCCGATCAGCGCGAGCAACCGCTTCACGGGTGGCGACAGGCGCGGTAGGCCGATCCGCAGGACGACGCCCGCTTGACGGCAGGACCATATCAACCAGAGTAGTTGCGCCAGGCCGGATACGGTGACGGCAATCGCCTGGGTATGCGCGGTCGCGATCGCCGTATCGCCCCGGAAGAACAGCACGGCGGCGATCATGCATATGTTGAGCAGTACTGGCGCCGCCGCATTGACCCAAAAGCGGTCGAGCGAATTGAGGATGCCGCCCAAGAGCGACACCAGCGAAATCAGCGCGAGATACGGGAAGGTAATCTGCGTCAGCGTGACGGCCAGAGCGAATTTCTCCGCCCCGCCATCAGGAAAACCGCCGGTCATCGCCCAGACCACGGGTCCGGCCAGCACCATCATCAATCCGGTGAACAGCACCAGGAAGGGAAAAAGCACCGACAATATCTGCCCGGCAAAGGCGATGGCCGCCGCCTTGCCGCTGCCCGGCTGATCCTTGTCCGCCTCCGCCATGGTGCGGTTGAACATCGGCACGAAGACGGCCGAAAACGCCCCTTCCGCAAACAGCGCGCGGAACAGGTTGGGCAAGCGCCAGGCAATGAGAAAGGCGTCGGACGCAAGGCCAGCACCCAGATAGCGCGCGACCAGCATGTCGCGCACCATGCCCAATATGCGGCTGATCAGCGTCAGTCCGCCGATGACGCCGGAGGCTCTAAGCAGGCCCATGGGCTAGTTCGCCCCGGCCGGGATCAGGCGTTGCCGAAGGGCGCGCCTGCCGTCTGCGTCAGCGCGGCCTGCGCCTGCTGCTCGTAAAGACCGCCGAAATCGATCGGGTCGAGCAGCAGCGGCGGGAAGCCGCCATCACGTACGGCGTCGGCCAAGATGCGGCGCGCAAACGGGAAGAGCAGGCGTGGCGCTTCGGCCAGCAGGAACGGGTTCACTTGATCATCGGGCACGTTACGCATGCCGAACAGCGCCGCGTAGAGCAGCTCCACGGCAAAGGCGGTGCCGGCCTCGGTGGTCGCCTTGACCTCGATCTTCAGCTGAACCTCATGCAGGTCCTCGTTCACACGATCCGACCCGATGTTGAACTGCACGTCGATATTGGGCTGGCTCTGCCACTGGTAAACCGCCGGAGCATTGGGGTTTTCGAACGACAGGTCCTTCACATATTGGGTGATAAGCCCGATCTGCGGCAGGTTGTCGGCTCCGTTCGCCATGGTTCCGTTGCTATCGGCTTGATCCGCCATCGTGCGTCCTTGTCTGTCCCTGTTGTCGGCCGATCACCGTTCCGTGTCACCGATACGAACGGCGCGCTTAGCAGGGGGCGAAGCACAGGGCAATGCCACCGCGTATGGTCCCGCGACGACCCGAACGACCATCCATAAGCCACTCAATATCGCAAAGCCGCGCTTGCTATTTGAAACAGCGCGCAATTGTGCCTATGTTGGCCTCGTCCCTCGCGGCCGGAGGTTTAATACTACAGTGTATCTCATCGTCATCCTCGCGTTCGTCGCCGGATTTCTTGCCCTGCGTCTCTATTCGGTTCTGGGCAAGCGGACTGGTCATGAACAGCAGCCCGCGCCGGTTCAGCCGGACGAGCGCGCGAAAGTCACCGTCCTTCAGCCCCGGACGGGCGGCGAGACGATCGGCGATGCTGCGCGCGCCGCGCCTGGCCTGATCGCACCAGAAGCTGAGGTTGGGGTACGGGCGTTGATTGCCGCCGATCGTTCTTTCGACGTGCCGCAATTCGTCGAGGGCGCGAAGGCCGCCTATCGACAGGTGCTGGAGGCATTCTGGCGCGGCGACCGCAAGGAACTTGAGTGGCTGTGCGACACGGATGTGCTCGCCTCTTTTGAAGAAGCCATCACGGCCCGTGAGGCTGAAGGCCATGTGCTTGAAAACCGGCTGGTCCGGATCGATCGCGCCCAGGTGATCGAGGCGGAGCTGAACGGCCGAATCGCGCAGGTCACCATGCGATTTGACGCGGACATCGCTGCGATCACCCGCGATAAGGACGGTACCGTCGTTGCCGGGTCGATGACTGACGCCGTTCCGACGTTTGACGCATGGACGTTCAGCCGCGACGTGCGCAGTTCCGATCCGAACTGGAAACTGATCGAAACCGACGAGGCAGCGTGATTCTAACGCAGCGCTGGGCGCGCCGTAGCGCCGCGCTGCTGGGTGCGTTATTGCTTTCGGCGTGTTCTGGCGGCCTCATCCCATCGGGGGGTCCCGCCCGCCCTGCACCTGGACACCGCCCCCCTGCGAACGAAACGCCCGCACGCCCCGTGCCTGCAAAGCCAAGGCCGGTCCTGCCGCCCTCCACCGCCACGACGCCGGCGGTCGATACCGACACCAACAACGCGGTCAAATCCGGACTGGTGAAGGGCCCTCCGATCGGCGACGTCCTGCAATCGGGCGAACGTTCGCGCCTGGCGCTTCAGGCGTTCCGCATCTCCTGCCCTTCGCTCCAGCGGCGGGCCGACCAGAGCGGTCTGACACAAGGGTCGGACTGGCAACAGGCATGCAGCGCCGCGTCCAGCTGGCCTCACGCCACCGCCACCGAATTTTTCCGCCGCTATTTCGAAAGCGTGCAGGTAGGCGACGGTAAGGGGCTGGTGACGGGCTATTTCGAACCGGAGATTTCCGGCTCACGCGACCGTCGCGACGGCTACGATGTTGCCGTCTATGCCCGCCCCCGCGAGTTGATCGACGTCAATCTGGGCCTGTTCAGCGACGCGCTGAAGGGCAAGACCATCCGCGGCAAGGTGCAGGGCAGCACCTTCGTCCCCTTCGATGAGCGGTCGGAGATCGTGGGCGGTTCGCTCGCCGGGCGGGGTCTGGAAATTGCCTGGGCCAAGGACCCCGTCGAATTCTTTTTCCTCCAGGTGCAGGGCAGCGGACGGCTGCGCCTGCCCGACGGCAGCGTCATGCGTATCGGCTATGATGGCCAGAATGGGCGCGACTATAGCGGCATCGGCAAGCTGATGAAGGATCGCGGCCTCATCCAGGCCGGGTCGATGCAGGACATCATGGCCTGGATTCGCGCCAATCCCGTCGAGGGAACGGCGATCATGAACGAGAATAAGAGCTTCGTCTTCTTCAAGGAACTGACCGGCGCGGGGCCATTGGGCGCGCTGGGCGTGCCGGTGACGGGGGAGGCGACGGTCGCCGCCGATCCCAAATATGTGCCGCTTGGCGCACCTGTACTGCTGTCCATGGACCGGGCAGAGCCGAACGGCATCTGGATCGCGCAGGACACCGGCGGCGCGATCAAGGGCGCGAACCGCTTCGATACTTTCTGGGGTGCGGGGCCGCGGGCGCGTTCGATCGCCGGCGGCATGTCCGCGCGTGGCAGCGTGCTGTTGCTCCTGCCGATCGGCACCTATGCGAGGCTGGCGCAGGTCAATGGCTGGCCGTCGTCTGACCGCTGAGGAGCGGGCCGCCTGGGCCAAGGTCGCACGCAGCGTCCGGTCGGGCCACCCCCTATCCTCTCTCGAACCCGCTCCGCCGACCCCAAGTTCCGCCACCAAACATTCCGCATCCGCAAGAACGTCCTTAACGCAGGTAAAGCCTCCACCCGCCGCTCCGGAGGCAACGAAGCGCCCTGCCGAGGTGCTGGACGGCAGCTGGGAAAGACAGATTCGGGGCGGCCGCATCGTGCCGGAGCAGTCCATAGATCTGCACGGCCATACCCTCTCCGCAGCACATCAACGGCTCAATCACTTCCTGGCCTTCGCCATCGCGCAGGAGGTCCGCGTCGTGCTGGTCATCACCGGACGGCCAAGGAATCCCACGGAAAATTCCGGCGGACGCACGCGCGGCGCGATCCGCGCGGAGATCGGCCACTGGCTGGCGCACGGCCCGCACGCCGGTTCCATCGCCAGCGTGCGCACCGCCCATCCGCGCCACGGCGGGGCCGGTGCCCTCTACATCATCCTGCGGCGAAAAAGGTGAGGATAACTGGTCCGGATCGGAAAGTTTCTTAACCAATGCCATTCATAACTGACCCCCTGAGCGGTGTCCCATCGGGCATCATGGTTGTGGCAAGGCCAAAGGGGGCCAATGCAAGGCGTGTCTCTCAAGAGCCGCGCACTCGCCTTTGCGGCGAGCGCCGGGGCGTTTGCCTTCATCCTTGCCCTCATCGCGGGGCAGGGCGGCTATGACGACGTCCGGGACATTGCGCGCGCTCTGACCGTCGCGATCATCTGCGGCGTGATGAGCTGGGCATCCGCACAACGCACCATTTCCGGCATTGCCGCCTCCGTCGACAGCGCCGCCGAACGCCTCTTAAGCGCCGCGCACGGCGACCTGCAGGCCCCGGTCGCAAATGAGGTGAAGCGCGACCTGCCTGACCTGGGCGTTGCGATGGAAAGCCTGTTCAGCCAGGTCCGCACCAATCTGGACAATGTCCATCTGCTCGCCATGTTCGATCCGGTCACGGGCCTCGCCAACCGCACCAGCTTCTGCCGCCAGGTCGAACGTCTGCTTGTGGAGCGCGACGCCGAGGGTCCCGGCGCGCTGTTCTTCATCGATCTCGACGGGTTCAAATCGGTCAACGATACGCTGGGCCATGCGGCGGGGGATCTTCTCCTTTCACGCGTCGCCGGGCGGTTGCGCGAAGTCGTGATGAGCCAGGTCGGTGCGGGATCCGGCGATGCCGTGGTTGGCCGCCTTGCCGGTGACGAGTTCACCTTGTTCTTCCCCGAACTGCCCCGGCGCGAGGCCGCCGCCCGCATCGGCCGCGCGATTCAATTCGCGCTGGGCGAACGGTTCGACCTTGGCGGGCAGCAGATCGATCTCGGCGCGTCCATTGGCGTCGCCTACTACCCCGATCATGGCGAGACACTGAGCGCCCTGCTGAAATCCGCCGACATCGCCATGTATCACGCCAAGGCCAATGGCCGGGGCCGGGTCGAGCTGTTCACCGCCAAGCTGGCGCGTGCGGCTGCCGGGCGGGTCGAGCTGGAGCGTGACCTGCGCATCGCGCTGGAACGCGGCGAATTCGTCCTGCAGTTCCAGCCACAGATCGACATCAGCAGTGGCGCAGCCGTGGTGGCGGAGGCGCTGGTGCGCTGGGCGCATCCTGACCGAGACATGGTCCTGCCGGGCACATTCGTGCCGTTCGCGGAAGAGACCGGCGTCATCGTCGAACTGGGCGACTGGGTCATGGACAAGGTGTGTGAGACCGCTTCGGATTGGGTGAAGGCAGGGTTCACCCAACGTTTGGCCATCAACATTTCCACACGCGAACTGGCGCAAGTCGACTTCTTCATGCGCCTGCGCCACGCCATGGCCCGTCACAGCACGCCTTTCGAGGCGCTGGAACTGGAGATCACCGAGACGCTGGCGATGGAGATGGACGCAAGAATCCTCGATCAGTTGCACGCCCTGCGTCATGACGGCGTCCGCATCGCCATCGACGATTTCGGCACCGGCTATTCCAATCTGTCGCGCCTGAAGGACCTGCCCGTCGACCGGGTGAAGATCGACCGCAGCCTGGTGGAGGATATCGCCCTGTCCGCCGAGGCGCGGACGATCTGCAGCGCCGTCATCGGCCTGATCCAGGGGCTGGGACTGGAGGTCGTGGTCGAGGGTGTCGAGCATCAGGATCAGGTCGACATGCTGCGCATCATGGGGTGCGCGATATTCCAGGGCTATCATCTGGCCTGCCCGCTGAACGAAGAGGATTATCTCGCCCGGTTCGCGCCGTCACGGCTGGGGCAGGCAGCGCTGGATGCGTGATCTAGAAAATTCATACAGCCGTTCGTGTCCAGCGAACGGACCTAGCTGAGCACCCTCGCAAGAATATCCCCGTAAATCGCCGTCAACTGCTCCAGATCCTGCACCGCCACTGCCTCGTCCAGCTTGTGCATCGTCGCGTTGGTCAGGCCGAACTCCACCACCGGGCAGAGCTTCGACAGGAACCGCGCGTCGGACGTGCCGCCCGTCGTCGACAGTTCCGGTGCAATGCCCGTCACCGCCTGGATCGCGTTGGAGATAAGCGCGGAGAAAGCCCCCGGCGCGGTCAAGAACGCCTCGCCGCTGATCTTGGCGTCGAGCGTGCCGCCCTCTGCCTCGACCAGCGCGGTAATCCGCTCCACCAGACCCGCGCCGCTATGCTGGTCGTTGAACCGGATCGACAGGCGCGCCGTCGCCTGTGCCGGAATGACATTGGTCGCAGGATTGCCGACGGTGATGTCGGTGATCTCAATATTGCTCGGCTGGAACCAGTCGGTGCCCGCATCCAGCTCGATCGCCTCGATTGCCGTCAGGATGCGCAGCAAACGGGGAATCGGATTGTCGGCAAGGTGCGGATAGGCGACATGGCCCTGCGCGCCATTGACGGTGATCCACATGTTGACGGACCCGCGCCGTCCGATCTTCACCATGTCGCCCAGGCGATTGACCGAGGTCGGTTCGCCCACCAGGCACAGGTCGGGTCTCACGCCCCGTTCCGCCATCCGCTCCATCAGCGCGACGGTGCCGTGGACGGCAGGGCCTTCCTCGTCGCCGGTGATGATCAGGCTGACCGTGCCGGGCAAGTCCGGCGCGGACGCCAGCGCCGCGACGAAGCAGGCGATCGAGCCCTTCATATCCACAGCGCCACGCCCATAGAGCAGGTCGCCGCGCAATTCGGGCGTGAAGGGATCGCTGGTCCAGTTGTTGCCCGGCGGCACGACATCCAGATGCCCGGCAAAGGCTAAATGCGGTCCTGGCCGCCCGCTGTCGCGCACCGCCAGCAGATTTTCGACCGGCCCGTCCGGCGCCGCCCCGCACACAAAACGCTCGACTGTAAAGCCGAGCGGCGTCAGCATCTCCTCCATCGCCACGAACACCGCGCCGGTCGCCGGGGTGACGGATGGGCAGGCGATCAGGCGGCTGGCTAGAGCCAGTGCAGCGGGAACGGTACTGGTCGTGGACATCGCCGTGCGTTAGCGAATGCGCTGACGCTTGGCCAGCAGGAGGCGCGCAAATGCCCAAGATCGATCTGGACGCCATTCCGCAGAACAACCGCACCGGATATCCGCCGGTCTACGCTGGCGAAGTCCAGGAGCGATGGGTCAGGCGGATGACGCCTGTCCTTGGCCTCACCGATTTCGGCGTCAGCCACGTCACGCTGAAGCCCGGCGCATGGTCATCCCAACGACACTGGCATGCGGAAGAGGATGAATTCGTCGTGATGCTGGAGGGCGAAGCAGTGCTGATCGACGATCATGGCCGCACGCCCATGCGTCCCGGCGACATGGCTGTATTCCCGAAGAATGACAGCAATGGCCATCATCTGGTCAATGAAAGCGATGCGGAATGCATGTTCGTCGCGATCGGGCGAACAACCAAGGGCGATTGCCATTATCCCGACATCGACCTGCGCGTTTTTGCGGGCAACCCCGCCTTCCTGCGCAAGGATGGAACGCGGTTTCCGGACTAGGCCGGTATCTGCTCGAACTTTTCGATCACCCAATCCTCCGCCTGCGCGCCGCCGATCCATTCCTGCATGAAGGGATGGGCGATGATCGCCTGCATATAACCCTCGGCGAAACGCGCGATCGGGAGTTGATAGGTGATGAAGCGCGTCACCACCGGCGCGAACATGATGTCGGCTGCGCCGAATTCGCCGAACAGGAAATCGCCGGTGCCGCCGAAACGCGCCCGCGCCTCCGCCCATAGCTGCATGATCCGCGTGATGTCCTGCATCACCTCCGGCGAGGGCGGCACAGCCTCATAGATGCGGCGAATGTTCATGCTGTGCTCGCGGCGAAGCGCGGCGAAGCTGGAGTGCATCTCCGCCGCCATAGACCGGGCCATGGCGCGCGCCGCCTCGTCCTGCGGCCAGAAGCGGTCGCCGCCGCTCTTCTCGTTCAGATATTCGATGATCGCCAGGCTGTCCCACACGACAATGTCGTCGCCGGCCCACAGGATCGGCACCTTGCCCGACGACGGCGCGAACTCGTCGCCCTCACGGCGCTTTTCCCAGCTTTCATCGTAGAGGGGGACAACCACCTCCTCGAACGGCAGGCCCGATTGCTTCGCCGCCAGCCACCCACGCAGCGACCAGCTGGAATAGGCTTTGTTGCCGATGAAGAGCTTCAACACGATACGCCTCCGCTATTTTGCATCGTCATCCCCGCGGAGGCGGGGACCCATCTCCCACCATTGCACGGGATCAAAGCGCCGGAGATGGGTTCCCGCCTACGCGGGAATGACGGGAAAGGGCAAGGGGTCGCAACCCCCAAAATCAATCCAGCGCGTCGATCACCGCCGCGCGCAGTTCCGGAATGCCCATCCCCTTCTCGCTGGACGTCACCAACAGGTCCGGGTGCGCGGCGGGGCGCTTGCGGATGTCCTGCGCGGTGCGCTCGGTCACAGCAGCCAGTTCGCTGGCCTTCACCTTGTCCGCCTTGGTCAGGACGATGCGATAGCTGACGGCGGCATCGTCCAGCATCTTCATGATGTCATGATCGACTTCCTTGATGCCGTGGCGGCTGTCGATCAGCACCAGCGTGCGCTTCAGCACCGCCCGCCCGCGCAGATAATCGTTAATCAGGAACCGCCATTTGCGGACCATGTCCTTGGGCGCCTTAGCATAGCCATAGCCGGGCATGTCGACCAGCCGGAACAGCGGCTCCTCCGGAGCGCCGACATCGAAGAAGTTCAGTTCCTGCGTGCGGCCCGGCGTATTCGACGTGCGAGCCAGGCTGTTGCGGTTGGTCAGCGCGTTGAGCAGCGAGGACTTGCCGACATTGGAGCGGCCAGCGAAAGCCACCTCCTTCACCACCGGATCGGGCAGGAACTTCAGCTCCGGCGCGGACCGCAGGAAGCTGATCGGCCCGGCGAAAATCTTCCGCGCGGTTTCGATGGCTTCCTCTGTTTCCTCGTCGGTCACTTCCCCGTTGCCGGTGTCTTCAACTGCGGATGCGCACGGTACAAGAACCATTGCTGTGCGATGCTCAGCGTATTGTTGGTGATCCAGTAGACCAGCAGGCCCGCCGCGAACGGCGCCATGATGAACATCATCATCCAGGGCATGATCGAGAAGACCTGCTTTTGCATATCGTCCATCGGCGTCGGGTTCAGGCGGAACTGCAGCCACATGGAGATGCCCAGCAGGATCGCCAGCACGCCGATGGCCAAGAAGGCAGGCGGCTGGAAATTCAGCAAGCCAAACAGGTTCAGCACATGCAGCGGGTCGGGCGCGGACAGATCCTTGATCCACAGCACAAACGGCTGGTGCCGCATTTCGATCGTCAGCTGCAACACCTTGTACAGCGCGAAGAAAATCGGGATTTGCAGGAAGACGGGCAGGCAGCCGGCGAGCGGGTTGACCTTCTCGCGCTTGTACAGTTCCATCATCTCCTGCTGGAGCTTGGGCTTGTCTTCCTTATATTTCTCCTGCAGCGCCTTCAGCTTGGGCTGCACAGAGCGCATCGCCGCCATCGACTTGAACTGC
Source organism: Sphingobium sp. (assembly GCA_036384035.1). Lineage (GTDB taxonomy): Bacteria > Pseudomonadota > Alphaproteobacteria > Sphingomonadales > Sphingomonadaceae > Sphingobium. The sequence continues at coordinate 139,580 of DASVND010000035.1, read as the reverse complement.
TTCTGCGCGACCGGGAACATCAGGCCACGGACGCAGAAGGTCAGCAGGATGATCGCCACGCCGAAATTGCCGGTGACGCCGAACAGCCAGTGGAGCAGCGCGAAGATCGGCTGTTCGAACCAGTAGAACCAGCCCCAGTCGATCGCGCGGTCGAACAGGGCGATGCCGCCGCGCTCATAGGTCTGCAGCGTCTTCACTTCCTTCGCGCCGACGAAGAGCCGCGATGTCTGGGTGACGGACTTGCCCTGACCGACCAGCGTCGGGTTCAGGCTGTAGTCTGCCTGATATTGCTCGCCCGATCCTTTGCGGAACTGGCCAGCAAAGGCGGTCTTTTGGTCTGGCACCAGCGCCGACAGCCAATATTTGTCGGTGAAACCAACCCAGCCACCCGTGCTGCTAAACGGATTTGTGCCGGCAACGGCCTTCGTGCCAAACAGCTTTGCGAAGAACCCGGGTTCCTCTCCGTCAAGATTTTTGTAGTCGATATCGTAGTTTGTCGAGCGGTCAAAAACGCCAATGGGGCCTGTGTGAATAGTCCAGCTACTCAGATCTTTTGAATGGCCACCATGGCTGATGTAACCATAGGGCTTCACCGCAACCGGGCCGTTGCCGGTGTTGGCGACAGTCTGCGCCACGGTGATCATGAAGTCTGGATCGATCGACAGGCGGATCGCAAAGGTCTGGCCAGCGCCATTGTTCCAGCGCAGCGTCACCGGCGTCGCGGGTGTCAGCTTCGTCCCTTCGGCGGTCCACACGGTGTTGGCGTCAGGTCCCTTCAGCCCCTCGCCCGACCAGCCGAAACCGGCGAAATAGGCGTCGCGCGTGCCGCTGGGCGAATAGAGGCGGATGGGCGGGGAATTTTTCGCGATGGTCTCGCGATAGGTCGGCAGGACGATGTCGTCGATCCGCGCGCCCTTCAGGTTGATGGAGCCAACCAGCTTGGGCGTTTCGATCGGAATGCGGGGCGTGCCGCGGATCACCAGGTCCCGGTTCTGACCGGCCTTCGCGACCTCTGTCGGCGACAATGGCGCGCTGCTGGCGTCGGGCGCGGCGACCGGCGTGGTCTTGCCGCCCTGCACCTTCGTCGCGGGCGGATTGGCCGGCGGGAAGAAATGGCTGGCGATATAGGGCCATCCGAACAGGATCAGCGCCGTCAGCAGTACCGCAATGATGATATTCCGCTTGTCGTCCACGCGCTTCAGGCTCCGACCGTTTATCTTGTGTGTCTATGTCTGCTTACGGAACCGGGTCGTAACCCGCCCCGCCCCAGGGGTGGCATCGCATTAGCCGCTTCACCGCCAGCCAGCTACCCTTGACCGCACCATATTTTCCCAGCGCGTCGATGGCATATTGCGAGCAGGAGGGAGAGTAGCGGCAGGAGGGCGGAATGATCCGCGACGGGCCGATCTGCCAGCCACGCGCGATGAGGGTAAGGAGGCGGGCGATCACGCTTTTCCGCCACTCCGGGGCGCACCGAGTTTCCGAAGCGCCTTTTCCATCTCAGCGCGCAGCAGGGCGAAATCCCGTTCCACCCCATCGGCCCGGCCGATCAGCACATGGTCCGCGCCGGCCACGCCCAGCGCCGGCAGCAATTCCCGGGCGAGGGCACGAAAACGGCGCTTCATCCGGTTCCGGACGACAGCGCCGCCAATCTTCTTGGTAACCGTATAGCCGATTCGCTTGACCGGATCGCCATCCCCCCGGTCACGGACCAGCAGGACGAAGCCCGGCATCGGCTGCCTGCGCCCCTTGTTCGCGGCGAGGAAGTCTGCGCGCTTCGTGAGTGTCACGAAATCGCGCGCCTCCCCGGCTGCGTTCAGGCGCTCAGGCTCTTGCGACCGCGGGCGCGACGGGCGCGCAGGATGTTGCGGCCACCCACCGTCGCCATGCGGGCGCGGAAACCGTGCCGGCGCTTGCGCACGAGGTTGCTCGGCTGAAAGGTGCGCTTCATCGCTCATTCCTCAAACAATATATCGAATCGGGCATGACAAAAAACGGCCGCCAAACCGGCGACCTTTGTCGGAAGCGGGTCCGATAAGGAAAGGCGGTGGGGAAGTCAATGCGGTTTGCGCCGTGAACCGCTCTTCTACACACCCTCCCGTTCGCTTCGAGCGAAGTCGAGAAGCCTTGCGCCTCCGTATCTCGACTTCGCTCGATACGAACGGAGGATGGTGTTTCCATGATACGGTCAGGCATCCACCGCTTCGCACAGCGCCGCCAGCTGATCCGCCACAATGCCCCAGCCCTGCGTGAAGCCCATTTCCTCATGCTGCTGTTTGGCCTCCTCCGTCCAGTGCCGGGCGGTAGCGGTGTAGCGGGTGCCTTCCCCTTCCGGCTCGAACGTGGTCACCGCGGTCATGAAAGGCCCCTGCGGCACCCAGCCTGCGCGATACGCGTCTGTACTCACGATCTTCCGGTTCGGGATCACCTCCAGGAACACGCCCTCCATCAACGGCAGCTCGCCGTCCGGTCCCGCCATGATGATCGCCGATCGCCCACCGGCGCGGAAATCATGTTCGACGACCTTGGTCGTGTAGGGCTTGGGTGCGAACCATTCCTCGGTCCGCTCGGTCCACACCTTATAGACTGTCTCCGGCGGCGCGGCGATGTAGCGGGTGACGGTCAGGTCCAGCGATATGTCGGTCATACGGTTTCTCCTGCGAAGGCGGCTTCGATGGCTGCGATGTCCAGCTTGGACATTTGCGAGACCGCACTCATGGCCCGGCCGATTCCGTCGGTGTCGCCGCTTGCCATCATGCGGATGAAGGCGTCGGGCACCAGCTGCCAGGACAGGCCGAACCTGTCCTTCAGCCAGCCGCAGGGCTGCGGTGACCCGCCGTTGGCGGTCAACGCGTTGAAATAGCCGTCCAGTTCCGCCTGATCCTTGCAGATGACCGACAGCGAAATCGCCTCGCTGAACGTGAATTCCGGCCCGCCGTTCAACGCCTGATAGCTTTGGCCGAACAGCGTGAACTCCACCATCATCGCCGTCCCGGCGGGAAAAGGCGCCGGGAAAGGGTTATCTTCCGGGTAGCGGCCAATGCTGCCGATCGACCCGTCCTTGAACGTGTCGACGTAGAAGTTGGCGGCCTCTTCGGCCTGGCCGTTGAACCAGAGGCAGGGGGATATTTTCGACATGTCTCTCTCCTTCCCGTTCAGCTGCGCGAACCGACCAGGGCGAACATCGCGCCCTGCGGGTCCATTGCGTTAATGATCCAGCCGCCGCCGGGCACTTCGCTTGGCCCAAAGACAACCGTGCCGCCATTCGCGGTAATCCGCGCCTGCGCCTCGTCGATATTGTCGACCTGGAAATAGAAGACCCAGGTGGGACGCGGAAAGTTGGGATCGGTCATCATGCCGCCCGCGGTCACGCCGTCCGGCCGGTTCCAGATCTGATATGTGCCCATCGGACCCATGTCCAAGGCATGCTCCTTGGTCCAGCCATAGAGGCCGGAATAATAAGCGAATGCGCCCTCCCAATCGGTCGTGTGCAGCTCGTTCCAGCTCACATGGCCGATCGCTCCACCCGAAGAGGAAGTGGGCTCCTCCGGGCTGCTGCCCTTCAGCAGATTATAGACCGCGCCCTGTGGGTCGGCGAGCACCGCGAAACGCCCGACATCGGGAATATCCGCCGGCGGACTGTGGATCGATCCACCGGCATTGGCCGCCGCCGCTGCGTCGGCATCGACATCCGCCGCGCCGATATAGCCCAGCCAGCAGGGCGTCAAGCCGCCTGCCGCAGCCTCCGGCGGGATCGCCATGATGCCGCCCATTTCGCCTTCGCTGCCGCTCACTACCGTATAGGCCATGGCGTTGCCGCCATCGAACGGCGCCGCCGTCCAGCCAACGACTGCCTTATAGAAGGCTTCCGCCTCCTGCGGATCGCTGGTCATCAGTTCGTACCAGAAGAATCTGCCCGTCATGTCAGCCATGATGTGTCTCCGTAGGTAAGGTGGACTCAAGCCTCGTCAGTATCGACCAGGGTTGCGAAGCCGCCATAGATCATGCGCGCGCCGCTGAACGGTATCTCTTCGCCGCTGTTCATGCGCTCATCGGCAATGACCTTCGCCATGCCCGCGTCGCGCACCTCTTTGCTCGGCCATTCGATCCAGGAGAAGACGACGCTCTCGCCCTCCTCGGCGATCACCGCCGTGCGGAAATCATTGACCTTGCCTATGGGCAAGTCATCGCCCCAGGTCTCCACGACCCGGATCGCCCCATGCTCCATGAACATGGGCGCGGCCTTCACCGCCATGTCGATATAGGCCCGTTTGTTGCCGTTCGGCACCGGGATCACAAAACCGTCCATATAGCGCATCGTCCGTCTCCTCTTTTGCGTTTCTTGCAGATCAGGCTGCGGTCGCCTCCGCATTCGCGGCCACCGCCGCCTCGACATCCAGCCAGTTCACGCCCCACATATGGCCGTCCGGGTCCTCGAAGCTGCGGCCGTACATGAAGCCATAATCGTCCACCGGGCTCGGCTCGGTCGCGCCCGCCGCCAGCGCCTTGCCGACGGTCGCGTCAACACCCGCGCGACTCTCTTCGGAGATGCACAATAGCACCTGCGCAACATCATGGGCGTTGGCGATCGGCCGGCTGGTAAAACTGCTGAACTTCTCATGCGTCAACAGCATGACGTGGATATTTTCCGACAGGGTCATCATCTGCGCGGAGGCATCGCCGAAACGCCTGTCGGCCACCGCACCGACGGCCTCATAGAAGGCGATGGACTTTTGCAGATCGGCAACCGGCAGGTTCACGAAGATCATCTTGGACATCGGCACATCCTTCCTTTGGCTTCCTTGGCTTCGGCATTCGCTCCAGCGGCTCCGCCTGGCGAATCGACTTGCCAATCATCGCTCCATGAATTATAAAAAGCAACTATGAAGTTAGAAAAAGTAACTAGTAAGCACAAAGCCACGGAAAAGCGCCGGATAGACGATGCCTGCGGCACGGCGCATGCGCTGGAATTGATCGGTGAGCGCTGGGCGCTGCTCGTGATTCGCGAATTGATGCTGGGCGCGCGCCGCTTCGGGGAGATCAAGGCCGACCTGCCCGGCATCAGCGCGAACGTGCTGACGCAGCGGCTGGAGGAACTGGAGGCGCGGGGCCTGCTGACCCGGCACAAGCTGCCGCCGCCCGCGTCCGTTCAGGTGTATGAACTTACCGAATGGGGATATGAGGCGGAGCCGATCATTCAGGTGATGGGCCGTTGGGCGACGCGCTCACCGCTGCACGATCCGACGCGCCAGATCAGCGGCGTCTCCGTGCTGCTCTCGTTCCGCACGATGCTCGACCTGACCCGCATCGACGACATGGACGCCAGCATCGGCTTTCGCTTCGGCGAGGACCGCTATCTGGGCCACTTGAATGCGGAAGGTTTCACGGTCGCGCGCGGCGACCCGGATGGCGCGGACCTGATATTCGTTGGCCAGCCCGCCGCTCTGGCTGGCGCGGTCTATGGCGGAGCGCCGTTCGATGACTTGGCGGCGGCCGGCGTGCTGGAGGTGAAAGGCGACCGGGCGCTGGCGGAACGCTTCACCACGCTCTTCCCGCTGCCCGAAAAGGTCGCGCCACCGCCTATGTGCAGATAGCGCGCCTTTTCCGGATGCAGATCAGGCCGTCGATTGCGCGGCCATCGCACCGCCCGCTGTCAGGCCCTTCAATTTTGTGCGATACTGTAATGCCAGTTCCGCATGGCGGTAGCGCGCCGCCAGCGTTTCGGCCTGCTTGGCCCAATTGTCTTCCTGCCGGATGCGGTCCCTCAGATATTTCACTTCATCGATAGGGCTCACGGTCATTCTCCTGGGTACGGGTTGCCAATATCTCCCTGGCATTGCTTCTTTTATGGCTCAGGCGGCCGACCCTGGCTTGACCGCCTGATTCCGTTGCGGAATCTGACTGCGCAATGTTGCTCCCGAATGTCACTGGCGCAGCCATTTGTGACACCGCCTTGCCAACAACATCACCTTATTGCGAAACATTCGCAACATAAAAAGCAACCGATACGCATCCGAATTGACTCGACAGCCATCCCGCCCTGTTTAAGAACAAGGGGCGAACAGGTTGGGGGATCGGTTCTGGTTTCGACAGTTGCCACGGTGGCCTATCTGGGGCTGGAGGCCCGCGCCGTGGAGGTGCAGTGCCAGCTGGTCCCCGGCCTCCCCAACTTCATTGTCGTTGGCCTGGCCGACAAGGCCGTGGCCGAAAGCAAGGAGCGGGTGCGCAACGCCATCGCCGCGATCGGCCTCGCCCTCCCGCCCAAGCGGATCACCGTCAACCTCTCCCCCGCCGACCTGCCCAAGGAAGGGTCGCATTACGACCTGCCGATCGCCCTTGCCCTTTTGGGCGCTATGGGGGTGATCGACGCGGAGACCCTGTCGGGCTATGTCGTCGTCGGTGAGCTTGGGCTGGACGGCCGGGTCGCGCCGACACCGGGCGTGCTGCTCGCCGCGCTCCATGCAGGCGAGCGGGATATGGGCCTGGTCTGCCCGGCGGCGCAGGGGGCCGAGGCCGCATGGGCCGGCCATGTCGAGGTGATCGGCGCGCCTGACCTGCTCGGCTTGCTCAACCATTTCAAGGGGACCGCAGCCCTCTCCCCGCCGAAACCCGGCGACGTCCTGCCGCCCGTGCGCGGCGCGGACTTGAAACAGGTGAAGGGGCAGGAAACCGCCAAGCGCGCGCTGGAGATCGCGGCGGCGGGCGGCCACAACCTGTTGATGATCGGCCCGCCGGGCGCGGGCAAGTCGCTGATGGCGAGCTGCCTTCCCGGCATCCTGCCCGAGCTCGACCCCGCCGAAGCGCTGGAAGTCTCAATGGTGTCCAGCGTTGCGGGGATGCTGGAGGGCGGCCGGATCAGCCGCGCCCGCCCCTTCCGCGCGCCGCACCACAGTGCATCTATGGCGGCGCTGGTCGGCGGCGGGTTGAAGGTGAAGCCGGGTGAGGTCAGCCTCGCGCATCTGGGCGTGCTGTTCCTGGACGAGTTGCCGGAGTTCCAGCGCGCCGTGCTCGATTCGCTGCGCCAGCCGCTGGAGACCGGCACGGTCAGCGTCGCCCGCGCCAACGCCCATGTAACCTTCCCCGCCCGCGTCCAGCTCGTCGCGGCGATGAACCCGTGCCGCTGCGGCCACCTCGGCGACCCAGCCCTGGCCTGCGCCCGCGCGCCGCGCTGCGCCGCCGACTATCAGGCGAAGGTATCCGGGCCTTTGCTGGACAGGATAGACCTGCATGTCGAGGTGAATGCCGTCACCGCCGCCGACCTTGTACTGCCCCCGCCAACAGAGGGATCAGCCGAAGTCGCCGCCCGCGTGGCACAAGCCCGCGCGATCCAGAGCGCGCGCTATGCCGACACACCCACGAGCACCAATGCGGAGGTTGACGGCGAAATGCTGGAGGATGTGGCTGGTCCGGACGAGGCGGGGCGGCAATTATTGGCGCAGGCGGCGGCCGCGATGAAGCTGTCGGCGCGGGGCTATACGCGGGTGCTGCGGGTGGCGCGGACGATAGCGGATCTGGCTGGCGCGAAGGAAGTTGGCCGGGTGCATGTGGCGGAGGCGCTAAGTTATCGGCGAAGGGCGCCGGTGAATTAGGTGCTTGTCCTGTCAGACCCGTCGCAACCCTAACTCTCCCCTCCCTGCAAGGGAGGGGCCGGGGGTGGGTGGCGAGCGACAGCGAGCCGATCTCCGCTATCCTGATGCAGCGCATCCCGCCTCATATGACCGCCAACGCCCGCGCGTTGCGCAACAGCCAGACCGATGCAGAACCCATGATCTGGCAACGTCTCTCCCGCTATCGCCCACGATTCACTCGGCAACTGGTGGTCGGCCCCTATATCCTCGACTTCGCCTGCCGATCGGCAAAACTGGCTATCGAACTGGACGGATCACAGCATATGGATGCGCAGGTTTATGACGCGAGACGTAGCGCGCTTTTGGAAGAATCTGGATGGACGATCCTGCGATTCTGGAACGGCGATGTGTTCAGCAATCCAGAAGGCGTGATCGAGGCGATCCTAGACAGGACCGCCGAGTGCCTCGGCGGGACCCACCCCCAACCCCTCCCTTTCAGGGAGGGGAGGAGGAGAGGATCATGAACGATCAGCGCAGAAGTACTACCCCTCATCCCCCATCCGCAACGCCGCAATAAACGCCTCCTGCGGAATACTCACCGACCCATATTCCCGCATCCGCTTCTTGCCTTCCTTCTGCTTATCGAGCAGCTTCTTCTTGCGACTGATGTCGCCGCCATAGCATTTGGCGGTCACGTCCTTGCGCATCGCGGCGATGGTCTCGCGGGCGATCACCTTGCCGCCGATCGCCGCCTGGATCGGAATCTTGAACAGGTGGCGGGGGATCAGGTCCTTCAGGCGCTCGCACATGCCGCGCCCGCGCGTTTCCGCCGTACCGCGATGGACGATCATGCTGAGCGCGTCGACCGGCTCGCTGTTCACCATGATGCTCATCTTGACGAGGTCACCCTCGCGATAGCCGATCTGGTGATAGTCGAAGCTGGCATAGCCCCGGCTGATGCTCTTAAGCCGATCGTAGAAATCGAACACCACTTCATTGAGAGGCAGTTCATAGGTCACCTGCGCCCGCTGCGCGACATAGGTCAGGTTCTTCTGGATGCCGCGCCGGTCCTGGCAGAGCTTCAGGATGGAGCCCAAATATTCATCCGGGCAGTAGATTACCGCCTCGATCCACGGCTCCTCGATATCCGCGATCTTGGTGGGGTCCGGCATGTCGGCGGGGTTGTGCAGTTCCAGCTCGCCATTCCCGTGTGTCAGCTGGATCTTGTAGACCACCGAGGGCGCGGTGGTGATCAGGTCCAGATCATATTCGCGCGTCAGCCGCTCCTGGATGATCTCCAGATGCAGCAGGCCCAAAAACCCGCAGCGGAAGCCGAAGCCCAACGCCGCGCTGCTCTCCATCTCGAAGCTGAAGCTCGCGTCGTTCAGCCGCAGCTTGCTGATGCTGTCGCGCAGCTTGTCGAAATCCGCCGCGTCCACGGGGAACAGGCCGCAGAACACCACCGGCTGCACTTCCTTGAAGCCCGGCAGCGGCTTGGCGGCGGGGTTCTTGACCGTGGTGATCGTGTCGCCGACGCGGGTCTGGCTGATGTCCTTGATCTGCGCGGTGATGAAGCCGATCTCGCCAGCCGAAATCTCCGGCAGATTTTCGATCTTGGGCCGCATGCAGCCGACCCGGTCGACCAGATGCTCCGTGCCGCCGATCATGAACTTGATATTCTGACCCTTACGGATCACCCCGTTCATCACGCGCACGAGGATGACGACCCCCAGATAGGGGTCATACCAGCTGTCGACCAGCATGGCTTCGAGCGGCGCGTCCCGGTCGCCCTTGGGCGGCGGGATCTTGGCGACGATGGCTTCCAGCACCTCGTCGATGCCGATGCCGGACTTGGCCGACGCCAGCACAGCTTCCGACGCATCGAGGCCGATCACTTCCTCGATCTCCGCCTTCACCTTCTCCGGCTCGGCGGCGGGCAGGTCGATCTTGTTGATGACGGGCACGATCTCATGATCATGCTCGATCGACTGATAGACGTTGGCCAGCGTCTGCGCCTCGACCCCCTGCGCCGCGTCCACGACCAGCAGCGCGCCCTCGCACGCCGCCAGACTCCGCGACACTTCATAGGCGAAGTCGACATGGCCCGGCGTGTCCATCAGATTGAGCTCATACAGCTCGCCATTCTTGGCGGTGTAGTTGAGGCGCACCGTCTGCGCCTTGATGGTGATACCGCGCTCCTTCTCAATGTCCATATTATCAAGGACTTGCGCCGACATTTCGCGGTCGGTAAGGCCGCCGGTGCGCTGGATCAGCCGGTCGGCCAGCGTCGACTTGCCATGGTCGATGTGCGCAATGATGGAGAAGTTGCGGATATGCGAGAGTTCGGTCATCCGCGCCCGATAGCAGGGGATTTCTTACCTGTCAGCAAAGCTGTCTCATTCCGGGCTTTCGCAACCAGTATGCAAGGTTTTCGCACTATGCTAGACGGCGCCGGAAAAGCGAGGTCGCGTCCGCAACGATAAGTAACGGCACTCATTCGCCTTTTTAGGGGGTTTTTATCATCATGAAGACACTGGTTTCCACCCTTGCCGCCGCCGCGATGGTGGCAACGCCTGTCATGTCCTCCGCAGCGGTGACAAGCGCATCGGGCAAGACCAACAAGGACGGCACGACCAAGGGCGCATCGTCCGGCCGCCGTGATCAGGAAAAGGGCCAGCGCGACATTCCGCACTGCACCCGCAAGCTGGGCACCGTCGCCATCGTCGAACCCGACAATCAGTGGTGGCGTGAGCTGAACCTGGGCAGCCCGGAAGTCATCCTGAAGATTTTCGTGCAGCAGTCCGGCTGCTTCGGCCTCGTCAATCGCGGCCGCTCGATGGCCAGCCGCAACCTTGAGCGCGCCATGGCGGATTCGGGCGAGCTTCAGGCCGGTTCGAACCTCGGCAAGGGCCAGGTGAAGGCCGCCGACTACTTCCTGCAGCCTGACATCGTGTCATCGAACAAGAATAGCGGCGGCAACGCCGTCGGCGCGGTTCTGGGCGGTTTCCTGGGACGTTCGACCTTCGGCGCGCTCGCCGGCGGCATCTCGATCAAGAAGAGCGAGGCGAACGTGACCCTGTCGATCGTCAACGCCCGCACGACCGAGGAAGAGGCGATGACCGAGGGCTATGCCCGCAAGTCCGACCTCAGCTTCGGCGCTGGCGGCGGCGCTGGCTGGTGGGGCGGTTTCGCCGGTGCTGGCGGCGGCGGCTACCAGAATACCGACATCGGCCAGGTCATCGTGCTTGCCTATCTCGACGCCTACACCAAGCTGGTGACACAGCTGGGCGGCCTGCCGGATAACGCGGCAGCGGCTGCGCCACAGGCGAAGTAACGACTTCTCCCTCCCGTCAGCGGGAGGGGAAATTCAAAACATCCCGGATCGCGGCGATGGCGCTCTCAAAACGCGCCTCCCGCGATCCGCCGATGCGGACATAGCGCACGGCCCTGCGCACCAGCTCCGCCTCGCACAGCGCCATGAAGCGCTCCTGCCGCTCCCGGTCGGAAAAGAAGCGCACGCTGTCCTGCACGAAGGGCAGGTCATTCTCCATCAGCAGATACAGATCGCCCACGTCCGTAAAGGCGTCCAGTTCCGGCAGGCGACGCCCGAACAGCATCATGCTCCACGCCGCCGTCATCAGCGGATCGGTATCCTGGATGATCAGGCCGCCTTGCGCCTCGCCCGCCATTGCCGCCCGCGCCGCGACATGGCCCTTCTTGATCGCGATCAGGTCCTGTGGGACGAGGTCCGTGCCGTTGATCTCGCAATAGGTCCGGCCATATTCCGGCACCCACACCGTGCCAAAATGCGCGGCGAGCTGCGCCGCCAGCGTCGATTTCCCTGTGCTCTCCGGGCCATGCAGGACCACGTCAAACATGGGCCAGTACCCGTTTCTGCGCCCGCGCCCGCAGCCACTCCCTCAGCCCCGCCACCGACAGGATCAGGAACACGACATAGAGCCCGGCGGTCAGGTGCAGCCCCCGCGTCCAGAACAATATGATCGCCAGGCAATCGACGACGATCCAGCCGATCCAGTTCTCGACGAACCGCTTCGCCAGCAGGAATTGCGACAGCACGCTCAGCATCGCGATCGTCCCGTCCCAATAAGGCGCCGCCGCATCCGTCCACCGCGCCATGGCGCTGCCCCAGATCAGGCTCGCCGCCACCACCGCAACGATTGCGATGCCCCGGCTGCGCGCAGTCAGCATCCGCACCGGCACTGCGCCGCCATCCGTCGCGCGGCTCCAGTGGAACCAGCCATAGGCGTTGAGGATCAGGAAGAATATCTGCAGCAGCGTGTCGCTGTAGAGGCGCGCATGGAAGAATATCCAGGCGTAGAGGCACACCATCGCGATGCCGAACGGATAGTTCCAGATGCTCCGCCGGACGAGCAGCAGGATATTGGCCAGGCCCAGCGCGACAGCGATGATTTCGGGAACGGACATCGGACGAAACGGAGCCTAGCAGGCGGCTCCGCCGTTGCAACTGTTGCCCTGAACGAGAGCCCCCCGGATGTCATGCCGCGAACCCGCAGCTCAGATCATGGGCGGATGATCAGCCGCCGTTCAGGATCGGCTTTGCAATAGCGTCCGGAAATGCGCTTCCTTTCGTCGCAATAATATTGCGCAGAACTTGAGCCGGAGAAGTCCGCCTCTATCTGAAGGAGAGCCTGTCACGAAGGACCCAGTAATGCTGTTTGCCGCCACCGTTACAGGCATAATGATGATCGTTCCCCCATCGACAAGCCTCCCCGATTCCGCCCCCGCCCTGCCGGTCGCGCCGATCACATGGGCGGCGACGGATAATCAGGCGGGAGTGGATAGACCAGGCACTCAACCGCCCTCATCCGCGCCTCCCTCAGCGATCATACCGCCCCCGCCGGTCTCCGCTCCGCCAGCCTCCGCGCCACCGCCCGCCGCCGATACGCAGGACGACATTGTGGTGACAGGCAGGGAGGGCGCGCCGCCGGGCGATCCGCTCGAAAAGATCAACGCCCAGAGCTTCAAGGCGGTTCAGTCGGTCGACAAGGCCGTCATCGAGCCGATCGCCACCGGCTATAACAAGGGGCTTCCACGGCCGGTGCGCACGGGGTTGCGCAACTTCTTCAACAATCTGGGGGAGCCGGTAGTCGCGGTTGCCTATCTGGTCCAGTTCAAGCCGGGGAAGGCTTTCGAGACCGTCGGTCGGTTTGGCATCAACACCACCCTAGGCGTTGCGGGGCTGGTTGACGTGGCGAAACGCAAGCCTTTCCACCTGCCCTATCGGCCCAACGGCCTTGCCGACACATTGGGCTATTATGGCGTCGGGCCGGGACCGTTCATGTATCTGCCGATTATCGGACCGACAACCTTGCGCGATGTTATCGGCGATACCGTAGATAACATGATCGTGCCGCTGGCTATCGGCAAGCCGTTCAACCGGCCCGTTTATGTCATCCCCGCAACCATCCTCCAGCAATTGGGCGAGCGCGCCGCCTTTGACGAGCGGATACAGGAAATCCGCGCGGAAGATCGCCCCTATGCCGCCTATCGCGAACTGTATCTCGCCCAGCGCAAGGCCGAGATCGAAGCCCTGCACGGACGCGTGACGCCGGATGTCGTGCCGGTCTACGGCCCGGGTTTGCGTGTGCCGGATGACAAGCCGAAGCCGGCAGAGGCTCCGAAATCACAGTAGCAACGGCAAGGAAGAGCAAGGCTATCGGCTTGCGAAACACAAAAATATTAAAGCAGCCATTTTCCCTCGCTACTCACGGACTATTGCCAATGAAAATCCATCCCAGCCCTTTTCCCCAACGGTTTGAATCGCTGTGGCATTAAGGCGCGGCTCATTGGCGATAATTTCGAGAAATTCGCGAACGCCTCTAATATTGGCATCTGCACTTGCCGGTTCGGTAACTGCCCCACCGCGAACAACATTGTCGCCAATGATGACTGTTCCAGGACGGGAAAGACGAAGCGCCCAATGAATATAGTGAGGGTTGTTGGGCTTGTCGGCATCGATGAATATTAAATCGAAAGGACCGCTCAGCGTGGGCAACACATTGAGGGCTTTGCCGACACGCAAGTCAATTACCGTATCCAATCCCGCACGTTCAATGTTCCGACGCGCAACTTTGGCGTGATGCTCGTCATGCTCGATCGTGATGATCTTGCCGGTGGGCGGCATCGCACGGGCCATCCAGATCGTGCTGAAAGCGCCGAGTGTCCCGATTTCCAAGATGCGTTTGGCCCCGACCATGCTGGCGAACAGCGCCAACATTTTCCCCTGCGTGGCAGAGACATCATGGACTGGCAGACCATTCGTGCCATTCTCTACCAATGCCGAGCGTAAATGATCATCAAGGGGAGCAAATAGACCGGCGAAATAATTGTCAACGGCGGCCCATTTTGCAGAATCTCCTGATGGATAATCTGGAACGCGCATATTGCCCCCTTCAGTCGTTGACGGTCATGATCTAAAAGCCGTCATCAATGGCAGTTGTTGAGCATTCCTCAATGCTGCTTGGCAAGCCGTGGCCGGCCGTACGGCCCTCCATCTTTCCACGCCAAACCTCTTCCGGCCCACTCATCCCATCACCGCCACACTTCGTCCCAAGTCGGAAACCGTTCAGATTACGGCTCATTCTGTTCAGGAATGATGCGAGCCATGACCGTGAACGCTGCCACCCTGTCCCTTCCGTACACCACTGCACATGCCGAACCGCGATCTGCGGCGGAACGGTTGTCCGACAGTATCGCCATTGCCCGTGTGATCTGCATCCTGGGCGTCGTTTATGTTCATGCCTGGACCGGCGTGGACGCGCAGACGCTCTATGCTCTGCACGGCAGCGGGCAGGATATGCTGCGGTGGATATTGATGGAAGGGCTGGGGCGCAGCGCGGTGCCCCTGCTCGGCCTGATTTCCGGCTGGCTGGTCATGGGATCATCCAAGTCGCGCAGCTGGTGGCCGCATGTCCGGCACAAGGCGAAGACGATCCTGCTGCCGATGGTGTTGTGGAACGCGCTCGCGATCCTGATCGTCAGCGGCTCGGCGTTCCTCTTCGCCCTGCGCGCGCCCGTGCCGCCCTCCGTCGAGTGGGTGATGCAGGAGCTGTTCATCCTGACCCGCAACCCTGACATCAACGTACAGATGCCGTTCCTGCGCGACCTGTTCCTGTGCATGGTCGCCGCGCCCCTGCTGGTGCGCGCGCCGACATGGGTTCTGGGCATGGTGTCGCTGGCGGCCGCCGGCCTGTGGATCGCCGGGATCGGCCAGCCGGTGCTGATGCGCACCTCCATCCTCGCTTTCTTCACCCTTGGCATGATCGTGCGCCGGTTGAAGCTGGAGCAGAAGGTCGCCGCCCTGCCCTTCGGACTCGCGCTGCTGCCCTTCCTGCTGATGCTGCCGGTCAAGGTTTCGCTGACGCTGTATGACGTGCCCTTCTGGGATAATCAGGGGCATCCAATGGCGGCGGTGGACATGCTGACGCGTGTCGCGGCGGCGGTGCTGTTCTGGCGGATCGCCTGGGGACTGGCAGCGTCCTTCGCCGCGCCAACGCTCAAGCGCATCGAGCCGTACATGTTCCTGATGTTCTGCGGCCACCTGATCCTGATCTGGACGCTCTCGCCGGTGATCGGCCACTGGACCGGGCCGCTGGGTTCGCCGGCCTATCCCGTCTTCCTGCTGTCGCAGCCGTTCCTGACGCTGGCCGCTGCCATCCTCTTCGCCAAGCTGCTGGGCCGGGTGTCGCCGGGCGCGGCGCGGGTGCTGAGCGGTGGGCGGTTAGGCCGCGGCCTGAACCCCGTCGATCGCGCGGGCAGCCTCGATCGCGATGGTCAGCGACCGCTTGCGCGCCGCATGGTCGAACATACTGCATGACACGATGACTTCATCGACGCCGGTCCGCGCGATGAAGGCGGACAGATCGCGCTCAACCTCCGCCTGCGTGCCGATGCTGGATACGCTGAGCACGCTGTTCAGCATCATCTGCGCCTGAAGCGGCAGCGCGGCGCGATATCCCGGAATGGGCGGCGGCAAGCGTCCGGGCGTGCCGGTGCGTAGGGCAATGAACATCTGCTGCATCGATGTCGCCAGCGTTTCCGCTTCTTCGACCGTATCGGCTGCAAAGATATTGAACCCGGCCATCGCATAAGGCGCGGAGAGCTGTGCGGACGGGCGGAAGTCCCGGCGATAGATGGCCAGGGCCTCATCCAGCGCATCCGGGGCGAAATGCGAGGCGAAGGCGTAGGGCAGACCAAGCGCGGCGGCGAGCTGCGCGCCGTAGAGGCTGGAACCCAATATCCACAGCGGTATGTTCGACCCTGCGCCCGGCGTCGCCTGAAAGCCGGGGCTATCGTCGCCGGCGAAATAGGCTTGAAGCTCCATGATGTCGCGGGGGAACTGGTTCGCATCGCTCGCCAAGGTCCGGCGCATGGCGCGCATCACCCGCTGGTCCGACCCCGGCGCGCGGCCAAGGCCAAGGTCGATACGGCCCGGAAACAGCGCCGCCAGCGTCCCGAACTGCTCGGCAATGGCGAGCGGCGCGTGATTGGGCAGCATGATGCCGCCCGCGCCGATGCGAATCGTGGATGTCGCCGCACCGATATGGGCAAGGACCACCGCCGTGGCCGCGCTGGCGATCCCGGGCATGCCGTGATGTTCGGCGGTCCAATAGCGATGATAGCCCAGCGCTTCGGCATGGGCGGCAAGATCGGCCGCACGGACAAGGGCGGTGGGGACGTCGCTCCCCTCATTGACGGGGACGAGGTCGAGTACGGATAGCTTGGTCATGGACGCAATATAGGACGTCGGTTTCAAATCGCTACCCTTGTTTGGGTAGGGATTTGGGATAGGTATTGCAGAATAATTTGCCGTCTTCCCGCACTTGATGCGGGATCCATGAGCATCAATCGTCGTGTGAATGCTCCACGGTAGAGCCAATGGATGCCGGGTCGAGCCCGGCATGACGGCGGAAGAGGGAAGCGGACGCGATGCTTGGCATTAGTCGGGCTTCAAATCTCCCAGCAGCGTCGGGATCAGTTCCGAGACGGTCGGATGAACGGGCACCGCCCATTGCAGCACGGGATAGGGCTGATCCGCGTTCATCATGTCGAGGATGCCGTGGATCGCCTCATCCCCGCCTGTGCCAAGGATCGCCGCGCCCAGGATGCGTTTGGTTTCCGCATCGGCGACGACCTTCATGAAGCCTTTCGTCTCGCCCTTTTCCACCGCGCGGCCGACGCGGGTCATAGGGCGCTTCGAGACCAGCAGGGGCCGTCCGGTCTTGCGCGCCTCGGTCTCGCTCATGCCGACGCGGCCGAGCGGCGGGTCGATATAGAGGGCGTAGCCGGAGATGCGGTCGCTGACCTTGCGATCGTCGCCGTCGAGCAGGTTGGCGGCGACGATCTCAAAATCATTATAGGCGGTGTGGGTGAAGGCGCCCCGGCCATTGCAGTCGCCGATCGCCCAGATGCCGGGCACGCTGCTCTGCAGGCCATCGTCGACGGTGATGTACCCGCGCGCATCCACCGCCACGCCTGCCTTGTCGAGGCCAAGGTCATCGGTATTGGGGCGGCGGCCGACGGCGAGCAGGACATGGCTGCCGACCGTTTCCGGATCGCCGGACGCGCAGTCTATGCCGACGGCGATCCCCTCCCCGCGCGGCGCGAAGCTGATGCACTCCGCATGGGTGCGCACGGTGATCCCCTCCGCCTCCAATATCTCGCGGATCGCCTGCGACACATCCTCATCCTCGCGGGCGACCAGCCTTGGCCCCTTCTCCACGACCGTCACCTGCGCGCCGAAGCGGCGGAAGATTTGCGCGAATTCCAGACCGATATAGCTGCCGCCCACCACCACCAGATGATCGGGCACGGTTTCGAGGTCCAGGATCGTGCTGTTGTCGAGGTGCGGCACGGTTCCGACGCCCGGGAAATCCGGCACCACCGCACGACCCCCGACATTCAGGAAGATGCGCGGCGCGGTCAAATGCCTGTCGCCGACCTGGATGCTGTGCGGGCCGGTGAACCGGGCATGGCCGCGCAGGAAGGTCAGGCCCTCCATCCCCTCCAGCCATGTCGTATTATTGTTGCGCGCGTTGAGCGTCACCTGATGCGCGCGCCTGTGCACCGCCGCCATGTCGATGCGGACCGGCCCGTCGATCATCACGCCATAGTCGGCGCTGCGGCGGGCGAGGTGCGCCGCATAGGCGCTGGCGACCAGCGCCTTGGTCGGCATGCAGCCGGTGTTGACGCAGGTGCCGCCGACCAGATGCCGCTCGATCAGCGCGACCTTCTGCCCCGCCTTCGTCAGCCGACCGGCCAGGGATGGTCCCGCCTGTCCCGCGCCGACGATGATCGCGTCGAACGCCTCGGACGCCTGCGCGCTCACAGGTGGGAAAAGATCGCGTAGGCCCCGGCGATCGCGACCACGTCCTCGATCAGCGCGGCAGGCAGGTCCCGCCCGAACATCGCCGCCAGCCGGGCGCGCGCTGCCGCCCCGCCATAGGTGCCGATGATCGCGCCTACGACGCCCAGGATCGCGCCCGTCGCCAGCGCCCCGCCCGATGCGCCGATGGCCGCGCCGCTCAGCCCGCCCAGGACGATACGCGCGCCGAATTGCTGCGGCACCTTCCGGCTGGGGGTGGAGGGGAGCTGGTCAGTCACCAGCTCCACCACCGCCAGCACAGTGAAAACCCAAGGCGTGAAGCGATAGCCAAGGAAGGCCAGCCAGGTGCCGGACAAATCGATATGGCCCAAATGCGCCGCCCAGCTGATCGCTGCCGGCGCCATCATCGCGCGCAGGCCCGCGATGACGCCGATGGCGAGCGCAAGGGCCAGGATCATGACAGAAGTTCCGCGTCCAGCGTGATCTCCGCCGCCGCAAGCAGCTTCGACACGGGGCAGTTGGCCTTGGCCGTCGCCGCGAGCTTCTGGAACGTCTCGTCATCCGTGCCAGGGATGGTCGCCTTCAGCGTGAGCGCGATCGCGGGGATGGAAAAGCCGCCCTCGCCCTGCTCCAGCGTCACGACGGCGGTCGTCTCCATCTTTTCTGCGGTAAGGCCAGCCTCACCCAGGATCAGCGAAAGCGCCATGGTGAAGCAACCGGCATGGGCCGCGCCGATCAATTCCTCCGGATTGGTGCCAGGCTTGCCCTCAAAGCGGGCGGCGAAGCCATAGGGGTAGGCGGAGAGCGCACCGCTCTGCGTGGAGATGGCGCCAACGCCGTCCTTCAGGCCGCCGGTCCATTCGGCCGATCCCTTGCGATGGATTTTCATGGGTCTTGTCTCCTGCTGCTGGGTTCGGGTGGTCCAACGCCAATGGGCGGCTTTGGTTACGGCGTGATGTGCAAACGACTCGCAAAAAATCCCCAGACTTTGCTTCGACAGGGAGGATCGCGCAGCCGCTTCGCCAAATCAATCGCTTCCGTAACGATGGGAACAGCTTGGCCGCGCCCCCCGTTGGTTTAGCATATCAATCGTCGCACAACATTCCTCACATAAGGAGAATGCGCCATGACCGATGTTGCAGTGGATGAAACCTCCGCGCTGATCGCATCCGACAAGGTGGAGGGCACGGCCGTCTATAACCGGCAAGGCGAGCGGCTCGGCTCGGTTTCCAATTTCATGGTCGACAAGCAATCGGGCACGGTCCGCTATGCGGTGCTGTCCTTCGGCGGCTTCCTCGGCATGGGCAAGGAACATTATCCGCTACCTTGGTCCATGCTGTCCTATGACCTGCAGAAAAGCGGCTATGTGATCGATCTGGACAAGAGCCTGCTCGACAATGCGCCGCGTTATGCGGCCGATCGGGAGCCGGACTATACCCGGGATTATGGCCGGAACGTCTATGACTATTATGGCCTGACCTACCCCTGGTGAGGGTGGGTACGGGTGGCGACGCCTTAAACCGCCGCCTCCTCGAATGCCTGCCGCGCGGCCTGAAGCGCGGACATCGCCGGGGGCCATCCGGCGTAAAATGCCAGATGCGTGATCGTCTCGATGATTTCGTCCCGGGTCAGGCCGTTATCGAGCGCCTTCTTCAGATGGAAGGGCAACTCGTTCGTGCGGTAGAGCGAGATAAGGCTGGTGATCGTCACCAGGCTTCGGTCGCGTGGGGAGAGGCCGGGCCTCTCCCACACGTCACCAAACAGCACCTCGTCGCTATAGGCCGCGAGCGCGGGTGCGATATCGCCAAAGGATTGGCGAGCCGCGGTGGGCTTTTCCATCACGATTTCTCCTCCGTCCCCATTTAAAGATTGGTCATCTGTTCTAGCTTTTCGGGATAACGATCACCCACCACCGCAATCTGCGCGGCGGCGTCGCTGAGGTTCGCCACCTCGTCATTGGTCAACGCGATGCTGGGCGCACCGAGATTTTCCTCCAGACGATGCAGCTTCGTCGTGCCCGGAATGGGGGCAATCCACGGCTTTTGCGCCAGCAGCCAGGCAAGCGCGATCTGCGCCGGTGTCGCCTGCTTGGCGTTTGCGATGGTTTTGAGCAGATCGACCATGGCCTGATTGGCTTTGAGCGCTTCGGGTGCGAAACGGGGCAAAGCGCTGCGGAAGTCGTCACTGCCAAAGCTGCTGTCGGCATTCATCGCGCCCGTCAGAAAGCCCTTGCCGAGCGGGCTGTAGGGGACAAGGCCGATGCCCAGTTCCTCCAGAAGGGGAATGATCTCCTCTTCCGGCCGCCGCCACCAGAGCGAATATTCATTCTGCAGGACGGAGACAGGCTGTACGGCATGCGCGCGGCGTATGGTCTGCGCGCCGGCCTCCGACAGCCCAAAATAGCGGACTTTTCCTGCGTCGATCAGGTCCTTTACCGCCCCGGCCACATCCTCGATGGGTACGGCCGGGTCGACGCGATGCTGGTAGAACAGATCGATGACATCAATACCGAGCCGCTTGAGCGACGCGTCGGCCACCTCCCGGATATGTTCGGGGCGGCTGTTGAGTGCTGACGATCCGGCGGTGCGGCGTGGATCGACGCCCGTGTTGAACCCGAATTTGGTGGCGATGACCACCTGATCACGAACCGGGGCGAGCGCCTTCCCCACCAGTTCTTCATTGGTGAAGGGACCATAGACCTCTGCGGTGTCGAAGAAGGTCACGCCCTTGTCGACCGCCGCGCGCATCAGCGCGATCATGGCGTCCTTGTCCTGGGGCGGACCATAGGAAAAGCTCATGCCCATGCAACCAAGGCCGATGGCCGAGACTTCCAGCCCACTCTGTCCAAGTTTCCGCTTCTGCATAAATCCTCCTGTGGGTCCGGCGACAAAGTGTCCCGTGCGATCCCTAGCTAATGACAGTGACGTCGATCGATTAGGGGGATAAAACCGCATGCAGTCATATTGGAGGTTCATATATGCGCCGCGAGGAACTGGTCGACCTCAATGCCTTCCTCTCGGTCGCGGAAGAACGCAGCTTCACGCGGGCGGCGGCAAAGCTGGGAACGTCGCAATCGGCGCTTAGCCATACCGTCCGGCGACTGGAAACGCGGCTCGGCGTCAGGCTGCTGAACCGCACCACCCGCAATGTGGTGCCGACCGAAGCGGGGGAGCGCCTGCTTCTGACATTACGGCCGGCGCTGGACGAGATCGATGCGGAACTTGCCTCGCTCACCGCTTTGCGGGACACGCCCGCCGGAACGATCCGCATCACGACGTCGGAGCATGCGGCAAGGGCCGTACTCTGGCCGGTCGTCGAGACGTTGTTGCCCCGCTATCCCGACTTGCGCATGGAAATCAACATCGATGCCGGTTTCACGGACATCATCGCGAACCGATTCGACGCCGGAATCCGGCTGGGCGAAGCCGTCGCCAAGGATATGATCGCCCTGCGCATCGGTCCCGATCTGCGTATGGCTGTGGTGGGTGCGCCGTCCTATTTCGCGCGACATCCCACGCCGCTTACGCCGCAGGACCTCGCCGATCATAACTGCGTCAATCTGCGCCTGCAGACTTTCGGTGGGATGTACGCCTGGGAGTTTGAGAAGGACGGCAGGGAGCTACGGGTGCGGGTGGAGGGACAACTCGCCTTCAACAATGCCGATATGGTGGTGACGGCCGCCGTTGCCGGGCTCGGCCTAGCCTGCGTGCCCGAAGACCGGGTGGAGGCGCTGATTGCAGAAGGGGCTTTGGTCCGGGTGCTGGAGGACTGGAACGATCCCTTTCCCGGCTACCACATCTACTATCCCAGTCGCCGCCAGCCCACACCGGCTTTCACCGTATTGCTCGACGCCCTGAGGTTTCGACGCCCCGCCTATTCCGCGTCCGGCTGATTTTGCGGCAGCGCCCGCTGAAAGGCATCAAGAGCGAGGCAAGCCTGCTCCACTTCCAGCAAACGCGCGGGAATCACCGCTTCAAACCGACGCGCATTCGCGATTTGCGGGATCAGAAAGATGTCGGCGAGCGTCACTGCGTCACCAAAACAATAGGGGCCGGGACCATCGCCGATCAGCACGGCACAGGCAGCCAGACCGTCGGTAATCGTATCGCGCGCCCATACCTGCGCGGCATCACCGCCCGCAAGAGCCCTCACGCGTTTGAGGATCTTCAAATTCTGCACCGGATGGATGTCGCATGCGATAACCTGCGCGAAGGCCCGCACCCTGGCGCGCATAAGCGGTTCCCTAGGCAGGAGAGGCGGGTCGGGAAAGCGCTCGTCGAGATATTCGCAGATCGCCAGCGACTGCGTGAGCACTTCTCCATCGATTTCCAGCGCAGGCACCAGGCCCTGCGGATTAAGGGCCAGATAGTCGGGCGCCTTCTGCTCATCCTTCACCAGATGGTGGAATATATTCTCATACGCCAACCCCTTCAGATTAAGGGCGATGCGTACGCGAAACGCCGCGCTGGAGCGAAAATAGCCGTGGAGTTTCATGTCAGGGCCACCCCGTCTTGCGGCGCGGCTTCCACCGTCGCCTTGGGACCGATCAATCGGGCAAGAACCGCCAGATAGGCGATCCAGGGCACCAGCCAGATGACCCGCGCCTGATATCGGTCATGCGCACCCGACAGGCCCCCGCAGAGGAAGGCATTGACGATGATCCCGCAGATGATCATCGCGACAGCCATGCGCAAAGGCTTCGGAATCCGCCGGTCGAACATCGCCCACAGGCATATGAAGATCGAGACGATCGCGATCGTCCGGGTGAAGCGCGCAAATTCATAGGCCGGCACGCCAAGCACGAAGGCGCGGGTCGACGTCGTCTGGTCATACACGTCGGGCGGCAGGTTATTCTTGAAGAAGTTGCGCTCAATCCAGCCATAGTTGAACTCGTTGAGGCCGGTACGGTTCATCTGCTTGTAGGCGCCCTCAAAGAATTTCGTGATCGTCTGACCCGGCAAGTGCAGCAGCGTGGCGATGACGAACCGGGTTTCCTCTGCCGCGAGCTGGCGACGCTGGGCGGGTGGGATCGCCCTGAAGACCCCGTCGGCGCTTGATTTGCTCCAGAGAAAATAGTCGCTCGGCAGCGGCAGGCGGGACACATAGCGACACAGGAGAAAGCCGTTCTTTGGACAGGTGTCGTGCAGGTAACGGGTGCCCGGACCATCTGCGGTCAGTCGCGCCGTGACGAAGGGCGGGCGGATCGGCGGCTGGCCCATGGCATGATCGACCCCGGCAGAGAAAATGGCCTCCCCTGCTATCCCGCTGGACGCAGCAAGCAGGACCAAGCCGGCGGAGAGCCAAGGGCGCGGCACTTCCAGGATAAAATGCAGGAGGATGCAGACGGCGACGACGGACAAGAGGATCGGCACGTTGGTCGGATGAAACAACGCCGCCGCCGCCGTCACGCCGATCCAGAATGCGCGGCGTCGCCACCCGTCCCGCTGCCAGAACAACAGTAGCGCCGTCGCGCCGAGCAGCGCCAACCCACTGAACAGGTCGGGCATCATGAAGGTCGCGAAGAAGGGCAGGGTGGTACAGGCAAGCAGCACGAGGCCGACAATCGCCGCGCCAAGAACGACCCCGGTCCCACGCATGGGCACGAAATAGCGCAGGAACGTAACGACGCAGACGCCGGACAACGCGGCCTGAAGAATAGCGGCCGGCCAGAACCCGGCGATCGCCAGGCTGCCGTAAAGAAAGCTGCCATAATAAATCGACCGGCCAAGCATCACCGGCGCGGCCTTCCAGTCGAGCGGCGCGCCGAACAGGCCGTGCGCCAGCGCATTCGCCCCGCCCAGATATCCCGGCGTATCGTAGAACAGGAACGGCATGCCGTTGACCAGCGCCGGCCAAAGGAAAATAAGCGCGGCCAGCAACGACAATCGCCGCCATGGGAGATCGCGATCCACCGCCGCCTGTTGCGCCATCATAATCCTGTTGCCCCCGGAGCCGTGATGTCTGGTCGTAACCCAACATCATCGGTCCAGGGATTACCGTAGCCTAGCCCCGGGCGAAGGCAATGGGCGTTTCGACAGGCCGAACGCCCCGCCAACAACTTTCTTCATCCGCAAGCCGCATGTCCCAACGCGGGGCAATGACGGTGATTAGCCCTTTAACCACAATAGCTTGTCTTGATGATGCCGCAAATTTCTGGTGTGGAGGCGGGATGACACAAGAAGAATTGACGGGACTGATCGGGGCAGTCCTGAGCCGAGCGCCCCAATGGGTGCGCCACGACCTCTCCTCCACCGACGCATCCCTGCGGTCGCGGGCGGAAGAAACGCTTGCGGCCATGATCGCTGCGGGCATAAGCGCGGACTTGGCCGTCGATCACGCCGACTGAACGGTTTGCCTGAACGGCCGGGCCTGCGCGTCGGGCGGAAGGCTGGGTTGTGATGACGATGGCGCAGGGGCTTGCTCCTGAAGATCCGGCGCCGGTGGCGCGCGTTCCGGCACGCCGTGATTCTCCCTTTCTGCTGATTGGGGATCATGCCGGGATCGCAACGCCCGCGCGGCTCGGATCGCTGGGCGTCTCTCCTGCGGACATGGCGCGACATATAGCGTGCGACATCGGCGTGCTCGGATTGGGGGAAGCGCTTGCCCGGATGCTGGGCGCGCCGTTCATACACCAGATCTACTCCCGACTCGTCATCGACTGCAACCGGGACCCCGGATCGCCGGACGCTATTCCGGGGCAATCGGATGGCACGATCATTCCCGCCAACACCGGCCTCACGCCCGATGAGGCCGCGATCCGCATAGCGGCGATCCATAGGCCGTATCAGGAAGCCATCGCGCAGGAGATCGCCGGTCGCAAAGCGACCGTGCTCGTTTCACTACACAGCTTCACCCCGGTCATGAATGGCTTCGCGCGTCCCTGGCAGATCGGTGTGCTGCACGGCGGGGGGAATGAGCGCTTTGCCATCGCCATGCTGGCCATGTTGCAGGCGCGCGGCGACCTGAACGTCGGCGACAATGAACCCTACCGCATGGATGGCACCGATTACACGGTCCCGCGCCATGCCTTTGCCGCCGGCCTGCCCTATGTGGAGATTGAGGTCCGGCAGGACCTGATCGCCGACGCTGCGGGGCAGCAGGCGTGGGCCGCGATCCTGGCAGAGACCCTGACCGCGACGCTCAACGCCCAATAAGCCGCGACTCCGCCTGCGCCATATAATCACGGGTCAGCGGCAGAGCGTCGCGGCGGCGCGCCAACTGTATCTGCACGTTCATATGCCCGTCGTGGCGGAAGGCGTTGATCGCCCCGGCCAGATAGAATTGCCACATGCGATAGAATTGATCGTCATACAGCGTGACGATGTCCGCCTTTGCCGCTTCCGTCCTGTCGTACCAGTGCTGAAGTGTGTGCGCATAGTGCAGCCGCAACACCTCCATGTCAGTGATCCACAGGCGACTGTCCTCGATCGCCGGGGCGATCTGGCTGACAGCGGGCACATAGCCGCCGGGAAAGATATAGCGGGCAAGCCAGCGGTCCGTGGGGGCCGGGCCGTCCGCACGCGCGATCGTGTGGAGCAGCATGACACCGTCATCCTTCAGCAGCGCGCGGCAGCGGTCGAAAAAGGCGCGATAATGCGGCGGTCCCACATGCTCGAACATGCCGACCGACACAATCCGGTCAAACCGGCCGGTCACGGCGCGATAGTCAATCATCTCAAACCGGACATGGTTCGCAACCCCGGCCTCCGCAGCGCGGCGGCGGGCGATGGCAAATTGATGGTCGGACAGGGTGATGCCCAGAACGTCCGCGCCGGTGGCCTTGTAAAGATAGAGCGCAAGGCCGCCCCAGCCACAGCCGATGTCGAGCACGGTCTGCCCGGGCGACAGGGCGAGCTTTGCGGCGATATGCGCTTTCTTGGCGGATTGGGCCTGTTCCAGGCTGTAAGAAGGATCGGAGAAATAGCCGCAGCTATATTGCAGATCTTCGTCGAGAAAGAGGGCGTAGAGCCGGTCCGACAGATCATAATGATGGGCGACGTTGCGCCGCGATCGGCGTTGCCAGTTCCACGCGTCGAGCCAAGTCAACCGCCGCCACGGCCGCCAGAGCGCAAGCCGCGCCGTGTCGTCGGCGTCCCATTGCGTGTTGCGGCCGACAAGCGTGGCGAAGGCGAGGATGTCGCCATGTTCGACCAGCATCCGCCCGTCCATATAGGCTTCGCCGAGCGCCAGCGCCGGGTTGAACGCGGCGCGCAACGGTGTGCGCCGGTCAGTGAAGCGGAGCGTCAGCGGCGGATCGTTCCCCGGCGGCTCACCGAACAGATGGGTCCGCCCCTCTGCATCGATGACGCGCAGGCTGCCCTTGCGGATCAGGCGTGTGAGCAGGGCGGCGAGGAGCCTCATGACCGGATGATAGGCCGGCGAGGATGGACTGCCAATTGGGCGGCTCTAGTTTAGACTTATGTCTCCGCCTGCGCGCCCATATGCCGGGCGATCAAGGCGCAAGCGATCAGCTGTATCTGGTGGAATAGCATCAGCGGCAGGATCACTTGCCCGACAATCGCGGCAGGGAAGAGGACACCCGCCATCGGCACGCCAGCCGCGAGACTTTTCTTCGACCCGCAAAACAGAAGGACGATCGAATCCTCCCGCGACAGGCCGAGCAACCGCCCGGCGAAACGCGTGATGGCAAGGACGACCGCCAGCAACAAGATGCTGAGGACCGCGATCAGCAGGATCGTTGCGAGGGGCATCTGGCGCCACAGTCCCTCCACTACCGCTGCGCCGAACGCCGTGTAGACGATCAGCAGGATTGATCCGCGATCCACATAACCGATCAGGGATTTGTACCGGGCGAGAAATCCCGAGAGCAACGGCCGCATCAAATGACCGACGACGAAGGGCAGCAAGAGCTGCAGCATGATTTTCTCGACCGAAGAGAGCGAAATCGAAGCGCCGCCATTATCCAGCAGCAGAGCGGCGAGCAGGGGCGTCGCAAAAATGCCGAGCAGGTTGGAAAAGGACGCGCTGCACACGGCGGCGGCCACATTGCCCCGCGCCATGGCGGTAAAGGCGATCGACGATTGCACCGTGGATGGCAGCAGGGTCAGAAACAGCATGCCGGTCGCCACCACCGCGGGCAGGCCGGGGATCAGGGAGACGCCGAGCCCCAGCGCAGGAAAGAGAATGAAGGTTGCGCAAAGCACGGCAAGATGCAGCCGCCAGGCGCCGGCGCCCGCCAATATCGCTTCACGCGATAACTTAGCCCCATGGAGGAAGAAGAGCAGGACGATGCCGGCGTTTGCGGCGATGTCGAAGATGCCGACCCAAATGCCGCGCGCCGGCAGGATCGACGCCAGCGCGACCGTGCCGAGCAGGGCGAGGATATAGGGGTCGAACAGGCCCTTGATATGCTGGCGCATCAAAGCCTTTCCAAAAGGCGTGTAGGAGATTCCCTCCTAACCCCCGACACTGGCGCGTCAATGGCGCGGCGGGCAAACACGGAAATCCGTCCCGGGCGGAGGCGGAGTGAGTGGCGGTCCGCAGGAACCAGCGCTAAAGCCGCCGCATGACGCAACGACCCGAGCGCCATTTGGCCACATTTTCGCTGATCGTCCTGAGTACGGTCCTCGGGCTGGCAGGCACCGATCTCATATTGCCCGCCGTGCCGGAATTGCCCGCCATATTGGGCGGAAACCTGACGCGCGCGCAGATGGTACTGGCCAGCTTCACGGCCGGTTCGGCCGCAGGGCTACTGCTGTTCGGCGCACTGGGTGCGCGCTATGATCAGCGGCGACTGCTGGCCTTGTCACTGCTCGCCTTCGGGCTGATCTCCATCGCATGCCGCTTCAGCGCGTCGCTGGACATGCTCGTGGCCTTGCGGTTCTTTCAGGGGGCTGCGGGATCGGCGGCGGCAGTGTTTGCGCCGGGCCTGCTCCGCAAACTTTATGGCGACAGCGGCGCGGTCGGCGCGTTGGGATTGTTGGGCAGCATCGAATCCCTCGCGCCCGCGCTTGCCCCATTGTTCGGGCTCTGGCTGCTGCGGCTTTTCGATTGGCGCGCCTCTTTCGACCTGCTCGCCATTCTTGCCCTATTGCTGTCGGCCGTCGTCACGATCCGGCACCGGCGCCTGCCCGCAATGGTGGCCAAGGCAACCGCAGGCGGTTACAGACGCCTGATCACCGATGCCTGCTTCATGCGTTATGCGGTCAGCCAGGCTTGCACATTGGGCGCGCTGCTGATCTTCGTGTTCGGCGCGCCGACGGTCTTCACCATGACGTTATCCGGCACTGTCAGCGATTTTATCGTCATGCAGATGATCGGCATCGCCTTTTTCATCGTCATCGCCAACTGCTCGGGCGCGCTGGGTCGTCGCTTTGGCGACGAGAATCTCATCACCATCGGCACGGCGATCGCCGCAGCAGGCGGCGTGGCAATGCTTGCCTATGCTCTGTCCGGCGGGCGCAATATCCATATTGTGACGGCGCTGTTCCCGTTGCTGAATACGGGCTTGGCCCTGCGTGGTCCGGCCGGGTTTCACCGGGCGATCGTCGCGGCGAAGGGCGACGATGCGCGCGGCGCAGCGATCGTGATCGTCGCGATCCTGCTCATCACGTCGCTCGGAACGGCGGCAGTCGCGCCGTTCATTGCGCTTGGCCTCCCCGCACTGGCCGCCGGAACCGCGCTGGTGGAGGTGTCAGGGTTGCTGGCGGTACTGATTCTGCCAAAGCTGGTGATCACGGAGCGGTAGCAGCCCGTATGATCACAAGCCCGTTCGTGTCGAACTTCGCTCGATACAAACGGATGTTTCTATCTCACTCGATCATACAGCCGAGCAGCAGCGATCAAATATGGATGGGCTTGCCCGTGACGGCCATCGCCGCTTCCTTGATCGCCTCGCTGTGCGTCGGATGGGCGTGGCAGGTGTAGGCGATGTCCTCGCTCGACGCGCCGAATTCCATCGCCTGTGCGGCCTGTGCGATCATCGTGCCAGCCGGAGCCGCGACGATCCACACGCCCAGCACCTTGTCGCTGTCCGCATCGGCGATGATCTTCACGAAACCGTCGGTATCGTTGATCGCCTTGGCCCGGCTGTTCGCCATCATCGGGAACTTGCCGACCTTGATGGCGCCCTTTTCCTTGGCCGCTTCTTCGGTCAGGCCGACGCCGGCGATTTCCGGATGGGTGTAGACGACCGACGGGATTACGTCATGATTCACGATGCCGGTCAGGCCCGCGATATTCTCCGCGACGGCGACGCCCTCGTCCTCGGCCTTGTGCGCCAGCATCGGGCCGGGGATCACGTCGCCGATCGCCCAGACGCCGTCGACCTTGGTCGAGAAATCATGGCCGGTCTCGATCTGGCCACGCTTGTTCACCTCAAGCCCGATCTTGTCGAGGCCAAGGCCGTCCGTATTGGGCTTGCGTCCGATCGCGACCAGCACGACATCCGCCTCGATCGTCTCGGCCGCGCCGCCGGCAGCGGGTTCGACGGTGACGGTGGCCTTCTTGCCCTTGACCGCAACGCCGGTGACTTTCGTCGACAGCTTGATGTCGAAGCCCTGCTTCTTGAACAGCTTGTTGGCTTCCTTGCGGACTTCGCCGTCCATGCCGGGCAGGATCTGGTCGAGGAATTCGACAACGGTGACCTGCGCGCCCAGACGCTTCCACACCGAGCCCAGTTCCAGACCGATCACGCCGCCGCCGATGACGACCAGATGCGCGGGCACCTTCTTCAGCGCAATGGCGCCGGTCGAATCGACGACGATGCCCTTGTCATTATCCACCTCGACGCCCGGGAGCGGGGTGACGGACGAGCCCGTCGCGATGACGATATTCTTCGCCGTCGTCTTCTTGCCCGCAACCTCGACAGTGTGGGCGTCGACGAACGTGGCAAGGCCCTTCAGCCAATCGATCTTGTTCTTCTTGAACAGGAATTCGATGCCGCCGGTCAGGCCCTTCACGGCGTCGTCCTTGTCGGCCAGCATGGTCGGCAGGTCGAGTTCGACAGCGCCCAGCTTCACGCCATGCTTGGCGAGCGCGCCGGACGCGGCTTCATGAAACAGTTCCGAGGCGTTCAGCAGCGCCTTGGAGGGAATGCAGCCGACATTGAGGCAGGTGCCGCCCAGCGTCTCGCGGCTCTCCGCACAGGCTGTCTTCAGCCCAAGCTGCGCCGCACGGATCGCGGCCACATACCCGCCGGGGCCCGAGCCGATCACCAGCACATCATAGTCGAAGTCAGCCATTATTCACTCCATCCGTCACGCCCGTTTATATGGGCACGGAGACATGTTTCTTACAGGTCGATCAGCAGGCGCGTCGGGTCCTCGATCGCGTTCTTGACCGCGACCAGGAAGGTCACCGCCTCACGACCGTCGATCAGACGGTGATCGTAGGACAGCGCCAGATACATCATCGGGCGCACCACGATCTGACCGTCGCGGACGACCGGGCGGTCCTCGATGCGGTGGAGGCCAAGCACCGCCGACTGGGGCGGGTTGATGATCGGCGTGGACATCAGCGAACCGAACACGCCGCCGTTGGAGATGGTGAAGGTGCCGCCCTTCATGTCATCCATGGTCAGCGCGCCGTCCTTGGCCTTCTTGCCGAAGTCGCCGATGGTCTTTTCGATCTGCGCGACGCTCAGGCTCTCCGCATTGCGGATCACCGGCACGACCAGACCATTTGGCGCGGACACGGCGACAGAGATGTCGGCGAAATTGTTGTAGACGATCTCGTCGCCCTCGATCTGGGCATTGACGGCGGGGATGTCCCGCAGCGCCATCGTCACCGCCTTGGTGAAGAAGCCCATGAAGCCGAGGCGCACGCCATGCTTCTTTTCGAACAGGTCCTTATACTTCGCCCGCGCCTCGATGACCGCGGTCATGTCGACGTCGTTGAAGGTGGTGAGCAGCGCGGCGGTTTCCTGCGCCGACTTCAGCCGCTTGGCGACGGTCTGACGCAGGCGGGTCATCTTGACCCGCTCCTGCGCGCGGCCTGGCGCGGACGGCGCAGCGGGCGCCGAAGATGCCGGGGCGGATGCAGGCGCAGCGGATGCCTTGGCGGTGCCGGCCGCGACGGCGGCGGTCACATCGTCCTTGGTCAGGCGGCCGTCCTTACCGGAGCCCTTGATCTTGCTGGGGTCCAGGCCATGCTCAAGCACCAGGCGGCGCACGGCGGGCGACAAAGTGATGTTGCCGGGCTCTCCGGAATCATCCTCCGCAGCAGGCGCGGCGGCCGGCGCAGGGGCACTGGCGGCGGGCGCAGGCGCTGCGGCCTCGGCCTTTGCAGCAGGGGCCGGAGCGGAGGCTGCGGCGGCACCGCCGGCCTCGACCACGGCGATCACCGCGCCGACATTGACCGTATCGCCTTCCTTGACCAACTGCTGGCCGAGGACGCCCGCGACGGGCGAAGGCACGTCGACGGCGACCTTGTCGGTCTCCAGGCTGGCAATGGGCTCATCGAGGGCGACCGCATCGCCGGGCTTCTTCAGCCACTGGCCGACGGTGGCCTCGGTTACGGATTCGCCCAGTGTGGGAACTTTGACTTCGGTGGCCATGACGGTTTTCAGCCCTTCTTCTGGCGGCGGATTTCAGTGCGGACGCTATGGCCCAGTGCATCGGCGACGAGTGCGCCCTGTTCGGCGAGGTGGCGCTTGGCGAGACCCGTGGCGGGCGACGCAGACGCCTTGCGGCCCGCATAGCGTGCACGCATCGGCGCACGGCCCGCATCCTTCAATGCTTCCTCGATAAAGGGCTCGACGAAGAACCAGCCGCCATTGTTGCGCGGCTCCTCCTGGCACCAGATCACTTCCTCCAGGTTCGTCATCCGCTTGATGCGGGCGGCGAGCGCGTCTGTCGGGAAGGGATAAAGCTGCTCGATGCGGACGATCTGGGTGTTCTTGTCGCCCGCCGCGTCGCGCGCCTCGATCAGGTCATAGGCGACCTTGCCGGAGCACAGGACCAGCCGCTTCGTATCCTTGTCCGCCGCAGGATTGGTGTCGGACAGGATGCGCATGAAATGCGTTTTGCCCAGGAAATCCTCGGTTTTGCTGACGGCCAGCTTGTGCCGCAGCAGCGACTTGGGCGTCATCATGATCAGCGGCTTGCGGAACGGACGCATCATCTGCCGGCGCAGGATGTGGAAATAGTTGGCCGGGGTCGTGCAGTTGGCGACCTGGATATTCCCCTCGGCGCAGAGCTGCAGGTAACGCTCAAGGCGCGCGGAGCTGTGCTCCGGCCCCTGCCCCTCATAGCCGTGCGGCAACAGCATCACCAGGCCATTGGCGCGCAACCACTTGGATTCCGACGAAGCGATATACTGATCGATGACGATCTGCGCGCCGTTGGCGAAATCGCCGAACTGCGCTTCCCACAGCACGAGCGTCTTGGGGTCTGCCGAGGCATAGCCATATTCAAAACCAAGCACGCCATATTCGGACAGCGGGGAATCCAGCACCTCGAAGCTGCCATGCCGCACGGTCGAGAGCGGGATATATTTATTCTCTGTGTCCTGATCGACCCAGACCGAATGCCGCTGGCTGAACGTGCCGCGGCCCGAATCCTGGCCGGACAGGCGCACGCCATAGCCCTCCGACAGCAGAGCGCCGAAGGCCAGCGCCTCGCCGGTCGCCCAGTCGAAATTCGCGCCCGACTTGAACATCTCCGCCTTGGCGTCGAGGATACGGCGCAGCGTCTTGTGGACGTTCACGTCGGCCGGCACGGTCGTGAGCGTCTTGCCCAGGCCATCGAACAGCTTCTGCGTGATCGCGGTTTCGACATTCTGCCGGGCGGTCTCCGCATCCGCCGGGCGATGAAGCCCGGACCAGCGGCCCGCGAACCAGTCGGCGGTGTTCGACTTATAGGTTTTGGCGGCCTCGAATTCATCCTCCAGCAGGTCGACAAATTCCTTGGTCGCGCCTGCGACGAACGCATCGTCGATCACGCCATCGGCCTTCAGCTTCGCGCCATAGACTTCGCTGACCGGCGGATGCTGGCGGATCTTCGCATACATCAGCGGCTGCGTGAACGAGGGCTCGTCGCCCTCATTGTGGCCGAAGCGGCGGTAGCACCACATGTCGATCACAATGTCGCGGTGGAAGGTCTGGCGATATTCGATCGCCAGCTTGCAGGCGAAGGTCACGGCCTCCGGATCGTCGCCATTGACGTGCAGGATCGGCGCCATCACGCCCTTCGCCACGTCGGACGGATAGGGCGAGGAGCGCGCGAACTGCGGGCTGGTGGTGAAGCCCACCTGGTTGTTGATCACAAAATGGATGCAACCGCCGGTATTATAGCCGCGGATGCCGGAGAAGCCGAAGCACTCCCAGACTATCCCCTGACCCGCGAACGCCGCGTCACCATGGATAAGGACCGGCAGAACCGTTTCATGCTTTTCCAGATCGTCGTGGAACACCTGTTGCGCGCGGACCTTGCCCAGCACGATCGGGTCGACCGTCTCCAGATGCGACGGGTTGGGCACCAGGCTCATATGCACCTTGATGCCGTCAAACTCGCGGTCGGTGGAGGTGCCGAGGTGATATTTCACGTCGCCCGAACCGCCGACATCTTCCGGATTGGCGGTACCGCCGGAAAATTCGTGGAAGATGACGCGGAAGCCCTTGGACATGACATTCGCGAGCACGTTCAGGCGGCCGCGATGGGCCATGCCGTAGACGATCTCGCGCACGCCCTGTGCGCCGCCATATTTGATCACCGCTTCGAGCGCGGGGATCATGGATTCGCCGCCATCGAGGCCGAAACGCTTCGTGCCGACATATTTGCGGCCCAGAAACCGCTCATATTGCTCGCCATGGATGACCTTGGTCAGGATCGCCTTCTTGCCCTCTGGCGTGAATTCGATTTCCTTGTCCTTGCCTTCCATGCGGTCCTGCAGGAAGCGGCGCTCATCGACATCGGCGATGTGCATATATTCCAGGCCGACATTGCCGCAATAATTGGCGCGCAAGATGCCGACCAGTTCGCGCACGGTGGCATATTCCAGGCCCAGCGTGCCGCCCAGATAGACCTTCCGGTCAAGTGCGCCGCCAGTGAAGCCATGATATTCCGGGGTAAGATCAGCGGGCAGTTCGCGCTTGGACAGGCCCAGCGGATCGAGATTGGCGGCCAGATGCCCGCGCACGCGATAGGTGCGGATCAGCATCATCGCGCGGATCGAATCGCCCGCGGCCAGCTGAACTTCGGTTTCGGAGAGGGATTTGCCGGTCGCCTTGGCCGCTGCCGCCTTGACCGCGACGGCCATCTGCGTCGGATCGAGCGCGCCGGTCAGGTCGTCCGTGTCGAAGAGCGGCCAGTTCGGGCGTGCCCAGCTGGGGCCTTGCTCGACTTCAAAATCCTGATTCTCGTAACCCATGATCTTTCATCCAATCCGTTGTCCCGCTTGCCGTTGGGGGACGGTTGGTATGGAGGAGGCGTGCAGACCGCCTCCATCAAGGCATTCAGCCCTTAAGGACTTCCAACAAGGTCGTGCCCAGCTCCGAGGGGCTGGCCGCGACCTTGATGCCCGCAGCTTCCATCGCCGCGATCTTGCTTTCCGCGTCGCCCTTGCCGCCCGACACGATCGCGCCGGCATGGCCCATGCGACGGCCCGGAGGCGCGGTGCGGCCCGCGATGAAGCCGGCCATCGGCTTCTTGCGGCCCTTCTTGGCCTCGTCGATCAGGAACTGCGCGGCCTGCTCCTCGGCGTCGCCGCCGATCTCGCCGATCATGATGATCGACTTGGTCGCCTCGTCGGCCAGGAACAGTTCCAGCACGTCAATGAAGTTGGTGCCGTTGACGGGGTCGCCGCCAATGCCGACCGCCGTGGTCTGGCCCAGGCCAGCGCCCGAGGTCTGGAACACCGCCTCATAGGTCAACGTGCCGGAGCGCGAAACGACGCCGACCGAACCCGCCTTGAAGATGCTGCCGGGCATGATGCCGATCTTGCATTCATTGGGGGTCAGGACGCCGGGGCAGTTCGGACCGATGAGGCGCGACTTGCTGCCGGACAGGGCGCGCTTCACGCGAACCATGTCGAGCACCGGAATACCTTCGGTGATGCATACGATCAGCGGGATTTCCGCATCGATCGCTTCCAGGATCGAATCGGCCGCGAAGGGTGGCGGGACGTAGACGACCGACGCATCGGCGCCGGTCTTGGTCTTGGCTTCCAGAACCGTGTCGTACATGGGCAGGCCGATGTGGGTCGTACCGCCCTTGCCCGGCGTGACGCCCGCAACCATCTGCGTACCATAAGCGAGCGCCTGCTCGGTATGGAACGTGCCGGTGGCGCCCGTCATCCCCTGGGTGATGACCTTGGTGTTCTTGTTAATGAGGATAGACATGCTTGCCCCTTCAAGAGGTGGAGTGGCATTTCTTCATTGTCGACCCGCCCCGGGCTGCACACTTTTCCTGGGGAGGGTCGGTGCAGTCCGTATCAGGCGAGCGAGGAGTCGATCCCCTTGCAGGCGACCAGCAGTTCCTTGACCGCGTCGACCGACACCTGAAGATTTCCCTTGGCTTCGTCGTCCAGCTTGATCTCGACGATCTGCTCGACGCCGTCCTTGCCGATGATCACGGGAACGCCGACATAAAGACCGTCCAGCCCGTACTTGCCCTCGACATAGGCGGCGCAAGGCAGCAGACGCTTCTGATCGTTGAGGTAAGCCTCAGCCATCGCGATGCCACTGGTGGCGGGGGCGTAATAGGCGGAGCCGGTCTTGAGCAGGGCGACGATCTCGCCGCCACCCGCGCGGGTGCGGGCGACGATGGCGTCGATGCGCTCCTTGGTCGAGCGGCCCTGTTCGATCAGGTCGGGAACCGGGATGCCCGCGACGGTCGAATATTGCACGACCGGCACCATGGTGTCGCCATGGCCGCCAAGCACGAAGGTGTTCACGTCGCGCACCGAAACCTGGAATTCGTCGGCGATGAAGTGGCTGAAGCGCGCGGAGTCGAGGACGCCTGCCATACCGACGACCTTGTTGTGCGGCAGGCCGGAAAATTCACGCAGCGCCCACACCATCGCGTCGAGCGGGTTGGTGATGCAGATGACGAAAGCGTCGGGGGCGTTGTTCTTGATGCCCTCGCCGACGGCCTTCATGACCTTCAGGTTGATGCCCAGCAGATCGTCGCGGCTCATGCCTGGCTTGCGGGCAACGCCTGCGGTGACGATGATCACGTCCGCGCCGGCAATATCGGCATAATCGTTGGTGCCGGTGATCTTGGCGTCGAAGCCCTCTACC
Organism: Sphingobium sp.; assembly: GCA_036384035.1. Classification (GTDB taxonomy): domain Bacteria; phylum Pseudomonadota; class Alphaproteobacteria; order Sphingomonadales; family Sphingomonadaceae; genus Sphingobium. The sequence continues at coordinate 103,447 of DASVND010000035.1, read as the reverse complement.
GGACCGCACTGGGACAGATCGAGCGCCTTGCCCTGCGGCACGCCCTCAACCACGTCGAACAGGACGACGTCGCCCAATTCCTTGGTGGCCGCGAGATGCGCGAGAGTCCCGCCGATGTTGCCAGCGCCGATCAGCGCGATCTTTTTACGGGCCATATTACTCAATCCTCCATGCAAACACTGGAATTGGGCACCGCTTAGGCTCATCCGGTTAAGGATTCAACATCACAAACGATAGGGTGTTGATTTATCTTTGCAATTCATTCGCAATTGCATTTGTATCGCGATGGCGTTTCTGCCTAGCATAATTATCGCCATGAACTTTTCATGACCAACCGCGGCGCAAGGTCTATAATGCTGTCAATGCTTATCGCCAGTCGTGCAAAGGGGAACATCATGCCCGTCCGTCCGCGCCTCTTCATCACGGGCTGCCTTGCCGCGACCGCCCTTGCTTGCGCGCCGATTCCGGCCCTTGCCGCACATAAGGGCTGGGACGATGCCGGGACCATCGCTCGTGACGCCCTCGTGATCGCGGCCATCGGCGTGCCCACGGTGCAGGGCGACTGGCAGGGCACGTTGCAGGCCGGCGGCAGTGTCGCGGCCGCAAGCCTGGTCACCTATGGCCTGAAGGAAGCCTTCCCCGAATTGCGCCCCGACGGCAGCGACCGCAAGAGCTTCCCATCCGGCCACACCTCCGTCTCCTTCGCCTCAGCCGCGACGCTACAGAACCGCTATGGCTGGGAGGTCGGCCTGCCTGCCCATCTGGTCGCGGCCTTCGTAGGCGTCGCGCGGGTGAAGGCCGACAAGCATCATTGGTACGATGTCGCCGTGGGCGCGGCGATCGGCGAGGTGAGCGGCCTGCTGATCACCAACCGGCGCGACGACCGGGTTCAGGTTTTTCCGTGGGCCGAGCGGAACGGCGGCGGAGTTGCGCTCGCGATGCAGTTCTAAGGGACGGAATCCTTGCGGGATGGGAGCGCCAGAGGCGGACTTCCCTCTTTTGCCGTCATGCCGGGCTTGACCCGGCATCCATTGGCGCAACCGTAGAGAATTAACACGACGACTGAGGCTCATGGATCCCGCATCAAGTGCGGGATGACGGCAGTAGAAGGGGCGACAATGTCCGCTACTCATGCCCGCCACACCAGAAGTCGGCAGACGTTTACTTCTGCCCGTGCCCCAGGGCGAGATAATCGTCCGACTGCATTTCCATCAAGCGCGAGACCGTGCGTTCGAATTCGAATGCGCCGTCGCCTGTCGGATAGAGCGCGGCCGGGGTCGCGTCTGCGGAGGCCAGCAGTTTGACCTTATATTCGTAGAGCGAGTCGATCAGCGTCACGAAGCGCGCCGCCTCGTTCCGGTTTTCCGGCCCCAGCACCGGGATGCCGACGATGATCACCGCATGATAGCGACGCGCGATCGCCAGATAATCGGTCGCGCCCCGTGCTTCGGCGCACAGACGCTTAAAGGAGAATACGGCGACGCCCTTCAGGCTTTTGGGCACATGCAGGGTTCGGCCGCCCTGCACGGGCAGTTCCTCGGACGGGACATGGGCCCGGTCCTCAGGTGGATAGTCGGTCAAGCGGAAGAAGGATGCGCTGAGCGCCCTGGTCGCTTCTGGGCCATTTGGCACATGCCAGAGGGTCGCATCGCCAAGGCGGTCGCGGCGATAATCGACCGGACCGTTGAGGCCCATGACGTCCAGCTTGTCCTTGATGAGCGCGATGAAAGGCAGGAACAGCTGACGGTTGAGGCCATCCTTGTAGAGATCGTCCGGCGGGCGGTTGGAGGTGGTGACGACTGTGACGCGCGCGGCCAGTAGCCCGGTAAACAGCCGCGACATGATCGCCGCGTCGGCCATGTTGTTGACCACCATCTCGTCAAAGCACAGCAACCGCGCCTCGTCGGCCAGCGCCTCGACAACCGGCGGGATGGGATCGCCGCTTTCCGACTTGCGGGCTTCGGCAAGGCGCGCATGCACCTCGATCATGAATTCGTGGAAATGGGCGCGACGCTTGCGATGGACGTGGACCGTGTCGAAGAACAGGTCCATCAGCATCGACTTGCCGCGCCCCACGCCGCCCCACATGTAGAGACCGCGCGGCGGTTCGGGCGCCTTGCGCAGCAGCTTCCACAGCGTCGAGCCGCGTGGCGGGACCGCTTCGAGCTCCTTCTGGAGAATGTCGAGCCGGGCGGCGGCGGCCTCCTGATCGGGATCGGGTCGAAGTTCCCCCGCCGCCACCAATGCATGATAGCGATTGAGAACCGTGGTCACGGCCGCGGCGAACCCTTGCGCACTGTCGCCATGAAGGAGGCGACGGGGCCGTCCTCCTGTTCCAGCAGACCGCGAATGAACGCGATGCGCTTGGTTTCGCGCACCAGATCAATCTTCGCGTCGAGATTCTGCCCCGAACGACCCGGCGCGAGATATTGGATGGTGAGGTCCAGAGTGACGGCGAGATCTTCCCGCGCCAGGCCGCAACCGCGCGCGCCGGCGAACAGAGCGATGTCGATGAATCCGGCCGTGGCGCCGCCGTGGAGATAGCCACTAGCGCTGGTCAGATGCTCCCCGGCGAAACAGCGCACCGTGGCGCTGCCCGGCCCATCCTCACGCACCAGAACCGGATTATAATGGGCGTTGAAGACCCCGCCACCGCGCGGCCCCCAGATCATCCAACCGGGATTGGCGGGGTCCGGATCATATTGGAAACTGCTAAGGGACGCGTCTGACACCCGCTTAGAGCTGCCGCTCGACCATCATCTTCTTGGTTTCGGCGATCGCCTTGGCCGGGGACAGACCCTTCGGGCAAACGTTCGCGCAGTTCATGATGGTGTGGCAGCGATAGAGGCGGAAGGGGTCCTCCAGCTCATCAAGACGCTCGCCGGTATATTCGTCCCGGCTGTCGGCCAGCCAGCGATATGCCTGAAGCAGGATCGCAGGGCCGAGGAACTTGTCGGAATTCCACCAGTAGCTGGGGCAGCTGGTCGAGCAGCAGGCGCACAGGATGCACTCGTACAGGCCGTCCAGCTTCTCGCGCTCCTTGGGCGACTGCAGCCGCTCTTTGCCCGAGGGCGGCGGCGATACGGTCTTCAACCAGGGCTGGATCGAATTATACTGGGCGTAGAAATGGGTGAAATCGGGGACCAGGTCCTTGATCACGTCCATGTGCGGCAGCGGCGTGATACGCACGTCGCCCTTGCAATCCTCGATCGCGGTCGTGCAGGCGAGGCCGTTCTTGCCGTTGATGTTCATCGAGCAGGAACCGCAGATGCCCTCCCGGCAGGAGCGGCGGAAGGTCAGGCTCGGGTCCTGCTCCGACTTCATCTTGATCAGCGCGTCGAGCACCATCGGACCGCATTCGTCCAGATCGATCTCGAACGTGTCGTAACGGGGGTTCTGGCCGGAGTCCGGATCGTAGCGATAGACCTTGAACGCCTTGACGTTCTTCGCACCGTCGGCCGCCTTGTGCGTCGCACCCTTGCCGTTGATCCGGCTGTTCGCGGGCAGTCTGAATTCCGCCATGGTCGCAAATATCCCGTTGAGTCCCGTTCGGGACCGTCAACAGGATGGCGACGCGGGTGTCAAGCGCTGCGCTGCAAAAAGGATGGACTACCCCGCCCAGCCTATGCGTTTCGCCAGCACTGTTCCCGCAATGCCATAGGTTCTGGCATTGTCGACATCGACGGCCAGCGCGCCATCGCTGAACACTACGGTGCGGAAGCGAAGGCCGAACCGCTTCGAAGCGCGCTTCATCGCGCCGTCCAGCGTGACGAGGCGGGCAAGGACCAGCAGGATATCGAACAGGCCGAACGCAGTGACGAGGCGGCGCGGGTTTTTCTTGAACTGGCCGCCTTCCCGGAAAATCTCCGCCGCGCGAAAGGCATGGGGCCCGGACACGCCATAGAGATTGCAGTTCGAATAGCCGCCGTCGCGGAACATGTAGAAGCGCCGCTGCGCTTCCGGGTGGACGGCCTGCACGGCGCCCTGCGTGGTCATGCCGGCGACGACATCCGCCTCCAGTAGGGCGGAGCGCACTTCGTCAATGGCGGCGGGCGTCAGCAGGACGTTGTCGGCGGTGGTGATGATGATCGGATCATCCTCGCCCTCCGCGGCGGCGAGGACGCTGTCGGCGATGCCGGGACGCGACGGCACGAGTTCGATGGGCGGGCCATCATACCCCGCGAACAGCGCCGCGAGGTCCGGGTGGATGTCCGGTTCGACCGATATCTTCACCCGGCTTACGCCCGGCGTGACCATGAGCGTGTCGATGACATGCGTGATCAGGGGCCTTCCGCAAATGGGGACGAGGCATTTGTGGGACACGCCGGATTCGCGGGCGAGTTCGTTGACGACGCCCGGGCGCTGGGCGGCAAGGACGATGACGGTGGCATTCTTCATTGTCACTCGGCCGCCTCCAGTAGGGAGATGTCGATCAGGCCGTGGCGGCGCAGACCTTCGGCGACGATCGTTTCGATCAGTTCGCGCTGGGTCAGGCCCGCACGCGCGGCGGAACGGCCGAACACCTTCTGCGACCACAGGTTGCAGTTGAGATTCTGTTCCAGGAACACGACCTTGCCGGTCGCGGCGTCGAAGCGGAATTCGAAGCGGCCATAGTCGAACGGCATATATTCGCGGGCAAGGCGCGCGGTCATGTCGCGGACAAGCGGCACGAAATCGGGCTCCTCGAAATCGACCAGATCATATTTCTGGGTGCGGTCGACCAGGTCACGCTTTTCCCAATAGGTGCGCAGGTGCGACGGGTCGGCCTGTTCGAACAGCATCATCGGCATGATGACCGGCTCGCCCATGATGGTGATCACCGGCACCTCTATATCGCTGCCGTTGATGAACGGCTCGACGATCGCGTCATGCCCCTCCGCGTGGATCGCGCCGACGGCCTGCACGACGCCCGCCCAGTCGGACGCATCGCGCACGCCCCAGCTCGCCGATGAGGCGTTCGGCTTGATCACCAGCCGGTCGGCGCGCGGACAGTCGCGCTCCGTCACCGGCGCGCCGCGACGATAGATGGCCCAGGGCGCGGTCGGCACGCCGCGCGCGACGGCGGCGAGTTTCGAAAGATGCTTGTCGTCGGACATGCCGCGCAGGATCGGCGACGCACCCAGGAACGGAAGCCCCAGCCGCGTGCAGAGCAGCGGCAACATCATTTCCGAATTGAGGAAACCGCCCCGGTTGAGCAGCGGAAAGACATAGTCGACGCCCGGCGCGTCGAAGAGATCGCGATAGTCGTTCGACAGGCGCAGGTCGAAACCGATATCTTCCAGGATCGTGCGCACCTCATGATGATAGACGGCGTGATTGCCGTCCTCAGCATGCGGCGTGCCGTCGCCCAAGGCGTGCTTTGCGACGAACATCACCTTCAGTTGGCGCAACGCCTCATAGGGAACGTGCATGGGTTCGATGGGACGCAGCATGGGAGTCTTCCTTTTCAGACTAAATTCGGAGTGCGCGCGGAGCGGAGGGGCAAGCGCCCTGTTGCAGGCCAATGACAGTGCAACAGGGACGTAACGTGAAGATGGCATGGGCCTTGGAAAGGCCGCCTGGCCGCACAAGCGAAAGGCAGACCATGACCGGACCGGACACCGCATCGTACATCGCCCATCTGCTGACGCAGGGCGGCGACGCCCGGATCACCCTGAACCCGAAGACCGGACTGAATCGTTACCTGGCCTCGCCACGACCACGGACGATGATCACCTATGCGTCCTCGACGGCGAACGACATTTCGCCCGAGGCTTTCGCGCATCTGCAGGAGCGGATTGGCGCAGGATCGTTCGACGGGCCGGGCTATACCGCGGCGCTCGACGCGCTGCGCGACCGCATCCGCAGCGCCTATGGCATCGGCAGGGATTGCGCGATCGCCTTTGCGCCATCCGGCACGGACCTGGAATATGTTGCGCTGGCGGCCGTGGCGGGCCGGGCGGCGAACGGCATCCACAACCTGCTGCTGGGCGCGGATGAGGTAGGAAGCGGCTGCGCAAACAGCGCCAGCGGCCTGCATTTCGCCCAAGAAACCGCCCTTGACGTCCCCACGGAGCCGGGCACGCCGGTCGCCGGGCTGGGACCCGTATCGCTCAGCCAGTTCCCGGTGCGCGACGATCATGGCCTGGCCAATGACAGCGCGATGATCGCGATGGAGATGCGCGCGACCATCACCCGTGCCCTGGCGCGTGGCGAGCATCCGCTGGTGCATATCGTGCACGGGTCCAAGACCGGCCTGATCCTGCCCGCCATTGACGATGTCGACGCGTTGCGCCGCCGGTTCGGCGCCAATGTGAGCTTCGTCGTCGACGCATGTCAGGCACGGATCACTGGCGAGGCGATCGCCGCCTATCTGCGGCGCGGAATCATCGTGCTGCTGACCGGGTCGAAATTCATGGGCGGTCCGCCGTTCAGCGGCTTTGCTTTGATCCCTGCCGATATGGTCGCCGAAGCTGCGCCGATCGCAGAAGGCTTCCGCCATATATTCCGCAGGGCCGAATGGCCGCACGGCTGGGCGGGCAGAAACGCCCTGCCCGACAGTCCGAACATGGGCCTGCTGATGCGGCTGGAGGCGGCGATTTTTGAACTGGAGCGATTCCAGGCCCTGCCCATACCGCGCGTGGTGCGTGTTATCGACGCGTTCCAAGCCGCTACCACCAGCCTGCAATCCCGTATCTGCGCGCAGGTTCTGGGGTCGCGATTCGGCGGAACGACGCCGCCGCAATGGCACCCGATTGAAATGCGGACGTTGGTGACGCTGGATCTGAGCTGCTGCCTCACGCGGCCGAGCTTCGATGACGCTGTCGCCATTCAGGGCGGGTTGCTGGAACAGGGCATCCGCCTCGGCCAGCCGGTGCGGTGCATCCGGATGGGCACGTCCGGCGACAAGGCGCAATGGGCGGGCACTTTGCGGCTGGGCCTGTCCATGCCGCAGATTGTGCGGATGGATGCACTGGACGATGCGGCCCTGGGCGAAGCGTTCGCGCAGGACATGGCGCGAATCGGCGATGCGCTGATCGCGGTGATGCTGGGCAGCCGGCGTACCCAGCGCCTCTCGGCCTGAACCGGAGAACGCCTGATAGGCCGTCGACCCCTGCTCGACGGGCTGGCCATGAACCATGGTCCGGCTTATCGGCTGGCAACATCACAAAAATATTGCGGACATCTTTCAACTTTGTGACGCCCCGCCGGCGTCCGCGGCGAGGGATTACCCCGTGCGATAAAATGCTCTAGGGGCGGTCCATGGAGCCCAAGGACCCCGCGCAATCGTCCCCCGTCACCAGCCGCCATGTGGCGAAGGGCGTCGGCACCACCTTGCTGTCGCGGCTGGGCGCGGTCATCGAACTGGTGTCGCAGCCGCTCTATGTCGCGATGTTCGGGCTGGCGAGTTTCGGCATCTATACGGTGCTGTGGGCGGCGGTGAACCTGTTCGAGAATATCTTCGACCTGGGCATGACGTCCGCCATGCAGCGGACGGTGCCGCAGGCGAAGGATGACAGGGATGCCGTCGCGTCCCTGCGCGCGGCGATGATCCTTGGCCTTGGCCCCTGCACGCTCATTGCCGCGCTTTGCGTGATCTTCGCGCCGCAGATCGCGCCCCTGCTCAACGTTGCCGCCGGAGACCGGCCGCTGCTTGTGCCGTCCATCCGCCTGTTCGCCTGGGCGCTACCGCTCTGGGCGTTCGTGGAGATCGCCACTTCCGCCCTGCGCGCGCGACACCTGTTCGGCGCGGAGATCCGGCTGCGGATCGTGTGGGAGCAGGTGATCCGGCTGGTGCTTGCGGCGATCCTCTATTTCGCGGGACTTGGCCTGACCGGGCTGTTCATCGCCCATATGACGTCGCTGTTCATCACCGTGCTGCTCAGCATCCGCCTGCTCAACCGGCATTATGTGCTGAAGCATTTCCTCGAAGGGCCGGTGTTCGGCACGATGTTCTCCGACACGGCCAAGGCCGGTCTGTCGGTGCTCCCCGCCAACATGGTCGGGCGGCTGTTCGGCGATGCGCCGGCCATCGTTCTCAACATGCTGATCCCGGGCGCGGCGGGCGCAAGCGCGGCGGCGCTCTACACAATCGGGCGGAAGATTTCGAGCGTCGTCCAGCTAGTCCGCGTCGCCTTCGTCTATGTGCTCGCCCCGCTGGCGTCGAGCGCGCTGCGCCATGACATCAATCATGTGCGGACCATCTACGCCTATGCGACGCGCCTGATCACGGCAGTGGTCACGCCGCTCACACTCGTTCTTTCGGCGGCGACTATTCCGATGCTTGCGGTGTTCGGCCATGGCGCGGGCGCGGCGCAGGGGGCGGTCGTCCTCCTGATCCTCGCGCGCGGCGTGGAGGCGATATTGGGGCCATCCGTGCCGATCCTGCAGGTGGTGAGCGGCTATGGACGCCAGATTATCGCCAGTGTCGTCGGCCTGGCATGTGCCTGCGGTGTTGCGGCCTTCGCGATCCCGCTGTCGCCCCTGACCGGCATGGCCGGGGCGGTCGGGCTGGGCTTCATAATCTCCTCCGCCATTCCGATGGCGCAATTGCAGATCCATGACGGACTGCATCCCTTTGATGGCGGGTTTCGCCGAGTGCTGGTCCGCGCAGTGGGCATTTCCCTGGTGGCGATCGCGATCGCCCTACCCGCCACGATGCTGCACGAAGCCATCGCCCTGCCAGTCTGCGTGATTGTGGGACTGGCGGCTATGTGGTGTTCTTGCCGCTTCGCCCTGCAGCAAGCGGACCGGGAGTCGCTTGGGAAAACGGCGCGCAAGCTGCGCCTGATATAGCGGCCGCCCTGTTCTGGACTGAGTAACTCCCACCTCCGTAGTTCAATCCAGCCCAGCCGGAATCTTGTCATCTTACCGTCTTATTGACGGACAGGCGGCCGGGGCTGTAGATGCCGCCGCTTCACGTGCCGGGCTAGCGCCTGGCATCGGATCGCAGGATAGACCGACCCATGTACCAGAAAGAACTCGCGCAGAGCGGGCACAAGCTGTTCATCATCCGTGGCAGCTACATCTATATCGTCATCGGCCTGGGCGTGCTGATCGCCTGGTGTTCGGGTCGGCTGGGGCCATTCGCGACGGTCGAAGCGAACCATATCTGGTTCGGCGTATCGTTGTTCATCGCCAGCGCGGCGGCGCTGCTGCGCATCATCGTCGGCGGCTTCGCGGCGCTCGGCACGTCAGGCAACGCGAAGAAAGCGGCGGTCGCGTCGGAACTCAACACCACTGGCCCCTATTCGCTGGTCCGCAACCCGCTCTATGTGGGGCGCATCATGAACTTTACCGGCATCGCCATGCTGTCGGGCAGCTGGGTGTTCGGCGCGCTGGTGTTCCTGATCAGCGTCCTCATCTACGAGCGCATCTCGATCTATGAAGAGAATTTCCTGATCGAGAAGTTCGGTGCGGCGCATGCGAAATGGGCGGCGGAAGTTCCCGCCCTGCTCCCCCGCCTGCATGGCTGGGTGAAGCCCAAATATCCCTTCTGGTGGCGCCGTGCGATCCGCCGCGAATATAAGAAGATCTTCCAGCTCGCCTCTGCCGTGATCCTGTTTGACTTCGCGCGGCGCGGCTTCGTGCTGCCCGCCGATCTCACCTGGTATTATGTCTATGCCGGCATCGTCGCGCTGCGTGTGATCGCCGGAGCCGCCCGCCAGTTCGGGGGCGTGTTCAAGGGTATCGAATAAGCATGGCGCAAGCCGGTCTCGCCCCGCTGATCGCCGTGGTCGGCTGCGACGGTTCTGGCAAGTCCACGCTATCGGCTGACCTGCTGGCATGGTTGCGCCAGAGCCGGGAGGTCGACACGGTCTATCTCGGCCTGCGCTCCGGCGTCATGGGCAACCGGATCAAAAGCTGGCCGCTGATCGGCCGCGCGTTTGAGCGGCAATTGTCGAAGAAGGCGGGCCAGGCACGCAACAAGGACGGGAAGATTCCCGGCGCGGCCACGGCCTTCGTCATCTACATGTTCTCGGTAAAGCGGATGCGGGCGTTCCGGCGGATGCTCGCCCTGCGCAAGCGCGGCGTGACGATCGTCACCGACCGCTATCCCCAGGTCGAGGTGCCCGGTTTCTATGACGGGCCGGGCCTGTCGGCGGCGCGCGCCGAGGGGTGGCTGGTGTCGCGGCTCGCGCGGCGGGAGCGGGCGATGTACGAGACGATGATCAGCCATGTACCGGACCTCGTCATCCGTCTGAATGTCGACGTCGATACGGCCTTCGCGCGCAAGCCCGATCACAAGCGCGCCTCGCTGGAGGCGAAGGTGGCGGTGACGCCGTATCTGAAATTCAACGGGGCGAAGATCGTCGATCTATGCTCGACCGATCCCTATCCGACGGTGCTGGAGCAGGCGAAGGCGGCGGTTACGGACGCGCTTTCGACACCCCGTTCGGGCTGAGCGAAGTCGAAGCCTTCCACTGAGCGAACGGGGAATATTTCACCGCTTACCCAATATCTGTTCGATGAGGATCAGGTCTTCAGGCTTGTCGGCGTCGATACACGCCTCGGGCTGGGGCATGGATACGGGCCGCGCCGACACCTGAAAGCGCCGCCCGGCCAGCCGCATCCCCTGCCGCAGGGACAACAGGCGCAGCGCCGAGGTGACCAGCAATATCGGCCCGAAGGCGGCGAGGATCTTCCAGCCCTTCTTTCGGTCCTGCTCCACCGAACGCCAGAAGGCGATCACGTTCCGCGCCTTCCCCCCGCCGATCCAGAACAGGTTCGCGCCGGACCACCAGCCGTCGCGAAACTTGAGCCAGGTGCGCTTCGATTCCGGATAGGCGGCGAATAACGTACGGCGCTCGACCATAGCGACGGCGACATCCGATCCGGCAGCGCCCGCAAGGAAGCTGTCGATCATCGCGCCGGTGAGCAGCACATTGTCGGCGGTCGTGACGAGCGCAGGCAATGCCGCACCGCCACCGTCGATCAGGTCCAGCAGTGACTGGCTGATCCCCGCGCCGCTGGGCGTCATCCGGATGCCGGGCTCCTGAACCAGCCAGGCCGTGGCGGGATCGCCGGCGAAGACCGCCGGGTCCTGAACCAGCACGATCACCGGACCGAGGCGCGGATGCGCAAGCAGGGTACGGGCGACATGGTCGATCATCGGGCGGCCGGCGACAGGTATCAGCGCCTTGTAGGTCACGCCGGCGGCGGCGGCGAGCGGGTCGCGTCCCGGTCTGCTTCCCGCCAGCAGGATCGCCGGAACCTTATCCTGTGCGGCGATCGGATTATCGGGTGACATCTGTCGGGCGATAGCTACAAAATATGTCTCCCGCATCACTTTTCGCCCACGGGGATCAGGATCGCCATGATTCGACGCATGATGTGGCTCGCGCCGTCGCTGCTTCTGGCCATCGCGCCGATGGCTTGGGGGCAGACCGACCCGGCCAAGGCCGCAGCGCCACAATCCCATGCCGGACATTATTATCTTCAAGGCGTGATGGAGACGGGATCGGAATTGATGCTCGACCCGCATGGGCGATTCGAATGGTATCTGGTTTACGGCGCGCTCGACCTGTTTGCGGAGGGGACATGGCGGCAGGACGGCGGCACGATCGTTCTGACCAGTGAAACCGGGCAGGATATGCCGGACCCGGCGTTCAAGACGATGGCGCTGACCGTGCGCGACGCCGACCTTATTCCGCCGGACGGCAGGGGCGCCTACGTCCTGGCGCCGGCACAATGACGACATCCTACCGAAGGGGCATATGACCATGCATCGTTACCTAATCGCCACCACGGCCCTTTTCCTGCCGCTTTCGGCCATGGCGGCGACTGCACCGGCCGACCCCTATCTGGCGCGGGTGGACAAGGTGCTGGCGGTAACGCCGCTTATCGACGGACATAATGACTGGGCGGAGGCGCTGGTCGATCATGCGGGGGACAAGCGATGGACGCTCGATCTCAACCACCTCGACACCAAGGATTATGACACTGACATAGAAAGGCTGCGACAGGGCCGAATGGGCGGACAATTCTGGTCCGTATTCGTGTCCCCCGCTTTGCCGGGCCTGGAACAGGTCAAGGCAACGCTGGAGCAGATCGACCTCATCAACCAGATCGTGCGCCGCTACCCCCAGACGTTCCAGCTGGCGATGACCGCCGCCGATGTCCGCGCGGCGCACAAGGCGGGCAAGATCGCGTCGATGATCGGCGTCGAGGGCGGCGGGCAGATCGACAAGAGCTTTTCGGTCCTACGCGCCTACAAGCGGCTGGGCGCAGGCTATCTGACGCTGACCCACGCGGTAACGATCGACTGGGCGGACAGCGCGACCGACGACCCCAAGCATGACGGCCTCACCAAATATGGCGAGGCGGTGGTGCATGAACTGAACCGCATCGGCATGCTGGTCGACCTCAGCCATGTCAGCGAGGCGACGATGCTGGATGCGCTGGCGGTGACGAAAGCCCCGGTCATCTTCTCCCATTCCAGCGCCAAGGCGATCTGCGACCATGCGCGCAACGTGTCCGACGCGGTGCTCAGGAAGGTCGCGGCCAATGGCGGCGTGGTGATGGTGAATTTCGCCCCCAACTATATTTCGGAAAAACGGCGCGTCTGGGGCGCAGCGCGGGGCGCGGAACAGGCGCGCTACAACGCCCCGCCCTTCGGCGGCCTGTATATCGGCGATCCTGCAAAGGCCAAGGCGGCGCTTGCGGAGTGGGAGAAGGCCAATCCCGAACCCCAGGTGACGATGAGCGATGTCGCCGACCATATCGACCACATCGCCAAGGTGGCGGGAGCGGATCATGTGGGGCTGGGCGGTGACTATGACGGCCTGCCGGAGTTGCCCGAAGGGATGGACGGCGTGGAAAGCTATCCCAAGCTGCTGGCGGAGCTGATGCGGCGCGGGTGGAGCGACGCCGACATCGCCAAGCTGGCGGGCGGCAACATATTGCGGGTTATGGAAGCGGCGGAAAAAGTTGCGGCTTCCATGCGCGGCGAACCGGCGGCCACGGGAACAATTGCGCAACTGGATAGCGCCAAATAGCAATTGCGCGACACAACCGGAGGGCCGAAGTGAGTCCCGATGAGCGATGCGCCCTATGTCTTCAAGCCGCACGAACGGCCGACACTCCCCGGATCGCCCGCCAACCCCGATCATCCCGGCGGGCGGCGGGCGATCTATTTCGCGATCGGCATATTGGTGGGCATTACCGGCGGCCTTGGCAATGCATTGGTCACGGTCAATCTGAACTTTGCGCAGGGCACGCTGGGCCTCAACACCAATGAGAGCGCCTGGCTGACCGCGGCCTATTTCATGACCAATGTGACGGCCAACCTGCTGCTGGTGAAATATCGCCAGCAATTCGGGTTGCAGTCCTTCATCCGCTACATGCTGGCGGCGTATGCGCTGACGACCCTGTTCCATCTGTTCGTGCATGGTTTCTGGACATCGGTGGCGGTGCGGGCGGCAAGCGGGGTCGCGGCCAGCGGCTTGTCCACCATGACCATCCTCTATCTGATGCAGAGCATGAGCGCGCCCAAGCGGCTGTCCGGCGTGATGATCGGCATATCCATTCCCCAGCTTGCGACGCCACTGGCCCGCATGCTCTCGCCCGGCCTGCTGGAATGGGGCGACTGGCACATGCTCTACTGGTTTGAGCTGGGACTGGCGCTGGCGACTTTGGCGGCGATCATGGCCTTGCCCCTGCCGCCGAGCGAAAGGGAGAAGGTGTTCGAGAAGACGGATTTCCTGACCTTCGCCCTGCTGGCGCCCGGCCTGTGGCTGCTGATCGCCGTATTGTCCGAAGGGCGGATCGAATGGTGGACCGAGCGCGCCTGGATGGGATATGCGCTCATCGGCTCCGTGCTGCTGATCGCTGCGGCCCTGCTGGTGGAGCATCATCGCGAGAATCCGTTGATCAATACCCGCTGGCTGGGCACGCGGGAAATGGCGCGGCTGATGCTGATCGCCGCATCGATCCGCGTATTGTTGTCGGAACAGGCGTTCGGTTCGGTCGGGCTGCTGACAGTGGCAGGCATGATCAATGATCAGATGGTGATGCTGAACTTCGTGATCGTGCTGGCGTCGATCGCGGGCCTTGCCACCGCCGTGCTGACCTTCAATCCGGTGAATGTCGCCCGGCCCATCACCATCGCGGTGATCCTGATCGCAGTCGGCGCGTTCATGGACGCCGATTCGACGAACCTGACCCGGCCCAGCAGCTTTTACGTCAGCCAGGCGCTGATCGGCTTCGCGTCGCTGCTGTTCATGGCGCAGGCGATGGTGATCGGCATCGCCCGCACGCTGCTGGCCGGCGGCAAGAATTTCATCAGCTTCGTCGTGCTGTTCAGCATGAGCCAGAGCATCGGCGGGCTGATCGGCACGGCATTGCTCGGCACGTTCCAGGTGGTGCGGGAGAAATATCATTCGCATGAGCTGGTGCAGAGCATCGTCATGACCGACCCATTGGTCGCTGCGCGTATCCGGGCGGGGTCTGGCGCGGTAACGAACGTCATCGGCGACCCGGCCCTGCGCAGTGCGGAAGGCGCGGCGATCCTGGCACAGCAGGCAACGCGCGAGGCCAACATCCTGGCCTATAATGACGTCTTCCTGCTGATCGGCGTGCTGGCGGTCATGGCCGTGATCTGGAGCATCGCCATCCGCTATTCGATCCGCAAGCGCGGCGAGATTTCGCCGGTCGTGCTACTGCAGCGGAAGATGCAGGAACAGGCGGCGGCAATGGCGGCGAAATCAGCGGGCGCAAACTGAGGACATATGAACGACACCACAGCACCCCCAAGCCAAGATCCGGTCATCACCGAAGATCCGCAGATCGATCCGCCACCAAGGGGATGGCGTCCCCCCGCCAGGAGCCGCACCACCGTAATCGCGATCGTGGCGATTGCCGTGCTGGCCATCCTCGCCATCCTCTACGCGTGGCAATTGCCGCCCTTTTCCGGCTGGGCGGAGAAGACCGACAACGCCTATGTCCGGGGCAAGGTGACGATCATCAGCCCGCAGGTCAGCGGCTATGTCATGTCCGTGCCGGTACAGGACTTCGGGGCGGTCAAGGCGGGGCAGGTGCTCGCGACGATCGACGATCGCATCTACAAGGCGAAGGTTGAGCAGGCGAAGGCGAACCTTGCCGCGCAGATCGCCGGCCTGTCCAATTCACAGCAGAGCCAACGGTCGCGTGAGGCTGCGCTGACAGGGCAGGAAGCGGCGATCGGCAGCGCGCGGGCGCAACTGGTCAAGGCGCAGGCCGACATGAAGCGCGCGGACGCGCTGGTCGCCGACGGATCGATATCCGAACGGGAGCGCGACCAGACACGCGCGGCCCTTCTGGCGGCGCAGGCGGCGGTGAGCCAGGCCGGCGCGGCGCAGCAGGTCGGGCAGCAAGATGTCCGGTCCGTGCTGGTCGGGCGCGGCGGGCTGGAGGCGGCGGTTGAGGGCGCGCGGGCGGCGCTGCATCTGGCGCAGATCGACCTCGACAATACGGTCATACGTGCGCCGACGGACGGGCAGCTTTCGGAGGTGGGCGTACGCAGCGGGGCCTATGTTACGGCGGGTACGCAACTGATGTTTCTCGTCCCCCGCGACATGTGGGTGATCGCAAACTTCAAGGAGGCACAGACACGCGGCATGCGGATCGGCCAACGGGCGACGTTCAAGGTCGACGCACTGGGCAGCGCGAAACTGTCCGGCCGGGTGGAGAATATGTCGCCCGCCGCCGGATCGGAATTCGCGGTGCTCAAGCCCGACAATGCGACCGGCAACTTCGTGAAGGTCGCGCAGCGGATCGCGGTGCGGGTGAAGGTCGATCCGGGGCAGGACCTGGCGAAGCGGCTGCGGCCGGGCATGTCGGTCGAAATTCGGATCGATACGGGCGAATGATGCGCGGGGTTTTCCTTTCGGCCCTGGGCACCGCCCTTCTGGGCGCCTGCGCTGGTCCAGCCGTCAAGACGGCGGATGTCGCCCCGGTGACGCCGCCCGTCGCATGGCGGACGGACGGCGGCGCCGTGACGCCGCTGGACAAGGCGTGGTGGCAGGCGTTCGGGGATCCCGCCCTGACGGCGCTGGTCGAGCGGGCGCTTTCCAACAATCTCGATATCGCGATTGCAGGCACCCGCATCCGGGACGCAAAGGCGCAGGAGCGGCTGGCACGGGCGCAGTTGCTGCCGACGCTGGATGCCAATGCGGGCGGCGTCTACTCACGCACGATCAACGCCTTTGGCAGCGCCATCGATCAGGAGACCGCGCAGCCGCAACTGCAGGCGACTTGGGAAGTCGACCTGTTCGGGCGATTGTCCGACCAGCAGGCGGCGGCGCGGTCGGGCTGGCTGGCGAGCCAGGCGGCCCATGATTCGGTGCGGCTCTCCGTCGCGGGGACGGCCGCGAGCGGCTATATCACCCTGCTGGCGCTCGACGCGCGGATCGCCGTGGCGCGGCAGACGCTGGATGCGCGGGCGGAGGCGCTGCGGCTGGCGCGAAGCCGGACCAACGCAGGCTATTCCCCGAAGCTGGAGCTGGCGCAGGCGGAGGCCGAATATCAGGCCACGGCGCAGATCATCCCGCCGCTGGAACAGGCGATTGCACGGCAGGAAAATGGGCTGCGGGTGCTGACCGGCGACCTGCCTGGACCAATAGCTCGCGGAACGATGCTGACGGCGCTGACCGAACCGGCAATCCCCGATGGCCTGCCCTCTACCCTGCTCGATCGCAGGCCCGACATTGCACAGGCCGAATTCCAGCTTGCCGCCGCCGACAAGTCGCTGGCCGCTGCACGCAAGCGGTTCCTGCCGCGCGTGCCGCTTACCGGATCGGCGGGATTGGCCTGGTCGTCGCTGCTGCCGGACGATCCGCTGACGCTGTTCTCGCTGGGCGGCAGCATCCTGACGCCGATCTTCGAAGGTGGGCGGCTGCGGGCCGGTGCGGAGAGTGCGGGCGCACAGCGGGATCAGGCCGCGTTCGCCTATCGCAAGGCGGCGCTGACGGCATTCCGGGAGGTCGAGGATGCACTGGTGTCAGCGAAGCAGTCAGACGAACAGGCCCGAATATTGGCGGCGCAGCGCGACGCGCTCTCGCAGGGCCTCCGCTACGCCACCAATCGGTACAAGGCGGGATATTCCCCCTATCTGGAGCAACTGGATGCGCAGCGGGGGCTGCTGGGCGCGGAACTGACGCTGATCCAGGCGCAGGCGGATGCCCTCACCGCGCGGGTAGCGTTGTATCAGGCCATGGGCGGCGGCTGGAGCGCAGAGGCGATTGCAGGGGCTGGGGAATGAGATCGGACGGCATCGTCTGACGGCGCGGAGATCGCCGTAGACCAGCGGTTTCCATCCTGGCGAAATCGGCTCTTGGCGTCAGCAGGCGATCAGGCCCCGTGCGCGGCTGGTCGCGGCCTGGGTGTCCACGGCCAGCTTCTTTACCTCCGCGGCCACGACGGAGAAACCCTGTCCCGCCTCCCCCGCTCGCGCCGCTTCTATCGTGGCATTGAGCGCCAGCAGGTTCGTCTGCCGGGCAATGGCGTCGATCGAATCGACGATCGACACGATCTGGGCCAGCACGGCTTCGGTATCGAACCGGCGCTCGGTCTCCTGTGATCGCAGCGCCCGTTCCGCTTCCTCACGCGCCTCTATCGCGCCCATCTCGGCGCTTATGTCGCGTGCGAATTTCACGACGCCGGTCTGCTTGCCCGCCACGTCATAAAGCGGATTGTAACTGCCGCGAATCCAGAGGCGTTCGCCCTTGCTGTTCAATCGACGATATTCGCTGGTGTCGAACTGGCCGGAAAGTAACCTCTGCCAAAACTGTTTATAGTCCGCAGACTCGGCATAGCCCGGCTCGCAGAACAGCCGATGATGCTTCCCCGCAATGTCGCCGAAACGGTATCCGAACAGACCGAGGAAATTGTCATTTGCGCCGATCACGCATCCATTCAGGTCAAACGTGACGACGGCAAGACTCCGCTCCATGGCTTGCCACATCACCGCGGGATCGATGTCTGGCCCGTGCATCCTCACCACCCATTCAAACCAAAATGGATGTATGCGCGTCGCTTGGTAAAAG
Source organism: Sphingobium sp. (assembly GCA_036384035.1). Taxonomy (GTDB): domain Bacteria; phylum Pseudomonadota; class Alphaproteobacteria; order Sphingomonadales; family Sphingomonadaceae; genus Sphingobium. Next base: position 85,445 of record DASVND010000035.1, on the reverse strand, counting down.
GCGGGTTAATCGACCCGCGTCATCCTACTGGTCCCGGCGACCCAGCAGGCGAAGCCGCAGCGCGTTGAGCTTGATGAAGCCCGCCGCGTCGCGCTGGTCATAGGCGCCGGCGTCATCCTCGAACGTCACCACCTTCTCGCTGTAAAGCGAGTAGGGCGACTTGCGCCCGATGACATAGACGCCGCCCTTGTAGAGCTTGAGCCTTACGGTGCCGGTCACCTTCTCCTGGCTGTAGTCGATCGCCGCCTGCAGCATCTCGCGCTCCGGCGAGAACCAGAAGCCGTTATAGATCAGCTCGGCATATTTGGGCGCCAGCTCATCCTTCAGATGCGCCGCGCCGCGATCGAGCGTCAGCTGCTCGATACCGCGATGGGCGAGGTGATAGATGGTGCCGCCCGGCGTTTCGTACATGCCGCGCGACTTCATGCCGACGAAGCGGTTCTCGACCAGATCGAGGCGGCCGATGCCATGCTTGCGGCCATATTCGTTGAGCGTCTCGAGCAACGTGGCGGGCGACATCGCCTGACCGTTGATGGCGACGCCGTCGCCGCGCTCGAAATCGATGGTGATGATCTCCGGCGCGTCGGGCGCATCTTCCGGGTTCACGGTGCGGGAGAAGACATAGTCGGGCACTTCGCCCCACGGGTCTTCCAGCACCTTGCCCTCCGAGGAGGTGTGCAGCATGTTCGCGTCGGTCGAGAAGGGGCTTTCGCCGCGCTTGTCCTTGGCGATCGGGATCTGGTTCTGCTCGGCAAATTCGATTAGGCGCGTGCGGCTGGTGAGGTCCCATTCACGCCACGGCGCGATAACCTTGATGTCGGGCTGCAGCGCATAATAGCCAAGCTCGAAACGGACCTGGTCGTTGCCCTTGCCGGTCGCGCCGTGCGACACCGCGTCGGCGTTGACCATCTTGGCGATCTCGATCTGGCGCTTGGCGATCAGCGGCCGGGCGATCGAGGTGCCGAGCAAATACAGCCCCTCATAGAGCGCATTGGCGCGCATCATCGGGAAGACATAGTCCTTCACGAATTCCTCGCGCAGGTCGTCGATGAAGATATGCTCGGGCTTCACGCCCATCAGCTCGGCCTTCTTGCGCGCCGGCTCCAGCTCCTCACCCTGGCCAAGGTCGGCGGTGAAGGTCACCACCTCGCACTGGTAGGTCTGCTGCAGCCATTTGAGGATAACGCTGGTGTCGAGGCCGCCCGAGAAGGCGAGGACGATGCGATTGATCTTGTCGGACATAGGCAGGATTCCTGAACGCACGAGTTACCGGCGCGCCGGTATCAGGCAGGGAAGGGAAGCGCAACATGGGGCGGGGGATTTGGGAGAATATCGCTGGATAAAGAGGATCACTCCCACCTCGGCTCAGGGCGATGGAGGTAGGCATCGCTACTCACGCCGATCACACCCTGTCCCCGGCCGCGAAATGCGCCAACTGATCGGCATGCGCCTTTTTGAAAGCGGGTCGCGCAACAAGGCGCTGAATATAGGCTTCGGTCGCGGGGCGATCGCCACGGGCGCGCACTTTAGGAACGCGCAGCACATCCGCCACCATAAGATCAGCCGCGGTGAACCGGCCTTCCACAAGCCATTCGCGTTCGCTCAACAGGGTTTCCATATGCGCAAGCCGGCTATCCAGCCAGCCACTTAGGTTATTCTCATGATCCCCGGAGAGCCCGAGAAACCACCAGGGAACAGTGACCATCTCTATCGAGTTAAGCGCGGCGAATATCCATTGGATCACTTCCGCGTCGCCGCGCGCATCGCGTGGCATCAAAATGTCGCTCTTGCGCGCCAAATGGAGCAAGCACGCGCCACTCTCGAAGATCGTGATCTCGCCATCGGTCAGGAAAGGCACTTGCCCGAACGGCTGTCTGTCCAGGTGGCTTCTCGGCTGATCCGCGAAGGGGACCGTACCAATGGTATAGTCAAGCTCCGCTTCTTCCGCGGCCCAACGCAAACGCAAATCACGCACCAATCCGCGCGGTCCTTCAGGCACCCAATCGAAGGTCCAGATGGTCAGATTATCCCTCATGGATCCGCACTCCTTCAAGCGACGGCTTAATATAAGCCCTCGATCCGCCCCTCGGCATCAACATATATCCCCTCCGCCGCCGGGACCTTCGGCAATCCCGGCATGGTCATGATCTCGCCGCAGATCGCGACTACGAAACCCGCGCCCGCCGCCAGCCGCACCTCACGCACCGGCACGACATGGCCGGTCGGCGCGCCGAGCAGGGACGGGTCGGTCGAGAAGCTGTACTGCGTCTTGGCCATGCAGACGGGCAGATGGCCGAACCCGGCCTTCTCCCAGCTTTCGAGCTGCTTCAGCACGCTCGGTTCCGCCACGGCCGCCTCGGCGCGATAGATGCGGGTCGCGATCGTGTTCATCTTGGCGAACAGCGGCAGGTCATCGTCATAGAGGGGTGCGAATTGCGCGCCGCCCTTATTCGCCAGATCGGCGACGGCGTGCGCCAGCCCTTCCGCGCCCGCGCCGCCCTGCGCCCAATGGCGGCAGACATGCGCATCGCATCCGTGCACTGCGGCGGCTTCGCTGATGACGGCGATCTCCGCGTCCGTGTCGGTGTGGAAATGGTTGATCGCGACGATGGCGGGCACGCCATATTGCCGGACATTCTCGATATGGCGGACTAGGTTCACCGCGCCGCGGCGCACGGCCTCCACATCCTCATGGGCCAGATCAGCCTTGGCGACGCCGCCGTTCATCTTGAGCGCCCGGACGGTCGCGACGATGACAACGGCCTGCGGCGCGAGGCCCGCCTGCCGGCATTTGATGTCGAAGAACTTCTCCGCACCCAGGTCCGCGCCGAAGCCCGCCTCCGTCACCACATAGTCGCCCAGAGCCAGCGCCGTGCGCGTCGCGATCACGCTGTTGCAGCCATGGGCGATGTTGGCGAAGGGACCGCCATGGATGAAGGCCGGATTGCCCTCCAGCGTCTGGACGAGGTTGGGCTTGATCGCCTGCGCCAGCAGCACCGCCATCGCCCCGTCGGCCTTCAGGTCGCGCGCCGTCACCGGCTGCTTCGTCCGCGTATAGGCGACGACGATGCGGCCCAGCCGCGCCTCCAGATCCTCCAGGTCGCTGGCGAGGCAGAGGATCGCCATCACCTCCGACGCGACGGTGATATCGAAGCCGCTTTCGCGCGGGAAGCCGTTGGCCGCGCCGCCGATCGACTGGACGATGTCGCGCAACGCGCGGTCGTTCATGTCCATCGCCCGCCGCCACACCACCCGGCGCACGTCGATGTCGAGCGCATTGCCCCAGTGGATATGGTTGTCGATCATCGCCGCCAGCAGATTGTGCGCGCTGGTGATCGCGTGGAAATCGCCGGTGAAGTGGAGGTTGATGTCCTCCATCGGCACCACCTGCGCATGACCGCCGCCGGTCGCCCCGCCCTTGGTCCCGAAACAGGGGCCGAGCGATGGCTCGCGCAGGGCGAGCACCGTCTTGCGCCCGATGCGGTTCAGCGCATCGGCGAGGCCGACGGAGGTCGTCGTCTTCCCTTCGCCCGCAGGCGTCGGGTTGATCGCGGTGACGAGAATCAGCTTGCCGCGCGGCGCGCCGGGCTCGACCGCGATCTTCGCCTTATAATGGCCATAGGGTTCGAGCGCATGGCCGCCGATGCCGATCTTCGCGGCCACCTCCCCGATCGGAAGCAGGGTGGCGGCGCGCGAAATCTCTATGTCGGTCTGCATGGGCGCTTCGTACCGGGTGGCGGTGCGCCCTGACAAGAGACGATCAAGCCGGGATCAGAACCAGCCCTGCAGACTGGCGATCATCCACAGGCCAAGCCCCAGGAACAGCAGCGCCGCGCCGACCTGCAGCGCCTTCATCGGCACCTTCTTCGCCAGCGCGCCGCCGAACAGCACGGCGGGGACATTGGCGATCATCATGCCCAGCGTCGTGCCCATGGTGACGGCATAAATATTCTCGAACCTCGCGCCCAGCGCCACGGTCGCCACCTGCGTCTTGTCGCCCATCTCCACCAGGAAGAAGGCGATCAGCGTGGTCACGAACACACCGGCCTTGCTCGGCGCCTTCAGCGGCTCATTCTCGTCGAACTTGTCGGGGATCAGGGTCCAGGCCGCCATGACGATGAAGCTGATCGCGACGGCGTAGCGGAACCAACTGCTCTGCAGCAGCCCGGCCGCTTCATGCCCAACCAGCGCCGCCAGGAAATGGTTGACGATGGTGGCGACGAAAATGCCGCCGATGATCGGCATCGGCTTCTTGAACCGGGTGGCGAGCAGCATGGCGAGGAGTTGCGTCTTGTCGCCCATCTCGGCGAGCGCGACGAGCGCAGTGGAGGTCAGCAAGGCTTCCATGGGATATGTTCCTGGGCCGGGCTGGTTGAAAGACGCAATGCCACCGCGCTCCCCGCCCGGCCGGACAAGGGGTCGCGATGCCATTGGTCTCGCCCGAAGCGGCTTCCCGCTTCCCATACGCCATGACCTCTCGGCCAAATATGTTGACGCATGGCCCGCCCGTATGCCGGACGGCTGGCTACTCCCCAGATGACGATTGCCCTCTACGCGAATCTCGCCTGCGCGGCAAGACGCCGCCCATTGAATGCTTCAGTCGATCAGTATGGGCTATTTAATCAATTTTCTGACGGAACGGGGGACGCGTAAGACTGTTCGGACGAATTCAGGAGGACGAGACATGGCCGACAATCCCACAAAGACCCCCACCATGACGACGAGCGCCGGCGCGCCCATCGCCGACAATCAGAATTCGCTAAGCGCGGGGCCGCGCGGGCCGCTGCTGCTGCAGGACTATCAGCTGATCGAGAAGCTGGCCCACCAGAACCGCGAACGCATTCCTGAGCGTGTCGTTCACGCCAAGGGCTGGGGCGCCTATGGCACGCTGAAGATCACCGGCGACATCAGCCAATATACCAAGGCGAAGGTGCTTCAGCCCGGCGCGGAAACGCCGATGATCCTGCGCTTCTCCACCGTGGCGGGCGAAGCCGGCGCGGCGGACGCCGAGCGCGACGTGCGCGGCTTCGCGATGAAATTCTACACGCCGGAGGGCAATTGGGACCTGGTCGGCAACAACACGCCGGTCTTCTTCGTGCGCGATCCGCTGAAATTCCCCGACTTCATCCACACGCAGAAGCGCCACCCGCGCACCAACCTGCGCTCGCCGACGGCGATGTGGGATTTCTGGTCGCTCTCGCCGGAATCGCTGCACCAGGTGACGATCCTGATGTCCGATCGCGGCCTGCCCACCAGCGTGCGCCACATCAACGGCTATGGCAGCCACACCTTCAGCTTCATTAATGAGGCGAACGAGCGCTTCTGGGTGAAATTCCACTTCAAGACCATGCAGGGTCATGAGCATTGGACCAACGAGCAGGCGGCGCAGGTCGTCGGCCGCACCCGCGAGTCCACGCAGGAGGACTTGTTCGAGGCGATCGAGACCGGCAATTTCCCCAAGTGGAAGGTGCAGGTGCAGATCATGCCCGAACTGGACGCCGACAAGACCAGCTACAACCCGTTCGACCTCACCAAGGTATGGCCGCACAGCGACTATCCGCCGATCGACATCGGCGTGATGGAATTGAACCGCAATCCGGACAATTATTTCGCGGAGATCGAGCAGCTGGCGATGTCGCCGTCTAATATCGTGCCGGGCATCGGCTTCTCGCCCGACAAGATGCTGCAGGCGCGGATCTTCAGCTATGCCGACGCGCACCGGCACCGGATTGGCACCCATTATGAGGCGCTGCCGGTGAATGCGCCGAAGGTGGCCGTCCATAACTACCACAAGGACGGGGCGATGCGCTTCACGCCCAACAACCCGAACCCGGCCGCCTATTATGAGCCGAACAGCTTCTCCGGCCCGGTGGAAGACAAGCGCCTGCTCGAACCGCCGCTGAAAATCTCCGGCGACGCCGACCGCTATAATCATCGCGAGGGCAATGACGATTTCGGTCAGCCCCGCGCGCTGTTCACCCTGTTCGACGATGCGCAGAAGGCCCGGCTGTTCGCCAATATCGCGGCCGCCATGGGCGACATTCCGGACGAGATACAGGAACGGCAGTGCAAGTTGTTCGATCAGGTCCACCCCGATTACGGCGCGGGCGTGCGGCAGGCGCGGGCGACGATCAAGGATCGCAACCCGTCCATCTCCGCGCCGACAGACCAGACGCTGGCCGACGCATCGGCCTGACGCGGCATCGGGCTTTGCAGGGGGTGAAGGTTAACCCCCTGCAAAGCCTGCGGCGCCCTTAACCCTACGACGAATGTCTAATTGCAGGACTTGGGCCGAAGACGGTAGTTAATGGCCATCCTTCCTCGGGTCGCAGCCGGTGAAGGTCTTCGCTGCCGGGGCCGGGGGGTTTAACGGCAGCGATGGGCCAACGACTTGGCCCTTCTATTGTGTGTGTGGCGCGCTTCCTCAAGCGCATGCCTCTCCGCCGGTGCTCCGCAAGGACACCGGCGGCTTTTTTATGCCAGCACCGCGGCGATCGCCTGGCCGGCCATGCGCGCGACCGCCACCAATCTTTCCTCCGTCCAGCCCTCGCGCGCGCCTGCCGACAGGCCGGACATGGCGCTGACGCTATAGTCGGCAATCAGGTCGGCTTGCCCGGGATGGGTCTGCGCGACAAAAGACCGTACACGTTCGCGGCTCTCGCATTTGACGGCCTGCGCCTTGGCGGCGCTCTGCGGATCGCCCCCGGCGCGCGCAGATTCCAGCACCAGGCAACCGCTTTCGCGCGGATCGGCCACATAGGCCCGCGCGGCCGTTTCCAGCAGATCGCCCAGCGCTTCGACCGGCGGCCTGCCGGGCGCGAGCAGGCGGTCGATCGGCAGGGCGCATTGCGCGTAGCGCTCCAGCACCTTGTCGAACAGTTCCGCCTTGCTGCCGAACGCCGCGTAGAAGCTGGGCGGATTGATCCCCAACGCCTGCGTGATCGCCGCCACGCCGACCGCATCATAGCCGCGTTCATGAAACAGCCGCTGCGCCGTGCCAAGCGCCTCATCCATGTCGAAGGCGCGGGGCCTGCCACGCCCTCTCGAATTTATTTTAGCAGTCACTACAATAATCCTTGACGATCATCGCCGGAGTATTATGTAGCACTCATTACAGATTTTAGCAAGGAGACTTCCCATGGCCCAGACCTTTTCAGATCAGAAAGTCCTCGTCATCGGCGGCAGCCGGGGCATCGGCGCTGCGATCGTCCGCCGCTTCGCCCGGGACGGCGCGAACGTGGCTTTCACCTACTCCGGATCGAAGGATGCCGCAGAAGTGCTCGCCACCGACACCGGCGCAAGCGCCATCCAATCCGACGCCGCGGTCCGCAAGGACGTCATCGGCGTTGTGCAGGCGCAGGGGCCGCTCGATGTGCTGGTCGTCAATGCCGGCGTCGCCGTGATCGACGATCCGCTCGCCATCGATCCGGACGCCGTCGACCGGATGATCGACATCAATGTGCGCGCGCCCTATCACGCCGCCGTCGAAGCCGCCCGGCAGATGCCCGACGGCGGCCGCATCATCGTCATCGGATCGGTGAACGCCGACCGCATGCCGTTCGCGGGCGGCGCGGCCTATGCACTCACCAAGTCGGCGCTGCAGGGCATGGCCCGTGGCCTGGCGCGCGATTTCGGCGCGCGCGGCATCACCGTCAACATCGTGCAGCCCGGCCCGATCGACACCGACTTGAACCCGCATGACGGGCCGATGAGCGAAGCCATGCACAGCTTCATGGCGATCAAGCGCCATGGCACGCCGGACGAGGTCGCCGGCATGGTCGCCTATCTCGCAGGACCGGAGGCGCGGATCGTCACGGGCGCGATGCACACGATTGATGGCGGCTTCGGGGCGTAAGAAATGCGATTTCAGTTTCCGTTCGGGCTGAGCGAAGTCGAAGCCTTACCCTGAACGAAGTGAAGGTCCTTCGCTGCGCTCGGTAGAACCCTTCGACTTCGCTCAGGGCGAACGGAAACAAACGTTGTTTCCTCCGAATCCCTATGGTTAATCTCCCTATCTTCTGTATCCTGTAACAGGGTCGAAACGATGCTGTCAGACGTTGCCGGTTGAGGCGGCGCGGCCGCCTTTCCGGCAGGGCCGCCTCATGGTTCTGTCCGTTCGTGGGAGAACAGGGATGACACGCAAGACCGTTTCGGCAACCGTCATGGTCGCGCTTTGCGCCACCGCCATTACGCCTTTGGCCGCACAGACCAGGCCAGCGCCCGTCGAACGGCCGCAAATCCTGCCGGTTCCCGGTGGCGGTCCAGCGGTTCAACCGCCACGGCCGACCTATCCGGGCGGTCCGGCGATCCAGCCACCCAGGCCCACCTATCCGCAAAAGCCCAAGCCGCCACGCCCTGGCAACGGGAATGGCAATGATTATGGCCGCACGATCCGGTGCGAGTCAGTGAAGCACAGGACCGAACGCTGTTCCGTCCGCACGGAGAATCGCGTGCAGTTGGTGCGCCGCCTTGGCGGGTCCTGCGTTCAGAACCGGACATGGGGATTCACCTCCAACACCATCTGGGTGTCGAACGGCTGCAGCGCCGAATTCGCCTATGGTCGCTGGGCCGGCAGCGGAGGCGGCCAATATCCGGGCAATCCCTATCCCCAGCCTTATCCGGAAAAGGAGAAGGACAAGGGGCCGAGCACCGGCGCGGTCATCGCCGGGGTTGCGGTTGCGGGCGGCCTGATCGCCCTGCTCGCCAGCAACGCGAACAAGAAAAAGAAGGAAAAGGAAGCCGCCGAGGCCGCAAATGCCCCCGCGCCGACGCCGGAGCCGGAAGCGCCCGCCACCTTCCCGCCGGGCCCGCCCGCCGCGCTGGTCGCGGACCTCTCGCCTTTGCCCACGGCGGCGCGGCCCTCGGCCCAGACCTGCCTCTACGAGGCCGCGCGGCAGATCGGCGCGACCGGCGGCACCCGGCTCAGCTATGACAAGCTGACCTCGCTGGAGCAGGGCAATGGCGGCTGGCGTTTCGGCGCATCGCTGACCGCAACCTATCCGGATGGCGACCGCGTCCTCCCCTTCTATTGCCGCGCGACGCCGACCAAGGTGATCCAGTTGGACTTCGCCAGCGGGGGATGAGGGCAATTCAGCGCTCTTACCGTTCGGGCTGAGCTTGTCGAAGCCTTCCCCTGAACGAAGTGAAGGGCCTCGCCATGCTCGGCTGAGCCCTTCGACTTCGCTCAGGGCGAACGGCGTTGTGGGTACAAGCTAACCCAGCCCCACCAGCGGCACGATGTCCACGGGCCGCCCGTTGCGTCGCAATTCTATCGTCACCGTCGGCCTTGGCGCGCCGGCGGTGCCGATGGGGTCACCCTGCGCCACGCCAGCGCCGACGGTGACCGATAAATGGTTGAGGCCGGTGATCAGCGTCGTCCAACCCTGCCCATGGTCGATGATGACGATCTGCCCATAGCCGCGATAGCGGCCGGCATAGGCGACGCGGCCGGCCGTGGGAGCAACCACCTGCGCGCCCGGCTGGGTCGCCAGCGTCAGCCCGCGGGCGCGCACACCACTTTCCGACAGTTCGCCCATGCCGGTGACGAGGGTGCCGACCACCGGCAGGCGATAGGGCGGCAGGCCCGTGTTGGAAACCGGGGGCTCCGCTGTTGGAGCCCCCACTGAACCCGGCTGCGCTGGACGCGGCACGGGCCCGGGGAGTGCGGCAAGTTCGCTGCGAACATCGCTCGCGACCGCCAGCTGGTCCATAAGGTCGACAATGTCCCGCGCTTTCTCACCCAGCGCCACGGCGCGGTCGGATTCCAGCCCGGCATTGGCCTCATAATCGCGCGAGGCGAGCAGCTTGGCCGTTTCCATGCGGCGCAATTCCTGCTGGCGCGACGCAAGTTGCTGACGACTGTCCCGCAAGGACGCCGCCGCCTGCTCTGCGGCGCTCCGCAATTGCCGGCTCCGCGCCAATTCCGCGCGGAGCCCCGCCGTCCGCTCCTGAATGACCGGCATGACCGTGCCCAGCACCGCCCGCATATGCACCGCGTCGGAAATCGACCCGGGCTGGACCAGCGCCAGCGCCGTCGGACGACGCGCCAGAATCTGGAGCGCCGCCGTGAGGCGCACGATCGGCTGCTGCTTTTCGGCAAGGCGGGCGTTCTGTGCGCGCTGCAACCGGGCGACGATGGCGATGCGCGCCTGCGCCGCCTGAATATCCGCCTCGGATTCCTGGATGCGGGCGGCAAGCGCTGCGGCCCATCGGCGCGCCTTCTCCGCATCCTGCGTCGCACGCTGCGCCTGCACTTGCAGGCGACCGGAGCGATCCCTGGCCTCCGCCGCCTGCCGCCGCGCGGCGAGCAACGCCTGCTTTTCCTGGGCGAGGCCCGTTGGCGCGATGCCGGGCAAGACGACATCCTGCGGGCTCACGACTTGCGCGAAAGTCGCCGCCGCGCCGACGCCCAGCGCCGATGCGGCCAGTGCCGCGATGATCATCCCCCGTTTCACGGGACTATCCTTCGCGATGATAGGGGTGATTGGCAAGGATGGAGGTGGCGCGCCACAATTGTTCCGCCAGCATCGCCCGCGCCATCATGTGCGGCCATGTCATCGCGCCGAAGGCAATCAGCAGGTCGGCATTGCTCCGCTCCGCCTCATCAAATCCGTCCGCCGCGCCGATCAGGAAGCGGCACTCGCGCGTGCCCCCGTCGCGCCAGCCCTCGATCCGGCGGGCGAAGTCCATCGAGGTAAGCTGCTTGCCCTTCTCGTCCAGCATCACGGTGACCGTACCTGGTGACACGGGCGGCAGCTTCCCGCCGCGGTCGGGCAGTTCGGTGACCTTGTGCGGCAGGGTCACGCGCTTGAGGTAGCGATCGACCAGATCAGCCTCCGGCGACCGCCCGATCTTCCCGCGCGCGATGATGTGCAGGAGCATAAAATCTCCTGGGCCGGTAAACCAACCCCGTTCGTGTCGAGCGCAGTCGAGACACGCTGCGCCAATTCCCGGTCCCTCGACTTCGCTCGGGACGAACGGACGTTTGCTTTACGCCGTGCCAGCCACCGGCATGTCCACGAAGCCCCACATCCGTTCCAGATTGTAGAAGCTGCGCACTTCCGGCCGGAACAGGTGGACGATCACATCGCCCGCGTCGATCAGCACCCAGTCGGCGACCGGCAGGCCCTCGATCCGGGCGTTGCGGCCGGTCTGTTCCTTGATCCGCTGGGCGAGCTTCTGCGCCATCGACGCCACCTGGCGGGACGAACGCCCGCTGGCGATGACCATATGGTCCGCGATGCTGCTCTTGCCTTCAAGGGGGATGGTGATGGTTTCCTGCGCCTGGTCGTCGTCGAGCGACTGCATGACAAGGGCGTGCAGGGCGGCCACGGATTCGGCGTCATGCGCCGTATCGTTGGCGGGTTGAGGTCTGGGCAATGCTACTCCTTCAGGGTGATCAGGCGACGCGTCAGCGGGTCGCGCACTTGCTGCGCTTCATATTCGCGATGCCAGAGGGGATCGACCTGCCGGAGCAGGGTCGCCGATCGTGGATCAGGGCGAAAGCGCAACAGCACGAGCGCCGGCGGTCTCCATTCCGTCCAGTCACTGCTCTGGCGCGCGGGCCGGACGAAGCGCCGCAGCCATGCCATGGAGAGTGACCCCATAGCCATGCCATCATAGCCCGGCCGGGCGACAACGGCAATGGGCATCGTCCGCGCGATGCCGCGCCAGTCTTTCCACTGGTCGAACTGCGCCAGATTGTCCGCGCCCATTATCCAGACGAAGCGATTGCGCGGATAACGGCGAACGAGCGCGCGCAGCGTGTCGATGGTGTAGCGCGTGCCCAGGTCCCGCTCGATCGTGGTGGGGCGGATCGGTGCGCGGCGGGCCTGCCGCAATGCGCCTGCGAGTCGGGCGGACAGCGGCGCCATGCCTTTTGCGGGCTTCAGCGGGTTGCCGGGCGACACCAGCCACCACACCTCATCCAGCCCCATGGCCTGCGCCACGAACAGCGAAATCGCGCGATGGCCGCCATGCGCCGGATTGAAGGAGCCGCCAAGAAGTCCGATGCGCCGCATGCTACGGCTTTGGCAGCATATGCCCCGTGCGGCAATCCGCGTCCGATTCCCGTTGCGCCTTGCGATCGGGCAGGCATATTAGGCGCATAATACAGCTTTTAGGGAGTTCCCCCACATGCCCTTCTCCTTCCGCGGGCCGATCGCCGCGACCCTGCTCGCCGGCACGTCTTTTTCCGCCCAGGCCGCCACGACGCCGATCGACACGGAAACCAACGGCTTCCTGTCCACCCTGCCCATCACGGGCATGACGGCAGAGACCATCGCCAAGCGCTGTGACGAGACGCTCGCGCTCGCCGCCAAGGCAAAGGCAGCGCTGGAATCGCGCAAGGGCAAGGCGTCGATCGACACCGACTTCGCCGCCTATGACACGCTGTCGCTGATCCTGGGCGACGGCAGCAGCGAGATGTACCTGATTTCGGAAACCAGTCCCGTCAAGGAAGTGCGCGCTGCGGCGGAGGCATGTCTGCCCAAGCTGTCCGATGCCGCAACCGGCGTGAACCTGTCGCGTCCCATCTATGACCGGCTGGCCGCGATCCCGACCGCGAAGCTGGATGCCAAGACCGGCTTCACACTCAAGAAGATGCTGACCAACTACAAGCTGGCAGGCGTCGACAAGGATGATGCGACGCGGGCGAAGGTGACGCAGCTGCAGAAGGAGATCACCGAAACCGGCCTGCTGTTCGCCAAGAATATCCGCGACGACAAGGGCGACATTCCTTTGAAGCCCGCTGAACTCGCCGGCCTGCCGCAGGATTTCCTGGACAGCCACAAGCCGGGCGCGGACGGCCTCATTCACCTGACCTTCGACTATCCCGATATCTTCCCGGTGCTGGACTTCGCCAGCGTGCGCGAGACGCGGCGCAAGGTGACGACCGCCTTCGCCAATCGCGGCTATCCCGCGAACGAGGCGGTCCTGAAAACCCTGCTGCAGAAGCGCTACGAGCTGGCGCAGACGCTGGGCTATCCCGACTATGCGACGCTGGCGACCGCCGACAAGATGATCGGCAACCCGCAGCGCGCCGACCAGTTCATCGAGGATGTGAACGTCGCGGCCAAGCCGGGCGCGGCGGCCGATTATGCCGAGCTGCTGGCCTTCGCCAAGACCGTCGACCCGACGATCACGAAGCTGGAGCGCTACGACAACAGCTATATGAGCAACCTGCTCCGCAAGAAGAAATATGCGGTGGATGCGGCCGAAGTGCGCGAATATTTCACCTTCGACAAGGCGCGCTCGGGCATCTTCAAGCTGGTCGGCGACCTGTTCGGCGCGGATATCCGCCCCTGGAACACGCCGGTCTGGGACAAGAGCGTCACCGCATGGGAATTGTATGACGGCGACAAGCTGATCGGCCGCTTCTATCTCGACATGCACCCGCGCGAGGGCAAGTACAGCCACGCCGCGCAATTCCCGATCCGCACCGGCATTGAGGGACGCCAGATTCCGGTCGGCGCACTGATCTGTAACTTCCCCGCGACCGGGCCGATGGATCATGACGACGTCACGACCTTCCTCCACGAGTTCGGCCACCTGATCCACGCCATGTATTCCGGCCACACCAAATATGGCGTGCAGTCGATGGGCAATCTGCAATGGGACTTCATCGAGGCCCCCTCGCAATTGCTGGAGGAATGGACCTGGGATTATGACACGCTGAAGGGCTTCGCCTCCAATGCGAAGGGCGAGCCGATCCCGGAGGAGCTGGTCAAGAAGATGAACGCCGGCCGCCGCTTCGGCGAACCCACGATGTGGAAGGGGCAGCTTGCCTATTCGGCAGTGTCGATGAACTTCTACAACCGCAAGCCGGACTTCGACCTGTCGTCCATGTACGACCAGCAGATCGCCCGCTATTCGATGTTCTCGCCGATGGCCGGCACGCACGCCTATGCGTCGTTCGGCCATCTGGATGGCTATTCGGCGATCTATTACACCTATGTCTGGTCGAAGGCGATCGCGCTGGACCTGTTCACCAAGTTCAAGGCAGCGGGCATCCGCGACAAGGCGACAGCAATGCAGTACCGCAAGCAGGTGCTTGAACCGGGCGGGTCGGAGGACGCCAATGTCCTAATCCAGGATTTCCTGGGACGGCCGATGAGCCTGGAAGCGTTCAAGGACGAGTTGGCGGGGAAGTAAAAAAAGGGCCGGCGGAGTGATCCGCCGGCCCTTTTTCTTATCCCCCTCCCGCAGGCGGGAGGGGAGAAAATCAGGCCACCGTCGCCTTGACGATCTTGCCCGGCGTGCGGGGCGGTTCGCCCTTCGGCAGGGCGTCGACATTCTCCATGCCCTCGATCACTTCGCCCCAGACGGTGTACTGATTATCAAGGAACGTCGCGTCGTCGAAGCAGATGAAGAACTGGCTGTTCGCGCTGTTCGGGTTGGACGAACGCGCCATCGAGCAGACGCCGCGCACATGCGGCTCGCGGTTGAACTCCGCCTTGATGTCGGGGAGCTTGGAACCGCCCATGCCGGTGCCGGTCGGGTCGCCGCCCTGCGCCATGAAGCCGGGGATGACGCGGTGGAAAACGACGCCGTCATAAAAGCCTTCCTTGGCCAGCGTCGTGATCCGCTCGACATGGCCGGGCGCGAGATCCGGGCGCAGCTTGATGACCACGTCACCAGTGTCCAGGGTAAGGGTCAGCGTTTCGTCGGCCATGAAAAATCCTCTTCTTCTAGGGAAATCGAATTGCGGCCCCATATAGGGACTTGAGGCGGGGATGAAACCCCCACGGATGCCATTGCTTTTGATTTGTGCATGCGCAAAAGGGGTCCCATGACGGACGAAACGGACAGCGACGGAGGCGGCGATGAACGAAGTTGGCGCACCCGATTCGCCGACCGACGTGGAGGACCGCGACACCGCTGAAACAGTGGTGGAGACGGCGGCTCCCGACTCGCTGCATGACGAGGACGATCGGCTGAAGCCCGAATTCGTCACCGCCGTTCTCGACGCCGTCGAGGAAGGCAATAATGAGCAGGCGCGCGATCTCGTCTCGCCGCTGCATCCGGCCGACATCGCCGACCTTCTGGAGCTGACCCCGTCCGAGTGGCGCGGCGAGGTCGCGGCAGCGCTGGGCGATCTGGTCGGCGCGGAAGTGCTGTCCGAACTCAATGATTATGTCCGCGACGACCTGATCGATTCGCTGGCGCCGGAGCAGATCGCCGAATTCGCCGGCGAGCTGGACACCGATGACGCCGTCGCGATCATCGAGGACATGGACAGCGCCGACCAGCAGGCGGTGCTGGAGGCGTTGGACCCGGAAGATCGCGCCGCGATCGAAAGCGCGCTCTCCTTCCCGGAGGAATCCGCCGGCCGCTTGATGCAGCGCGACCTGATCGCGGTGCCCGAACATATGTCGGTCGGCCAGGTGATCGATTATCTGCGCGACAATAGCGACCTCACCAGCGACTTCTGGGAAATCTTCGTTGTCGATGAGGCGCACAAGCCGATCGGCACCTGCCAGCTTTCCTGGATCCTCACCTGCCCGCGCGGCATCGCCATTGCCGACCTGATGAAGCGGGAACAGACGCTGATCCCGGTCGACATGGATCAGGAGGAAGTGGCGCTCCGCTTCCAGAAATATGCGCTGATCTCCGCCGCCGTCGTCGATGGCAGCGGGCGGCTGGTCGGCATGATCACCGTCGATGACATTCTGCACATCGTGCAGGAGGAAGCGGGCGAGGACGTGTTGCGCCTGTCCGGTGCAGGCGACGGCGACATCAACCAGCCGATCCTGCTGACCGTGCGCACGCGGCTGTCCTGGCTGATCGTCAATCTGGGCACGGCAATCTTCGCGGCGTCGGTCGTTGGCCTGTTTCAGGGGACGATCGCCAAATATGTCGTGCTGGCGGTGCTGATGCCGATCGTGTCCGGCATGGGCGGCAATGCCGGAACGCAGACCATGGCCGTGGCCGTCCGCGCGCTCGCCACCAATCAGCTGACCAGTTCCAACACCCGCCGCAACATCGTGCGCGAATTCCGCATCGCGTTGGCGAACGGGCTGGTGCTTGGCGTTCTGATCGGGATCGCCGTCGGCCTGATCTATCAGAATCCCGATCTCGGCATCGTGATCGCACTGGCGATGCTGATCAACAATCTGGTCGCCGGCCTTGGCGGCATTCTCGTGCCGCTGGCGCTGGAGAAGGCGGGCGTCGATCCGGCGGTGTCTTCGGCGGTGTTCGTGACGACATTGACCGACGTGATGGGCTTTTTCTCCTTCCTCGGCCTCGCCACGCTCTGGGGGCTTTGACCCCCATGTCCGCCTGATCCATGCCGCTCAGCATCACCAAGATCGCCTTTCGCAGCGAAAGCGCAGACACCTTGCGCGCATGGCTCGAATCCCAGGCCGATCGGGGCGAGGCGCTGATGACAACGCGCTACCTGCCCAAGCGGGTGGACGAGATGGCGGGCGGATCGCTCTACTGGATCCTTGGCCACACGATCATCGGCCGCAGCCCGATCATCGGCTTCCGGGAAGCGCCGGAAGGGCGGCATTATATTCGCCTCGAACCCCGGCTTATCCCCGTGCATGCCCGGCCCAAACGCGCGCACCAGGGCTGGCGCTATCTGGAGGAAAAGGACGCGCCCGCCGACTTGGGTGGGGACACGGAAGGGGCTGAGGTCATGCCAGCGGCTTTACTGGGCGAATTGTCGAAGCTGGGGTTGGTTTAGGACTCCTTCTCCCCTCCCTGGAAGGGAGGGGTCGGGGGTGGGTCGCGAGCGAAGCGAGCATCAAGCTGTCGGAAGCGCCGCCGCTTCGCGGTGAACCCACCCCTGCCCCTCCCTTCCAGGGAGGGGATTATAAAGTCAGCCCAGCATCGCCCCAAACGCCGGCGTCATCCATTCCTTCGGCCCGCCATCCCCGCGCGTGACCATCAGCACCGCCAGTCTCTCGTCCGCCGCCAGTTTCAGCCCGTCTTCCGGCCCCAGCACCGTGAGCGCCGTGGCCCATGCGTCGGCGATCATCGCGCTTTCGTGCAAGACCGACACCGACGCCACGCCATTATCGACCGGCGCAGCGGTCCGCGGGTCGATGCTATGGGCGAAACGCCGCCCGTCTTCCTCGAAATAGCGGCGATAGTCGCCGGACGTCGCCACCGACAGTCCGCACAGCGCGACGTGAACAGGCGGCAGGGACATCCCCGGCGGCGCTTCCAGATCGACCCACCATGGCTGTCCGTCCGGCTTCACGCCGACGCCCCGCAATTCCCCGCCGATCTCGACAAGGAAATGCCGCAGGCCCATGCCGGATAGGCAGGCGGCAATGGCGTCGACGGCAAAACCCTTGGCAATCCCGGAAAAATCGAGGGCCACCGGGGCGAGCCTGCGCGCCCGGTCGCCCTCGATCTCTATCGCGCGCCAATTCCGCACTGATCCGGACTCGTGCAGGGGGGCAGGCACGCGCGTCGCTGACGGGCCGAACCCCCACGCCTCGACCGCATCCCCCACCGCCGGATCGAAAGCGCCCCCGCTTCGCTCCGCGATATGCAGTCCGGCGCGCAGCACCGTCAGGAAATCATCCGGAAAATTCTGCCAATCCCCCGGCGCCGATCGATTGAACCGGCTGATGTCGGAGTCCGGCTCCCAATTGCTCATCTGCGCGATGACGCCGGCCAGCACCGCATGAATGCCCGCCTCAACCCCGTCCGGCAGCCCGCCGGATGGCGCAACGATCAGCGCCGACCAGCTCGTCCCCATCGTCGGGCCGCCCAGCGAGACGATATGTCCCGTCCGGACGCGCCCATCGAAGGCATCGGCGGTCAGCGCCGCCGGGATGGCGACACGCGCGGTCAGGCGCCCAGCACCTCCAGCGTCGCGACATAATTGTCGATACGCGCTGGCCGGGGCGGTGGCGGACCTTTCGGTGCGCCTTCGGCGGCGGGCGCAGGACGGGGTGGCGCGGTCGTCACGTTGAGCCAGTACATGCCCGAGTCCGGCAGGGTGACGGTCACCTTGCCATCAGCGCCGGTCTTGGCCGAAATCTCCTTCAGCGCGCCACTATACCGCACACCGCCGGCGATCACTGCAACAGGCAGGTTCGCTGCAGGCTTGCCGTCGAGCAGGAACTGGAATGTCGCCGCTTCCCCGGAAACCAGATCGTTCGGATGGGTGAGGGGCACCATCTCCAGACCCTTTCCGGTCGGCTTGAACACGGTATCCGTAGGCACGCCTGCCGTCAGGAAGGTTTCGACGCGCCCGTTCGTCTCGCTCGTCTTCACATCGGTTGCGCCGGCCGGAATGGCCTGCGCCAGCGTTTCGGCGGTCACACCGCGCGGCAGGCGCTTTTCCTCGCCGTTCAGCATGTAACTGCCGAACACCGCATTGGTCAGCACTGCGACCTTGTACGTGCCCTTCTGCGTCAGATGGACGTCGAAGGTCGTGCGCAGGCGTCCCTTCGCCTTGTTCTCGACCTGGGCCTGCGTGCCATCCGGCGCGAAGAGCACGGGTTCGAAAGGCTGCGCAGGATGATCGAAGTAGAACAGATCGCTGGAAATCGCGAAATCGACGGTTGCCCATTCGTCGCCATTGCCCGCGAACATGGTTTCGGAAGGCAGCATCCACATGCGCGCGGCGGACGCCAGCGTGGGAATTGCAAGGGTTGCGACGGCCGCTGCGACAAGCAGGGAGGTACGGATCTTGGTCATGGCCTGGTCTCCGCGCTCAGGGTTTTACGGTCAGGGCGACAGCGCCCAGTTCTGCCGTGCCGGCGGCCTTCGCGCTGCCCTTGCCACCGGACACGGTCACGGGCAGGCGAACGGTTTCGCGCCCGCCCGATTCCCGTGCAGCCTCAACCACCAGCGTATAGGCGCCGTTGCCGAGCTTGCCGGCCGGAAGGGACAGCTTGTGCGTGCCGGGCGCGCGGGTCGCGCCGCTGATCCCGTCCGCCGGAAACTGCAGCGTCCGGCCGGAGGCCCGCCACCACAGGCGGATATCGCGCAACCATTTCGTGCCGCCATTCTTCGGCTTGTCGATATCATACCAGACCGACAGGGTGCGCGGCGCGGCGCCTTCCTTCTCCAGCCAGATCGCGACATAGGGCGAATGATATTCGGCCACCGACATGCGCGGGATGGTGACCGTCAGGTCCAGCGTCTCGGCGAGAGCTGGCGAAGCGGCCCCCGCGCCAACGGCGGCAACGCCGGTCAGGATCAGGCTATGGCGTATCTGCATGAATGCGGTCCCCTTAATGGATGAAGATGATGGCGATTATCGCCGGAATGATCAGGCCGAAGGCGACCAGCGGCCATGTGCTGCGCCGCTTGGCCGAATGCAGCCAAAGCAGGACCAGGCCGGTCAGCGCGAAGATGAAGCAGGCGACAGCAAAGACGTCGATGAACCATTTCCACGCACTGCCGGAATTGCGGCCCTTGTGCAGGTCGTTGAGATAGGAAATCCAGCCGCGATCGGTCGCCTCTCCGGACACCGCGCCGGTGGCGCGGTCTATGGATACCCAGCCGTCGCCGCCCGGACGCGGCAGTGGCAGATAGACTTCATCAGCAGACCATTCCGCTTCGCCGGTGGCGGTCCGGCCGCTGAATTTCCCGACCCAGTCGGCAACCGGCGCCGGCAAGGGCTTCTTGGCGTCCGGCTTGTCGTCTGGCGCGACCTGTTTCAGCAGGTCGGCGGGCAGCGTGTTGGCTGATTCGACAACCTTCGGTTCACCCTCAATATCGGCGGCGTGGTTCAGGGTTATGCCGGTAAAGGCGAACGCCAGCAGCCCGATCAGGCTGATCGCCGAACTGATCCAGTGCCAGGTATGGAGCTGCTTAAGCCAGAAGGACTTGCGCGCCTTCTTCGTCTTGCTGCCCGGTTTGGTCTGGTGTGGCGCGGTCGCGGTGGTCATGAAAATGGCGCGAATCCTGAGGAATTATCACAAAGCCCCTAACGAGAACGATTCGCAATTGCAACGGCTTTGGACAACGCATGCCTTTTTACGGCGTTGGCCATTGGCTTCCCGTTCCCATGTGCGGCGAACACGCCCCTCATTGACGCTTTCCGGGACGCTTCCTTCATCCGTTCCGGTTGCCAATGGCCCAATTCATGATACGCTGAACACAATATGGAAAATAATTCATAGCCTTTTGGAGAGTATCATGGGTTGCATTTCTACCGTCGATCTTCAGACCAAGATGGATATTCAGGAGCTGCTCAGCCGCTACTGTCATTTCATCGACCACAATAACGCGATCGAATGGGCACGGCTGTTTACAGCGGACTGCCGCATGGATTGCGGATCGATGGGCATTTTTGACGGGCGGGCCGCCATTGCCGGAATTCCGGCGCTTGTGCAGGCCAAAGGTGGCGGCAATCTGCGCCATCATCTGTCCAACGTGATGATGGAACGCACCGCCAATCCGCGCGAACTGGACATGCACGCTTATTGCCTCCTCACCGATTGGAGCCGGCAAGGCGCGATGGTGGCCTGTTTTGACTTTCACGCGCGGCTGCAGAATCGCTGTCACTGGCAAATCGCCGAACTGTCGATGAAGCCCGTGGGCGCATGTGACGGCAGGGGTGTCGACTTGCCCGCGACCGACAAGATGGCGCCAGGAATGATGCTGAACTAAGGTCGGGCGGAGAAACGGACTTAGAATTCGACTTCAAGCTCCGCCATTTCCTCCGGCTCAGCCTTGGCCGCCTTCAGCCATTCCGCCATGGGCGCCCATTCCGTGATGGTCTGGCAATAGAGTGCGCTCTGTGGAGAACATGGGACGGCATAGGTCAGGAACCGCTGGGTAACCGGCGCAAACATCGCATCGGCGATGGTGGCATAGTCGCCGAACAGAAACGGTCCCTTAAAGGTCGCCAGACACTCCTGCCAGATCGCCTCGATCCGGTCGATATCCGGCTTTGCGCCCGAAAAGATCGGGAAGGTTTCGTGCCGGACCTTCAGGTTCATCGGCAATGCCGAGCGCAGATTGGTAAAGCCGGAATGGATTTCGCCGGAAATCGCGCGGCAGTGCGCCCGGGCGATCCGGTCCGCCGGATACATGCCCGCTTCCGGATAGAGTTCGTTGAGATATTCGGCAATCGCCAGCGTATCCCATACGCTGGCCCCCTCATGCGTCAGGCGCGGCACCAGCACCGAGGGGGAGAGCAACAGCAATTCGGCCCTGTTGTTCGCGTCGTTTTCGACAACGCGCTCAACCACCTCCAGCCCTGCCAATTTGCATAGTAGCCAGCCGCGCAGCGACCATGCCGAATAGGTCTTGCTTGAAAGGGTGAGTTCGGCCTGTGCCATTAATCCCTCTTTTCCGTTGCATTGCCTAATGATGCAGCGCAGCATGAATGCACGGATTTGGGCGCGATGCAAAGCCGAATCGCGCAACGGGATCGCGGCAAGCGGGGACAGAATCAATGCTCTATCAGGGCTATCAGACTTTGAACGACCTGCTGACGCCCGCCCGCTTTGCGGCGAAGGCGGCGCTTGGGTTTCGCGACACATTCCTGGGGTCGATCGGCGACTGGCCGTTGCCGCGCCGCTATTTCGCCGTCCTGGACGTCTTTTCGGGCGCGCGGATTACCCATGCCCGCCCTTCCTATGCGATCGATGACGTGGTGAGCGGTAACGCCAAGGTCGCGGTGCGCGAGGAGGTCGTGCTGGACATGCCCTTCGGCAACCTGTTGCATTTCAGGAAGGAGGGGAATGAGGAAGGGCTCTCGCCGCCCCAGCCCAAGATGCTGGTCGTCGCCCCGCTGTCCGGCCATTTCGCGACCCTTCTGCGCAACACCGTTCATACGCTGCTGCGCGATCATGACGTCTACATCACTGACTGGAAAAACGCCCGCGACGTGCCGGTGAGCGAAGGCGCGTTCGGGTTCGACGAATATATAGACTATATCATCCATTTCCTGCAGGAGCTTGGCCCCCGGTCGCATGTGCTTGCCGTGTGCCAGCCTTGCGTGCCGACGCTGGCGGCGGTCGCGCTGATGGCCGAGGATGGCGACCCGGCCCAGCCGCGCACGATGACGCTGATGGGCGGCCCGGTCGATACCCGGGTCGCGCCCACCGTGGTCAATGTGCTGGCGCGCGAAAAGCCGCTGTCCTGGTTTGAGGAGAAGCTGATCTCCCGCGTGCCGTTCCGCTATCGCGGTGCCGGGCGGCGGGTCTATCCCGGTTTCCTGCAACTGACCGCCTTCATGTCGATGAACATGGAGCGGCATGGCGAACAGCATCGAAAACTCTACCAGCTTCTGGCCGACGGTGATGCAGTGGAAGCCGACAAGATCAAGGATTTCTACGAAGAATATTTCGCTGTCCTGGATATGACCGCGGAATTCTATCTGGAGACAGTGGACCTGGTGTTCCAGCGCGCCTTGCTCGCGAGGGGCGAGCTGCAGCATCGCGGCCGCACGGTCAATCCTGCCGCCATCCAGCGCACGGCGCTGCTGACCGTTGAGGGAGAAAGGGACGATATCTGCGCCGTGGGCCAGACCGCCGCCGCCCATACCCTATGCTCGACCTTGCGCCCGCATCTCAAGCGCCATCACCTGCAGCCGGGCGTCGGCCATTACGGGGTCTTTTCCGGGTCCAAATGGGAACGCCAGGTCTATCCGCAGGTTCGCAATCTCGTCCTCGCCATGAGCTGATCGCTACTTCGCTTTGCCCTTCGGCTTGGCGGTGTTCAGCGCCACAGCGGCGCGCAGCAGGGCCGCCAGCGCCGCCTCGTCAATCTCATCGCCCTCGTGAAAGTCGATGGCGCGCCTGACATTGCCGTCAAGGCTTGCGTTGAACAGGCCCGCTGGGTCTTCCACCGCCGCCCCCTTCGCGAAGGTCATCTTCACGGCGGTTTTGTAGGTCTCGCCGGTGCAGATCATGCCGCCCTGATACCATACGGGTACGCCGCGCCATTTCCATTCCTCGACGACATCGGGAATGGCTTGCCTGATGATCGTGCGGATGCGGGCAAGCGTCTCGCCCCGCCAGTCGCCCAATGCCTTGATCCTCGCATCGATCATCGCGGAAGGCGGCGCGCTTTCGGGCATCTCGTTTTTGGTCATACCATCTCCCATTCAGGCCGACGGTCGATATTGCGCGATGGGCGGGCGTTTTGCCAGAGCTACCTACCTCTCTGATTTGGTTCGGACTTTTCCGGATTCCGCTTCTCCGGAAACAGCTATTGGCATCGCGTGCAGGCCATTAGGCCGGAACCGCGCCACAAACCGCACGTTCTCCGCCCACAATTTCAAGAGGAGAGTAAGAATGCGTAAGATCAATATAGCCGTGCGCGGCCTTGTCGCCGCTTCTGCCCTTGCCCTGGTCGCGACCCCGGCGCTTGCCGGTGACGAAGAGCGCGCGCTGGCCGCCATTGCCCAGGCACAGGGCAAGATTGACGCCGCCATGCGGATGAAGAACGGCACCGCCACCTCGCCCGAAACGCTGGCAAAGGCTCAGGCATCCCTGCGCCTGGCCAATGAAGAATATAAGAGCGGCAAGGAGCAGAAGGCGATCGAGTCTGCGGTTCAAGCGCAGCAATATGCCGATACCGTGATCGGCGAGACCAACCAGACCGCTGACCTGAATGCGCAGGCACAGGTGGAAAGCACCGCCGCGGCGCAGCAGGAGGCAGTCAACGCCAACGCCCGCGCTGATGCCGCCGAGCAGTCAGCGAAGAACTCCGCGGCGGAAGCGCAAGTTGCGCGTGCGGTAGCCGCAGCACCCAAGACAACCACAGTGACGACGGAAACCGTCAAGAGCAGCGGCTCCACGCCGAAGCGCAAGGTCGTAAAGACAACCACCCCGACGCGCACGGCGGTGACGGAAAAGACGACGACCACCGTCTCGAATCCCTGATCATCTGACAAGCCAGAGAGCCTCCGCCGCGATGCGGCGGGGGTTCGGTCTTCTCTACCGCTCCAGCTTTATTTCGAACAGCTTGGGCCAATATTTCCCGGTCACGAACAGCCGGTCTGCCTTGGCATCATAGGCGATGCCGTTCAGCACGGCGTCGGGGTCCGTGGCCTTCACCTTCGCCACCAGCGGCGACAGGTCGATCCAGTCGATCACTGCGCCCGTCCCCGGATCGATCCGGGCGATGCGCTTGTCATACCAGACATTGGCGAGGATTTCCCCCTTCACCCATTCCAGTTCATTGAGCAGGGGGACCGGCTTGCCGTTCCATGTCACGGTAATGCGGCGCACCTCCTGCAAGGTCTTGGGATCGAGGAAGCGCAATTTATGGGTGCCGTCGCTCATGATGATCCAGCGCGGTTCACGCGTCAGGCCCCATCCCTCGCCCTCATATTCGAACGTGGATTGCTGCTTGAAATCATCCAGCTTCCACACGAAGCCGTGCCGGTGCCGCCACGTCAGGCTGACGATGGTGTCGCCCCAGTCGACGATGCCTTCGCCGAAATATTGCGGGTCCAAGGTCACGCGGCGCAGCACCTTGCCATCCTTCAATCGGACCTGCCGGATGTCCGATTTCCCCGCCATGCCGGTGCTTTCGTACAGCGTCCCGTCGCGGAAGAAGAGCCCTTCGGTGAACGCCGTGGGATCATGGGGATAGGTCTTCACCAGCTTCCATGGCGTGTCAGCCTGCGCAGAGTGGGGAAGCAGCAGCAAGACCCCGACCAGCAACGCCCCCCTCCGTTCGTTTCGAGCGCAGTCGAGAAACCTCGCGCATATGTTTCTCGACCTCGGCCTGTCCTGAGCGCCTGCCTTGGCAGGCAGTCGAAGGGCTCGAAACGAACGGACATTGGCGAATGACGCAATATTCATTCCCCGGCAGGCTCCATAATCGCCTTCGCCAGCCAGCCGGGCAGCGGGAGCGTGCCCATATCCTCCACCCGGCGCAGTTCGATCGACAGCCCAAGTTCGGGGAGCGCCAGCCGCTGCCGCTTTTCGTCCGTCTCCGTCAACGGGATCGCCACCAGCCGACGATTGACCTTGTTGCGGTAATGCATGCGGGCGGTGTTCTCCTGCCCGATATAGCAGCCCTTGGTGTAGTCGACGCCGTTCAGCTCTTCTGCATTGGCCTCCAGCCAGAGCGTCTGGTCCTGCCCCAGCTCCGCAACGCCCTCCAGCACGCCGAGCGACAGGCGATGGCATGTCCATGCGGCCGTCGCGTCGCCGCCATCCGCCGGCGCGAGCCAGCGATACCCAAGCTCCGGCAAGCGCGGATCAAGAGGCTTGCCCTCCGCTTCCAGCGCCCAATGCACTGCCAGGCTCTCATCGCGGGCGATCACCGCCTTGCGGCGCAGGCGGTAGAGCGTCAGCCGCCGCGCCAACGCATCGGCCTGTTCCGCCTCGCAATCGACCAATATATCCTCGCCATCCCCCCACAGGATGAAATCGAACAGCGCCTTCCCCTGCGGCGTCAGCAATCCCGACCAGCGCGGCGCATCGTCGCGAACGGCCATGACGTCCTGCGTCAGCAACCCTTGCAGGAAAGGCCGCGCCTCCTCCCCGGAAATGCGGATGACGGCGCGGTCGATGAGGGTGGTGTCTGGCATGGGCTTTAGGTAGGACAGTTGCGCACCATATCCAAGCCGTTCACCGGAAAGCGCCATGACCCAGACCTTCGACCTGATCCTCAAGAACGGCACGATTCACACCCCCGGCGGATCGGAACAGACCGATATCGGCGTGCGCGGGGGTAAGATTGCCGCGATCGGCTCCAACCTTGGCGATGCGGGCGAGACGATCGACTGTGCGGGCCTCGACGTCCTGCCCGGCTGCATCGACAGCCAGGTGCATTTCCGCGAGCCGGGGCTGGAGCATAAGGAAGACCTCGAATCGGGCAGCCGCGCGGCGGTGCTCGGCGGCGTGACGGCCGTGTTCGAGATGCCCAACACCAACCCGAACACCGACACGGCCGAGCGCGTGCATGACAAGCTCAGCCGCGCGCATCATCGCATGTGGTGCGACCATGCCTTCTATGTCGGTGCCACCGCCGACAATGCGGAAAATCTGAAGGAACTGGAGCGCATCCCCGGCACGGCCGGCGTCAAGATATTCATGGGCGCGTCGACCGGCAGCCTGCTGGTCGATGACGACAATGCGCTCGCCCGCGTGCTGGCATCCGGCCGCCGCCGCGTCGCGATTCACGCCGAAGACGAAACCCGGATGAACGCCCGCAAGGATTATCGCGTCGAGGGCGATCCCTCCTCCCATCCCGTCTGGCGCGACGATGAGAGCGCGATGATTGCGACCAAGCGGATCATCGCGCTGGCCCGGCAGGCGCGCCGCCGCATCCACATCCTGCACATCACGACCCCGGCAGAGCTGGAATATATCGCGCAGAACAAGGATATCGCGACCTGCGAGGTAACGCCCCAGCACCTGACGCTGGCGGGCGAGGAAGCCTATCCGGCGCTCGGCACCTATGCGCAGATGAACCCGCCGATCCGCAGCGGCGCGCATCGCGACGGCCTGTGGCGCTGGCTCAATCAGGGCGTGCCGGACGTTCTGGGTTCCGACCATGCGCCCCATACGATCGAGGAGAAGGCCAAGACCTATCCCGCCTCGCCCAGCGGCATGCCCGGCGTGCAGACGCTGGTGCCGCTGCTGCTCGACCATGTCGCCAACGGACGGACCACCCTGCGCCGTTTCATTGAGCTTACCAGTTCCGGGCCGCAGAGGGTGTTCGGTCTGGTCGGCAAAGGCCGCATAGCCATCGGCTATGACGCGGATTTCACGGTCGTCGACCTCAAGAAGCGCTGGACGGTCGGCGGCGACTGGCTCGCCTCGCGCTGCGCATGGTCGCCGTTCGAGGGCATGGAACTGACCGGCAAGGCGACCGGCACCATCATCCGCGGCAACCGGGTGATGTGGGAAGACAGTCTGGCGAACGCAGCGATCGGCGAACCCGTCCGCTTCGAGGGCACCGAGTTCGGCGCCTAAACGGCGGCCAGCCGCGCCGCCCGCATGCCGCGCAACGAGTCGATCGTGAACAGGATCAGGCCGATCCAGATCAGCGAGAAGCTGATCATCTGACCCCGACTCAATGCTTCGCCGAATATCAGGATGCCGGTCAGGAATTGCAGGGTCGGCGCCAGATATTGCATGATCCCCAGCGTCGCCATCGAGAGGCTTTGGGCCGCGATCGCGAACAGCAGCAAGGGCATCGCCGTGATCGCGCCCGACAGGATCAGCAAAACGGTTATCTTCGGGTCCGTCCCGAACGCCAGTCCGCCATGCGCGTTCAGCCATAGCAGATAGACGATCGCGAGCGGCGTCAGCAGCACGGTTTCCGCGCCCAGCCCGCGCATCGGCGCAACCGGCGTGGTCTTGCGCACCAGGCCATAGAATCCGAAGCTCAGCGCCAGCGTCAGGCTGATCCACAGCGTATCGAGCGCCGCCGCAGCCAGGATCGCAACGCCGAGCGCCGCCACCACGACCGCGATCATCTGCCCGCGCCGCAACTGCTCTTTCAGGAACAGAAAGCCCAGCAGGATATTGACCAGCGGATTGAGGAAATAGCCAAGGCTCGCGGCGATGACATGGTCATTATGCACGGCCCAGATATAGGTCAGCCAGTTGACCGCGATCAGCAGAGCGGAGGCGCACAGCGGCAGCATGACCCGCCGGTCGCGCAGCACCGAAAGGAAGGCGCCCATCCCCGTGCGCGCTGCAATGATGCCGATCACCAGCACCAGCGACCAGACGATCCGCTGAGCAACGACCTCCGTCGAAGCGACCCCGTCCAGCATATGGAAATAGAGCGGCAGCAGCCCCCATAGGAAATAGCAGCCAAGCGCATAGGCTATGCCATTGGCGGGCGGGCCGCCTTCATCCTCCTGCGATGCCATACCCCTTGTCGCGCGTTAAATGATGCCCCCGCCCAGAAACAGGCGGAAGGCGCCGAGCGCAATGACGACAAGGCAAAGATTGCGGCCGCTGGTCCGGGACGACAGCAGGCCGAACAACAAACCCACGACCGCCACCGGCAGGATGAACCAGTTCGCCCATCCCAGCAGCGGGATGACCGTCGGGATCATCAGGATCAGCGCGAAAAGCCCGATCAGCACGGAAAGGATGTTGAACATGCCTGCAAGATGGCCCTGCTTTCCTTCAAGGGCAAGCATCCGTGCGCCAAATTGCGACATATGCTAGGGGTTAAACGAAAATTGAGGCATTTACTCCATTCCACCCGCAATGCTTTACCCTTCCTGCGATCGTCAGGATGAAGGAGACGGATGGTGATGGCTTCCCGGTTCTTGCGTGCCTATCCCATGGCGAGGGCCTGCTTCCTTGCGCTGCCGCTGCTTGTGGCCGCCTGCGGCGGGAACAGCGACGCCAATAATCTGGCCGAACTCGACGCCCGCCTGACCAACGACATGAGCGACCCGGCGCTGCGCGGCGCGCTTGAAGGACCGCTCGCAACCGATCCCGATCTGGCCGGCCAGTCCAACGCCCGCGCCGTCCGCCCCGGCGAGAAGCCATTGAGCGGGGCGGTCCCGGTCCTGCCCGCCAACGCCAAAGCCTCCGCCGCGCAGGCGCTGAAGCTGGCCGGTGGCCGCCTGGAAAGCACCCCCGCCCCCACGAAGGGCGAAGCCTGCACGGACTGCGCCGCCAATCGCCCGGCGACGCTCGGCGCGCTGGCGCGGGATAGCGGTACGGGCAAGGGCTGCGGCACCCTGAACTATGCGGCCGGCTGGGCCGAGCGCCTGCCCGCCGCCTTCCCCATCTATCCCGGCGCGCGCCTGATGGAGGCGGCCGGCAATGACGGCCAATGCGGCCTGCGCGGCGCCAGTTTCGTCTCGGCCGTGCCCATGCAGACGGTGATGGACTTCTACTACACCATCGCCCGCCGCAACGGCTATGACGCGGAGCATCAGTTGCTCGACGGCCAGCATGTGCTGGGCGGCACCCGCGCCAAGGACGGCGGCGCCTATGTCATCACTTTCGCCAATGCGCCGGGCGGCGGCACGTCGGTGGATATCGTGGCGAACAACGGCAAATGATAACCTTTCGTTAACCACCTTCCGCCATCGTCGGGAAACGATATTCCCCCGGCATGGAGATGCGCACATGACTGCCCTGGCCCCCCTCGACACCCCAGCCGCCAGCCAGCCGCAGCCCGCCGTTTCGCCCGGAGTTCTCCACCCGCTGCCCGCCTTCCTGTTTTCGGCACGCGGAAAGCTGCCGATCACCGTCATGGACTTCACGCAGGAAGGCGTGATCGCCAAGGGCGCGAAACAGCCGCCCTGCGACAGCTACGCCCTGCTCGTCCGCAACGGCGTGAAGGTGCCCGCCATCGTCAGCTGGATAGAGGATGAGCGCTTCCGCCTGGATTTTGAGGAGCCGCTGGTCGACATGCGCAAGCAGGCAGCCTTTCGCGGCAAGGGCAGTGTAGCGTCGGAGATGCACTGAGCGCCCGGAAACAACCCGCCGCAAAACTGCGACAAATCAGCGCCTCGACCATCCGTATTTTCCTGTAGCTCCCTTCACGCGCCCGGCTATCATGCGGGTGAATGGAGAGAGGCATGCCGTCCAACATCACCCTGCCGCGCATCATGCGGATCGGCGCCGGCGCATCGGCCGAGCTGCCCGACCTGCTGGCATCGCTGGGCCTGGGCCGGCCCCTGATCGTCACGGACAGGTTCCTGTACGACACGGGCCGCGCAACGATGATCGCGGACGGCCTTGCGGCCGCCGGCATGACCGCGCGCATCTTTTCCGACACGGTGGCGGAACCGACGGCGGCATCGATCGAAGCGGCGCGCGCCTGCCTGCTTGAGGGCGACCATGACTGCGTCGTCGGGTTCGGCGGCGGCAGCCCCATCGACAGCGCCAAGATGATCGCCGTGCTCGCCCGCCACGGCGGCGCATGCCGCGATTACAGGACACCGCATCTTCAGGACATGCCGGGCCTGCCCGTCATCGCCATTCCGACCACGGCGGGCACCGGATCGGAAGCCACGCGCTTCACCATCATCACGGATGAAACCAGCGACGAGAAGATGCTGTGCGCTGGCCTCGCCTATCTCCCCATCGCTGCGCTCATCGACTTCGAACTGACACTGACCATGCCGCCGCGCCTGACGGCTGACACCGGCATCGACGCACTCACCCATGCGATGGAGGCTTATGTCTCGCGCCGGGCGAACAGCTTCTCCGACACATTCGCCCTGTCGGCGATGCAGGCGATCGCGCCCAACCTGCGCCGCGTATGGGCCGACCCGCAGGATCGCGACGCCCGGGAAGCGATGATGTTCGGATCGACCCAGGCGGGCATCGCCTTTTCCAACGCCAGCGTCGCGCTGGTGCATGGCATGAGCCGGCCGATCGGCGCGCATTTCCATGTGCCCCACGGCCTGTCCAACGCGATGCTGCTGCCCATGGTGACGGCCTTTTCCGCGCCCTCGGCGCTCGTGCGCTATGCCGACTGCGCGCGGGCGATGGGCATTGCGAACGGCGAGGAAAGCAATCAGGGCGCGGTGGGCAAGCTCATCGAGGAACTGGAGCGGCTGAACGCCGATCTCCAGGTCCCCAGCCCGGCCGCCTTCGGCATCGACCCGGAGAAATGGACCACCCTGCTGCCGCTGATGGCGGAACAGGCACTGGCTTCGGGGTCGCCCGCGAACAATCCGGTCGTCCCGTCTTCCGAAGAGATTCAGGCGATCTACCGGCAGGCATGGGCCGCCTGAGGCGTAAACATCATCCCCCTTCCGTCCGCTCGCCTGCAAAATGCACGATCATGTGCGCGAGCGCCTCCTCCACCTCGCCCTGCGGCGGCGCTGAGTTATCCTGCCACAGGATCATCGCGCGCATGACGCCCGCGAACGCATTGGTCATGACGAACGCTTCGGCATGGCTCAGCTTCACGGCCTGGCCGTCCCCGGCCAGCGGCCCGGTCGAGGATAGAAAACCCACCAGTTCCTGAATCAGCGGCACGAGCCGCGCCCCGCCACGCCGGAACGAATCTTCCATGACCAGCCGATGCACCTGCGGCCGGCCGCCATAGCCGGCCATGACCGCGCGCACGACGCGGGCGATCCGCTCGCGCGGCGTGATCGCGCCCGGCTCTTTCAGCACCTCCAGCACCCGATGCGACAGGTCCGCCATTTCCCGATCGGCCAGCGCATCGAGTATCGCCTCCTTGTTGGGAAAATATTGGTACAGCGTGCCGATGCTCACGCCGGCCCGCTCCGCGACGGCGTTGGTGGTCAACAGGGCGAAACCGCCCTTCGCCAGCAACTGCATCGACGCCTCTAATATGAGTTCGACCTTCTGCCGCGCGCGCTCCTGACGCGGCGACCTGATGCTAACTATCTCGGATTTGGTATTTTTCATGAGAAATGCCGATCCGCGCGAAGGCGAGTATGGAAATGTGAGTATTGCTCATATTAATGGCGACATCAACAGCCGCAAGGCCGTCCGCACCTCAGGGGCGGCATGCGAGACAAGGAGCCACATCATGATCATTCTGCTCACGGGCCTCATCGCCTCTGCCCTCGCCGCATGGACGCGGCGCGACAGGTCATCCGACACCCCGCAGGCGTGATCTGCAAACCAACGCCACCAGGAGACGAACCATGACCACGCAGACTTTGACGGCAGATGTTTCCGCCCGGAAGGACTGGCGCACAGCTCTCACCGCCCTGCGCCGCCTTCTTGCCGACGCCAATGACACGACGCAGGTCTTCCGGATCATGCGCGCCCTGAATGCAGGGTCGGCGAAGACCGGCTATGAACGCCTGCTGCGCACCGCCGAGGGCGGACGCATCGCCTATCAGCGCGACGAACTCGCGAGCAAACTGTCCGACCCCACCTATGTACATTGTTTCCCGGAGGGAAGCGTCGGCGCAGCCTATCGCGCATTTCTGGACGAGACCGGCTATACGGCCGAAGGGCTTGCCGCTGTCAGCCGCACCGACGATCTGTTGCGTGACGCACAGCATCCCTATGCCTAGTTCGGGCGACGGACTCGCGACGTGCATGACATCTGGCATATCCTCACCGGCTATCGCGCCGACGATCCTTTGGGGGAGGCATGCCTGACCGCCTTCTCCTATGCGCAGACTGGCGGGCTTGGCTGGGGGCTGATCGCCACCGGCGCAGCGTTCCGCGCGGCGCGGCTGGGCGCATGGCGCGCCGTACCTGCTATATGGGAGGGGTATCGCAATGGACGCCGCGCCGCTTGGCTGCT
Source organism: Sphingobium sp. (assembly GCA_036384035.1). Taxonomy (GTDB): domain Bacteria; phylum Pseudomonadota; class Alphaproteobacteria; order Sphingomonadales; family Sphingomonadaceae; genus Sphingobium. Next base: position 53,333 of record DASVND010000035.1, on the reverse strand, counting down.
CGGCGAGGATCATGAGCGTCTGCTTGAAGAGCCCTATGCCAATGCCCGCACACGGCTCAACATCGGGGAGCCAGTCGCCTATCTGGCGGCGTCGCGGCCGAAGTAAGGCTTTCTAAGGGTGACGAGCGATCGGCTACTGAAGGTCAGTTGCCACCCTCCGCCTCCCCCGCCAGCTTGCGCGCCGCGCGTTCATGCTTGACCGCGATCTCCCGATAGCGACGGGCAAGGTCCGGGTCGTCCGTGCTGTCCGCACGGCGTCGCGCTTCCTTCGCCAGCAACTGGTAATGGATGATGTCGTTCAGGTCAGCCACGTGCTGTTATCCGCTCCCAATACGCCGCCCTTAGCATTGTTTCACGAAAGTGTAACAGCCTAAGCGACGTGCACGGAAACCCGGCATTTCCTTCGTCCGCGATTCCGACTAGGGCGTTGCGATGATCAACACCCTCCTCGTCATGGGCGGCGGCGCCGTGGGTTCGGCCCTGCGCTATAATCTCGGACGGCTCGCCCTCTATCTCTTCGGTCCAGGCTATCCCTGGGGCACACTGCTCGCAAACCTGATCGGCGGCTTTGCCATGGGCGTGCTGGCCGGATGCCTTGCCCGGTCGGCCGGAAGCGGAGAGAATATCCGCCTTCTGCTCGGCGTCGGCGTGATGGGCGGGTTCACCACATTCTCCGCGTTCAGCCTGGAGACCTTCGCCATGATGCAGCGGGGGGAGACGATGACCGCGCTACTCTATGTGCTGGCGTCCGTCATCGGCGCGGTCGGCGCGCTCGCGATCGGCATGGTCGCGGTCAGGAGCCTGGCATGAAAACCCCGACCAAAGGGTCCGGCAGCGGCCCCGCCAAGGGCGCAGGCGGGCGCGGACGCGCCTCTGCTCCGGGCAAAACGGGCAAGCCCGAGGGCCGTGGCGGCAAATTCGGCGCGAAATTCGGCAAACCCGGTGAGAAGACCGGCGGCAAAGGCGGCCCGGCGCGCGCGACGAAGCCGACGAACGCGAAGCCGAAGGCCCCCGCGCGTGCGGCTGCGCCGAAGCCCGTCGCCAAGCCAGCCGCAGCGGCCCCCGCCAAGGCCGTGGGCGTCACGCTGGACGTGCGCCAGTTCCGCGTGTCCCATGACGATGACGGCATCCGCCTCGACCGCTGGTTCCAGCGCAATCTGCCCGATGTCGGCTTCAACATCGTGTCGCGCTGGTCGCGCACCGGCCAGTTGCGCGTCGATGGCGCGCGTGCCGCGCCGGGCGATCGCATCGCCGAGGGGCAGACGATCCGTGTGCCGCCGGCCGAGGAAAAGGCCGCCCGTCCGGAAAAAGCGAAGCGTGAGCGTATCATCGACCTGACGCCGGACGAGATCGCCTATGCGCAGGAGATGGTGATCCACACCGATCCGCAGGCGATCGTCATCAACAAGCCCCCGGGCCTGGCGACACAGGGGGGCACCAAGACCGACACCCATGTCGACCGGCTGCTCGACGCCCTGCAGTTCGATCATGAGCAGCGGCCCAAGCTGGTCCACCGGCTGGACAAGGACACGTCCGGCGCACTGCTGATCGCCCGATCCGCCCGGTCGGCGGGCTACTTCGCCAAGGCTTTTTCCAGCCGCACCGCACGCAAAGTCTATTGGGCGATCGTCATCGGCGTGCCGGACGTGCATGACGGCATGATCGACTTGCCGCTCGCCAAACAGCCGGGCACCGGCGGCGAGAAGATGCATGTAGACGAGAAAGAGGGCCTGCCCGCGCGCACCCGCTATCGCGTGATCGAACGCGCGGGCAATCGCGCCGCCTGGGTGGAGCTTCAGCCTTTTTCCGGCCGCACGCACCAGTTGCGCGTGCATATGGCGGCGATCGGCAAGCCGATCGTCGGGGACGGCAAATATGGCGGCAAGGAGGCGTTTCTCAGCGGCACGATCAGCCGCAAGATGCACCTGCACGCCCGCCGCATCCGCATCGATCACCCCGATGGCGGGCATGTGGACGTGAAAGCGGAACTGCCCAACCATTTCCGCGAAAGCCTGGAAGATCTGGGCTTCGACCTCACGCGGGGCGACATGCCGCTGGACGAGGAAATCGACACCACGCCAACGCGCGAGGACGAGAAGAAATTCGCCCGCCAGCATGCCAAGGCGGTGCGCAAGGAACGGCGGGGCGAACGGCGTGGGCGGGGTACGCGGTGAGCGTCACTCCTCCTACATCCGTTCGGTTCGAGCTTATCGAGAACTGCTCTTACAGCGCTCATTCTCGACTGACGCTTCTCGACTTCGCTCGAAGCTGCTCGAACCGAACGGGGTAGCATAGCAGGCAGCCAATGCACCCAGACCGCAAATTCCACTGGGAAGACGCCGCAGAAATGCGCGCCTTCGTTTCGGATGAGGGCTTCGGCACGCTCTTCGCCGCAACGTCGAACGGCCCCCGCGTCGCGCATGTTCCGGCCATCTTCCTCGATGACGACCGGATCGGGTTCCACCTGTCCAGCGGTAATGATCTGACCCGGCATCTTGCGGGCGCCGAAGCCCTGTTCGTCGTCAACGGACCGCACGGCTATATCAGCCCCGACTGGTACGGAATGGATGATCAGGTGCCGACCTGGAACTATGTCGCCGTCGAAGTGCAGGGCCGGGTGACGGCCATGGACCGCGCCACCCTTGCAGACCTCATCGACGCGCTTTCCACTGACCGCGAACGGCGCCTTGCGCCCAAGCCGGTGTGGACCCGTGACAAGATGACCGACGGTCTGTTCGACCGGATGCTGGGTGCGATCACCGGGTTCGAGATGCGGATCGATGCGTGGCGCGGCACCCGCAAGCTGGGTCAGAACAAGCCCGCCCCGGCCCGGGAGGCCGCTGCCGCCGCGCTGGATGCGGTCGGCGATCACGCAATCGCAGCCCGGATGCGCGACACGCTGAAATGAGCAACCCCCTCGTCATCTTCGATTGCGACGGCACGCTGGTCGACAGCCAGCATAGCATCTGTACCGCCATGGCCCGTGCGTTTGAGGCGGTGAAGCTGCCGCCGCCCGAACGGCTCGACATTCTCTCTGTCGTCGGCCTGTCGTTGCCTCATGCCGTTGCGCATCTTCTCCCGAACACGGACGCGGCGTTTCATGATCATGTGTCCGAGCATTACAAGGCCGCATTCCGTGCAATGCGGGCCGGCGGCACAGTCAGCGAGCCTCTTTATGACGGTATTGCCGAACTGATCGAGACGCTCGACGCGGGCGGCTGGCTGCTTGGCGTCGCCACCGGCAAGTCCGATCGTGGCCTTAACCTCTGCCTTACGCATTACGGCATCATTGATCGGTTCGTGACGTTGCAGACGGCCGACCGGCATCCGTCGAAACCGCACCCGTCGATGATCGCGCAGGCGATGGCCGACGTCGGCGCATTGCCGGAGACCACCGTGATGATCGGCGACACCAGCTTCGACATCGAAATGGCGGTGAATGCCGGTGTGCGGGGCATTGGCGTCGCCTGGGGCTATCACCCGCCGCAATTGCTGTTGGATTCCGGCGCCGCCGCCGTAGCTGTGGACAGCGCCGCCCTCGCCCGCCATATCGGCAACCCATGACCTATCCCCCACTTCGCCGCGAAGATAAGGCCGCCCGCCAGCGCTTCCTCATCATCAACCTGTTCCGCCTCTCCGGCGTGTTCATCGTCATGTTCGGCTTCCTGATCATGATGCAGCGCTTCGGCTGGGTGCAGGGCGACAAGGCGAAGATCATGGGCGCGATCGTCGCGACAGTGGGCATGGTCCAGACGATCATCGTGCCGCGCATGCTGCTCCGCGCCTGGCGCACGCCCCCGGGCGCATGAGGACTTTCCGGTGAAGCGCTTTTACAAGGACGCCGTCACCGTCCCGGTAGACGGCGGCTTCGCGGTGCATCTCGACGGCCGTCCCGTCCGCACCCCCGCCCGTGCTTTACTCACCCTTCCCACGGCCGCCATGGGCGACGCAGTTGCATCTGAATGGGCCGCGCAGGGCGAAGAGATCGACCCGCGCGCGATGACCGCCACCGGGTTCGCCAATGCCGCCATCGACCAGATCGCCCCGAACCATGCGACCTTTGCAGCCGGCGTCGCGCGCTATGGCGAGAGCGACCTCCTCTGCTATCGCGCCGACAACCCCGCGCCGCTGGTCGCCCGACAGACGGCTGAGTGGGACCCGCTACTGGACTGGGCGCGGGACCGCTACGACATCGCCTTCCGGGTCACGACGGGTATCCTGCCCGTGGCGCAGCCGGAGGAAACGCTAACCCGCCTGTCGGCGGTGGTTGCCGCTTTCGACTCCTTCATGCTGGCCGGCCTTTCCACGGTGGTGAGCATCGGCGGCTCCCTGGTGTGCGGCCTGGCTTTGGTCGAGGGCGGCTATGACACGGATAGCATCTGGGACGCGACGGAGCTGGACGAGCTGTGGCAGGCCGAGCAATGGGGAGAGGATGCTGACGCCGTTCAGCATCGCGAAAGGCGGCAAGCGGAATTTAATGCGGCAGCCGCTTTCTGCAGACTGGCGGTCGGGTGAAACGGAACCGTTATGAATGGTATCCGTTCGTCCGGAGAGTTTGATGCCTGCAAGGAGACCCGACGTTGAAACCTACCGTCCTTACCGCCCTTCTCATCATGGCCTCGCCGCTTGCACTGACCGCGCCGGCTATCGCGCAGGACGCCGCGCCGGCCGCTGGCGCGCCTGCGCCCGCCGCAACTCCGATGACCCCAGAACAGGTGGCCGCGTTCAACAAGGCCGTCACGGACTTCACTGCCGGGCAGCAGGCCCAGCAGACCGGCGACAATGCCGGAGCCGTGGCGAAATATGACGCCGCCCTGCCCGCCATCCGCGCCGCTGTTCAAGCGCAACCGGACAATATCGATAATGTGAACTTCCTCGCCAATGCGCTCTATGCTGACGCTGCGGCGAACAGCGCGCTGAACAAACCTGACGTTGTCGTGGCGCTGTTCGAGGAATCCGCGCCGCACTGGCGCAAGGTCGTCGCCGCCAAGCCCGCCGACGCCGCCAGCCGCGATATCCTGGCCGGGATTCTGATCCAGCTTGGCAACGGCAAGCTGTCCAAGCAGGACAAGGCGGGCGCAGATCCCCTCTATGCCGAAGCGATCACCCTGGCCCGCAAATCCGTGGCGGAGAAGGCGACCGACCCGGCGGCCAATAACCTGCTTCTGTCCGGCCTGATCGGCGCAAGCCAGACCACCGCCGACGCCAAACTGAAGGAAGAAGCCGTCGCACTGAGCAAGAAGATGCTCGCGGATGGATCGGTCGATGCGGTCAACAAGCCCTCGGCGCAGGCATTGACGGGGACCAAGTAAGGTTCGCTAAGACACGAATACTATCCCTCCCGTTCGCTTCGAGCCTGTCGAGAAGCCTTAGTGCTGGTTTCTCGACTAGGCTCGAAGCGAACGGAGGTGAGGGCTAAACCTACCTCACGAAGGCGGCGCAACCTCGCCCTTGGCCATGAACCAGCGCGCGGCTATCACGCCGGCCACCACCAGCCCCACGAAATCGCTGAACGCGAGATACAGGAAATAGCGCCAGGGCGCGTGATTGAAGATCGGCTGGCCGATGTGCATCCACAGCACTGCAGCCGCGCTGAACAGCAGCGTCAGCCGCAGCCGGGCGGCGAAATCATTCGCCATGCCGCGCAACGCTACGGCGATAAGCACGCCGACCACCAGCGACAGGATCAACCCGGCGATCAGGCTGCCATTGTCCATCACAGGAAAGCCGCTGGTGTTGAAGAAGACCTGCGCCACCGGCCCCTTGCCGTAGAGCACCGTGCCCGCGCTCGTCGCGGGTGAGGGGATGACATACACGCCCGTCCCCGTCTGTGTCAGCGCCTGAGCCATCGCTGCCTGGAGATTGGCGCTCGCCTGCTCCTCCGCAGTGGAAAAGGCGAGGCCGGACAGCGGCGTGCCCCAGAAGATAAATCCCGTAAGGAACAGGGCGAGCCCTCCGAACAGGCCGCCGATCGTGGCGCGTATCATTGCAACCCTCCTGTTTTCGGACTGGAACATACAGGCTGAGCCTACAGCGCGGGAAGGTCAATCACTATCGGGGACGGCCCGACCCAGCTTGCGGACGAAGCCGATAAGGCCGGTCTGCCGGCTGCGCTTCATCCGCTCCGACTCAAGGATAGTCTTGACCTTCAGGAAACAGCTCTCTGCGTCGTCATTGCACAGCACATAGTCATAGCCGTCCCAGTGGGCGATTTCCCCCGCCGCGCGCGACATGCGGCCCAATATCACTTCCTCGCTGTCCGTCGCGCGCCCGCGCAGGCGGCTTTCCAGTTCCTCAAGCGAAGGCGGCAGGATGAACACGCGCACCACGTCGCCGCCGGCAATCTGATAGAGTTGCTGCGCACCCTGCCAGTCAATATCGAACAGCACGTCGCGCCCCGATTTCAGCATCGCCTCCACCGGCGCACGTGGCGTACCGTAGCGATGACCAAAGACATGCGCCCATTCCAGGAACTCATTGTCCGCAACCATGCCGCGAAACCGTTCCAGATCGACGAAATGATAATCCTTGCCGTCAACCTCGCCCGGGCGGATCGGCCGGGTCGTCGCGGAAACCGACATCTGCAATGTCGGATCGGCGGCGAGCAGCTTGCGCGCTATCGTGGATTTGCCCGCGCCCGAGGGCGAGGAGAGCACGAACAGGACGCCGCGCCGCTTGAAGCCATGGGGGTCCGACTGGATGCTGTCTGCCATGCCTGCTAGTGGCTGCGTAAGGGCGTTTTTGCAAGAGGGGACGATGATGACGAACCGCCATATCGCGGGAATGGCCATCCTTTTCCTCATCATCGCCACCGCGACGATCCTGATCGCGATGGGCCGCCCGCCCATCTGCACTTGCGGCACGATTAGCCTGTGGCACGGGACGATCAACAGCAGCGAGGACAGTCAGCAGCTAAGCGACTGGTACAGTTTCAGCCATATCATCCATGGCTTTCTGTTCTTCGGCGGCGGCTGGCTGCTGCTGCGCCGCTATTCCGTGCCAGTCCGGCTGGTGATCGCCGTGGCTCTGGAGAGTGGATGGGAGATTCTGGAGAACTCGCCGATCATCATCGACCGCTATCGCACGGCGACGATCGCGCTGGGCTATAATGGCGACAGTGTGCTCAACTCCATGAGCGATATCGGCATGATGATGATCGGATTTCTGTTCGCATCGCGCATGCCGGCAAAGGTCACCATCCTGACTGCGATCGCGTTCGAGCTGTTCACGCTATGGGCGATCCGCGACAATCTGACGCTCAATATCCTGATGCTGGCGGCGCCGGTCGACGCGATCAGGGTATGGCAGGCGGGGGCGTGACGCGCGTCACAGGCTTTTTGGGCCGCGACTTGCGATAGGCGACGCGGGTTTTGAGCGGCGCGAGCGCATGATGGCCATTCTTGCGCCGTCCATCGGTGATTAGCCCATCCTCGACGGCGGTCTCGTGCGGACCCTTTTTGTCGATCTCTTTCTTCTTCTGCCACAGCTTGTGCGCGACATAGGCGCCGCCGATTGCGATTGCGCCCAGCGGCGATCGGGTAAGGACGCGCGTGGCCAGCATGCCGGCCGCCGCGCCGACAAGGCCCGCCTTGCCGGTTTCGGCCGCGATGCGGGTCCCGATGATCGTGGTCGCAATCCTGCCAAGCATCCGCATCTTCGTCCGTCCCTGTTCGATGTCGTCTGCCATACCTAATGTATAGGGCGACGAAACGGTTCCGGGAAGCGGTGGATTAGCATCTAGCGCCCGACCATATCTTCCGGCCGCACCAGTCGGTCGAACGTCGCCTCATCCACCAGCCCCAGCGCCAGTCCCGCCTGTTTCAGCGTCAGCCCCTCGGCATGGGCGTGTTTGGCGATCTTGGCGGCATTGTCATAGCCGATCTCCGGCGCCAGCGCCGTCACCAGCATCAGCGAGCGGTCGACCAGTTCGCCGATTCGCGTCTCGTTCGCCTCTAGCCCCTCGATGCAGCGTTCGGCGAAGCTGTCCATGCCGACGGCCAGCAGATGAATTGAGCGCAGCACCGCCGCGCCGATCATCGGCTTGAAGACGTTGAGCTCAAGATGCCCCTGTAGCCCGCCGACGGTCACCGCCTGATGATTGCCGATCACCTGCGCGGCGACCATCGTCAGCATCTCGCACTGGGTCGGGTTGACCTTGCCCGGCATGATCGAGCTGCCAGGCTCATTGGCGGGCAGGTCGAGTTCGCCAAGGCCGGAGCGCGGGCCGGAGCCGAGCAGGCGCACGTCATTGGCGATCTTGGTCAGCGCCACGGCCAGCGCATTCAGCGTGCCGGACAGATGCACCAGCGGATCATTGGACGCCAGCGCCTCGAACTTGTTGTCGGCGGTGCGGAAGGGAAGATCGGTGATCTGCGCGATTTCCTGCGCCACCGCCACGTCGAAGCCCTTCGGCGCGTTAAGGCCGGTGCCGACCGCCGTGCCGCCCTGCGCCAGCGCCATCATCCCATGCATCACCGCCGGTTCGATGCGCCTGCGGCCGCGATAGACCTGATGCGCATAGCCGGAAAATTCCTGGCCCAGCGTCAACGGCGTTGCGTCCTGCAAATGGGTGCGGCCGATCTTGACGATCTGATCCCACGCCTTCGCCTTGGCGTCGAGCGCCGCAAACAGCCGGTCGAGTGCGGGGAATAGCTGTTGCGTCACAGCGACAGCGGCGGCGATGTGCAGCGCGGTCGGAAAGCTGTCGTTGGACGATTGGCCCATATTCACATGATCATTGGGGTGGACCGGCGACTTGCCGCCGCGCGTGTCCGACAGCATTTCGTTGGCGCGGCCGGCGATCACTTCATTGACGTTCATGTTGGACTGGGTGCCGCTGCCCGTCTGCCAGATGACCAGCGGGAATTGATCGTCATGCGCGCCGGAAATCACCTCGATCGTCGCCTTCTCGATCGCGTCGGCGAGCTTGCCATCCAGACCATGGCCCCGGTTCACCCGCGCCGCCGCCTGCTTCACGATCGCGAGCGCATGGACGATGCCGATCGGCATCCGCTCCGTATCGCCGAAGGGAAAATTCTCGATGCTCCGCTGCGTCTGCGCGCTCCAATAGGCGTCGGCGGGGACTTCGATAGCCCCGATGCTGTCGGTTTCGGTGCGGGTGTCGGCCATGCGCAAATCCCTTCCTGAGAATCATTCGCAATTCAGGATGCTCATGTGGGACAGCGGAAAGCTGAATGCCAGCCCTTATTTCTTTTTGCCGAAATCCACGGTGACGACGTTGGAGCCGTCCTCATTGGTCGCGATTGGCGCGTCATTCTCCGCCGCCTCATGCGGTTCCGGCCCATCGCCAGCATCCTGCACCTGGAATTGCAGTGCGAAATTCACAGCGGGATCGACGAAGGCGGTAATCGCCGCAAAGGGGATGTTAAGGTGGGCGGGCACCTGATTGAAGGTCAGGCTGACCTCAAACGCCTGGGTCCCGACCTTCAGGTCCCAATATTTGTTCTGCAGGACGATGGTCATTTCGTCCGGGAAACGCTCGGTCAGCGATTTGGGGATTTCCACGCCTGGCGCATGCGTCTTGAAGGTGATGTAGAAGTGATGGCCGCCCGGAAGGCCGCCCGATCGCTCCACTTCACCCAGCACACGGCCGACGACCGCGCGCAGCGCCTCCTGCACGATTTCATCGTACGGAATCAGGCTGTCTGGTAGCTCGTCACTCATACCGGCATCTTACCTAACGATGAAGCAGGGGCGGTCAAGGGCCTGAAATGGGGCGGCTACGCCCGGCGGGCAAGGGCGATCCCGGATTGCGCCCCGTCAAATCCCCGTTATAGGGCTGCACATGCGCAGTGCGGAAATCCACAGAAAGACCGCGGAAACGTCCATCGACGTGGTGGTCAACCTTGACGGCACGGGCCTTTACACCGTGTCGACGGGGATCGGTTTTCTCGATCATATGCTGGAGCAACTTTCGCGCCATTCACTGATCGACCTGACCGTGAAGACGGTCGGCGACCTGCATGTCGACCAGCATCACACGACCGAGGATACTGGCATCGCGATCGGCGAGGCGATCGCCAAGGCGCTGGGCGACAAGCGCGGCATCGCCCGCTACGGCACCGCCTATTCGCCGATGGACGAGACGCTGACCCGCGTCGCGCTCGACATTTCCGGCCGCCCCTGGCTGGTGTGGAAGGCCGCGTTCAACGTGCAGCGGCTTGGTGAATGGGACACGGAACTGATCGAGCACTGGTTCCACAGCTTCGCGCAGTCGGCCGGCATCACCCTGCATGTCGAAAATCTCTATGGCAGCAACAACCATCATATCGTGGAAAGCTGCTACAAGGGCCTTGCCCGCGCGCTGCGGCAGGCGGTCGAGATCGACCCGCGCAAGGCCGACAGCATTCCGTCCACCAAGGGCACGCTGGGCGGGGCCTGACGCCGCCCACCTTTACCCAAGGATCCTGCCGATGTTCGTCATCACGCTCACCTACAAAGTAGAACTGGACGTGGTCGACAGCCATATGGACGCCCATATCGCCTGGATCAAAACGGCGCTGGCCGACGGCTGGCTGCTGATCGCCGGGCGTCAGGTGCCGCGCGTGGGCGGCATCCTGATCGCGCGGGGCGTGCGGGATGATATCAAGGCGAAGGCGGCGACCGATCCGTTTGTCACGCAGGGCGTCGCCGACTTCACCGTTACCGAATTCTCGCCGAGCTTCGTCGCGCCGGGACTAGAAAGCCTGAAACCGTGATTGCGCTGATCGATTATGGCGCGGGCAATCTGCACTCGGTCCATAATGCGCTGAAGAAGGCTGGAGCGAGCGACGCCGTGATCACCGCCGATCCCGACGTGGTAGCTAGAGCCGACCGGATCGTCCTGCCCGGCGTGGGGGCGTTCCGCGCCTGCCGCGATGCGCTGGTGGGGATAGACGGCATGGTCGACGCGATGCGCGCGGCGGTGCTGGAGCGAGGCGTCCCTTTCCTGGGCGTATGCGTCGGAATGCAGCTGCTGGCCGACGCGGGCGAGGAATTCGGGCGGCATGAGGGGCTCGGCTGGATCGGCGGGACCGTGAGGGTGATCGAACCCGCCGACGCGACGATCAAGGTGCCGCATATGGGCTGGAACGACGTGACGCTGTCGAACCCGCATCCGCTGCTGGAAACGGGCGAGGGCTATTTCCTGCACAGCTATCATTTCGACGCCACCGATCCGGCCGATGTCGCCGCGACCACCGATCATGGCGGGCCGCTGGTCGCCGCCGTCGCGCGCGACAGCATCATGGGCGTGCAGTTCCATCCGGAGAAGAGCCAGCGCTATGGCCTCTCCTTCCTGTCCCGTTTCCTGGAGTGGAAGCCGTGAGCCTGATCGTTTTCCCCGCCATTGACCTGAAAGGTGGACAGGTGGTCCGCCTTGCAGAGGGCGATATGGACCGCGCCACCGTCTATGGCGACGATCCCGCCGCGCAGGCGATGCTGTTCGCGGATGCCGGCGCGATGCACCTGCATGTCGTCGATCTGGACGGGGCGTTCGCCGGCCATGCCGTCAATGCTGGCGCGGTCGAGAAGATCGTCGAGACCTTTCCGGGTCATGTCCAATTGGGTGGCGGCATTCGGTCGATGGAGTCGGTGGAACGCTGGTTCGACCTGGGCGTGTCGCGCATCGTCATCGGCACGGCCGCGCTCAAGGACCCGGATTTCGTCAAACTGGCCGCGCGCGACTTTCCCGGCGGCATCGTCGTCGCGGTCGATGCGCGCGACGGTTTTGTCGCGACGGAAGGCTGGGCCGAAAGATCGGACATGCCGATCGCCGACATGGCCCGCCGGTTCGAGGATGCCGGTGTTGCAGCGCTGCTGTTCACTGATGTCGGCCGGGATGGCCTGCTGAAGGGCTGTAATATTGAGGCGACGGTCGATCTGGCGCGGGTCACCGATATTCCGGTGATCGCCAGCGGCGGCGTGGCGGGGATTGCCGATATCCGCATCCTCAGCCTGCATGCCGATGCCGGGATCGAAGGCGTGATCACTGGCCGCGCGCTGTACGACGGTCGACTGGATTTGAAGGCGGCGCTAGCCGTGGCGGCGGCAGCGGCGTGACCGTTCGCACCCGGGTTATCCCTTGCCTGGACGTCGCCAATGGCCGCGTCGTGAAGGGTGTGAATTTCGTCGATCTGCGCGATGCGGGCGATCCGGTGGAGCAGGCCAAGGTCTATGACGCGGCGGGGGCGGACGAGCTTTGTTTCCTGGACATCACCGCCAGTCATGAGGCACGCGGGACGATCCTCGACGTCGTGCGGCGCACGGCGGAGGTGTGCTTCATGCCGGTGACCGTTGGCGGCGGCGTGCGTACGCCCGAGGATGCGCGCGCGTTGCTGCTCGCCGGGGCGGACAAGGTGGCGGTGAACAGCGCGGCGGTCGCGCGGCCGGAAGTTGTCGGCGATATTGCCGATAGGTTCGGGAGTCAGTGCATTGTTGGATCGGTCGACGCCCGGCGTGTTGGAGACGGGCGCTGGGAAATCTTCACCCATGGCGGCCGCCGCGCCACCGGCATAGACGCGGTCGAGCATGCCATGCGCCTGGCGGAACTGGGCGCGGGCGAGTTGCTGGTAACCTCTATGGACGGCGACGGCACGAAGGCCGGCTATGACCTGGCGCTCACCCGGACAATCGCCGACGCCGTGTCCGTGCCGGTGATCGCGAGCGGCGGTGTCGGCACGCTGGAGCATCTGGTCGAGGGCGTGACGCAGGGCCATGCCAGCGCGGTGCTGGCCGCCTCCATCTTCCATTTCGGCCAGCACACAATCGCGCAGGCGCATGCGGCGCTCGCGGCGGCGGGCATCGCCACGCGGCGTCCACTTTCGGGTTGACGCAGAAGCCCGCCCCGGCTCAATGACCGCCATGTCCAACGCGCTCGACAGACTGGAAGCCACGATCAGGGAACGGCGCAGCGCCGATCCGGACATGTCCTATGTCGCCAAGCTGACCGCGCGGGGTCGCGCCAAGATCGCCCAGAAACTGGGCGAGGAAGCCGTCGAAACCGTCATCGCGGCGATGGGAAATGACCGCGCGGGCGTGGTGTCGGAAAGTGCAGACCTGCTGTTCCACCTCGCCGTCCTGCTGGCCGACATGAATGTGCCGCTGGCCGACGTCTATGCGGAGCTTGACCGGCGCGAGGGCGTGTCGGGCCTTGCCGAAAAAGCCGCCCGCCCCAAGGAGTGACCCATGGCCGTCGATGCGACCCTGCCCTATGACGACAGCAACATCTTCGCGAAGATCCTGCGCGGCGAGATCCCCTGCGCGAAAGTCTATGAGGACGATCACGCCCTCGCCTTCAACGACATCAACCCGCAGGCGCCCGACCATATATTGGTGATCCCCAAGGGTCCCTATGTGAGCTGGGACGATTTCTCTGCGCGCGCGGGCGATGCGGAGATTGCGGGCTTTATCCGCGCCGTCGGTACGGTCGCGCGTGCGGCGGGGCTGGTGGAGCCGGGATACCGGCTACTCGCCAATATCGGGCCGCATTCGCATCAGGAAGTGCCGCATCTTCATGTGCATATTTTGGCGGGGCGGCCATTGGGGCCAATGCTGGTCCGGCAGAGCTGATCCACGCCGCCATGAGGGGCGTGTTTCGACCAGTTGCGGACGTCTCAGGAAACCTTCTCCCTTGAGGGAGAAGGATATGGAGCCTTATGAGCGCAGCGAATTAGGCGGAGTTGGATGAGGGTGATCGGGCTTATGGGCCGCGCGATCCAAAGGTCGCACCCCCTCACCCAGCTACGACTAGGCAGCAAGCTGCCAAGTCTGCGCAACCCTCTCCCTCAAGGGAGAGGGAAACGCCGACTGTCCGCTTTCCACCCTTTTTCGGCATCCCCGCGAAAGCGGGGACCCAACGCGCCCTGGGCATGTAAGGCGTTGGAGGGGAGATGGGTTCCCGCTTTCGCGGGAATGACGGATTGTAGGAGAGCAACGGCTACTACCTACCCCATTTCGCCATCCCCGCGAAGGCATCGTAGTTCCTCCCCCTCAAAAACTTTCACGCCGTTGCAACATGCTTGCGCGCATCGAAATAGGCGATAGTCTCCCTCCCCATGCAATAAGGGCGCGCACTGCGTGTGATGCGCCGCAAAGGGAAAGAGACATCCATCCATGATTTTCGGGCGCATCAAGTCTCTCGACGCCATATTGGCGACGGCGGAAAAGAAGTCGCTGCACCGTTCTCTCGGTGCATTCCAGTTGACCATGCTCGGCGTTGGGGCCGTGATCGGCACCGGCATCTTCGTGCTGACGGCGGAAGCCGCGCAGAAGGCCGGGCCGGGCATGATGCTGTCCTTCGTGATCGCCGGTTTCGTCTGCGCTGTCGCGGCGCTGTGCTATGCCGAAATGGCGTCCATGGTGCCGGTTTCCGGGTCCGCCTACACCTATAGCTATGCGGTGATGGGCGAACTGATCGCCTGGATGGTCGGCTGGGCACTGATCCTGGAATATGCGGTCGCAGCGGGCGCGGTGTCCGTCGGCTGGTCCGGCTATGTGGTCGGCTTGATCGAGCATACCTTCCATCTGGACATACCGAACCTGTTGACGCGCGGGCCGTTCGACGGCGGCATGATCAACCTGCCCGCCATGCTGATCGCATCGCTGGTCACCTGGCTGCTGGTGATCGGCACCAAGGAAAGTGCCGCCGTCAACGCCGTGCTGGTGGCGATCAAGGTATCCGCACTCACGCTGTTCGTCGTTCTGGCGCTGCCCGTCATCAGGATGGAGCAGTTTACCCCCTTCGCGCCGCTGGGCTTTGGCGGGATTTCCGCGGCTGCCGCCTCCATCTTCTTCGCCTATGTCGGCTTCGACGCCGTTTCCACCGCTGCCGAGGAAACCAAGAATCCCCAGCGCAACATGCCGATCGGCCTGATCGGTTCGCTCGCCATCTGCACCGTCTTCTATATATTGGTCGCCGCTGGCGTGATCGGCACCGTGGGTGCGCAGCCGGTGTTCGGCCCGAACCATGAAGTGCTCTCGCCGGGCAGCGCGGCGCTGTCGCAGCAGTGCGCCGCCCTCGCCGCCGCCGGCACCGAAGCCGTCACCTGTTCCAAGGAAGCGCTGGCCTGGACCCTGCGCGAGATCGGCTGGCCGCAGATCGGCAACCTGCTCGGTCTCGCCGCTGGCCTTGCCCTCCCCTCCGTCATCCTGATGATGATGTTCGGCCAGACCCGCATCTTCTTCGTCATGAGCCGCGACGGCCTGCTCCCGGCCATGTTCTCGAAGATCCATCCAACCTACCGCACGCCGCACGTCATCACGATCCTGACCGGCATCTTCGTGGCGCTGTTCGCCGCCTTCTTCCCGGTCGGCATCCTGGCGGACATTTCCAACTCCGGCACGCTCTTCGCCTTCGCCGCCGTGTCGATCGCCGTCATGGTCCTGCGCAAGACCGACCCCAATCGCGCCCGCCCGTTCCGGACGCCCGCGATCATGGTCACCGCGCCGATCGCCATTGCCGGGTGCATCTACCTGTTCTTCAGCCTGGGCATGGAGACGAAGCTGATGTTCGTCGGCTGGGCAACGGTCGGCCTGCTCGTCTATTACGCCTACAGCTACAAGCGCAGCCATGTCGGCCGGGGCATCGACGAAACGCACGAAGGCGATGAGGGCATCCCGCCGATCCCGGTCCCGCCGGTCAACTGACCAGCACCGTCTGACCGATCCATCCGACCCAATGAAAAGGCCCGCCGGCCCCTTGCCGGCGGGCCTTTTCGCGCGAATTTCAGTGAATCATTCCGGCGGCGGAATCACGCATCTCGCCATGGTTAGGACGGGTGAACAACCGCCAGCGCTCCGCCCACGCCACGAGCAGGAGAGCAAGGATGCCATAACAGAAGAAGCCCAGCGCCACGGGCAGGGTCGTGCCGTTGAACATCGCGCCCGTCGCCGCGCCGAGCATCGCCGAAACAATGGTGGTCAAGGACGCCTGAAAGGAAGAGGCGAGTCCAGCACCGCGGGCAAAGGGCTCCATGGAGATCGCGCCGAAATTGGATCCGGTCAGGGCGACGCTCAGCATCGTCAGTGACTGGAACGCGATGAAGCTCACCATCGTCTCCACGCCTGCCCAGGCCGTAAGCGTATGTCCCGCGCCCAGCGCAATGAAGGCCACCAATGCGGACTGGCTGACCCGTCGCGCGCCCATCCGATGTACCAGCCGGCTGTTGAAATAGCTGCCGATCGCCATGCTTCCAGCGATGCCAGCGAAGGCGAAGGGAAATATTGCCGGCGCATGGAATACGTCGAAAAATATCTGTTGAGCCGAGGTCAGAAAGCCAATCATCCCGCCCATGACCACGCCGGTGGCGGTCATATAGCCGATCGACGTCCGGTGACTGACCACAGTCCACAGCATGCGCGAGATATCACCGGCCTGGATTTCCACCCGATGCGCGGGATCCAGCGTTTCCGGCAAGCGCCGTGCCACCCAGATCAGCACGATCGTACCGATCACCAGCAACACGCCGAATATCCAGCGCCAAGGGGCGAACAGCAGGATGAACTGACCGAAACTGGGTGCCAGCACAGGGACGAGCATGAATACGATGAACACGATCGACATGATGCGCGCCATGCTGTCGCCCTTGAACCGATCGCGAACGATGCTGACCGCAATGACGCGCGCCGCGGCCGCAAAGAAACCAGCCGCCGCACGGGCCACAAGCATGATGGCGAAGGTCGGCGCCAAGGCGCAGGCCAAAGTGGCCAGCAGCATCAGGATCAGGGAGATGACGAGGACAGGCCGGCGACCATAACGATCCGACAGCGATCCATAGATGAGCGATCCGACACCCAGCCCGATGAAATAGGCGGTTATGATCCACTGCCGGTCGTTTGGATGATCCACGCCAAGCGCTGCGCCAATTGCCGGAAGCGCAGGAAGCATAGGATCGATCGACAATGCGTTCATCGCCATCAAGCCGGCGATCAGGGCAATGAATTCCTTGAAACCCAGCGGAAAATCATCGCCGCCAGGCTTGGGATGGGATAGCCGCTCATCTTGCATTGCGGCGCATATGAAGGGAAAGGGCGCGTTCTGCTACCCCTCTCGCCCACTATTTGATGCTGGAGCCCGCTATGCCGCACCCTTTGAGCACGGCATCCGACAGGGAGACCTGCACCCGTTCGCCATAGCCGCGATCGCTCATGCCGTCGTCGCAATCCCCCGGCGTGGCGCTCAATTGCACGCCATTGCCCGTCAAGCGCAGCGTGCCGCCCGACGCCGAACGCGTGACCGAGAAATAGCGCGAGGGCTTGCCCGGCATATCCAGGACGAGCGTGCCGCCCACCAGCGTCGCTGACCAGAAGGGTTCCGTCCCCTTCGCCCGATATGCCGCCGGATCATCATTGGGCAATTTCTGTGCGCCAGCGGCGGCGGGCAGGATCGTATTGGAAGCGGCTTCTTCCGCATGGTTGGCTGGCGCCGCCCCATTCGCGGCGGCCTCAACGGCATTGACCGAATTGCCATCGTCCGGTTCCGCCGGAAGAGGCCATTTCGCGCGCGAACGCGCGGCATTTGCCGCCTCTGCCGTTCCCAACGGATCGGCGCCGGACGAACAGGCGGGAACAAATGCCAGAAGAGCGAGGAGGGCAGGGACGAAAGCCGGTCTGGATACCATAGGACGCGCACCATGCCCGCCTTCGTGGCGATGGGCAAGATTGAACAGATCGCGGCCCCTTGCCGCGCCTGTCGCCAGCCTTCCGCTATCCGTCCAATCCCGCCGGATTCACGGGGCTTACGGCTCAGTTCGCCACCAGCCGGATAAAGGCACTCGACACCCAGCCGCTTTCGCACGGGCCATCATAGGCGCGCTTGGCCTCCACGGGCCGGGACACGCCGCAATCTACGGCCTTTGGCGCTTCCGCCGCATTGTCTGCGGGCGATTGGAGCGTAACAGGCTGCACGACGACGCCCAGCCAGCGCTGATCGATGCTGCGCGTGCAGACATGGACGCGCCGGCCCTCCGCCAGCACAGCCAGCCGCCTTGCCGCGGCGAACGGCGCAGCCCGCATATCCAGCGCACCGTCCGTGCCGGGGCCGCGCGCGACCCCCATCGCGCCGCAGGCGTCAAGGCGCGGACCGTCTTCGCCGATCGTGACCGGGCGGGCGAGCGCGCTTTCCATCCGCGTTTCCGGCATGTCCTCCCGATCCGCCCCGGCGATCGAGCTGTTGGGCAGTTCATCCATGACCGACCGGCTGTCGGAACAAGCGGCTACCGCCAAGAACAGCAGCGGGACGGCGGGAAAGCGCATCAAAAGGGTCCTCTGGGCGGGGCGTCCGGCCAAGCCCGGCCGCACCCCTTTTTGCTTTAGTTTCGCGTACCGCATCCCTATATGGCAACGATGAACGAAGACAGCAAAAGCTCCCCGAACAGCAATGAATATGGCGCGGATTCCATCAAGGTCCTGAAAGGGCTGGACGCGGTCCGCAAACGTCCCGGCATGTATATCGGCGACACCGACGACGGCTCCGGCCTCCACCATATGGTGTTCGAGGTGTCGGACAACGCCATTGACGAGGCGCTGGCCGGCCATTGCGACCGGATCGACATCACGCTCAACCCCGACGGCTCGGTCAGCGTCATGGACAATGGCCGCGGCATCCCGACCGGCATCCATACCGAAGAGGGCATTTCCGCCGCCGAGGTCATCATGACCCAACTGCATGCGGGCGGAAAGTTCGAGAATACCTCGGACGATAACGCCTACAAGGTTTCCGGCGGCCTGCATGGCGTCGGCGTATCGGTGGTGAACGCGCTGTCCGACTGGCTGGAACTCAACATCTGGCGCGACGGGCAGGAGCATTGGATGCGCTTTCGCAACGGCGATTCCGAAGCGCCGCTCAAGGTGCTCGGTCCCGCGCCGGAGGGAAAGAAGGGAACCAAGGTCACCTTCATGTTCTCGACCGACACGTTCAAGAACGTCACGGAATATGACTTCGACAAGCTGGAGCATCGCTATCGCGAACTGGCGTTCCTCAACAGCGGCGTGCGCCTGTTCCTGACCGATGCGCGGCATGAGGAAAGCAAGACGGTCGAACTCTATTATGAGGGCGGCATCGCCGCGTTCGTGAAATATCTCGATCGCAACAAGGCGGCGCTGATGCCGGACCCGATCGCGATTTCCGGCACGCGGGACGATGTCACCATCGACGTCGCGCTGGAATGGAACGACAGCTATTACGAGAATGTCCTCGCCTTCACCAACAACATACCGCAGCGCGACGGCGGCACGCATATCGCCGCCTTCCGCGCGGCGCTGACCCGCACCCTCAACAATTATGCCGACAAGTCGGGCATGTTGAAGAAGGAGAAGGTGTCGCTGACCGGCGACGACATGCGCGAAGGTTTGACAGCGATCGTCTCGGTCAAGCTGCCCGATCCCAAATTCTCGTCGCAGACGAAGGACAAGCTGGTCTCGTCCGAAGTCCGCCAGCCGCTTGAAAGCCTGATGGCCGACAAGATGGCCGAATGGCTGGAGGAGAATCCCGCAAACGCCAAGCTGATCATCCAGAAGGTGATCGACGCGGCTGCAGCGCGTGAAGCCGCGAAGAAGGCGCGCGAACTGACGCGGCGCAAGGGCGTGATGGACATCGCCTCGCTGCCCGGCAAGCTCGCCGACTGTCAGGAGCGCGACCCGGCCAAGTCCGAACTGTTCCTGGTCGAGGGCGATTCGGCAGGCGGTTCCGCCAAGCAGGGCCGCGATCGCCATTATCAGGCGATCCTGCCGCTGAAGGGCAAGATATTGAACGTCGAGCGCGCGCGGTTCGACCGGATGCTGTCGTCCAAGGAGGTCGGCACCCTCATTCAGGCGATGGGCACCGGCATTCGCGACGATTTCAATATCGAGAAGCTGCGCTACCACAAGGTCGTCATCATGACGGACGCGGACGTGGACGGCGCGCATATCCGCACCCTGCTGCTCACCTTCTTCTACCGCCAGATGCCGCAGATCATCGAGAACGGGCATCTCTTCATCGCCCAGCCGCCGCTCTACAAGGCAGCGCGCGGGCGCAGCGAAGTGTATTTGAAGGACGAGACGGCGCTGGAGCAGTATCTGGTCGACAATGGCGTCGATACGATGGTGCTGGAAAGCCCGGAGGGCAACCGTTCCGGGCAGGATTTGCGCGCGCTGATCGACCATGGGCGCAAGCTGCGCGCGGTGATGCGCTATGTCCCCCGGCGTTACGACACCCGCATCATCGAGGCGCTGACGCTGGGCGGCGCGCTCGATCCGCAGCTGTCCGACACCGACCGCCTCGCCCGCCTCAACGAATCGATCGGCTGGATGCAGAGCCACGATTCGGAGGCGCGCTGGACCGGCCGGATCAGCGAGGAAGGCGGGTATCATTTCGAGCGGCTATGGCGTGGCGTCACCGACCATCATGTGATCGAAGCGGCATTCCTTGGCTCGGCAGAAGCGCGGAAACTGCATAGCCTTGTCGCCGAACAGGCCGGAAGTTACCAGACGGCCAGCCGCCTGGTTACCGCCAAGGCCGCGGCTGCCAGCGAAGAACTGGGCGAAGATGAGCTGCCCGCCGCTCCGACCAAGGGCATAGTAATCAGCCGCCCAAGCGAACTGCTCGACGCCATCCTGGCGGCAGGCCGCAAGGGACTGGCAATCCAGCGCTACAAGGGTCTTGGCGAGATGAACGCCGAACAGCTGTGGGAAACCACGCTGGACCCCAACAATCGGTCCCTGTTGCGAGTCGAGGTTGATCAGGCGGATGTCGCCGATGAAATCTTCACACGGTTGATGGGAGACGTTGTCGAGCCACGCCGCGAGTTCATCCAAGAGAATGCTCTGAACGTCGCGAACCTGGACGTATAGGCGCCAAGTTTCGGGCCTGATTTCACTTCCGCAACAAATATTCCGGCTGGCTTCGTAAAGGAAGAGTGACGAATCGCGCCCACATCGGACCCATCGTTAACCATTTGTTAACTATATTGGCCCCAACTGCCTTTCTGGAAAAAATAGCGCATTCATAAGCGCTTATCGGGAAGCATGGGATGTTCATTATAGCAATGATCGTCATTGGGCTGGCATCGGCGGCCCTGTTTGGGCTCATAGGGCTCGGGCTCTATATCTCTATCATGGAGCCTGCGGGTCCGGGCGAGCAGGCATGGCAGCAAGGGGATATCCCCCGGCGGCGCGCGGACGGCGAGGGCGCCATCGCCGTTCAACGCAGGGGGATAGGAGAGCTGGATCGCGATGGCCAGTTCACCCGCGTTCCTCATGCCTAGGGCCGCCTGAACCCAATCGAGGTAGATGCTTTCCGACCAACGCCTGCCATCGACAGGACGGTCCTTGATATCAGGCGAGGAATGTCCTGATTTCCGCCACGAAGGCGTCATGCCGGTCATGATGCACCCAGTGGCCGGCATTGTCATACATCGATACTCGCGCCGTATTGAACCACGCCAGCCGGCCGTCCTCAGCGGGATTGCTTGCCCAGCTCTGCTTGCCGTACACCAGAAGCGTATCGCAGCTGATCCGGCCCCATAATGTCCGCTTCTCCTCGTCCGTCATGTCGACCGGCGTAAAAACGCGCATATAGTTGTCGAATTTCCAGCTATAGGTGCCATCCTCATTCTGGCTAACGCCGTGAATGGTCAGATGACGCGCACGTTCGGGCGAGAGATGCTTGTTCTCCGCCATCATCCGGTTCAACGCTTCCTCGATAGAGGGATAACGTTTGGGTAGCCGCGCGCTGATGCTGCGCTTCTCCTCTATCCAGTCGGTCAGTCGCTGATGCATCGGCTTGGCTGACCATGCCTCCTCCAGGGCCGGTGGCGGTCCCAGTCCCTCTATGGCGACCAGTTTGCGGACCCTGTCGGGATATAGCCCGGTGTATCGCAGCGCGATATTCCCCCCCAGCGAATGCGAGACGATCGACAGCGGCGCCAGCGATTGTTGGTGAATGAGTTGCGCAAGGTCATAGACCATCGCCTCCATCCCGTAATAGCCCTCGGCGGAGTGCGCGCTGTCGCCATGGCCGCGCAGATCCGGAGCGATGATATGCCAGTCATCCCGCAGTTCCCGCGCGATCCAGTCCCAGTTGCGGCAATGATCGCGCCCGCCGTGCAGCAGCAGCAGGGGCGGAGCATCGGGATTGCCCCAGTCGACATAATGCAGGCGCAGGCGCTGCGACATGAAGATGTGGGACGTAGGCCCATTGTCGTCTGCAGGAATCATAATGCTCCCTCGGCTAGTCGCGCAGCATGATCGCCAGCCGTTCCATGAACGCCGCGCCACGCTCCATCTGCCCGATTTCCACATATTCATCAGGCTGATGCGCCTGTTCGATGGACCCCGGGCCGCAAATGACCGTCGAGAAACCGGCCTCCTGAAACTGGCCCGCTTCCGCGGCATAGGATACGACGCGGGAAGGGCCGTTGTCGCCCGACAACTGGCGCGCCAGGCGCTCCGCCACGCCATCGCGTTCCGGGGCGAAAGCGGGGGCGGCGGAATGGCGCACCACCTCCACCCCCGTTTCCGGCCATTGCGCCTTCATTTCGGCGTCGAGCCTTGCCGCTTCCGCCTTGAACGGGGCCAATAGCGCATCGACATCGGTTCCGGGCGGTGACCGGAAATCGAAGGCGAAACGGCATTCGCGCGCCAATATGTTGACGGCGGTGCCGCCATTGATCTGCCCGATCGTCAGCGTGGCATGCGGCGGCGCGAAGGGAGAGGACGGATCGGCATCCTTCCTCATCGCTTCCGCCAGTTCGGCGAGCATCGCCATCAGGCGGATCGCGATCATGTTGGCGGATATGCCCAGGTGGGTCAGGCTGGAATGTGCCTCATGGCCGATGACGGTCACGACATGCGTCGTAATGCCCTTATGCCCGCCCACGACCTCCATATTGGTGGGCTCGCCGACGATCACGCCCGCCGGACGAGGAATCTGCGTTGCGATCTCGCGGATCATATGGGGTGCGCCAAGGCAGCCGATCTCCTCGTCATAAGAGAAGGCGAGATGGGCTGGCCGCCCTTTCCTGCCCGGTGCCGCAAATGCAGGGGCAGCGGCAAGCGCCAGCGCGAGAAACCCCTTCATATCGCAGGTCCCGCGCCCATATAGCCGGTCGTCGCGGCGGGTGAGGACGAAGGGATCGCTGGTCCAGGGCTGGCCATCCACCGGCACCACGTCGGTATGACCCGACAGGACCACGCCCTGCTCAACCATCGGACCGAGCGTGGCGTAAAGATTTGCCTTGCGCCCATCCGCGCTCACAACCCGACGCGCGGTGACACCGATCGTCGACAGCCGCGCTTCGACATAGTCGATCAGGGCGAGATTGGAATCGCGGGATGTCGTGTCGAACGCCACCAGGTCGGACAGGATCGCCAGGGCGTCAGTGAAAATGGTTTCGCGGGTCGCCATCCCTGTCCGATGCCATGCCTTCCCGGTCAGGACAATCCCGGCACCATCACAAACGCCGCGCGATATTCCGGCTTGATCGCCTGCATCATCGCCGCATCGACCGGCACGTCGATCTCATAGCTGCCCTCCGCATAAGGGCCGGCCTCATAAGGACCAATCACCACGCGGATGCGGTCGACGCCACCGCCCTTGCCCGCCTCCGGCACGAGCACCTGTTTCATCGGATCGACGCAGATGCTGAAGTCGTCCGCGCCGCGCTTGACCGGCTCTCCGCGCTTCTTTGCCCGCGCGTCGTCCAGCGCGTTGCAGAAAGGGGTGGTGATCGCGGCTGCAAAGGCGGCCTGCGACGTCATGAGGGCCGTAACGGGAATGTCCTTCGCGGCCTGCTTGTCCCACAATAGACCGGCCCAGGCCGTCATGCCATGCGCGCCGCCGGTATAAACATAGCTTTCGCCGAGCAGCGCCAGGAAACGCGGCGTGTCCGCATGCAGTTTCCATGTCGTCTGCAGGCTATGCTGCCGGAATGGATAGCCGGATTCCCCGGCCGATTTCCGGTCCGATTCCGCAGCCTTCAGGGCATCGGCTTTTGTCTTGCCCATTTGATCGGCAAGTTTGCTCGCCACCGCCGGAATGGCTGCCGCCTGCGCCGGATAGCTGTAGGAAAAATCCAGCGCGTCCGACTTGTCTTCCAGCCTGAACGCCTTTGCCTGCGAGCCCTTGTCAGCCGGCCCGGCCGGCACAGGCGTCGACTGCGCCGCAGCCGACAGGTTGGCCTGCGGATCGCCGGGCGACGGCGGAGAACTGGAACATGCCGCAGCAAGCAGCATGCAAAGCATTCCGGCCCCGCATGCGGCCCGCCCCGGCATCAATGCGCGTGATCCGGCAGCCGTTCCTGGATCGCCTTGCGCGCATAGTCGCCGGACAGCGCCTCACCGACATTGGGCCAGCCCTCCCCGATCAGCGCCTGCTCAACGGCATGGACATTGGCGAAGCTACCGCTTTCGGCGAGTTGATATGCCCGTTCGCGCATGGCGCGATCGCCTTTGTTATCGGCCATGGTCATGACGTCTCTCCTTTGCTTTCGTTGAATGCCGGTCGCCAATTTAGGCTTTTCCGCCCGTGAGGCAAACGAAGAGAGCGACATATCGGTCCCCAGATCGGGTGAAATTGCGCTTCACAAGCCTTCCTTCTTTCCCCTACACCCTGTGCCAATGACTGATTATGCCGAACTTCTTAAAGCCGATCATGACCAGACGGCGCACTCCATCCATCTTGTCGACAGCGAAGGTTTCGCCGCCTGGCTGAAGAAACAGCCAGAACGCATTCGCACCGCGATCGCGGGGCAGAAATTCGGCGGAAAGGCCAATGAGGTCGCCATATTGCCGGGAGACAAGGCCGGCGAATGGTCGGCGGTGGGCGGCGTCGCCGATACGGAGAAGCTGAAAAGCTGGTGCCTCGCCAGGCTGGCAGAATCGCTGCCGGAGGGAACCTATCGCCTGCATGATGCGCCCGGCGGCGCGGCGATGCTGGGCTGGCTGACGGCGCAGTACAGGTTCGAGAAATATCGCCAGGACGATGCGGCCGCCGGGCCGCGCGTGCTGCTGACCCGCGATGTCGCGCGCATCGCCCCGACCGTCGGCATGGCCGAGGCCGTCGCGCTGGTCCGCGATCTGGTGAACACCCCCGCCGCCGACATGGGCCCGGCCGACCTGGAGGCGGCGGCGGTGGAAATATCCGAAGCGTTTGGCGCCGTGCTGACGGTGGTGCGCGGAGAAGAATTGCAGACCCAGTTCCCCATGATCCACGCCGTGGGCCGGGCCGCCGACCGCGCCTATGCCCCACGCCTTATCGAAGTCCGTTGGGGCGACCCGGCGCACCCGCGCGTGGCCATCGTTGGCAAAGGCGTGTCGTTCGACAGCGGTGGGCTGGACATCAAGCCTTCGGCGGGCATGCGCCTGATGAAGAAGGATATGGGCGGCGCCGCCCATGCGATGGCGCTGGCGATGTTGATCATGGAAAGCCGGCTGCCGGTGCGGCTGCACATGCTGATCCCGGCGGTCGAAAACGCGATTGCGGGCAACGCCTTCCGCCCGGGCGATATCCTGCGCAGCCGCAAGGGCCTGTCGGTCGAAATCGGCAATACCGATGCGGAGGGCCGCCTGATCCTGGGCGATGCCCTGGCCAAGGCCGTGGAAGACAAGCCGGAATTGATCCTGGACTTCGCCACGCTGACCGGCGCGGCACGCGTGGCGCTGGGACCGGACCTTCCCGCCCTGTTCGCCAATGACGATGCCCTTGCCGCCGATCTGGAACGTGCCGGCGCGGAGGCCGACGACCCGCTATGGCGTCTGCCGCTCTGGAGCCCCTATGCCGACATGCTGAAATCCGACATTGCCGACGTCAACAATGCCGGCGAGGGCGGCTTTGCCGGGTCGATCACGGCGGCGCTGTTCCTGCAGAAATTCGTGCCCGACGCCATCGCCTGGGCGCATTTCGACACCTTCGCCTGGCGGCCTTCCGCCAAGCCGGGACGGCCCAAGGGCGGCGAAGCGCTGGGGCTTCGCGCGGCCTTCGCCATGCTGCGGGACCGCTACGGACGCACCGCCTGACGCAAAATCGCCGATTTGCCCGACCGTTACGCAACCGCTTCGGCTATCGTGCGTTAGGGCCCTTATGAACGTTCATGCCACTTCCGAAGAACGGATGCCTCTGGAGAGCCGGGCCATGCGGACGCTCAACCAGTGGATGCACACCCTGGTCGATTATGTGCGGTCGGGTGAGCCCGATCTCACCAACCGCCAAATGGCGCTCATGATGACCGTTTACGTCGAGTCTGGCCCCCACACCGTGCGCGGCCTGGCCGAGGCGCTGAACGTTTCGAAGCCGGTCATCACGCGCGCCCTTAACAAATTGTCTGCGCTCGGCTATCTGCGCCGCGAACGCGACGTTGCGGACCGCCGCAACATATTCGTCGCCCGGACACCGAAAGGCGCGGAATTTCTTGACGGTTTCAACGATTTCATCGCAGGGACCAGCCGCGATGAAGGGCACCGACACAGCAACGGCGGACACCAGCCCGCCTGAGAGGCACAGCTTCCGCCTGAACGGCCCGTCCGTCGTTCT
Source organism: Sphingobium sp. (assembly GCA_036384035.1). Taxonomy (GTDB): domain Bacteria; phylum Pseudomonadota; class Alphaproteobacteria; order Sphingomonadales; family Sphingomonadaceae; genus Sphingobium. Next base: position 26,827 of record DASVND010000035.1, on the reverse strand, counting down.
GGACCGGAGGGTTCATGCCGTCCGTGCCGACCTCGCCGATCTTTCCCTGTCCGGGGTCATATTTTCCGCCCACTACGCCCGCGCCGTGGAGATGACCTGCGTCCTTGCGGGCGCGATGGTGCTGGAAACGGATCGGCCTGGCGCACAGGCAGTCACCCAATTGCTCCGTGGCGAGAGTTTTCACGCGCTGGACGTGACATCCGAATGGGCCTGGGGATTTTGCGGCCATGACGGCTATGTCGGCTATGTCCGGCGCGAAGCGCTGGATACGCGGGAAACGCCGACCCACCAGGTGACGACGCTGTCCGCCCCGGTATTTGAGACCGCGGATATCAAGTCACGGATCATCGATTGCTGGCCCATAGGCGCAAAATTTGCGGGCGTCGCCGCGGAAGGTTTCATCGCCTGCGCAGAGGGGCATGTTCACGCCCGACACGCCGCGCCGCTTGAGGACCTTTCGAACGATTGGGTCGCGGCGGCCGAACGCCATCTTGGCCAGCCCTATGTGTGGGGCGGGCGTGGCCATGACGGGGTCGATTGTTCCGGCCTGGTGCAGACGGCACTGGCCCGCTGCGGCATGGCCGTGCCCCGCGACACCGATCTTCAGCGTGAAAGCATCGGCAAGCTGCTGGCCGAGGGGGACGCGCTCCGACGAGGGGACTTCGTGTTCTTCCCCGGCCATGTCGGGATCATGGCGGATGAAGCGCATCTGCTTCACGCCAACGCCCATTGGATGGCGACCGTCGTCGAGCCGCTGGCCGACGTGATCGCTCGCCTGGAGCCAACATATGCGCAGCCTGTACTGGCGCGCAGAAGGATCGCCAAATGACCATATCTGTCTTCATCGACGGCGGCGCCGGAACCACCGGCCTGGAAATCCGCGAGCGGCTGGCCGGACGGGCCGAACTCTCGCTCATCACCCTGTCCGACGCCGATCGCAAGGATGCCGCCGCGCGCAAGGCGGCGCTCAACGACGCCGATGTCGTGATCCTGTGCCTGCCGGACGATGCGGCGCGGGAGGCCGTATCGCTGATCGACAATGACCGCACGAAAGTGATCGATGCATCGACCGCACACCGCATTGCCAACGGTTGGACCTACGGTTTTCCCGAACTGGAACCCGACCAGGGCGCCAGGCTGGCCGGGTCCCGCTTCGTCGCCAATCCGGGCTGCTATCCGACCGGCTATCTGGCGCTGCTCCGGCCGCTGCTGCGCGCCGGCCTCGTTCCGCTCGACTGGCCGCTGACGGTCAACGCCGTGTCGGGCTATTCCGGCGGCGGCAAGGCGATGATCGCCGCATTCGAGCAGGACGAGGCGCCCGACGCGACGGACACTGCCTACCGCGCCTATGCACTGTCGCTGGCGCACAAGCATGTGCCGGAAATGCAGGTGCATGGCGGCACCAACCATCCGCCGCTATTCGCGCCGGCCGTGGCGCGGGTCTATCGCGGCATGCTGGTGGAGGTGCCCCTGCAACTGCGCGCCATGCCCGGACGCCCCTCGGTCGTCTCGCTGCACGATGCGCTGAGCGCCGCCTATGCCGGATCGCAGGTGGTGTCGGTGCATCCGCTGGTCGCGGGCCTTACCACGCCCTCCATCGACATCGAGCAGGTCGGTGCGACCGACAAGCTGCAATTGTTCGTGTTCGGCAACGAGAAAGCGGGTCAGGCGCGCCTCGTCGCGGCGCTCGACAATCTGGGCAAGGGCGCTGCCGGCGCGGCGGTGCAGAACCTCAATATCCTGGCGGGACTGCCCGAGACGGCGGGATTGCGGATTTAGGGTGACTCACGGAGGGTCTATCTCCTCCCCTCCCTGCAAGGGAGGGGCTGGGGGTGGGTTCGCCGCGCCAGCGGCGTTCTTTGGGGATGAGCCTAAGTTGCTCGCTTCGCTCGCGACCCACCCCTACCCCTCCCTTTCAGGGAGGGGATTATAATATTCAGTGAATCGTCCCGATCGCCTGCCGGATCGACAGCACGATGATCATGCGCTCGATCTGCCGCCAGTGGCAGAAACGGATGTGGTTGCCGAGGTCACGGCTTTTGTCCGCCAGCGCCGCCGCTTCATAGCCGGCATCATCCCCGAAGCGCGACATCAGGTCCGCCGCATCGTCATAGCTTTTGCGGTCCGACAGAAATGGTAGCTGCATCGCGTAACCCCGACTTGTTCTCTTGCCCGCATGCACACACCCAATGCCCGTGCCAGAAAGGGCGGATCATGCGCGCGGGCGGGTCGTGGTGGTCAACGGGCGGTTAGGGATATGCCGTTATGGGACGGATGTGCCGGATGGGGACGCGATCCGTCCCGCTCTGAACCACTGGCGACGCGCGGCGAAGCATGGCAAGGGGCAGGGATGACCACGCAAAAACCCAAGCCGCCGACGGGCGCAGGCGCGATCATCGCCTTTCTGGTGATGGCCGGGACGATCGGCGGCGGCATATTGGGCCAACCGAGCATCGGCCTGCTCTCCGGCCTTGGCCTGGGCGTCCTGATCGCCGTCATTTTGTGGTGGCGCGAACGGGGACGCTGACTTGCGGGCCGGCGCGCACGCGCATAAGTCAGCACTCATGAAAAAACATCTGATCCTGTTCCCGCTCGTCGTCCTGCTGATCGCCGGCGCGGTGATCCTCTATCTCGCGCAGGGCGATACCGCGCGGTTGACCGACGATCAGAGCACCGGGCGGGAGCCGGTGTTCACCACCGCCCGCACGGAGATCATCCCGACGGTGAAAATCGCCGAGGTGCAGGGCTGGAAGGCGGGAGAGAAACCCGTCGCTGCCAAGGGCCTGACCGTCGATCGTTTTGCCGAGGGATTGACGCATCCGCGATCGATGTTGCGCCTGCCCAATGGCGACGTGCTGGTGGCGGAAACCAACAGCCCCGCGCGCCCGGCAAGCGGCATCACCGATCGGATCATGGCCTATCTGATGAACAAGGCGGGCGCGGGCATCGCGTCACCCAACCGCATCATCCTGCTGCGCGACGCGGACGGCGACGGCAAGGCGGAGGTCAAGACGACCTTCCTCACCGGCCTCAACTCGCCCTATGGCATGGCGCTGGTCGGGGACCGGCTCTACGTCGCCAATACGGATGCGCTGATGGCCTTCCCCTACAAGGAGGGGGAGACGAAGATCACCGCCGCAGGCCAGAAGGTGATGAACCTGCCCGCGCAGGCGCCCAACATGCACTGGAGCCGCAGCCTGGTCGCGAGTCCCGACGGCAAGCTGCTCTATGTCGGCGTCGGATCGAACAGCAATATCGGCGAGAACGGCCTGGATACCGAGGATAATCGCGCGAACATCCTGGAGGTCAATCTGGCCAAGGGCGATTACCGGATTTACGCCGCGGGCTTACGCAATCCCGTGGGCATGGCGTTCAACCCCAAGACCGGCGACCTGTGGTCGGTGGTGAATGAGCGAGACATGATCGGCTCCGACCTCGTCCCCGACTATCTGACCCGCGTCGAGTTTGGCGGCTTTTACGGCTGGCCGTGGAATTACTGGGGCGGTTATGAGGACAAGCGTGTCCAGCCCGACCGGCCGGAACTGCGCGAATATACCCACCGGCCCGACTATGCGCTGGGCAACCATGTCGCGCCGCTGGGACTGACATTTGCCGACAAGGTGACGTTCGGCGCGCCTTATGAAAATGGCGTGTTCGTCGGCCTGCATGGAAGCTGGAACCGGAAGCCGGTCGCGGGATACAAGGTCGTGTTCGTGAAGTTCGACGCCGCCGACCGCGCGAGCGGCAAGCCTGTCGATATCCTCACCGGCTTTTTGACCCCGGAGGGCAAGGCCCATGGCCGCCCCGTCGACGTGACGGCCGACAAGACCGGCGCGTTGCTGGTCAGCGATGATGTCGGCGGCGTGATCTGGCGGGTGCGCAAGTAGGGAAGCAAGGGCTACACCCTGGGCTCGTCATCCCGCAGGCTGGCTTGCCGCGATCAGCGCGTTGTCGATGTCTTTCTGCTTCTTGTAGGCGGGCCGTTCGCGAAGACGGGCCGCATATTTCTCGAACGCCGGGCGTGAGGGGATCGACTTGAACTGCAAGCCCCAGTCCACTTGTGCGCCGACATAGACGTCAGCCGCCGTGAAGCGGTCACCGCAGATGAACGGACCGTCTCCGATCGCCTTCTCCAGCGTGTCTATGGTCGTTTCCAGATTGCCATAGCCCGCCATGCGCGATGTCTTCTCGTCCGTCTTCAAACCAAGCGCCGTGTTGGTGACCGCCGCTTCCACCGGCCCCGCCGCGAAGAACAGCCAGCGATAATAGTCCGCTCTTTCCTCCGGCAGCGGCGCAAGACCGGCCTCCGGAAAGGCGTCGGCCAGATAGGCGCAGATGGCGGCGCATTCCGTCACTACCTTGCCCGCATGCACGATCGCGGGAACCTTCCCCATGGGGTTGATCGCCAGATACGCCTCACCCTTCATCGTATCGGCATAGTCGAGGATCTTCTGTTCATAGGGCACGCCGACCTCTTCCAGCATCCACCGGGCGATCTGCCCGCGCGACATGGGGTTGGTGTAGAAGGTGATGGTCATGGTTGGGCTCTCCGTTGCCGAGTCGCGTCCGGACATTATCACCGACCCAGGCAGGACGACATAATGTGCCAGGGAATGTCGTTACGACTTCACAAGAAATTCCCCTTTGCGTCCAATATTATAGTTAACGAGATGTTAAATGTCATTGAAACTGCAACATTTTGGAAGTAAGTGGCGCGCTGCGGTCGCCTCTTGAAATATAAGATCAAATCTGACTTGCGCTGTTCACCATGAACCGCGTCTAAGATGGGAGGATCACATGGCTAATCATATGTCCGCAAAATTCGCGCTCGCATCCGCGATAGTGCTCGCGGTGCCGACAATTGCCGCACCTGCCCTTGCAGAAGACAGCGTAACCCGGACGGTCAGCTTGAGCGACGTCGACCTTTCAACAGAATCCGGCGTGGCCTTGCTCAACCGCCGCATAGAAGCCGCTGTTTCCAGCATCTGCGGCCGCCAGGAGTCCCGCGACCTTCAGCAGGTCATGGCCGTACGCAAATGCCGGACAGGGGCGCATGCCAGCGCCGTAAACCAGACACAGCTGGCCGTCGCCGACGCCCGCCGCCGCAACGCCTTTATCCATCAGGCGATGGCTAGCTTCGCGGCAAAATAAGACAGGGGGCAGAAGGCGGGCATCGCCCTCCTATCCTGCCCGAATGAAATCCGGCGAGTTTTTCCCGCCTTGTCGGGGTGGCGGTCGCTATCGTCATCCCGACGAGGGCGTGGCTCCTGCGCCGTGCTATTGTGCGTCCGGCCGCGCCTTACTGAGGCGTCGGTGCCGTCCGGTATTTCTCGAACCAGCCCAGGATGGCTGAAGCCTTCGCCGCCGACTGGCTGGGGCGCGACGCGATGCCGCCATGGCTCGCGCCCGGCACCTTCACCAGCGCCGTGGGCACGCCCTGCAGCTTCAATGCCGTATAATATTGCTCGGACTCGCTGACCGGGGTGCGGTAATCCTCCGATCCCACGACCACCAGCGTCGGCGTCGTCACATTGCCGACCAGGCTGAGCGGAGAGCGCGCCCAATAGCCCTCATGATCCTCCCACGGCTTCTTCGCGAACCAGTAGGGCGAGTAGAAATTGGCCGCGTCGGACGTCAGCGCAAAGCTCGACCAGTCGATCACTGGCTTCTGCGTCGCCGCCGCCTTGAACCGCTGCGTCTTGCCGACGATCCAGGCGGTCAGCACACCCCCGCCCGATCCGCCAGTGACGAACAGATTGTCTGGATCGGCGACGCCCGCCGCGATCGCCGCGTCGACCGACGCCATCAGATCGCCATAGTCGTCGGCCGGATATTTCTTGTCGATCAGGTTCGCAAATTCCGCCCCATAAGAGGTGCTGCCGCGCGGGTTGGTGTAGAGCACCGCATAGCCCGCCGCCGCATAGAGCTGATCGTCGGTCGAGAAGATCGGGCCATAGGCGGAGAATGGCCCGCCGTGGATTTCCAGAATCAGCGGCAGCTTTGCACCTTTTGCTGCGCCCGGCGGCGTCACCAGCCAGGCGTCGATGGCGCGGCCGTCCGGGGCGGTGACGGGCAGCTTGGTGACCTGCGCCAGCGCCTTGCCCTCCAGCAGGGTGGCGTTGAGCCGGGTCAGGCGGCGGCCATCCTTCCCGCCCGCGACATAGACATCCGCCGGATTGAGCGCATCGCCGCCGGAATAGGCGACCGTGCCGCCCTTCGACACGCTGAACTCGCCGCCGGTATAGGGCCGGTCCAGCGCGTCGCCCGCAAGGCCGGTGGCGACCGTCGTCATCTTGCCGTCCAGCCCAACGCGCGCGACCCGCTTCACGCCATGATCGTCATAGGAGACGTAGAGCGCGCCATTGCCCGCCCATTGCACGCTGTCGATGCTGCGGTTCAGGGATGCGGTCAGCGAACGCGGGGAGCCGCCATTGCTGCTCATCACATAGAGCTGGGCGTCTTCATAGGCGCGCAGCTTGTCGTCATAGCCGATATAGGCGATCTTGCTGCCGTCCGGCGACATCTGCGCGCCTTCATCGGGGCCGTTGCGGCTGGTGAGCGCCGTGATAGCGCCGCTCGCGACATCCAGCGCGAACACTTCGCTGTTCAGCGGATGCAGTTCCCAGTCCGGATGGCGATTGGCGCTGAAGATGATCGTGCGACCATCCGCTGACCAGCTCAGCGGTCCATTATCGTTAAACTTGCCGAAGGTCAGCTGGCGCGGCGCGCCGCCATCCGCCGCGACGACAAACACATGGTCGAAGCCGGGCTTCAGATATCCTGCGCCGTCCGCCCGGTACGTCACCTTGTCGATGATGGTCAGCGGATCGGCCCATTTGGCGCCCTCCGGCTTGTCCGGCGCAGTGCCCAGCTTCGCGCCAGTGTCCGGCACGGTCATGGTATAGGCGATGCTGTTCCCGCCCGGCGACCAGGCAATGGCCGAGGGGCTGTCGGGCAGACCGGTGATCTTCGCGCTCGTCCCGTCCGCCAGCCACAGCACATAGAGCTGCGGCGCGCCGTCATTGGCCGACACATAGGCGAGCCGCTTGCCATCCGGCGACCAGCGCGGCGATTGATGCGACCCCGGCCCTGCGACCAGCGGCGACTGCCTGCCCGTCGCCACGTCGACCAGCCAGATCGTCGGCCGCGCCTTGTCCGTCATGATGTCGTTGGACATGCGGACATAGGCGATGGATTTGCCGTCCGGGCTGATCTGCGGATCGCTCGCCGCCTCCAGCGAGAAGAGATCGCGGCCGGTAAAGGCGCGCACCGGGCCATCGGGCGCAGGCTTGGGGTCCTGCGCGAAAGCGGCGGTGGCGCTGCCGAGCAGCAGCAGGGCGATCAGGGGCTGACGGAAGCGGCGCATCAGGGGCCTCTCTCTTATTGGGGGAGGCCGCAGCATGGCGTTTTTGGAGAAGGGCGCAAGGGGAAGGTGTTTTGAAACCTCCCTAGGCCGGCTCCCGTCGAAACTGGCCATGCCGCAGGAAATGCGCCACCTGTTGAGCAACCGGCTGCCGGTAGATCATCGCCGTGTGAGCGACAGGCATGACGAGGTGATCGGATTGGCCAGGGAGGTGCGTCGCCGATACGCTGACCTTGCCATCATTCGGCGCCCGGAACACGAAGCGGGGTGCAAAGGCATTGAGCGGACGGTCACCAGCGATGATGCCAAGCGGATAATCGACCCTGCCGAGGGTTTCCTCCATGGCCGCGCTCCGCTGCGTTCGTAGGAGGTGGCCCGCCTGATTGAGAACCAGGGAATCAAGACGCAGTCGATACAGCAAGTCCGCCATTTCGCTGCCGCCGTTCGGTGTGCCGAGCATGACCACGCGACCGAGATTGGCTGGGCGATGCCGCGCGAGATACGCGCGCAGAATAAGACCGCCCATTGAATGGCCTATGAAATGCAGGTGCGGAGAGTCCCCCACCTGCGAAGCAACGATGCGCCGGTGTAGATGCGAGAGGACTTTTTCGATCGGCCATCGCCAACTTGGATAACCGAGATTGGCGACAGCAAAACCCGACTGTCGCAAGCGCCGCGCGAGGAGCGCCGTCTGGACCTGATGACCGCCAAAACCATGAAGGAGGACGACGCCATCCGGCGTCGCCCTCCCATCATGATCGTCTTGCAGCATGGAATCGCGCGATTCTCGCCCGTCCACGCCGACGCGTTATTTCCCGGCCTTCACCGGCGCGGCCTTCTTCGCCGTTCCGCCGCCCTTCTTGCCCTTCTTGGGAGCCGCAGGGATGATCTCAAAGGCCAGCGCGTCGTCCTTCAGCCGGACATGGACCTCGCCGCCGTGGACGAGCTTGCCGAACAGCAGTTCTTCGGCCAGCGGCTGCTTGATCTTCTCCTGCATCAGGCGGCCCATCGGGCGCGCGCCGTACAGTTTGTCGTAACCGCGCTTGGTCAGCCACGCCTTGGACTCATCGTCCAGCGTGATGTGCACGTCGCGGTCGGCAAGCTGCAGTTCGAGTTGCAGCACGAACTTGTCGATGACGCGGGCGACGATCTCCGGCGGCAGGTAGCCGAACGGCACGATCGCATCCAGGCGGTTGCGGAATTCCGGCGTGAACAGCTTCTTGACCGCTTCCTCGCCGACATCGTCGCGGGTGAGCGTGCCGAAGCCGATGCCTTCCTTCTCCATGTCCGACGCGCCTGCGTTGGTGGTCATGATCAGGATGACGTTGCGGAAATCCACAGTCTTGCCGTGATGATCGGTGAGGCGGCCATTATCCATCACCTGCAACAGGATGTTGAACAGGTCCGGATGCGCCTTCTCGATCTCATCGAGCAGCAACACGCAATGCGGCTGCTGGTCGATGGCGTCGGTCAGCAGACCGCCCTGATCATAACCGACATAGCCCGGAGGCGCGCCGATCAGGCGGCTGACCGAATGCCGCTCCATATATTCGGACATGTCGAACCGCTGGAGCGGAATACCGAGCAACGTCGCCAGTTGCCGCGCAACCTCCGTCTTGCCGACGCCGGTGGGGCCGGAGAAGAGATAGTTGCCGATCGGCTTGTCAGGATCGCGCAGGCCAGCACGCGACAGCTTGATCGCGCTGGACAGCACCTCGATCGCCTTGTCCTGGCCGAAGACGACACGCTTCAGGTCAGTCGACAGGCTTTCCAGCACTGACTTGTCGTCGCTCGACACCGTTTTCGGAGGGATGCGGGCCATGGTCGCGATAACCTGCTCGATTTCCTTGGGGGTGATCGTCTTCTTGCGCTTGGCGAGCGGCACCAGCATCTGCATCGCGCCGACCTCGTCAATCACATCGATCGCCTTGTCGGGCAGCTTGCGGTCATTGATGTAGCGCGCCGACAGTTCGACCGCCGCCTTGATCGCGTCCGGCGTATATTTGACGCTGTGATGGCTTTCGAACGCGGTGCGCAGGCCGGTCAGGATCTTGATCGTATCCTCGATCGTCGGCTCGTTCACATCGATCTTCTGGAACCGGCGCAACAGGGCGCGGTCCTTCTCGAAATGATTGCGGAACTCCTTGTAGGTGGTCGAACCGATGCAGCGGATCGTCCCGCCCGACAGAGCAGGCTTGAGCAGGTTGGACGCATCCATCGCCCCGCCACTCGTCGCGCCGGCGCCGATCACCGTGTGGATCTCGTCGATGAAGAGCACCGCGTGCGGCATCTTCTCAAGCTCGTTGACGACCGCCTTCAACCGCTCCTCGAAGTCACCGCGATACCGCGTGCCGGCCAGCAACGCGCCCATGTCGAGCGAGTAGATGACGGCTTCCTTCAGCACCTCGGGCACTTCGCCCTCGATGATCTTGCGGGCCAGACCCTCGGCAATAGCGGTCTTGCCGACGCCGGGATCGCCGACATAGAGCGGGTTGTTCTTCGACCGGCGGCACAGGATCTGGATCGTGCGATCGACCTCCGGACCGCGACCGATCAGCGGATCGACCTTGCCGCGCTCCGCCTTCTCGTTGAGGTTGACGGTGAACTGGTCGAGGGCGCTGTCCTTCTTGCCCTTGCTGTCCTGTTTCTTCTCTTCCTCCACGGCGCCCTTGACCTCACGTTGCTCAGGGGCGGCGGTGCCTTTGCCGACGCCATGACTGAGGAAACTCACCGCATCCAGGCGGCTCATATCCTGCTGCTGCAGGAAGTAGACGGCATAGCTCTCCCGCTCGGAGAAGAGGGCGACCAGTACGTTCGCGCCGGTGACCTCATCCTTGCCGGAGGATTGCACGTGAAGGATCGCGCGCTGAACGACGCGCTGGAACCCGCTGGTCGGCGAGGGATCGGTCTCCCCCTCCACCTTCAGGCTGTCGAGTTCGGTGTCGAGATATTGGGTAACCGCATCGCCAAGCTCGCCAATGTCGACGCCGCACGCCTGCATCACCTTGGACGCATGCTCGTCATCAATCAGGGCGAGAAGGAGGTGCTCCAGCGTCGCATATTCGTGACGACGCTCGGAAGCGTGCGTCAGCGCATTATGCAGCGTGGTTTCGAGAGCAGCGGCAAAAGACGGCATTTCTTTACTCCAATCCCCCGAAAGGCGGGGGCATGTTGGACCCTATGTCGGCATTGCGACCGGGCCAATCAAGACAATCATATGACAAGCTGGTAAAGCCAACCTTTCGCATGCGCCCTTCGTTCCGCTGGGGAAATAGGAAGGGGCGGCGCGCGATCATTTCCGGAACAGCGCCTCTGCGTTGGCCTTGTGCCTGACGGCATAGTCGATCTTGGCCCGGGATCGGGCGATCTCGCCCTCCAAAGCCACGATGCGCGCCTCCAGTTCGGAAACGGACAGGGGATCAAGGTCCTGCTTGGTAAGCTGGGCCAGGGCATCGTCCGCCTTGCGCGGCAGATTGTCCTCCATGTCCATGAACGCAATGTTGACCCTAATGTTTAGTCTGTCAATAAGAGCGCGCGCACCGCGTCGCAAAAATGTGGCGGTGCAACATATTGGGACTGATGTCGGGATGTGCGGGATTTGGCGTTGCGCATCCGGGCCCTCCTGTAGGGGAATGGCGTGGAATCTACGGCCGGGGCGGCAACGCCCAAAGAGATGACGGCAATCGCGATCAGCGAACCCGGTGGTCCCGAAGTCCTTGTGCCCGTGCAGCTGCCGACACCCGTTCCCGGGGATGGAGAAGTGCTGATCCGCGTGGCCGCGGCGGGCGTGAACCGTCCGGATGTCCTTCAGCGCATGGGGAAATATCCGCCGCCTCCGGGCGCGCCCGACACGCCGGGGTTGGAGGTTTCCGGCACGATCGTGGCGCTTGGCAAAGGGGTTGATCCGGCCCTGTCCGGGCAACGCGTCTGCGCGCTCGTCGCCGGCGGCGGCTACGCCGAATATGCCCTGGCCCCCGCCGTCCAGTGCCTGCCGGTGCCCGAAACCTATGACATTGTGGAGGCCGCGGCGCTGCCGGAAACCCTGTTCACCGTGTGGACCAACCTGTTCGAGCGCGCCTATGTGACGGAAGGCGAGACCGCCCTGATCCACGGCGGCACCAGCGGCATCGGCACAATGGCGATCGCGCTGTGCAAGCTGTTCGGCGTGACCAGCATCGTCACCTGCGGGTCGGACGAGAAATGCGCGGCGGCGTTGGCCTGGGGCGCGACCCATGCGATCAACTATCGCACCGCCGACTATGTGGCGGAGGTCGCCCGTATCACGGGCGGCGCGGGATGCAACGCGGTGCTGGACATGGTCGGCGGCGACTATCTGCCCCGCAACCTCAAATGCCTGGCCCCGGACGGGCGGCATGTGTCAATCGCCGTGCTGGGCGGGCCGAAGGCGGAGATTTTCATTCCGGAGATCATGGCCAGGCGCTTGACGATCACTGGATCCACCCTGCGCGCGCGATCCATCGGTTTTAAGGGACTGGTCGCCGAAGAGCTGAAGCGGGTAGTCTGGCCGCTGGTCGAAAGCGGCGAACTGCGCCCGGCAATGGACCGGCGCTTCCCGCTGGCCGAGGCGGACAAGGCCCACGCCCGCATGGACAGCGGCGACCATTTCGGAAAGATCGTGCTGGTGGTCTAAGCCCCCTCCCGCTTGCGGGAGCGCGTGTTTCCGTAGCAAATCCTTCATATTCCAAGTCAAAATGTAACAAGCTGCAGCTAATGGCGTGGTCCCGACAGCAATAGTTCCGGGGCAAGTTCATGAATTTCGTCAGCCGCCTGCCATTTGCCGCAGATGTCGACGACAGCGATATGGATCAGTTCGTGGTGCCGGAGCGCCTTGACGGTCCCCGCCGCAAATATCGCACCATCTGGATTTCCGACATTCATCTGGGCACGCGCGGATGCAATGCCGCGATGCTGATCGACTTCCTCGACAGCGTCGACAGCGAAACCATCTACCTGGTCGGCGACATCATCGACGGCTGGCGGCTCAAGAAGAAATTCTACTGGCCCGCCACCCATAACGACATCGTCTGGCGGATCATGAAACGGGCGAAGCGCGGCACCCGCGTCGTCTACATCCCCGGCAATCATGACGAGATGTTCCGGCAATTCACCGGCCTGAACTTCGGCGGGGTGGAGATAAAGCGCAAGGCGATCCACGAGACCGCCGACGGCCGCAAGCTGCTGGTGCTGCACGGCGACGAATTCGACACGATCATGCTCGCCCACCGCTGGCTCGCCTTCGTGGGCGACGCCGCCTACACCGCGCTGATGGGCCTCAACCGCTGGGTCAACGCAGTGCGGCAATGGTTTGACCTGCCCTATTGGTCGCTCAGCAAGATGGCCAAGCACAAAGTCAAGAACGCCGTAGCCTTCATCTCCAAGTTCGAGGAAGTCGTGGCGCATGAGGCCGGGACGCGCGGCGTCGACGGCGTGGTGTGCGGCCACATCCACAATGCCGACATCCGCGAGATCGAGGGCATCGCTTATTATAATGACGGAGACTGGGTGGAGGGATGCACGGCGCTGGTCGAGCATGCCGACGGCCAGATGGAGGTGCTGCACTGGGCCGACGAGATGGCCAAGCGCGCCGAAGCCGAGGCGCAGGCCCTGCGCACCGCTGCCGAACGGCTTGCCGCCTGAAGGGCCGGGCCATGCGCATCCTGATCGTCACCGATGCGTGGGAACCGCAGGTGAACGGCGTTGTCCGCACCCTGCGCTCGGTCCGCGCGGAGCTGGAAGGCGCGGGCCATGCCGTCCGCATCCTCTCGCCCGATCAATATGGGTCGCTGCCCTGCCCCACCTATCCGGAGATCCGGCTGGCGGTGGCCCGCGCGCGCACGATCGGGCGGGAGATCGACGCCTTCCTGCCGGACGCCATCCATCTGGCGACTGAGGGGCCGCTCTGCCTTGCCGCGCGGCGCTGGTGCCTGCGCACCGGCATCCCCTTCACCACGGCCTACCACACCCATTTTCCGGACTATGTCGCCCAACGTACCGGCATTCCGGCCGCGTGGATCTGGCCCTATATCCGCTGGTTCCACGGGCCGGCGCAGGCGGTGCTGGTTTCCACCCGCTCGGTTCGCGAACAGCTGCGCGCGCATGGCATCGCGCAGGTGCGGCCGTGGGGTCGCGGCGTTGACCTGGCGAACTTCTCCCCCGACGCCCCGCCGCCAGAGCTGTTCGCCCACCTTCCCGGCCCCATTCAGCTCTATGTCGGCCGGGTCGCCGTGGAAAAGAATATCGAGGCGTTCCTGTCCTGCGGCCATCCGGGGTCGAAGGTCATCGTCGGCGACGGCCCGGCCCGCGCGGCGCTGGAGCGCGCCTACCCGCACGCGCATTTCCTGGGCCCTCTCTCCGGTCGCGCCCTCGCCGGGGCCTATGCGGGCGCGGACGTGTTCGTCTTCCCCAGCCGTACCGACACATTCGGCCTGGTGATGATAGAGGCGCTGGCCTGCGGCACGCCGGTCGCCGCCTATCCGGTCACTGGCCCGGTCGACATCGTGACCCCGGACACCGGCGCCCTGGCCGATACGCTGGAGGAGGCGATCGCCCAGGCGCTGACCTGTGACCGGAGCCGGTGCGCGGACTATGGCGGCGGCTTCACCTGGGCCGCGAGCGCTCAGCAATTCCTTGAGGGGCTCTATCCGTTCAGCCCGGACGCCCTGCCGCTGGCGGCGTAGTCATTCTCCGGTCCTGATCGCCCCTCCCTTCCAGGGAGGGGAGCCATCTCCGCCTACCCGCCCCCTCTCACACGCTTTTTCTTGCCGTTCCTGCGCCAATGCACTACCATCCGCCTATGCAGAGGCCGCTCCGTGAGGGGCGGCCCTTATCGTTTTACGTTCAGGAGAGGCTTTCCGTGTCCCAGCCGCTTATGCCCCACGCCACCGCAAGCTGGCTCGTCGACAACACCGCCCTCAGCTTCGACCAGATCGCGGAATTCTGCGGTCTTCACATCCTTGAGGTGCAGGCGATCGCCGACGATACCGCCGCGACCAAATATACCGGCCGTGACCCCGTCCGCGCGCATGAGCTGACCCAGGAAGAAATCCACAGGGGCGAGGCGAATCCGGACTATCGCCTGAAGATCAGCAAGGGGCCGGAGCCGGTCCGCCGCACCAAGGGCCCGCGCTACACGCCGGTATCCAAGCGTCAGGACAAGCCAGACGGCATCGCCTGGATCCTACGCAACCATCCGGAGATTTCGGACGGCGCGATCAGCAAGCTGATCGGCACCACCCGCACCACCATTCAGGCGCTGCGCGACCGCAGCCACTGGAACATCGCCAATATCGTCCCGAAAGACCCGGTGACGCTCGGCCTTTGTTCGCAGCGGGAATTGGACGCGCTGGTCTCCAAGGCAGCGAAAAAGGCCGGTATCGAAGCCCCGACCGACGAGCGTCTGGACGGCGACCGCGCCGCCCTGATCGAGGAACTGCGCCGCGAGCGCCAGGACACGATCCGCCGCGCCGAGGAAGCCATGCATGCCGAAGCCCAGGCCATCTCCGACGTCGCGACGATTCTCGACCCCTTCAGCAACAATGAAGGGCATGTCGGCTGATAGGTCAGCTCTGCCCAAACTGAACCAACTTCCGTTCGTTTCGAGCGTAGTCGAGAAACAGGCGCACACGCTTCTCGACTACGCTCGAAGCGAACGGAGGTCTTGATCAAGGCCCGGATTGTCCCACTTTTACGCCAATTCTGGCTGCTTAAGAAAAAAATTTCGCGCATTCCCGGAGCCGCTGCCGTTACGGCATCGCCCCTTATTAATTGACGCGCGCGGAAACCTGCCAGATCGCCGCTCCGGACGGATTGCGGGAAGCCAATTCCCCGCATACATTCGCCGATGTGGAGAGCGAAACGATAATCTGGAAAGAGCATTACAACCATCCGGTTGCGTGGGATCAAACCTTCCCGCCGCTGTCGCTGACGGACATGCTCCTCAACAGCGCCAAGGCGCATCCCGACGCCCGCGCCATAGATTTCCTGGGCCGCCATTACAGCTATGCGGAGATCGTCGGCGGCGTGCGCAAGGTCGCCTGCGGGCTGCAGGCGATGGGCGTCGCCAAGGGCGACCGCGTCGGCCTGTTCTTGCCCAACGTGCCGCATTATGTCGCCGCTTATTATGGCGCGATGCTGGCCGGGGCCACGGTCGTCAACTTCTCGCCCCTCTACACCGCCGCGGAGCTTGAGCATCAGGTCGAGGACAGCGGCACGAAGATCCTCTTCACCCTGTCGGCCAAGGCGCTGCTCCCCACTGCGCTGGAGGTGCTGAACGACTCCAGCCTGGAAAAGCTGGTCGTCGGGTCGATCGCCGGGGTCCTGCCCAAGACGAAATCGCTGCTCTACCGCTGGCTCAAGCGCGCCGAGACAGCCGAAACCCCGCACGATCCGCGCATCATCGCCTTTTCGAAGCTGATCGCCAACAGGGGCGATTGCGCCACCCCGGCCATTGATCCGGAAAATGACGTCGCCCTGCTGCAATATACCGGCGGCACCACCGGCCGTCCCAAGGGCGCGATGCTGACGCACCAGAACCTGACCGCCAACGCGCGGCAGGTCGAGATGATGGACCCGCATGCGGGCGAGGAAGATCGCGTCATCGGCGTGCTGCCCTTCTTCCACGTCTTCGCCAACACCTGCATCCTCAACCGCACGATGCTGAACGGCGGCGAGATCGTCATGCTGCCGCGCTTCGACGCGACGCAGGTGCTGCAGGCGATCCATCGCACCAAGGCGACATCGATCGCCGGGGTCCCGACCCTCTATCAGGCGCTGCTGGATCATCCCGCCATCGCCAATGTCGACCTGTCATCGCTGCGCGTCTGCAGTTCCGGCGGCGCGCCACTGCCGCTGGAGGTGAAACGGAAATTCGAGGCGACGACAGGCGCGAAGCTGGTTGAGGGCTACGGCCTCACCGAAACCAGCCCGGTCGTCTGCTCCAACCCCTATGAGGGGCTGAACAAGCCTGGCACCGTCGGCCAGCCGGTCGCCGCGACGCTGGTCAAGGTCGTGGACCGTGAGGACCCGACCCGCCCGGCCCGGACGGGCGAACCCGGCGAACTGCTGTTCTCCGGTCCGCAGGTCATGAAAGGCTATTGGCAACAACCCGATGCGGACGCCGAGGTATTCGTCGACGGCTGGCTGCGCACCGGCGATGTCGGCCTGATCGACGAGGACGGCTATGTGAAGATCGTCGACCGCCTGAAGGACATGATCGCCGTCGGCGGTTTCAAGGTGTTCCCCAGCCAGGTCGAGGCCGTGCTCTACCACCACCCGGCGGTCAAGGAAGCGCTGGTGATCGGCATTCCCGACGCCTATCGCGGCGAATGCCCGAAGGCGTTCGTAACCCTTCAGGATGGCGCGAGCGAGACCGGCGAAGCGCTGAAGGATTGGCTCAACCCGCAACTGGGCAAGCATGAGCGCGTCTGCGCCGTAGAGATACGCCTGAACCTGCCCAAGACACTGGTCGGAAAGCTCTCCCGCAAGGAACTGGTGGCGGAAGAGCGGGCAAAGGCTGAGGGCGTAACCTGATCTTTCACCGTCCCTGCGCAGGCAGGGATGACGGCAGGGGAATGGCAACGCATCTGGAACCGCCGCCATCCGCACCCTATCTTGGTGCCAACACTCACCAAGGAACATAGACATGGCGCAGGAAGTCGCGACAATCGCAGGCGGATGCTTCTGGTGCACGGAGGCCGTGTATCAGAACCTCAAGGGCGTCCAGTCGGTCGAGAGCGGCTATATCGGCGGAACGAACGCCGACCCGACCTATGAGGAGGTCTGCACCGGCCGCACCGGCCATGCCGAGGCGATCCGCATCACCTATGATCCGGAAGTCCTGAGCTATGGCGACCTGCTCGACATCCATTTCGCAACGCACGACCCGACGACGCTGAACCGGCAGGGCAATGATGTCGGCACCCAGTACCGCTCCGCCATCTTCCCGCACGACCCCGTCCAGGAAGCCGATGCGAAAGCGGCGATCGCCCGCGCGCAGGCGGACCAGTCCAGCCCGATCGTCACCACGATCGAGCCAATGGCCCCCTGGTATCCGGCCGAGGACTATCATCAGAAATATTGGGAGCGGGTCGGCGACCGCAATCCCTACTGCATGGCGGTGATCCCGCCCAAGCTGCAGAAGCTGCAGAAGAAGTTCGCGGCGCGGATCGTCGCCTGATCGGCTCGTCCGGTCTGGTTCCTCGCACCCCTTATGCCACGGTTCATCCGATCGGTGGCATGAGTGGCCAGCGCAATCGCATGGGAGCGGCGAGACGATGATAAAACGGATGATCTGGATTCTGCCGATGGCGATCCTTGCTCAAGGATGCGTCGCCCGCACGGCCGCCAATATCGTGACCCTTCCGGTCAAGGCCGGCTCCCAGGCCGTCGACTGGACCACCACCAGCCAGGACGAAGCCGACCGAAACCGTGGCCGCGACATGCGCAAACAGGAAAAACGCGACGCGAAGGAACGGCGCAAGGCGTGCCGGGATGCAGGTCGTCGCGACTGCGATTAAAGGCTGCGGGCGACCAAAAGCCGTCATGCCAGAGCAGGCTGGCATCTCAGGAGGCGGCGCGCCACTGGGCCTGAGATCCCAGCTTTCGCTGGGATGACGGTAGGACGCTTCCCCCTACGCCGCCGCCCGCCGCAGCCGGTCGTTGATCGCCACGCCGATGCCTTCCTCTGGGATCGGCGCGATCGCGATGGCGGCGCTAGCGCTGGCATCGGCCAGATGCAGCGCCGCGAACAGGTTCTTCGCCGCCTCGCGCAGGTCGGCCTCCTGGCTGATGTTGAAGGTGCAGGGCATCAGACCGAAGCCGATCAGATATTCGTCCCGCTCCGCCCGCATGGCGTTGAGGCGGAGCGGCTTGCCCGGCGCATAATGGCTTTCCAGTTGCCCGGGCGCTTCAATCTTTCCGCCCTGCGCATCGCGCACCGGCACATCCGCCGCATCGGCGATCATCGCCGCAGTGACCGGCCCCGGCCGCAACAGCCGGACATGGTCATCCTCCGGCGCGGCAATGGTCGATTCCAGGCCCTCGCTGGTCGGTCCGGCGTCCAGGATCATGCGGATGCGCCCACCCAGGCTGGCCAGCACATGCTCCGCCCGCGTCGGGCTCACGCCGCCACTGCGGTTGGCCGACGGCGCGGCCAGCGGCTTTCCGCTTTCCCGGATCAGCCCCTGCATCGCCGGATGCGCGGGCATCCGCAGCGCCACGGTGGTCAGCCCCGCCGTCACCGCAGGCGCAATGCCCGATCCTTCGCGAACCGGCACCACCAGTGTCAGCGGCCCGGGCCAGAAAGCATCGGCCAGCGCCCGCGCCACGGGAGAGAATAGCGCGATCCGCTCCGCCATCTCCCGGTCGGCGACATGGACGATCAGCGGGTTGAAACTCGGACGTCCCTTGGCGGCATAGATGGCGGCCACCGCCTGCCCGTCCGTCGCATCGCCCGCCAGGCCATAGACCGTCTCGGTCGGCACGGCGACCGGCTCTCCCGCCCGGATCAGCAACGCCGCCTCGCGCAGCGCCGCCGTGTCATAGAGGCTCGTCTTCGTTGCTAATCCGGAATTGGGAATGATCACGGCCCCGCATATATCTGTGCTTTCCCGGGCATAATAGCGCAAAAAGTCAGTTGGATGACGCTCGCCCAACGCATTTCCGACTATCGCAGCCGTAATGGGGGCGATAGAGGCGGGCCATGACTGACGCCCTCCTGGTCCGCATCGCTGAAGCGCTGGAGCGCCTTGCGCCGCCGCACCCGCAGCAGGCCGACCTCTCGGCCTTCCCCGCCTATGTCTGGGACGGCACAACCATCGCGGCGGTGGACGGCTTCGCCCCGGTGGATTTCGCCCTCCTATCGGGCATCGATGCGCAGAAGCAGGCGATGCTGGAAAACAGCCGCCGCCACGCCGCCGGCCATGCCGCGCACGATGTGCTGCTCTGGGGCGCGCGCGGCACGGGCAAGTCGGCGACCGTCGCCTCCGTCATCGGCAATTTGCAAGACGATGGCGCCGATATCGCGCTCCTGCAGTGCGCGGGCGACGCGCTGCACACGCTCCCGGCGCTCTTCGCACTCCTACGCGGAACGAAGCGCCCGTTCATCCTGTTCATCGACGACCTGGGATTTGACGAGGGTGCGGGCGATGCGCGCGCCCTGCGCTCCCTGCTTCAGGGCGGAGCCACGGCGCGTCCGGCCAATGTCCGCCTCTATGTGACGTCGAACCGCCGCCACATCGTGTCGCGCCAGATGGCCGAGCAGGACGACCCGATCAACAAGCGGGACGTGGTCGACGACAAGCTCGCGCTGGCCGACCGCTTCGGCCTCAGCCTTGGATTCCACAATATCGATCAGGACGCCTATGTGGAGATCGTGCGCGGCTACGCGGCGCATCTCGGCCTGACGTTCGAGCCGCTGGAGGCGATCCAGTGGGCCACCCAGCGCGGCAGCCGCTCCGGCCGCGTCGCCTGGCAATATGTGGTGGAACTTGCGGGCCGCGCGGGGAAGCGGGTGTAAGAAACACCTAACCTCCGTTCGCCCTGAGCCTGTCGAAGGGCTGTCCTTCTCTCCAAATAGTGCAGGATTTCTACAAGCTCAGCCCGAGCGGACGGAGGTTCCGCAACCCAAACAAAAAGGCCCGGCGGATCGCTCCACCGGGCCTTCTCACATCCAGTCAAATCGCAGATCAGTTCCGGCTGTTGCCCATGAAGCGCAGCAGGAACAGGAACATGTTGATGAAGTCGAGGTAGAGGTTCAGCGCCCCCATCACCACGGTCTTGCCCATCATGTCCGTACCCGCGACATAGGCGTACATGCTCTTGATCTTCTGCGTGTCATAGGCGGTCAGCCCCGCGAACAGCAGCACGCCGATGGCGCTGATCGCCAGGTCCATCACCGTGGACTTCAGGAAGATGTTGATGATCATCGCCACGAACAGGCCGACCACGCCCATGATCAGGAAAGTGCCGAACGCCGACAGGTCCTTCTTGGTGGTGTAGCCAAAGAGGCTGAGGCCAGCGAACGCCGCCGCCGTCGCGAAGAAGGTCTGCGCGATCGATGTGCCGGTATACATCAGGAACACGGACGAGAGGCTCAGGCCCATCGTCACCGCATAGGCCCAGAACAGCCCCTGCGCCTGCGCCGTGGACAGCCGGTTGATGCCGAAGCTCAGCACCATCACGAAGATCAGCGGGGCGAACATCACAACATAGCGCAGGATGCCGCCATGGATCAGCACCTGCGCCGCCATCGAGTCGGCCCCGCCGCGCGCGAACAGCATCGCGACCAGGCCGGTCAGCAGCACGCCGCTCGCCATATAGTTGTAGACCGACAGCATGTAGGACCGCAGCCCTGCATCGAACGCGACATCCTGCGCGCCCGCGGCAACGCCGCCAAGGCCCGACGGAGTCGTGCGGGGATCAGACCAGTTAGCCATGAGAAATCTTCTCCAAAAGAGGCTTCTAATGTCCGGCGATATGCCGGTTCACCCCTTAATATCGGCTGAATCCGGACAGGTTTCAAGGAAAACCGGGTTTGTGGCGCGCGATTGCCGCACGCGGCATGCGTCATCACGCCACTGCGATGCACATCTGTGCCATCTCGTCGCCCCGGACATGATCCGGGGTCACGCTACCTCTTCCCCGGCGCCACAGAAACGGGGTCCCGGACTAAATCCGGGATGACGACGATCGAGAATGCTTCACCCCATCCCGAACAGGCTTTACCATCCCCCCATGCACCGCTTGTTCGTCGCCCTGCGCCCGCCGGTTCCGATCCGCGATGTCCTGCTCGGCCTGATGCAGGGGGTGGAGGGCGCACGCTGGCAGAGCGACGAGCAGATCCACTGCACCCTGCGCTTTATCGGCGAGGTGGACCGGCATCAGGCGGACGACATCGCCGCGATGCTTGCCCGCGTGGCTGTTCCGGGTTTTTCCCTCGCTTTGTCCAGCGTCGGCACATTTGACCGCCGGGGACGGATCGACACGCTGTGGGCCGGCGTGACCCCGCATGATGCGGTATCGGCGCTTCATGCCCGCATCGACCGCGCCTGCATCATGGCCGGCTGCGCATCCGAGCATCGTGCCTATCTTCCGCACATCACGATCGCGCGCCTCAACCGGGCGAGCGGCCCCCTGCACCACTTCCTCGCGTCGAATGCGGGCCTTTCCAGCCCACCTTTTCCCGTCACCGAATTCGGCCTCTATGAAAGCGCTCTCGGCCGCGAGGGGCCGGTCTATCATCTGGTCGAACGCTACCCGCTGACAGCGCGCTGATCACGCGCGATCCGGTCGAGCAGGCCGTCACAGGCCCCGATTATGTCCCGCCATACCGTGGCGAAACCCTCATCGCCGCCATAATAGGGGTCGGTCACACCCTCGCCCTCGCGCCCCGCCAGATGGTCGAGCATCAGCAGCAATTGCGCCTTCCCGCCGCGCGGACGCAGCTGCTCCAGATCCCGGAAATTCTCCACGTCCATTGCCACGATATGGGTGAACAGCTGGAAATCGTCCGGGTCGACCTGCCGGCCGCGCAGCCCGCCGATATCGACGCCATGCCTGGCCGCGGTCGCCTGCGCGCGCCTGTCCGGGGGATGGCCGACATGCCAGTCGCCCGTTCCCGCGGAATCGATCTCCACGGCGATCCCGCGTTCCGCCGCGCGATGGCGCATCGCCCCTTCCGCCATGGGAGAACGGCAGATATTACCCAGGCACACGAACAGCACCCGCGGCGCCCGCCGTTCTTCCCCAGTCACGAACGCCGCTGACTTAGGCCGCCGTCAGCACGCCGCAGGCCAGACGCCCGCCCGCATTGCCGGTGGGATCGGTCTTCATGTCGTCCGCCGCCGCGTGGATCACGACCGCTGCGCCATCGGCATCGAGCAGGGGCATGTCGCCGCTCGTCAGCTTCGCGCCAGGGATGGTATATTCCAGTGTGCCGTTGCCATCTGCGCCCAGCAGGATGTTGGGCATGTCGCCCATGTGCATGCCCTGCGGATTGTCCTTGCCATGCTGATGCTTGGTCGGGTTCCAATGCCCGCCCGCGCTGGCGAAGTCCGGCGCTGTGCACGCGCCGGTCGTGTGCACATGTGCGGCATGGGTTCCGGCGGGCAGGCCCGTAACATTGACGGTGACCGTCAGGCCCTCGGCGGTCTCGACGACTTGCGCCGTACCCTTCTGCGATCCGTCCGCGGCCATCAGCACGGCCTTCGCCATCGGGCCGGCCGGGCTCGACGGCACGGCGGACGAAGCGGTCTCGGCGCCGCTATTGTCCGACGAGCAGGCGGCCAGCATCAGCATGGCGGCGGTCATCATCGGCAACATCGTTGGCAGGGCAAGGGTCGCTTTAGTCCGGGCTTTCATTGCGGGTCTCCTGGGTGCGGGGAAGAAGGTTAACGGCGAACGCCGAACATGCGCCTTTGTTGCGAAGGAGCATCGTCCTGTCACCTTTTTTTCGCATCACTGGGTGCGGGTGCGGGGAAGGACGATCCGCCCCTCCCTGGCTTCCCGTCAGAAGCGATAGCCGATCGTCCCCATCACATTGCGCGGCGCGCCCATGAAGCAGTCGCCCCGCGCCAGGCAGGAGGCGAAGAACTTCTTGTTGAGCAAATTCGTCGCGTTAAGCGAGAAGCGCCAATTGTCCCATGTGATCTCCGCCAGGGCATCGACCGTGGTCCGGGACGGCGTGACGATGGAATAGAGCTCGCCCGCGGGGATGGCGGGATTGAGGCCATAGGGATCGAGGGGGCCGGTCGATACGCTCTTGCCGTTATAGACGACGCCCGCGCCCAGGCGCAGCCGCGCGCCGTCCGTGACGCCAAAGCTCTTGGTGGACCAGGCCGATGCGGTGTGACGCGGCATATAATCCAGGCTGGTGTTCGTTTCGGAACGCAGCTTGCTATAGCCGTAATTGACCAGCAACTCGAAATCGCCGGGCAGGGTGTGGCTTGCCTCGAACTCGATGCCCTTGGTCGTCAGTTCGCCCGATTGCGCCGTGCCGCCGCTGGCCAGATAGAGGACGCGGTTCTGCTCCTTGATGTGGAAGGCAGTGACGGTAACCAGGGTATTGGGCTCCGGCTGCCACTTCACGCCTGCCTCGAACTGCGTACCGCTCTGGGGCTTATAGGGATCGCCGAACGTGCCATCGCCATTATCGATGGACCCTGCGATCGGCAGGAAGCTCTCGGTGTAGCTGAAGAAGGGGGAAATGCCCGCGCCGATTTCGCCGATAATGCCCGCGCGGAACGTGGTGGCGTGGTCGGTATTCCCCGCCGACGATGTCACCCGGTCGCGGCGGGCGCCCAGCACCACGGAGACCCGGTCGTAAAAGCGGATCTGGTCCTGGACATAGATGCCGAGCTGCTTCTGGGAGTCATAGGCAAAGGGGCCGGTAGGATCATAGGTCAGCAGCGCATCATAATCGATGTCATACAGGTCCACGATTTCGCTGCCACCAGCATAGCGCTTGCCAACCTTGTTCCAGCTATAGTCGAGGCCGACGAGCAGTTTGTGCTCGATATTGGCGCCGGTGTTGAAGGTGAACTGGAGGTTGTTGTCGGTCGAAAAGACGTTCATCCGCGCGTCGCTGGCGTCGGCGGTCAGGCCGATGGTGCGGCCATAGATGCCCTGATCGGCATAGACCAGGAAAGGATCGGTAGGGTTGGTGTAGCTGTCGGCATAATGGGTATTATATTCAAGGTCGCTGTCGATATAGCGCGCCTTGAGGCTTAGCCGGATGCTATCCGAAAATTTATGGGTGATGGAGCCGCCACCCTGGATGGAACGGCCATCATATCGGTCCCACCCCGCCTTGCCAACGAAGGTGTAGCGGTCAAGCGTCGCGCCCGGATTGGCGAGGTTAGGCCGGAACGTGCCGACGATCGGCAGGAACTGGGACGTCGATCCCGTGTCGTCCTCCTGGTAGAGGCCGGTCAGCACAATGTCGGTGTCCGGCGTCGGCTGCCAGCGGATCGACGGCGCGAACATCACGCGATCGTCTGGAACGTGATCGACATAGGTGTCGGCATCACGCACCCGGCCGACGAAGCGGACCGCCAGATTGTCCGCCAGCGCAAGGTTGACGTCGCCCAACGCTTCCTTGCGGTCATAGCTGCCATAGACCAGGTTGAGTTCGCCGCGCGTCTCGAAGTCCGGCGTCTTGGTCACCAGGTTGACCAGACCGCCGATCGATCCCTGCCCGAACAGCACCGATGCCGGCCCGCGCACAATCTCCACGCGGGAGAAGTTGTAAGGGTCGGAAGTGATGCTGGCGTAATAGGAGAAGATATCGCGCATGCCGTCGCGGAACTGCAGCGCGTCAAGGCCGCGCACATTGAATCCGTCGACGCGCGTGTCGCGACCATAGGGATTGGCGAGCACGCCCGCCGCATATTTGACCGTGTCGCTGATGCTGATCGCGCCCTGCGACAGATATTGCTCCGACGTGATCACCTTGATCGGCTGGGGCAGTTCAATAAGCGGCGTTTCCGTCTTCGTACCGGCATTGGCGGCGGTGACGACAATGGTGTCATCGCCCTCGCTCTCGGCCGTGGCGGCGTCGGCTGCGTCATTTGCGAAAGCGGCCGGGCCCCAGATCGCAATCATCGCGGCACCAGCCAGGCTCAACGTCTTCAAGCGCACCATGTCTTTTCCCCCGTCTGTCAAAAGTCGAGGACCCGGTACTAAGAATGAGAACGCCTATCAATAGCAAAATAGCTTGCAGGATGTTGACCTATGCGGTTCGCACCCAATATTCTTTGTAGTTGAGCCAATGGATGCAGGGGATTTAGCCATGCATGACAAGAAGGGGGGATGGCGGATAGCAGCTATTGGCTGGCTTCGGTGACGGAAGCGCCTTGCACGCGGCGGCTTAACTCGATCCGGCGATGGCTCCTCTCCTTGAACGTGTTCGGACCCACGCGCCGAATTTCCCTAAAGCCGAGCGATCGCCAAAACCGGCCTCCTGCCTCGTTCGCTTCCAAGACGGCCAATCGGATTTCTGCCGCTCCCCTGACAACAGCCCAATTTTCGATCGCCGCATAGATTGACTTGCCAACCCCTCGACCTCGCTGGGCAACATCGACGATTACAAAACCGAGATACCATGTGCCATCTTGCGGATAATCACGGAGGATCGCGGCGACAGCGTAGAGACCATCATCGTCGTGCCAACCCAAGACCGCTTGATCGCGAGCATCCTTCTCGGATGGCACTTCGGTGAAGAGCTCCTGAGCATCGACGAGACTGGGAACCACGCCATCTTGCAAAAGAAAGTAATCAGCGCACCGGCCATATAGGTGCGCGACCTCTGCGGCATCCATCATCGATAGTTCAGTTGGCGCGAAACGGGAGGGGATCTGACTGGTCATGAATTACACATACAATGCCGCGCGCAAATGTCCGCTTCCGGCGTGATGATGAGCGACCTCGAACGGCAACAAGTGGTCGCCGTGTCAGCTCAATACGTAGTCAGCAAGGGCCATGCCAAAATACGCCCTGATAAAGCTCGGAATAGCAATTCGCCGGCATTGGCAGGCTGCGCCCATCGCGCAAGATTTGATAGCCCCAGCCTCCGTCGAGATATGGCCTCACCAAGATGTCGAGCCCCCAGGGGAAAACTGTAACAGAGTGCGGTTTGAGGCTGGCTATTGCCGGGGGCCAGTTGCTCATGGAAACATTGGTCCACTTGTCAGGCGGCGTGGTTGGATAGTGCGCCATCAGTGATCGAGCCTCACTTTTGACCGCGCGCAATTTCACCGGATCAGAAATAGCCGAACTGCAACTGCTGGATAATAGTGCCACCAACGGGATCGCTAACGTTGTAATAAAGTTTGTCCGTTGATCCATTGGACCAATTAAGCACAAGGCTTGGATGTCCGCTACCGAGAGAGCGCAAGGCGGCCTTTGGAGGCCAAGAATGGTCCCCCTGAGACCGGCAGCGTTCAAAACCGTAACCCGGATAAAACACCGCTCCCATTCTTCGCCGCAAAGAAAAAGGGGCCGGTCTTGCGACCAGCCCCAAATTCTCGTTCCGATCCCGGGGGATCGAAGCTGATTACTGACCCGAACCCGGACCGTAGGTGATTTCCACGCGACGGTTCTGCAGTTCGCGAACGCCATCGGCGGTCTCGACGCGGGGCTTGCTCTCGCCGAATGCTTCGGTCGAGATGACGCCGTCGGGGATGCCCTTCGACGACAGGTAAGCCTTGACCGAGTCCGCACGGCGCTGGGAAAGACCAACGTTGTACGAAGCCGAACCGGACTTGTCCGCGTGACCGGCCAGCATGACCTGCGCATTGCCGCAGTTGCTGTAGGCCGAGATCGCGTTGTCCAGGATGGTGCCAGCGTCGGGCGTGATGTCCGACTTGTCCCATTCGAAGAACACGATGTACGGTCCAGGCGTGCACTCCACAGCCGGCGGCGGAGGCGGCGGAGGCGGGGGAGGCGGCG